>NZ_FPBA01000034.1 GCF_900116515.1 Geodermatophilus amargosae
CCCCTTTTCCGCGCTGGCGCGGGTGGCACTCAGATAGGCGTGGGCGAGCATTGCCAGGGTGATGTGCCGATACCAGGCGGTGTAGTCCCGCACCTGGTAGGAGGCCAGCCCGGCCTCGTTCTTGGCCGCCTGGAAACACTCCTCGATCCGCCAGCGACCACCGGCCACGGCGATGAGTTGCTCGAGGGTGGTTCCGGCGGGTCCGGCGCAGACGTAGTAGGCCAGCTCGGGTTCCTCGCCGAGGCTGGCAGGGATGGCCCGGCGGGCCAGCATCCATCGTGCCCAGCCCGGGTCGAAGCCGCCCAGCAACTCAACCCGGGCCCAGTCGTAGAACCGCTGGCCGTCCGCGCCGGCCCCGGCCGAGCACCGAGTCCTGGCTGACTCGGGGAGCCCGGCGATCAAGGCGCGGACCCGGCGCTGGCGCCAGTCGATTGCCGCGACGGTGTCGTTGGAGCGGGTGGCCAGCACGTAGGGCAGGCCGTGTTGCTCGCACCACACCCGCAGTCGCTTGTCCTGGCCGTAGATCTCATCGGCGGTCAGCCAGCCCGCCGGCACCCCGGCGTCCAGGGCGCGCTGCAGCATGCGGCGGGCCAGCTCGGGCTTGGTGGCGAACCCGACGTCATCGCCGATGCCGGCCGCACTTGCCCGGTCGCGGTCATCGGCCCATGCCCGCCGACCGCCCGGGTGATCGTCGAGCGGGACACCCCGAACCACCAGGCCAGCACGTCGTGAGTGACTGCGTGGCGCAGGTGCACCAGGGTGACCAGCAGCCGGTCGAGGAACACCAGCCGATGCTTTGCACCCGCGCCAACCGCCCGCCGCCGCGGCCGATCGGCCAGCCGCGCGTCCTGGCGCGCCTGCCAGCGCGGCCCCAGCTCGGCGACCAGCTCAGCCAGCACTTCTCGGGACAGTCCCGTCACCTAGCGATCGGCGACAGCAGCGGCGCGCGCCAGGCTCCTCGACACACCACGACCCTGCCGCGCTCCTCACGAGCAAGCCGTCCCGCTAACCATGCACGAGGTCGTAACTGACAGAGTCGCCTTGACCCGCAGATAGAGGACGTTATCTGAGGGTCATCGCTGCCTCTGCGCATCTCCGAAGCGCTCGGCGCCGACGTCCGCGACTACGGCCACGATCACGGCCACCGAGTGCTCAAGGTGACCCGTAAGGGTGGCAAGCCAGCGCGCGTGCCGCTGGCTCCCCCGGTCGTGCGCGCGCTCGACGACTACATCGCCGAGCGCACCACCGGCCCGATCTTCATGGCTAGCCCCGACGGTCACCGCTACGGCTACCAGCTCGCCTACGAGCAGCTCGGCCGACTCTGCCGCTCCGCCGGCCTGCCCGCCGGCGTCACCCTGCACAGCCTGCGCCACTCGTACGCCACCGAGTCGCTGCGCTTGGGTGCTGCTCTCCAGGACGTGCAGGATGCGCTCGGCCACGCCGACCCCCGCACCACCCGCCGCTACGACCGCAGCCGCCCACAACCTCGACTGCTCCCCCAACTACCTGGTAGCCACAGCGCTTACCCAGGACTCTACGTGACCGTCGAACCGGCGTCTGAAAAGTTGATCCTGCTGGCGCCGTTCCCGGTCACTGTGACCTGGGCCGCGATGCGTGCCGGTGTGATGCCCGGATGGGTGCGAGCCCTGGGCTACTTGCTGGTTCCGCTGCTCATCGTCGGGGGCTGGCGGTCGTCATCTCCAGTGCGGCGCTCCACCTCGTCCTGGAGATCTCACTCGTTGCACTGCTCTTGTGGGCGGGCCGCGGCGAGCTGGGTGGTCGACCATCACCGCAGCACGCGCTGAGCGCGGTTCCGTTCCCTAGCCACTTAGGCCGGACGCGCGGCGGACGTCCGCCCCGATGGCCCGTCATCCGGTTACCGCCGGGTTCACGGAGAAGGCGGTGAGCACGGCCTCGACGTTGCAGTCCACGTACTGCTCGGTGATGGGATCTCGGGTGATCAGCAGCCGTGTCCAGAACGGGCCGATGAGCAGGTCGATCATGAGCTCCTGATCGACCGTGGGAGCGAGTTCGCCCCGGGCGACCGCCAGCGCGAGGACTCTCCGGTAGGCTTGTCGTCGGGTGTGGATGACGGTGTAGAGCAAGTCGGCGATCTCCGGGTGATGCCCCGTCTCGCGCAGCAGCCGGGGCACGAACTGCCCACGGCCTCGGACGAACGACTCCACCGCACCGTGCAGCAGCGACCGCAGGTCACCGCGCAGCGTGCCGGAGTCGGGCACGTCGACAGTCTGCAGGGCCAGTCGCTCCACGCCCGCGGCGGCGACCGCGGCCTTCGACGGCCAGCGACGCAGGATCGTGGTCTTGGCGACGCCGCTGCGGGCGGCCAACTCGTCGAGGGTCAGGCCGGCGTAGCCGTGGGAGCCGAGCAGGGCAAGGACCTGCTCGAGGATGCGGTCGTCGAGAGCGCGGTCCCGTGGCCGTCCGCGGCCCGCTGACGCCTCTGGCATAACGCCCATGTTCCTCCGCAACCCACTGTATCGAAATTAACCCCGTGACTTTGTACCCTAGCGGCCTAAGCTACTGCAGTGGCGACAATATTTACGCTACCGCTCGTTGCGTAGGAGCTGCAGGTGGAACCAACGTCTGCCATCAGCGCAGTCGCCTCAGCCCCGGGGATCCGCGGTCCGGGGTTGTGCTGCCCTCGCGCACATCGGTCTCGTCCGCCGGTCCAGCGCCCCGGCGGATGTCGCACCTGCCGCCCGGGGGACGGGCGAGCATCCCGGCGCCGCGGACACCGTCGCGGTGCACCAGCCGCGGTGCACCACCTGCCAGGAGAGGAAAAGTCGTGACGGAGAACCGAACGCCGTACCCGGTCCGCGTGGACGCGTCGGAGGACGCGTCGGTCTCGCGCGGGCTATGGCTGGTGAAATGGCTGCTGCTCATCCCGCACTACGTCGTGCTGGCCTTTCTCTGGCTGGCTTTCCTGGTGGTCAGCGTGGTTGCGTTCTTTGCGATCCTGTTCACCGCGCGCTACCCGCGGCCGCTGTTCGACTTCAACGTTGGCGTCCTGCGCTGGTCCTGGCGGGTGCACTACTACGGCTACTGGGCTCTGGGTACCGACCGCTACCCGCCGTTCACCCTGGCCGACGTGCCGGACTACCCCGCCCACCTGGACGTGGCCTATCCCGACCGGCTCTCCCGCGGGCTGGTGCTGGTGAAGTGGTGGCTGTTGCCCATTCCGCACTACCTGATCCTGTCGGTCTTCGTCGGCGGCGGACTCTGGCTCGGTACCCAGGTGGGAACCGCCGACAACGGCTGGGACAGCGGCTGGGGCGCCGGGGTCAGCCTGGTCACCCTGCTGGTGCTCATCGCCGCGGTCGTGCTGCTGTTCACCGGCCGCTATCCCCGGCCGCTGTACGACTTCATCCTGGGCATGGGTCGCTGGGCGATGCGGGTGACCGCGTACGCCGCCCTCATGACCGACCGCTACCCGCCGTTCCGGCTCGACCAGGGTGGCATCGACCCCGGCTCGGTGCCCGCCGGTCCCATCCCGCCGGCGCCGTCCGGGCAGCCGGCTGCAACCCCGCCGGCTCCGCCCGTTCCCGCTCGGTGAGCCCCTCGCCGCCCCGGGATGACGCCCGGCCCGGGGCGGCCAGGTCAACCGACTCCGCCACATCCAGCCATCGCGAAGACGGCGCGGCTAACCATCGATCCACCGGACGAGACCGTCATGGCGATCACCAGCCGAACCGCACTAACCAGCGCAATCCCAATGGACCAACTGAGGAGGACGGCGTTGCTGGCGGGTGCGCTGTACCTCATCACCTTCATCGAGTTGGTCTCGCGCCCCGGTTCCCCGAGCAAAGAGCAAAAGGCGCGCTTGCTGCAGCGTGCCCGCAACAGCCCCGACTTCCGCTTCCTGTCTGGCACCGGCTAGAACATCGTCGACGAGACCACCGTCCCCATCACCCTCTTCGGCGCAGGCGCGACCGTCGAGACGGCCTGACTGCTTCTCTCGACCCAACCTCTCGGCGGCGCTGCCGCAGTGACGTCCCGGGCGACAACATAAAAGGGGTTATGTTGTCGCCGTCCGGCGCCGGTGAGGGAAAGGCGTGCGGGACCATCGCCCCTGTACCGACGGCTGCGAGCGGCAGTGAGATCCCGACACGGTGACCTTGGCCTGCAAGGTCGTCGTCCCTGCGGCGGTGGCGCAGACCGCGGCCTTCGTCCTGGATCTCGCCAACGACCGCAGGTGGCGGTCCGAAGGTGAACCTGATCGACGAGCTGCTCGCCGAGCGCCACCTGGAGGCTGCCGCGGAAGATCAAATCGGTCTGACCGATGACGTCGTTGCCGAACGCAACCCCAAACCAAGGCGAACCATCGAGTGATCGTCCTCGATGACTCTGCCCTGCTGGCCCTCATCAAAGACGAACCCGGCGCAGACGTCGTCTCCCGCGCAGCAGCCCACAACGACGCGACGATCAGCTCGGTCGACTACGCCGAGGTTCTACAGAAGGCAGCATGCCTCGGCGTGACTGCCGAAGAAGTCGACGCAGCACTCGAGGATCTGGGCATCACCGTGACGCCCTTCGCCCGCCTCACAGCTTCGTTCTACCGCCACCAGTCCGGTCTGGGCATCGCCGACCGTGTCTATCTAGCTCTCGCCCGCAGCCTGTCAAGCCCCGCCTACACCGCTGATCGCTCCTGGCAGAGATGGGCCGATGAGTTTGGCGTCAATCTCCAGTTGATCCGCTGACGTGTGGTGCTCCTGAAAGGGGTACGGGCAAGCCGAGTGAGCGCCAGCCCACCGGGCTCGCCCGCCCACCTGGGGCAGGGCAGCCGTCATGGCCTACAGGTAAGGGATCACCTCTCGCGCCGGGCGCGGTGTCTAACCAAGATCACGCTCGACGATGATCAACGGCGGCCGGAACACCTCGGCCAGCTCCATAAGGTCGATGTAGCCCCACTCGGCCATCTGCGGATCACCCAGGCAGACGTAGCCGAAGACCAACTGTGGCCGCTCATCGAGTCGAGCTCGACCACCCACCAGTCACAGCCCCCAACGAAGTAGTGAAGGTGAACCACCTTCTCCCGCTCAGGGGTGTCCTCCATGGCGTACAGCGCGGGTCACTGTCTGTACGTCGCTGGAGAGTCTTGAACGCTCCACGATCCGGGACGTCAGCGGACCCTCCTCACTGGCAGGATGGCCAGCGCGCTCAGCACCGCGACGCCGCCGGCGACGGCGAACAGCACGGAGTAGGAGCCCCCGCCGATCGCCAGAATGGCGGGCGCGATGGCCGGTGCGACCGACTGCGGCATGGCGCTGGCGATGTTGAACACCCCGAGGTCCTTGGCGGCGTTGTTGGGGTCGGGCAGCACGTCGGCGACCAGGGCGAGGCCAACCGCCGCGTACACGCCGAAACCCACGCCCGCGATCGCCATCCCGATCAGGAAGCCGTCGAACTGGCCAGCCGCGGCGACAAAGAAGAGCGCGATGCCGTAGACGACAGCAGCGATGAGCACGAACACCTTGCGTCGGCCGGTGGCGTCGGAGAGCCTGCCGCCGACGACGCTGGATACGACGGTCAGGGCCGAGAACACCAGAGTGGCGAGGAAGACCTGCTGGGGGACGTCGGCCTCGGCCGAGCCCAGCGTGTCCAATAAGTAGAACGCCTGATACGTGGTGAGGAACGAGAACGCGAGGATGAACAGGAAGCGGCTCCCCCACGCCCAGGCGAAGTCCGGCTGGCGACGCGGATTCACGTAGAAGGTGCGGGCCAACTCCCGCCCGGACCACGGGGGTTTGTGCGCTGGGACGAGACGCCGGTCCTTGAGCACGACAGCGAACAGCACGACGAACACGCCGCCGACCGCCACCGGCAACAGGAACATGGCCGCCTGGTTGGGCGCCGCTAGCTGCACCACGAAGGAGCCGACGATCAGAGCGATTGGCAGGCAGGCCCCGAGGACCCCGGAGACGGTGCCCCGCTGGCTGGCCGGCATGTGATCGAGGAGCACCGCGACCTGCGCGACGAGCAGGGCGTTGAGCGCCAACTGCGCGATGCACCAGCCGAGCAAGACAACCGGGATGCTTCGCGCGAGGACGACGATCAGCAGGCCGACGGCGCCGCCGATGAGCCCCATAATCATCCAGGGCCGACGCATCCCCAGCCGGGACGTGGTGCGATCGCTGAGTTTGCCGAAGATGGGGGTGCTCAGCATGGCCAGAAGCGCGCCGACGCCAGCGACGAGGCCCAGCGCTCCGGGTCCGTCCTGGGTGCCGACCAGGCTCTTCACCTTCAGCGCCAGCGTCACCAGCACCGGTGACAGCAGCATGAGCCACGTGCCCATGTAGGCGAGGGCGTACAGGGCGACGAGTCCCCAGCCGACCCGATGGCTGACCGGCGACTCGTGTTCGAGTTCCGCTTCTTCTACCGCGCTGCGGTGCTCGAGTGCGTCCAGCGCCGCGGTTGGACGCCTGTTGAATCCGGACGGGGGCGTACCGGACCGGCCAGCCCTGGAGGGGTTCCCGGGCGGGACAGCGGCGCACATCGCGATCTCCTGATCACGTGAACTGCCAAACGACTGAGGGGAGGATCCAGCTACCAGTTGACAGGTGCAATACCGGATCGAGGTCGTGTGGAGGGACCCAAGGGTCGAACCAGCAGCGCCTGGATCGAGGCCGCCCGTCGCCGCGTGCTCCCGTCGGGATGTTTGTGAAGCGTTGTGTAGGTGTCCCCGAGTGTGCCCGCCGACGCAACCAGGGTGGAAAGAAGGCCGCCGGGTCGGCTCGGCGCGAGCCGAGATCGAGGCCGTGTGAACGACGAGGCGCCCGCCTTCTTCCTGGTCGGAGGGGCAGGCGCCGCGGTGGTGTCTGGAGCGGACGAGCGCACCGGCGGCGCCGGTGGCCGCGGAGGAGCCGGCGACCTGCCCGCAGTCGACTATCCGTACACGACCGGCGCCGGCGAGCGAGCCGTATCGCCCGCAAGCACGCTCGCGCCGCCCCGTCGTTGGAGCGTGGAAGTCCGCGCCGCACGGGCACAGCTCATCGTGACCCGCGAGCGCGGACACAGGCGTAGGCTCCGGCGTCGATGTTCTCGTTCCGGGACCTTCACACGGAAGCGGAGCACCGCGAGTTCCTCAACCAGTTTTGCGCGGAGCTCGCGCGCAGGTCGGCTGGCGCCCTCGAGCTCACCATCCCCACGTCGCGCATCGAGCGCTGCACCCGGGTGGTGGGCGTATTCGACCGCGCCGGGGCGATGGTCGGAGGTTACATCGTCAATCTCGGGCCGGAGCTCATCCTACTGAGCGTGGTGCCGCAGGGGCCGCGGCAGACCTGGCTCCAACGGGTGCCGCTGGAGCAACAGGCCGAACTCAACCTCATCTGGCGCAACGAGGGCATTGGGCACACCGCCTTCGCGCTGCTGGTCTGGACGCGGATCATCTACGACTGCGTCAGGTGCGGCCGGCCCGTGATCCTGGGCTCGGGCTACGAGAACCCGCTGAACCGGTGGTACAAGATCATGGGTCCCGAGATGATCTACGCGGGCCCGGCCACGTCCAGCGGACTCACGGTGTACGTGTACGCCTACTCGCGGGCGAAGCTCATCGGCACTTACGCTGCGAGCTTCGTCGACAGCTTCGCGGCCAAGCCGTTGCGGCGCCTGCGAGGGCGCCGGTGAAGCGTGTAGTGCTCGTGGCCGTCGGCTCGCAGGGCGACGTCGAGCCCTGCCTGGCGCTCGGTCGAGGGCTGATCGACGCGGGGTGGTCGGTGCGTCTCGGCGCGCTCGCGCCCTTCGGCGCCCGCGCGGCGGCGCTCGGGCTCGAGTTCCATTCGCTGGGCGAGTTACCGGCGCGCTTCCGCGCCTCAAGGCGGCGGCGCCCGACCTTCTCGGGTGTGCTCGGGAGGGTGCTGTTCTGGAGCGTGTACCAGCGCCTGCTGGCCGGCTACCTGCCCGCCTTCGAGGAAGTCTGCCGCGGCGCGGACGTGATCGTCCACACCGGCTTGGCCTTCCCCGCCTATCACCTCGCCGAGTCGCGCGGCATCCCGTGCGCGGCGCTGTCCTTTGTCCCGGGTGCTGCCACGGCGGCCTTTGCGCACCCCCTCTTCGCGGGCGAGCGCCTGTCCTTCGGGCCGCGCCGCAACCTGGCCTCCTACGCCGTGGAGCAGCAGCTGATGACGCAGAGCACCGCGCGCCTGGTGGCCCCGTGGCGGCGGCGCCTGGGGCTTGCGCCGGTCGCCCGCGGTCGCTTGCGCGCGCACCGGTGGGAGCACACTGACGCGCTCCTCTGCGCAGTGTCGCCCGCCCTGCTGCCTCGCCCCGCCGACTGGGGTCCGCGCGTTCACCAGACGGGCTTCCTCCACGCCGTGGATGCGCCTCCGCGGCCCGAGCTCCGCGCGTTCCTTGATGCGGATGACGCGCCTGTCTACGTGGGCTTCGGCAGCATGACCGCGCGCGACGGCGAGCGGACGGCGCAGGCGGTGGCCGTGGCGCTCGGTCGGCTTGGTCTGCGCGGCGTGCTGGCGCGGGGCTGGGGTGGTCTCGCCCCGGAGCGCGCGCCGCACCTCTGCGTGGTGGACGACGTGCCCCACGGCTGGCTCTTCGAGCGGGTGCGCGCGGTCGTCCACCACGGCGGCGCCGGCACCACGGCCGCGGCGCTGCGCGCAGGGCGGGTCTCGGTGGTGGTCCCCTTTGACTACGATCAGCGCTTTTGGGCCCGTCTCCTGGCCGAGCGAGGGCTCGGCCCCGCGCCGCTGCCCCGCGAACAGCTCGACGCCAACACGCTCGAGCGCAGGCTGCGTTCGGCCCTCGAGACCCCGTCCTACGCCGCGCACCTAGCGCCCCTCGCGGGGGCGCTCCGTCATGAGGACGGCGTGCGTGAGGCGATCCGCGTGCTGGAGAGCCTGGTCGAGCCGCGTAGCCGAGGGGCATGACGGGCGGAGGGCACGGACTATCCCGACGGTCGGCGCAGGGTGCGCTCCGCCAGATGCATGAGACACCTCGGGTGGTGAGCTGACCGCCGAGGAACGTGCCGGCGGGAATGGCGCGGCTGCCCGCAGGCGCAGGTCAGACAGAAGTTGCGCGTCCGGCAGGACTCGAACCTGTGACCGGTGCTTATGACCTCGTGCACGGTTGGCGGGACGGCTTGCTCGTGACGGACGGGGCAGGGTCGGAGTGTATCCAGGACGTTAGCGCGTGCCGCTGCTGTTGCCGATCGCCATGCGACCGGGCTGTCCCGGGAGGTCTTGGCCGAGCTGGTCGCGGAGTCGCGGCCGCGCTGGCAGGTACGTGGGACCGCGAAACCGGGGCCGATCGGCCGCGCCGGCGGGCGATTAGGGGCGGTGCAAGGCATTGGCTGGTGTTCATCGACCGACTGCTGGCCACGCTGCCGGAACTTCTCGGGATGCTTGCTCCGTCGGGCCTTCCGGGCCCTCCCTGCTTGGCTCCTGCAAGGCGGTGTTTAGCCGACGGGTCACTTCAGGGCCGCGTGCGACAGGCGAGAGGTGCCCTCGAGAGAATAATCTGACGACGACGATACCAAATCGGCTCTCCAGCACTCACGGATTGTGAGAACCCTGATTACTTCGTAGCCACTGGTCAGGCTCTGCATAACCGAAGCGACGAGCGTCCACTGGGGGCATCTTGATAAGTATCGCTACTGGGCTCGCGTAAGATGCACGGGATTTCGCGTGTCGTGCGCGTGGGGCTTGATCTCGATGCGCACATGCGATCGAAGCGACTGACCGGCTGCTGACTGAGATTATTCACCGAGTGTCAGCCCCGTTGAATGTGATGGGGTCGGGCTGTCGCATGCATCACGCGTACCCAACCCGGACTTCGCCGCTCCAGCTTCCCTTATCCGGCACTCTTGGGACACATGACCGTCAAAGCCACCCGAGTGCTACAAGACGAGCCAAAGAGCTCAGTCGAAAGGAGGCGTCGTCATCTGTGTCGGCTCATGCCGTTTGCCGGTTCTGGCCTTAGAGCCGGCACACGTCGGCGCGGAAGCTGGCTGGTGGTCTTGGGCGGAGAGGAGGTAGCCGCACACGGGACAGTAGAAGCCGATCAGCTGGGCGCCGGCCGATTGGCGGGAGGGGTCCTGGGCGTCGTGCCGGTCCACCGCCACCAGCATCCTCGCTTGTGCGCTTTGAGGTAGGTCGGTACCGGGCAGGCGTCGCCGTCCCCGGGCGCTGCGCACGTCTGCGTCCCTCGGGCGGCCGGTCATCCGAGTCAGGACGGCGGATGGGTCAGCGTGAGGCAGATCCAGCACAGCGGCCAGTCCTCATCGCCGTCATCAGGCCAGCGCCAGTCGCGCGGGTCCAGCAGGATCACCGAGGCCAGGCACAGCGCCCGACCGAGGATCAAACCGGCGCCGCTGACCGCATGCAGCCGACCGGCCGGCATCGCAACGACCTCACCGGACCAGCGCCGCGGCCCGATGCGGTCGGCGCCGACTGTCCACTGATTCCCGTGGCAGCTCATGCGGGGATCCCTCACCGCCCCCACCCGGCGGGATGGGCGTGCCAGGCGCGCGCCAGCGGCGTGTCAAGGTGGTGACGGTGGCCCGATTGTTGGGTCGCTCGGCCAGCGTGCCGGCGAGTTCGGCCAGCGCACCGGCCAGCTCGGCGGACAGGTCGGTGGCCGGATCCGTGAGTTTCGCCTCGATCTGGATCATCAGGCCTTCGGTTAGATCGCGACGAGTGTGGCGGCCTCGTCGGTGGCGTAGCCCAAATCAAGGATGAGGCGGGCGGTGCGCCCCGGCGGCGCGCCGGCGGCGCGCCGGACAGCTTCGCCTCGACCACGACCGCGATCGGCGTGAGGGGATCGCACACGACAAGCTCCTCCATCAATGCCGAGATGAATGGGGAGACGGGGCACGGGCCGAAGCCGGCGCTGAACCACGCGGCTCGGGTACCGAGGGGGGTCAGTGGGTCGACGCCAAGACCGTCCGGCCTGGAAGGACCAGCGGACAGATCGCCGGTGTTGTGGAGTTGGTCGCCGCGAGAAGCGAGGCACCGGGCAGCCCCGCCGCTTGTCCGAGCGAGAGCGGTCCTCGACCACGGGCCGTGAGACATCGGTGACCATTCTGACGCATCGACCTCAGCAGCGGGCCACCGGGGTGCCCGGTGACGTCCCAATACGTGGTGTCGCCGGCCCAGGTCTTGAGCTCGTCGGCGAAGTGCTGGCGTGCCAGAGCCACTGCGGGGATCCGTGGCGAACGTTGCTCACTGCCGGTCCTTGAGGGGCAGAAGAATCCGCACGGTGTCATCGTGGTCGGTCGCGAGCGCGGGAAGTGCGGAAGTAGCGTCGATGGGGAAGGGGGTCTTGTCCGCGGCCAACAGGTCGATCAGCTCAAGCGCCAGCTCGTCAGGATCACGGTCGTGTATCGCCGCCGTGGCACGGATGGCGTCGGCTTGAATCGCCGTCAACTCGTTCAGGACGGGCACGACAGCCTCTCTATCTACGAGCCTGCGCCAACACTGCCTCAGCGCTCAGCGGTCGCTCTGGACCAAAGCCGACGGTGTCGGTGTAGGTGGGAGAGGAGTGCCGTCGAGCCGTCCTCGCCGGCTAGTGTCGGAGGAGGGCATCGCGCGCCTTCTGCCACTCATCGATAATGGCAGCAAGAGGGCGGTAGCTTGCTGGTGGACCCGCTCGAGGAACGCTGGCGGGGAGGCATCAGCGTTGCCGTCGGAATGGGCAGCCGCTTCAGACGGCACCGCCGTCCTGAGCGCCCGGATCGGTGCCATGTCGCACATGCTGACTCCCGCCTCCGCGCGAGGCCCATTCGATCACCGAGCAGTCTGCTGTCTGAACCGCCCCGGCGAGTCCGGAGACTCCAGTCCTTGAGGAGGATGGAGTCTCCGGACTCGCCAGGGCGGTTCACCCCTGTGCGGTAGGCGTGGTCCCCGCTGCGGGTGGCGGTGAGCTCGATGTCGTGGACGGTGGCGGCGCTCAACCCGGACAAGGACCCGATCCAGTCGACCGGCCGGCCGCTGCGCACCCACGGCGCGGCCGGCCAGGCCAGCCCGTGCATGGTGAAGGTGTGGTTGCGCGGCTTGTCGGCGGTGACTTTGTCCCCTCTCCTGTGTCATGACGTTCCCAGCGCCGTGTCGCCCCGCAGACCGTGCAATCAGGCCGACCTAGAGGAGAAGTGCCGTTGCAGTACTGAAGTCGAAGCCGGGTCTGCTGCGCAGACCCGGCAACTGATGCCCGTGGAAGTGCTCGGCCCCTCATCTCAGACACTCCCTGGCTTTGACGGTGAGCACCTCCCGCAGGTTCGGAGCACTTTGTCTGTGGTCGACCGGCGCCCGAACACGTTTTCGCTGCTGAGCTCCGCGAGTCGGTCGGCCAGGTGATCGGCGACGGTGGACGCCGTCATGGGTCGCTTTGTGGGGGCTCGGGTGCATCCGCGCCGGGGCAGCGGGCGGGCGGGACCCATGTGGTGAGGTCGCGCCAGGTCAGGTGGGGCTGGCCGCGGATCGGTGCCGGGCCGCCGGGCCGCGGGTGGCCGAGGCACACGACTAGTTCGGGAACCCAGCCCTCAGGCAGGCGGAGGGCCACGGCAACCGCGGCGCGACTGAACGAGGTCACCGGCCCGGCCCCGATGCCGATCGCGTGCGCGGCCAGCATGAGAGTCGCCGCCGCCGTGCCGACGTCGATGCGGAGGCCGGGCGCGTCCGACGGGAAGCCGTAGCTGGCCGCGAGAAGCTCGTGCCCGACGGGTTGTGGGAGCGGGTCGCTCCACTGCTGCTGCCGTCGAAGCCCGGCCGTCAGCGCTATCCCGCACCCCTGATCGGTCGGTGTGGGCGAATCGTCGTTGTGCGCGCGATTGCCGTGCTGCGGACGTCGCTGCGGTCAGCCAAGGCGACCCGGGCAGCCCTCCTCGGGTGAGGATCCGGCAGCAGGCCGTGCTTGCCACGCAGACAGGATGTCCTCGCAGGGGCTGACCATGCAGACCCGGCTCGTCCGGGCGCCGACCTGCTCGACCATTCCGGGTATGCGCCGGGCAGGATGTTCACTGAGACACGCGGACTCGGCGACGCAGGCGGCCCGACGCCCATCGCCGAACGAGGCGCGGTCGGCCTCGACGAAGCTGCTCTGGCCGCTGCTGACCGTGGTCGTCACCCTGGTCACCACCGCATGCTCGTCCGGCGGTCCTGCCGTCCCGTCCGCGGGCCAGGGTTCGACGGCTAGTACCTCGGCCGGTGCATCCGCCGACCGGGCGACGCCCAGCACCGGGGCAGGAAGGTCTCAAGATCAGCCCGCGCCCGCGAGCGTCGAGGTCAGTGCCGTCGGCGACGTCATCATGGGGGCGACGCCGGAGTTGCCTCCCGACGATGGACGCCACTTGTTCGACGCCGTCGCCGACCAGCTCACCGGAGACGTCGTGCTGGGCAACCTGGACCAGGCCCTCACCGACATCGCGACGTCGACCAAGTGCGGCGCCAACAGCAGTGACTGCTTCGCCTTCCGGACTCCACCGTCATATGCAGGATGGCTCCGCGAGGCCGGGTTCACCGTCATCAACCTGGCGAACAACCACTCGCACGACTTCGGCGACGCGGGCCTGCGCGACTCGCAGGCGGCGCTGACGGCGGCGGGTCTGCAGTACACCGGCATGCCCGGACAGGTGACCCTGCAGGACGTCGGGTCCCTGCGAGTGGCGATCCTCGGCTTCGCCCCCTACGGCTGGGCCCAGAGCCTGCTCGACATCCCCGCCGCACAGCAGCTCGTCGGTCGAGCCGCCGAGCAGGCAGATGTCGTCCTGGTCACCATCCACGCCGGCGCGGAAGGTGCAGACCAGGGCCACGTCCGCCCGGGCCCTGAGATCTTCCTCGGCGAGAACCGAGGAGACGCCATCGCGTTCGCCCATGCGGTGATCGACGCCGGCGCAGACGCGGTCCTGGGTGCCGGCCCACACGTACTGCGGGGCATGGAGTGGTACCGCGGACGGCTGATCGCCTACAGCATGGGCAACTTCACCGGCTACCGCACCCTCTCCAACGACGGCCCGGCGGGCATCGGCGGCATCGTCACGCTACGGCTGGCAGCGGATGGGACCTGGCACTCCGGCCAGCTGGTCAGCACCGTGATGGTCGACCCAGGACTCGCCCAGCTCGATCCCGCCCAGCAAGCACTGGGCGTGGTGCGAGACCTCTCCCGCGCCGACTTCGGCGCCTGCGGCGTGGACCTCACCACCACCGGCGAGCTGAGCGCACCCACCTGCTGACACCCGGGCCGCCCTCCAAGCCTCGCCAGCTCGTCTACGAGGCAGTGCAGGATCAGCCACATCTCGGGTGCGTTGCATGGGTTCCTGAGGGCTGCACCGCCCCGCGGCCGAGGGCAGGGACCGCCACCCAAAGTCTCCGGACGCACCAGGGGCGGTTCAGCGGGGGGCTGGGCGCGAGACCGGGGAGCGGATGACGCCTGGACTTGCTCCACTGGAAAGCGAGGGTCGCGGTGAACCGCTTTTCCCCGTCCACGGCGAGCCTGCACGAGGAGCCCCGGAGAGGACCAGCCGCATGAGGACCAATCAGCACTGGGGCCCCGACCGCGCCGCGGCGGTGCCGGCGGCCCTACTCGGGCTCGAGACAGCCGCGCCGGAGCTGCACCAGCGAGCCAGGGCGGCGACGTGACCCCGCGGCCGTGCCGGTGCGGTCACTCACTGAAGGCTCATGAGCACCGGCGTGACACTGACCGCTGTGGGCGTTGCCCGTGCCGAACGTTTCACCCGCCGGTGGTCGGAACGCGTCGGGACCGGGTGCTGCGCCCTTGTCATGGTCGTGGTGTTGCTGGGGCTGGGCGCCGCGACGGCGCTGGTCGCGACCCGCGGTGGCGTGGACGGCGCCTCAGCGACGCAACCCCTAAACGAGGCCGAGTCCCCGCCGGGCGACCCGGCAGACGCCCCGCCGGCGAGCAGCAGCCGAGGGAGCGTGAGCACCACGGCCGCGGAGGAAGCGCCGAAGCCGGCGACCGTGCCAATCGGGACCGTTGGGCCGATGGCGCCTCAGAGCACGGCCCCGACGGTGACCAGCAGCGGGCCGGTGCCGAGGCCACTCACCCAGGCCGGGCTCCCGGGGACCAGGAGTGCTTCTCTGGCCAGACCACCCTCGCCTCGGGAGCTCGCTTCCTGCACCCCGACCGCCTCACCTACCAACGGGCACGGCTCCGCCCGAACCCGCGGTCACAGGCCTGGTGAGGAAACGTCAGTCATGTCCGGCAGCTTCTCCGACAGCGGGGCGTCCGGCTGCCCGAGCCTTATGCCGGTCAGCGCGCCAGCGGCACCAGGACCGGGATGACGGCCTCTCGGAAGGTCGGTGTCACCTGACCGTCCCGGCGGACGAGGTCCAACAGTGCGGCCACCTCATTGCCCTGCGGCCACACCGGCAGCTCCGCGATAGCGCGCAGGGACGTCAGCACCTCCTCGGAGGCCGGGCCGATGGCGCCCGGGTCTTGCTCGGCGTCGGCGAGGAGGTCCTGCAGGGCGCGGTGAGGCCCCGGGTCGGCCAGCTCCTGCAACGTGGGGACGGCAGCATCAGCAAAGGCCTCGCTCAACTCGCCTCGCTCCGCAGCGTTCCGCACGTCCTCCAGCAGTGCGGCGGCACGGTCGGCGGTCTGGTCGGCGGGGACCTGATGGTCGAGGGCGATGAGGGGGTCGAGCAGACCCGGGCCGGCCGGGCCGAAAGCGGGCGGGTCCGCACCGACCGTCTGCACGAGGTCGATCAGCCGCTCGGGCCAGGCCACGCCGGCCAGCACCTCCTGCACCTGCTGCCCGACGGCGGCGGCGAGCCCTCCAGCGGCGACCGCCGCGCCGACGGCGTCGTGCGCCACGACCGCGGCCGAGCGCTGTTCTCCCCCGCCGAGCACCTCGACCTGCCGGAGGGTGTCGAGCACCTCGTCCGTCTCCGGTCCCGCGGCGTCGGGGTCGCCCTGCACCAGGTCCTCGAGGTCGCTGATGGTGGCGCGCAGCTGATCCTCGGGCATCCGGGCAGTGCTGGGCACCGGCGGCAGGCCAGCCACCTCCGCAGACTGCGTCGAGCCGGCGGCCGGCTCATCCCCGGGCGACTCCCCAACGACGGTGGGAACCAGCCACAGCGCCAGGCCGAGGGCCGCGGCGGTCAGCACGCCGGCCCACGCCAGTCGCCTCCTGCGGCGTCGAGCGACCGGAACGGATCGCCGGTGGGCGGGTCCACCCGCGGGCCGGCCAGGGCCACCCGCACGGTCATCGAGGAGGGGCACGCATTCCTCCTGTGCTCGAACGCGGGTTCCGCCGCAGAGCAGACAGGAAGCTGACGTGCCCCAAGGTAGGGCACCTGACACACGTTCCGCAGCGTCTCGGGATTGATTTCCAACTGCTTGCCGATCCGAG
This sequence comes from Geodermatophilus amargosae, assembly GCF_900116515.1. Taxonomy (GTDB): domain Bacteria; phylum Actinomycetota; class Actinomycetes; order Mycobacteriales; family Geodermatophilaceae; genus Geodermatophilus; species Geodermatophilus amargosae. The sequence continues at coordinate 16,334 of NZ_FPBA01000034.1, forward strand.
CCAACGCCCCTCGGTCGGGTCGCCGGGTCCTTACCGGGCCTCGACCGCCATCCGGGTTGCCCGCTCGCGCAGCTCGTCCGGGTACTTCCGCGATGCCGCCATGACTCTCATCCTTCCGGCGAAGGAGAGCCTCCATCAGACCCGGCGCGGGACACCCGGGACATCCCGGTCACCCAGCGATCGGCGACAGCCGCAGCTCGGGCCAGGCTCTCGACACCCCGACCCTGGCCCGTCCATCACGAGCAACCCGTCCCGACAATCTTGCACGAAATCGTAAATCGCTCCCTCCGGACGAGCCTGGACGGGATCAGGCCAGGAAGGACTGCCAGCCGGCGGCCGGGGGTGTGCCCACCGGCAGGGTGCGGAGCCGGTCGAGGACGGCGGGGTCCTGCACGTCCAACCAGGCCACCAGCTGACGGAAGGACACCAGGTGCACCTCGGGCCGGGCGGCGATGGCCCGCAGCGCGTCCTCCACCGCGTCCATGTAGATCCCGCCGTTCCACTGCTCGAAGTGGTTGCCGACGAACAGCGGGGCACGGTTGGTGGTGTAGGCCCGCTCGAAGCCGGCCAGATAGGCGTCGGTGGCCTGCTGGCGCCAGGTGTCATACATCGCCGGGTCGCCGGCCACGTCCCCCTGGGTCTGCCGGTACATGAGGTTGTAGTCCATGGCGAGCGCGCTGGCGCTCTGGCTGGGGTCGGACGTCGGGAAGGGCACCGACGGCAGCGGAAAGTCCCACAGGCCCAGCTTCTTCCCGGGCCACACCTGCTGACCGCCGGGTGAGCTGGCGTCATACGCCCACCCCAGTGCGGCCGCGGCGGGCAGCAAGCCGTCCTGGCCCTCCAGGCACGGGGTGCGGCCGCCGATCAGCTCGACGTCGTAGTCAAAGGGCAGCGGCGGCAGGTCGCTGCGGCCGGTGGTGGTCTTCCAGGTCTGCACGAACCGCTTGGCCTGGGCGATCTCGCTGGCCCAATCCTCCGGGGACCAGAGCCGGACGCCGTTCTCGCCGCAGGAGTGACCGTTGAAGTGGGTGCCGATCTCGTGCCCGTCCAGCCAGGCCAGGCGGACCTCCGCCACCGTGTCCAGCACCTCCTGGGTCGTCAGGAAGCCGATGTCGGAGGAGCCCACCGGATGCCGTGGCGGGGCGTAGCGCATCCGGGCATCGGCCGGCAGCGCGTACACACCGCTGAGGAAGAAGGTCATCGACGCGCCGAGCTCCTGCGCCAGCGTCCGGAACCGAGGGAACAGACCGGTGGACAGATTGGCCGCGCCGTCCCAGGAGAAGACCACGAACTGGGGCGGCCGCTCGCCCGGCATCAGCCTCCGCGGGACGGGCTGATGAGGTGGCGGGCCGGTGTCGGCCGTCGACCCGTCGCCGATCAGCCGCACCTCGGGTGTCGGGACCGGCGCAGAGTCAGGAGCCGGTATGGCCGAGGAGGTGGCGGGCGCAGACGTCGTCGACGCCGGCGCCGTGAACGAGCGACTTGCGGCACCGCAGCCGGCGGTGGCGAGCGTGGACGCCCCCGCCCAACCGAGCAGTGCCCGTCGGCTCAACTCCCGCACAAGTCATCACCGCTGGCGCCCACGCGTCCCCCCATGACCGGGCCCCGCGCCCTCGCCACCCCCATCGCGGCGGCCCGACGCACAGTATCGGCCCTGGGCGGATACGGAACCGCTCCAGGCTGCTCAAGACGAGGACGGAGCCGGGGTCTCGGTCGCTGGGCTCGGTTACCTTCGGAGGTGCTCCCTCACGGCCGATATGCGGGCTGATCCTCGACGCGTTCGACGCGTTCGACGGGTCCGACGCCTTCAGTGCCGACCCGGCGCGGGTCCAAGGCGTCAGGCGCCGGGCGGCTGAGTCCCTCGCCGCTGCCGCGACGATCGTCCGCCAGGAGGTCCGCCGTCGGGAGCGACCATCCTGACTGCGCACAGGGGGACGCGCGTACTGGCCAGCTTTCGCACCAAACCGCTGCGAACCTCGGCGCGCGTGCCTGACGACCGGCTGTCGGTACTCGGCCGCGTCACCCAGGGACTGGCACACGCCCTGACCGCCAACTGCATGGAGTGCGCCAGGACCTCGTGGTGCTCCGGCTGGAGTTGAGCCTGTGGCCTAACAGCTCGGCACCGAGCAGGTGCGGCGGTATCGCTTCGAGGACGGCGAGCTGGTCCTGCAGCCGCCGCCGGTGGAGCTCGCGGGTCGGCGCCTCATCCACGAGCTGCGGTGGCGCCGCGAGGACTGAGAGCCGCAGTCGACCACCTCGTCTACGTCCCCGAAAGTCTCGTCCGAGGGTCTCCGCAGCTGCCCTGTGTGCCGACCGCGGGCTCACCGCCGACCTTGGCTCCACCACTGGGATGAGGCGCAGCCCACCGGCGCGGAGCGCACCGGTGGGTGGTGCATCGACGCCAGGTCCCCGGCGGGTGGAGGCCAGGTGCGGTGGGACGTCGCGCCACCACCGCCGCCGCGCAGTCATGCTGACGGTGGCGACTCGACGCAGGGGTACTCGTGCAGCTCGGCGAATCGGCCGTCTCGCAACCGGTACAGCGTGACCAGGCGGATTCGCAGCCGCCGGCCGTCCTCCCGGTAGGTGGCCTCCCACAGGTACTCGGCGGCGACCCGGTCGGCCGCCGCGAAAGCGTCCAGGAGGGTGTAGCGACGTTCGCCCAGCCGTGCCGACACGCCGCGCACCGCGGCGTCGAGCTCCGCGCGGCTGCCGCTCCTGCCTGTGGGGAAGAAGGGTGTCGGAGCCTCCACCCACCGCACGTCCGGCGCGTAGAACTCGTCGAACACCCGCAGCGTCCGGGCCGCCGCCTCCTCGGCGTTGAGGCCAGCCGCGGCCGCCGCGTTGTAGGCGGCCACCATCCGCTCGACGGTCTCGATGCCGGACCGGTTCCCGGTCATGCGGAAGTCCTACCGGACAGCGCGCCGCGTGAGGAGGTCTGCTCCTCCGCGGGCCGATCTGCGCCATCCTGGACTCCGGGGTCTGGCCGGGCCCCGACCTCGCGCGAGTCGGAGCGGGTGCGGCCGTGTACGCAGGCGTCGACACTAGCCGGACCGTCGGGGTCGATGAGGTGGCCCGTCGCGTCGGCGAGCTGACCGACGCCGCGTTCGCCCTGGCCGCGGTCACCGGCGCCCTGCGCCCGGACACCTTCGACCTCACCGAGGAGCACGGCCGGGTCCTCGCCGAACTGGGGATGGCCGTCCGGCGCGAGCCAGGTGGGTGGGAGCTGGTGCCGCCGCTGGCCGAGCTGCCCGACCGGGTCCGCCGCGGGCTGGCGCAGCGGCTGGCGGTGACGCTGCGGCGGGCTGCGGCGGCCGCCGAGGGGCGGCTGTCCTGGGCCCGGCAGGACCTCGCGCTCAAGGTTGATCTCCGCCGGATGTCCGGCCCGGCCGGTCAGACGTTCGTCACGCAGCTGGCGCCCCGGCTGGGTGGTCTCGCCGACCGGCTCGCCGCGCCGGAGGCGGCTGTCCTCGACATCGGCACCGGGGTCGGGGGATCGCGGTCGCCCTCGCCGAGGCGAGCCCCTCGCTGCGGGTGGTCGGCATCGACGTGGCTGGCCCGCGTCGGATGCCGGCGGCGAGGAGGGCGACTCCGACCGCCGCGATGAGGCGCCGCCGACGAGCACGCCGGTGGCGACGGTGAAGACGCGAGGAAGCTCGATTTGCATCTGGGTCTGGGTGACCACGGCGGGGCTGCCGTCGGCGTTCATGACGACGAGGCGGTAGTTCCCGTCCTGGATAGCCCAGGCCAGCTCGGCCTGCGACCCCGAGGTCGCGGAGACGACCCAGAAGTCCTGCTCCACGGGGAAAGCGGCCGTGGAGCCGCCCGGGTGCGTGATGACGGTGAGGTCGAACGGGTCGGAGTCGACCTCGGTGACCTCGTCGAAGGCGACCCCGGAGAGATAGTCGTCGACGGCCTCCGCGGGACCGACGCGGATGAACACACCGGCCGGATCTCCGGTCCGCGCCGAGATCTGCACGGTCGGCGGTCCGGTGACCGCCGCGATGCCGTGGACGTCGTCCATCGTGGCGCTGTCGGTGACGAGCGCGGCCGTGGACGTGGTGAACGGCTGCGGTCCGGAGTCCAGCGTGCTCGCCAGCCCGAACGCGATCATGACGGTGCCGGCGACCGCGCCGGCGATCAGGCCCAGGGCGGTCAGCATGACGCCGACCGCAGTGAAGCTCCTGCTGGTCCTGACGGTTGTCGAGGCGGAAGCGTCGGTGAAGGCGGGGTCAGGGTGGTCATGGCAATACTGCGGGTGGGGTCTCCAGGCTGATGGGGTGCTGATGTCGCTGGCGCCGACCACGGGCGGAGGCGCCGCCCGTGGCCGGAGGCGGTCAGGCGTCGCGTCGGGTGAGCGCCACGGCGGCGGCGGTCAGGGCGGCGACGGCGTAGAGACTGAACACGCCCAGACCGGCCCAGGGTGGCAGGGACCCGGCGGTGGCGCCGGTCTGCACGACCGCCGCGCCGGCGTTGCCGGGCAGGTAGGGGCTGATCTGCGGGCTCAGCATGCCCAGCAGCGGAGTCACGAAGAGCAGCCCGAACAGCGCGGCCACCGCGCCGACCGCGCTGCGCAGCAGCGCGCCGAACGCGACGCCGAGGACCGCGGTGACGGCGAGCAGGAGCGATGCACCCACGACCGCGCGGGCCACGCCAGGGGTGGTCAGGGAGATGGTCACGTCCGCTGCCGCGAGGACGACCTTCACGGCGAGGAAGGCGGTGAGCGCCGCGGCGAGCGTCGCGACGAAGGCCACCGCGGCCGCGATGGCGGCCTTGGCCCACAGGACCGGCAGTCGCCTGGGAACCGCAGCGAACGACGCCCGGATGAGGCCGGTGGTGTACTCGCTGGTGACGACCAGGACCCCGAGTGCGGCGATCAGCAGTTGAGTGAAGCTCACGCCGGTGAGCGCGCCGCCGGTGGGATCGGTCCTGCTCCCCTCGCCGCCGGCCGGGTCGAGGCCGCCCAGGAGGACGCCCAGGGCCGGGAACAGCCCCGCCGCCACGATGCTGAGCACGCTGGCGACCAGCAGCCAGCCGGTGGAGCGCAGGCTGCGGAACTTGATCGCCTCGGCGGCGAACACCCGGCGCTGGGTCACCCGGATGCCGGTGGCGGCCGCGGCGGTGGGCGTCGCCTGGGAACGGTCGGTGATGGTGGTCATGCGGCGGCCCTCCCGGGGTCGGTGGTGGCGGGGGTGGTGGCCCGGTACTGGGTGTCGTGGGCGGTCATCGCCAGATAGGCGTCCTCGAGCGAGGCGTGGACGGGGACCAGTTCGGTCAGCAGAATCCGGGCCGCCAGCGCGGTCTCGGCGATCTGCGTGTTCGTGCGGCCGGTGACCGCCAGGACGTCCGGCTCCGGCCGGGTGATGGCCGCGCCGTCGGCCGACAAGCGCCGGGCCAGGTCGTCGGCCTGGGGGCTGCGGACCGTCACCTGCCCGGTGGCCGAGGCGGTCATCTCCTCCATGGAGACGTCGGCGATCAGCCGGCCACGGCCGAGGATCACCAGGTGGTCGGCCGTCAGCGCCATCTCGCTCATCAGGTGCGAGGAGACGAACACGGTGCGGCCCTCGGCGGCCAGCCCGCGCAAGAGCCCGCGGATCCAGCGGATGCCGTCGGGGTCCAGGCCGTTGACCGGTTCGTCGAGCAGGATCACTGCCGGATCGCCGAGCAGCGCGGCGGCGATGCCGAGTCGCTGGGCCATGCCGAGGGAGAAGCCGCCGACCCGACGGTCGGCAACCTGCCGCAGGCCGACCATGTCGACGACCTCGTCAACGCGGGCGCGGCCGATGCCATTGGTGACGGCCAGCGCGCGCAGGTGGGCCAGCGCGCTGCGGCCGGGATGGGCAGCATTGGCGTCCAGCAGCGCCCCGACCTCGCGCAGCGGGGCGGGATGGTCGGCGTAGCGCCGTCCCGCGACCTGCACCTCCCCGCTGGTCGGGCGGTCGAGCCCGACGACGGCGCGCATCGTGGTGGACTTGCCGGCCCCGTTGGGGCCGAGGAACCCGGTCACCCGTCCCGGCCGGACGGTGACGGTAAGGCCGTCGACAGCGGTGGTGCCGCCGTACACCTTCGTCAGGTTGCGGATCTCGATCATGGTCATCCCTGCATCACGTCGAACGGAACTGCGCCGGATGGCGCCAGGGCCAAGACGCTGGTGGCACCCGCTGATCAGCCGCTGTTGCTGCGCTGACGAGCCTCGGAGACAGCGGCACGACAGCGCATCGGGGTTCGCGCTCGGTCCGCGGCCGCGCCATCTGGCCGACCGCGCCCGACAGCCAGCCGCAGCCCGCCAGCGTGGGCGGCGACGCGGCCGCTCCGCACTGCTCCGCCTGCCGGTGCACCGTTACCCGCCGGGTGGGCGTAGAGCCGGCGTGCCCGCCGATCACGGAGTGGTTGGGCGGCGCTGGGTCATCCCTCGCCATCCTCGATGAGGGGCAGCCCCGCCTCGGCCCACCCGGCCTTGCCCTCGACGTATCGCGACACATCCCTGTACCCGAGAAGTGCCAGCTGGCGGACGACGACGTCCGCGCCATGGGAGAACCGGTGCGCGGCGTAGACGACGATGGGGGCGTCCTTCGCGGGCAACAGCGTCGGCGCCAGCTCGACGACTCGGTGCGGTGGGATGTTGACCGCCCCGGGGATGTGCCCGGTGCCGAAGTACGGCGGCCCCAATGCCTCGACGACCGTCACACTGGACAGCCGTCCCCGCAGGTCCTCGGTGCTGTAGTCAGCGCCCACGGTCAGAGTCCTCCCCAGGTGGTCGATCGATCCGCAGTCCACACACCAGGGCTGATGCACCGCTGTCATCCCGCTGACGGAGGACCCCTAATCGGCGGCCCGGCACCGTAGGCTCCCCCGGTGCAACTGCGCCTCCTGGGGCCGTTGGAGCTCCGGGTCGACGGGCAGGCCGTTCCGCTGCGCAGCGGCCTGCCGCGCAAGCTCCTGGTGACCCTGGCGCTCCATCTCGGAGAGCGGGTCAGCGCCGACACCCTGATCGAGGCGCTCTGGGGGCAGCGGTCCGGTCTCGACAAACTCAACGCCTTGCAGGTCCTCGTGTCCCATCTGCGCAAGGCGCTGTCCCTCACGAACGGGGCGGCCGGTATCGAGACCGTCGAGGGCGGTTACCGCCTCCGGGCGGCCCGCGACGACATCGACGCCTACCGCCTGGAGGCCACCGTCGGCGCCGTTCGACACCTCGCTGACCCGCAGGAGCGCCTCGAGCGCCTGGACAGCGCGCTGGAGGCCTGGCGAGGAGCGCCGATTCCGGAGGTGGCCAACGAGGAGTTCGCCGCAGCGCACGTGCAGCGGCTGCACGAGTTGCACCTGGCGGCGATGGAGCTGCGGATCGACGCGCTGCTCGCGTTGGGGCGTCACGGGGAGACCGTGGCGGAACTCCAGCACCTGGTGGGGATGCATCCCCTCCGGGAGCGCTTCTACGCCCAGCTGATGACCGCCTTGTACCGATCGGGTCGGCAGGCGGAGGCGCTCAGCGTCTACGACCGGGCCCGGACAGTGCTGGTCGAGGAGCTCGGCCTGGATCCCGGCCCCGACCTGAAAGCCGTCGAGCAGGCCGTGTTGACCCAGGCTCCGGACCTGGAGAGCCCGGTGCCCAGCAATCCGCCGCTCGCATCACGGGTGGACCCCCGGCCGGACGTCATCAGCCGACCACTCGCGACCGCGCTCCCTGGCCCGCTGGAGCCGCTCATCGGACGAGAAGGAGAAGTGGCCCGCCTGGCCGAGCTGATGGTCGGTCATCGGCTGATGACCCTCATCGGACCGGGCGGCGCCGGGAAGACACGCCTGGCCGCCGAGCTCGCCCTCAACTGCCCTCGGCCGGTCTGGTGGATCGACCTGTCCCCCGTGTCCAGCCCCGAAGCGGTGCTCGCGGCACTGACGGCAGGCTGCGGCTCCCCAACCCCAGCCGAAGATGCATCGGCACTCATCGCGCACCTTCGCGACCAGGACGTCGTCCTCGTCCTGGACACCTGCGAACGGGTGCGCGGCATCCTTCGCCCGTTCGTGGAGTCCATCCTCCGGGCCTGCCCCCGCGTGTCGGTGTTGGCCACCAGCCGGCGGCCGTTGGGCGCCGCAACGGAGATGGCCTGGCCGGTCCCTCCGCTGTCCCTCCCCGACCCGCAGGCCACCACCCTCAGCAGCATCGCCGAGTCGGCCGCGGTGCAGCTGTTCACCGCACGGGCGGCGCACCGTCGGCCAGACTTCGCACTCACCGACGACAACTGCGCCGACGTCGCCCGGATCTGCCTGCTGCTCGACGGACTCCCCCTGGCCATCGAGCTCGCCGCCGCCCACGCGGGATTCCTCGATCCGTCGACGATGGTGCGGGTCCTCGACGACCGGCTGCGCCTGCTCGTCGACGAGACCCGGGACAACCGCCAGCACACCCTGCGCGCGACGATCGCCTGGAGCTACGAACTGTTGTCCAGCGACGAGGCCGCCTTCTTCGATCGCCTGTCGGTGTTCGCCGGCCCCTTCGCGCTGGAGGCGGCGGCCGCGGTGGCCGGTGATGGGCTGCCTCCCGACGGCCTCGAGCTGCTCCTAGGCCTGGCGCAGCAATCCCTGGTCGCGACCGACGGCACCGACCGCTTCCGCCTGCTCGACACGATCCGGGCCTACGCGGGTGAGCGGCTGGCCCGCAACGAGGAGGACGTGGCGGCGGCCCGCCGCCGCCACGCCGCCTGGTACGCCGAACTCCTCGGAGGCGGCACCTCGCCTCAGGGGCGGCTGCAGGTTGAGGGGTGGCGCGGACAGCTCCGGGACGCCGTCGCCGACCTCCGGTCGGCCCTGGACTGGTGCTTCACGTTCGGCGAGGAGGAGCTCGGCGCCCGGTTGCTCGCGTCGTTATGGTGGCTGTGGCCCCGGGAGGGAGTGCTGGACGAGGCAGCTCAGTGGTTTCCCCGGGCGAAGGAACTGGTCCCGCACGGCTCGGCGTTGCAGGCGGATCTGCTCTCCAGCTCCGGCACCTACGCCGTCTCCCGCGGTGACCTCGCGGCAGCCGTGGTCGACTGCGGAGCCGCCGCCGAGCTGTACGAGAAGGCGGGCAACAAGCGGTCCCTGGCCCAGGTCCTGATCGGCCTCGGCATCGCGCAGTGGGGCCGAGGCGAGTACACCTCAGCCGCCCGCGCCCATGACCGTGCGGTGGACCTCTTCGCGCAACTGGAGGACTCCTGGGGCGTCGGACTGTGCCAGGTGCTGCGCGCCCGCACGGCCATCGACGCGCACGAGGACGCCGGCCTCGAGCGCCTCGCCACAGCGGAGGCAGCGGCTCGACGCAGCGGGGACCGGCACGTCCTCGCCGCCGCCCTCGTGCAGAGAGCGCGGGCCGAGGTGGACGAAGGACGGTACGTCGACGCGGCCCAGCACGCCGAGGAGGCACTGCGCCTGAACGAGATGCACGGCCACCACGAGGGAGCCGTCGGATCGCTGCACGCCCTCGGACTGGCACAGCTCGGTCAGGGCCGCCTGCCTGCGGCCGCGCACACCCTGGCCCGGGCGCTGCGCTCCGCCAACGCCCTACACCACGCGGGCGCCACAACTGAGAGCCTGGACTGCCTGGCCATCCTGGCCGCGCGGGAGGACCGCTGGTACGACGCCGCGTTGACCCTGGCCGCCGGGCACGAGCTCCGCAGCCGCACAGGCATCCGCCGCTCGGCCCTGATGAGCCGCTTGATCCGACAGGTCGAGGCCGACGCCGCGGACCGGCTCGAGCCTGCGGCGCTCGCCGGCGCCCGGGAACAGGGCGCCTTCGTCGACGTCCTGCAGTTGGCGCCTTGCGCGCCAGCGGCCGAGTCGACCACGGACGTCGCGGCTGACGGCGGCGTCCCATGAGTCCCGAAGGACGCCGCGCGCCGGACCACCGGCCACCGCAGGACCTGAACGGTTGGGCCGCCAGTACGATCTCCCTGCGGTGAACCGGCGGAACCCGCATGTGCCGTAGCCTCGGTCATGCCGCGGCTGAACTGCGGTGGTCCGGTGCCGTTGCGGACGCCGGGCCGGTGATCCAGGTTCTGGCGGCCGCCCTCTCCGCTTCGCGCCCCATGGGGCGCGACATGTGGGCGCCGAGCCGCCGGCCGACGGCGACGAGCACGGTCAGCAGGACTGTTGCCGCGAGTGCCTGCCACTCCCAGGAGCCGCCCTCGACCACGTCGAGGCGCTGGATGGCATTCCATGACGCGTGCTGCACCCCGATGGCCAGGATGCTGCCGCCGGTGTCGAGGAGGTGCATGCCCACCAGATAGCGGTACACCGGCGCGGCGACGAAGAGCAGGCCCAAGCTGACGGCGATGTCCGACCACGCCCGGTCGCCGGCGAACTCGAGTGGCACGTGGATCCCGGCGAAGATCACCGCGGTCAGCAGCGAGGACCCCACCAGGCCGTGGCGCGCCATCAGCCGTGACTGGACAAAACCGCCCCACGTGGTCTCCTCCCACAGGTTCAACGTGAGGGCGCCGAAGATCAGCGTGTTGAAGAGGTACCAGCCAAGCTCGACGACCCAGCCGCCTTCGGGACTGACGAGCGTCCCCGAGACGGCGGCGAGCAGCACCGTGAGCGCCGGCAGCCCGAAGAGGATCACCAGCCAGCGACCGATGCCGAAGCGCCAAAGGAACGCCCGTGACAGCAGCCGCCGGACGGCACCGGGCCCGTCTGCGACACGGGTCACGAACAGCGCCGAACCCAGCAGGGGGATGAAGACCAGGAAGAGGAGGAAGGGACCGGCAGGAATGCCGGAGAACACCGGTACCGCCAGCGCCGGCCAACCCACGCCGAAGGCAAGCAGCAAGAACGCCGGTATCCCGCCTCGCCGCAGGAGGCGTCCTCGCCGTCGCTGGCCGCGCGAGCCGGCTGACCGGGTGGGTGCCGCGTGGATCATGACCACTCCTCGTGTGACGGCCGCGGATCTCCGCGGCCGTTCGGAAACGTCTCGGGACTGTGTGGATCGGCGCTCCGCGGGCCGGGACGCGGGCTGGTGAGGCCAGATCCCGCCATCGGTGCGCCTGGGCGGGACCCTGCACGCCCCGCTTTCACGGCGTTGACGAGCCGCCGACAGCCCCAGGCGCTACATGAGGCGGTGCGCTGGGCGCGTGTAGCCGCCTCGACCCCAGCGCTCTGGCGGACGTCAGCGGCTGGACAGCCGCGCGCAAGCGGCCCGGTCGAGCATCGGCGCCAGGAACGGCCGGCGACCAATCGCCGGCCGATTACCCGAGGGAGTGAGCAACCATGGCGCTCAGTGAAAGGACCCGGCGGGAGCTGCTCGAGGTGGCGCGCCGTGAGCAGGGCCCGGTCGAGGTGGCCTTGTTCTGGGATCCGGACCTCGCCAGCGCAACCGTGGTCGTCTGGAACTGGAGCTCCGGCGCGTGCCTGCGCCTGCAGGCCGACCCGGAGGAGGCCAAGTACGCCTACACACACCCGTACGCCTACGCCGCCACCCGAGGGGTTCCCGCGCGGGACGTCCTTCTCGCCGCCTGAGAACGTTGCCGGGTCGCAGGGCACTTTCGTCCACCGGATCGTGCTCTTCGGCGACGGGCGGACGCCGCTGCAGACCCGCAGCGGGAGCTGAGCTCCCTCGTCCGTCCGCGCCCGCTCCTGACCGACGGCGCGGGCGGGGCCGAGTCAGCCGGGGCACCACTCGGGTCCCGCAGCCGACGCGTCGAGGGCAGCCAGGCCGACGGCGACCGGGCACGCAGCGCCTCCTACAACAGTGCCGTGTGCTCGGCGCTGGCGGCACAGTTCCACCGCGAGCGGTCCTGTTCCTCCAGGAGTGGCACTCGGCCATCCGCCTCCCGCTGCCACCGTCGTGACGCCGAGGTGACGGGGTCGGGCGGACGCTGGCTGGTGAGGCGAGGTTGCGTGGTGCTCACCGGCGGCCGTGGCCCGGGACCCGCGCCTGGCGAGTCAGACGAACCTGCGGTCCCGAAGACCGCGATCGACGGCGCCGGGCAGGAGGTAGGTGCGGGCTACTCGGGCGCCTGGGTCAAGGTGGAGCGCAACCGGGACAGGCAGCCGGACATTGAGGTCCCCCAGCGCCTTGCGCGCCCGGGCCACCTAGGCGGTGGAGCGGCGGGAGAACCGTTCGGGGTGCCGGTGGGTGCCGTCGAGCTCACTCAGCAGGACCGCCGTGTCACGCACGAGCCCGGGTGCCACCTCTTCGCGAGCCGCCCGGTAGGCACGGAGCGCGGCCGCGGTGCCGGCGTCCAGGTCGACGACCCTCGACCGGCCGGTATTGGGCGGACCCTCGACCAGCTCCTCGCCGGCGCCCTTCTCCTTCACCACCCCGACGCTGCGGCGCACCGCGATCCGCGCGGCGTCCAGGTCGACGTCCCGCCAGCGCAGCGCCTGCGCCTCCCCGCGGCGCAGGCCGGTCGCGGCGAGCAGCCGCCGGCCCATGGCCAGATCGGGGTCCTGGCCAGCGGGCCAGCGGAGAACCGGGCGAGCTCGAGCGCGGTCCAGGCCTGCATCTCGGGAGGACGGGCCTCGGCCGGAATCGGTGGCGTGGACCGGTCGGTCGGGTTGACCGCGAGCCGTCCCTGCCTGACCGCGTCACCGAGGGCCGACCGCAGGATGGTGAACACCTAGCGCACCGTCCGGGCTGAGAGACGGCCTGTGCCGTCGGCCCGGCCGGTCGCCTCCAACGTGCGCATCCAGGTGCCGACCATCGGACCGGTGAGGCGTGCGACCCGGTGGCCTCCGAGGTGGAGGTCGATGTGCAACCGGATGTTCTACAGATAGGACGCGCGCGTCGACGGACTCAGTCGTTGCGTCTGCATCCACTCGGCGAGATAGGCGTCCAGGCGCGGCTTGGACGGCTCGACCCACTCCCCCAGCTCGGCCTTGCGGAGCTCGGCACGCAGGGCGACCGCGGCCTCCCGTCTGCTCACGAATCCACGCGTGAGGACGACCCGCGTCGACCCGTCCTCACGCTGCACCGCGTAGTTGATCAGGAAGCGCGGGCCGGCCCTCGTCCGGTGTTCACTGATCCCGCCGTCGCCCTTGTCGCGTCGCCGCTTGTTGGCCACCCACCGACCTCCCCGTCAACGCCGCGGTCGAGGGACCCGCTTCGTCGCCGCGGATGCCCCCTGTGACGGCGTACCGGCGCTGACGCCGCTCGGCCGCCGGCCCCGGCGACCTGTGGATGCACGTCAGCCTGTGGAGGACCCGACCAGGGAGGACCCGGACCCAGCGCCAGTTCTGCAGCCTGACGTCCGTCCTCCAGTTCCTCTCCGGTGGATCTCCGGAGGCGTCGCACGACTCATCGGTGCTTGCGGTGGACCGCGAGGGCGCCGGCCGTGACGCATCCTCCGGCTCGGCTGCGCCGGTGACCCGGTGACGGTCGGAGAACGCGAGCGGCCGGTCGGCCAGGACCGCCGCCCGGGGAGCGCCGGCTCTAGGGTGCCGACGCGGGAGCGAACTCCCGCGCGGCCGAACGGCGCTGCGGCTGCACGCCAACGACGTCGTGCCGCACCCCTCGACCCCAGGGAGCTGGTTCCGGTGCCGGCAGAGACGGCCGTCGTACGGGTCCTCGTGCTCGACGAGCAGGAGGTGGTCCGCCGCGGCGTGATCCAGGTTCTCGCCGGCGACGCGGGCATCGCGGTCGTCGCCGAGGCGGCCTCGGTCGACCAGGCGCTGGTCCGCGGCCGGGCCGTGCGCCCGGACGTGGCCGTGATGGGCATGCGCCTGCCCGACGGCACCGGGGCCGAGGCCTGCACCCGGCTGCGCGCGGACGTGCCCGCGGTGCGCTGCCTGGTGCTCAGCCAGTACGCCGACCCGGGGACGGTGGCAGCAGCCGTGCGGGCGGGGGTGTCGGGCTACCTGGTCAAGCACGTGCGCGGCCCGGCGCTGCGGGCGGCCGTGCGCCGGGTGGCTGCGGGCGGCACCATGTTCGCGCCCGAGGTCAGCGCGGTGCTCGACACCGCAGACGGCGCCGGGCGGCCGGATCCGCTGGCCGGCCTCACCGAACGGGAGCGTGCCGTGCTGCAGCTGATCGGGGACGGGCTCACCAACCGCCAGATCGGCGACCGGCTCGGCCTGGCGGAGAAGACAGTGAAGAACTACGTCAGCAATCTGCTGCCCAAACTGGGCCTGCAACGCCGCACCCAGGTCGCCGTCCTCGTCACGAAATTGCGCGACCGCCGGGCTGACGGTATCCCGCCGTCCACCGACGACATGACTCCCTCCCGCACCCCGCCAAGCGGATAGCGCCCGACCGGCCCGCCCGGCACCTGCCGCGTCCCGACCGCGTGTCGTCGAACGAGCCGCTCAGGGACATCGACAGCGGGCACGGCAAGCATGATCCTGCGAGTTGATTTTGAGGGTATCGACGGCGATTGGTCAGTAACGAACATGCAGCTCATCGGCCAACCACATGCTCTGCGCGGGCTCCTTCTACGAGGTGCCTGACGAACAGCGGCCCTGGTGGGCCCATCACCTGCGCGACCTCCACGATGAGACCCAGGACCGCCCGGTGGTACTGCACGACGCGGAATCGACCGGACCGGGCGAGCGGTCCGGTCGAGCGGTCCGACGAGCGGTGCGAAGAAGTCCGCGACCACCGGCGTGCACGAGGACGACCGGTTCCCCGACGCCCTCGACCGTGTACTCGAGATCGACTCCGCCCACGTCGGCCAGCTCCATGGCACACGGTAAGGCTGAGAGCGGGAGCGAAGGCTCGACTGAGCACCCGAATCGTTCAACGCCCCTGAAAAGTCATGAGGAATCGACGGCCGAGCTGCCGGTAGCAGATGCGGCGCAGGTGAGCTGTGTGGATGGGGACGGAAGCCTCTGGACGTCGTCTGCGGTGACGAGCACGGTGCTGTCGGAGGCGCGGGGCCGGACGGACCACGGGCCGCGTACGGCTCATGCGCAGCGCCTCGAGAGGCCAAGGAGAGAGAGCCACGATGCCCAGGGCAGCGAAAGCAACAGCCGGCCAGACCATCGAGGCTGAGGGCTACGAGGGCCATCTCGAGGAGTTCCACGGCGGCTACACCGTGGTCTTCGAGAAGTACACCGCAGACGCGGATCTCGCGCCGCTCATGAAGGGGCTTCCCGACGACCGGTGCCAGTCTCCCCACTGGGGCTTTGTCCTCAGCGGGAAGGTGACGTACACGTCAGCGAACGGCGAGGAGACCTTCGAGGCCGGTGACGCCTACTACGTTGCGCCGGGCCACACGCCGGTGCTCTACGCCGGCAGCGAGCTGGTCGAGTTCAGCCCCACGGACGACCTGCAACGGACGCTCGACGTGGTGACCAAGAACATGGAGGCCGCTGGCTGAGTAGCCGTCCGGGCCCGTGCCGGACGCTGTCCTGCTGCAGGGCACCGAGCTTTCACCCGGGCCGTGGCGACCTGCCGGTGCAGCGATGCTCGTCGACGGCCGCCGCCAATTGCTCAATCAGTTGGAGCTACCCGTCCGAGACGACACGCGGTCTCTCGAGCTCTTGGCAGGCCGGCTCGCCAGCCTTCATTCGCGCACTGTTGCTGGTTGGTCCCTCAGAAGGTTTCCCCTAGTAGTGCTTCGTTAGGTCGGCGCTCGGGCGTAGCTGTTGAGGCGTTGTCCGCAGACGATGTAGGTGCCGGTCCAGGTCGCCAGCAGGGCCTGCAGCTGGTGCAGGACCGCATAGAGACTCAGACCGGCGCAGCCGCTTTTGGGTCGCTGCGCAGCGAAGTGAGGAACAGCTGGGCGGCGGTGACCAGGGTGACGTGGCGGTGCCAGCCGGCGAAGCTGCGGCCCTCGAAGTGGTCGAGCCCCAGGCCGGTCTTCAGTTCCCGGTAGTCGTGCTCGATCCGCCAGCGGATCTTGGCCAGCCGGACCAGCTCGGCCGGGTCGGTGTCTTCGGGCAGGTCGGCCAGCCAGTAGTCGGTGGGCTCGCCGACCTCGGCGGGCCATTCGGCCAGCAGCCAGACGGCGGGCAGTGTGCCGTCGGCAGCCAGCCGCCCGGTCGGGCGGCGGCCGGCCGGGCGCACCCCGATCGCCAGGAACCGAGAGGCGAGCGGGCCGCGGGAGCCATCCCGCCAGATCAGCGCCACCGTGGCGTCGCGCCCAGCGGCCAGCGCGTGCTCGCGCAACCCGACCGCCCTGGTCCGGTAGCGAGGCTT
>NZ_FPBA01000042.1 GCF_900116515.1 Geodermatophilus amargosae
CGGTCTCACCACTGTCCGATCCGGGATCTGTCTCGGCGTCTGTGGGGTCTTGCTGTTCGGCCGATCCCTCCGCGGTCTCACCACTGTCCGATCCGTTCCCAGAGCCCGGGGCACGATCGGGGTCGACGGAATCCTCGGCCGGGAGCGCCGTCCCGGCGGCCGTCGGGAAAGCCTCGTCCGCGGTCCCGCCGCCGCAGGCAACTAGGAGCAGGGACGCCGTGGTCGCCACCACTGCGCGCACCAAGTGGGCCTCTGGGATTCGGCGCCATCGACCGGGCGTACGTCGCTTACGTGGTGCCGGGGGGTGCCCACAGCTCACCTCGCCGCGGGTGCACACGACCGCCTGGCTCAGCGAGGGAGCCGGTTGTGCAGGTACGTCCACGTCACGAGCCGGCATTCGCGGGTCCCCCCAGTCGTCACAGGACAGCGACCCGTCAGTTACAGAGCAGCAACCTAACGAGGACGGTGAGTCTCGCGGCATCGCCGAGGGTCGTGCAAGACCCTTCGCCCTGAAGACCAAAGTGACCCTCGTCAGGCGGAGGAGCTTGACCCGGTTCTCCCGACAGGTTGGGGGACTGCTGCAGCTTCGGTTGACGGCGGTTAGGACTGATCATGCTGCAACGGCGGCGTTATGATCGGTGAAGGCGAGTTCGTACTCGACCGGGGTGAGCTTGCCCAGGGTGCGCTGGCGCCGTCGGCGGTTGTAGGTGTGCTCGATCCAGAACACGATTGCGGCGTGTAGCTCGTCGCGGGTGCGCCAGCGGCGGCGGTCCAGGACGTTCTTCTGCAGCAGCGCGTGCCAGGACTCCATCGCGGCGTTGTCGCCCGCGGAGGCGACGCGGCCCATCGATCCCTGCAGACCGGCGGCGGTCAGGACCGCGCGGAAGCTCCGAGCTCGAAATTGTGAGCCGCGGTCGCGGTGGACCACCACCACGCCCGCCGGCTGGCGCCGGGCCACGGCCGTCGCAGGGCGGTGACGGCCAGCTGCGCAGTCATCCGTTCGTCCATCGCGTAGCCGACGATTCGGTTGCTGAACAAGTCCTTGATCGCGCAGCAGTAGAGCTTGTCCTCGGCGGTGGGGTGTTCGGTGATGTCGGTGACCCAGACCTGATCGGGGCGCTGCGCGGTGAAGTTCCGCTGCACGTGGTCGTCGTGCACCGCCGGGCCGGGCGTCTTGCCCGCGCCTCGCCGACCCTTGCGCACGGTCGTCGACCAGAGCTTCTGCGGGAAGCACAGCCGCCAGATGCGCCGCTCACCGGCGACCAAGCCGGTGCCAGCGACTTCGTCGGCGAGGAACCGGTAGCCGAACTCCGGGTCGTCGCCGTGGGCGTCGATGAGGGCGTTGGTGAGGTAGGCGTCCTCGAGGTCGCGCTGGCTGATGGGCGCGGCAGCCTAGGCGTAGTAGGCCTGCGCCGAGTGGCCCAGCACCCCGCAGGTCAGCCGCACCGGGATGCCCTCGGCGGCCAGATCACGGACCAGCGGGTAGCTCTGTAACGACCTCGTGCGTGGTTAGCGGCGGGCCGTCATTGACCTGTTCAGGGCCGGTTCGATCACGCGGTGGTGCCGGCTGGGAGCGCCTTCGATTGCCGGTGAAGTCGGTCAGAGCGGGAGGCTCGTTCCTGGCTGGAGACCAGTCCGGCGACCGCGGGCCGCATCGTGGCTAGGGCCTGTCCTGGCGATCACTGAACCGCTCCAGCTACGCTCACCATGCTCGGCCCCTCTCGCCCTGGGCGGCGGGCGGGCGGTGGGCGGGCGGTGGGCGGGCGGTGGGCGATGACCAGCTCAAAACCGAGATTGCCCGGGTTTGCGGGGAACCAGTCAGCGCTTCCATGCATGACCCCGCCGCCGCACACCGCCCGATCGGGTCGGCGTAGCTCTTGCGCCGCGAGACATGGCACTAGGCGCACCTCGACTTCTTTCCAGTGCACGTCTCACGGATTCAGGCCGGTAACCGACATGCCCGTGTCTCTGACAGGACGTCGGCGGGTAGTTCGCTCTCCTTGACGGGACTATGTTGTCTCGCTCTGTGGACGGCCGCGCTTCGCGGGGGAGGCGCAGCCCCGAAGGTGGCTCCGGTAACCCTGATCTCAACGGGGTCCCGTACCGGTCGCGCATCGCCGCTGGACACGCTGGACACGCGCTGCGACGGCGGCGGCCGCCGCGGGAGCTACCGGTGACCGGCCGACACCGGCTGCCCGAGGACTGGCAGCCGGAGCGGGTAGAGGTCACCGACCACCCCAGCGGGGCCTACGCAGCTCAGTGGTCCTATCCGACTGTCAGCGGACTGCGTCTGGTACGCATCGTCCGCCTGGACAGCGGCGTGGAGCTCTTCCAGGCCATCACCGACGAGGAGCCGTGACGCGGGCGGGCAAGTGCCTCTCCACGCATCCGAGGTTCCCGGATCACATGGGTACAGGAGAAGTCGAAGGCGCGGGCGGACGCTTCCACTCTCGCTCCGAACCGGCGGGGGGAATCGTCTGCGCCACTCCCATCCAGGGCGCCGCCCCGCAGGTGCTCCCAACACCTACAGGGCGACTTGATCCTTCACCTGCCTGAGAGGAAGAGGACCCAATGATCAATCCTAGTGATCCGGGCGCCGTCACCCTCCCCTGCCCGAGCTGGTGCGCCGCCGGCGACTGCCAATGGGCCCCCGACGGCGAAGAATGGACGCGGGACCACACCTCGTGGAACCTCCCCCCGCCGACGCCCCCTGGGTGCTGGAGCTGCACAGGGTGGAGTGGCTCGTGGACGGGGTCTGGCATCCCGCCGGGTCCATCCTCGTCATCAACGAGGGTGAGGAGATCCTCGGGCCCTGCGCGGCGGTCGACCAGCTGGCCAGCTGCCGCCGGCCCGACCTGAACTGAGGTCAGGCGGCGTCCGGCCGGGCCAGCTGCAACCGCTCACGCGGCAGCAGCCCACCCCAGATGCCGTGTCGTTCGCCGGCGGCCACCGCATAGGCCACGCACGCGACCCGGGCCGGGCACACCCGGCAGGCGGCCACAGCGTCCGCATGTTTGCCGCGATCCTCACCGCGGGTGGGCCACCACAGCTCCGGATCGCCAACCGCACACGGCGCCGGCCCGGTCGCGGCGAGCACGTCGGCGAGCTCCGCCCAGGCTGCCTGCGCCTGCGGAGGAATTGCAGTGTGCGAGGGACTTACATCGGGCACGGCGCCCAGTCGACCATCGCAGGCGGAAAGATGCCACTCCGCGAGGACCGCGAGACCGTGCGTAATGGCCGGTGAGGTGGCAGGGTGCTCCGGCATCCTGACCGCGCTGGAGCCCCCGACGTCACCGCAGCCGGAGCCCCGCCGGGGTGTCCCCGTCGACCACCAACTGATCGCCTGGGTCAACCGGGACCGCGGCTTCCGGGCCCGAGTGGGCCGCTACATCACCGGCCGCGCCTACCGCTGACTCGGCCCACGGCGGGCTGGAAGCGCACCGCCGGCTCGGCCTGGGCGACCAGCTGTAGCGGCGGGGACGACGCCTGATGCCCATACCCGAGCCGGGGTGCCCGGCCTGGCCGGCTGCCGCGACACCATGACGACGATGGAGCCGGACACTGTCAGCTGGACAGAGTTGTAGGGCGAGGGCCTCCTAAGAAGACGTTGCATTAGTTCGTCGGGAGCCTGCGGGCGCAGATGAGGGTGACGGCCAGGCGGGCCAGCGCGGTGATCGTCGTGGCGGTGCGGTCGTAGCGCAGGGCCAGACGTTTGTAGGACAGCAGCCAGCCCAGCGTGCGTTCCACGACCCAGCGGTGCCGGCCGAGGCAGGCGCTGGAGTCCCGGCCGATGCGGGCGATCCGGGCGGTGATGCCGCGGCGGCGTAGGTAGCGGCGGACTTGCGGGTTGTCATAGCCCTTGTCCCCGTGCAGCTTGAGCGGGCGGCGCCGCGGATGCCCGCGGCCGCCGCGCTTGATCGCCGGCATGCCGTCGAGGATCGGTTCGACGAGCATGCTGTCGTGCCGGTTGGCGCCGGAGACGAGCACGTTCAGCGGTAGCCCGCCGGCGTCGACGAGCAGGTGGTACTTGCTGCCGGCCTTGCCCCGGTCGGTCGGATTGGAGCCGGTCAGCTCACCCCCTTATCGCCCGGACGCTGACCGAGTCCAGGCTGGCGCGCGACCAGTCCAGCTGTCCCTGCTCGCCGAGCCGGTGGAGCACCGCCCGGTGCAGCCGGTCGAAGACGCCGGCGTCGGCCCACTCGTGCATCCCGCGCCAGCAGGTCCAGCCCGAGCCGTAGCCGAGCTCGGTGGGCAGCTTGGCCCAGCCGATGCCGGTGGAAAGCACGAACGCGATGCCCTCGAACACGTCCCGATCGGAGGTGCGCGGCCGGCCGGTGCGGCCGTGCACGGCCGGCTTCTGTGGCGGGATCAGCGGCTCGACCAGCGCCCAGATCCGCTGCTGGGAGCACAGCCGGGCGACCCTGGTCGACCGCCAGTCACCGCCGCCGCGCCGAACACGGTCTGGCTGACCGACATCACCGAGCACCCCACCGCCGAGGGCAAGCTCTACCTCTGCGCTATCGGGGACCTGCACTCGGACCGGATCGTCGGCTACTCCATGGACGCCCGCATGACCGCCGCCCTGGCGGTGACCGCGTTACGCAACGCCATCGCCCTGCGGTCACCGGCCGGCACGATCGTGCACCGACCGCGGCAGCCAGTTCCGCTCCACCGCCTTCGTCACCACGCTGAAGAACAACGGCCTGACCGGGTCAATGGGCCGGGTGGGCGCCTGCGGGGACAACGCCGCGATGGAGTCCCTCTTCGCGCTGCTGCAGCGCAACGTCCTGGACCGGCAGCGCTGGGCCACCCGGAAAGACCTGCAGATGGCGATCATCACCTGGATCGAGCGCACCTACCACCGACGCCGCCGGCAACGACGCCTCGGCCGACTCACGCCCATCGAGTTCGAGACACTGACCCAGACCGCTCACGCGGCCTGACCGCCCATACCGAACCGAGTCAACTGAAGTCGGGACAGTCCCTATTTGCGATACGCCAGAGTGTCGACTGCGGCGCACCCGCGTAGTTCAATGCTCGTCCTCGGACCTATCCCGAGTCGCACGGACCTGACCCTAGGGGGACGTAGGTATGTCCGGTGCTCCACCACCACCATCATGGGCGGATATCAGGCAAGCGGCAGAGGCCGTCAAGGGGAATCGCACGTCGCGCTCAGCGCTTGGCGCCTCCGTCATCTTCTCAACCTTGGCCTTGATGGTTTCCCTCGTAAGCTATTGCGAGCAGAGAAGCGTCAACGAGAGTCAGAGAGACATCAATCAGGAGCAGCGCCGCGTTATTGAAGAGGCTCGCGCAGACGAGGAGTACGAATACGCCATTCGAGTCTCATGGTGGGTTCACGGCCACGACTTCTACATTCAGAATCGGTCACTGGTGCCGATCAGGAGCGTGATTCTGCGGTATGGAGCGACCTTCACAGAGACGGGCAAGCCAGGCAAAGAACTCATGCCGATCGAGGAAGGGCCCCTCTTCCTCCTCGATTCCGTGGCACCTTGCACGGTCCTCACCGTGAACACAGACACCGTTACGGACTACTATCTCGGGCCTTACGAGGACCGACTTGAAGCAAATCACGGGATATACAACGTTTTTTGGAAGCAACTCGACTTTACCGACGCGCACGGCCGGTGGTCCGTCGTTTCGGGCGGCACGCCCGAGTCTGTGGATCAATTAGACCTTGCCGACCTCAACCTTGAGGGCTTCGTCGGCATCTCGGATCTCGGGAACACTCAGGCTGGTGACGTTTGGTACACGCTGGAGCAGCCTGCGAGTGATTGCGGATCGGGCTGATGGGGTGGGGCTTTCGAGGCGCAACCCACAAGAGTCTTACCTCTGTTCCGCTGGCGGGGATAGCCTGAGCGGTCGGCCCGACAGTCGGCGCGCGACTGCGGTGGGGCCGATTTGTCACAGAGCGCGCCTGTCGTCCCTTGTGGGTCGGTGAATTTTGTCTGATGTGCCCCACAGCCGTTGAGGCAGAATCGACGCTGGGGGACTAGGCCACCGGCTCCGCTGTGGGCAGACCCGGCCGGGCGCCATTCGAGATCTGATCCAGGTTTCCAGGCCGGCCTGGTCGAGCTGCTGGCCCTCATCCCCGGCGTCACCCTGCTGGCCGACGCCGGCTCCAGGGCCTGAGCGCCAGACCGACGGTGCGGTGCTCATGCCGCGGCCAGCCTGGCGGAATAACCATATCCCGATCTCTCCCGCCGTCGCCGCGGTGCACGAGACCGAGCGGCGGGCTCACGCGTCCAAGCGGATCCGCGTGGAGCACGGCATCAGCTACCTGAAGAACTTGCGAGCCCTATCCCGGCACCTGGGCCGACGCGAGCACCTGGAGACGATGCTGCCCGCGGTCACCGGATTGGTGTCCAGCCAAGAACGAGCCACACGACCCGAATCGCTCCACCGTCCGCCGAGACCTCTCCCGGCCGGCACCGCCGGGTGACCAAACCCGCCCATGCAGGTCAGCGACTGCCCGCGGCTAACCATGCACAAGGTCGTTACCTCACATCTGTGCTTGTCGCCGGGCTGCTCATCCCGCTGTTCCGGTGGTTGAGCTGGTACTGAGCGGCCACCCACTGACTACCCGGCTCGCCCTCGAGCCGGACGATGCTGGGTAGGCGGGTGCGTTACCGGCGGGCCGGTTACCCAGCGTTCAAAAGACCTTGAAGGACCACGCTGAAGCAGATGCCAGTCTGCGCATCAGCTCAACGACATGCTGCCGGGTCCTCCCCCGGGCTCGGTCTACGTCTAGGAGCAGGCGTAGGTCAGCGCTTGAGGCCTCATGGGCTCGGCTCCCTGCATGGCCCACGCCCACACGTAGGCCAACGCATCTACGTCGCACTGCGAGATCACGGGCGTCCTGCCGAAGGACGAGTTAGCCCAGCCGTAGGCCATGAGGTCCGTCGACTCCATGTTGGTGGCGTGTCCCAGTCCCAGCGCGTGCCCGATTTCGTGCAGGGCGATGCCCTCGACGGCCCACAACTCGTACTCGGCGACTCCGTCATCTCCCGGCTGACCCGGCGGGGAGGTCGTGCTGACGAGGACGTTGTTGCATCCTGAAGGGCCGCACTCGGCGCGACCGGCGAAGAAGTTGCCGCCCGCACCGGGAACGAGGTGCACCACGATGTCGGTTCGCGCCCGGCTGCCCGGCTGGGCTGGCACGTATGTCAGGGTCACCGCACCACCGAGACACTCGTCAATCGCCGTCTGCCAAGTATGGATCGCCCGCTGCACGGCGGCATAGTCGTCGGGGTCCACATTGGGCGCGGCTTGGATCCCGATCGTGAGGTCAGTCGTACCCCACCAGTACGCCTGAGACTGTCGGGGCGACTGGTTGCTGATGATGTACAGCGCCACTGCATCGGACGTTGGGCGGCTACAGGTGGCCTCCTGCGCTTGAGCTGGCCCAAGCGGCAGGGCAGCGAAGACGAAGACCGTGGCGAGTGCAGCTAGTAAGCGTCTCATGACGACATGTCCGCGTGCAGGGGATTTGTGGACCGCACATGCTGCGCTACCGAGGGGTAGATGTCCAGACCCTTGGTCGCCCGTGTGAAGCGGGTGCGCGCAACGTTGACCGCGGCCTGACCGCACACTGATGCTTAACCAGGTGTCCTGAGCGACGGCGGGTAGGGGCCTGTTTCATGGACACAAACAGTGCGTGAGCTAGCCAGCTACCGGCTAACTTGTTCTCTGGAGCAGCGCAGGTGCGACCGCTGCGGCGGAGCCCTTCAGGCCGGCATGGTTCCTAGGTACAACTATCAGGCCCATCGCGTAGCCTCAGGCACAAACGTCGAGGGCTACGACGTCACCCTCTTCTGCCCGCAGTGTAAGCGCAGTGACAAGCGTCGAAACCCTCTGCGATGGGTTCTCTACTTTTTCCTTCTAGTAATCGGATTACAATTGCTGAATATGATATTTGAGTCAATCTCGACGGCATCCTGATGCGGCGGCCCGACATCATCCCGGCGACTACTGCCCGCTCGGGGCGGTAGACGCTACTCGCGGCGCTCGACTTGACCGCCGACCACCCGCGCCATCTCCAGACAACGTCAATTTAAGGGATGTCGCTCTAGCCAACATCCGTCTTGTCAATCTCCCGTTGTTAAGGTGTCGTGCCGCCCTGGGCTGACGCTCCGGTTGCGCCGAGCTTCCTTGCGACGGTCAAGGCATCCCCAGCCATCCGGACGATGTAAACAGCCCCGATAACAGCGACCAGTTGACCGAGAACGGTGAGTGTGGCCAGGAAAGGGCGCCATGGAGCAAAGTCTTGCCCGGACACCATGAAGCTTATGCCGCTACTGACGCCGAAGAAGATGCCGCTCAGGATGGCAAGTAGGCTACCAACCAGCGTCGTTTGCAGGATGACCTCCGTTAAGTAGTCGCGGAGCGCCTGTCGATCATGAGCCAGCACCTGCGCGATCGCGGTTGCGCGCGCGCTCGCACGGTGCTCCAAGCGTCGATCAAGCAATCGATCCAGCGGCCGTTTCCATAGATCAACCCCTAGGCCGAACAGTCCCCCGCACACGACCCCGAGCCAGAAGATGCCGTCCACAGCGTCATGGTGGCCTAGAGCCAGCCGTGAAGGAACAGAACGCGCATCCTTGGAACGGAGGTAGCGCGACACTGCAGGACGGTCGAACTAATCATCGTTGGCTAGTCGCAGAGGGCTGCCAGCAGGCTGGCCAGCGCCAGGCGTACAGCGCTAAGCCCCAGCCTTGTTTTCTCACCGCTCACGGAGGCGGGAGGCCCATGAGCGGTCGCACCCCATCGGGTCGCATTGAGGTCAGGTGCCGGCCCCACCCGTAAGCATGCAACCGCCGCTGAGCGGTCGCCGCTCGCAGGCCCAACCCGCCCCCGCACATCTGGCCGCTCGGGCCTACCCAACGGGCGAGTGTAAGGAAGGCACCGCCCCGTCCCGGGGGTCCTACGGCCAGGGTGGAACCGGTCTGCGGGCGTCCTATCGCAACGTCGGCTCGATCAAAACCTCGAGACACTCGCCGATTGCATCGTGCAG
This sequence comes from Geodermatophilus amargosae, assembly GCF_900116515.1. GTDB lineage: Bacteria > Actinomycetota > Actinomycetes > Mycobacteriales > Geodermatophilaceae > Geodermatophilus > Geodermatophilus amargosae. The sequence continues at coordinate 9,032 of NZ_FPBA01000042.1, forward strand.
CGCCCGCAGTCGGTTTACGTCGGTGCGGTGACGCGCCCAGTCGCGGAACAGTGAGTCGATGTGCCGGGTCCGCCGCTGGGCCTCCTGGGGCACGGGCGCATCGGCGTTGATGAGCTTTGCGGGTATCCGGCCGCCGATACGGCTCCCGTCACGCCGGCGGTACTGCTCGACGTAGGCGGCACCGCGAGGACTGCGGACGCTGACGGCGATGTGGGGACCTTCAGCGCGGACGACAGTGCCGGTTGAATGCCGCGGCCGGCCGGACTCGATCACCACCGAGTCGCCGGGTGACAGCGTGGCAAGCTGGTCGTCGGTCAGTCGGTTGTCGACGCTCACGACGTTCGTCCTTCGATGCTCGTCTGCACCGGGGGCGTGGTGGCGTCCGAGCCGACCACGCCGGGAAGTGGCCGCGGCTGCATACAGGGTAAGCCGCAGCCGACCTCCTCGAGTTGTTTACGTCACGTGAGGATTTCGCCGGAAGCCAATCCGGCTCCAGCTCTGACACCAGCACCAGAGCCCAAGGACCATGGCCTTCCCGCAACGCAAGCGAGACGGTGATGCCTCCGTCGATGAGGGGAGTTGCGATGCACCGTGGTGTCGTTCGTCTCGCCGTCGTGTCGGCGGCGGTGGTGAGTTCGGTGGGCCTCACGTCAGTAGCCGCAGCGGCGCCCAATGGCACGGCAACCGTGGTGACCGCGGGGGTGCAGGTCCCAGGACCATTCGGATCGACGATCGTCGCTCCGACGGCCCAGACCGCAGACCCCAACTTCGGACAGGAAGTACTCAAGCCCGAGGCGCCCACCAAGTGCTGATTCCGTAGGCGACCGCGGGACTGGTCAACCGAGCCGGAATCGCGCCGGCGGCACGCACGCCAGATGCTTCCCGAGGCCGTGCTCGCGCTCGACAACGCACTCCACCTAAGCAACGCAACCGCGGCCGTCGTCGCAGAGCAGCCACCTGATCTGGAAGCCGGGCCACCAGCGGCCGTCGTGCTCCACCTGCACAGCCCGCGGGGGGTCGAACAAGCGCTCGTCAACGAGGCGAACGAGACGGTCACCCGGTCGGGTGTAGCCAACGGCACCCATGCGCCACGTGAAGCGACTCGCAGGGGTGACGTCGCGCGCCGACCAGTGTCGTCGGCCGACGTGCAGGTCACCCTGCGTAGGTGACCCACGAGGCCGCTACGGTGTTGCCGTACAACGACCGCGACCGGGCCGCGGCGGGCCTACGCGGGTAGCTGCGGCTCATGGCGCTCGCCGACAGCGCGACGCCGGACTGGTCGACGATGGTCGTCCAAGGCCCGGCCGAGGCGACGGGGCAACGCGGACGCACCTGGTACGAGTGGTCGGCGACCACCGAGGCGAAGGTCGGCAACGCGCTGTGAGTGGTGAGCGCTGCTCCGCCCTTGTCGCTGTGGACCCAGGTCGCGTGGTCCGCTGCACCGGCCGCATCGGTCACGGGCCGGCGGAGGACATGCACCAGGGCCTCCTGCTGGTGACACTGCCCGACGGCCGCGAGCACGCCGCCTCGCTCGTGTGGAGCACCACGCCGAGCCCGTGGGACGAGGACATCCTCACTCGCGCCGACTAATGCCGAGGCCACGAACTGCGGTCCGACTCACGAGGCGTTCGCGGATATACGCGCGACGTTCACGGCGATCAATCGTTACTGAGGTGGGTGAAAGTGCGCGGGGGTGGGCGACGCCACCCTCGCAGCGTGCCATAGAGCAGACCCGAGAGGGTGAACGCAGCGATCCCGGAGAGGATCGCGGTCTTGCTGTGCGTCAGTTCGAAGTACCGCTCAGTGGCACTGCCACCGATCGCCTGAAGCAGAAGCGCCTCGTCCCCCCGGCCCACTCCTCCGAAGATCACGCCGAGAAGGCCGAAGTTGCCGAGAAGCAAGGCGACGGCAGCCCCGACCATGAAGATTGCACTGCCTACCGCTTCCCCGTTCCATTCGTCAATGAAGACGATGTGGAACAGCAATATCCCTAGTGGCGCAAGCCAGAACGCCCATTGCATCTGCAGCAGGAATGTGTAGTGCTCACGCAGGACGTCCTGTGTGAGCGCCCAACGCCAGAAGAAGAATTGTCCGATCACGCCAAGGGCGGCGAGCCCAAGCAGCCCACCCAACTCGCCGTCCGACCCAGCCTTTGCGACTACAAGGCCGGTCACGTTCCAGGCGGCTCCGACTGCGACGATTCCGACGACGAACAGCACAGAGCCCTCCGAGGTTGCTTGACCGCTGCGAGACAGGTGAGCGATCGTCGATCACAGCCGCCCCGTCGGAACGGTACAGCCTGAAGTTACGCCATGGAAGCAAGCGGCTACCCGCGGTGTGCACTGCTCGCCCCGCGCACGGACGAAGACCCCGCTCAGGCCGAGGGTGCTGGCCGGACAGCCCGGACGGAGCTGCGGTCGCTGCCCGGCGTGGTCGTGGCTTGTCCGCCTCAGTAGCTACGGACGCGGCCGAAGACGCGGGTCAGCTTCGGCTTGGTGATCTGTGCCAGCGGGTCACCGGCCGCGATCGCGTCGAGGTACGCCTGCCAGGAGATGAGCCCGGCCATCGCATAGTCGACCTTGAACGGCGAGTCCCGCCGTTCCTTCTCGATCACCCACAGCGGGACGCCCTCGTCGTCGGTCATGCGGACGTCGCGCTTCACGGCGGCCCCGATGTGCGCGGTGAACCGGGTCCTCCCGACCTGCGGGGATAAGTCGATGCGGCCTTTTAGCTGCGGAAACACCTTCCGACACCTGTCAACGGCGTCCACCATTCTTTAACGTCCAGTGCCATGAATGTGCCATGAGACAACCTCATCCCGACAGAGAGGAAGGCCTCGCACAGGGCTCGAGCACCGCCTGGGCCGTGGGCCCGACCGACCAGCACGTGAGCGTCGCCGTCCAGTCCATGATGCTGTGCGCCGTGGACGAGTTCGCGCAGGCGGTGGAGGACGCACGTCAGAAGTTGAAGCGGAACGTTCCAGCGTCATTGGCCGTCGTTTGACCACTCTGGAAGTAGCAGTTGACCAGCGCTTTCGTCGTTGGTCGGTGTTGGCTGACGGTGGTTTGGAACGGAAGTCTTGTTGACTGATTGTTGACTGACGTCCACGCGGTCGGGCGTATCACGGGCGCGTGCGAGAGCTGGTCGCACCGGTCGGTGTCCCCAACCCAGGCGTCGGTGATCTACGCCAGCGCCGACGCCTGCTTCGAGCTCGACGCGCTGGGCGGTGCGTTCACGCCGATCAGCGCGTCGAGCCGGTCAGGTCGCGGCTGGCGCTGGGCCTGAAGATGCAGACGAAGCCGCGAGGCGGTGGCAGCGGTGACGCCTACACCCGCTACGGCTCCCAAAGCGACGCATCAAGGGGCCGGAAGACCGCGGCTGGGTCTCGCGCAACATCGCGCCTGGCGACTACCTCCTCTGCGAGGCGGTCATAATGCGCCTCGACTCCCCCGAGCTGGCCAAGGCGCTGAACGGCACTGACGAAGAGAAGGCCCGGCGAATGACCGAGCTGCTCGAACAGCACTAGCAGCACTCCGCCCGGCTTGACGAGATCCTCAACATGTACGCCGTGAGCGGAGATGGACTGGGCCAGCTACAGCCGGACAATGACGACGACCGAAGCCCGCATGGAGGCGAGACATCAGGACTTGTACAAGATCCAGAACAGTGCGGCGGCACCGCTTGCTGCCAACGAGCCCGAAGGTCCGCGAGGTCTGAGAGTCCCCGTCCATCGAGTGGCGACGCCGCTTGGTGGCCCTGCTTATTGAGAAGGTCGTCATCAACCACAGGGACACGACAGGCTGACCAAGGCTCAGCGCGTCGCCGGCCGCTGAGTCTTCCGGCTGGACGACGTCGACTTCCGTTGGGTCGCCGGAGCCTTCGTCTCCATAGGTGGAGACCGGTCAGGGTTCTCCGTCTCAACCTCGAAGGAGACCAGCCTCCACACGTTGAAGGCCATGCGCACCTTGCTGGGGTTGAGCCCCCGCAAGAGCGCCAGCACCCGCCACAGCAGAGCGAACGCCAGGATGCCGAAGAGGGCCAGGGAGAAGACCCCTTCGTGACCCTTGTTTTCCGCTGCGTGGGTCATGAATGGGTCACGCCGCTCGGCACGATACGGCCAGGTAGCGGCTCTCGTGTACCCCTCCCCCTGACCACAACGGGTCACGCGACAAGCTCGAGGCCGTGCCGGGCCGCTATTCGCCGAGCGATCTCCCCGACTGGAACTGCCAGGCGCTCGGCCGCCACTCGACTGTAGACGACGACGGCATAGACGGCGTGCTGTCAAAGCGGGGTCTGCCACCATGCGGCATCGCTGAGCAGATCGGGCTGCAGGCCGCCGCGCGTGCAGGCGGCGGCGTACAGCGCGTACTGGCTGTTGCGATGCTCTACGCGACCGCGGAACGTCACCTCCGGCAGGTGGCACTCACGCAGCCCCTCGCACACCAGCGGCTCGGCGCCAGCCGGACACGCGAGATCGAGCACCGTGACGGCCAGCTCGAGCAAAGCCACATCCGGCGTGAACCCGCCGAGCACGACGCTGGAAGCCGCTGCCGCCATCAAATTGGAGACGTCGTCGCAGGCTGCCAGACCGGACAGCACCGCAACCTGAGCGCGGCGATGCAGGACGTCCTGGTCGATGCGCTCCGGCTTCGTCACTGCGACATCGTCACCCAAGGCCGCGTTCCACAGCCCCTCCTCAAGGGGTCAGGTGGCACGAAGATCCAACAATCGGACTGCACGAAACAAGGGGCGGACCAAGGAGTCACCCGAACCGGGGGCAGTCCCGATCCTGACCTCGGCCGCTGGCGACTGGAGCAAGTGCGGCTCGACCGCTCCACGCCAAGCAGCACGTGCAGGTCTCCCAGCCGGATGCCCTGACATGACTTGGAGGCGTTTCGTCGGACGACGGGGATACGGTCTCAGCCGTGGAGGCTCGCCGTCTCAGTCGCCCCCTCGATGAAGGCGAGTACGGCCCTGCCGGGCTGGACTACTACCTCGACCAGGACGCCTACTGGCGCGAGCGGTCCAAGGTGGTGGGCGGGCCGCTGCGCACGGCCGACGGGCAGATGGCCCCGGTGCCCGCCTTCATGCGGCTAGACCTGCAGACCGACCGCAACGGCCCGGTGCCCGAGCACCGCCCCGATCTCGGCCCTGCTGGCTGTGGGCCGGGGCCCTGGTCCGCGGCTACGGCTACGTCCGCATCGGCAGGCGCAAGGTGCAGGCCTACCGGGTTAACTACGAGCGGTGAATCGGACAGATCCCCGCCGGCGCGGTCATGGACCACCTGTGCCGGTTGAGGGGGTGTGTTCGCCCCGACCACCTCGAGCCGACCAGCTACTCCGAGAACACGACCCGGTCGCCGATCCACAACGGCATAGCCAAGGCCGCCCGCGATGAGTGCCCCGCCGGCCACGCATTCGACGAGGCCAACACCTATCGGATGCCCGACGGGTCGCGCCGGTGCCGGGCCTGCCAGGCAGAGAACAAGCGCCGGCGCACCGGCGCCGAGCCCCGTCCGCGAAGGACCGACACCCGTTGCGCCCGCGGGCATGAGTGGCCATGGCCGCGAGGCCGGAAGTGCCCGGTGTGCAACCGCGAGGACGGCGCCGCCTTCCGGGCCCGGAAGCGTGCAGCTCGCGCGATTAGTCCTCGTTGAGGCGCCCGCTCACACAACAACGCAAACAACAGGCGGCGCGCCACCGCTACTTTCGGCAGGTCGATGCTTCAAGCACGGTGGAGCCTCTGTGAACGGCACCAAGGCGGCACCTCGAGCAGCGGTGATGGTTATGGCATCCGAGGCAGACGCCGAGCCGAGCGAAGCACTGCCGCAGGTCTGGACCGTACGCTCAACGTCACGGTGAGTGATGGACCGCCGAGGCGAAGAAGTGACGCTGGGAGTCTAGGGCGTCGCGACGTGGAAGGCCTTCTGGGGAGATCTCGTCTCGGATGCAATGGATCCAGACACCGCGGCTTCTGGGAATGCGGAACCGCGGGTCGGGGGAGCTTCCATGCGTCGCCGATCAGGAGCACCCGACGACTCGTCGGGCACTGCGGAGGTCGCCAGGCCGCCGACGGTCCAGCCTGCCGGTGAGCCCGGGGCGCCGCTGCGCGGCACGGTACCCGTGCCGCGCGGCGGCCGCGCGACCCCAGATCCCAGGCGGAGGCCCGCCCGCGCCCCGGCCGGCCAGCCGATCTTCCTGCTCGCGGCCGCGGCCATCGCTGTGCTGCTCGTGCTGGGACTTGCTCCTGTCGGTGCACTCGTCGCAGATCGGCCGAGCCGACCCGCCGGGATCTCCGTAGAGGTGAGTCACGGCGTCGGAGTCACGCCGGGACACTCGGATCTGCAGACCCTGCCCGCTGGACTCCCTGCGGACGCGGAGCTCCGCACGCTGCAGGACGTCCAGCCGTACGCCGCCCGGGCGCTCGGAGAGGCGGGAGCGGCTGCGCTATCCGCCGTTCTGGGTTCGGGGAGGTCACTCGCCGACGAGCTGGCCGTCGCTTCGGGTGGCTCCCCGGACTACCCGTACCGGTACACCGCTCTCGACACGGTCCTCGGAAGCATCACCGACCCCGGCCCGGTGTCCGCGTGGACCGCGCTGGGCGCCGCACTCACGGTCGTGGTGGCGCAGAACGATCTGCAGTTCGGAGAAGTGGATGCCGAGGCCAACACCGGGCCAGCTGCGTTCGCCGTGCTCGATCGGGCGCGAGCGGACGGTGACTGCGCACCCCAGCTGAACCTGTTGCTGCTGCTGGCCGGCGAGCCGTCCATCCCGGACGACGTCCTTGAGGACGAGCACCGCCGCACCGAAGCCGCGTGCCCCGACGATCCGACGCCGGGGTGGGTGATCGGGCAGGCCCAGCTGCGGGGGTTCACGGAGGGACCGTTCCCCGAGGAGTACGGAACGCCGACCGCGGCTGCCGTCACCACCATGCGGGACCTCGTCGAACGGCATCCCACAGACGTCGCGGCGCTCACGGGGTTGGGCGACGCCCATCTCAGCGCTGCCATGTCGCTGGGCGGCAGCCCGCCGTTCACCGCTCGCCGCTACTTCCGGCAGGCCGTGACCGCCTACAACCAGGCGGTCGACCACGGCGGGCGGGAGGAGGCTGCCGGCGGCCTGGCGCGGGCCCTCATCGGGCTCGGTGAGCCGGTGCGAGCAATCGACCTGCTGATTCCGATGGCTGAGTCGTCCGCGACGCCGGGGCCGGTGCTCGAGGTGCTGATCGCGGCGCAGGAGGCGGCCGGTCGCTTCGAGGACTCAGAGCGCTCCGCCCGCCGGCTGATGGACATGGGGGCCGACGCCTATCCGAGAGGTCCGGGGTTGATCCCGGTTCCGCAGCGCTCGTGGCACAACACGCTGCAGGACGTGACGCCAGCCCTGTCCTTGGGAATCGACCGGCTGCAGCCGCTGCGGTCCCAGCTGTGGCCGGCCGGCGGGGCGGGTGGCTCCGCCGAAGACTTGTCGTTCATCCCTCAGTTCCGTCCCGTGGACGGCCTTACCGGCACCGCCGCGGCATGTGCGTCCTGGGCGTGGCGGCGCAACGCCGTGCTCGCCGGGCACGTGCGCGACGCGCTGTTGGAATGGTCGGACCCCATCGTCAGCGCCCGGCCGGACCGCTTCGGCTGCGACGTACCCCACGAGGAACCCACTCGGCTGCTCCGGGTAGCGACACTCCTCCTCGAAGTCGACGTCAGAGGAGACGAGGCGCTGGAGGACCCCTTCCGCGAGGAAGCCGCCGACGACTGGCAGAACCTGCTGCGCTGGGCCGGCGACCTGTCGGCCGCCCGGCGGTTCGTCGGCCAGTGGGAGGTCGCTCGCGGAGACGAGAGTGCGCTTCCCGCCTTCCGCAGGGCTGAGATCGACTTCCTGTTTCAGCGATACGACGAGGCAGCGGCCGGTTTCCTGATGGCGGCGCGCCGGTCCCGTTTGCTGGACTACCAGGACGACCTCACCGTGGCCCGGGCAGATCTCAATCGTGCGGCGTCCCTCATCGCTGCCGGACGCCCCGCGGAGGCCGAGGGCACGCTGCGAGAGCTGAGCAGGTTGGGAATCGAGGGCTACGCGTACCAGATGGGCCCGGAGGGCCAGGGTGTGGCCGGGGACTTTGCGCTGGTCTCGTACCACGCGAGCGCGCAACTGGCCGACGAGGAACGTCGGACGAGTCGTCTCCGAGCAGCCACGGAGGACTACGAGACGGCGCTCTACTGGACGATCCCTCCGGGCTCCGGGGTCCGTACCGAGGTTCTGCGGAACAACGCGGCGCTCGCCCAGCTCGGCCTAGGGAACATCGCTCGGGCGTCCGATCTGGTGGACGAGGCGCTGCGGGCGGACCCGCACAACCCGATCACCCTGATGACCGCCGGTTTGATCGCCGATCGCAGGGGTGACATCCCTGCGGCGGTCCGGCTCAACCGGAGAGCGCTTGTGAACGACACGGGGCTCTACCCGGCGGCCAACGACCTTGGTGTCCAGCTGGCCCGGCTGGACCGGCCCGATGAGGCGCGCCGTGCCTTTCGGCAAGCCGTCGGTGCCCGCCCCGACTACGCACTCGGTTGGTTCAACCTCGGCGTCCTGGAGTCCGCGAGAGGACCAACCCGCCTTCTCGCCGCCCAAAACGCGCTCGGGACGGCGTACCGGTTAGATCCGGACCTGCGCGACCGACGCCTCGAGCTGACCATCGATGCGCGGGTCTACCGGACGGCGCTCGACCTCTCAAAGCCGCTGCCGCCGGCCTGGACGTTCGCCGACCTCCGGCGTCCGGCACCTACGGCAGCGGTGGGCCTGCTAGCCGCGGTGGGCCTGGCCCTCGGCCTGGCCCGGACGGCGAACCGCGGCGCGGCCGAGAGCGCGAGCCAGTGGATGGAGCCGGTCGTCCGACGCCTTGAGGCAATGCCCCTTGCCGGCAGGGCGCGGGCCCCAGTGTGGGCAACTGCCGCGACCGTCCTGACGTTTCTCCTCGCCGACCTGCACCACGGCACCGCGGCGACTGCCACGCTGCTGTATCCGCTGGGCCTGCTCGTCCTCGTCCTCGTGGCGATGACCGCCCGGCACCTGGTCGGCTCCCGGGCCGGCGTGGCTCCGACTCAGCGGTCGTGGGGTCCTGGGATCGTGGTCGGCGTCGCCGCAGGAGCGGTCGGATATCCGTGGGCGCCACTGCCGGTCGTCGAGCCCGGCCAGGCGGAGCGCGGCGACGCGGACCCCGGAGGCGTCGGACGAGCCGAAGCCGATGAGGCCTGTGCTACCTCGGTAGGAGTCGACGCCGGGGAGGACGTCACGCGGCTGCACCTCGCCGCGCCGCTGACGCTCGCCGGCCTCGCCCTCGTGCTGTTCCTGGAGTCGGCCCTGCTTCGCACACCACTGTCGGAGGCCTGGGCTGTGGCGGCCCTGGTCATGTGTGCGTCGCTGCTGCTGCCGGTCGGTCCACTCGACGGCACCCACCTGGGCAAGGCGGGGGTGGCGGTCAGTGCCGGGGTGATCGGTGCCGCGCTGCTGTTCGGCCTGGGGCTCATCTGATGCGCGGCTGCCGCCGCACCCGCAGCTACCCTCTGTGCAGGCGGCGCTTGCTCGGCCACGAGGCCTCATGGGACCCGCCGGCGGTGGAGCGGCCGGAGACCGCGCGACCCCTCAGTGCTACGGAGGCCCGACAGATGATCGCGGCCGCTCAGGCACACCGCAACGCCGCTCGGTAGACCGTGGCGCTGGCCGTGGGACTGCGGCGGTTCAAGCCCTCGGCCTGCGATGGGCAGACGTCGACCTGGAGAACGGCGCACTGTTCGCCGTAGCCTGCACCGCGTCGGCGGACAAGGCCTGGTCTCCGAGGATCCAGAAGCGGACCGCAGCCGACGGACCGTGGCCCTACCCGCCCAACTCGTCGAGGCGCTCCGACAGCCCCACGGTCGGCCGATCGAGCGCAAGTCGGACTGGCGCTTCTGGAAGGCCCTCCTGCGCGAAGCGGACGTGCGCGAGGTTCGGCTACACGACGGGCGGCACATGGCAGCCACGTTGCTGCTCTCAGAAGGCGTGCACCCCAGGGTCGTTACGGAGGTCCTGGGCCGCGCACAGATGCGCACGACAACGGACACCCACAGCCACGTGATGCCCGCCCTCGGCCGCGACGCGGCAGACCACATGGGAAGCGCGCTGTGGGACTGACCTGGCACCGCATCCGCGCCAGTGGCCACCACGCTGACACCAGGGACGACTCAGGCCGCTCTCCGATTCGGAGGACGGCCTGGTCATTGGGGTGAAGCTGAGGGGACGCGAACCCCTGCCCCCACACTGCCAGGCCGTCATGATCGCGTTCGTGGTCGTCCGTCAGCGTCCATGACGGCCCTCTGACCAGCGAGTTCGATACCTTTCGAGACAGCAGCGGACGGAGGCGAACAGCCACGGATTCACCGCAACTGCAGCCAGAACTGCAACCACCGCTGGCCCCGCGGAGATGGCTGGCGGGTGGACGACGCGGGCCCCGCGTACGGTCGTCGGCGGAAGACCCGGTCGGGTAATCAGGCGGTGTGAGCCCGCAGCCGGCTGATCCCGGCGCGTGACTGGGCCACCTCGGGGCCGTCCTCCCCGCCGGCTTCGGCGAGGTCGGGGCGGCACGCAGCACGTGCTTCCCTGGGTGCCGGGGCACGTGGCTGGGAGCCGCAGCCGCCATCAGGTCGCGGACGTCGTCGCCTGCTGCCCAACCGGACAGCACCCCACAACCTGAGCGCGGCGATGCAGGACGTCCCGGTCGATGCGCTCCCGCTTGGTCACCGCGACACCGTCACCTGAAGGCCTCGTCCGGCACTGCCACCCCGAGGACGCCGCCCAGCTCACTGAACCGAGAGCCCGATCGGGGCGGCGCAATCTAGTACGACAGGCGGCGCCTTCGACAGGTCAAAGTGACGGTTAGGACACGTCTAAACCTGGATGCCCGCCACCGCCCCAGGAACGTTCGCTCAGGCGCGGATCTCGCTCTGCCAGCGCGGGCGGCAGCCCCATACGCAAGGAGTTGACTGAAGCGGGGGCAGCCCGTCGCCTACTGGACACCTCGACCCCCTGGCCGGATGACTGGGGCACGCCGGGCCTCCGCCGCCATCCGGTTCGCCCTCACGCAGCTCGTTGGGGTACTTCTTCAGTGCCGCCGTGACTCTCATCCTCCAGTTTGGACAAGCGAACGGCCATCAACACCCTCACATCCTTTGGTGTTGCGACCACCGCAAGAACTTAGGGGAAAGGCGGTTTTAACCGGTCTGTCGACACGGTCGTCGCAACACCCCGTGATCACGGAGGTGTGTGATGGCACGACGTCAGCAGCAGGCGGACCGGGCGCTTCGGCCGGCGATGCGTTCCTCGGGTCGGCCGATGCCGGCCCGGCACGTCGAGCGCGCGTTCTGGCGTCTGATCGCGCAGGGCACGCGCACCAAGGACGCCGCGCTCGAGGTCGGTGTGTCATGGCCGGTCGGGTCGCGCTGGTTTCGCCACGCTGGCGGCATGCCGCCGCTAGGCCTGGCCGAGCCCACCGGCCGCTACCTGTCCTTCCACGAGCGTGAGGAACTCGCGCTGCCCGAGGCCCAGGGCCTCGGAGTTCGGGCGATCGCCCGACGTCTAGTACTGCAACGGCACTTGAGCGTGTCGCTGTCGTGATCGGCTGAGGGCTGGTAGCAGCGTGGGCGGATGCGCTGCGATGGCCTGGTGGCCGAGGTGCAGGACTGGGCGGCGGGGCTGGAGGAGGTCCACCGGCGCATTGCCGCTGCGTTCAGCCGGGCCGAGCCGCGGGCCCGGGTGCTGGCCTATCTGCGCGGGTTGTTGGGTCAGCTGGAGCGCAAGAACGGCTGGACGCTGGCCGAGGCCGCCGGTGAGGTGTCTCCGGACGGGATGCAGCGGCTGCTGCGCACCGCGGACTGGAACGCCGACGCGGTCC
>NZ_FPBA01000058.1 GCF_900116515.1 Geodermatophilus amargosae
CGACCACGCAGGTCGAACCCACCGACCCCGCCGGCCCGCACCCGACGGACCTGGCGGCCGACAACCCCACCACCGGCAGAGACCCACAGGCCCTCGGTCGGTAGGCGACTGATCGCGGCGCCGGAGGAGACGCCCGGAGGGCGGCGATGTCTCCGGCGCTGACGGGGGAGGAGCCGACAACGCGCACCTCGCCACCCGTCGCCAGCACGACGGTCCACACGGGGCTCTTCCATCGCGGTCTTCCGTGTCGACCGGACTTCCAGCGTCTGACGTCAAGGAGCCCACATGCCGAAACTGACCGATCAGGAGTTCGAGGAGTTCATCACCGCGCCGGGCTTCTACGCCCGGATCGCGACCGTGGATGAGGACGGCTTCCCGCGAGTCATGCCGATCGTCTTCCTGTTCGACGAGGGGAAGATCAGGTTCACGCTGCGGCCCAACTCCGCTCCGTGGAACAACGTCCGCCGCGACGGCCGCGTGGGGATGGCCATCGACGAGACGGCGGAGCCGATGCGGCGCGTGATCATCCAGGGTCATGCCGAGGTCGTCTTCCAGCCCGGGCAGGAGAAGGAGTGGGTTCACCTGCACCGTCGAATGCTGTCGAAGACGCACGAAGCGGAGTACATCGACAACTACATCAACGCGCAGTTCGAGTTGGGAGTCGAACGACCCTGGCTGCAGATCGACCTCGGTGCCCCGACGACCCGCCTGAGGACGTGGCGCAACGCCGTCCCCGAGGACGGGGACGACCGCTCCGTGCCCTGGTCCAAGCAGTACATCGTGAACGCCCCGGCGACGAAGCCCGCGGCGCCCTGACCTGAGACGTTCCTGTCCGGGGCGAGGGGGGCGCCGGTCGGCTGGGCTGAGCCCGGCCGGTCGGCGCCCCCGTTGCGTCGTGCTCAGCCGAACGTGGCCGGTCGGGCGAGCCCGATCCCGGCGCCGGCGGCACCTCGTGCTCCGTCCTCCGTTTCTGTGGGTGGACGGGGCTGTCCACGGCCGTCCCCTCGAGGGGTGCGCGGTGGCTGATGTCGCAGACGGCGCCGGCAGGGCTCCCAACCGGCTCGCTCCGCTGCTCGTCGGTGCTCCTCGAGCACTCCGGGCCGGACGGGCGCAACGCCACATCCCGACGCCGGCGACGCCCCTGGACGGCCGCGCAATTGGTCATGAGGAACTGTTGACTGGGTACGTGAGCGGATGCCAGACTCCGCATGCCGAGTGACGCCCGCCACTTCCGTGTGAGGGCGAGAGCTCCGGACCTCCACCCCGCCACCTTCGAAGGACGAGGCTGATGACTGCCGTCGCGAGCTCCGAGCGCGAGATGGTCCTGTCGTTGAGAGGCGTGACCAAGACCTTCGGGGCCCAGCGTGCCCTGGATTCAGTGGACCTGGAGATCGCCAAGGGCGAGATCCATGCAGTGGTGGGACAGAACGGGTGCGGGAAGTCCACGCTGGTGAAGCTGCTCGGCGGCTATCACGGGCCGGATGCCGGCAGTGACGCGACAGTGGCCGGTGAGCCGTTCGAACTGGGTTCCGCGGCGGCTGCCAACCAGGCCGGGTTGCGCTTCGTCCACCAGGACCTGGGCCTGATCGAGGACCTCAGCGTGGCGGAGAACTTCTTCATGGCGTCAGACCGTGGCTGGGTCAAGCCGATCTCGAAGGGTGACGAGCGCTCTCGCGCCGGTCGGGCGCTCAAGGACTTCGGTTACGACATCGATCCGCGGGCTCGGGTCGGCTCCTTGTCAGCAGCTCAGCGCACGGTGGTGGCCATCGTGCGAGCGCTCCACGGGGAGAAGCCGCCGGCGCTGCTCATCCTCGACGAGCCGACGGCGTCGCTGCCCGGTCCCGATGCTCAGTTGCTCTTCGACGCGCTGCGGCGGCTGACCCAGGCGGGCGGATCGGTCCTGTTCATCAGTCATCACCTGGACGAGGTGATGGAACTGGCCGACACGGTCACGGTCCTCCGCGACGGTCGCAAGGTCACGACGGTGTCCTCTCGGGATCTGTCCCATGACCGTCTGGTCGAGTTGATGCTGGGGCGCGCCCTGACGCCGCGCACCCAGGCCGACGTGGCGGCGGCCGAGAGCGACTCGGGCGAGGAGCCGCGGCTCACCGTCCGCAACATGCACGGTGGGGGCCTACGCGGGATCGATCTCGACGTGCGACCGGGTGAAGTCGTGGGCATCGCCGGCCTGACGGGGTCCGGGCGGGAGAGCATCGCAGGAGCGATCGCCGGGCAGCTGCACCTGTCGGGGACTGTCGCGATCGACGGGCGGTCCGTGCGGCCGGGAGACCCGGCCGCTTCGCTGGCGCGAGGCCTGGCGTATGCGCCGGCCGAGCGGCGTCGTGATGCGCTCCTCAGCACTGCGACGCTCCGCGAGAACCTCACCATCGCCGACATCCGGTCCATCTCGCGGCGAGGTCGCCTGAGCCGGCGTCTCGAGCGCAAGGACGCGCAGAAGTGGATGAAGGTCCTGGACGTCCGGCCGCCGATGTCCGAGCGCGTCATCGACCAGTTCTCCGGTGGCAACCAGCAGAAGGTGGTCCTGGGCCGGCTCCTGCGGACCGGCCCCAAGGTGCTGGTGCTGGACGAACCCACGCAGGGGGTGGATGTCGGCGCCAAGGCCACCATCCACGACTTGGTCGTCGGCGCGGCGTCCGCCGGAGCGGCTGTGATCGTCTGCTCCTCCGATGTCGAGGAGCTGGTGCAGGTGTCCACCCGCGTCCTGGTGTTCCGCCGCGGGCGTCTCGGTGCTGAGCTGACCGGTCCGCACCTGACCGTGGAACGCATCGAAGAGGAGCAGTTGCGGCCGGCGGACGCAGCGCCGACGAGTGGGGCCGCTGCCGGAGCACCCGAGGAGGGCGAGGTCTCCCGTGGCTGACGTGTCGAGTGTGTTGGGCGCGTTGAGCCCGAAGCGGGTCAGCGTGTTGTATCTGCTGGTCCTGATCGTGGTGATCTTCGGGATC
>NZ_FPBA01000046.1 GCF_900116515.1 Geodermatophilus amargosae
AGGGTGACGCGGGCCAGCGTGCCGCAGAGGGTGAGCTCGCAGGCGCCGTCGACCTCGGCGGCCGGACGGTGCAGCTCGACCGCGTGCCACAGGGCGGCGGTCGGGCCGTGGGCGCGGCTGCGGGCGGCGACGTAGGTGGTGGCGGCGAACGCGGTGGGGGTGGTGGCGGTGGGGGTGGTGGCGGTGGGGGTGGTGGCGGTGGGGGCCATGCCAGGGAGGTCGGCAGGCGCCGGTCGCCGGGGCAGCCGGGCGGTGCTCCCGTCACCCGTCCGGGTGAGGCGGCGGACCGGCGGCCGCGACGGCAGGATGCGCTCATGGAGCTGACGTCATGGAGCTGACGAAGCACGGGCACGCCTGCGTCGCGATCAGCGACGGCGACCGGCGGCTGGTCATCGACCCCGGCGCCTTCACCGACCCGGCGGTGCTCGACGGCGCCTCCGCGGTCCTGGTGACGCACGAGCACGTGGACCACGTGCAGCCCGACCGGCTGCGTGCGGCCATGGACGCCGACCCGGCGCTCGAGGTGTGGACGAACCGGTCCGTCGCGGAGCAGCTCGGGGGCGCGGCCGGGCGGGTGCACGCGGTGGGCGACGGCGACGCGGTGACCGTCGCCGGCTTCGACGTGCAGGTGCACGGCGAGTGGCACGAGGTGATCCACCCGGAGCTGCCACGGGTGCACAACGTCGGCTTCCTGGTCGGCGGCCTGGTCTTCCACCCCGGGGACGCGTTCACGGTGCCGGGGACGCCGGTGGCCACGCTGCTGGTGCCGCTGCACGCTCCGTGGTGCAAGGCGTCGGAGGTGATCGACTACGTGCGGGCGGTCGACGCCGACCAGGCGTGGGCCCTGCACGACGGGTTGCTCAACGACACGGGTCTGGGTCTGATGGGCGGGCTGCTCGGCGAGCGCGGCCCGGGGACGCCCACCCCCTACGGCCGGCTGACCCCGGGGGAGTCGGTCGAGCTCTGAGCCCGGCCGACTCCCGCGCGGACGTCAGCGGCGGACGGCGCGGTTGCGGCCCGCGACGCTCTCGGCGACACCGATCAGCAGGACGGCGGCGACGACGGCCAGGACGAAGCCCAGGACGTTGAGCTCCCAGATGCTGCCGGTGCCGAAGAACTGGGCGATCAGCCCGCCGATGAGCGAGCCGACCAGGCCGAGGGCCAGGGTGGCGAGGATGCCGAGGTGCTGCTTGCCCGGGACGATCAGCCGGGCGAGGGCACCGATGACGAGGCCGGCAACGAGGAATCCGATCACGACGAGTCCTCCACGAGGTGGATGCGGCACCCGGCCGGTCGCCGGGCGCTCCTGCCGCTCCCCCTACCCGTCCCGGCGGCACCGACGCGTGCGCACCCCCGATGGGGGACGAAGGTCACTCCGCGGCGACCTGCTCGACGTGCGCCGGGAGCTTGTCCAGCTCGCCCTCGACCGTGCGCTGGACCAGCTGGTGCATCGCCCGGCGGGCCAGCCGGTCGGCCAGTCGGGGCCGCCGCGGCGCGTGGGTGAGCGTGATGGTGACGCGGGTGGCGACGGCGCCCGCGTCGGCGAGCTCGATCCGCGTCGTCCACGTCTCGGGGGTCAGCTCCAGCCTCGTGGCGACCACCCGCTCCGGCTCCCACTCGACGATCTCGCCGCGCGGGGCACCGTCGCGCGGGCTCTCGTCGTCGGCCAGCCGGCCGGGGACGCAGACGAACCGGGCGCCCACCCCGGACCGCTCGCCCGCGACGACGTAGGAGACGTCGCACACCGCGCAGTAGGGCTCCAGCACGGCCAGCGCCCGCCACACCCGGCTGCGCGGGGCGGCCACCTCCCGGGTCCCGCTGGCCGTCGTCACTCCTCGACCGTAACCGGCGCGGGCGATCCGGCCGGGCCGGGTGCGAGGTCGGCCAGGACGGCCCGGGCGACGGCGTAGCGCTCCTCCCCCACCCGGCGCGCCCAGTCCCGTTCGACGTCGGAGAGGTGGTGGCGCACGGCCTCGTTGACCGCCCGGCCGCGGTCGGTGAGCCGGACCAGGCGGGCCCGCCGGTCGGAGGGGTCGGGGACGACCTCGACGTAGCCGCCGTCCTCCAGCGGAGCCAGGGCCTGGGCCAGCGCCTGCTTGGTCAGCCCGCTGTCGGTCGTCATCCGGCTCAGCCGCTCACCCTCGGGCGGGACGAAGGACAGCAGGCGGTAGTGGCGCATCCGCAGGCCGGGGAAGCGCGTGTCACTGAGCGTGTAGAGGTCGTCCCGGATCCGCATCATCGCCGTCTCGAGCAGAGCCGAGATGAGCGGCGGGCCGTTGACGGAATAGGACAAGTTGCTTCACCATCACCTGGTCGGACAAGCGGCTTGACCATCATCCCACGGAGCCCGCGGTGACGACCTCTCCCTTCCTGGCCCTGTTCCGCCCCCTCCGTCCTCGTCGACCGCACGTCCGGCGTCCCCGGTGACGCCGCTCCCCGGCGGGACGACCGTCGGCGAGCTGCTGCCCGCCCTGCGCCGGTGGGCGGGCGACCCCGGTCTCGAGGTCGACGACGTCACCTGCACGCCACTCCCACACGCCGTGAGCGCGCCGACGACGCGGTGCCTCAGCCGCGTCCGGATGGAGGGCCACGGCGGGGCCGGGGAGCCGGTGGTGCTGCGCCTGGTCGCCAAGGAGCTGCAGTCCGCCCGGTACGGCCTGCCGCCGCAGATGCCCGACGACGTCCGTGCGCGCCTCGACGCCCTGATCCCGTGGCGGGTCGAGGCCGACGTGCTCGCCTCGGGGATTGCCGGTTGCGCTCCTCGAGGGCTGCGTCCGCCGGACGTGGTGGCGGTCGGAGAACAGCCGGGAGACCGGCTGACGCTGTGGCTCGAGGACGCCGATCCGGTGGACGCCCCGTGGACGGCTGGCGACACCGTGCGCGCCGCAGAGGCCCTCGGCCGCCTGGCGGCCCGCCGCCGGGGCCGGCCGTTGCCGCCGTTCCCCGGCGGGGACTTCCTGACCTCCTACCGCGACGAGCAGCTCGGCTCCTGGGCCGTCCCCTGGCTGCTCGACGACGCCACCTGGACCTCACCGCTCTTCGGCGTCCCCGAGGTCGCCGCGCTCCGGGACGAGGTGTGCGGCCTCGCCCGCCGGGTCCACGAGCTGCACGCGCGGCTCGCGCCTCTGCCGGTGCTCCCCTCCCACGGGGACGCGACGCCGATGAACCTGCTCCGGCCTGCGGCGGCGCCGGACACGTTCGTGCTGGTCGACTGGGCCATGACCGGGCCCGCACCGGCCGGCTTCGACGTCGTCCCGCTGGTCTTCGGCCGCGCCGAGTCGGGTGTCGGCCCGGCCGACGAGGTACCCGGCCTGCTCGGGCCCGCGGTGGCCGCCTACGCGCGCGGACTGGCCGCCGAGGGCGCGGACGTGCCCGTGGCCGACTTGGAGACGGGGGTCCTGGTGGCAGCCCTGCTGCGCTACCCGTGCACCGGGATGCCGCTGCACGTGCTGTTCGAGCCCGTCACCGACGAGCTGCTGGCCTACTCCGCCCGGCGGGCCCGCTTCGTGCGCATGGTCCTCGACCTCGAGCCCCGGCTGACCGCGCTCAGCGGCCGGTGACCGAGACCTCGAACTCGACCTGGCTGACGTCGGGCCGCAGCCGGGAGAAGCTGTGCACCAGCGGGTTCCCGGCGCTGTCGCGGACGGTGGTGCGGACGACGAGCAGCGGCGAGCCCGCGGCGATCCGCAGCAGGTCGGCCTCGTCGGGGCCTGCGGTGCCGACGTCGACGACGATGCGGGCGTGCGCGAGGTCGGCGCCGTACTCCCGCCGGAGAAAGTCGTACAGCGAGCCCTCGCTGAAGTCCTCCTCGGCGGCCCGCGGGTAGCGCTCCGCGGGCAGGAAGCTGTGCGCGACGTGGTTGGGCGCCCCGTCGACGCTGCGCAGCCGCTCGAGCTCGACGACGTCCTCGGCGACGTCGAGGGAGAGCTCCGTGGCGACCGTCGCGGGCGCGGGGACCACCCGCTGCCGCAGCACCGTGGTGCCCACCTGCGCGCCCTGCTCGGCCATCACCGAGCTCCAGCCGGCGATGCGGTGGACGAAGCTCTCGCGGTACTCGTGCCGGATCGCCGGCCGGGTGACGTAGGTGCCCCTGCCCTGCTCGCGGACGAGGTGGCCGTCGGCGACCAGCCCGTCGACGGCGCGGCGCAGGGTGATCCGGCTGACGCCGTACTCCGCGCACAGGCTGGGCTCGGGGGGCAGCAGGGCACCCTCCGGCATCGCGGCGACCCGGCGCCGGAGGTGCTCCCGGACCGAGAGGTACTTCGGTCCTGCCGTCGCTGCCGTCACGGCCGCCAGCGTATGCGGGGGAAGACGTCTGCGGACGTCATGTCGTATGAGACGTCTCTCGCGTTCACCCTCCCGGTGCCCGCAGTTCCACCACGGTGACCTCGGGGCGGGCACCGACCCGCATGGGCGGGCCCCAGTAGCCGGCGCCGGAGGTGACGTAGAGCTGCGTGTCGCCGTGCCGGGACAGCCCCTCGACGGCGGGCTGGTCGAGCCGGATGACGTAGTCGAAGGGCCACAGCTGCCCGCCGTGCGTGTGGCCGGACAGCTGCAGGTCCACGCCGGCGGCCTGCGCCTGCTCGACCTGCACCGGCTGGTGGGCCATCAGCACCACCGGGACGGCGTCGTCGCGGCCGTCGAGGGCGGCGTCGACGCTCGCCCCGTGGCCGGGGACACCGGAGGACGCCGCGGTGCGGTCGTCGACACCTGCCAGGTCGAAGGAGGCGCCGCCACGGGTGATCGGGACCCGCTCGTTGCGCAGCACGTCGACGCCGAGGGTGGACAGGTGCCGCAGCCACGCGGCGGTGTCGACGAAGTACTCGTGGTTGCCGGTGACGAAGTAGACGCCCTGCTCGCTCACCAGGTCCGCCAGCGGTGCCACCTCCTCGCGGAGCTCGTCGACCTCGCCGTCGACCAGGTCGCCGACGATCGCGACGACGTCGGGACGCTGGGCGTTCACCGTCTCGACCAGCCGCTCGAAGCGCCGCCCGCCGTAGGTGGCCGAGAGGTGGCCGTCGGAGAAGGTGACGATCCGCAGCCCGTCGAGGGCCGGGTCCAGCCGCGGCAGCGTGATCGGCACCCGCCGCACGACCGGGGCGGAGTTGGCCGTGACGACGCCGGTGCCCGCGGTGCCCAGCGCGACGACACCGGCGGTCACGGCGAGGGAGCGGGCGAGGAACAGCCGCCGCGACGGGTCGACCGGAGCCGGCTCGGCCGGGCCGCTGTCGGCGACCGCGTCGGCAGCGGGCTCCGGAGCGGCGCGCCCTGCGGCGACGGGCTCGGCAGCCGGCTGGACGGCGGGCCGCCGGCGGGACCACCGGCGCAGCAGCAGACGCACCGGCTCGAGGACGAGCAGCGCGAGGAAGGCGTAGAAGGCGATGCCGAGCCAGGTGAAGCCGACCCAGGCCAGGGGCTCCTGCGCCGACAGGGACAGGGTGCGGCGCAGCAGCACCGCGGCGGCGGGCAGCAGGGTCAGGACGACGGTGAGCCAGGTGAGCAGCCGCCGCGCCCGTCCCGGCCGGGTGGTGCCGCGGACCAGGCGCCACCAGAGGTAGCCGTGGAGCACGAGCAGGGCGGCCAGGACGACCGTCCCAAACCCCAGCAGAGCGATCAGGGACAGGACGGGCCTCGTTTCGGCTCGGGCACGGGGGCGGCACGGCGGGGGACGGCACGGCGCGGGACGGCCCCGGTCCGGGAAGACGTGCGACCCGGCCCGGACGTTCCCGTCCGGGCCGGGCGGTGGGCCCGGTCAGGCCCTCGCGGCCGCCTTCACCGCCGCGCGCAGGGCCGGCTCGAGCGCCCAGAACCGCTGGTCGGCGTGCTCGGCGCGCATCTCCTCCAGCGCGTGGAGCCGGCCGTAGGTGAACGTGTCCTCCCCCGCCCCGACGGCGGCCGCAGCGAGCCGCAGGCACCACTGCCGGGCGACGACGGTGTCCTGGGCCTCGCCGAGCACGTCCTGCACCTCCTTCATGCAGGCCACCAACGCCTCGGCCGGCGCCCCGAGCAGCTGCGCGGCGACCTCGGCGGTGTAGCGGACCCGCTTGGCCGCCTTCCGCACCTCGTGCAGGGCGTGCTCGGACTCCTCCTCGTGGGCGCCCGGGTCCTCCTGCTCGTGGGCCCGTGACTCGTCGATGCGCGCCTGCAGCCGCTTCCCGGTGCGCTTGACGGCGTCGGCGAGGACGGTGCGCGCGGGCTCGCCGGCGGCCTCGGCCAGCGGCGGGTCGTCGAGCAGGGCGTCGAGCGTGTCGAGCAGCGCCAGGTGCCGCTTGTCCGACAGCGCCAGCACCGCCGCCTTGCGGCCCCGCTCGACGTCGGCGACCTCGGTCTGCTGCAACCGGGCGGCCACCGGGCCGCGGACCAGCACCACCGGCTGGGCGGCCACGACGGACTTCAGGTGCTCGAGGGCCACCTCGCCGTCGCGGGCGCCGGAGAGCGCGGCGCCGATCCACTGCAGCTCGTCGCGGACGGGGTCGGTGGCGGTGCGGTCGAGCACGGACCGGAACGCGGCGAGGATGCTGCGCAGCCGGCGGCAGGCCACGCGCAGGTCGTGCACGCCCTCGGGGTCGCCGGTGCGGACGCCGATGTCGGCGGTCTGCAGCGCCCGGACCTGGCTGCGCAGGGCGCCGAGCACGGCCTCGGCGGCGGTCGGCACCGGCTCGGCGGACCTCTGCCCGCCCTTCCCCTTCTTGCCCTTCTTGCCGCCGCGCTGTGCGCCCGGGTCGGCGGCGGGCCGGGCGACCGGGGCGGGGACCAGCGCCGCCAGCCGGTCGGCGAGCACGCGGGTGAGCTTGGACGGGGCGTCGGAGGGGCGGATGCCGGCGCCGGCCAGGGCCGCGGTGACGCCGTCGAGCAGCGCCTCGTCGCCTCCGACGAGCTCCACCTCGATCTCGCGCCAGGTCATGACGGTCGCGGGCGTCTCGGGATCGGGCGCCAGCGCCGTGCCGGTCACCGTGTCCACGGCGACCTCGGCGAGCACCGCGTCGCCGTCGCCGAGCAGGTGGGTGACCTGCCGCGTCGTCTGCAGGGTGGCCACCGGTGCCGGCCGGACGCCGCGGAGGACGGCGGTCACCGGCTCGGTGACCGCGCGGGGCACGAGGGTGCGCCGGGTGCCCAGCGGCGCGTGCAGCTCCCGGCGGGAGCCCGCGACGGCGGTCGGCAGTTTGAGGTGCCAGCCGGCGTCGGTGCCGCCGGTGCGCCGTCGCAGGGTGATCCGGGCGCGGGCCAGCCGCAGGTCCGGGGTGTCGTAGTACGTGGCGTCGAGCTCGTGGGTGACCGGGTCCCCGGCCGCCGCCACGCCGTCGACGACCGTCAGGTCGGGCAGGACGACGTCCGGCCCCGCCTCGAACTTGCGCTCGACCTCGAGCTGTCCGCTACCCACGTCGGCCTCCTCGTCGTGATCGTCAGGAACGACCGTAGGCGTGCTGGGGGTGTCGCGGCACTCCGGACCGGGCACTCCCCCGCGGAAGACGCCAGACCGTGGCGTCGACGGAGGAGGCGAGCAGCGTGTTGAGCGAGCGAGACCTGTCCGCGGCGATCGGGAGCACGGTCCAGGGGCCCGACGGCGAGAAGATCGGCACCGTCGAGAGCTTCTTCGTCGACGATCGCACCGGCGCACCCACCTGGGTGGCCGTGAGCACCGGGTTGTTCGGCACGAAGCACTCCATCGTCCCGGCCACCCAGGCCACCTTCCACGACGGCGTCCTCGACGTGCCCGTGCACAAGGACACCGTCCGGCACGCCCCGGTCATGGGCGGTGACCACCTCGGCCCCGAGGAGGAGACCGCACTGCGGCAGCACTACGGGCTGACGGGCGGCACGCCACCAACCGGCGCCCCCGTCGGCGGCGCTCCAGCAGGCGGTCCGGTGGGCGGCGCTCCCCTGCCCGGCGCTCCGGTGGGCGGTGCCCCGGTGGGTGGCGCCCCGGTGAGTGGTGCCTCCACGGCCGGGACGGGGACCGCGACGGCGGATACCGCGGTGGCCGACACGGGCACCCGGCCGGTCCCGGTGCCGGCCGCCGGCATGCGGACCACCACCGAGCAGGCCGCGCCACCGCCCGCGGCGGAGTACGCCGCGCAGCACGCCGTCACCGACGGCGCCATGACCCGCAGCGAGGAGCAGCTGCGGGTCGGGACCGAGCAGGTGGCCACCACGCGCGTGCGGCTGGTGAAGTACGTGGTCACCGAGGAGGTGCAGGTGACCGTGCCGATCCGGCGCGAGGAGATCCGCGTCGAGCACGTGCCGCTCGACGCCCCCGACGTCCCCGGCGAGTCGCTGGCCCCCGCCGGCGGTCAGTACCAGACCGGGACGGCGCAGGCCGGGTCGGTGCAGACCGGGTCGCCACAGGCCGGCGGCACGGGCACGGCCGGGCTGCCCACGGAGATCGTGCTGCACGCCGAGCGCCCCGTGGTGTCGGTCGAGGTCGTGCCGGTCGAGCGGGTCCGGCTGACCACCGAGGTCGTGCAGGGCCAGGAGCAGATCACCGAGCAGGTGCGGCGGGAGCAGATCGTCGTCGACCAGACGACCTCTCCTCAGGTGCGCTGACCCCGCCGGTCGGCCAGGAAGGCGAACCGGTCGCGGGTGGCGGTGACCTCGGCGGCGTCGACGTCGGCCAGCACGAGGGTCTCGCCACCCGCGGCGGCGGCCAGCACCTCACCCATCGGGTCGACCACCCGGCTGTCGCCGGCGTGGTGCAGGCCGTCGCCGGCGGTGCCCACCCGGTTGCAGGCCACCACGTAGGCCTGGTTCTCGATGGCTCGCGCCTGCAACAGGGTCGTCCAGTGGCGGCGGCGCGCCGAGGGCCAGTTCGCCGTCACCAGGTAGACGTCGGTGGTCGGCGCGGCCGCCCAGAAGACGTCGGCGAAGCGCAGGTCGTAGCAGACGAACGGGGTGACCCGCAGGCCGCCGATGGTGACCGTCACCGGGGCCTCGCCGGCGCGGAAGCGCTCGGCCTCGCCGCCGTGGGTGAACGGGTGCAGCTTGCGGTAGCGGTGCACCGTGCCGTCGGGGCCGGCGAGGACGAAGGAGTTGTAGGGCAGATCCCCGCCGGGAGCGATCTCCGGGCAGGTGCCGGCCACCCAGACGCCGTGTTCGGCGGCCTGCTCCCGCAGGAAGGACGCCGACGGGCCGTCCTCGGGCTCGCCGATGCCCGGCGTCATGGAGAAGCCGGTCGAGAACGTCTCGCTGAGCAGGACGAACTCCGCCCCCGCGGCGGCGGCACGGGCCACCTGGGGCGCCAGCCGGGCGTAGTTGGCCTCCCGGTCCTCCCAGACGATGTCGTGCTGCACCACGCCGTATCTCATGCCGACATCCTGCTCAGGCGCCCGACCGCCTCGTCGAGCACCTCGTCGCGCTTGCAGAAGGCGAAGCGGACCAGGTGGCGGCCCAGGTGTGCGTGCCCCGCCGTCCAGAAGACCCCGGCCGGGACCGCCACCACCCCGGCCCGCTCCGGCAGCGCGCGGCAGAACGCCAGGCCGTCGCCGTCGGGCTGCACCCCGCGGACGTCGACCGTCGCGAAGTAGGTGGCCTCCGGGCTGATCGTGGGCAGGCCTGCCGCGCGCAGCCCCGCCACCAGGACGTCGCGGCGCCGCTGCAGGTCGCGGGCGATCCCGGTGAAGTAGGCGTCCGGCAGGGCCAGGCCCGCGGCCACCGCCGGCTGGAACGGCCCGGCGTTGACGTAGGTGAGGAACTGCTTGGCGGTGCGGACGGCGGCCACCAGCGGTGCGGGCCCGCAGGTCCAGCCGACCTTCCAGCCGGTGGTGCTGAACGTCTTGCCGCCGCTGCCGACCACCAGCGTCCGGTCGCGCAGCCCGGGGAGCGTGGCCGGCGAGACGTGCCTGGCGCCGTCGAACACCAGGTGCTCGTAGACCTCGTCGGCGACCAGCAGCAGGCCGGCCCCGAGGACCACCTCGGCCACCAGGTCCAGCTCCGCGCGGCCGAAGACCTTGCCGGTCGGGTTGTGCGGGGTGTTGAGCAGCAGAAGCTTCGCGCGCCGGCCGACGGCGGCGCGCAGGTCCGCCGGGTCGAACGTCCAGACCGCATCCTCGGTGTCGGCCGGTGGCGGGGTGAGCGGCACCGGGCGGAGGACGCCGCCGGCCATCGCCACGGCCGCGGCGTAGCTGTCGTAGACCGGCTCGAAGACGACCACCTCGTCGCCGGGCTCGACCAGCGCCAGCATCGCGGCGCTGAGCGCCTCGGTGGCACCGGCGGTGACCAGCACCTCGGTGTCCGGGTCGTAGGTCAGGCCGCGGAAGCGCTCGACGTGCGCCGCGACGGCCGCCCGCAGCTCCGGGGTGCCGGGGCCGGGCGGGTACTGGTCGGCCATCGTGCCGATCGCGGCGCGGGCGACGTCGAGGACCTCGGGCGGGCCGGGGGTGTCGGGGAAGCCCTGACCGAGGTTGATCGAGCCGGTGGCCACCGCCAGGGCGCTCATCTCGGCGAAGACCGTGGTCCCGAAGCCCTGCAGGCGCTCGGCGAGGTAGGGCTGCCCGGTCACGTGCCCACCACCTCGAACCGCACCGACCGGCGCACGACGTCGGCCTCGCTGAGCCGCACCCGCACGCGGGAGCCGGGCTCCAGCGCGGTGCCGGCGCAGCGGGCGCGGATCGCCGGCTCGGCGAGGACGACGGTGCCGCGGTCGCCGTCGGCGTCGACCACGACGGCGTCGAACAGGGTGCCCTCGCGGCCGGCGAGCAGCCATGCCTCGGTGGCGTCGACGGCGGCCCGCTCGACCGACCGGGTGCGCCGGTCGGAGGCGGCCATGAGCCCGGGGAGCTCCGGCAGGACGGCGCGCACGGCGGGGTCGGGCTCGCGGCCGGCGGCCAGCGCGAGGCAGACCTCGGTGGCGAAGCGGTCGACCAGCCGGCGCAGCGGCGCGGTGACGTGCGCGTACGTGGACCCCACGCCGGCGTGGCCGCTCTGCTCGGGCGGGGCGCCGTCGAACGGGGTGTAGGCGGCGCCGCGCAGCAGGGCGACGGCCTCCTCCAGGAACGCCGCGTGGCGGGGGTCGGCGACGTCGAGGCCGGCGAGGACCTGCCCCGCACCGGTCCCGGCCGGCCAGTCGACCCCGAGCGCCGGGGCCAGCCGGCGCAGCCGCTCGACGTCCTCCGGTCGGGCCGGGGGCAGGGTGCGCAGCACGCCGACGCCGCCGTCGAGCATGAGCCGGGCGGCGACCCGGCCGGTGAGCAGCGAGATCTGCGCGTTCCAGCCCTCGACGGGGAGGTCGGCGCGGGCGACCAGCGTCCAGCCGCCGTCGGGGCCGCGCACCACCTGCTGCTCGGGGGTGCCGAGCTCGATGGCCCCGCGGTCGGCCGCGCCCCGCTCGAGCAGCCGGCCGACCTCGGGCAGGAGGGCGATCGGGTCGGGCAGGGTGCCGGCGTCGGCCTGGGCCTGGACGTCGGGATAGGCGAGCTGGGCACGGCTGCGGACGCGGGCGCGGCGCAGGTCGACCGCGCGCACCCCGCCGTCCGCGTCGAGCCGGACGGTCCACAGCGCGGCGGCGCGGACCTCCCCCGGCAGCAGGCTGGCCGCGCCCTCGCTCAGGACCGGCGGGTGCAGCGGCGTGCGCCGGTCGGGGCTGTAGAGGGTCTGGCCGCGGCGCCGGGCCTCGGCGTCGAGCGCGCCCCCGAGGGCCACCACCGCGCCGACGTCGGCGATCGCGTAGCTGACGACGTAGCCGCCGTCCTCCCGGGCGAGGTGCACGGCCTGGTCGAGGTCACGGCTGCCCGGCGGGTCGACGGTGACCAGCGGGAGGTCGGTGGCGTCGAGGTCGGGCAGCGGCAGCGCTGCCGCGACCCGCTCGGCCTCGGCGAGCACCTCCGACGGGAAGTCCTCGGGGACGTCGAACTCCGCGCGGATCCCGTCGAAGTCCGGTCCGGCGGCGGCGGCCTCCGGCCAGCGCGGCACCGCGAAGGCGACCCGGTCCTCGTTCCACGTGGAACCCGCCGAGGCCGTCACGCGACGCGCACGTCTTCGGCACCGGCGATCGTGACGACGTCGCCGCGGCGCACCTGCCGGCCGCGGCGGTCCTCCGGCTCCCCGTTGACGCGGACGTCGCCGGTGACCAGCACGTCCTTCACCTGGGCGCCGGTCGGGACGGCGTCGACGAGCTTGAGCAGCTGCCCGAGGCGGATGGAGTCCTCGCCAGGACGCAGTTCGACGGTGCGCACGACCCGATACTGCGCCACCGCTGGCACACTCCGCCTGCGTGACGCCCCCGTCGACCCCGGTGCCGACCGGTCAGGACAGCGCCGCCGAGGCGGAGCTCGCCGACCTGTTGCGGGCGCGCGGCGCCGACACGATCGACCACCCCGGTGGCACGCTCGGTACCCACCTCGAGCGCGTCCAGCGCCGGCTGGCCGGGCTGGGTGCCCCGCCGGTGCTCCAGCTGGCCGGCCGGGCGCACGCCGTCTACGGCACCGACGGCTTCGACGTCGCCCTGCTCACGCTCGGGAAACGCTCCTGCTGACCGGGATCGTCGGCCCGGACGCCGAGCTGCTCGTGTACCGGTACGGGGCGTGCGAGCGTGCCCGGACCTGGTCGACGCTGGCCGACGACGAACGCGTGTGGGAGCCGCTGCTCAGCCCGGCGGTCGTCGCCGACGCGCGGCGGGTCCTGGGGGCCTGACGACATCGCCCTCAGACCGGGACGAGCTCGTCGCCGACGGCCACCCGGCCGGGCACCGGCACCAGCGCGCCGATCGCCAGCGCGCCGCCGCGCTCGCGGTGGATGGTCTTGAGGACGCCGTTGTCGCGGCCGATGCCGCCGGGCTGCGGGCGGGTGACCATCACGCAGCGGCTCACCGGCTTGACGACGTCGAGCACCGCCGTCCCCAGCCGGACGGTCGACCCGACCAGGTCGTCCTCGCCCTCGCCGGCGAGCAGCACGTTGGCGCGGAACCGCCGCCGGTCCCACGTGCCGAGGGTGCCGGTGGAGACCAGCGAGACGCGGATGCGCGAGCTGTCGTGGAACGCGCCGGAGGCCCCCTCCCAGGCATCCCAGGGCCCGCCGTCCTCGTCGTCGACCGGGTCCAGGTACTGGCGTGGACCACGGACGTCGGCGGCCGCGCGGAGGGCCACGGCCTGACCCAGCCAGTCCGACAGGACGGCGTCGTCGCCGGTGACCGTGCCGTCGGGGAGGACCACCTCGGCGCGGCCGTCGGCGCGCAGCCGGCCGGAGGCGAAGAGCAGGTCCGGCAGGCGGCGGGCGGTGAGACCGTGGCCGGTGGACGCATCGAACAGCGCCCACCGCCGGTCGCCGTCCAGGCCCTCGGGACCGACGTCGGCGGCGTCGACCCGCTCGCCCTGCAGCGACTTGACCGGGTAGCGCCACAGCTCCTGGACGTGCACCTCAGGCACCCGCCGTCCACGAGAGCGTCCACGTCCCCGTCCAGCTCTCGCCGGGGTCGAGGACGACGAGGTCGACGCCGTCGGCCAGCGCGTTGGGCGGGCAGGTCATCGGCTCGACGGCGAGGCTGCGGCGCCGCTGCCCCTCGGGGAGCGTGTCGCCGCTGTAGACCTGCAGCCACGGCCAGGAGCCGTCGACGGCCAGCTCGAGCGCCCCGGCGGCGCCGCGCAGCCGGACGCGCGCCCAGCCGTCGTCGTCGCGCTCGAGGTCGGTGACGGCGTCGTCGAGGGCGCGCTCGCCGATCCGGCCGACGGCACCGTCGAAGGGCCGGCGGGTGCCGGTGGGCAGACCGCCGTCGAGGTCGAGGGCGGTGCGCGCCGGGACGGTGAGCTCGGCGTCGCCGATGCCGCCGTCCTGTGAGGCGCCGACGGAGAGGTAGGGGTGCATGCCGACGCCGAAGGGGGCGGGCCGGTCGCCGGCGTTGCGCACGCGGACCGTGACGGTGAGCCGGTCGGGCGAGAGGACGGAGTCGACGGCTGCGGCGAGGCGGAACGGATAGCCGGGCCGGGCCTCGACGACGGTGCCCACCGTGACGGCGTCCGCGTGGCGGGCGAGCACCGACCACGACTGCCAGGTGACCAGCCCGTGCGCGGCGGGCTTGCCGGGTCCGGCGACGTCGAGCTGCAACTGCCGGCCTTCCCACGCCCACTGCCCGTCGCGGAGCCGGTTGGGCCAGGGCAGCAGGACGCCCCCGCGCCGTCCGGCGGGCACCGTCCCGGCGGGATAGCCGTCGAGGACCTCCCAGCCGCCGACGGTCAGGGCCCGCAGCCCTCCCCCGCGCAGGTCGACCGCCAGGCGGGCGTCGCCGCTGACCAGTTCCACCTCCGCCGGCTCGGTGGACGGCCAGGCGGTCATGGGCGGGGCGCTCACCGGCTCACCCCACCACAGACCCGCTAGCGCAGCCCAGCGGCGCCGGCAGCGTCGCCTGCGATCAGCCGCTCGTGGCGAGTTCCTCTCCGTCGGGGTCAAGGGCCTCGTGAAATCTGTGGACACGTCTTTGACCTGCGGATACGGGTTACGATGGACTGGTCGGGGCGGTAGACTTCGTACATGTGTTCGGGTGACCTGGGGAGCGGTGACATCCTCGACGACGTCGCCGTGCTGGTCGCCGAGCGCAACCGCCAGGACGCCCGGCTGGCGCGCCTGGTGCGCGCCGCGGAGCTGTCGCAGGCCTCGGAGCGTGACGGGCTGAGGTCGATGGCGTCGTGGCTGCGCGGGCACTGCCGGCTGTCGGCTGCCGAGGCCTCCCGGCTGGTCCGGAACGGGCGGGCGCTGGAGCACCTGCCGGCCCTCGCCGAGGCGCACGACGCCGGACTGGTGTCCGCCGAGCAGGTCGCCCTCGCCGCACGGGCGGTCACCCCGGAGCGGCTGGCCGCGGCCGCCGCGCAGGGCCTGGAACTGTCTGTCATCGATGCGGTGCTCACGGGGGTCGCGGTCGAGCGGGACCACGCCACGCTCGTGTGCGTGGTGCAGCACTACCTCGAGGACCTCGACCCGGACGGGCCGGAGCCGGACCCCACCGAGGGCCGCTCGCTCACCCTGGCCAAGCACGCCGACGGCGCGTTGAGCATCCGCGGGCAGCTCGACCCCGTGGGTGGCGAGAAGCTGCAGGCAGCGCTGGAGTCGCTCGTCCAGACCGACCGGCCCGCCGGTGACGAGCGCACCCGCGCCCAGCGCCTCGGCGACGCGCTCGTCCAGCTCGCCGACAATGCGCTGGCCGCCGGAGCGCTGCCGACGCTGCGGGGACACAGGCCGCAGGTCGCGGTGGTGGTGAAGCTGCAGGACCTGGCCGACCCCGGCACCGGCCCGGGTGCCGGGCGGATGGGCTTCGGTGCGGTCATCTCCGCCGCCCGCGCCCGCTGGCTGGCCT
>NZ_FPBA01000001.1 GCF_900116515.1 Geodermatophilus amargosae
TGAGGTCTCTCACCGGGTCAACCGGGTAAGGCCCCCGCCCAGACCAGCGGGTTGATAGGCCGGAAGTGGAAGCACCGCAAGGTGTGGAGCTGACCGGTACTAACAGGCCGAGGGCTTGACCACACACCTCCAGCCTGCAGGTTGGTGTCTCGCGTCCACTGTGCGGTTCTGAACGCACCAACCCCCCCGCCATTGCGGGGCCCGGGGTTGTTCCGTTCACAGTGTTACGGCGGCCATGGCGAGAGGGAAACGCCCGGACCCATTCCGAACCCGGAAGCTAAGCCTCTCAGCGCCGATGGTACTGCCCTGGAGACGGGGTGGGAGAGTAGGACGCCGCCGGACAACCATTGACAGAAGGGCCCCCACCACCCGGTGGGGGCCCTTCTGCATTCCTGGTGGCACTGCACGCACAGACGAGCCGGCCCCGGTCCCGTCAGTGCGGAACCGGGGCCGACGTCGTCGTGCGGGAAGTGGTCAGGGGACGACCCGGCGGAGGCCGGCGTAGGACAGCCCCGCGGTGGCGAGTGCCAGGACCAGCGGGATGGCGACCGCGAGCGTCAACATCGACTGGTCCACCAGCCAGGTGCCGACGTCGCCCCAGGCGCGCCGCCAGGACACCAGGATCGCCAGGCCGCCGAGCACGACGATCGAGGCAACGACCAGGCTCCACAGGCCGGTCGGACCCCACCGCTTCATCACCACGCCGATGGCCACGCCCACGAAGGCCGCGGCGAGCATCGGCGCTCCTGACACGACGACCTGCAGTGCGGCGTTACCGACGTCGAAGGAGCCGGGCGCCCAGAAGTTGAGGCGTACGCCCCATCCTCCCGTGGCGTTCTCGACGGCCGTCAGGGCCGACAGGACGACGCCGTAGAGGAGGGACAGCGCGAGCGCTGCCAGCGCCGTTCCCAGGTAGAAGGTGCGCCGGCTGAGGCTCATCCCCATCGCGAACGGCAGCAGCTGCGTCGCCGACTGCACGAAGACGACCAGCACGGTGATGTAGAGGGAGACCACGCCGCCGGTGATGCCGCCGCCGGGCTGGTCACTCGCGCCGGTCAGCGCCCAGATCGGCAGGTTGATGGCGAAGCTGAGCAGGGCGATGCCCCACGGGATCCCGATCGTCAGCAGCGGGTTCATCGTGTGCAGGCGGGCCGCCGCCAGGACGCGGTTCATCGGGTGACCTCCTCGAAGTCGGCGGAGCGGGGGTCCGGGGCCCGGTCAGGCGCCGGGGCGGCCGCGGTGTGCCTGCTGAGGGTGATCACGAGCTGCTGCAGGGGTGTCGGCTCTCCGGTCAGCCCCCTCGCCTCCAGGTCGCCGTCGTCGAGTGGACGGGAGAGCCGCACCACCGCCCTGCTGGAGCCGGCGAGCGTCTCGGTGCTGAGCATCTCGTGCTCGCGCCCCAGGGCGGCCACCCGGTCGGCCCGGCCGGTGACGGTCATCGCCGACGCGCGCAGGTCCTCGGCGTCGGAGTCGAGCAGCACCCGGCCGGCGTCGATGAGCAGGACGTGCTCGAGCAGGCCGCTGATCTCCTCGATGAGGTGCGTCGAGAGGACGATGGTCCGCGGGTTCTCGGCGTAGTCGGCGATCAGCCGGTCGTAGAACAGTTGCCGGGCCACGGCGTCCAGGCCCAGGTAGGGCTCGTCGAACAGCGTCACCGGCGCCCGCGAGGCCAGCCCGATGGTGATGCCGACGGCGGAGACCATGCCCCGCGAGAGCTTGTTGACCTGACGCCGCGCCGGGAGCTCGAAGTCGGCCACGAGCGAGCGGGCCAGCTCCTCGTCCCACGAGGGGAAGAGCGTGGCCGCCGCCGAGAGTGCGTCGCGCACCCGGAAGTGGTCGGGGTAGCGCTGGCCCTCCTTGACGAAGCAGATCCGCTGCAGGACGGCGTCGTTCTCGTACGGGTCGGCACCGAGCACCTGCACGCGGCCGCGGGTCGGGACCCGGTGGCCGGTGAGCAGTTGCATGAGGGTCGTCTTGCCGGCGCCGTTGCGGCCGAGCAGGCCGGTGATGCCGTCGGTCGCGAAGGAGGTGGTCACCCCGTCCAGGGCGGTGTGCTCCCGGTAGCGCATCGTCACGTCGGTGACGGTGGCCGCGGCGTCGGGGATGGCGTTCATCGCTCGTCCTCCCAGCGGTCGATCATCGTGGCCAGCTCGCGGGTGGAGATGCCGAGCTTCTGGGCCTCGGTCATCAGGGGACGGACGTACTGGTCGGCGAACTCGCTGCGACGACGTTTGAGCAGCTGCTCGCGGGCGCCCGTGGTGACGAACATCCCGACTCCTCGTCTCTTGTAGAGGACCCCGTCGGCCACCAGCTGGTTGAGCCCCTTGGCTGCGGTGGCGGGGTTGATGCGGTGGAAGGCGCTGAGCTCGTTGGACGAGGGCGCCTGGCTCTCCTCGTCGAGGGAGCCGTCGACGATCGCGTTCTCGATCTGCGCGGCGATCTGCCGAAAGATCGGGCCCGAGTCCTCGTTCACGGGAGGCGCCGGCCGCCGCCAGGGTCGTCGCGGTCCCTGGGTTCATTACTCATGTAATGAACCGTAGAACCGGCTCGTGCGAGACGTCAAGCGCCGATACGGTCGGGCCGTGGACGACGTCGTCAGCCCCTTCACCGTCGACGTGCCGCCGGCCGCGGTCACCGACCTGCGCCGCCGGCTGCACGACACCCGCTGGTCGGACCCGCCCACGGTGGACGACTGGTCGCAGGGAGTGCCGCCCGGCGTGCTGCAGGAGGTCTGCCGCTACTGGGCCGACGAGTACGACTGGCCGGCGCGGCAGGCGCGGGTCAACGCCTTCCCGCAGGTGGTCACGGAGATCGACGGGCTGCCGGTGCACGCCCTGCACGTCCGCTCGCCGCACGAGGGTGCACTGCCGCTGGTGCTCACCCACGGCTGGCCCGGCTCGGTGCTGGAGTTCCTCGAGGTCGTCGGCCCGCTCACCGACCCGGAGGACCCGCGGGACGCCTTCCACCTCGTCGTCCCCTCCCTGCCCGGCTACGGGTGGAGTGGCAGGCCGACCGTGCCCGGCTGGGGGCCAGGTCGGACCGCGGACGCCTGGGTGGAGCTCGTGCGCCGGCTCGGGTACGGGCGCTTCGGCGCGCAGGGCGGGGACATCGGGTCGTTCGTCTCGGCCAACCTCGGCGCGCGGCACCCCGACCGGGTGGTCGGCGTGCACCTCAACATGGTCGTCACCGAGCCGCCCGAGGGACAGACGGACTTCGACGAGCGCGAGCAGCGCGCCCTCGACCGGATGCGGGCGTTCCGGACCGACGGCTCGGCCTACAGCCACCAGCACCGCACCCGGCCGCAGACCCTCGGCTACGGACTCACCGACTCCCCGGCCGGGCAGTGCGCGTGGATCCTCGAGAAGTTCCACGCCTGGACCGACAGCGGCGGCGACCCGGTCGGCACGCTCGGCATCGACCGGCTGCTCGACCACGTCTCGGTTTACTGGTTCACGGGGACGGCGACGTCGTCGGCCCGGATGTACTGGGAGATGGCGCGGGCGCCGGAGGAGCGGACGCCGCGGGTGGACGTGCCCACCGGCGTCTCGATGTTC
Organism: Geodermatophilus amargosae; assembly: GCF_900116515.1. Classification (GTDB taxonomy): domain Bacteria; phylum Actinomycetota; class Actinomycetes; order Mycobacteriales; family Geodermatophilaceae; genus Geodermatophilus; species Geodermatophilus amargosae. The sequence goes on from NZ_FPBA01000001.1 coordinate 3,555, forward strand.
CCCGGGGAGATCTTCGTGCCCCCGCGCGCCTGGGCGGAGCGGCAGCTGACCGACATCCGCCTGTGGCACGAGCACGAGAGCGGCGGCCACTTCGCGGCGATGGAGCGGCCGCAGGAGCTGCTGGCCGACGTCCGGGAGTTCTTCCGCCCGCTCAGGTAACGGCCGCGACACATGCGGCGGTTAGCGTCCGGGCTCGGCCGACCCCCGGAGGACCCCGCGTGCACCTCACCCCGCACGAGCAGGAGCGCCTGCTGCTCTCCTACGCCGCAGAGCTCGCCCGCCGGCGGCGCGCGCGGGGGCTGCGGCTGAACCTGCCGGAGGCGACGGCGATCGTCACCGACCACGTGCTGGAGGGCGCCCGCGACGGCGTCCTGGTGGCCGAGCTCATGCAGTCCGGGCGCACGGTCCTCACCCGCGACGACGTCATGGACGGTGTCCCCGAGCTGCTGGAGGAGGTGCAGGTGGAGGCGACCTTCCCGGACGGGACCAAGCTGGTGACCGTCCACCACCCCATCCCGTGATCCCCGGGGAGGTCTTCCCGGCCGACGGTGTCGTCGAGACCCTCGAGGGCGCGCCGCGGATCGAGCTCGAGGTGACCAACACCGGAGACCGCCCGGTCCAGGTCGGCTCGCACTTCCACTTCGCCCAGACCAACCGGGCGCTCGCCTTCGACCGGGGTGCGGCGCACGGGCACCGGCTCGACATCGCCGCCGGCACCGCCGTCCGCTTCGAGCCGGGCATCACCCGCACCGTGACCCTCGTGCCGCTGGGCGGCGCGCGCGTCGTCCCCGGCCTGACGACAGCCCCGGGAGCATCGCAGCGAGGAACGAGCGAGGAGCGGACCGGGGCGCGCCGTCAGGCCCGTGGAGAGAGCTCGACCGCAGAGGGAGGGCTCGGCTGATGGTGCAGCTGTCCCGCGAGCGCTACGCCCAGCTGTACGGCCCGACCACCGGCGACCGCGTCCGGTTGGCCGACACCGACCTGCTCATCGAGGTCGAGGAGGACCGCTGCGGCGGCCCCGGCCGGGCCGGGGAGGAGGCGGTGTTCGGCGGCGGCAAGGTCATCCGCGAGTCGATGGGCCAGGGCCGGGCCACCCGCGCCGAGGGTGCGCCCGACCTGGTGATCACGGGTGCGGTCGTCCTCGACCACTGGGGGGTCGTCAAGGCCGACGTCGGCGTCCGCGACGGGCGGATCGTCGCGCTGGGCAAGGCCGGCAACCCCGACACGATGGACGGCGTCCACCCGGACCTGGTCATCGGCCCCGGTACCGAGGTGATGGCCGGCAACGGCAGGATCCTCACCGCCGGCGGCATCGACTGCCACGTGCACTTCATCTGCCCGCAGATCGTCCCGACGGCGCTCGGCTCGGGCGTCACCACGCTCATCGGCGGCGGCACCGGCCCGGCCGAGGGGTCCAAGGCCACGACCATCACGCCGGGCGACTGGTACCTGGCCCGGATGCTCGAGGCGATGGACCCCTGGCCGGTCAACGTCGCGCTGCTCGGCAAGGGCAACACCGTCTCGCAGGAGGCGATGGAGGAGCAGCTGCGCGCCGGGGCCAGCGGCTTCAAGCTGCACGAGGACTGGGGCTCCACGCCCGCGGCCATCGACGCCTGCCTCACCGTGGCCGGGCGCAACGGCGTCCCCGTGGCGCTGCACTCGGACACGCTCAACGAGGCGGGCTTCGTCGAGGACACCCTGGCTGCGATCGCCGGGCGGAGCATCCATGCGTACCACACCGAGGGTGCCGGGGGCGGGCACGCGCCGGACATCATCACCGTCGCCGGGCACCCGAACGTGCTCCCGAGCAGCACCAACCCGACCCGGCCGCACACCGTGAACACCCTCGACGAGCACCTCGACATGCTCATGGTCTGCCACCACCTGGACTCCTCCGTGCCGGAGGACCTGGCCTTCGCCGAGAGCCGGATCCGGCCGACGACGATCGCCGCCGAGGACCTGCTGCACGACCTCGGCGCCATCTCGATGATCGGCTCGGACGCGCAGGCGATGGGCCGCGTGGGCGAGGTCGTCCTGCGCACCTGGCAGACGGCGCACGTCATGAAGCGCAAGCGCGGGTCGCTCGCCGGTGACGGCGTGGCGGACAACCTGCGGGCCCGCCGGTACGTCGCGAAGTACACGATCTGCCCGGCCGTGGCGCACGGCATCGACGGCGAGGTCGGCTCGGTGGAGCCGGGCAAGCTCGCCGACCTGGTGCTGTGGGACCCGCGGTTCTTCGGCGTCCGGCCGCACGCGGTGCTCAAGGGCGGCATGGTCGCCTGGGCGCAGATGGGCGACGCCAACGCCTCCATCCCCACGCCGCAGCCGCAGCTGCCCCGGCCGATGTTCGGCGCCTACGGGAAGGTGCCGGCGCTGACGTCGCTGCACTTCGTGGCGCCGGCGGCGCTCGAGGCGGGGCTGGGCGACCGGCTGGCGATCGACCGGCGGCTGGCCGCGGTCACCGACACGACGCGGCTGACCAAGGCCGACATGCCGCAGAACACCGCGCTGCCGGAGATCCGCGTCGACCCGGACACCTTCACGGTGACCGTGGACGGCGAGGTGTGGGAGCCCGAGCCGGTGCGCGAGCTGCCGATGGCGCAGCGGTACTTCCTCTTCTGATGACGGCGGCGCTGCTGACGCTGGCCGACTCGCGGCTGCCGGCCGGGGGGCACACGCACTCCGGCGGGGTGGAGCAGGCGATCGCGGCCGGGCTGGTGCACGACCCGTCGTCGCTGGCGGGGTTCCTGCTGCGCCGGCTCACGACCTCCGGGGCGGTCGCTGCCGGCCTGGCGGCCGCCGCGTGCGGAGGTGGTGACCCGGCCGGTCTGGACGACGAGGCGGACGCCCGGACGCCGTCACCGGCCGTGCGGGCGGCCTCCCGGCAGCAGGGGCGCGGGCTGGTGCGGGTGGGCCGCCGGGCCTGGGCCTCGCCGCTGTGGGACGCGCTGCCGCGCGCGCCGCACCACCCGGTCGCGCTGGGCGTCGCCGCGGCCGCCGGCGGCCTGACGCCCCGGGACGCCGCCGCGGCCGCCGCCTACCTGTCGGTCAGCGGCCCGGCGACGGCGGCCCAGCGGCTGCTGGCCATGGACCCGCTCACCGTCGCCGCCGTCACCGCACGCCTGGCCCCCGAGATCGACGCCGTCGCGGATGCCGCGAGTGGCAGAAATGGCCATGTCTGCCACCGGGACCTGCCGGCCGACAGCGACCCGCTCCTCGACCTCCTCGCCGAGGTGCACGCCGCACGCAGAGACCGCTTCTTCGCCTCATGACCGTCACCGGGAGTCCCCATGCCGCCTGACCACAACCTCGACGACTACGTGGACCCGTACGAGCACGGGCACCGGCACGGCGGGCCGCTGCGCGTGGGCCTCGGCGGTCCCGTCGGCTCGGGTAAGACCGCCCTGGCCGCGGCGCTGTGCCGCACGCTCGGCAGCGAGTACGACCTCGCGGTCGTCACCAACGACATCTACACGACCGAGGACGCCGACTTCCTGCGCCGCAACGCCGTCCTCCCCGACGACCGGATCGAGGCGGTGCAGACCGGCTGCTGCCCGCACACCGCCATCCGCGACGACATCACCGCCAACCTCGACGCCGTCGAGCTGCTCGAGACGCGCCACCCCGGCCTGGAGCTGGTGTTCGTCGAGTCCGGCGGGGACAACCTGACGGCGAGCTTCAGCTACGGGCTGGTCGACGTCCAGGTGTTCGTCGTCGACGTCGCCGGCGGGGACAAGGTGCCGCGCAAGGGCGGCCCCGGCGTCACCACGTCGGACCTGCTGGTGGTGAACAAGATCGACCTCGCCCCGCTGGTCGGCGCCGACCTCGACGTCATGCGGCGCGACTCGGCGGCGGTCCGCGGGGAGAAGCCGACGCTGCTCATCTCGCTGCGGGAGGACCCGGCCGCCACTGCAGTGGCCGCGTGGGTGCGGGAGCAGGTGCGCGCCCGCGCGCTGCAGCAGGCGTGATCACCCGGGTCGAGGTCGTCGCGCGGCGGGGCCCCGGCGGGCGCACGGTGCTGCCGGTGGTCCGCGCGAGCGGGCAGCTGGCGGTGCGGCGCACCGGCCCGGCGTCGGTGCACCTGGTCGCGACGGCGTTCGGCCCGCTGGGCGGCGACGACGCGGAGATCCGGCTGGTGGTCGAGGAGGGCGCCACGCTGGCGGTGCGCACCGTGGCCGCCGCCGTGGCGCTGCCCGCCCGCGACGGCGACCGGCCGTCGGTGCAGCGGGTCGCCGCCGAGGTGGCCGGCGCGCTGGACCTGCGGGCGGAGCCCACCGTCGTCGCGCGAGGCGCGCACCACCGGGCGGAGCTCTCGGCGACGCTCGCGCCCGGCGCCGTCCTCACCGCGCGCGAGCAGGTGCTGCTCGGCCGCACCGGCGAGGAGCCCGGGCGCTGGACCGGCACGACGCGGGTGGTCGTCGACGGACGTCCGCTGCTGCACACGACCGTCGGCCTCGGCCCCGGGGCGCCGGCCTGGCTGCCGCCGGTGGCGCCGCGTGCCTACGCGTCCACCGTGCACGTCGGGCAGGCTGCGGGGGTGCTGACCGGGGACGACGCCGTCCGCCTGCCGCTGGAGGACGGGTGGGTGGCCACTGCGTGGGGCGCCGAGCTGCACCGGGTCGTGCGGGCGGCGGAGGCGGTGGCGTGAGCCTCGTCGTCCGCGCCCGGCGGGTGGTGCTGCCCGACGGCGAGCGCGCGGCCGCCGTGCACACCGCAGGCGGCGTGGTCACCGCGGTCACCGGCTTCGACGACGTCCCCGCCGGCGCGGTCACCCTCGCCGACGACGAGGTGCTGCTGCCCGGCCTGGTCGACAGCCACGTGCACGTCAACGAGCCCGGCCGCACCGAGTGGGAGGGCTTCGCCACCGCCACCCGCGCCGCGGCCGCCGGGGGCGTCACCACGATCGTGGACATGCCGCTGAACTCGGTGCCGGCGACCACCACGGTCGAGGCGCTGCGGGTGAAGCGGGAGGTCGCCGCCGGGCAGATCGCCGTCGACGTGGCGTTCTGGGGCGGCGCCGTGCCGGGGAACGCCGGCGAGCTGCGGGCGATGCACGAGGCCGGCGTCGTCGGGTTCAAGTGCTTCCTGCTCGACTCCGGCGTCCCGGAGTTCCCGCCGCTGGACGACGCCGGGCTGCGCGCGGCGCTGGCCGAGTTGGCGACGTTCGACGGGCTGCTCATCGCGCACGCCGAGGACGAGGCGGTGATCGCGGCGGCGCCGGAGCCCGCGGGCGCGAGCTACGCGGCGTTCCTCACCTCCCGGCCCCCCGCGGCCGAGGAGACGGCGATCGGCCGGCTGGTGGCCGCCACCCGGGACACCGGTGCGCGCAGCCACGTCGTCCACCTGGCCGACGGCGACGCGCTGCCGCTGCTGCGGGCCGCGCGGGCGTCCGGCGTGCGGGTCACCGTGGAGACCTGCCCGCACTACCTGACCTTCGCCGCCGAGGACGTCCCCGACGGCGACACCGCGTACAAGTGCTGTCCGCCGATCCGGGAGTCGTCTCACCGGGAGGCGCTGTGGGGCGCGCTGACGGCCGGGGACGTCGACCTGGTCGTCAGCGACCACTCGCCGTGCACGCCGGAGCTCAAGCGGCTCGACGTCGGCGACTTCGGGCTGGCGTGGGGCGGGATCGCCGGGCTGCAGGTGGCGCTCCCGGCGGTGTGGACCGGCGCGCGCGCCCGCGGGGTGCCGTTGTCGCAGGTGGTGTGCTGGATGTCGGCGGCGCCGGCGCGGCTCGCCGGGCTGCCGGGGAAGGGCGCGATCGTCGTGGGGAGGGACGCCGACCTGGTGGCCTTCGCGCCCGACGAGCCGTTCACCGTGGGCCGGCTCGAGCACCGCAACCCGGTGACGCCCTACGCCGGACGCGAGCTCACCGGCGTCGTCCGCCGGACCTGGCTGCGCGGGCGGGAGGCCGACGGCAGCCCCCTCGGCAGGCTGCTCGACCGAGGGGACCGCTGACGTCAGCTGCGCTGCTCGCCCTCTTCGCGGGCGGCCTCGTCCATGATCTTGGGGTCGTCGGTGGAGCCCCCGGCGGGGTCGGCGTTGCCCAGCGCGGTCTCGGCGGGCATCTGCCGGACGTGCTCGCGGGCGCGCTCGCGCAGGTCGTCGGTCGGTTCGGACACGGGTCCTCCTCGGGTTCTGGCGGTACGCGGGCCCCCTACCCCCGCCGTGCGAGAGTGACCCCCGCCGATCCGCGGAGGAAGCCGTGACCGACCCGTTCGACCTGCCCGACCTCGCCGTGCGCACCCAGGGCGGTGCCGTGGTCGCCGCCGACGACGAGTTCTTCGCCGGCAAGGAGAACCTGGTCCTGCCCGGGCCCGCGCGGGCGCGGGACGACTTCGGTGCCCGCGGCAAGGAGTACGACGGCTGGGAGACCCGCCGCCGGCGCGAGCCGGGCACCGACCGGGCGGTCGTGCGGCTCGGGATGCCGGGGATCGTGCACGCCGTCGTCGTCGACACCGCGTTCTTCCTCGGCAACTACCCGCCGCACGCCTCCCTCGAGGGGGCCGCGGTGGAGGGGCACCCGCCCCCGTCCGCGCTGGCCGACGCCGACTGGGTGCCGCTGCTGCCGCTGTCGGACCTCGCCGGCGGCACGGCGAACCGCTTCGTCGTCGAGCCGGGACCGCGGGTCACGCACGTGCGGCTGTCGATCCACCCCGACGGCGGCGTGGCCCGGCTGCGGGTGCACGGGGAGGTCGTGCCCGACCCGCGGCTGCTCGACGCCGGCCCCTGCGACCTCGCGGCGCTGGAGAACGGCGGGCGCATCACCGGCGTGAGCAACGCCTTCTACGGCAGCCCGCACCAGCTCATCGGCCGCGGCGAGGCCCGCTCGATGGGCGAGGGTTGGGAGAACGCCCGCCGGCGCGACGACGGCAACGACTGGGTCGACGTGGCCCTGGCCTGCGAGGGCACCGTGACCCTCGCCGAGCTCGACACCTCGTGGTTCCTCGGCAACGCGCCGGGCTCGGCGGCGCTCACCGGCACCACCGCCGACGGGCGAGAGGTGGCGCTGCTGCCGCGCACGCCGCTGCAGCCCGACACCCGTCACCGCTTCGTGCTCCCCGGCGACACCGGCGTCGCCCGTGTGCGCATGGACGTCTTCCCCGACGGCGGCATGGCCCGGCTGCGGCTGTGGGGCCGCCCCACCGACGCCGGGCGCGCCGCCCTGTACCGCCGCTGGTCCGGGGCGCTCTGAGCCTCCCCGTGGCGGCAGAAACGGCCATTCCTGCCGCCCAGGCGCTCGGATTCGGGGGGCGTCTGGCCCTGCGGGCAGCGGGTAGGTGCCGTCCATGGCGACGATCGCGATCACCGGCTCCACCGACGGCATCGGCCGCGCGGCCGCGCGGCGGCTGCTGGCCGGCGGGCACACCGTCGTCCTGCACGCCCGCAGCGAGGCCCGCGGCGCGCCGGTCGCCGAGGAGCTCGGCCGGCTCGGCGACGTCCGGCTGGTCACCGGCGACCTCGCCGACCTCGACGAGGTGCGCGCGCTGGGCGAGCAGCTCGCCGGCCTGGGGGACCTCGACGCGCTCGTGCACAACGCCGGCGTGTGGCCGCCCGACGGCGCCCCGCCGAGCCGGCAGGGCCACGAGCTGGCGTTCGCCGTCAACGCGCTCGCCCCGCACCTGCTCACCGCGCTCCTGCAGGAGCGGGTGCGCGAGCGCCTGGTCTTCCTCGGCAGCGGCATGGTCGGCTCGGGCCGGGTCGACCCCGACGACCTCGGCAGCCCGCGCCCGCCGCGGCGCGCGTACGCCGACTCCAAGGCGCTCGACGTCGTCCTGGCGCTGGCCTGGGCCCGCTCCCTGCCGCACCTGCGCGTGGGTGCGGTCGACCCGGGCTGGGTGCGCACCAAGCTGGCCTCGCCGGGCGCGCCGGGGGACGTCGAGGACGGCGCCGAGCGGGTGGCGCGGGCGGCGGCCGGCGAGTGGGCCGGCGGCTACACCGCCGGGAGCTCCCGGGCGCGCACGCCGCGCGCGCTGGAGGACCCGGTGCTGCAGGACCGGGTGCTGGCCGCGATGGACCGCCTGGCGGGTGTCGGGACCGCACCGAGCTGAGGGTGTGCGCCGACGCCGCATCCGGGGACCGGGAGTGCGGCGTCGGCGCACACCGTCAGGTGCCGGTGAGGTGCTCCGGACGCACGGGGACGCGGGTCAGCGGCAGGCCGGTCGCCTGCCGGATCGCGGCCAGCACCGCCGGGCCGGAGGAGATGTTGGGCGCCTCGCCGACCCCGCGCAGTCCGTAGGGGGCGTGCGGGTCGGCGTACTCCAGGATCTCCACCCGCATCGGCGGCATGTCGAGAACGGTCGGGATGAGGTAGTCGGTGAACGACGGGTTCTGCACCCGCCCGTCGCGGACCAGGATCTCCTCCATCACCGCCAGGCCCAGCCCCTGCGCGGTGCCGCCCTGGATCTGTCCGACGACGGCCTGCGGGTTGATCGCCTTGCCGACGTCCTGGGTGCAGGCCATCTCCACGACCTTGACCAGCCCCAGCTCGGTGTCGACGTCGACGACGGCCCGGTGCGCGGAGAAGGCGTACTGCACGTGCGCGAAGCCCTGCCCGGTCTCGGGGTCGACCGCCTCGGTGGGCCGGTGCCGCCACTCGAGCGTCTCCTCGACCACCTCGTCGCCGAGCACGTCGGCCAGCGGCAGCGCGACGCCCTCGAGGTCGGACACGACCTTGCCGCCGTCGAGCCGCAGGTCGACCACCGGCCGGCCGACGACGGACCGCGCCATCTCCAGCACCCGGGCGCGGACCGCCTCGCAGGCGGCCTTGACCGCCCCGCCGGTGACGTAGGTCTGCCGGGACGCCGAGGTGGAGCCGGCCGAGCCGACGGAGGTGTCCTTGGGGTGCACGGTCACCTGGTCGACGCCGAGCTCGGTGCGGGCGATCTGCTGCTCGACGGTGACCAGTCCCTGGCCGACCTCGGCCGCCGCGGTGTGCACGGTGGCCACCGCCTCGCCGCCGACCACCTCCAACCGCACCCGCGCGGTGGAGTGGTCGTCGAAGCCCTCGGAGAAGGCCACGTTCTTGTAGGCGACGGCGTACCCGACGCCGCGCCGCACGCCCTCCCCGTGCGTGGTGTTGGAGACGCCGCCGGGCATGTCCCGCAGGTCGACGTCGTCGCCGGTGGGGACATCCGGGGGCAGCGGCATCGCCTCGAGCCGGCGCAGCAGCTCGACGACGGGCGCTGGGCTGTCGACGACCTGGCCGGTGGGCGTCTCCGAGCCCTGCTCCATCGCGTTGCGGCAGCGCAGCTCGACCGGGTCCGTGCCGAGCTCGGCGGCGAGCGCGTCCATCTGCGACTCGTAGGCGAAGGCGGTCTGCACCGACCCGAACCCGCGCATGGCGCCGCACGGCGGGTTGTTGGTGTACGCGCCGTAGCAGTCGACGTGCACGTTCGGGACGACGTAGGGGCCGATGCCCATCGTGCCGCCGTTGCCCACCACCGCCGGCGTGCTCGAGGCGTAGGCGCCGCCGTCGAAGTAGATGGTCGCCTTCACGTAGACCAGGTCGCCGTCGCGGGTGGCGCCGTGCTCGTAGCGCATGGTCGCCGGGTGGCGGTGCACGTGGCCGAAGAAGGACTCCTCGCGGTTGTAGGACATCTTCACCGGCTTGCCGGTGTGCAGCGCGAGCAGGCAGGCGTGCACGTGCATCGACAGGTCCTCGCGGCCGCCGAACGCGCCGCCGACCCCCGCGAGGGTCAGCCGCACCTTGTCCGGCGGCATGGCCAGCGCCGCGCAGATCTGCCGCTGGTCGACGTGCAGCCACTGGGTGGCCACGTACAGGTCGACGCCGCCGTCCTCACCGGGCACCGCGAGGCCGGACTCGGGGCCGAGGAAGGCCTGGTCCTGCATGCCGACCTCGTACTCGCCCACCACGACGACGTCGGCGGTGGGCTCGGGGTCGCCCTTGCGGACCTTGAGGTGGCGCACCAGGTTGCCGTGCGGGTGCAGGTTGGCGCTCTCCCGGCTGAGCTCGGTGACCTCGGCGGGGGCGTCGTGCAGCTGGTTCCAGGTGGGGTGGCCGAGGGCCACGCGCGCGTCGGTGACCGGCTCCCAGACGTCGTAGTCCACGACGATCCGCGCGGCGGCGCGGCGGGCGGTGTCGGGGTGGTCGGCGGCGACCAGCGCCACCGGCTCGCCCTGGTAGCGGACGACGTCGAGGGCGAGCACCGGCTGGTCGGCGAGCTCGAGGCCGTACACCTTCTCCCCGGGCACGTCGTCGGAGGTGAGGACGGCGTACACGCCGGGCACGGCCAGCGCCGGGCCGACGTCGATCGAGCGGATGCGGGCGTGGGGGTGGGGACTGCGCAGGGTGACGCCCCAGAGCATGTCCTCCATCCACAGGTCGCTGCTGTAGGCGAACTCGCCGCGGACCTTGAGGACGCCGTCGGGGCGCTGCGCGTCGTCGCCGACCCGGCCGCCCGCGCCGGTCATCTGCGCCGGCGCACCGCTCGGCGTGCGGGTGGGGGTGCTCATCGCGCGGCCTCCGCCGTCGGGTCGGCGGCCATGCGGTCGGCCGCGAGCCGGACGGCGTCCAGGATCTTCTCGTAGCCGGTGCAGCGGCAGAGGTTGCCGGCCAGCGCCTCGCGGATCTCGGCGTCGGCGGGCTTCCGTCCCTCCGCGAGGGACCGGTGGACCAGGTCGTCGGTGGCGACCAGCAGCCCGGGCGTGCAGAAGCCGCACTGGACGGCGCCGGCCTCGAGGAACGCCTGCTGGACCGGGTGCAGCTCGCCGGGCGCGGCGCCGGCGGGGGTCAGCCCCTCGACGGTGCCCACCTCGCGGCCCTGCGCCTGCCCGGCGGCGACCAGGCAGGCGCAGACCGGCAGCCCGTCGAGGTAGACGGTGCACGACCCGCACTCGCCCTGCTCGCAGGCGTTCTTCGAGCCGGGCAGGCCCATCCGCTCACGCAGGACGTAGAGCAGGCTCTCGCCCTCCCACACGTCGTCGACCTGCTGCGGCGTGCCGTTGACGGTGCAGCTCAGGCGCACGTCGGGTCTCCCTTCCGGTAGTCGGCCCAGGCCCAGGTCAGCGCACGCCGCGCCATGACCGAGAGCGCGTGGACGCGGTAGCGGGCGGTGCCGCGGACGTCGTCGATGGGCGCCGACGCCTCGGCGACCAGCTCGCCGAAGCGGGTGGCGGTGGCGGCGGGGAGCTCGGCGCGCGAGTCCCAGAGGCCGTCGAGCTCGCCGGCGAGGTACTCCTCGGCGGCGGGGGCGCGGCGCGGCGTCGGCGCGGCCGACCCGATGCCGGTGCCCACGGCGCGGCGGTCGGGGTGCAGCGCCAGCCCGAACGCGGCGACGGCGATGACCATCGCGTTGCGGGTGCCGATCTTGCTGTACTGCTGCGGGCCGCGCGGCGGCACGATGCGGACCGCGGCGATCAGCTCGTCGTCGGCCAGCGCGGAGCGCTTGACCCCCCGGTAGAACTCGGTCACCGGGATCCGGCGGGTGCCGCGGGTCGAGGCCACCTCGACCTCCGCGTCGGCGGCCAGCAAGGCGGGGTGCGCGTCGCCCGCGGGGGAGGCGGTGGCCAGGTTGCCGCCGACGGTGCCGCGGTTGCGGATCTGCGGTGAGCCGATCGTGCGCGCGGCCATCGCCAGGCCCGGCAGCCGGTCGCCCAGCTCGGAGATGACCCGGGCGTAGGGAACGCCCGCGCCGAGGCGGACCGCGCCGTCGTCGTCGGCCCACTGCTGCAGCTCGGGGACCCGGGTGAGGTCGAGCAGCAGCGAGGGGCGCAGCCGGCCGAAGTTGATCCCCACCATGACGTCGGTGCCCCCGGCGATGGGGACGGCGTCGCGGTGGGCGGCCTTCGCCTCCAGCGCCTCCTCCCACGTCGCGGGCTGCAGGAAGTCCATCGTCGCTCCTCGTCGGATGTGCGGGGGACGGTCACGGTAGTCCGGGTTCGTTCCGGTCGGGTTGCGCGACGTCCCGTGGCGACTCGCCGTGTTCACACGGGCTGGGCAGGATGCGGCGGGTGGAGACGACCGCCGACCTGCTCGTGCACGACGCCGACCTGCTGGCCACCGTCGACGACGATCGGCGGGAGGTCGCCGGCGGGTGGGTCGCCGTGACCGGGGGCGTGGTGAGCGGCATCGGCGGGCCGGGCGACCCGCGGCCGGCCGCCGCCCGCACGGTCGACGCGCGCGGCTGCCTGGTGACGCCCGGGCTGGTCAACACCCACCACCACCTGTACCAGAACCTCACCCGCGCTTTCGCGCCCGCGCTGACCGGCGGGCTGTTCGACTGGCTGGTCACCCTCTATCCGCTGTGGGCGCGGCTGGACGAGGAGGCGGCGTACGTGTCGGCCTACGTGGGGCTCACCGAGCTCGCGCTGGCCGGCTGCACCACCTCGACCGACCACCTCTACGTGCACCCGCGCGGCGCCGGCGACCTGATCGGCGCGGAGGTGCGCGCGGCGCAGGACCTGGGGATGCGCTCGCACTTCACCCGCGGCTCGATGTCGCTGTCGGTCAAGGACGGCGGGCTGCCCCCGGACTCGGTCGTGCAGGACGACGACGAGATCCTGGCGGAGTCGCAGCGGCTGGTGGAGGCCCACCACGACCGCTCGCCGACGGCGCTCACCCGGCTGGCGCTGGCGCCGTGCTCCCCGTTCAGCGTGTCCACCGAGCTCATGACGCGCACCGCCGAGCTGGCCGGGCGGCTCGACGTGCGGCTGCACACCCACCTCGCCGAGACGCAGGACGAGGACGCGTTCTGCCTCGAGCGCTTCGGCCGCCGCCCGGTCGACTACCTCGCCGACGTCGGGTGGATGAGCGACCGGGTGTGGCTGGCGCACGTCGTGTGGCCGTCGGCCGACGAGGTCACGCGCCTGGGCGCCGCGCGGGTGGGGGCGGCGCACTGCCCGTCGTCGAACATGATCCTGGGCAGCGGGCTGTCGCCGGTGGCCGAGCTGCGGGCCGCCGGGGCGCCGGTGGGGCTGGGCGTGGACGGGTCGGCGTCGGCCGACGCGGCGTCGCTGTGGCTGGAGGCCCGGACGGCGATGCTGCAGGGCAAGCTCCGCCACGGCGCGGGCTCCTTCAGCGCCCGCGACGCCCTGGAGGTCGCCACCCGCGGCGGCGCGGCGTGCCTCGGGCGCACCGGCGAGATCGGGCAGCTGTCGGTGGGTGCCTGCGGCGACCTCGCCGTCTGGCCGCTGACCGGGCCCGCGTTCGCCGGTGCGCTGTCGGACCCGGTGGAGGCGTGGCTGCGCTGCGGGCCGGTGGCGGCGCGGCACACCGTCGTCGGCGGGCGGTTCGTGGTGGAGGACGGCGTCCCCGTGCACCCCGGCCTCGACGAACAGCTCGCCGTCCACCGCCGGGTGTCCGAGCGCCTGCAGGCGCCCCTGGACCAGGCATAGGAAGCTCTCCGCACGTATCCGGTGCGAATACGTGCGGAGAGCTTCCTATGCCTCGTCAGAGGGCGGCGGCGAGGGCCTCGAGGTCGTCGACGGTGCCGTCCACGTGCGGCGACACCCGCAGCACCGGGCCGGTCATCTCCTCCGGCGCGCGCTCGGGCCCCGCCGCCGTGGTGACGATGCCGTGCTCGGTGAGCAGCCGCGCCCGCGTGGCGACGACGTCGACCCCGTCCGGCGGGCGCAGCGTCGTGGTGGCGGTCGGCTCGTCGAGCGGCTCCACGACTCGCCAGCCCGCGGCGCCGTCGAGGACCTGCCGCCCCGCCCGGCCCAGCGCCGCCAGCCGCTCGCGCACCCGCACCGGTCCTGCCGCCAGGTGCTCCCCGACCGCGAGCACCAGCCCGACCCGGCCGGCCACGTGCGCCTCGCCGCTCTCCAGCCCGCGCACCGGCGGCAGGTCGGCCGCGGCGGGCAGCACCGGCTGCAGCTGCGCGGCGACCGCCGGCCGGACGCACAGGAAGCCGACGCCGCGCGGGCCGGCCAGCCACTTGCGCGAGGTCGAGTAGACGACGTCGGCGCCGAGGTCGACGTCGACGTGGCCCAGCGACTGGGCGGCGTCGAGCACCAGCGGCACCCCGTGCTCCCGGCACAGCGCCGCGACCTCGGCCGCCGGCTGGACGACGCCGCGGTGGCTGGCCACGTGGGTGAGGTGCACGAACCGCGGCGGGTCGGTGGCCAGCAGCCGCTCGAGCGACGCGACGTCGGCCCGCCCGTCGCCGTCGACCGCCAGCGGCACGGCCTCCAGCCCGGCGGCGCGCAGCATCGCGACGTTCGGCGCGTACTCCCCGGGCAGCCGGGCCACCCGCGTGCCGGCGGGCAGCCGCCACGCGGCCAGCAGCCCGGCGAGCGCGGCCTGCGCGGACTCGACGAAGGCCACGTCGGCCGCAGCCATGCCGGCCAGCCCGCCGATCACGCTGCGCCCCTGCTGGAGCAGGTCGCCGGCGGTCGCCTCGGCCACGTAGCCGCCCAGCTCGGCCTCGTGCCGGGCGTGGTGTGCCACCGCCTCCAGCACCCGGTTGCTCTGCCGGCTGCAGGCGGCGGTGTCGAGGTGCCGGCCGGCCGGGCGGGGCCGGGCGGTGCGCCAGGCGTCGGCGAGGTCGTCGTGCGGCAGGCGGAGGTCGAGCGCGGTCACCTGCCCGACGGTAGGCGAGCCGCGCGTGACGCCGCCCGACGCCGTCCGTCAGGTGTCGAGCAGGCCGCGGGCCACCGAGACGCCGGAGTGGGCGGGGTCCCCGTCGAGCGGCTCCACGGAGACGTCGACCACCGGGTACTCACCGAGGTCGAGGCCGGCGGGCAGCTCGAACTCCTCGGTGCCCGCGCGGACGACGCCGAGCGGGATGAGCCCGGACACCGACTCGTCGAGCAGCCACGCCTCGTAGTACCCCTCGGACGGGGCGCCCGCGGTGAGCTCCACCTGCAGCACCCGGGTGCCGTCGGCCCGCTCGACCACCTCGGCGCGGCCCGAGGCGTCGCTGCCGTCGAGCGGGTCGAGCACGGTCGCGGCCACGGGGACGCCGTCGTCGTCCCGGTTCGCGAGCGCCACCGCACCCGCGCCCACGCCGAGCCCGACGACGAGCGCCGCCGCGGCGGCGAGCAGCAGCCGCGACCGGCGCGGCCGCAGCGGGACCACCGGCGCCAGCGGTGCGGCCGGTGGAGGTGCGGGCGTCGTCTCCGGGACGACGTCGGGGACCGGGCCGGCGGCCGGCGCGGACGCCGCGACGACGTCCGCCCGCGGAGCCGCGGCGACCCCGGTGGCCGCCGCGATGCCGGCCCACAGCCCCGGCGGCGGTGCCACCGGTGGTCCGGGCGCGGCGAGCTCCGGCACGGCCAGCGCCTCGACGGCCCGGCGCAGCCGCGCCACCTCGCGGCGGCAGCTCTCGCAGCCCTCCAGGTGCGCGGCCTCGTCGTCGGCCAGCGGCTCGCGCAGCGCCGCGAGGCCGAGGTCCTCAGGCGTGCAGTGCGGCACCGTCCACCTCCAACCGGTCGCGAAGGCGCTCCAGGGTGCGCCGGATGTGGCTCTTGACCGTCCCCAGCGGCAGACCGGTGCGCTCGGCGATCTGCGTGTGCGTGAGGTCGGCGAAGAAGGCGAGCTCGATGATGCCGCGCTGGGGCTGACCGAGGCGGTCCAGCTCGCCGAGCAGCAGCACGCGGTCGGCGACGGTGCTGTCGACCGGGGCGGGACCGCGGGCGGGCGCGGCGTTCAGCTCGGCGACGGCGGCCTCGGTGACGCGACGCTGCCGGTCGCGCCGGGCCCACGTGTCGGCGATCTTGTGCCGGCAGACGCCGGTCAGCCACGCGGGGAGGGGACCCTGCTCGGGCCGGTAGCCGGCGCGGCCGGTCCAGGCGGAGACGAACACCTGCTGCGTGACGTCCTCCGCGTCGGGGCCGGGGCCGAAGGCGCGGACCGCCATGCCGTGCACCTGCGCCGCCCACCGCTCGTAGGCCCAGGCCAGCGCCTGCTCCTCGCCCGCGGCGAAGCGGCGGCCGACCTCGGCGTCGTCGGGCCCGCCTGCGCCGGCGGGCGCACGCTCGGCCTCGGTGGTCACCCGCTCGACCCTATGCCGTCGGGAGTCCGTCCGTCGGCCTTCCTGCAGGGTCCCGCCGCGAGCCTGCGAGTGGTGGGGGGCAGGGAGGTCCTTGATCATGGGGCCGGCTCCGCGACGACCACGACGTTGTCGCGGTAGCCGCCGACGTCGGGGAGGAACGGTCCGCCACAGGTGACCAGCGTCAGCCGCGGCGGCCCCTCGCGCCCGAACAGCAGGTCCACCGGCAGCGCCTGCTTGTCCAGCAGCTCGCGCGAGACGACCCGCCAGCGGGTCGTCGCGCCCGCGGCGTCGGTGACCAGCACCTCCTGGCCCGGCGCGGCCTCCCGCAGCGGGGCGAGCGCGCCGAGGCCCTGCTCGGCGTCGTCGACGTGGCCGGCGAGGACCGCCGACCCGGGGGCGCCCGGCGCGGGCCCGAAGCGGTACCAGCCGGCCCTCCCGACGTCGTCCGGCAGCTCCATCTGGCCGTCGGGGCGGACGCCGGCCCGCTCCAGCGGCGCGTCGACGCCCAGCGCCGGGACCTCCAGCCGCACCGGGGGGACGACGTCGGGCAACGGCGGCGGGGCGGCGTCGCGGACGGGCACGCCCGGAGCGGGAGGAGCGCTCGACGGGGCGGGCGCGCTGAGCACCTGCTCGACCGGCGCGCCCGCCGCTGCCGGCGGCCGGGTCAGCGCCCACGTCGTGGGCACGCCCACGGCGAGGGCGAGGCCCAGGGCCACGCCGGCAACGGCGGGTCGCACGTCCGGTCCTCCGGTCAGCCGCGGGTGGTGGCCAGCCGGCGCGCGGCCACGCCCGCACCGAGCAGCCCCAGCGCGGTCAGACCGAGCAGCGGCAGCGGCAGGTCGTCGTCGGCAGCGGAGTCGGCGAGGCCGGCGCTGCCGCCGGGGACCCCGGACGGCGCCGAGTGCCCGCCGCTGATCGTCTGCACGGCCAGCTCGTAGCCCGAGTCCTCCGAGCCCCACGCGTAGACGATCGTCGTGGCACCCTCGGTCACGGCCAGGTCGGCCGGGCCGATCGCGACCGTGGAGGTACCGGCGACGACGACGTCGGCGCTGACCGTGCCGGCCGGCACCTCCAGCGCCGCCTCGTCCGGGTTGGTCAGACCGGGCACGACGACCTGGCCGCCGGCGCGGACGTCGACGGCCGGGGCCGCCGCGGTGTGGCGCACCACGACCCGGCCCTGGCCCGCGGGGACCGCGGAGGTGTCGTTCACGAACGGCGTGAGCGCGGGCCGGCCGTCGGCGGTGAGGTGGGCGACCACCGTGGCGTCGGCGCCCGCGGGCACCGCGACGCCGTTGGCCGACAGCAGCGGCGCGCCGGAGCCGTCGGGGGCGTCGGCGGGGAACACCGCCAGGTCGTAGGAGCCGGCCGGCAGCGACAGCGGGTCGGTGAGCGTGCCGGGCTGGAAGTCGTCGATCAGCCGCTCGCCGTTGGCGTACACGTCGACCGGGGTGTCCGGGACGGCGTGCAGCACGGAGACGGTGGCGGTGTCGGCGGCCGAGGCCGGTGCGACGCCGAGCGCGAGCAGCGCGCCGGTGCCGGCGACGGTGGCGATGCCGAGAGTGCGGGTCCGGGTCACGGAGACCTCCGGGTCTTGGGGGTGCTGACACCACCTCTTCCGGCGTCCCCACGGGTCCGGATGCAGTCCCGGTGGATCCCTCGTCGCTACGAGGGCCGAGCCGGCGCGGACAGGGAGACGGCGAAGTCACCGTCGGGGTCGGTCCACCAGTGCGTCATCCGCAGCCCGGCCGCGGCGAGCTCGGCCTCCACGCCCGCCCGGCGGAACTTGGCCGACACCTCGGTGCGCAGCTCCTCACCCGCGGCGAAGCGCACGGTCAGGTCCAGCGCCGGCACGGTGACCACCTGGTCGGACCGCGACCGCAGCCGCATCTCGATCCACTCGCGCTCGGCGTCCCACAGCGCGACGTGGTCGAACGCGTCCGGGTCGAAGTCCGCGCCGAGCTCGCGGTCGAGCACGGCGAGCACGTTGCGGTTGAACGCCGCGGTCACCCCGGCGGCGTCGTCGTAGGCACGCACCAGCCGGTCCGGGTCCTTGACCAGGTCGGTGCCGAGCAGGAAGGAGTCGCCGGGCGCGAGCGTGCCGGCCAGCTCGGCGAGGAACGCCGCCCGCGGGCCGGGCTCGAGGTTGCCGATGGTGGAGCCGAGGAAGGCCACCAGCCGCCGTCCGGAGCGGGGCAGCAGGGCCAGGTGCTCGGTGAAGTCCCCGACGACGGCGTCGACGGCGATGCCCGGGTACTCCGCGCCGATCGACGCGCCGGCCGACTCCAGCACGGTCGGGTCGACGTCGAAGGGCACGAACCGCCGCAGCGTGCCGGCCCGGGTGAGCGCGTCGAGCAGCAGCCGGGTCTTCTCGGAGGTGCCGCTGCCGAGCTCGACGAGCACCTCCGCACCGGAGGCCCGCGCCATCTCGTCCGCGTGAGCCTCCAGGACCGCGCGCTCGGCCCGCGTCGGGTAGTACTCGGGCAGCCGGGTGATCTCGTCGAACAGCTCGCTGCCGCGCGCGTCGTAGAACCAGCGGGGCGGCAGCGACCTCGGCGTCGCGGTGAGCCCGGTCAGGGCGTCGGCGCGCAGGGCCGCCCGGGCGGCGTCGGGGGCGAGGTGACTGGTCAGCGTGTCGGTCACGGGTCTCCTCTGCTCGGAGTGGGCATCAGGTCAGCGCGGTGACGGTCAGGCCGTCGGGGGTCACCTCGACCAGGGAGCGGTCGGGGACGTCGCTCCACGCGGGGTCGTCGTCCCACGGCTCGCTGGCCAGCGCGGTCCCCTCGTCGGTGACCAGGGCGGACAGCGTGTCGCCCCACGTGGTGGCCAGCAGCCGGGTGCCGTCGGCGGCGAGCAGGTTGAGCCGGGCGGCGGGGTCGGCGGCGCCCACCTCCCGGACGACGTCGCCCAGCGCCCCGGCGCCGCGGGAGAACACCAGCGCGGCGAGCAGCGCGCTGTCCACCGTGGACTCGGCGTCGCGCACCGGCGGCAGCACGGCGCGGTCCACCCGGCCGTTGTGCGACAGCAGCCAGCGGCCGTCGGTGAACGGCGCGACGGCGCTCTCCTCCAGCGGCATGCCGACCGTCGCCGAGCGGACGGCGGCCACCACGCACCCGGACACCAGCACCGGCGCCACCGAGGCGAACGACGGGTCGCCCCACAGCGGCCGCGCCGAGCGCCACCGAGCCGGGCCCTCGCGGCCCTCGGTCCAGAACCCCACGCCCCAGCCGTCGGCGTTCACGGTGCCGTACCGCTGCCGCCGCGGCGCCCACGACTGCACCAGCAGCGACGACGGCGGCTCGAGCACCAGCGAGGACACCGACCGCGGCCGGCCCAGCCAGGCGAGGTGGCGGCACACGGTCAGTCCACCGTCCAGGCCAGCCGGAACCCGCTGAAGACCTGCCGGCGGATCGGGTGGTCCCAGTTGCGGAAGCTCGGCCGCAGGATCGAGGGCTCCACCGACCACGCGCCGCCGCGCAGCACCCGGTGGTCGCCGCCGAAGAACGGCGCGGAGTAGTCGGCGTAGAGCATCGGCGTGAACCCGGGCCAGGCCTCGAAGCCCGACGACGTCCACTCCCAGACGTCGCCGACCATCTGCTCGGCGCCGTACGCCGACGCGCCGCCGGGGTAGGCGCCCACGGGCGCGGGCCGCAGCGCGGAGCCGCCCAGGTTGGCCAGCGCCGGCGTCGGCGCGGCGTCGCCCCACGGCCAGCGTCGTCGGCGGCCGGTGGCCGGGTCCCACACCGCGGCCTTCTCCCACTCGGCCTCGGTGGGCAGCCGGGCGCCGGCCCAGGCGGCGTAGGCCTCGGCCTCGAACCACGTGACGTGCTGGACCGGCTCGTCGGGCGGGATCTCCTCGAGGACGCCGAAGCGGGTGCGCACCGTGCCCCCCGGGCTCCAGTACTGCGGCCGCTCCAGCCCGTCCTCCTGCCGGTGCGCCCAGCCGCGCCCGGACCACCAGCGCGGGGTGTCGTAGCCGCCGTCGGCGACGAAGGCCGCGTACTCGCCGTTGGTCACCGGCACCCGGCCGATGCGGAAGGCGGGGACGTCGACGACGTGCGCGGGCCGCTCGTTGTCCAGCGAGAACGGCTCGTCGGCGGCGTCGACCCCGAGCACGAACGGGCCGCCCGGCACGAGCACCGACGTGCCGGCCACGCCCGGCCGCCCGGGCGGCAGCGGGGTGCCCTCGCCCAGCAGCGGCGGGCCGGTGCGGACGGCCAGCGCCTGCAGCATCGTCTCGTCGTGCTGCTGCTCGTGGCTGACGACCATCGCGACGTCGAAGGGGTCGTCGTCCGGGCCGAACCGCTCGAGCCGGTCGAGCACCCGCCCGCGCACCTCCCGGCCGAGGGCGCGCGCCTCGACCGGCGGCAGCAGCGGCAGCCGGGCGCGCACCGCCCGCGGCTGGGAGAAGGCGTCGTAGAGCGCCTCGACCGCGGGCGGCAGCAGGCCCGGGCGGCGGGCGTCGCCGCCGCGCAGCAGCCACAGGTCCTCCTGCTGCGCGACGTGCGCGAGGTCCCAGACCAGCGGGCTGAGCAGCGGGGTGTGCTGGCGCAGCAGTTCCGGGTCGTCGTGGTCGGTGAGCAGGAGCGTCCGCTGCCGGGCGGTCTCCAGGTCGCGGGCGAGCTGGTCGCGCAGGGCGGTCACGGGTGCACCTCCGGGGTCTCTGTGGCGGTCAGGAGGGCCGCGGCCGGGTCGCGGGGCAGCGCGTCGCCGGGGCAGCGGCCGGCCTCGGCGAGCGCGGCCAGCGCCTCGACCTCCGGCCGCAGGGACGGGTCGACGACGGCCAGCGCGGCCGACAGGCACCGCACCGCGGCGGTGCGCAGGTCGCGGTCGGCCAGTCCGTCGCGGGCGGCGCGGTCCCAGGCGCCGGCCACGGGCGCGCTGGCCTCGGCCGCGGCGTCGGCGGCGCCGGCGTCGTCGAGCAGCGCGGTGGTGACCGCGGCCAGCGCGGGCCACCACGGCTCGGGCGCGGCGTCGAGGTAGCGGATCTCCAGGTAGCCGCGCAGCCGCACCGGCGGGAAGAGCGTGGACAGGTGGTAGTCGAGGTCGGCCGCGGTGGGGCGGCGACCGCCCAGCGGGACCGCGCCGGTCACCCAGTCGGCGAAGCGGGTGCGGGTCAGCACCGGTTCGGCGGCGCCGGTGTCGGCGTCGCGGACGAGCATCACCGGGGCGGCCAGCGCGTAGTGCGCCCACTCGCCGGCCGGGTCGTCCCCGCCGAGCAGCGGACCGCAGCGCGCCTGGTCCAGCGCGCCCCACACCCGCTGCCGCGACGAGCGCCACCCGGTCGCCCGGCCGCCGAGCAGCGGCGAGCACGCGGAGACGGCGACCAGCACCGGGCCGAGCTGGTGGGCCAGCGCCACCCGCCCGCTCCACCCGTCCCGCGGTCCGGCGTCCAGGTTGACCTGCAGCGACGCGGTCGCGGTCATCATCGCCGTCCCCGCGGAGCCGCAGCCGACGGCGGTGAAGTGCCGCTCCATCGCGCGGTAGCGCGGCCCGGGGCTGACCCGGGCCGGCCGGCGCAGCGGGTCGGCTCCCACCGGTGCCAGGCCCAGCCGGGCGGCCGCCAGCGCGGTGGCGAGGACGGCGCGGTCGGCCCGCAGCGCCGCGACCGCGGCGGCGGCGCCGGGCAGCGGCGGCCCGGACAGCTCGACCTGGCCGCCGGGTTCCAGGGTCACCCGGCTGCCGCCCGGGAGGGGGGGCAGGGCCGCCACTGCGGCGGTCACCCGGTCCCAGGGCACGCGGCAGGCCGGGGCGTCCAGGTCGACCAGGTGCGCCTCGAGCTCCAGGCCTACCGAGCCGCCCGGCCCCGGCCGCAGCGCTCCGGCGGTGACGGCGGTGACGGCGGTCTCGAGGTCGAGCGCGGTGCGCTCCTCCACGGCAGGGGCCACGGGGCCCACCCCCTCCAGGTCCGGACCGGTCGCCGGGGCGACCGCGGGTCGGTGCGGGGGCGGCTCCGCGCGGGGGGCCGTCCTCGTCTGTCATCCAGTCACCCGACGGCGGCGGTGGCAAGCCCTCCGCGGACGCGCACCGCGCCGTCGTCCGGTGTTCGCGGGAGGATCCCCCGGTGGTTTCCCCCCGCGACCGCGACGCCGGGGGGCGGGCCCGCAACGCCCGTCCCCGCGACGCCCTCGGCCGACCGCTGCCGCACGGCGCCGCCGGGGAGGAGCGGGCACCGGAGGGGGTGCCGCGCACGCCGGACGAGGCGCTCACCGAGGCGCAGCGGCTGCTCGACGCCGGCCGCCCGTTCCACGCCCACGAGGTGCTCGAGGACGCCTGGAAGGCCGCGCCCGAGGAGGAGCGGCAGCTGTGGCGGGGGCTGGCGCAGCTCGCCGTCGGCCTGACCCACGCCGCTCGGGGCAACGACCGCGGCGCCGCCCGGCTGGTCGAGCGGGGCGCGGGCAACGTGGCGCCCTACGCGGCGGCACCGCCGCACGGGGTCGACGTCGCCGGGCTGGTGGAGTGGGCGCGCCGGCCGGTCGCCGCCGACCGGCCGTTCCTGCTGCGCGCGCGCCTGGCCCGGCCAGCTGACCCCGGGCAGACTCGGCACGGGAGGTCCCCATGAGGAGCTACGAGGCGACGGTCCGGATCGACGCGAGCCCGGAGGAGGTCTGGCGCGACCTCGTCGACGTCGGCTCCTGGCGCGACTGGGACTCCGGCGTCGACCGGGTCGAGGGCCGCGTCGCGCTGGGGGAGCGGCTGACGCTCTACGCCACGATGATCCGCAGCCGCCCGTTCGTCGTGACCGTCACCGAGCTCCGGCCTCGGGAGGCGATGCGCTGGCGCGGCGGGCTGCCGCTCGGACTGGCGGTCATCGAGCGCACCTACCAGCTCGACGCGCAGGACGACGGCGGCACGGTGCTCACCGTCCGCGAGGACCAGACCGGCCCGCTGGCCTGGGTGACCGAGCGCTCGACGCCGGACCTCAACCCGTCGTTCCGCCAGTTCTGCGCCGGGGTCAAGGCCCGCGCCGAGGGCCGGTCCCGCGCGTCGGGCTGAGTCAGCGGTAGCGGCCGAGCAGGGCGCGGGCCCGGTCGGCGAAGGGCGCGAAGCCGAAGGCGTCGCACACCTCCAGCGCACGCCGCAGCTCCGCCTCCGCACCGGGCCGGCCGAGCAGCCCGAGCACGCCGCCGCGGTAGAGGGCGGTCGGCCCGAGGACCGTCGTGCCGGCCCACAGCACCACCACGGTGTCCCCGTAGCCCTCCAGGGCCGGCAGCAGCGGCGCGGCCAGGTCGCGGTCGCCGAGCTCCAGGGCGGTGTCGGCGAGCAGCACGGTCTGCACCGGCTCCCGCGCACCGTGCGCCGGGAGGGTGAGCCACCGCTCGACGACGGCCTGCGCCTGCTCGCGCCGGCCGGCCTGGGCGTGCGCCAGGGCCAGGATCGCCAGCCAGCTGGCGTCGACGGTCGCGGCGAGGTCGACGATCTCGGGCACCAGGGAGCCCATCCGCCGCTCGTGCCAGGCGGCGATGCCCTCGATCGTCTGCCGGGACATCCGGGTGACGTCGGCGGCGGCCGGGGAGGTGGTCGGGGCCTCGCGGACGGCGGCGTCGGCCAGCCAGCGCGCCTCGACGGCGTCCCCGCGGGCCAGCGCCATCCCCGCGGACCACCAGGCGTCCAGCTGCAGCAGGTCGCCGTCGCCGCGGCGGGTGGCCAGCTCGGTGAACCGGCGGGAGACCGCCGCCGCCTCGTCGGCCTGCACCGTCTCGGTGAGCGCGCAGCGCAGCAGGTGCAGCGCGGTGGCCTCGGCGGCGGGGTCGCCGGCCGACTCGCGCAGCAGCGCCCGGGCCAGCTCCACCCGGCGGGCGGCGTGCGTGGGCGTCCAGTCGGCCACGAACCGGGCGACCCGGGCCCGCGGCCGCGCGGCCGGGACGCTCCCCGCCGCGGCCAGCGCGCGGTCGGCGAGCTCGCGGCGCCCGCCTCGCCCGCGGAGGCGCGCTGCACCGCCAGCGCGGCCAGCACCGCGGACGCCAGCTCGGGCGGCAGCGCGTCGGCGCCCGCGGCGGCCTCCTCCAGCAGCGCGACGTCGGTGGCCGCCGGCGCGCCGACCGAGGCCCAGTAGCCGCCGAGCCCGCCGCCGGCCGAGGCGACGGCGGCCCGGGCCAGCCGGGCGGGGTCGCCGAGGTCGCGGGCCAGGTCCGCCGACGCGCGCAGCGCCGCGCCGCTCTCCTCGAGCAGGCCCAGCCTCCGCAGCGCCCGGCCGCGTACCAGGTGCAGGTCGGCGGCCAGCGCCTCCTCCCCGGGCGGCACGTGCCCCAGCCCGCGGTCGGCGAGCGCGCCGGCCTCGTCGACACCGGCCCGGTCGAGCGCCTCGCGGGCGGCCCGCAGGCAGGCCCGCGCGGCCGCCGGGTCGGGCCCGCCAGCCGCGGCCTCGCTGCGGTGCACGGCGATGGCGCCGGCCGCGGTCGCCGCCGCCGGGCCGGCCGCCAGGACGTCGGCCACCCGGCCGTGCACGCGCGCCCGCTCGACCGGGCCCAGGTCGGCCAGCAGCACCTCGCGGACCAGGTCGTGCGCCACCCGCACCCGGCCCGGGGACGTCTCGACCAGCAGCCCCGCGCCCAGCGCCGTCGTCACCCCGCCGTCGTCGCCGGGCGCGACGGCGGCCAGCAGGCCGACCGGCACGTCCCGGCCGGCGACCGCGGCCGCGGCGAGCACGTCCCGCGCGGACGCGGGCAGGCCCGCCAGACGCAGCCGGACGACGTCGCGGACCCCGGCCGGCACTCCCTCCCCGGCCGACGGCGGCAGCGCGGCCAGCTCGGTGACGAAGAACGGGTTGCCGCCGGTGCGCTCGGCCAGCGTGGCGGCGACCGCGCCGCTGCGCGGGCCGCTGCGCAGCTCCGCGACCAGGTCGGCGACCTCGCCGGCCGCCAGCCCGGCCAGCCGCAGCCGGCGCGCGCCCGGCAGCCGGGCGGCCAGCCCGAGCACCCGGGTGAGCGCCGGGTCGCCGGTGGCCTCCTCGCGGCAGGTCGCCGCCAGCAGCAGCCGGCTGCCGTCCAGCTGGGAGAGGACCACCTCGAGCACGTGCAGCGAGTCGCCGTCGGCCCACTGCAGGTCGTCGAGGACGACGAGCAGCGGCCGCTCGGCGGCGAGGGCGTGCAGCCGGCGGGCGGTGTCCAGGCCGAGGGCGAACCGGGCGCCGGTGTCGGCGCCGAGCGCCGCCTCGGGCAGCCCGCCGAGCACCTGCTGCCACGGCCAGTACGGCGGCGCGCCGCCGATCTCGGCGCAGCGGCCCCAGCGGACGGCGGCCCCGGCGCGGGCGGCGAACGCCTCGACCAGCCGGGTCTTGCCGATGCCCGGCTCCCCGGTGACGACGACCGCGGTGCCGCGGCCGGCGCCCGCCGCCGCCCAGGCGCCCGCCAGCGCGGCCAGCTCCTCCGGCCGGCCCACGAAGCCGTCGCCGGCCGGTGCGGGGACGGGTGCCGACGCGGGCGCCGGGGTGCGTGCCGGGGTGGCCAGCGCGGCGTCCTGGCGCAGCACGGCGGCCTCGAGGTCGCGCAGCTCGGCCGAGGGGTCCAGGCCCAGCTCGTCGGCGACCCGCTCGCGGGTGCGGCGCAGCACGTCGAGCGCGTCGGCCTGGCGGCCGGCCCGGTACAGCGCCCGTGCCAGCAGCGCGGCGGTGTGCTCGCGCAGCGGGGCGACGGCGGCGGCCGCGGTGAGGTCGGGGACGAGCTCGGCGCCGGCCCCCAGCGCCAGCCGCGCCCCGGCCAGCCGCTCGACGGCGACCAGCCGCAGCTCCTCCAGCCGCGCGACCACCGGGACGACGTCCCCAACGTCGGCGACGTCGGCGTAGGGCCGGTCCTGCCAGCGGGCCAGCGCCTCGGTCAGCAGCCGGGCGGCCGCGCCGTCGTCCGCGGCCGCGCCGGCGGTGACCAGGTCGGCGAAGGCGTGCGCGTCGACGGCGGTGCGCGGCAGGACCAGGGCGTAGCCGTCGCCGCGGGTCACCAGGACGGCGGCGTCGCGGGCCCCGCGGCCCGGGTCGAGGAGCCGGCGCAGGCGGCTGACGTGGCCCTGCAGCGTCGTCGTCGCCGTGGCCGGCGGGGCGCCGCGCCAGAGGCGGTCGGCCAGCGCGGCGGCCGGCACCGGACGGCCCTCGGCGGCGGCCAGCAACGCCAGGACCTCGGCGGGCCGGCGCCCGCCGAGGTCCAGGTCGACGCCGTCGCGCAGCAACCGCGTCGGCCCGAGCACGTCCAGCCGCAGGTCCACGGCGACGGAGGGTAGGTGCTCGGCACGCCCCCGGGGGTCAGCCGACCACCGTGCCGCCATCGGGTGACCGGCGCAGGGGTGCGATCCGCCACCAGGCGAGCGCGGTGAGCAGCAGCGTCCCGGCGCCCATGACGCCGGTCTCCGTGGAGAACCACTCGGTGGGCCCGCTGTCGGCGGTCAGCGGCGCGAGCACGTGGTAGAGCAGCGCGTTGAGCACCGCGTGCGCCAGCACGCCCGGCCAGATCCCCCAGCGCAGCTGCATCGAGGCGAGCACGGCGCCCAGCGAGGTGGTGCCCACGGTGAGGAACAGCAGCGCGAAGGGCACCGGGACGCCGGCGGGCGAGCCGCCGAGGAAGAGCACCAGCGGCCAGTGGAACAGCGACCAGGCCAGCCCGCTGACCAGGACGACGGTGCGCGGGCCGGCGACCTCGGCGAGGCGCTGCACCAGGAGGCCGCGCCAGCCGACGTCCTCGGCGAGCGCGAGGGCGACGTAGGGCAGGACCAGCACGGTGAGCCCCAGCGCGACCGTCGGCGTGAGCCCGTCGGAGGCGAAGCCGGCCAGCCCGGTGGCCCACAGCAGCCCCCCGGCGGCCAGGGTCGGCAGCAGGCCCCAGAGCCAGGCGGTCCCGAGGCTGCGCCACGACGTCCGGCGGAAGCCCCAGCCGGGCCGGCGCAGGGTCCCCGCGGTGACCAGCCGGGCCAGGACCGCGGCCAGCAGCGGGATCAGCGCCTGGCCGAACAGCAGCGCCTGCTCCAGCGGCGGCGCCTGGTCGACGTGCGCGACGTCGGCGTCGGCCGCGGCCGCGAGCGAGGTGGTGACGGTGAGCAGGCCGGCGGTCGTACCGAGGAAGACGGCGACCTCCCGCCACGGCGACGGGCGGACCGCGGGTGCGGCCGGCGGGGCGGACAGGGACGGGGTGGCGGTCATGGCGGGCGGCTCCTGGCGGGATGCGGTCTCGGACGGCGCCCACCGTCGGGGCCGGGCCTGGTCGGCCGCTGGTCGACCACTGGCGCGGCGGCGACCAGCGGCCCACCAGCGCGCGGGCGCACGGTGCGGGACATGGAGCCGCTGGACCCCGTCCCCCCGCCCGGCCGCCCCGCCGCCGAGGCGGTGACGGTCCCGCCGGGCACCCCGGCGCGCCGCCTGGTCGCCCGCGGTGCCGACGTCGTGCTGGTGGTGGTGGCCGGCTGCCCGCTCGTGGCGCTCGGTGCCGCGCCCGCGCAGCCGCGGCCGCCGGGCTCGTCGGTCGTCTGCCCCCGGGGCGTGCCGTGGTCGGTGGCCGGGGCCGACGCCGAGGCGCGGCTGGTCGTCGTCGCCGTGCCGGCCGGGCCGCAGTCGACACTGGCCACGCTGCTGGGGCTGCCCCCGCTCGACGGCGCCGCGCTCGTGGCGGCGGCGGCCGACGGCGGGCTGGAGGTCGTGCTGGAGCCGATCGCCGGCACCTGAGCGCGGCGCGGGCCCGGCGGTGACACGATCGTCGTGTGACCAGTGACACAGCTGCGGACCCCACCGCCCTGGGCGAGCCGACCGGCATCCCGCGCGGGCCGGTCACCTCGGCGTCCTACTCGATCACCGTCCGGCTCTCCGCCGACGGCGACCCGGCGAGCATCGGCCGGATCGCGACCGCGGTGGGCTCGGCCGGCGGCGCGGTGACCGCCATCGACGTCGTCGAGTCCCGGCCCGACGGGCTGACCGTCGACGTCACCTGCTCGGCCGCCGACGCCCCGCACTCCGACGAGGTGGTCGACGCGCTGCGCGCCGTCCCCGGCGTGGCCGTGCGCAAGGTCAGCGACCGCACCTTCCTGCTGCACCTGGGCGGCAAGCTCGAGGTCGCCTCGAAGGTGCCGCTCAAGACCCGCGACGACCTGTCGATGGCCTACACGCCCGGCGTGGCCCGGGTCTGCCTGGCGCTGGCCGAGCACCCCGAGGACGTGCGCCGGCTGACGATCAAGGGCAACACCGTCGCCGTCGTCACCGACGGGTCGGCCGTCCTCGGCCTGGGCGACCTCGGGCCGGGCGCGGCGTTGCCGGTGATGGAGGGCAAGGCCGCGCTGTTCAAGCGGTTCGCCGACATCGACGCCTGGCCGATCTGCCTGGACACCCAGGACGTCGACGAGATCGTGCGCACCGTGGAGCTCATCGCGCCCGGCTTCGGCGGCATCAACCTCGAGGACATCGCCGCGCCGCGGTGCTTCGAGATCGAGGCGCGGCTGCGCGAGCGGCTCGACGTGCCGGTCTTCCACGACGACCAGCACGGGACGGCGATCGTGGCGCTGGCGGCCCTGCGCAACGCCCTGCGCGTGGTGGACAAGCAGCTCCCCGACGTGCGGATCGTCGTCGCCGGGGCCGGTGCGGCGGGGACGGCGATCGTGCACCTGCTCCTGGAGGCCGGGGCGGGGCAGGTGCTCGTGTGGGACCGCGAGGGCATCCTCTCGCCCGACGACGAGCGGCTCTCCCCGGCCAAGGCCGACCTGGCGCGGCGCACCAACACCGCGTGCGTGCGCGGCGAGCTGCCCGACGCGCTGGTCGGCGCCGACGTCTTCATCGGGGTCAGTGCCGGCAACGTGCTGCCCGTCGAGGCGCTCGCGGCCATGGCCGACGACGCGGTGGTCTTCCCGATGGCCAACCCGACGCCGGAGGTCGACCCGGTGCGCGCCCGGCAGCACGCCGCCGTCGTCGCCTCGGGCCGGTCGGACCTGCCCAACCAGATCAACAACGTGCTGGCCTTCCCCGGGGTCTTCCGGGGGCTGCTCGACGCCCGCGCCCGCGAGATCAGCGACGGGATGCTGCTGGCGGCGGCCGAGGCGCTGGCCGCGATCGTCCGCGACGACCAGCTCAACGCCAACTACATCATCCCGAGCGTCTTCGACCCCGCCGTCACGCAGGCGGTGGCCGCGGCGGTCGCCGAGCAGGCGCGGGCCGAGCCCGGCGCCACGGCGGAGGTCACCGACCGGACCAGCCTCGGCGGCTGAATCCCGGGGTGGGCGTGGGTAGGCTCCCGTGCCCACCCCGGACGGTCAGTCCAGGGAGCAGTCGTACGGCCCGGGCCCGGGAGGTGCCGGGGCGGTCCCAGCGAGCGCCCAGGCGAAGAGGTACGCCAGCGCGTCGACGTCGCAGTCGGACAGGACCGGGTCGCCGAGGTCGGGCCAGCCGTACCCCATGAGGTCGGTGCTCTCCAGCAGGTTGGTGGCATGGCCCAGACCCAGGGCGTGGCCGAGCTCGTGCAGGGTCACCCAGCCCAGGTACTCGGGGTCGTAGGGGTCGATGCCCAGGCTCGGCGGGAGGTCCGAGCGGACGATGATGTTGGGGCACCGGCCGGCGCCGCAGATCGCGTAGCCGCCGAACACGACGCCGCCCGCGGTCGGCACGTAGTGGACGAGGATGTCCACGCCGCGGCGCCCGGGCTGCGTGCCGGTCACGTCCGTGAGCGTGATCAGCCCGTCGAAGCAGTCCTCGAGCACCGCGCTCCAGGTGCCGATCGCGTCGTGGATGGCAGTCAGCTGCTCGTCGGTGGCCCGCGGGTGCGCCTGGACGGCGACGGTGAGGTCCGTGTGGTCCCACCAGTAGCGGGTCGGCCAGAAGTCGTTGAGGACCACGAGGCCCTCGGCGTCCGACTCCGGCAGGGTGCAATCGAGGTGCGACCGTGCCGACGCGGTGGGTGCCACGACCAGCGACAGCAGGAGCACGAGCAGGGTGAGCGGCACGGCTGCGAGGTGTCGTCGGGACATCGGGTCCTCCCCGGGTGGGACGTGTCCGGATCGCCGGGTGGACCGCGTTCGGACCTGGCGGCCCCTCGGTGCGACGACGATAGGTGACCCGGGTCACATCGGGGCGGTCTGTCGTCGCGCCCCTCGATCGGATGGCGGGGCACGCCGGGGACGACGGCGGGCGGCTGCGGCGGGGATCATGGCCGCGTGCCCGAGTTGCCCGAGGTGGAGGCGCTGGCGGCGTTCCTCCGGGAGAACGCCGTCGGCCGGGTGGTCGCGCGCGCCGACCTGACCGCCCTGCAGGCGATCAAGACCTTCGACCCGCCGCTGTCGGCGCTGGCTGGCCTCGAGGTCACCGGCACCGCGCGGCACGGCAAGTTCCTCGACCTCGACGTCTCGGGCCTGCACCTCGTCGTCCACCTGGCCCGCGCCGGGTGGCTGCACTGGCGCACCGGCCTGCCCGCCGCCCCGCCCAAGCCGGGCAAGGGCCCGCTGGCACTGCGCGTGCACCTCGACCCCCTCGACACCGACCCGCCCGCCCCGGGCTTCGACCTCACCGAGCAGGGGACCCGCAAGAGCCTGGCCGTCTACCTGGTGCACTCGCCGTCGGAGGTGCCCGGCATCGGCCGGCTCGGCCCCGACGCGCTGGTCGTCGACCGCGAGCAGTTCGCCGCGCTGCTGGCCGGCCGGCACGGGCAGGTCAAGGGCGCGCTGACCGACCAGACGGTGCTCGCCGGCATCGGCAACGCCTACTCCGACGAGATCCTGCACACCGCGCGGCTGTCGCCGTTCAAGATGGCCGACAAGCTCACCGACGACGAGCTCGTCCGCCTCTACGACGCGATGCGGGCCACGCTCACCGACGCGCTCGACCGTCAGGTGGGGCAGAAGGCGGCGACGCTCAAGGGCGAGAAGCGGTCGGGCCTGCAGGTGCACGCCCGCACCGGCCTGCCGTGCCCGGTGTGCGGCGACACGGTGCGCGAGGTCAGCTTCGCCGACACCTCCCTGCAGTACTGCCCGACCTGCCAGACCGGCGGCAAGCCGCTGGCCGACCGGCGGATGAGCAAGCTGCTGCGCTGAGAGCGGTCCCAGCCCGCCGAGGGGGTCCGCCGGCGCGGATGCCGTGGTACGACGGCTCCGTGGCCGAGCGTCCGTCCCGGTCGGTGACCCTGGAGCACGTGGCCCTGGCCGCGGGCGTCTCCCGGGCCACGGTGGCCGGGGCGGCGGCCACCGTCGCGCACCTGCTGCGCCCGGGACGCCGCCGGATCGCGATGGTCGCCGGTCCGCCGTGGCTGCCGTGCGCCGAGCGCCCCGTCGCGGCCTTCCGCGCGGCCGTCGCGGCCGGCGGGGCTGCCGGTGCGGACGGTGGCCGGGGACGTCGACGCGCGGGCGGGGGAGGCCGGTGCGGAGGAGGTCCTCACGCGCTGGCCCGACACCGACGCGATCGTGGCGAGCTGCGACGACGTCGCCCTCGGCGCCCTGGCGGTCCTGCGCCGGCACGGCCGGCAGGTCCCCGGCGACGTCGCGGTCGCCGGCTTCGACGACGTCCCCGTCACCGAGGTCACGGAGCTGACCACGGCGACGCACCCGGTGGAGCAGATCGCCGCGGCGGCGGTCCGCGCCGCCCTCGATCCCGCTCCGGTGGAGGAGACGGTCTTCCCCTCCGAGCTGGTGGTCCGCCCCAGCGCCTGACCGTCAGTCGGGCAGCAGGTACCCCAGCCGGGACAGCAGCCGCGTGAGCACGGCGCTGCCCACGCCGGCGTCGTCGTCGGGCTGCGGGGTGTCGGCAGCCGACCCGACGACGCTCCACCAGTCCTCCAGGGGCGGCGGTGCCAGGACGTCGACCCGCTGGCCCGGCCGCGGCACCAGGACCTCCACCCCGGAGCGCCCGGCGGCGGCCAGCAGCCGCTGCACCGGCTCGGCCCAGCGGTGGAACGCCAGGTTGAACGTGGCCCAGTGCACCGGCAGCAGCGCCCGGCCGCCGAGGTCGCCGTGCGCGCGGACCGCCTCCTCGGGGTCCATGTGGATGTGCTTCCACGCCTCGTTGTAGGCGCCGATCGGCATGAGCGTGAGGTCGAAGGGACCCAGTCGGGCACCGATGCCGGCGAACGCCGGGGTGTAGCCGGTGTCGCCGCCGAAGAAGACGCGGTGCCGGGGACCGGCCACCACCCACGAGGACCACAGCGTGGTGTCGCGGGTCAGGTAGCGCCCGGAGAAGTGCCGCGCCTCGGTGCAGGTGATCATCAGCTCGCCGACCGTCGTCGCGCCGTCCCAGTCCAGCTCGACGACCCGCTCCTCCGGCACGCCCCAGTGGCGCAGGTGCACGCCCACACCCAGCGGGACCACGAACGGCGCATCCTGCTGCTCCACCAGCGCCCGCACGGTGGGCAGGTCGAGGTGGTCGTAGTGGTCGTGCGAGATCAGGATCGCGTCGACCCGCGGCAGCGACTCGACCGGCGCGGGGGGCTCGTGCAGCCGGGTCGGCCCGAAGACCGGCGACGGCGAGACGCGGAACCCCCACACCGGGTCGACCAGCACGCGGGCGCCGTCGACCTCGAGCAGCGCGCTGGAGTGCCCGAACCAGGTGACGGCGAGCTCGCCGGCCTCGGCCGGGACCTCGGGGCGGACCAGCGGCACCGGACGGGCCGGGAGCCCGACGTGCCGGTCGTCGTGCCACTGCCGCAGCAGGCCGCGGCGGGCGTTGGGCGGCGGCAGCGACGGCGTCGCGAGGGTGTTGCGGAACCGCCCCTCCGACCACTGCGGCGAGCCGGCCACGGTCGGGCGGATCTCCCGCCGTCCGGCGCCGATGGCCGTGGGCAGCCCCCAGGCGGCGCGGGCGAGGAAGCCCACGGGCAGGGTGAGGGCGGCAGCGGTCAGGGCGGTGCGACGGCGGGACGGCACGACGTCCATGCTCCCAGCCCGGCGCGGGCGGGCGCCGCGACCCGCGTCACCCACCGCGGCCTGGCACCGTCCTGTACCGGGGCGTACGTCGCCGGGCGGTGCGCCCGGACCACGAGGAGGCGCGATGTCGCAGGAGCGCGGGCCGGTCCCGAAGCCGGCCGGCGGGACCGGGCCGGACGACGAGGGCGGGGACCCGGCGTGCTGGCTGGCGCGGGTGTGCCCGGCGTGCGGCCGGCTCGCGGACGAGGACCCGACGACCCGCTGCGCCGCGTGCGGCGAGGAGCTGCCCGCCGGCTGACGACGGTGGTGGGCGGGCCTCGGCCCGCGGTGCCCGTCCTCACCCCGTGCGGCGAGGACGGGCACCGCGAGGTGACGACGGTGGCGGCGCGCCCCTCAGCCGGCCGCGGTGAAGTCGGCGAGCGCGCGGCGCAGGGCCACGCCGAGGCGGTCGGAGCGCACGTGCAGCTCGTCGCGCATCGACAGCGGCAGTCCCGTGCTGGCCAGCCGTGCCTGCAGCTCGAGGTCCTCGGCGAGCACCCGCTCCTCGACGGCCACCTCGGCGGCGACCACCTCCGGCCCGGGCAGCGGCTCGCCGGGAGGCGCCGCCAGCAGCAGGCAGGTGTAGATCCGCGTCGAGTCGGCGTCCTCGGGCTGCAGCAGGAACAGGATCGTCGTCGCCGCGCCCGTGTCGAGGGAGTCCAGCCGCAGCCGGAGCTGGAACGGCGCCCGGTAGACGTAGGTAGCCCGGCGCCGCCGACGCAGGGGCCGCTCCCCGGCGCCCGGGTCCGTCGGGTCGTCGGACCACTGCTCCTGCACGCCGGTGAACCCGCCGGGGTCCGGCGCCACGTCGTAGGCGGGCACCTCGACCTCGTCGGCCGCGCCGGACGTGGCCGCGTGCACGAACGGGGAGTGCGCGACGTCGAGGAAGGCATCGGCCAGCGGCCCGGCCGGCCCGGCCGAGCGGGCCGGCGGCAGCCAGCCGCGGACGAAGCGCCGGTCGCCGTCCTCGGGCAGCTCCAGGGCGACGTCGCGCGGCTGCGCCGGTGCCAGCCAGAGGACGCCGAACCGCTCGCGCACGCCCCAGGCCGGCGGGTCGGCCACCAGGCCGTCGGGGCCGCGGGACAGCGACCACGTCCGGCCCAGCAGCCGTACCTGCAGCCACCCGCCGGGACGCAGCTCGCGGGAGAGGGCGACCGGGTGCCAGGCGTGCTCCAGCGACGGGTCGAGGTTGCCGAACACCGGACCCGGGGGCGGCCCGGGAGCGGGCGCCGGCTCGGGCACCGGCTCGGCCGCGGGAGCCGGCGGCGCGACGACGTCGGTGCGCTCGGGCGCCAGCCAGATCCAGCCGTGCCGCTCCTCGACGGCCCACGGCACCGGCAGGTCCGCGCGCGGCGGCGCGCTGCCGCCGGGACCGAGCGAGGGGACGTCCACGCAGCGGCCCTCGGCGTCGAACCGCCACCCGTGGTACGGGCACTGCAGCCGGCCCTGCACCACACGGGCCGCTGCCAGCGGGACCAGCCGGTGCGGGCAGCGGGCCGGGAAGGCGCTGATCTCGCCGCCGGGACGCAGCCGGACGACGACGTACGCCTGCCCTCCGGCGCCCACCGGCACCGGCGTCGTCCCGACCTCGGCGGCGCGCGCCACCGGGAACCAACCCGTCGACCGAGCGGTCGACGTCCGTGCCGTCGCGGTCATGCCCCATTGCAGCGTTCCCGCGCTACCGCGGCGTTACGGCCGCCAGAAGCTCAGGTCACGGCTCGGCACCGAAAACTTCGGTGGTTTCCGACTCAACGGTCCCCGACCTACAGTGAGCGCGCTCACAGCCCAGTCGACGAGGGAGACACCGTGACCGAACCCGCCGAACGGCGGTTGCTGACGCCGGAGGAGTACCGGCAGGCACAGGACTCGCCGGAGTTCACCGAGCTGCGCAGGCGCTTCCGGCGCTTCGCCTTCCCGATGACCGTGGCCTTCCTGGCCTGGTACCTGCTCTACGTCCTGCTCTCGACGTACGCGCCGGACTTCATGTCCACCCGGGTCTTCGGCAACGTCAACCTCGGCATCCTGCTGGGGCTGGCCCAGTTCGTGTCGACGTTCGTGATCACGCACCTGTACGTCTCGCACGCGAACCGCAGGACCGACCCGATCGCCGACGAGATGCGCGAGCGGCTCGAGAGCCACCAGTACGCCCACGGCACCGGCCAGAGCGGTCCCGACCTCGGCAAGAAGGGGGCCACGCGTGCCTGAGAACGTGCTCGCTGCCGATGCCACCATCGGCAGCCCGGCCGTCAACATCTCGATCTTCGGTGCGTTCGTGCTGGTCACCCTGGTGATCACCTTCCGGGCCAGCCGCAACAACAAGAGCGCCGCCGACTACTACGCGGCCGGCCGCAACATCAGCGGCACCCAGAACGGCCTGGCCATCGCCGGCGACTACCTGTCGGCGGCCTCGTTCCTCGGCATCGCCGGGGCGATCGCCGTCTACGGCTACGACGGCTTCCTGTACTCGATCGGCTTCCTCGTGGCCTGGCTCGTGGCGCTGCTGCTGGTGGCCGAGCTGATGCGCAACACCGCGCGGTACACGATGGCCGACGTCCTCGCGTTCCGGATGCGGCAGGGCCCGGTGCGCACCGCGGCCGCCATCTCCACGCTCGCGGTCTCGCTGTTCTACCTGCTGGCCCAGATGGCCGGCGCCGGCGGCCTGGTCACCCTGCTGCTCGGGGTCACCGGTGAGGCCGCGCAGGCGCTCGTCGTGGTCCTGGTCGGCGCGCTGATGATCATCTACGTGCTGGTCGGCGGCATGCGCGGCACCACGTACGTGCAGATCATCAAGGCCACGCTGCTCATCGCCGGCGCGCTGGTGATGACCCTGTGGGTGCTGACCAAGTTCGGCTTCAACCTGTCCTCGCTGCTCGGTGACGCGCAGGCGCTGGCGGTCGAGGGTCGCGACGTCACCGCACCCGGTGCGCAGTACGGCGCCTCGAGCACCTCGAAGCTCGACTTCGTGTCGCTGGGCCTGGCGCTGGTGCTCGGGACGGCGGGCCTGCCGCACGTGCTCATGCGCTTCTACACGGTGCCGACGGCGAAGGACGCCCGTCGCTCCGTGGTCTGGGCGATCTGGCTGATCGGCATCTTCTACCTGTTCAGCCTGGTCATCGGCTACGGCGCCGGTGCGCTCGTCGGCCCGGAGCGGATCCTCGGTGCACCCGGGGCGGTCAACTCCGCCGCGCCGCTGCTGGCCTTCGAGCTGGGCGGGACCATCCTGCTGGGCATCATCGCCGGCGTCGCGTTCGCGACGATCCTCGCGGTGGTGGCGGGCCTGACGATCACCGCGTCGGCGTCCTTCGCCCACGACGTCTACGCATCGGTGATCAAGAAGGGCCAGGTGTCGCCGAACGGTGAGGTGCGGGTCGCCCGCATCACCGCCGTGGTCATCGGCGCCATCTCGATCGGCCTCGGCATCCTGGCGCTGCAGGCCGGCCTGAACATCGCCTTCCTGGTGGCGCTGGCCTTCGCCGTCGCGGCGTCGGCCAACCTGCCGACCATCCTCTACACGCTGTTCTGGAAGCGGTTCACCACCCAGGGCGCGCTGTGGTCGATGTACGGCGGGCTGATCACCTGCCTGGTGCTGATCGTCTTCTCGCCGGTCGTGTCGGGTGCGCCGGTCAACCCGGCCACCGGGCTGTCCCCGTCGTTGTTCCAGGACGTGGACTTCTCCTGGTTCCCGCTGAACAACCCGGGGATCATCTCCATCCCGCTGTCGTTCTTCCTCGGCTGGCTGGGCACGATCCTGTCCAAGGAGAAGCCGGACCTCGACAAGAACGCCGAGCTCGAGGTGCGGTCGCTCACCGGGATCGGTGCGGAGAAGGCCGTCCAGCACTGACGAAGGACCCCCTGGCCCCCACGCCCCGCTCCGCTCGGCGCGGGACCCTGCCAGAGGGCCGGTCAGCACGTCACCAGAGGCGCGCGTCCCCGTCGGGGGCGCGCGCCTCGCGCGTTCAGGCGGCCCGGACGGCGGGCGCGGCCTCGGGGAGGACGGTGTCGGGCAGGACGGCGTCGACGGTCACGACGGCGGCCGCGGTCGAGGGGACGGTGCGGCGGGATCGGCGGACCGCCCAGCGGGTGAACAGGGCGGCGAGGACGACCAGGCCGGCCAGCGCCTCGCGGGTCGAGCCGGTGGCGGCACTGGCGACGGCGACGGCGAGCGCCGCGGCGTAGACCACCGTCACGGCGACGGCGGGGGTGGGCAGGTGCACGGGGACCTCCGGGGACTGCCGGTCGTTCGGGGTGCGCCCGCCGGGCCGGCGGCCGGGCTGCGAGGGCTCGGCCACCGGCACGGCGACGGCGCGGGGAGCAGTGGGTCAGCGACTCACTTGAGCAGGTCCTTGGCCTTCTGCAGCATCGTGTGGGCCTCGGTCTGCGGGGTGCTGTAGAGCCGCGGGTCGCCCGGGGGCAGCGTCGGGGCGTCGGCGGTGGCCTCGATCGCCGCGGCGCGGAACTCGCTGCGACCGTCGATCGAGGGACCGGAGGCCCAGCGGCCGTTGGCGGCCTCGGGACCGTCGGAGGCCTGGATGAAGGTGTAGCCCAGGTCGCCGACCTCCTCGTCGAGCGGGAAGGCCTCGGGCACGGGCAGCCCCTCCAGGCCGTCCTCCTTGAGCTGCTCGATCGCGGCCAGCCACTGCTGCTGGTGCATGTGGTCACGGGTGATCAGGAACCGCAGCATGTCCTTGACGCCCGGGTCGTCGGTCATGTTGTAGATGCGGGCGACCTGCAGCCGGCCCTGCATCTCGGCCGTGGCGTTGTAGTGGAAGTCGGCCATGAGGTTGCCGGAGGCCGTCACGTACGCGCCGGTCCACGGGTTGCCCATGGCGTCCATGTACGAGGCGCCCTGGCCGTTGGCGATGAGGTGCTGGGGGTTGTGCTGCCCGTAGCCGGCGGCGGCCTCCTTGCTGCGGTCGGCGGCGTCGGGCTTGAGCGGCGCGTGGTCGAGCAGCCGGTCGATCATCGTGATGATCATCTCGACGTGGGCCAGCTCCTCGGTGCCGATCGAGAGGAGCATGTCCTTGTACTTGCCGGGCAGCCGGCAGTTCCAGCCCTGCAGCAGGTACTGGGTGGCGACGGTCATCTCGCCCCACTGACCGCCGAGGATCTCCTGCATCTTGCGGGCGAAGTCCGGGTCGGGACCGTCGGGCTTGGCCTCGTACTGCAGGGCGTGGGTGTGCGTGAACACGGGTTCTCCCTCGATGGCGCTTGCGTCGTCGTGTCGCCGCCGCTGCGGTGACACAGGAGATCTGCCCGCGCCGGGTGGCCCGCCCGTGCCGTCCCGTGGCCCCCCGGTGCCATGTCATCCGTCGGCCTACCGGCCGACACCGCGGCCAGGTGCCCTCCCGCACCTGCGCTGAGCCGCTCCCGGTCCTCGTCGCGGAGGCCTCCGGCCCCCACTCCTCGACCCGCCCCGCAGGGCGACTCACCCCAGCGGCCAGGTGCCCTCTTGCACCTGCGCTGAGCCCACGCCGGCCACCGTCGCGGCGGCCCCGCTCCTCGACCCGCCCCGCCGGGCGGCTCACCCCAGGCTGTCCTCACCGGTCCGGGAGCTGGACGCAGAGGGTGAGGCCGGCCGCGGAGGTGGCCCACACGACCGTGCCGCCGAGGTCCCGGGCGTGCCGCTGCACCGACCACAGGCCCAGGCCGGTGAGGTCGACCGGCGGCGCGTCGTGGCGGAGGTACTGCACGACCCGCTCAGGGTGGGCCACGTCCTGCGTCAGCGCGAGCCGGACGCAGTCCCCCCGGCAGGTCACGGTGAGCAGCACGGGAGCGCCGTCGCCGTGCCGGTGCGCGTTCTCCAGCAGGTTGGTGAGGATCCGCTGCACGCGGGCGTCGCCGACGGTCACGTCGGCGGCGCAGTCCTGCACGCCGACGGTCAGCTGGCGCGGCGGCAGCCCGGAGGCGGCCACCGAGGCACGGACGACGTCGTCGAGCAGCCGGCCGCCGGGTGCCCGCCGCGTGGCCCCGCCGGAGGCGTCGGCGGTGCGCAGCATCGAGGACAGGTGGGCGGTCTGCGCGCGGGCGAGGTCCAGCAGCTCGTCGTGCTGGGCGGGCGCCCGGTCCAGCGAGCGCAGCAGCGCCTCCAGGGAGGCCAGCGGGCTCTTCATGTCGTGGCACATCGCCCGCAGCAGCGCGCTGTCGGGTGTGGGCGGGACCTCGGGTTCGGGAGCGGGGCGGCGGACCGCGCGGGTCACGTGGTCGCGCACCACGCGGGCGAGGTCGGGGAGCAGCCAGCCGGAACCGGACCGGGCGGTACGGGGTGTGTCGGGGGCCAGGGTCACGGGCACCTCCGGGGTGCGTCGGGCCTGTTCCGCCGGGCGCAACGGGCCGGGTGAGGAGGGTCGTGGGGTCGACCGACGCCGGGGCTGAGCGTCAGACGCACGTGGACGTGGTCGTCGTCGACGACCACCCGTTGTTCAGCCGGGGGCTGTCGCTGCTGCTCCCGGGGGTCAGCGAGGGACGGGTGCGCGTGGTCGCCACCACCGACGATGCCTCCGCGGCGGCCGCGCTGGTGCGCCGGCACCACGCCGACGTCGCCGTCGTGGACCTGCACATGCCGCCGCCGGGCGGCGTGCGGGCGATCGCGGCGATCCGCCGGGCCGACCCGGTGGTCCGCGTGGTCGCGCTGTCCGGGCTCGCCGAGGCCGACGCGGCGCTGGAGGCGCTGCGGGCCGGGGCGGCCGGCTTCCTGCCCAAGACCGCCGACCCCGAGTCGCTGGTCCGCCCGCTGCTGGCGGTGCTCGACGGCTGGTCGGTGGTCCCCGAGGCGCTGCTGCGCCAGCTGCTCGACGACGCCGCGCCGACCGGTGAGCAGACGATCGCCGACCGGCTGACCAGCGACGAGCGCCGGCTGTGGCGGCTGGTGGCCGACGGCACGAGCACCGTCGACATCGCCACCACGCTGCACGTGTCCGAGCGGACGGCGAAGCGGCTGGTGGCCTCGCTGCTGCGCAGCCTCGGGGTGAGCACCCGCGTCGAGGCGGCCGCGCTCGCCGGCCGCGCCGGGCTCCGCAAGGGGACCGGCGGACTGAGCTGAGCGGGTCTCCCGCGGAGCAGCCGTCATCGAACCGCGGGCTACCCGGGCCCGTGATCGACACGCGCCGGTATCGGTGAACTGGCCCCGACGGGCCACCGACCGGCCGGGGACGCGGCGCGGCCCGCCCGGGCCGGGCCGTCGGGCCTCAGCCGCCGTGCCTCAGCCGGGGAGGTCGGTCGGCGGGGCGGTGGCCCACGGCCCGGAGGCCGCTCCGGTGAACGCCGCGACGTCGCCGGCGGCCATGTCGACCGCCGCGTAACCGCCGTTGCCCGCGCCGACGCAGGCGACGACGGTGGCCAGGCCCGCGCGCCGCTGGAAGAACGTCTGCCGCACCTGCCAGCCGACGACGGCGCGACGCTGCAGCACCGCCTGCTCGCGCACCAGCAGCCCGCTGCGCACGCTGAACGACCGCGGCCCGGTGGCGTGGCCGAGCGCGGCGTAGCGGCCCAGGCCGAGCGGGACGCCGAGCACGGTGAGCACGATCCCGGTGGCCAGCAGGCCCCAGAACCCGGTGAGGCCGGTCAGCACCGCGCCGGCCGCGATGACCAGCAGCCCGCTGCCGACCGCGCGCACCAGCGCCCGCCGCCGCGCGGCCGGCGGGTGCGGTGCCAGGGGGCCCGGGTCGTCGACGAGCACGCCGAGCAGCCGCACCGCCTCGGTCCGGGGGCCGAGCGGGAACAGCTGGCCGCGCCGGTTGGCCGCGCCCAGGCCGGTGACCAGCGCGTTGACCCGGGCGGCGCGCACCAGCCGCATGCCCAGCCCCTCGGCGAGGGTGCCGCCGCGGACCCGGTCGACCTCGAGCTCGGTGTGCCGCCGGGTCAGCAGCCCGCGGACGGCGACCAGCGAGCCCCCGCGCCGCACCAGCCGGAACCCCCAGTTGACGACCGCGGCCCCGGTCACGGCGCCGAGGACGAGCAGCAGCAGCGCCGCGACCGCGGTGACGACCAGCACGCGGACGTCGGTGAGGTCGGGGCCGTCGAGGTCGGGCCGCAGGTCCCGGGGCAGCTCCTGCAGCAGCCGTGACAGCGCGCCGACCGCTGCGAGCGGCACCGCGAGGTAGCTGCCCACCAGCGGCGCGTACAGCAGCCAGCGGCGGTCGAAGCGTGCCAGTTCCTCCTCGCCCGGCTCCTCCGGCGGCGGGGCGGACGGGTCCGTCCCGGCGGGCACGGGCGCGGTGCGGCGGTGGGTGAGCACCGAGGCGCGCAGCCGGTCGCCCTCGGCCCGCGGGACGCCGTCGACGACGACCTCCTCGTCCCCGCCGGTCAGAGTCCCGGCCGCGGCGTCGATGCGGACCCGGACCAGGCCGAACAGCCGGTGCAGCGCGGGCGCCTCCACCTCGACGCCGCGGATGCGGTCGTTGGGCACGGTGCGCACCGAGCGGGCCAGCAGGCCGCGGGTGAGGACCACCGACGAGGCGGTGTCGAGGTAGGTGGACCGCCACCACGACAGCGCGGCGAACAGCAGTGACAGCGCCGTCACCGCGGCCACCAGCGCGACGACGACGCCCACGCCGTCGACACCCACCGCGGCGACGACGGGGATCGCGGCGGGCACGACCTGCCGGGCCTGCCGGAAGGTGACCGTGTGCACCACCACGACGAGGGGCGAGGTGCGGCGGGCCGCGGTCAGCTCCGGCGTCTCCTGGCCCGCCTCCGTCACCTCACCCCCCGTCACGTGGCCTCGTCCCGGACCTGCTCCGCGCGGCGGGCGAGGTCGTCGGCCACCCGCTCCGCGACGCCGAGCTCCAGGTGCGGCACCCGGACGGTGCCCTGCGACGACGCGGTCAGCACCGCGACGCTGGCCAGCCCGTAGAGCTGCTGCAGCACGCCGCGGGTGACGTCGACGGTCTGGATCCGCGCGACCGGCACCAGCGTCCAGGTGCGGGTCAGCCAGCCGGTGAGGGCGTGCACGGTGTCCGCGGTGACCTCCCAGCGGTGCACCCGGTAGCGGATCCACGGGCGGATGCCGATCGCCACGACCGCGTAGACGACGACCAGCGCCGGCAGCAGCCACCGCAGCACCGGGACCGGGCCGCCCGTCGACGCGGGCATCGCGATCACGAACACCGCCACCAGGACGCCGTAGACCAGCGTGCCGAGGACCCCCTGGGTGACCCACAGCCAGATGGCCGAGCGCGACAGCGGCCAGGCCGGCTCGCGGACCGGGGGTGCGGGAGGAGCGGACATCACGGCCCATCCTCCCAGCCCGTCGGGGACCTGCCCCCGGTGCGCTGCTACGGCTCGGGCCCGCCTGGGAGGATGGGGTGCGTGATGCCGCAGCAGGTCCCGACCGTGTCCGCCGTCGAGGTCCCCGAGGACGCCGCGCTCCTCGACGTCCGGGAGGACGGCGAGTGGGTGGCCGGCCACGCGGAGGGCGCCACGCACATCCCGATGGGCGACGTGCCGGCCCGGCTCGACGAGGTCCCCGACGGCGACCCGGTGTACGTCGTCTGCCGCAGCGGCGGGCGCTCGGCGCGGGTGGCCGCCTGGCTCAACCTGAACGGCTACGACGCGGTGAACGTCGGCGGCGGCATGGGCGAGTGGGAGGCGGCCGGCCGGCCCCTGGTGAGCGAGACCGGCCAGCCGCCCTTCATCCGCTAGGGCCCCTGGCGGGGGCCGGCCTCAGGACTTCGGCGCGTACTCCGCGAAGCGCGACCGCAGGTCCTTCTTGGAGAACTTGCCGACGCTGGTCTTGGGGACCTCGTCGATGAACTCGACGGCGTCGGGCATCCACCACTTGGCGATCAGCGGCTTGAGGTACTCCAGGATCTCCTCCTCGGTGGCGGTCTCGCCCTCCCGGAGGACGACGCAGGCCAGCGGCCGCTCGTCCCACTTCGGGTGCGGGATGCCGACGACCGCGGCCTCCTTGACCTTCGGGTGGCTCATGATCGCGTTCTCGAGGTCGACCGAGCTGATCCACTCACCGCCGGACTTGATGAGGTCCTTGGTGCGGTCGGCGATGCGGATGGAGCCGAAGGAGTCCATCGCCGCGACGTCGCCGGTGCGCATCCAGCCGTCCTCGGTGGTCAGCTCGACGCCCGCGTCGGGGTTGTAGTAGTCCTTCGCGCACCACGGGCCGCGGACCTGCAGCTCACCGGTGGCCTGGTCGTCCCAGGGCTGCGGCTCGAGGGTCTCGGAGTCGACGATGCGCGCCTCCACGCCGAGGAACGGGATGCCGGCGCGGGCACGCTGCGCGGCCTTGCCCTCGTCGTCGAGGTCGTCGAAGCGGGGCGGCAGGATGCCCGACGAGGCGACCGGGTGGGTCTCGGTCATGCCCCAGGCCTGCAGGATCGGCAGGCCGACCTGCTCGCGGTAGGCCTCCGACAGTGCCTTGGGCACCGCCGAGCCGCCGCAGCCGATGTCGCGCAGCTTGTGCGGCTTGCCGGCCAGGTGGGGCAGCACGCCCTGCCAGATGGTCGGGACGCCGGCGGTGAAGGTGACGCCCTCGTCGAGGATGAGCCTGGCCAGCGCCTCGGGCTGCATCATCGGGCCGGGCATGACCAGCGAGGCGCCGGCGGCCGGGGCGGCCTGCGCGATGCCCCAGGCGTTGGCGTGGAACATCGGCACGACCGGCATGGCGACGTCGCGGATGCTGAGCCCGAAGGCGTTGGGCATCAGCACGCCCATGGTGTGCAGGAACGTCGAGCGGTGCGAGTAGACGACGCCCTTGGGGTTGCCGGTGGTGCCGGACGTGTAGCACATCGAGGCAGCGGAGTTCTCGTCCTCGACGTGGAACTCGACCGGCGAGGCCTCGGCCAGCAGCGCCTCGTAGTCGGAGATGCGCGGGTCGTCGGGGATCTCGTTGTCGCTGCCGTCGTCCATGATCACGACGTGCT
The DNA here is from genome assembly GCF_900116515.1 of Geodermatophilus amargosae. Classification (GTDB taxonomy): domain Bacteria; phylum Actinomycetota; class Actinomycetes; order Mycobacteriales; family Geodermatophilaceae; genus Geodermatophilus; species Geodermatophilus amargosae. Next base: position 47,227 of record NZ_FPBA01000001.1, read on the forward strand.
GCACGGTCTTCATCGTGTCCACGAGCGGCCAGAACAGCGGCAGCACGGAGCGGTCGACGAAGACGACCTCGTCCTCGGCGTGGTTGGCGATGTAGGTCAGCTGCTCCGGGAAGAGCCGGATGTTCAGCGTGTGCAGGATGCGGCCGCTGGACGGCGCGGCGAAGTAGAGCTCGAGGTGCCGCTGGCTGTTCCAGCCGAAGGTGCCCACCCGGCCCTCGGCGCTGATCCCCAGCGTGTCGAGGACGCCGCCCAGCTTGCGGGTGCGCTCGGCCCACTCGGCGTAGGTCACCTTGGTGACGCCCGTGGGGCTGTTGGTCGCGATCGTCCCGTCGCCGTAGTGCTGCTCGACGTGCCGGAAGATCGCGTCGATGGTGAGGGGGAAGTCCTGCATGAGCCCGCGCATGGCCGCATCGTGCCAGTGACGGGGCTCACCCTCTACCGGGGAGCGCGCCGCTCCAGCTCCCGGAGGGCGTCGGTTGCGACCCAGCGGGCGCCGCGGCCCCCCGACCTCAGCTCCTGCGCGGTCGCGACGGCGCGGGCGTGCAGACCGGGGCTGCGCTTGCCGATCTGCCGCAGCGCCCAGCTCGCGCCCTTCCGGACCAGCGGCCGGTCGTCGTCGGCCTGCTCGGCGACCGCCCGCAGGAACGGCTCGAACCGGTCGTCGTCCGACCGCCTGTCGGCGACCGCGAGACCGGCCATGACGGTGAACCCGGCCCGCTTGACGAACGTCTCCGGCCGCCCGCTCCACTCCAGCGCCCTCGCCCGGGCGAACGGGGTGTGCCGGACCAGGTTCTGGCAGACCTGGTCGCACACGTCCCACGAGTCGAACGCGGCAGCCCACTCGTCGAGCTGCCGCTCGTCGACCGCCGCCGGTTCCTCGACCAGGCTGGCCAGGATGCGGGCCTCGTGGACGCCGGAGCTCCAGAGCCCCGCCGCCAGCTCGTGCGAGCGGCCCAGCTCCCTCGCCAGCGCGCGCAGCTCGGCCACGGTGACACCGAGGGTCTGCGCGCCGCCGATGCCGTAGCGGGCCATGCCCTCCAGTCGGGCGGGGTCGGCCAGCCCGCGCAGCCGGGCGAGCACGTCGGCGGTGTCGGCCACTACCGGGTCAGGACGACGGGCAGCTCGGCCAGGCCGCGGATGACGAACTCGGGACGGCGCCGCGCCGGGTGGGCCAGCTCCAGCCGAGAGGTCCGCTCGAGCAGCGCGCCGAAGGAGGCCTGGAGCTCCACGCGGGCCAGCGGTGCCCCGATGCAGAAGTGCACGCCCGCGCCGAAGGAGATGTGCGGGTTGTCGGTGCGGCCGACGTCCAGGGTGTCGGGGGCGGCGAAGACGGCGGGGTCGCGGTTGGCGGCGCCGAGCAGCGCGGCCACCTTCTGCCCCTCGCGCACGGTCGCGCCGCCGATGTCGACGTCGGCCGTGGCGGTGCGCTCGAACAGCTGCAGCGGCGAGTCGAAGCGCATGAGCTCCTCGATCGCCGTCGGCAGGAGGCCCGGGTCCGCCCGCAGCCGCGCCAGCTGGCCGGGGTGCTCGAGCAGCGCGAGCAGCCCGTTGCCGCTGACGTTGACCGTGGCCTCGTGGCCGGCGTTGAGCAGCAGGATGCAGGTGGTGACCAGCTCGTCCTCGGTCAGCCGGTCGCCCTCGGAGTCGCGGACGGTGACCAGGTGCGAGAGCAGGTCCTCGCCCGGGGCGCGGCGGCGCTGCGCGGCGAGCTCGCGCAGGTAGGCGACGAACTCCGCGGCGGCCTGTTCGGCGGCGTCCTCGATCGCCGTCGCCCGGCCGTACTCGTACATCTTCACGATGGCGTTCGACCACGGCCGCAGCAGCGGCCGGTCGGCCGCCGGAACGCCGAGCAGCTCGGCGATGACGGCCACCGGCAGCTCCTCGGCCATCCCCGACAGGACGTCGACGGGCTCGCGGCCGCCCGAGCGCTCGGCCAGGCCGTCGACCAGCTCGCCGGCCAGGTCCTGCACCCACGGGCGCAGCCGCTCGACGTGGCCCCGCGCGAAGGCGGCGCTGATCAGCCGGCGCAGGCGGGTGTGGTCGGGCGGCTCCATCTCGAGGATGGCGTTGCGGTGGATCAGGTTGAACGAGCCGAACCGCTCGGCCGGCTCCCTGTCCCGCCAGATGCGGCCCAGCCGCCGGTCGCGCAGGACGGCGTTGCTCTCCGCGTGGGTGAACGCCAGCCACAGGCCCAGCCCCTCGTGCCACTGGACCGGCGCGACGGCGCGGGCGGCGGCGAACGCCGGGTAGGGATCGACGACGACGGCGGGGTCGGTGAGGTCGAGCGGTGCCGTCACGGAGGTCACGGCTGCCGACCCTATGCGGCGCGGGTGGCGCCGCGACCCCACATACGCTGGGCTGCATGGCCCGTTCCTCGACCCGCCGCCGTCCCGCGCCCGCACCCGCCGCAGGCGAGGTCAACCCCAAGGCCCCGTGTCCCTGCGGGTCGGGCCGCCGGTACAAGCACTGCCACGGCTCGGGCTACGCGCCGCCGGTCACCCGCCCCTTCGAGGGCCTGCCCGGCGAGCCGGACTGGGTGGCGCTGCGCGAGCTGGTGCCCGCCGCCACCGCACCCCTGACGACCACGGACGGGCGCGCGGTCACCCTCGCGAGCGTGCTGCCCGGCGGGGCGCCGGCGCTGGTCCGGAGCAACGGCGAGATCCTGCTGGGCGTCCAGCTGGCAGCCTCCTCCGACGACGTCAGCCGCGACCTCGGCACCGCGCTCGTTGCCGCGCTGGAGTCCCCGGCCGGGGCGCCGGTGGACCCGGGTCCCATCGGCGCGGCCGGCTCGTCCGGGCCCCGGCTTCAGGAGGTGCTGGACCTCACCGCGCCGCTCGAGGTCACGGTGCACCCCGACTTCGGCTTCTGGCTGGAGGGGACCGACGCCAACGCCGCGGCCCGTGCCGGCCTGGAGCGGGCCAACGAGGCCGTGCTGCCGACCGAGCGCCTGGAGGGGCTCGAGGCGGCCTACTGGGTGCGGCCGGGCGACGAGCGGGCCCACCTGCGCTGGGTGCGGCCCGAGGCCGAGGAGCCGCTGCTCGACGCGCTGGCCCGGCTCTCGGCCTCCGAGCAGCTGCTGCTGGGCGAGGGCACCCGCTACGCCGGCGCCTTCCGCGCCCACGGGCTGGTCGTCCCGGTGTGGGACCTGCCCGCCGACACCCCCGCGCAGGAGTGGGCCGGCCCGGCGGCGGAGTTCGCCACCCGCCTCGAGCAGGCCCTGGCGCAGACCGGCCCGCTGACCGCCGACGAGCGCCGCGCCCGCGCGGGCCTGCTCTCCCGCCAGGTCACCCTCCGCTAGGGATCCCGCCGTCTGTCGTGCTCTGCCCACAGTCGTGTGCAGAGCACGACAGCGCGCAGGACACCTGTGCCGCCGGCCTTCGTGCTCTGCCCACAGTCGTGGGCAGAGCACGAGCGTTCACGGAGGAGTGCAGCCCGGCCGGCGGGCCTCAGAGGTGCCGGATGAGGTGCCGGAAGAAGACGGCGCCCCGGTGCAGGGCGGCGACGCTGATCCGCTCGTCGGCCGCGTGTAGGGAGTCGAGCTCGCCGCGGGACAGGTCGAAGGGCATGAACCGGTAGACGCTGTCGCTGATCTGCGCGAAGTGCCGGGCGTCGCTGGCCTGCACCATCAGGTACGGCGCCACGGCGGCCTCCGGGTACACCGCCCGCACCGCCGCGCCGAGCGCCGCGTAGGCCTCGGTGTCGGTGCGCGAGACCGGTGAGGGGTCGTTGCCCGAGAGCACCCGGACCTCGACCGACGGGTCGCCGACCACCCGGCGCAGCCGCTCGACCGTCGACTGCACCGTCTCGCCGAGAGCGATGCGGATGTTCAGGTGCGCCCGGGCCCGCGTGGCCAGCACGTTGCGCGCGCTGCTGCCCTCGAGCTCGGTGACCGCCACCGTCGTCCGCACCAGGGCGTTCGCCTCCCGGCTGGCCCGCGCCAGCGCCGTCGCGAGCAGCGGCCGCAGGACGCGGGCGTGCGCGAACAGCGCCCGGTACGCCCCGGAGGCGTGCCGGCCGGCGGCGTCGACCATCCCCAGCAGGACCTCGTCGAGCCGGGCCGGGAACGGGGCGGCGTCCAGCCGCAGGATCGCGCGCGCCAGCCGGGCCGGGGCGCCGTCCGCCAGGGGCGAGGACGCGTGCCCGCCGGGGTCGGAGGTCACCAGGTCGACGCCGAGCACGCCCTTCTCGGCCAACCCCACGACAGCGATCTGCCCCGGCACGCCCGGGAAGACGCCGGTCACCACGGCGCCGCCCTCGTCGAGCACCGCCCACGGCGTGATGCCCCGGTCGCGGAAGACCTGCACGGCCTGCTGGGCGCCGACACCGAGGACCTCCTCGTCGTTGCTGGAGGAGACGTAGACGTCGCGCGCCGGCGTGTGCCCGGCCGCGGCCAGCGACTCGACCGCCTCGAGGACCGCCACCAGCGAGCCCTTGTCGTCGATGGCGCCGCGGCCGTGCACCCAGCCGTCCTCGACCGCCCCGGAGAACGGGCCGCGGGTCCAGGCCTGGCCGGTGACCGGGACGACGTCGTGGTGGGCCATGAGCACCAGCGGCGGGCGGTCCGTGCCGCTGCGCCAGCGGTAGAGCAGCGCCCCGCCGTCGAGGACCTCCCGCTCCAGCACCCGGTGGGTGTGGGGGTACAGCTCGGCCAGGCGGTCGCGGAACCGCGAGAACGCCGCGCTGTCGACCTGGCCGGGGTCGGGTGAGGAGACGGTCGGGATGCGGATGAGCTCGGCCAGCCGGGCAGCGGCGGCGTCGGCGTCCAGGCCGGCGGCGTCCGCGGGCGGGACGGGGGCCTCGACCGGCCGGAAGCGGGCGACCCGGCGTGCCACCGCGGCGGCTCCCGCGGCCGCCGAGCCGAGGAGGAGCGGCACGGTCCTCACGCGACCTCCCGCACGCCCACGGCCTCCGGCCGGTCGGAGAACGCCAGCCGCGGCACGAAGACCAACGACAGCGCGGCCAGCCACGCCGTCGCCCCGCAGACCACCCAGACCGTGACGTAGCCCGACAGCGACCCGGCCGTGCCCTCGGACCCGTCGGCGGCCGCCGGTGCGCCGGCCGCCAGGGCGACGGCGAAGACGGCCGAGGCGAAGCTCCCGCCGAGCACCTTGGTCGTGTTGGTCAGCCCGGTGGCCACGCCGGTGCGGCCGGCCGGTGCTGCCGCGGCCGCGGCAGCCGGCAGCGCCGCCACCAGCGCCCCGGAGCCGAGGCCGGCGACCACCATCGCCCCGAGGACCTGCGGCAGGGTGTCGTGCAGCGGGACGAGCAGGAGGTACCCGAGGCCGGTGAGCGTCGCGGCACCGATGAGCGTCACGCGCGGGGTGGTGGCCTGCGAGACCCGGGAGAACTGGCTCGCGCCGGCCAGCATCGACACGACGTAGCCGCCGATGACGATCGACACCTCGCTCGTGGACAGGCCCAGGCCGTAGCCGTAGACCGCCGGGTCGGTGCGGGCGTAGGTCGACAGCGGGCCCTGGGCGCCGAGCACGCTCACCCCGAACAGCCCGGCGGTCAGCTGCACCGGCCACATGCTGGGGGAGCGCAGCACCCGGAAGTCCACCAGCGGGTCCTCCCGGCGCAGCTCGTAGCGGACGAACGGCACGACCAGCAGCACGCCGAGCGCGGTGACCAGCCAGGGCCACGGCTCGCTCGCGCCGTTGATGCGCACGAAGGTGAGGCCGCCGGTGATCACCAGCAGGACGACGCTCAGCAGCGCGACACCGGTGACGTCGACGTCCCCGTCCCGGCGGTCCGTGCTCTCCGGCACCCGGGTCAGCACGACGACGCAGACGCCGACGACGAGCAGGCCCGGGAGCAGCAGCACCAGCCAGAACTGCCCGGCGAGCGCGGCGCCGACCTGCCCGCCACCGAGTGCGCCCACGATCGCGCCGGCCTGCAGCGCGGCGACGATCAGGCCGGTCGCCCGGCGGGTGCTCGCCGCCGCGTCGGCCCGGCCGCGGGACCGCGAGTGGATCAGCGCGACCTGCAGCGGCAGCCAGGCGGCGTAGGCGCCCTGCACCGCCCAGGCCACGAGGAAGACGCCGAAGTCCTGGGCGGTCGCCAGCACCACCGTGGCCGCCGCGACCACCGCCGCCGAGGTCAGCAGCATCCGGCGGTGGCCGTAGAGGTCACCGAGCTTGGCGAGGACCGGCACGGCGATCGCCGAGAGCATCAGCTGAGCGGCCTCGAGCCAGTTGACGTCGGCGTCGTGGATGCCGAGGTGCCGGGCCACGTCGGTCAGCAGCGGGACGTAGTAGCCCTGGAGCACGCCGCTGGTGAACTCGACGAAGACGAGCCAGCCGACCAGTCCCCCGCCGAGCCCCGCGATCCGGCCGGTCCGCCGGGCCGTCCCCGTACCTATCACGCCTCGCGTCCTCTCCCCGAGGCCTCCCCGGGACGGGAGGGGTACGGCAGCGTACTGAGCGGCAGTGTCGTGCCGGGAGGCTCAGAGCGGGTCGCGCCACACCGGGCAGGACATGCACCGGGGCCCGCCGCGGCCGCTGCCGAGCTCGGAGCCCGCGATGGGCACCACCTCGATGCCGGCCGCCTCCAGCGCGGCGTTGGTGACGGTGTTGCGCTCGTAGGCCACGGCCAGTCGCGGGGCCAGCGCGAGGGTGTTGTTGCCGTCGTCCCACTGCTCGCGCTCGGCGGTGACCGGGTCCAGGCCGGTGTCGATCACCCGCAGCCGCTCGATGCCCATGGCCTCGGCCGCGGCGACGACGAACGGCGCCGGCCCGCGGACGACGAGGTCGGTGGTGTCGTCGTCGTCCGGGACCGTGTCCGCCGTGACCGTCCAGGCCACCAGCGTGTCGGCGACCGCGGGGTACATGACCATCGCGTCGACGTCGACCATCGTCGCGATGGTGTCCAGGTGCATGGTCGCCCGCTCCTGGGCGATCGGGACGACGAGCACCGTCTGCGCCAGCCCCCGCGCGAACACCCGGCGGGCCAGCCGCTCGGCGCCGCCCGGCGTCGTCCGCTCACCGACCCCCACCGCCACCACCCCGGGGGCGAGCAGCAGGACGTCGCCGCCCTCGAGGTGCTCCAGCGAGGAGTCGTAGAGCTGCTCGGCGCCGGCGAAGCGCGGGTGGTGCGTGGCGACCGCGTGGGTGATCGTGCTCTCCCGGTGCCGCGCGGGCATGGCCAGCGAGGTGATCGCCACCTGGTCGCCCACCCACACCGAGGAGTCGCGGGTGAACAGCAGGTTGGGCAGCGGCGGGACGACGAAGTCGTGCCGGTCCATGACCTCGTAGGCCAGGCCCCGCCCGCCGCGCAGCTCGTGGTGCGCCAGCCCGGCCATCAGCGCGGTGGCCAGGTCCTCCGGCGCCAGGTCCGCCAGGTGGGCGGCCGCGGCCCGGGTGAGCGTGGCCCCCAGGCGCGGGTCGTCGACGGCGGCGGCCACCAGCTCCTCGCGGGCTTCCGGCGAGGTCAGCACCTCGGCGAGCAGCCGGTCCAGGTACAGGACCTCGACACCGCGGTCGGTGAGCGCGGCGGCGAACGCGTCGTGCTCCTCCTGCGCGCGGGCCACCCACGGCACGCCGTCGAAGAGCAGCTGGTCGTTGTTCCGGGGGGTCAGCCGGCGCAGCTCGGCGCCCGGCCGGTGCAGGACCACCGTCCGCAGCGGGCCGACCTCGCTGGTCACGCCCAGGGGGCGGGGGGCCGCGGTCGTCACGGGGACCGAGGCTGGCACAGTGACCGGGCCGTCGCACGACACTGCCGTCCCGACGCCCCAGGAGGCACCGCGTGGACCTGTTCGACCTGACCGGGAAGGTCGCCGTGGTCACCGGCGGCACCCGCGGCATCGGCCTGATGATGGCCCGCGGCCTGCTGCGGGCCGGGGCGTCGGTCTACGTCTCCTCGCGCAAGCCGGAGGCCGGCGAGCAGGCCGCCGCCGAGCTCGCCGAGTACGGCCGGGTCGAGTCGATCCCCGCCGACGTCAGCACCGAGGCCGAGTGCCTCCGGCTGGCCGAGGAGGTCGGCCGGCGCGAGGAGCGCGTGCACGTGCTGGTCAACAACGCCGGCGCCACCTGGGGCGAGCCGTTCGAGACCTTCCCCGCCTCGGCCTGGGACAAGGTCCTCGACCTCAACCTCAAGGCGCCGTTCTTCCTCACCCGGGCGATGCTGCCGCTGCTCGAGGCCGCCGCCACCGACGACGACCCCGCCCGCGTGGTCAACGTCGGCAGCATCGACGGCCTGCACGTGCCGGTGCTGCCGACCTACTCGTACTCGTCGAGCAAGGCCGCGGTGCACCAGCTCACCCGGCACCTGGCCAAGGAGCTCGGGCCCCGGCGGATCACCGTCAACGCCGTCGCCCCGGGGCCGTTCGAGTCGAAGATGATGGCCGCCACCCTGGCCGCCCGCGGCGACGAGATCGCCGCCAGCGCGCCGCTGGGCCGCATCGGCCGCCCCGACGACATGGCCGGCGTCGTCGTCTACCTGTCCAGCCGGGCCGGCGCGTACGTGACCGGCGCGGTGATCCCGGTCGACGGCGGCCGGGCGACGACCCTCTAGGCGGAGCGGGGCGCCGGCCGCCGCCGGGGCGGGCGCCGCGCCTCCTCGGCCGGCACCCGGGCGAGGTGCGCCTCGGCCAGCGCCACCTGCTGCGGGGAGCCCACCCTGCGGCCCTGCTCGCGGGCGCCGGTCCACCAGTCGCGGGCGGCCACCGTGTCGCCGGTGCGCTCGGCGATCCGCCCGAGCACCTCGTCGTAGGCGCCGAGGCTGAACGCCGGGGTGCCGAGCACCGCCTGCCGGCCGCGGAAGGGCAGCAGCTGCACCGTGGCCATCGTCAGCTCGGGCTCGTCGCCGAGGTGCAGCGCGGCCTCGGCCTGCAGCAGCACCGCGACGTCGCTGGCCCAGTCCCGGATCTGGGTGCGGCCCCAGCGGGCGCGCAGCCGCCTCGCCTCGGCCAGGTCGCCGGACTCCGCGGCGGCCAGCACGGCCATGAGCTGCAGCAGCGGGTTGCCCTCGTCGCCGGTCTGCACCAGCAGGTCGATCGCCTCGGGCAGCCGGCCGTCGGCGCGGCGCAGCGTGAAGAGGTGCGCGGCGTAGGCGTGCCGCGAGTGCGGGGTCACCCGGCGGTAGAGCTCGTGCGCCTCGGTGGTCAGCTCCTCGGCGCGGGTGGCGTCCCCGGCCAGCCAGGCGGCGCCGGCCTGCTGCCACAGCACGTGCGGGCGCACCTCCGGGCCCGACAGCGAGAACGCCAGCCGCCGCCCGGCCTCCAGGTCGGCCTCGAAGCCGGCGCGGTCGGTCAGGTGCAGCCGGATCGCCGCGCGGTGCAGCCGGGCGTAGAACTCCGTCCGCCGCGGCAGCCCGTGCCCGGTCAGTGCCAGCGCCTCGTCGGTGGCCGCCAGCCGCAGCTCGGCCGCACCCGGGCGGCCCCACACCGCGAGCGAGTAGTTGTTCAGCGTCCGGCCCAGCAGCTCCGGGTCCCCGACGCCGCGGGCCAGCGCCACCGCCCGCTCGGCGTACCGGACGCCGCGCTGCAGGTCCTCGCTGAAGGCCAGCTCGACGCCGAGCGTGCCCAGCAGCCGCGCCGTCAGCCGGTCGCGCTCGGCCTCGGTCGCCTCCGGCGCGATCTCGTCGCGGTGCTCGAGCAGGTCCTCGAGCAGGGCGACCATCTCGGCGTCGACGACGCCGTGCGGCCGCCAGTTCCACAGCGTGACCGAGCCCCAGACGGCGGCGGACTCCAGCTGGCAGCGCCGGTCACCGAGCTCGCGGGCCAGCGCGATCGCCTCGCCGACCACCTGCTGGGCCTCGGTGCGCTCGCCGCTGCGCAGCAGGTCGTTGCCGAGCGCGGTGAGCAGGTCGTGGCGCGTGCGGGCGGCGCCGGGCTGCGCGGGGTCGGCCAGCCGCAGCGCGCGGCGGGTGTGCACCGCCGCCTCGCCGTCGGCCAGGCGTGCCCGGGCGGCCTCGGCCGCGGCGGTCGACCAGCGCAGCCCGGCGGCGGGACCGGCGACGGGCGCGGCCTCGACGAAGTGGTGCGCCAGCCGCTCGACCAGGGCGCCGTCGGGCCGGCTGCCGGCCAGCCGGCGCTCCAGCGCCTCGCCCAGCCGCGCGTGCAGCCGGGCCCGCCGCAGCGCGGGGAGGTCGTCGGCGAGCACCTCGCGGACCAGCGCGTGGGTGAACCGCCAGCTCCACGGGGTGGCGCCCTCGACGACGAGACCGGCGGCGACCGCGGCGTCGAGGGCGGCCAGCGCCTGCTCGGCGGGCTCCCCGGCGGCCTCGAGCAGGTCCAGGGGCACCTCGCGCCCGGCGACGGCGGCCAGCTCCAGCACCGGACGCGCGCCCCCGGGCAGCCGCGCCAGGCGGGTCCGCAGCACCTCCACCACCGACGGTGGCACCGGAACCGTGCGCAGGTCGCGGCCGCCACGCATCCAGCGGGACAGCTCGACGACGAAGAACGGGTTGCCCGCCGTGCGGTCGTGCACCGTGGCGGCCAGCCCGGGGTCGCCCGACGAGCCCAGCTGCGCGGCCAGCAGCGAGCCCACGTCGTCGGGATCGAGGCCCTGCAGCGTGATCATGGTGGCCGACGGCTCGCGGGCCAGCCGGGCCAGGCAGTCCTCGACCGCCTCCGGCAGGTCCTCGCCGACGCTGCGCACGGTGACCACGACGAGCAGCCGCACCCGGGGGAGGTGGCGGGCCAGGAGGGTGAGCAGCTGCACCGACGTCGTGTCGGCGCCCTGCAGGTCGTCGAGGACGACGAGCACCGGGCGCTCGCCGGCGGCCGCGGTGAGCCGGGCCCGCAGTGCCTGGAACAGCCGGAACCGCGCGGCATCGGCGTCGGCGGCGGCGTCGGCGGCGGCGTCGGCGGCGGCGTCGTCCCCGTCCTGCCCGGCGGGCGCGGGCGGTTCCTGGCCGAGCTGCTCGAGGACCTGCGTCCAGGGCCACAACGCGGGCGCGCCGGCGTCGTCGGCGCACCGGCTCTCGGCGACCGCCCACCCGGCCGCCCGGCTCATGTCGGCGACCGCCTCGGCCAGCCGGGTCTTGCCGATGCCGGCCTCGCCGCCCAGCACGACGACGGCCCCGCGGCCGGCGGCGGCCTGCTCGGCCACCGCCCGCAGCCGGGTGAGCTCCGTGCGGCGGCCGACCAGCGTCTCGTCGCCCGGCACCGCCAGCGGCACGGGCGCCGGCGGGGGCACCACCGACAGCACCGGCCGCGGCACCCGCGAGGTGAGCCTGGGGTCCTGCCGGAGCACCGCCTGCTCGAGGTCGCGCAGTTCGGGGCCCGGGTCGATGCCGAGCTCCTCGCGCAGCAGCTCGGTGCAGCGGCGCAGGGCGTCCAGCGCGTCGGCCTGCCGGTCGGCGGCGTAGAGGGCGGTCACCAGCCGCGCCCACAGCCGCTCGCGCAGCGGGTGCTCGGCCACCAGGCGCTGCAGGTCGGTGACGGCGGCGTCGGCCCGTCCGACGGCGAGCAGCGCGTCGCAGCGGCGCTCGCGGGCGCGCACGTGCAGCTCGGTGAGGCGCAGCCGGTCGGTGGCCGCGCCGGGGGCGTCGCCGAGCTCGGCCAGCGGCTCGCCGCGCCACAGCTCCAGCGCGCGGTCGAGTGCGGCCACCCCGCCGGAGGGGTCGCCCGCCCCGACGGCGCGGTCGCCCTCCTCCACCAGTCGGGCGAAGCGCAGGCTGTCGAGGTCCTCGGCGCCGACCTGCACCAGGTAGCCCGGCGCGCGGGTGAGCAGCACCGACGGCGCCTGGCGGGGCCCGCGCTCGGGCTCGAGCACCCGGCGCAGGTGGGAGACGTAGGCCTGCAGCGTGCCGGTCACCGTGGGCGGCGGCTCGTCGCCCCACAGGGTGCTGACGATCCGGTCGATCGGGACGACCCGGCCGGCCTCGGCCAGCAGCAGGGTCAGCAGGGCGCGGGGCTTGGCCCCTCCGACGTCGACGGGGCGGTCGTCGGGACCGGTGACCTCGAGGGGGCCGAGGACGCGGTACCGCACGACCGCGCATCCTCGCAGGTCGCGGCGCCCGGCGGGAGGGGTCCGTGCGGCCCAAGTCGGGCGCAAGTGGCCGTCAAGACGGCGGGGCCACGGTCGGCCTCGACCTCCTCCCTGCCCCGCTTCTCCCTGACCCGAGGAACCGACCATGAGCCTGACCCGGACCCCCGCTGCCCCGCGCCCCCGCACGCCGCTCGACGACGTCCCCGTCCTCCTCGACCCGGCGGCCGTCGCCGACCTGCGCGGCCGCGTCCACGGACCGGTCTACGTGGCCGGTGAGGACGGCCTGGCCGCCGAGGTCGCCGCGTGGAACCTCGCCGTCACCCACACGCCCGCCGTCGCGGTCGGTGCCACCTGTGCCGCCGACGTCGCTGCGGCCGTCGCCTTCGCCACCGCGCAGGGCCTGCCGGTCGCCGTCCAGGCCACCGGGCACGGCCCGGTCCGCAACGCCGACGGCGCGCTGATGGTCACCACTCGCCGCATGCAGGGCGTCAGCGTGGACCCGGTCCGGCGCACCGCGCGGGCCGAGGCGGGCGTCAAGTGGCAGAAGGTGATGGCGGCCGCCGCGGAGCACGGGCTCGCCGGGCTGTGCGGCTCCTCGTCCGACGTCGGGGTGGTCGGCTACACCCTCGGCGGGGGGCTGGGGTCGCTCGGCCGCCGGCACGGGTTCGCCGCCGACGCGGTCGTGAGCGTGGAGATGGTGACCGCAGACGGCGTGCTGCGCACCGTCTGCGCCGAGACCGAGCCGGAGCTGTTCTGGGCGGTGCGCGGCGGCAAGGGCAACTTCGGGGTGGTCACCGCGCTGGAGTTCGAGCTGTTCCCCGTGCCGGCGCTGGTGGCCGGCGGGCTGTTCTTCGCCGGCCGCGACGCCGCCGCCGTGCTGCACGCCTACCGCACCTGGGCGCCGACGCTGCCCGAGGAGGTCAGCACCTCGATCGCGGTGCTGCGGCTCCCGCCCCTGGAGGAGCTGCCGCCGCCGCTGCGCGGGCAGACCGTGGTGCACCTGCGCTACGTGTACGCCGGCGAGGACCCCGCGCTCGGGACCGCGCTGGTGGCGCCGATGGAGTCCGCGGGCGAGGTGCTGCTCGGCGGCGTCGGGCCGATGCCGGCGACGGCCCTCGATGCGGTGCACATGGACCCGACCGACCCGATGCCCGGCTGGGAGAAGGGGGTGCTGCTCGCCGACCTCCCCGCGGAGGCGGTGGACGCGTTCCTCGCCGCGGCCGGGCCGGACGTCCAGGTGCCGCTGATCATGGCGGAGATCCGCCAGATGGGCGGCGCGCTGGCCCGCCCCGCGCGGGTGCCCGACGCCGTCCCGGGGCGCGACGCCGCCTGGTCGGTGTTCGTGGTCGGCCCGATGGTCCCGGAGCTGGGCGAGGTGGTGCCCGCGGTCGGCCGCGGCGTGCTGGCGGCGATGGAGCCGTGGGCCGCGTCGAGCCGGATGGTCAACTTCCTCGGCGACGTCTCCGGCCCGGACGAGGTGCTGGCGGCCTGGAGTCCCGAGGCGGCCGAACGGCTGCTCGCGGTCAAGCGCGCGGTCGACCCCGACGACGTCTTCTCCACCGGCTACGCGCTGCGGGCCCGCCGTGGCTGAGCCGCTGGTCGCCGTCCGTCCGCCCCGGCCGCCCGTCTGGCTGCGGCGGCGCATGGGCATCCCGCCGGCCCTGCCCCCGCCCGGCTGGACGCCCCGGCACGATCAGGTGAGCTGATCGTGCTGCGTCCTGGCTCACCGCCGACGGTGAGCCTGGACGCGCGACGCCGAGCCAGGACCTGTTCCGGTGGGCCTTCGGCCCGCTCCGGGGTCCCGCCCCGAGCGTGCGAGGGGTGGGGAGGAGGGGGTCCTTCGACCGGTCGTCCGCGGTCGTCAGTCCGGCAGCAGGACGCCGGGGTTGCAGATGCCCTGCGGGTCCAGCCGCTGCTTGACCGCGCGCAGCACCTCGACGCCGAGCAGGCCGACCTCGCGCGCCAGCCAGGGCCGGTGGTCGGCGCCGACGGCGTGGTGGTGGGTGAGCGTGCCGCCGGCGGCCAGCAGCGCCTCGGTCGCCGCCCGCTTCGCGCCGAGCCACTGCTGCAGCGGCAGGTCGTCGTCGCGGTCGGCGAGCACGGTGACGTAGAGGGACGCCCCGGTGGCGTAGCCGTGCGACACGTGCGTCATCAGCAGCGGCTGCCGTCCGGGCCGGCCGAGCGACGTCCGCAGCGCGGTGCGGACCGCGTCGTAGACCGCCGGCAGCGCCGTCCAGGTGGCCGCCGTCTCCAGCGTCTCGACCAGCAGGCCGGCGTCCATGAGCCGGTCGCGCAGGTGCGGGGCGGTGAACCGGTGCTCCCGCCAGGACTCGCCGACCCGGTGGCCCACCCGCCCCGCGCCGTGCTCGCGCAGCACCGGCACCGCGGCGCGGCGGCGGGCCCGGACCACGTGCGGCAGGCCCTCCCAGCCGACGACGAGCAGGCAGCCGTCGGCACGCCGGCGGGCGCGCAGCGCACCGCGCAGCAGGCGGGCGCCGGTACCGCCGGCGTTGAGCAGGTTGGTGCGGGTCTCCTCGGGGTCGGAGAGCCGGACGACGTCGGGCAGCAGGTCGTGCCGCGCCAGCCGCTGCAGGCCGGCCAGCCCGTCGGCCCACGTGCGGAACGACCAGCCCTCGTACACCCGGGTCTGCGGCGCCGGGCGCACCCTCAGCCGCAGCTCGGTGATCACACCCAGCGCGCCCTCCGAGCCCAGCGCCAGGCCCAGCAGGTCCGGCCCTGACGCCGACGCCGGCGGGTGCCCGAGCTCGAGCACCCCGGCCGGCGTCGCGAGCGTCAGCCCGGCCACCAGCTCGTCGAACCGCCCGACGCCGGTGGAGGACTGGCCGGCCGACCGGGTGGCCGCGTAGCCGCCGAGCGTGGCGTACTCCCAGCTCTGCGGCAGGTGCCCGAGCGTCAGCCCGCGCGCGCCGAGTACCTCCTCGAACGCCGGCCCGCGCATGCCCGGGCCCACGGTGACCAGCGACGACGCGACGTCGACGGAGGTCACCGACGCCATCCGCGAGACGTCGACCGACAGCGAGGGCCGGTCGTCGGGGTCCATCCCCGACAGACCGCCCACCACGCTGGTGCCGCCGCCGAACGGGACGACGACGACGCCGTGCTCGGCGCACAGCGCGAGCAGCGCGACGGTCTCCTCGGTGCTGCCGGGCAGGACGACGGCATCGGGGGCGTCGGAGGCGTCGCCCTCCCGCCGGCGCAGCAGGTCGAGGTAGCTCTTGCCACCGGCCCGCCGCAGCCGTGCCTCGCGGTCGGTGCGCACGTGCTCCTCGCCGAGCAGCGCGACCAGCGCGTCGTGGGCCTCCGCGGGCAGCCGCGAGGGCGCCAGCCGGATCTCGCCGACGGCGACCGGCGGGGTCGGTCGCGGCTCCCAGCCCAGCTCCTTCTCCAGGTGGCGGCGGGCGGCCTTGGGCAGCGCGGTGGCCGGGTCGGGGTCGCGGTCGGGCTCGAGCCGGCCCTCGGGGACGCCCTCCGGCCCGGTCCCCGTGGCTCCGCGGGAGCCGCCGGGCCCCCATCCCTGGATGGTCAGTTCCGGCTGCTCGGGCACGGCTACAGTCTGCCGGTGCTCCGACCGGGACCCCGCACGTGACCGGCGACCCCGACCTCACGCCGGAGCGCCGCGCGGCCGACGTCGAGGCGCTGACCAGCGGCGACGTCGACGTCGTGGTGGTCGGCGGGGGAGTGACCGGCGCCGGTGTGGCACTGGACGCCGCCGCGCGCGGCCTGTCCGTGGCGCTGCTCGAGCGGACCGACCTCGCCGCCGGCACCAGCCGCTGGTCGAGCAAGCTCGTGCACGGCGGGCTGCGCTACCTGGCGCACGGCGGGATCGGCCTGGCGCGGGAGAGCGCCCGCGAGCGCGCCGTCCTGATGCGCAGCACGGCGCCGCACCTGGTCCGGGCGCTGCCGTTCCTGGTGCCCGACGCCGCGGGCCGCGACGTCAGTGCCGTCGGTGCGCTGGGCGGGCGGCTCGGCGACGCGGTGCGGACCTCCGTGCGCGGCGGTCGCGGCTCGCTGCCGGGCACCCGCCGCGTGGGCCCCGCCGAGGTCGCGCGGCTGACGCCCGCGGTGCGCCCCGGCCGCGGCGGCGCGGTCTTCTGGGACGGCCAGCTTGCCGACGACGCCCGGCTGGTGGTCGCGCTGGCCCGCACGGCCGCCGCGCACGGGGCGCGGGTGCTGACCGGGGCGCGGGTGGTCGCCGTCGACGGCGGCGAGGTGCACGCGGACGTCGACGGCGCGGCGCTGACCCTGCGGGCCGGCGCGGTGGTCAACGCGACCGGCGTGTGGGCGCAGGCGCTGGCGCCCGGCATCCGGCTGGCGCCCTCGCGCGGCTCGCACGTCGTCGTCCGCGCGGAGCGGCTCGGCGACCCGCTCGCCGCGCTGACCGTGCCGCTGCCCGGCTCGCGGTCGCGATACGTCTTCGCGCTGCCGCAGCCCGACGGGCCGGTGTACCTGGGGCTCACCGACGAACCGGTGCCCGGGCCGGTGCCCGACGACGACCCGGTCCCGTCGGACGCCGAGGTGCGGCAGTTGCTCGACACGGTCAACCGGGTGCTGGCCGTGCCGCTGACCCACGACGACGTCGTCGGCGCCTACGCCGGGCTGCGGCCGCTGGTGCTGCCGGAGTCGGCGGGGACGGGGCCGGGGGGCGCCACCGCCGACCTGTCCCGCAGGCACCTGCTGCGGTGGGACGGACCGGTCCTCTCCGTCGTCGGCGGGAAGCTGACCACCTACCGCGCCATGGCCGCCGAGGCCGTCGACGCCGTGGTCGCGCGGCTGGGCCGCGGTGCGCGGCGGTCGCCCACGGCCCGGCTGCCGCTGGTGGGGGCGGCGTCGCGGGCGGAGCTGGCCGCCGTCGCCGCGCCGGCCCGGCTGGTCGCCCGGTACGGCACCGAGGCGCCGCGGGTGGCCGACCTCGGCCCCGACCCGGTGGTCGCGGGGCGGCCGGAGACGGTGGGGGAGCTGCGCTTCGGCGCGGTGGCCGAGGGTGCGCGGACCGTCGCCGACCTGCTCGACCGGCGGGTGCGCCTCGGCCTGGTCCCCGCCGACCGCGAGCGCGCGCTCGGCGCCGCCGAGGCCGTCCTGGGCGAGGCATAGGAAGCTCTGCGCACGTATCCGGCGGGGAGACGTGCGGATCGCTTCCCATGCCCCTCTGTCTCATCTGGTGGGAAGTCTGTTCCGCTCAGTGGGACGAGCGAGCAGGATGCCGGCGTGGACACCTACACGCACGGGCACGCCGAGCCGGTCCTGCAGTCGCACCGCTGGCGGACCGCCGAGAACTCCGCCGCGTACCTGCTGCCGCACCTGCGGCCCGGCCTCGACCTGCTCGACGTCGGGTGCGGGCCGGGGACGATCACCGTCGACCTCGCCCGCCGGGTGGCCCCGGGACGCGTGCTCGGCCTCGACGTCTCGCCCGACCCGCTCGACGAGGCGCGGGACCTCGCCGAGCGGGAGGGCGTCGCGGTGACCTTCGCCGTCGGCGACGTGTACGCGCTCGACCTGCCCGACGACTCGGTCGACGTCGTCCACGCCCACCAGGTGCTGCAGCACCTGACCGACCCGGTCGCCGCCCTGCGCGAGATGGCGCGGGTGTGCCGCCCCGGCGGGCTGCTCGCCGTCCGCGACGTGGACTACGCCGCCACCACCTGGTTCCCCGCCGACCCGGGCCTGGACCGCTGGCTGGACCTGTACGGCCGCGTGGCCCGGGCCAACGACGCCGAACCCGACGCCGGCCGCAGACTGCTGACGTGGTCCCACGCGGCGGGACTGCGTGACGTCACCGCGTCGGCGTCGTCGTGGTGCTACGCCTCGGCGGCCGAGCGGGAGTGGTGGGGCCGCTCCTGGGCCGGCCGCGCGACGGCGTCCGCATTCGCCGAGCAGGCGCAGTCCTACGGGCTGGCCACGCGGGACGAGCTGGGGGAGCTCGCCGCCGCGTGGCTGCGCTGGGCCGCCGCGGACGACGGCTGGCTCGCGATGCTGCACGGCGAGCTCCTCGTCCGCGTGTGAACGGCCGAGATCGGCGGTCCCGCACGCCTCGGGGCCCGGAGCCGTACGAGACCGCCGATCTCGGCGCGCGGAGGAGCGTCAGCCCGGGCGGGCGGCGTTGGCCTGGACCGCGGTGCTGACCCACTGCGCGAGGCCGGGCGCCACGTTCTCGTACGTCGCGGTGAACCGCTCGTCCTCGACGTACATCCGGCCGAGCGAGGCGTGCATCTCCGGCGGGCAGTCGTAGAAGTCCCGCGTGATCTGCTGCCGGTGCTCCTCGGCGAGGTCCATCGCCGGCGCGGAGTCCGGTGCGACGCCGGCCCGCAGCGCCTCGGCCATCCGCCGCATCAGGTCCTCGCCGTCGGCCTTGATCCGCAGCCAGTCGTCCTTGGTGTAGGCCGCGCTGCGCCGCGAGGACTCGCGGTAGGCGTCGGTGTCGCCCCAGCGCTCCTGCACCTCGGCCTCGTACTGCTCCGGGTCGTGCTCGCCGAACACCTCGAACCGCTCCTGCGGGGTCAGTGAGATCCCCATCTGTCTCGCCTCCATCTCCTTCTCGACGGCCGCGACCATCGCCTGCGTGCGCTCCAGCCGGTCCCGCAGCAGCCGGTGCTGCCGGCGCAGGTGCTCGGCGGGGTCGGCGGACGGGTCGTCCAGCAGGCTCGCGACCTCCTCGAGGGGGAACCCGAGCTCGCGGTAGAGCAGCACCTGGTGCAGCCGGTCCAGGTCCGCCGCCGAGTAGCGGCGGTACCCGGCCGCGGTGCGGCCCGACGGCGACAGCAGGCCGATCCGGTCGTAGTGGTGCAGCGTGCGCACCGTGACGCCGGCCAGCGCCGCCACCTCTCCCACGTTCACGCGGGTCCCTCCTCCCTGACGACGACGAGTGCACAGCCTGACGTCGCGTCAGGGTCAAGCGCGATGTCCGGACGGCGCGCGGGCGGTGCCTGGGCGAGGATGCCGGGGTGGCCGCTGAGGACGACCGTGTCAGTGACGAGGTCTCGCACGAGGACCCCTTCCCGCGGCAGCGGCTGACCGTCCGCGGCACCGAGATGGCCTACGTCGACGTCGGCGAGGGCGACCCGATCGTCTTCCTGCACGGCAACCCGACGTCGTCCTACCTGTGGCGCAACGTGATCCCGCACGTGCAGCACCTCGGCCGCTGCATCGCGCCGGACCTGGTCGGCATGGGCGAGTCGGGCAAGCTCCCCGACCCCGGGCGCGGCACCTACTCCTTCGCCACGCACGCCGCGCACCTGACCGGCCTCCTCGAGGCGCTCGGCGTCGAGCGGCGAGTCGTCTTCGTGCTGCACGACTGGGGCTCGGCGCTGGGCTTCGACTGGGCCCGCTCGCACCCCGAGGCGGTGCGCGGGCTGGCCTTCACCGAGGCGATCGTCACCCCGATGACCTGGGCCGACTGGCCGGCCGACGCCCGGAAGATCTTCCAGACCATGCGCGGCGACGACGGCGAGACCGTCATCCTGGACAAGAACGTCTTCGTCGAGCGGATCCTCCCGGCGTCCACGCTGCGCGGGCTCACCCCGGAGGCGCACGAGCGGTACCGGCAGCCCTTCCGGGAGCGCGAGGACCGCTGGCCCACGCTGGAGTGGCCGCGGCAGATCCCCCTCTCCAACGTCCCGCCGGCGGTGCACGACGTCGTCGGCCGGTACGGGTACTGGCTGCGCACCAGCGCCGTCCCCAAGCTGTTCCTGAACGCCGACCCCGGCTCGATCCTGGTCGGCCGGCAGCGCGCGCTGGTCCGCAAGTGGCCGTCGGTCACCGAGGTGACCGTGCCCGGCGCGCACTTCGTGCCCGAGGACTCGCCGCACGCGATCGGCCGGGCGCTGGCCGACTGGATCCCGACGCTCCCCTAGGTCCCGGCCCGGGCGCGGGCGAGATAGGCCGACGGCGTCACCCCGACGACGGACCGGAACTCGCGGCTGAAGTGCGACTGGTCGAACCAGCCGAGCGAGGCCGCGAGCCCGGCCAGGTCGGTGACCTCCCCGCCGTCGATGGCGGCCGCGGCGTCCTGCAGCCGGTAGCGCGCCAGCACCGCCTTGGGGCTCACGCCGACGTACCCGGCGAAGAGCCGTTGCAGCGACCGCGTGCTCGTGCCGGCCAGCGCGGCGACCTGGTCGACGCGCACCAGATCCCGGTCCGCGGCCATCCGCTCGAGCAGCGCCCGCAGGTCGAGGTACGCCGGTGCCGGCTCGGGTGCCAGCGGCGCGAGCGCGGCGTCGAGGACGGCGGCCCGCGCGTCGTCGTCCTCCTCGGCGAGCACGGCCGGGAGCAGTGCGGCGGCGTCGAGGCCGGGGAGCTGGCCGGCCAGCGGGACGGCGGCACCGGGGGCCGGGGGGCGGCCGCCCATCGCGACCCAGCCGCCGGGCCGGAACTTCGCCGCCGTCACCCGCCCGGCGCCGGTCAGGTCCACGACGAACCGCCGGGGGACGACGCCGTGCAGCAGCACCGCGGGCAGGTCGACGCCGAACCGGTGGTCGGTGCCCGTCTCCACGGACAGGTTGACGCTCGGGTGGCTGAGCACCTCCGACCGGTACGGCGGGCGGCCCGTCAGGTCCCAGGACACCGACCACCAGCGCTCCACGAACGGCTCCAGCTCCGGCGCGACCGGGGCGTCGCGCCGCAGTCCGGCCACCCGGGCGGTCTCGCCGGGCCGGAGCAGGCCACGCGTCGTCGGATCGGCTGTCGCGTTCCTCCAAGACGACACGGCCGGAGCGTAGGCAGGGTGGGGGACATGGCGATCACCGACGGCCGGCCCGACGGCTACACGACCCTGACCCCGTTCCTCGTCTGCTCGCCCGCCGCCGAGGCGATCCGCTTCTACGGGGAGGTCTTCGGCGCGACGACGGTCAGCCGGATGGACGGCCCCGACGGCACCGTGGTGCACGCGGAGCTGCAGTTCCCCGCCGGCCGCCTGCAACTGGGCGACCCGAACCCGCAGTACGGGCTGGTCGCGCCCACCGGGCAGGCCGAGGACCGGGTCAGCGGCTCGACCTGCGTCTACGTGCCCGACGTCGACGCGGTGTTCGCCGCGGCCGTCGAGCGCGGCGCCACCGTGCGCGAGGAGCCGGCCACCTTCGTCACCGGCGACCGGTTCGCCTCGATCTACGACCCGTTCGGGCACCGCTGGGCGGTCATGACCCGCGTCGAGGACGTCGGCCCCGAGGAGGCCGAGCGCCGGCTGGCCGAGTGGGCCTCCTCCGGCGGGCAGTGACTCGCGTCGGAGACGTCCGGTCGGTCGGCTCCCCGGCAGGGCCCCGCCGCGGGCTCGCGAGCGGTGGGGGGCAGGGGGGTCCTCCCCCTAGTCGAGCGCGCGGCGGCGGAAGCCGACCAGGCTGAGCACGCCGAACACCACGAGGAAGCCGGTCAGCGCCAGCGCGCACACGGTCAGCGACAGGTGCGGCACCTGCGGCGCCATCTGCGCGCGCAGCGCCTCGCTGACGTAGGTCAGCGGGTTGAGCGCGCACACCACCTGGAACCAGCGCAGCTGGTCCAGCGCCGGCCACGGGAACTGGGTGGAGCCGGTGAACAGCAGCGGCGTCAGGACGACGGCGAAGACGACGTTGATCCGGTTCGGCTTCACGAAGGTGCCCAGTGTCATCCCGATGGCGGCGCCCACCAGCGAGCCGAGCACCAGGAAGAACACGAGCACCGGGACGTCGGACCAGGTCACCGGCAGCGAGCCCAGCACCCACAGGCCGATCGGGAACATCACCGCCGCCGCCACCAGCGCCCGCATGGTCGCGAAGACCACCTTCTCGACGGCGACCAGCGCGGTGGGCAGTGGTGCCAGCAGCCGGTCCTCGATCTCCTTGGTGAACGAGAAGTCGATGACCAGCGGGAACGCGGTGTTCTGCAGCGCGGTCAGGAACGCGGCCAGCGACACGACGCCGGGCAGCAGCACGTCGGCGTAGGCGCTCGAGGTGAAGCCGAGCTCGACGAGCACCTTGCCGAACACGAACAGCAGGAAGACCGGCTGCAGCACCACCTGCAGCAGGAACGGCACGAACTCCCGGCCGGTGACGAACACGTCGCGCCAGAGCAGCGCCGTGAACGCCCGCCCGACGCTCGGCCGGGCGGGGACGGCGGTGCTCGACGCCCTCGGCGTCTCGACGGCGGTCATCGGAGCTCCCGTCCGGTCAGGCTGAGGAAGACGTCCTCGAGGCTCGGCTCGCCGATCCGCACGCCGGTGAGCCGGGCGCCGCGGGCGGTGAGCACCTCCGACACCGGCCCGACCGTGCCTGCGGCGTCGGTGGAGAGGTACAGCCGCGCCCGCAGGCCCGCAGCGTCGGCGACCGGCTCCACCCGCTCGGCCTGCGGCAGCGCCGC
This sequence comes from Geodermatophilus amargosae, assembly GCF_900116515.1. GTDB lineage: Bacteria > Actinomycetota > Actinomycetes > Mycobacteriales > Geodermatophilaceae > Geodermatophilus > Geodermatophilus amargosae. The sequence goes on from NZ_FPBA01000001.1 coordinate 69,501, forward strand.
GAGCGCGGCGAGCACCGCCTCGTCGCTGTCCCCGGGGGCGCGCTCGACGTCGACGTCGAGGGTCGCGCTGCCGGGCAGCGAGCGGGTGAGCGCGGCAGGGGTGTCCAGTGCCAGCAGCCGGCCGTGGTCCATGATCCCGACCCGGTCGGCCAGCGCCGCCGCCTCGTCCATGTCGTGCGTGGTGATCACCACGGTCACCCCGCTGTCGCGCAGCTCGCGCACCCGCTCCCAGACGAACAGCCGGGCCTGCGGGTCCAGGCCGGTGCTCGGCTCGTCGAGGAACACCACTTGCGGGGCGTGCATCAGCGCGCGGGCGATGAGCAGCCGCTGCGCCATGCCGCCGGAGTAGTCGTCGACCTTGTCGCCGCCGCGGTCGCCGAGGCCCAGGCGGTCGAGCAGCTCGTCGGCCCGGCGGTTGCGCTCGGCCCGGCCCATGCCGTGGTAAGCGGCGTGGAAGACGAGGTTCTGCCGCGCGGTCAGCGAGCGGTCGAGGTTGGAGCGCTGGGGCACCACCGACAGCCGGCTGCGCGCGGTGACCGGGTCGGCTGCCACGTCGACCCCGGCCACGCGCGCCGTCCCGCCGGTGGGCAGCACCCGGGTGGTGAGGACGCCGATCGTCGTCGTCTTGCCGGCTCCGTTCGGACCGAGCAGGCCGAAGACCTCACCGCGCTCGACCGTGAAGCTCACCCCGGCGACGGCGTCGACCGGACGGCCGGGATAGCGCTTGACCAGGTCGGTGACCTCCACGGCGGCGTCCATCTCCGGCCATGGTGCCACTCCGCGGTCGGGGTGCCGCTGCCTTATGCCGTCGGCGCAGCGGCCGCGGAGAGGGCCTCGTCGACGGTGGGCATCGAGCCGGAGGCCGGCAGGGCCCGGTTGCCGAAGGAGGACAGCCGCGGCCCCCAGCGGCGCATCGCCGTCCGGTGCGGATCGGTGCGCGCGAACGTCCGCATCGTCGTCTGGTCGTCCCACCACGAGACGGTGGCGAAGTACAGACGCAGCGGCTGCGCGCGCAGCAGTGCCGAGCGCGCGCCCGGGGACCGGGAGACCTGCCGCAGGATCGTCAGCGAGGTCACCATGAAGGCGGGCACGTCGCGCAGGCGGCGCAGCCGGAGCTCGGTGAGCAGGACGACGCCGGGGCCGTCGAACGTCCGGCGGGCGGTCCACGGCAGATCCGGGATGACGGGCACGGGAGCCTCCTTAACAGGTGTAAAGCGACCGTACGCCCGCTGCTTTACACATGTAAAGTGCCAATGTGCCCCGGGACCTCCGCAGTGACCTGCTCGCCGCCGCCGGCACGCTCGTCGAGCGGAACGGGTCGGTCGAGGCCGTGTCGCTGCGCGGGGTCGCGCGGGAGGCCGGCGTGAGCGCACCCGCCGTCTACGGGCACTTCGCCGACCTCGGGGTCCTCCTCGACGCCGTGGTCGCACACGGGTTCACCGACCTCGTGGCCGCGGTCCGCGCGGCCACCGACGGGGTCCCCGACCCCGTCGAGCGGCTGCTGGCCGGCTGCGGCGCCTACGTGCGCTGCGGGTTGTCGGCGCCGGGCCGCTACCGCGCGATGTTCGGCTCCCGCCAGGTGCCCGCCGGGGCGGCCGCGTTCGACGTCCTGGTCGACGCCGTGGGCGCCTGCGTGCAGGCCGGCCGGTCGGCCAGCCGCGACCCCCGGGCCGACGCCACGCTGGTGTGGACGGCGCTGCACGGCCTGGTCACGCTGTGGGCCGGCTGGGTCGACCGTCCCGGGCCGGACCTCGACGCCCAGGTCGACGCGCTGGTCAGACGGCTGGCACTGGTCGACGACGGGAGCGCTTGACCTCGTACACCGCCGCGTCGGCCCGGCAGAGCAGGCTGTCGGCGTCGTCGCCGCGCCGGGAGAGGGCCACGCCGGTGCTCGAGCGCAGCGGAGGCCCGCCGTCGGTCGGGGTCGCCAGGGCCGCGGTGATGCGGTCGACCGGGCGCTGCGCGGCCGACCCGGTGGCGGTGCCGGGGCACAGGACGACGAGCTCGTCGCCTCCGATGCGCGCCACGGTGTCAGGGCCGCGGCCGGGACGTTCCCCCGATCAGGTGAGGGCGCGGACGGTCTCCACGACGGCGAACACGGCGAAGACGACGAACAGCACCGCGGCCACCCGGCGGATCAGCGCCACCGGCAGCCGGTCGGCCAGCGTCTTGCCGAGGAACACCGCCAGGCCCGACACCGTGAGCAGGGCCGCCCAGGCGCCGATGAAGACCGACAGCGGCGCGTCGAAGCGGGCGGCAAGGCCGGCGGTGGCCAGCTGGGACAGGTCGCCCCACTCCGCGGCGAACAGCACGCCGAAGGAGACGGCGGCCGCGCGCAGGAACGACGTCCGCTCCCGGGTCTCGGCGGCCTCCCCGCCGTCCTCGGGCCCCTCGGACGCGCTGCGCCACAGCAACACCGCGCCGACGAGGAAGAGCACCGCCACGACGCCGCTGACCAGTGCCGGCGGCAGCAGGGACAGCAGGCTGCCGGCGGTGACGGCGATGGCGACCTGCACGCCGAACGCGGTGCCGACGCCGACGAACACCGGCAGCGGCGCGAACCGGGTGGCCAGGACGAGACTCGCGAACAGCGTCTTGTCCGGCAGCTCCACCGGCAGCACGAGGGCGAACGCCGTCAGCACGACGGACAGGACGATCACGGGCGCTCTCTTCCGCTCGGCACGGCCGGGCGGGGGCGCGTGCCTCCGACCGGCAGCGCGACGACTGCTCCGGCCGAAGGTCTCGCCCACCCGCGCGGGGCGCGGGCCCGCTGACCGGGCGGCTCCCGCGGGAGCCGCCAGCATGTCGACCAGCGGACGGGGGGCTACTCCCCTTCTCGGGCGCCAACCCTAGACGACGGGGACGCGTAATCCCGGTGCGCGCAGGTGTGTGCCCCGTTACCGTCGCGCCGTGCCGTTCCGTTGACGCCCTGACCGGATCCCCCTCCCGCCGGCCGCGCGGCCACTGGCCCGCCTGGCCGTGGCCTGGACCGCGCTGTCCGGGCTGGCTCCCGTCTATCCGCTGTACGCACTGCTGTTCCTCGACACCGGGCTCTCGGCGGCGCAGGTGTCGGGCCTGTTCGCCCTGTGGTCGGTCACCGGCCTGCTGGCCGAGGTGCCCACCGGCGTGCTGGCCGACCGCTGGTCGCGCCGCGGCGCGCTGGTCCTGGCCGGCGTCCTCGAGGCCGCCGGGTTCGTCGTCTGGACGGTGGCGCCCGGGCTGCCCGGCTTCGCCGCCGGGTTCGTCGTCTGGGGCGTCGGGGGCGCGCTGGTGTCCGGCGCCGCCGAGGCGTTGGTCTACGAGGGCCTGGCCGCCGCCGGCGCGGAGGACGCGTTCGTCCGGGTCCAGGGCGCGACGACGGCCACCGAGCTGCTCGTGCAGGTGCCCACCGCGCTGCTGGCCGGAGCGCTGGTCGAGGCCGGCGGCCACGTGCTGGTCGGGTGGGTGAGCGTGGGCGTCTGCCTGGCGGCCGCGGCGCTGGCCACCCGGTTCCCCGAGACCGCGCCCACGGAGGGCGACGACGGGGAGAGGAGCCTGCGCTCGGCCGTGGGCGAGGCGCTGCGCCGGCCGTCGCTGCGGCTGGCCGTCGTCGCCGTCGCGCTGCTCGGCGGCCTCGACGCGCTGGAGGAGTACTTCCCGGTCATGGCGCGCGATCACGGCGTGCCGACGGAGCTCGTGCCCACCGCGGTCCTCGTCGTCGCGCTGGCGGGAGCGGCGGGCGCCGCGCTGGCCGACCGGCTGGCGCGGCTGCCGTCCCGGGCGCTGCCGGCCCTGCTGACCGTCTCCGCGGGGCTGCTGGCGGTGGGGGCGCTGGCCGGGACGGCCGTGGCGCTGGCCGCCGTCGCGCTGTCCTACGGCCTGTACCTCGCCGTGCTGGTGGTGGGGGAGGCGCGGCTGCAGGAGCAGGTGCCGGGCGCGGCGCGGGCCACCGTCACCTCGGTGGCGGGCCTGGGCATCGAGCTGGCGTCGCTGCTGGTCTTCGGCGCGTGGGCGCTCGGGTCGGCGCTCGCCGTCGCGGTGCTGTTCCTCGCCGTCGTCCCCGTCGTCGCCCTCGGCCTGTCCTCCCGGGCGAGGAGCCAGGCGCAGAGGTGAGTCGCCCTGCGAGGCGGCGGGAGGAGGGGGCCCGGAGGGTCCCGCGATCGAGCGCCGGGAGGGGCTCAGCGCGGCCGGGGGACGGCACCTGGCCGCGGTGGTGTCCGGTAGGACGGCGGTGCCATCGCCCTACCTCGCTGTCCGTCTCGCGATGCGGGCGGCGAAGACGCCGGCGGCGTGGCCGTTGTCGATGTTGCTGACGACGACGCCCGGCGAGGCCGAGTTGAGCATCGTCAGCAGCGCCCCGAACCCCCCGAAGGAGCCCGGCTGCCCGGTCGAGGTGGGCACCGCGACGATCGGCACGTCGGTCATCGCGCCCACCGTCGCCGCCAGCGTGGCGTCCAGGCCCGCGACCACGACGAGGCAGTCGACGTCGTCGAGCAGGGTGCGGTCGGTGAGCAGCGGCGGCAGCCGGCTGCCGCCGACGTCGTCGACCCGCACGACCTCGGTGCCGGTCACCCGCGCGACGAACGCGGCCTCCGCGGCGACCGACGCGTCGGCCGTCCCGGCGCACAGGACGCCGACCCGGCCCCGCGGCTCGGGCACGGGGCCGACGGCGGCCGACATCGCCGCGGCGTCGACGGTGGTGGACCCGTCGTGGGCGCCGGCCAGCGCGACCAGCGCGTCGGCGCTGGCCCGCACCACCAGCGCGGGCCGGTCGGGGTGCGCGGCGCGGGTCTCGCGGACCAGGGCGAGCACCTGCTCGGTGGTGCGGCCCACGCCCCAGATGACGTCGGGCTCGGCCGGCGCCGGACGGGCCGGCGCCGACGGCTTGGCCGGGTCGGGCGTGGGGGCGAGCGCCGGCTGGCCCGGGCTGCCCAGCGACAGCGGCGGGTCGGCCAACAGCGAGGCGAAGCCGCCCACCGGGTCCAGCGGCGAGGACTGCACCGGCCCGACCCGGACGGCGGCCGGCCGGGCGGCTTCCCGCCCGCCCGCGCCCTGCGCCGGGGCGTCGGCACGGGCGTCGGCCGGGGCGTCGGGCGCCCGGGTCTGGGTGACCGCCGAGAGCCGGACGACGCGGTCGCGGCCGCTGCGCTTGGCGTCGTAGAGGACGCCGTCGGCGGCGGCGAACAGCGTGCGGCGGTCGTCGCCGCGCGTGGCCGAGGCGATGCCGACGCTGATCGTGACCGGCACGGTCACCCCGAGCGCCGCCCAGTCGTGGGCGGCGACGGCGCGGCGGATCCGCTCGAGCGCCCGCTCGGCCTGCTCGGCGGTGGTGTCGGGCAGCAGGACGACGAACTCGTCACCGGCCCACCGGCACACCTCGTCGGTGTCGCGGCACCCGGCCAGCAGCAGCTCGGCGACCGCGCGCAGCACCGCGTCGCCGCCGGGGTGGCCGACGGCGTCGTTGATGGACTTGAACCGGTCGACGTCGACGACGGCCAGCGCCGGCGTGGTGCCCGCGGTGAGCAGGCCGTCGAGCCGCGCCTCGGCGTAGCGGCGGTTGGGCAGGTGGGTGAGCGGGTCCTCGTAGGCCTGGCGGCGCAGCTGCCCGGCGGCGCGCTCGTTCTCCAGCAGGCTCTTGCGCCGGCCGAACAGCTCCACCCAGCGGGTGCGCCGCTCGTCGACCCGGTCCAGCTCGTCGGCGAGGTAGGCCTGCAGGTAGGGCAGCGCGCGGCCGGCGTCGTCGAGCTCGGCGTGCAGCGTGCACAGCTCGCGCAGCGCGGCCCGGCGCAGCCGCGGCAGGCCGTGCTCGGTGGCCAGCGCGAGTGCCTTGGCCAGCTGCTCGTCGGCGCCCCGGCCGTCGCCCTGCCGGCGCAGCGCGCGACCGAGCGCGAGCAGGGCCGAGGCCAGCAGCGCGCGGTCGCCGGCGGCGCTGGTGATCCGCACGGCGGCCCGCAGGGGGCCGGTGGCGGCGGCGTGCTCGCCCAGCCCGACCAGCGCCCAGCCGTGCACGACCTGCGCGGACACGATGCCGTCGGCGTCGGGCGGCAGCTGGGCCAGGGCCTGCTCGGCCAGCCGGCGGCTCTCGGCGAAGTGCGGGACGGCGGCCTCGGGCTCGCCGTCGTCGAGCAGCGCCTCGCCCAGCTCCGCGCACAGTGCACCGAGGCAGGTGGCGGCGTTGGCGACGAGGACGTCGGGGTCGCCGTCGTCGGGGCCGAGCGTGCCCTGCCCGGCGGCGGCGGTGGCCGCCTCCAGTGCGCGGCGCTGGTAGTCCAGTGCCAGCGGCATGAGCTCGAGGTCGGCGAGGACACCGGCCAGCGTGCCCAGGGTGTCGACGAGCAGCGCGTCGGGCGGCAGGGCGGGGTCGAGCAGGCTGGCCGCCTCGACCGCCTCGTCCATCGCCGCGTCGATGCGGCGCGAGAGCAGCTCGATGCGGGCGTGCCGGGCCAGGCCGGCGGCCCGCTGCAGGTCGTCGTCGGCGGCGTCGAAGGCGGCCTTCGCCGAGCGCACGAGGGCGATGGCGAGGGCGGCGTGCGACGCGGACTCCGAGCGCGGGTCGCCGTCGCCGGCGTCGCGGCCGGCGGGGCCGTCGTCGGCGCGGTCGAAGAGGTCGGCGACGCCGGCGTGCAGGTCGAGCGACTCGGTCGCCTCCGGGGCGTCCAGCGGCTCGCCGACGAGGGTGAACCCGGCGACGCGAAGCCTGCGGACCAGCAGCTCGGCGCGCAGGGTGTCGGCCCAGGCGCGGCCGAGGGAGGGCTCGTCGTCGCGCGCGGCGGCCGTGGAGGCGGCGCCGGCCTCGTAGGGCCCGGCACCGTACGGCGAGGAGGGGTCGACGACCGACAGCAGCCGCTCGGCGTCGTCGAGCTGCCAGTTGGCGAGGGCGGCGGTCACCCGGTGGTGCAGGGCTCCCGGTGGCACGAGCGCACTGTGCACGCCGTCGGGCGGGGATGCGAGCACCGGTCCGCGGGCACGCCGTGTGGCGCCGGTCGCGTCGTCCGTCGCGTCACTGGCGTCCCAGGTGCGTCCCGCGCTCACGAGGAGGTCCCCTCGGCGGGGCCGTCCACCAGCCCGGGGGCGCGCACCCGGTTGCGCCCGCCGCGCTTGGCGGAGAACAGGTGCAGGTCGGCGGTGTCGAACAGCGATCGCCAGCCGACCGGCGCGTCGTCGTCGTCGTCGGCGGCCGGCGCGGTGGCCACCCCGATGCTGACGGTGATCGGCTCGCTCAGGGACAGGTCGCCCCAGTCGGCGTCGGCCACGGCCGCGCGCAGCCGCTCGGCGGTGGCCAGCGCCTGGGCCGGGGTGGCCGTCGGGAGGACGACGAGGAACTCGTCGCCGGCCCAGCGGTACACCTCGTCGCCGACCCGGCTGTGCTCGCGCAGCAGCGCGGCCACCCGGCGCAGCACCTCGTCGCCGTGGGAGTGCGAGGTGTCGTCGTTGACCTCCTTGAACCGGTCGACGTCGACGACGGCCAGCGACAGCGGCTCGGCGCCCGGCCGCAGGCCGGCCAGACGGCGCTCGGCGCTGCGCCGGTTGCCCAGCCCGGTGAGCGGGTCCTCCAGCGCGTGCCGGCGCAGCACGGCGGCCTGCCGCTCGACCTCCCGCAGCCGGCTCTGGCGCACGAACATCTCCGCCCACAGCTCCCGGCTGCGGGCGTGCGCCCTTCCGGTCTCGGCGCGGTAGGCGTCCAGCCAGTGCAGCGCCTCGGCGGGACGGCCCATGGCGGCGGTGGCCTGCCCCAGCTCGAGCAGGCACTGCCGGTAGCGGCGCCGGTCGGCGGTGGCGGCGAAGGCGCCGGCCGCGTCGACGAGCAGGTCGGCGGCCTCCTCGCCGTGCCCGCCGCCGGTGTGCGCCTGCGACAGCCGGGTGAGCAGCCGGGACAGGGCCAGGTCGGCGTAGCCGCGCAGCCACGTGCTGCCGCTGCGGCGCACCCGCCGCTGCACGCTGCGCAGCGGGCCTAGGGCGTCGTCGAGGTCGTCGTGGCAGGCCAGGGCCCAGGCCTGGACGACGTCGAGCAGGTCGAGGTCGTCGGCGTCGGGCTCGACGTCCAGCGCGCGGGCGTCGGAGGCGCAGGCCAGCGCGGTCCCGGCCAGTTCGCGCGCCCGGTCGGCCTGGCCCCGGCGGCGCAGCGTCTGGGCCAGCTCGCAGTTCTGCTGGGCGCACAGCCGCAGCAGCAGCCAGTGGTCGGCGAGGTCGGGGAGCGTGGCGGCCACCCGGTGCCCGCGCTCGGCCGAGGCGACGGCGAGCTCCTCGAGGTCGAGCGCGGTGAGGGTGAGCGAGAGCCACAGGTGCGCCTGGGCGAGGGCGCGGGAGGGCTCGCCGGCGGGCGGGTCGAGCTGCTCGGTCAGCAGGCTCGCGTCGACGGCGAGCAGCATCGCGGAGTCGGGGTGGTCGGCGGTGGCCTCGAGGTGCGCGAGGTAGGCCAGGACCAGCGCCGTCGAGGCCGACGGCGGGCAGGAGCCGAGGGCCTCGCGGGCGGCGCCCACCCCGGCCACGGTGGCGTCCCGGTCGCCGTCGAGGAGTCCGCGCCGGGCGGCCAGCGCGTGCCGCCAGGCGGCCCAGCTGGGGTCGGCCGCCGCGTCGAGGCGGGCCTCGGCGTCGTCGAGCCCGGCCCGGAAGGCGGCGGCGTCGTCCCGGCTGCTCGCGGCCAGCAGGCGCCACAGGGCAGCGTCGAGGTCACCGTCGGTGACGGGAGCGGGGCCGGGGGTCACGCATCCCTCCTCGTGCGACGCCGGACGTCCGGCCACGCGGGCCGGCGGCGAGGCAGCTCCCCCCGGACGGGGACTGCGCCCCTGTCCGACCGCACTACCCTCGTCGGGTGCCCCAGACGCCTCCGACGCGGTTCGCCTATCTCGGGCCCGAGGGTACCTTCGCCGAGGCCGCGCTCGGCAGCGCCGTCGCTCCCGGGGAGGGGGTGCGGCAGCCGGCGGCCAGCGTCCCGGCCGCCCTGGCGGCGGTCCGCGCCGGTGAGGTCGACGCCGCGCTGGTGCCCATGGAGAACTCGGTCGAGGGCTCGGTCCCGGCGACGATGGACGGCCTGGCCGACGGCGACCCGCTGCTCATCACCCGCGAGGTGTTCCTTCCCGTCTCCTTCGTCCTCGCCGCCCGGCCCGGCACCCGGCCCGAGGACGTCCGCGACGTGGTGAGCCACCCGCACGCGCTCGCCCAGACCGCCCGCACGGTGGCCGAGCGGCTGCCCGGCGTGCCCGCGCTGCCCGCCTCCTCGACGGCGGCCGCGGCCCGGGCGGTGGCCGACGGCGAGCACGACGCCGCGGTCTGCGCGCCGATCGCCGCCCAGCGCTACGGCCTGGTCCCGCTGGCCGAGGACGTGGCCGACCACCCCGGCGCGGTGACCCGCTTCGTCCTGGTGTCCCGCCCCGGGCAGCTCCCGGCGCCGACCGGCGAGGACAAGACCTCGCTGGTCGTCGTCGTCACCGACCGCACCGGCGCGCTGCTCGACGTGCTGCGCGAGTTCGCCGTCCGCGGGATCAGCCTGACCCGCATCGAGTCCCGGCCCACCCGCGACCGGCTGTGGGTCTACTCCTTCTCGCTGGACTGCGAGGGGCACGTGGCCGAGGCGCGGGTGGGCGAGGCGCTCGCCGCGCTGCACCGGGTCTGCGAGGACGTGCGCTTCCTCGGCTCCTACCCGCGTGCCGACGGCCGCACCAGCCGGCCGGTGCCCGACGAGGCCGCCGACGCCGCCTTCGCCGACGCGCAGGAGTGGGTGACCCGGCTCCGCGCCGGCCGGGTCTGAGCTCTCTGTGTCCCGGCGGTGGCCGCGTCGCCGATGGCGGCGGTCCGGTCCGGCCCGGCCGCTCAGGCCGGTTCCAGCTCCCGCTCGGGCTCGGGCTGCGGGCGCCGGGCCAGCCGGCCCGGCCACCAGGTGCGGTCCCCGAGCAGCGCCACCGCCGAGGGCACCACCAGCGACCGGACGACGAAGGTGTCGAGCAGGACGCCGAAGCCCACGAGGAAGGCCAGCTGCACGAGGAACAGCAGCGGCAGCACCGACAGCGCGCCGAAGGTCGCGGCCAGCACCAGCCCGGCGCTGGTGATGACCCCGCCGGTGACCGCCAGGGCGCGCAGGACGCCGTCGCGGGTGCCGTGCCGTGCGGACTCCTCCCGGGCCCGCGTCATGAGGAAGATGTTGTAGTCGATCCCCAGGGCGACGAGGAACACGAACCCGATGAGCAGGATGCCGGGGTCACTGCCGGGGAAGCCGAACACGTTCTCGAACAGCAGCGCCGCCACCCCGACCGTCGCGCCGACGCTGAGCACCACCGTGGCCACCAGCAGCAGGGGGGCCACCAGCGCCCGGAGCAGCAGCGCCAGGACGACGGTGATGACCACCAGCACGCTCGGCACGATCACCCGCAGGTCGCGGGCGGCGGTCTCGCGGGCGTCGAGGTTGCTCGCGGTGTCGCCGCCCACCAGTGCCTCGGGGTCGGCGTCGTCGAGCCGGTCCCGCAGGTCCTGGACGACGTCGATCGCCTCGGTGCTGTCCGGGGCGACGTCGAGCGTGACGTCGAGGCGGACCAGGCCGTCCACGACCACCGGGTCCGCGCCGGGCTGGGGCGGGCCCTGGGCGCCGGTGAACGGCACGACCGAGGCGATGCCGTCCGTGGCCGCCGCGGCCTCGGCCACCGCCGGCCAGTCGCCCTCCGGCGTCACGACGACGGTCGGGGCACCCGCGCCGGCGTCGAAGTGGCGGCCCAGGGCCTCCTGGCCGTCCACCGCGTTCGACTCGCCGCGGATCGCGTCGGTGAAGGTGATGCCGCCGGCGTCGTAGGTCGGCGCGAACACGGCCGCGGCGACCAGTGCCAGGGTGCTGAGCGCCAGCACCCGCCGGGGCCGCCGGCCGACCAGCGCGGCCACCCGCGGCCACCCGCGGCCCTCCTCGACCTGGTCGCCGACGTGCGGGCGGAACGGCCAGAACGCGGCGCGGCCGAGCAGGGTCAGCGCGGCGGGCAGGAAGGTCAGCGCGGCGATGACGGCGAGGGTGACGCTCACCGCCGAGATCGGCCCGAGGCCGCGGTTGGAGGCCAGGTCGGAGAAGAGCAGGCAGAGCACGCCGAGGACCACGGTCGCCCCGGAGGCGACGATCGGCTCCCACGAGCGCCGCAGCGCGGTGCGCATCGCGGTGTAGCGCGACGTCTCGGTCCGCAGCTCCTCGCGGAAGCGCGAGACCAGCAGCAGGCCGTAGTCGGTGGCCGCGCCCACCACGAGGATCGAGGCGATGCCCTGGCTCTGCCCGTTGACGGTGATCAGCCCGGCGTCGGCCAGAAGGTAGGCGACCGCGGTGCCGGCGGTGAGCGCCAGGCCGGCGGTGGCGATCACCAGGAACGGCAGGATCGGGCTGCGGTAGACCACCAGCAGGATGAGCAGCACGACGCCGAAGGCGGCCAGCAGGAGCAGACCGTCGATGCCCTCGAAGCCGTTGGCGAAGTCGGCGAAGATGCCGCCCGGACCGGTCACGAACGACGACGTCCCGTCGACCGCGATCACCTCGCGGACGTCCTCGACCACGGGCACGAGCTCGTCGCCGATCTCCGGTGCCAGCGGGAGGACGGCCTCGACCGCCAGGCCGTCCTCCGAGGGGATGGGCGGCGAGGCCTGCCCGGCGAGGAACCCGGCGTCCTCGGCGACGGCCGTGGCCTCCTGCAGCCGCTGCCCGATCTCGCCGAGAGTGGCCTCGTCGAGGGGGTCCTCGGACTCCCACAGCAGGATCGCGGGGATCGCCTCCGTGGGCGAGAAGTCCCGCTGCAGCTCGGCCACCCGGGTGGACTCCGCGCTGTCGGGGAGGAACGCGGCGTTGTCGTTCTCCTGCAGGCCGGTCAGCTTGCCGCTGAGCGCGCCGAGCGGGCCTGCGGCACCCACCCACAGCAGCAGGACGATCAGGGGGAGCAGCCAGCGGCCACGGCGCGCCATGATGTGATCCTCTCGACGGCCGAATGTCTCGATGACCGAGAGGTTAGGGGGTGGTGGAGGTGGCGCGCAACGACGGGGGGCGGGTCGAGCTCGCGCTGCTGCTGCGCCGGCTCACCGTCGAGCTCGACGCGGTGGGCGAGCGCTTCGCCAAGCCGCACGGACTCGGCCGCACGGACGTGCGGGCGGTCATCGCGATCATGGACGCCACCCGCCGCGGGGAGCCCCTCACCGCCGGGGGACTGGGCGCCGCGGTGGGGCTGAGCTCGGCGTCGGTGACGGCGCTGGTCGACCGGCTGGAGCGCGCCGGGCACGTGCACCGCGTCCGCGACGCCACCGACCGCCGTCGCGTGGTGCTGCAGATGTCGGAGGCCTCGATGGCCGCGGGCGCGGCCTTCTTCGGCGGGCTGCAGCGCGAGCTCGTCGCCGCGATGGACGGCTTCTCCGACGACGACCTCGACTCGGTCCGCCGGTGGCTGACCGCGATGACCGAGGTCGTCGTCGCCCACCGCTGAGCGGAGGCATGGGAAGCTCTCCCCACGTCCTGGCGCCTCGGACGTGCGGAACGCTTCCTATGCCGCCAGGTAGCGGGCGAGGTGCGTGGCCAGCGGCTCGAGGCCGACGGCCGCCCGCCGCTCGTCGAGCCGGTCGGGGTCGGCCACCGGCCACAGCACCGGGTGGCCGTCGACGACGTCGGCCACCTGCGTGCCGTACGTCTGGTGCCGCCCCTCGGTGACCGCGACCCGGTCCTCGAGCATCGCCAGCTGCTGTGCCGGCGCCCCACCCCGCTCGACGGCCTCCCGCAGCAGCCGCAGCGCGAGGCGCTGGACGGACAGCTGGGTGTCGGCGTGCTGCGCGACCAGCCACGCGCCGCGGGCGGCTCCCTCACCGACGCGATCGGCGGTCGGCCACCCGCCGTCGGCCAGCAGCTGCTCGAGCCGGTCGGCGTGCCGGACGAAGACCTCGCGCTGCTCGCGCCGGGCCTCCACCGGCCTCCGGCCCAGCGAGCCGCCGCCGGTCCGGGTCATGAGCTCGCGCTGCTCGTCGACCATCGCCTCGAGCTCCGCGCGCAGTGCCGCGTCGTCCACCCGCCGTCCTCCCCGTGTGCCCGTACCGCCGGGCAGCCTGCCCGAGCACCGCGGTGTGTGCACCCGGCGCTAGAGGTAGAGGCCGGTGGACTCCTCGATCCGCTCGGCGGCCACGGCGTGCACGTCGCGCTCGCGCAGGATGACCAGCTCCTCGCCGTGCACCTCGACCTCGTGCTGGTCCTCGGGGGAGAAGAGCACCTGGTCGCCGACCTTCACCTGCCGGACGCTGGCGCCCACGCCGCGCGCCTCACCCCAGACCAGCCGCTTGGCCACCTGCGCTGTCGCGGGGATGAGGATCCCGCCGATCGAGCGCCGCTCGCCGTCCTCCCGGCGGAGGGACACCAGGATCCGGTCGTGCAGCATCTTGATCGGCAGCCCGCTGTTCCTGGCGACGTCGGATGGCACGCGGTCACGGTACGCGGACGGCCCTCCTGCAGGGTCCCGCCCCGAGCGTGCGAGGGGTGGGGGCAGGAGGGTCCTTCCGCTACGACCAGCCGAGCTCGTGGAGCCGGTCGTCGTCGATGCCGAAGTGGTGGGCGATCTCGTGCACGACGGTCACCGTCACCTCCTCGACCACCTCCTCGGCGGTCGAGCAGATGTCGCAGATGGCCTCGCGGTAGACCATGATCCGGTCGGGCAGCGCGCCGCCGTACTGCCAGCCGCGCTCGGTCAGCGCGTACCCCTCGTACAGCCCCAGCAGGTCCGGCTCGTCCTCGTTGCGGTCCTCGACCAGCACGACGACGTTGTCCAGCAGCGCCATCAGGTCGGCCGGGACCGCGTCGAGGGCGTCGGCGACCAGCGACTCGAAGACCTCGCGGGGGAGCGGCCTCACCAGCTGGTGGGCTGCGGGCGGCCCTCCTCGTAGCCGGCCGCGCTCTGCACCCCCACGACCGCGCGCTCGTGGAACTCGTCGATGGTGCGGGCGCCGGCGTAGGTGCACGAGGAGCGCACCCCGGCGACGATGCCGTCGACCAGGTCCTCCACGCCCGGGCGGGCCGGGTCCAGGTACATCCGCGACGAGGAGATGCCCTCCTCGAACAGCCCGGCGCGGGCGCGCTCGAAGCCGCTCTGCTGCGCCGTCCGCGCCTTGACCGCGCGGGCCGAGGCCATGCCGAAGGACTCCTTGTACAGCCGGCCGCTGCCGTCGTCGTGGATGTCGCCGGCGCTCTCGTAGGTGCCGGCGAACCAGGAGCCGACCATCACGTTGGCGGCGCCGGCGGCCAGGGCCAGGGCGACGTCGCGGGGGTGGCGCACCCCGCCGTCGGCCCACACGTGCTTCCCGAGCCGGCGGGCCTCGGCGGCGCACTCCTCGACGGCGGAGAACTGAGGCCGGCCGACGCCGGTCATCATCCGCGTCGTGCACATGGCGCCCGGCCCGACGCCGACCTTGACCACGTCGGCCCCGGCCTCGACCAGGTCGCGGGTGCCCTCGGCGGTGACCACGTTGCCGGCCACCACCGGCACCGCCCCGGCCACCGCCCGCACCGCGCGGACCGCCTCGACCGCCTTCTCCTGGTGGCCGTGCGCGGTGTCGACGACGAGCACGTCCACACCGGCGGCCAGCAGCGCGGAGGCCTTGCCGGCGACGTCGCCGTTGATGCCGACGGCGGCCGAGGTGAGCAGCTGGCCCGTCGCGTTGACCGCGGGGGTGTAGACCGTCGAGCGCAGCGCGCCCTTGCGGGTGACGACGCCCACGAGCCGCTCGCCCTCGACCACCGGCGCGGCGCTGACCCGCTCCTCGGCGAGCACGTCGAAGACCTTCGGCAGGTCGGTGCCCGCGGGGATGGTCAGCGGGTGCGCCGCCATGACCTGCGAGAGCTGGCTGAAGCGGTCCACACCGCGGCAGGCGCCGTCGGTGACCACGCCGACCGGCACCATGCCGTCGGGGCCCCGGCCGTCGACCACGACGACGATCCCGTGCGCCCGCTTGGTCATCAGGGACAACGCCTCGCCGACGGTCGAGGTGGGGGAGAGGGTGATCGCCGTGTCGTAGACCGGGTGGCGCGCGTGGACCCAGGAGACGACCTCGCCGACGACGTCGACCGGGATGTCCTGCGGCAGCACCGCCAGGCCGCCGCGGCGGGCGATGGTCTCGGCCATCCGGCGGCCGCTGATGGCCGTCATGTTGGCGACCACGACCGGGATGGTGGTGCCCACCCGGTCCGGCGTCGTCAGGTCGACCTCCAGCCGGGAGCCCACGGTGCTGGAGTTCGGCACCATGAAGACGTCGGCGTAGGTCAGGTCGGTGGCCGGGCGGTTGCCGCCGAGGAAGCGCATGCCCCCAGTCTCCCGCATCCACGGGGCCCGGGCGGGGACCGCGCGGCCTTGCGCTGGAGTCCGCTCCAGGTCCGAGCATGGCCGGCATGCGACACGTGACGGGATACGCGGCCTTCGAGCCGGATGGGCAGCTGCGGCCCCTGGAGTTCCGGCGGCGGGACCTGCGACCCGACGACGTCGCGGTGCGGGGGTCCTGCCGCTGGCCGAGGTGAACACGGCGTTCCGGCGGCTGTCCGCCGGTGACGTCCGCTGGCGGTTCGTGCTGGACGTCGCGGCCTAGCGTGGCGGCCGTGACGACCGCTCCGGGCATCCGCGAGGTCTCCGAGCACACCGGCCTCAGCATCGACACGCTGCGCTGGTACGAGCGGGAGGGACTCATCCCGCTCGTCGAGCGGACGCCGACCGGCCGGCGCAGCTACCCACCCGCGGCCCTCCGGTTCATCCGGCTGGTCCAGGTACTGCGCCGCACGGGGATGCCGGTCGCGGACGTGCGGCACTTCATGCAGCTCGGGGAGGGGCGCCTGGAGCACCACCCGACCCGGATGGCGCTGCTCGAGTCGCAGCGGAGGTCGATCGAGCGGCAGGTGGACCAGGTGCACGGGGACCTCGCCGTCCTCACCGCGAAGATCGACCAGTACCGGGACCTGATCGCCCGCGGCCTCGACTGCGAGGACGAGCACGCCACCCGGGTCGTCTGCCCGGGCGAGGAGGACGCCCGCCACCTGGCCGGACCCCGGCGACCGGCCACGCCGGGCCGGGGAGGAGGGCGGACGTCTCTACGATCGACCCCGTGATCGACCTGCGCCTGGTGCGCGAGCACCCCGACGTCGTCCGTGCCAGCCAGCGTGCCCGCGGCGCCGACGAGTCCCGGGTCGACGCGCTCCTGGCCGCCGACGAGGCCCGCCGCGCCGCCGTCAAGCGCGCCGACGACCTGCGGGGGGAGCAGAAGGCGGCCTCGCAGGCGGTGCGGAACGCGTCGAAGGAGGAGCGCCCCGCCGTGCTGGAGCGGGCCAAGGCGCTCGCCGCCCAGGTCAAGGAGGCCGAGGAGGCCCAGCGGGCGGCCGACGCCGCGCTGCGCGCGGCGCACCTGGGCCTGGCCAACGTCGTCCACGACGGCGTCCCGCCCGGTGGTGAGGACGACGCCGTGACGCTGCGGACCGTCGGCGAGGTCCCGGCCTACGACTTCGAGGTGCGCGACCACCTGCAGATCGGCGAGGCGCTCGGCGCGATCGACATGGAGCGCGGCGCGAAGGTCTCCGGCGCCCGCTTCTACTTCCTCACCGGCCCGGGCGCGCTGCTGGAGTTCGCGCTCGCCCAGCTGGCGATCAGCCGCGCGGTCGCCGCCGGGTTCACCCCCGTCGTGGCGCCCGCGCTGGTCAAGCCCGAGGCCATGGAGGGCACCGGCTTCCTCGGCGAGCACGACGAGGAGGTCTACCGGGTCGAGCGCGACGACCTCTACCTCGTGGGCACGTCCGAGGTGGCGCT
Source organism: Geodermatophilus amargosae (assembly GCF_900116515.1). Classification (GTDB taxonomy): domain Bacteria; phylum Actinomycetota; class Actinomycetes; order Mycobacteriales; family Geodermatophilaceae; genus Geodermatophilus; species Geodermatophilus amargosae. Next base: position 86,246 of record NZ_FPBA01000001.1, read on the forward strand.
GGCCGGCATGCACGCCGACGAGGTGCTCGACCTGTCGGCCGGCCCGCGCCGCTACGCCGGCTGGTCGTCCTGCTTCCGCCGCGAGGCCGGCTCCTACGGCAAGGACACCCGCGGCATCATCCGCGTGCACTGGTTCGACAAGGTCGAGATGTTCAGCTTCTGCCGGCCCGAGGAGGCCGCCGCGGAGCACCTGCGGCTGCTCGCCTGGGAGGAGGAGTTCCTCCAGACGCTGGAGCTGCCCTACCGGGTCGTCGACATCGCCGCCGGCGACCTGGGCACCAGCGCCGCCCGCAAGTACGACATCGAGGCGTGGTTCCCCAGCCAGGGCACCTACCGCGAGCTGACCAGCACCTCGGACTGCACGACCTTCCAGGCCCGCCGGCTGGCCATCCGCTACCGCGACGAGGACGGGAAGCCGCGGACGGCGGCCACGCTCAACGGCACGCTGTGCGCCATCGCGCGCACCATCGCCTGCCTGCTCGAGGTGCACCAGCGCGCCGACGGCTCGGTGCACGTCCCGGCGGCGCTGCGGCCGTGGCTCGGCGGCCACGAGGTGCTCACCCCCGGCATGACGCTCGCCGCCCCGGTGCCGCCGGCGGCCGCATGAGCCGGACCGTCCTCTCCGGACACGTCCCCTCCCCGGACTCCGAGCGGGTCGTCGACCTCGGCGCCCTGGACGGCTGGCGCCCGCGGCTGGTCGCCAGCGACCTCGACGGCACGCTGCTGTCCTCCCGCGGCCAGGTCACCCCGCGCACCCGGGCGGCCCTGGAGGCGTGCTGGGACGCCGACATCCCCGTCGTCGGCGTCACCGGCCGCGGGCCCCGGCTGCTCGACAGCGTCCGCACCGCGCTCGGGGGCCGGGGCATCGCCGTCCTCGCACAGGGCGGGTTCGTCGTCGACCTGGAGCGCGACGAGGTGCTGCGCACGGTGGGCCTGCCGCGCGACCAGGCGACCGCGGTGATCGAGCGCATCGAGGAGGTGGCCGGCGACCTGGTCCTGGCCGTGGAGGACGCCGCCGAGCAGGCCGAGGCGCACTCGCCGCTGCGGGTGCAGCACGGCTTCGACTGGCCCTATCCCGAGCCCGCGCACCTGCTGCCGCGGCACCAGGTGCTGCCCACCGGCGCGGTGCTCAAGGTCTTCCTCCGCTCGCCCGGCCTCGGCCAGGACGAGCTGCTCGCCCGCGCCCGGTCGGTCGTCGACCCGGCCGACGCCGAGGTGACCCACGCGGGCCTCGGCTTCATCGAGGTGCTGCCGCCCGGCGTCACCAAGGCCACCGGGCTGACGGTCGCGCTCGACCGCTACGACGTCGGGTTCGCCGACGTCCTCGTCTTCGGCGACATGCCCAACGACCTGCCGATGATCGGTGCGGTCACCGCCGCCGGCGGCCGGGCGGTCGCGGTCGCCAACGCCCACCCCGCCGTCCGCGCGGCCGCCGGCGGGCTCACCAGTGGCCACGACGCCGACGGCGTGGCCCGCTACCTCGAGGCGGTGCTCGCCGGTGTCTGACTGGCGCCCCCGGCTGATCGCCAGCGACATGGACGGCACGCTGCTGCGGTCCGACGACACCGTCAGCGACGCCACCGTCGCCGAGTTGCAGCGCTGGGCGGACGACGGCGTCCCCTTCGTCCTGGCCACCGGGCGGCCGCCGCGCTGGATGCGCCGCATCCGGGAGGTCGTGCGGTCGGGCACCGCCGTCTGCTGCAACGGCGCGGTGCTGCTCGACCTCGGCCGCTTCGAGATCCTCACCGAGGAGGCGCTGCCCCCCGCCGTGCTCGCCGAGATCACCGCGGGCCTGCGCGCCGAGCAGCCCGGCACCTGGTTCGCCGTCGAGTACGGCCTGGAGTTGCGGCACGAGCCGGTGTACCGGCCGCGCTGGGACGCCGACGCGCCCGGCGTCGCCGAGGCGTCGCTGGAGGAGATGATCGCGGCGCCCGCGGCCAAGCTGCTGGCCCGCCACGAGGACCTCGGCCGCGACGAGTTCCTGGCCCTCGTCGAGCGCGTGGTGGGGGACCTCGCGACGGTCACGAACTCCTCGACGGACGCGCTGGCCGAGATCTCCGCCCCCGGCGTCACCAAGGCCACCGGCATCGCCCGCATCGCCGACCGGTTCGGCGTGGGCCCGGGCGAGGTCGTCGTCTTCGGGGACATGCCCAACGACATCGCCGCGTTCGACTGGGTGCGCGAGGGCGGCGGCCGGGCCGTGGCCATGGCGCACGCGCACCCGGACCTGCTCGCCGCCGCCACCGACGTCACCGGCACCAACGACGACGACGGCGTCGCGGCCTTCCTCGCCTCCCTCTGACCCCGCGCGCCCCGACCCGGCTCAAGGTCGGCCTCCTCCTGCCGATGTGTGCAGCGACCGGCACCAGTGCCGACCTGTACGAGGCCACGGAAGGCGACCCATGAGCCAGAGCACCACCCGCGTCCCCCCGGCGGCATCCACCGACGGCTCCCCGACGGGAGGGTGGGGCCTGCGCACCCGGCTGCTCGGTGCCATCCTCGTGGTCGCCCTGACCACGCTGGCCGTGGGCCTGTTCGGGATCCACCGCATGTCCGTGCTCGCCGACAAGGCCGACCAGGTCTACAGCGAGGGCGCCGCGCCCCTCGACGGGCTGCGCACGCTGCAGGTCGACTGGTGGGAGCTGGCCGCCCAGACCGCCCGCGCGGCGATCCCGTCGCTGCCACCGGCCACCGTCCAGGAGGCGCGGGAGGGTGCGGCCGACGCCGGTGAGGCCATGGCCGGCCACGCCGAGGACGTCGCCGCCATGACGCTGTCCGACGGCGCCCGCGCCCAGTTCGAGCGCTTCCGGACCGCCTCGCAGGACTACCTCACCGCGCTCGCGCAGCTGCAGGCCCTGCCGCTGGGCTCGCCGAACGCCCTGCCGCTGCTGCAGACCATGTCCGACAACGAGGACCTCATCGAGGAGGCCCTGGTCGAGGCCACGACCTCGGCCGCCGCCTCGGCCCGGCAGACCGTCGCGGAGGCGCGTGAGGCCTACACCTCCGCCCGGACCCTGACGATCGTCGTCGTGGCGCTCGGGCTGGTCGTCTCGCTGGTGCTCGCCGTGCTGGTGGCCCGCAGCGTCACCCGGCCGGTCGAGCGGATCCGCGAGGTGCTCGGGAAGGTCGCCGGCGGTGACCTGCGGGTGCGCGCCGGCGAGACCGGCGGCGGTGAGCTCGCCGAGGTCGCCCGCTCGCTGGACGCCACGCTGGACTCCCTGAGCGGCGTGCTGGTGCTCGTCCGCGACTCCGCCGGCCGCCTGCAGGGCGCCTCCACCCAGCTGGACTCCGCGGCCAGCGGCATCGCCGAGTTCTCCCGCGCGGCCTCCGACCAGACCGACGCCGTCGTCGCGTCCGCCGGTGAGGTGGCCGCCAGCGTCGACACCGTCGCCACCGGCTCCTCGCAGATGGAGACGGCGATCCGCGAGATCGCGCACAACGCCGCCGAGGCCGCCCGCGTCGCCGGTCAGGCCGTGGACGTGGCCGAGACGACGACCCGCACGGTCGGCAAGCTCGGCGACTCCTCGCAGGAGATCGCCACGGTCGTGAAGCTCATCAACGGCATCGCCGAGCAGACCAACCTGCTGGCGCTCAACGCGACCATCGAGGCAGCCCGCGCCGGGGAGGCCGGGAAGGGCTTCGCCGTCGTGGCCAGCGAGGTCAAGGAGCTCGCGCAGGAGACCGCCCGGGCGACCGAGGACATCTCCCGCCGGGTCGAGGCCATCCAGGCCGACACCGCCGGAGCCGTCGAGGCCATCAGCCGGATCAGCGCCGTCATCGGCGAGATCAACGACTTCCAGGCCACGATCGCCGCGGCGGTCGAGGAGCAGACGGCGACCACCAACGAGATGAACCGCAACGTGGCCGAGGCCGCGGGCGGCTCGCGGCACATCGCCACCGCGATCGGTGGGCTGGCCGACGGCACGCAGCAGACCGGTGCCCGGGTCGCCGACGCCCAGCGCGCCGCCGCCGAGCTCGCCCGCATGAGCGGCGAGCTGCAGGACGCCGTCGCCCGCTTCGCCGTCTGAGCACACCCCCGCACGCCACAGCGGCGCCGTCCCCACCGGGGGCGGCGCCGCTGTCGCGTCCCCGGCCACCGGCATCGTCACCGGATCGTCATGGGGGACCAGCCCGTGCTCCTCGCTCCCGGTGGGACAGTGACGGGGGACGGCCGGGGAGCCCGGCGGGAACGTCCCACGGCGGCCCGGCCGCGGAGGTGGACGATGACCACTCTGCTCGTGGTGCTGATCGTGGTCGGGGCGCTCGTCCTCGTGATCGCCGGCGCCAGTCTCAAGATGGTCCAGCAGTACCAGCGCGGCGTCGTGCTGCGCTTCGGCCGCCTGCTCCCGGGCGTGCGCGAGCCCGGTCTGCGGGTGCTCGTGCCGTTCGCCGACCGGATGACCCGCGTGCCGATCCAGACGCTGGTCCTCGACGTGCCCTCGCAGGGCACCATCACGCGCGACAACGTGACCATCGGCGTGGACGCGGTCGTCTACTTCCGGGTCGTCGACCCGGTCCGCGCCGCGATCAACGTGCAGGACTACATGCGGGCGACGTCGCAGGTCTCGCAGACGTCGCTGCGGTCGGTGATCGGCCGCGCGGACCTCGACACGCTGCTGTCCGACCGCGAGGCCATCAACTCCGAGCTCCGCGCGGTGATCGACACCCCCACCGAGGACTGGGGGATCCGGATCGACCGCGTCGAGGTCAAGGACATCTCCCTGCCCGAGGGCATGCGGCGGTCGATGTCGCGCCAGGCCGAGGCCGAGCGCGACCGGAGGGCCCGCGTCATCTCCGCCGACGGCGAGTTCCAGGCCTCGACGAAGCTGGCGCAGGCCGCCGAGGCGATGAGCGCCACCCCGGGTGCGCTGCAGCTGCGCCTGCTGCAGACCGTCGCCGACGTGGCCTCGGAGAAGAACAGCACCCTCGTCATGCCCTTCCCGGTCGAGCTGCTGCGCTTCTTCGACCAGGCCGCCGGTCGGCGGGCCGACGCCGCGCCTGCCGACGCCGCGCCCGCTGACGCCGCGCCGGCTGCCACCCCGCCGGCTGCCACCTCGCCGGCTGCTGCGCTGCCGGCCGCCGCCCCGCCCGTGGGCGCGACCGGCTCGACCGTCGTGGATGCTCCCGACGCTCTACCGGCCCTCCCCGGCGCGAACGGCTCCGTCCGGGCGTAGTCCGCGTGCGGGGCCGTCACCACCTGTCCGGGGGCAGGTCGGCGGTGAGGTCGGCCAGCTCGCCGAGGGTGCGGGCCGCGTAGGCGGCCCGCACCCGCTCGTCGAACTCGGTCACGTCGAGGCGACCCTCGGCCAGCCCTCGCTGCAACTGCCGGACGATCACCTCGCGGTCGGCGTCGCCCGCCCGGACCCCCCGCCGGTCGTCGCCCACGGCGTCTCCCCACAGGTGCTGGGGCTCAGAGGTACTGGCCGCCGCCGGGACGGACGTCGGGGGCGCCGGTGCCGCTGGGGAGCGCCCGGCCGCGACGGATCTCCTCCAGCTGCGCCCGGGCGGCCATCTGCTGGGCGAACAGCGCCGTCTGGATGCCCTGGAAGACGCCCTCGAGCCAGCCGACGAGCTGGGCCTGCGCGATCCGCAGCTCGGCGTCCGAGGGCGTCTCCTCGTCGCCGAAGGGCGAGGTGATCCGGCGCAGCTCGTCGGAGAGCTCGGGGGCCAGCCCCTGCTCCAGCTCGCGGATCGACGAGACGTGGATGTCGCGCAGCCGGGCTCGGCTGGCGTCGTCGAGGGGCGCGGCGCGGACCTCCTCGAGCAGCTGCTTGATCATCGTGCCGATCCGCATGACCTTGGCCGGCTGCTCGACCATCTCGCCGATGCCGAGGTGGCCGTCGCCACCGCCGTCGCCGCCGTCGGGGCCGCCGGTGGGCACGGGCATCGCGCCGACCGGCCGCCCGTCGGGACCGACGACGACGACCTGCTGCGGACGATCGATGCCGTTACCGGGTGCCGTCATGCCCTCCATCCTGCCCCGCGCGCCCGCCCGCCGAACGCGCGGAGCAGGTCGGTGACCGTGCCAACTAGGGTCGCCCGCATGCACCCGGGGGAACCACGGCTGGACGTCGCGCGCGTCCGTGGCCTGTTCCCCGGCCTCTCCGACGGCTTCGTGCACACCGACGCGCCCGCCGGCACGCTGACGCCGGAGAGCGTCGTGCACGCCGTCTCCTCGGCCATGCGCGTGCCGGTGGCCAACCGGGGCGGGGTGTTCCCGTCCTCGGCGCGCACCGAGGGCCTGGTGGCCGCCGCGCGCTCCGCGGTCGCCGACCTCGTGGGCGGGGTGTCCACCGGCGTCGTGCTCGGCCCGAACACGACCACGCTGGTCTACGCGGTGGCCCGCGCGCTGTCGCGCACGTGGCGCTACGGCGACGAGGTGGTGGTCAGCCGCCTCGACCACGACGCCAACATCCGGCCCTGGGTGCAGCTGGCCGAGCAGGTCGGCGCCGTCGTGCGGTGGGCCGAGGTCGACATCGAGACCGGCGAGCTGCCCACCTGGCAGTACGACGAGCTCATCAACCCGCGCACGCGCCTGGTGGCGGTGACGGCGGCCAGCAACGCCATCGGCACCCGGCCCGACGTGGCGTCCATCGCCGCCCGCGCGCACGCCGTCGGTGCCCTGGTGTTCGTCGACGCCGTCCAGGCCGCGCCGCACGTGTTCCTCGACAGGACCGCGCTGGGTGCCGACTTCGTCGCGGTCTCGGCCTACACCTGGTGCGGGCCGCACGTGGGCGCGGTGGTGGCCGACCCCGCGCTGCTCTCCGAGCTCGAGCCCGACCGGCTGCTGCCCGCCCCCGACCGGGTGCCCGACCGCTTCGAGACCGGCACTCCGCCCTTCGAGCTCTACGCCGGCGTCACCGCCGCCGTCGACCACCTGGCCGGCCTCTGCGACGACGCCACCGGCAGCCGCCGCGACCGGCTGCGCACGTCGATGTCGGCCGTCGCCGCCTACGAGGGCGGGTTGTTCGACTGGCTGGACCAGGCACTGCGCGCGATGCGGCACGTGCAGGTGGTCGGCTTCCCGGAGCACACGACGCCGACGATGTCGTTCACCGTGCCCGGCATGCGCCCCCGCCAGGTGGCCGCCGAGCTCTCCCGCCGCGGCATCTGTGCCTGGGACGGCGACTTCTACGCACGGGAGCTGTTCGACGCGCTCGGCGTCAACGAGCTCGGCGGCGCGGTCCGCCTCGGGCTGGCGCACTACAACACCGCCGAGGAGGTCGGCTACGTGATCGACTCCGTGGCGGCGCTGCGGGGCGCACTGCTCTAGGAGCCGGGCAGCAGCAGCACCTTCCCGATGTGCTCGCTCGCCTCCACGACGCGGTGCGCCTCGGCCGCCCGCGACATCGGCAGCCGCCGGTCCACGATCGGCCGCACGACCCCGCGCTCGACGTCGGGCCACACCTCCGCGCGGACCGCCGCGATGATGTCCGCCTTGCCGCCCGGACCGGTCGCCGGCCGGGAGCGCAGCGCGGTGGCCGCCACCGACGCCCGCTTGGCCAGGAGCCTCGCGATGTCCAGCTCCGCCCTCGTGCCGCCCTGCATGCCGATGACGACCAGCCGGCCGCCGACGGCGAGGGCCTCGACGTTGCGGGCCAGGTACTGCGCGCCCATGTTGTCCAGCACGACGTCGACGCCGGCGCCGTCGGTCTCCTCGCGCACGCGCTCGACGAAGTCCTCGTCGCGGTAGTTGATCCCCACCTCGGCGCCGAGCTCGCGGCAGAACTCGAGCTTGGCCGCGCTCCCGGCGGTGGTGAACACCTGCGCGCCGGCCCGGACGGCGAGCTGGATGGCCATCGTGCCGATGCCACTGGACCCGCCGTGCACGAGGAACGCGTCGCCGCGGCGCAGGCCGGCGAGCTGGAAGACGTTCGACCAGACGGTGCAGGTGACCTCCGGCAGGGCGGCCGCGGTGGCCAGCTCCACGCCGGCGGGGCGGGGGAGCAGCTGCCCGGCCGGGACGGCGACCCGCTCGGCGTACCCCCCGCCGGAGAGCAGCGCGCACACCTCGTCACCGACCCTCCAGCCGGTCACGCCCTCGCCGACCTCGCTGACGATCCCGCTGCACTCCAGGCCGAGGACCTCGCTGGCGCCGCGCGGCGGCGGGTAGTTACCGGCGCGCTGCAGCAGGTCGGCGCGGTTGACCGCGGTGGCGGCGACGTCGACGACGACCTCGCCGGGGCCGACCTCCGGATCGGGTACCTCGCCCCAGCCGAGCACCTCGGGTCCGCCGGGTCCGCTCGCGATCACCGCACGCATGCCCAGACCCTAGGAGGCCCCCTCGCTCCCCACCGCGCGCCGCTCGCGGCGAGCCCCGTCGAGGGGACCGCGCCCGGCTGCCGGTGGCGTCCAAGCAGGCCACGAGCGCCGCGCAGGGGCCGGGCGGCACCGTTCCCGCCATGACCACGACGACGTCCCCCACGCACGCCCGCCGGGCGAGCGCCCCCGCCCGCCGTGGCGCGGTGACCTCCCTGACCGACCACGCCCTGCTGCACCGTGCCCTGCGCTCCGGCACGCGGGTGGTCGCCGACGCGCTCACCGGCATCGCCTTCGACGAGCCGTGCTGCCCCGTCCGGCAGCGCGAGCTGGTGCGGTGGACCACGCGCGTGCTGGCCGAGGTGCGGGCGCACGCGGCGCTGCGCCGCGGGCTGGAGGCCGCGCTGTCGCAGGTCGTCCTGCCCGGGGCCCCGGACCTGCGCCGTGCCGGTGGTGACGCCGCCCTCGACTCCGCGCTGGCGCGGGCCCGGCAGGCGCTGCCGCTGTTCGCCCGCGACGTCAGCGCCGGCGCTCCCGCGCTGGCCCTCGCGCTCACCGGCCTCGCCGACCTGGTCGCCACGCGGCTCGACGCCGAGGAGGACGGTGTCCTCCCCCTGGTGGACGAGCACGTGCCGGCGGCCCAGCGGGACCGGGTCGTCCGGGCCGCCCGCCGCTCCCTGCCGGCCGGTCAGTCGCTGTTCACGCTGCCGTGGCTGCTCGACGCCTGCCACCCCGCCGAGCGGATCACGGTGCTGCGGACGGCGTCCCGGCCGGCCCGGACGGTCCTGCGCCATGCCGGCGCCCGCCACGCCCGCACCCGCGACGCCGTCCTCGGCCTCACGGGGTGAGTCCGCGGACGACACCGGGCCGGTCCCCGAGGGGGACCGGCCCGATCGGCCCCGTCCCGGGGAGGACGGGGTCCTCCGACTAGGCGCGGGCCTTGAGGTCCTTGCGCAGGATCTTGCCGGCCGCGGACTTGGGCACCTGCTCGATGAACTCGACCGCACGGATCTTCTTGTGCGGCGCGAGCCGGCTGCCGGCGTAGTCCATGACCTCCTGCTCGGAGATCTCCGCACCGGGCGCCCTCACCACGAACGCCTTGGGCAGCTCCTCGCCGCTCCCCTCGTCCTTGACGCCGATGACGGCGGCGTCGGCGATGGCCGGGTTGTTCAGCAGCACGGCCTCGAGCTCGGCCGGGGCCACCTGGTAGCCCTTGTACTTGATCAGCTCCTTGACCCGGTCGACGACCGTGTAGCAGCCGTTCTCGTCGACGATCGCGACGTCACCGGTGTGCAGCCAGCCCTCGGCGTCGAGGGTGTCGGCCGTCGCCGTCGGGTTGTTGAGGTAGCCCTTCATGACCTGCGGGCCGCGGACCCACAGCTCGCCGCGCTCGCCCGCAGCGGCGTCCTCACCCGTCGACGGGTCGACCAGGCGGCACTCGGTGTTGGGCAGCGCCAGGCCGACCGACCCCTTGGGCACGGCGGGAACGCCCTCGGGCAGCCGGTTGGCGTCCGGGGTGGTGTGCGAGACCGGCGACAGCTCGGTCATCCCGTAGCCCTGCGCGACGACGACGCCGTCGGCCGCGCCCTTGCGCAGCCGGTCCTGGGCGGCCTGGGCCAGCGCCTCGTCCAGCGGCGCGGCACCGGAGGTGATGCTGCGCAGCGAGGACAGGTCGAACTGGTCGACCATCGGGTGCTTGGCCAGCGCCAGCACGATGGGCGGTGCCACGAAGGCCCGCGTGATCCTCTGGTCCTGGATGGTGCGCAGGAACTGCTCGAGGTCGAACCGCGGGAGGGTGACCACGGTGCCGCCCCACTGCAGGCCCTGGTTCATCAGCACGGTCAGGCCGTAGATGTGGAAGAACGGCAGGACGGCGATGATCCGCTCGTCGCCCTCGACCAGCTCCACGAGCGGGCGGGACTGGCTGACGTTGGCCACCAGGTTGCGGTGGGTGAGCATGACGCCCTTGGGTAGGCCGGTCGTGCCGCTGGAGTAGGGCAGCGTGACCAGGTCCTCGGCCGGGTCGATGTCCACCTCGACCGACGGGGCCTCGCTGCTGATGAGGTCCAGCAGTGAGGCGTGGCCCTCGGCGCCGTCCATGACGATCACCTCGTCGACCGGCGTCTGCTCGGTGGCCTCGAGTGCCCGGTCGAGGAACGGCGAGACGGTGATGAGCACCTTCGCGCCGGAGTCCTTCAGCTGGAAGGCCACCTCGTGGGCGGTGTAGAGCGAGTTGATCGGGCTCATCACGCAGCCGGCACGGGCGATGCCGTGGAACACGACCGGGTACCACATGGTGTTCGGGCACAGCACCGCGACGACGTCGCCCTTGCGCAGGCCGCGCGCGGCGAGCGCTGCCGCGACCCGGTCGACGTAGGTCGTCAGCTGGCCGTGCGTGATCTCGTCCCCGGTCAGGCCGTCGACCAGGGCGGGCGCGTCCGGCCGCGAGGCACCGCCCGCGAGGACGAACGCGGGGACCGACTGGTCGGGGATCTCGACGTCGGGATAACGACTGGCCAGAGCCACTGTGCTCCTCCTCGGGTACGTGGTGGCGCCAGTCTCACATCCGGGGGATGTCACGGGACACGCGGGTTACCGGTGAGTCACCTCGGCCAGAGCACCGACTGGGTGCAGCGGAACAGGGCCAGCGTCTTCCCGGCGTCGGACTGCACGACGGCGTCCCACACCTGGGTGCTGCGCCCGGCGTGCGCGTTGGTGGCGACCGTGCTCACCCGGCCCTCGCGGACCGTGCCGAGGAAGTTGCTCTTGAGCTCGATCGTGGTGAAACCGGCCGAACCCTCGGGCAGCAGCGCGCGGGTGGCCAGTCCGCAGGCGGTGTCGGCGAGCGCGACGACGGTCGCGGCGTGCAGGTAGCCGTTGGGCGCGAGCAGGTCGCCGCGGACGTCGAGTGCGGCCTCCAGCCGGCCGGGCTCGTGTGCGGTGACGGTCAGCCCCAGCAGCCCGGGGAGCGTGCCCGGCAGCAGGACGTTGAGCTCGTCGGCAGTGAGGAACCCGGTGGCGGCCATGCGGGGGAACCTAGCTCCGGGTCGGGACGCGCCACGATCAGGCGGCGTGCTCCCGCACGTCCTCCGTCCGGAGCGGACGCACCGCGATCGGGCCCGTCACCGGACGGTGGGGTCGGCCGCGGTCCCCCGGAACCGCCGACGGTGGGAACGCGGCCGCTCGCCGCTGTCGCGGCGGCGCAGGTGCAGCCGCTCACGGTGCGACTCGGGCGAGTGGACGACGGTGACCGGACACGACGCGTGCAGGACGCACTGCATGCTCGTCGACCCGAGCAGCATGGTGGAGAACCCGCCGCGGCCACGGCTGCCGACCACCAGCAGGTCCGCGCCGTCCGACTCCCGGACGAGCGCGTCCGCCGCCGACCCGAGGACGGCCGTCACGTGGACCACCGGGTGGGGCTCCGGCACCTCGCGGAGCACCTCGGCGACGAACGCCTCGGCCCGCTCGACCGCGGCGGCCTCGGCCTCGTGGTACCGGGAGCCGCCGATCGCGTCGAAGTCCATCCACACCTCGGGAGGGCGGTGGGAGGTGACCGCCTCGACGGGCACGTCCCGGCGGACGGCGTCCTCGACGGCGAACCGCAACGCGGCCCGCGCCCCCGCCGATCCGTCCACGCCCACCACCACCCGCGACCCTCGCGACCGGGACTCGTCGACCTGTACGGGCTGCTCGATCATGACGGCCTCCTCGCACCGCCCGCCGTGGGGCCGGGTGCCGCCACGGGCGACCCGATCATGGTCCGGCCGGCCGCCCGGCGACAAGGACCCCGGGCGCGTGAGCGGTGGGGGGCAGGGGCCTTCCTCAGGCGAGGCCGCGGGTGGTGCGCGCCGGGGGACGGTCGCCGCGGATCGCGGCCACCATGTCCAGCGTCTGGCGGGTCGCGGCGACGTCGTGGGCGCGGAACACCCGGGCGCCCAGCCACGCGCTGACCGCCGTGGCCGCCAGCGTGCCGGTCAGCCGTCGTTCCAGCGGGACGTCGAGGGTCTCGCCGACGAAGTCCTTGTTCGACAGCGCCACCAGCACCGGCCAGCCGGTGGCCACCAGCTCGTCCAGGCGGCGGGTGGCCTCCAGCGAGTGCCAGGTGTTCTTGCCGAAGTCGTGCCCCGGGTCGACCAGCACCCGCTCGGGGTCCACGCCGGCGGCGACGGCGGCCTCGGCCAGCGCCGTCGTCCGCGCGACGACGTCGGCGACCACGTCGTCGTAGGTGACCCGGTGCGGCCGGGTGCGGGGCGGCAGCCCGCCGGCGTGCGTGCACACGATCCCCGCGCCCGCCTCGGCCGCGACGTGCGCCAGCTCCGGGTCGACGCCGCCCCAGGCGTCGTTCACCACGTCGGCCCCGGCGGCCAGGACCTCGCGGGCGACCTCGGCCCGCCAGGTGTCGATGGAGATGGGCAGGTCCGGGTGGGCCGCGCGGATGGCCGCGACGAGGTCCGCGGTGCGGCGGATCTCCTCGGCGGGGGACACCTCGGCGCCCGGCGCGGCCTTCACCCCGCCGACGTCGACCACGTCCGCGCCCTCGGCCACCACCCGGTCCACCCGCTCGACCGCCGCGGCCAGCTCGAAGGTCGCGCCGCGGTCGTAGAAGGAGTCCGGCGTGCGGTTGACGATGGCCATGACCACCAGACCGCCGTCGGGCACGTCCAGCCGGCCCAGTCGCAGCACCCCGTCGCCTCCGTCCCGGCCGATGTGGTGGAGTCAGCCAACCAGACCACCAGCGACACGGACCGAGGACTCAGGAGGACAGGCGATGGCGCAGACCACCGTGGACGGCGTCGAGGGCGTGCAGGGGCTCGTCGGGCAGCACCTCGGGCACAGCGACTGGGTCGAGGTGACCCAGGAGCAGGTCGACCAGTTCGCCGAGGCGACCGGGGACCACCAGTGGATCCACGTCGACGTCGAGCGCGCGAAGAAGGAGAGCCCCTTCGGCGGCCCGGTCGCGCACGGCTACCTGACGCTGTCGCTGATCCCGTCCCTGCTGCCGGAGATCGTCGAGATCAGCGGCTTCCGCATGGGCGTCAACTACGGCACCGAGAAGGTGCGCTTCCCGTCGCCGGTGCCGGTGGGCAGCCGGGTCCGCGCCGGCGCCACGCTCGCCTCCGCGACGCCCTTCGACGGCGGCATCGCCATGAACATGGACGTCACCGTCGAGGTCGAGGGCCAGACCAAGCCGGCGATGGTCGCCACCGTCGTCTACCGCCGCTACCTCTGAGGCCGTCCGCGGAGGCGCACGGAGCGCCTCCGCGGACGTCAGCGGCCTCCCTGCGGGGGCCCGCCGCGAGCGCGCGAGTGGTGGGGTGCAGGGAGGTCCTCCGTCAGGCCACGATCGCCTGGTTGACCAGCGCGCGCAGGTAGGCGCGGATCGGCAGCGTGCTCGAGGGCAGCAGCTGCGTGTAGAAGGACACGATGATGTCCTCGACCGGGTCGACGTAGAACGCGGTCGACGCCGCTCCGCCCCAGCTGTAGTCGCCGGTGCTGGCCACGCCGCCGTAGCGCGCCGGGTCGATCACCATCGAGAAGCCCAGCCCGAAGCCCACCCCGCGCAGCGGCGTCTCGGCGAACAGCGGCCGGCCGAAGGACTCCAGGTCGGCGTTGCCGGGCAGGTGGTTGCGCACCATGTGCGCCAGCGTCCGCGGGCCCAGCAGCCGCCCGCCGTCGAACGAGCCGCCGCGGCGCAGCATCTCGCAGAAGCGCAGGTAGTCCGCCGCCGTCGAGACGAGCCCGCCGCCACCGGACAGGAACGTCGGCTTGCGGTGCGCCGCCTCGCCCATGGCGTCGATCGGCGCGAACGCGGTGGCCGGGCCGCCGGGCTTCCCGGGGACGGCGGCGTAGAGGCGGGCCAGCGAGGCGGCGTCGTCGTCCTCCCGCAGACCGAAGGACGTCTCGGTCATCCCGAGCGGGCGGAAGACCCGATCCTCGAAGAAGGCGTCGAGCGTCTGGCCGGACACGACCTCGACCAGCCGGCCGAGGACGTCGGTGGAGACGCCGTAGTTCCACTCCGAGCCGGGCTGGAAGACCAGCGGTGCCGAGGCCCACTGCCGGCACACCTCGGCGGAGTCGGCGCCGGGCGGGGTGCCCCACTCGTGGCCCATCGCCCGGTACACCGCGTCGACCGGGTGGGCGTGGTGGAAGCCGTAGGTGAGCCCCGACATGTGGGTGAGCAGGTGCCACACCCGGATCGGCTCGACCTGGGGCTGGGTGACCGGCTTCATGGCCGACCCGGCGACGTAGACCCGGGTCTCGGCGAACTCCGGCAGCCACTTGGTGATCGGGTCGGTGAGCTCGAAGGCCCCCTCCTCGTACAGCATCATCGCTGCCACCGAGGTCACCGGCTTGGTCATCGAGAAGATCCGCCAGCGGGTGTCCTCCTCCACCGGCAGGCCGTTCTCGACGTCGCGGGCGCCGTACCGCCCCACGTGCGCCAGCCGGCCGTGCCGCGACACCGTGACGAGGAAGCCGGGCAGCTGACCGTCGTCGACCCAGCGGGCCAGCCGCCGGTCCAGGCGTTCCAGCCGGCCGGCGTCGAGGCCCACCTCGGCCGCGTCGGTCTCGAGAGTCAGTCCGCTCGCCACGTGCTCCTCCGTCCCGGCACCGTCGCCCTCGGGCGGCGCCTGCCGCGCATCCTGACCCACGGTGGGTGGGCGAGGTCACACGGGGCAGGCGCCGCCCCGGCGGGGCGACCGCGGATCGGACCGGGACGTCGCTGCGTCCCTGCAGCGCTGTGTCCCTGCAGCGCTGTGTCCCTGCAGATCAGACCGGGACGCTGCTGGCGGCCTTCTTCAGGTTCGAGCCGGCGGTCACCTTGACGGCGTTGGCCGCGGGGATGTCGATCGACTCTCCGGTCTGCGGGTTGCGGCCGGTGCGCGCCGACCGCTGGGTGCGTTCGACGGTGATGAGGCCGGAGACGGCGACCTTCTCGCCGCGGGTGATCGCCTCGACGAGCTCCTCCTGCAGGCCGGCCAGGACGGCGTCCACGGTGGCGCTGGGGACGTCGGCGCGCTTGGCGATGGCGGAGACGAGTTCGGCCTTGTTCACGGGTTTCCTCTCGGACGTCGCGGCCGCGCGGTCTCGGCGGGCCGCCGTGTGGGGGTGCCGACCGCGGGATGCGGCGGCCGTCCCGGACGGGCGCCCGGGACGGACCGGTCCCCGTCAGGACGGGCCGGCCCGGGGCACCGTGACACGCCGACGGCGCATCTGGCCAGTCCACGGGCCGGATCACACCCGGCCGACACCCTCATCCCACCCGTCTCAGCCTCCCTGGGGTGGGGCCCGGCTCTCGATCCAGCGTGGGGCGCATGCCGCAGCTCCCCGGGGCCGACCTGACCGTCAGCGACCTCTGTCTGGGCGGGAACGTCGTCGGCCGGACCGCCGACGAGGCGACGTCGCACGCCGTCCACGACCGGTCCGTCGACTCGGTGCCGAGCACGCGGCGCCCGTTCGTCGACACCGCGGAGACGCACGGCAACGGCCGCTCCGAGCAGATCCCTGGGCGGCTGGATGGCCGAGCGGGGGCTGCGCGACCGCATGGTGGCCACCGAGGCCTCCCCGGGGCGGAAGGAGCACCCGCTGTCCGCCCGGGAGGTCGAGGCCCCGGCCGAGCGCTCGCTGCGCAACCTGCAGACCGACCGGATCGACCTGTACCACGCGCACCACGACGACGGGTCGACGCCGCTGGAGGAGACGCTCTCCGCCTTCGACGGGCTGGTGCGCGCGACGACCTCGTGAGGCGGCCCGCCTGCGAGGACGGGCTGCGCGACGTGGTCACCTCCTGCGACCTGGGC
This sequence comes from Geodermatophilus amargosae, assembly GCF_900116515.1. Classification (GTDB taxonomy): domain Bacteria; phylum Actinomycetota; class Actinomycetes; order Mycobacteriales; family Geodermatophilaceae; genus Geodermatophilus; species Geodermatophilus amargosae. Next base: position 102,307 of record NZ_FPBA01000001.1, read on the forward strand.
TGTCTGCCCTGCTCCGCGCTGGCCGAGGGCTTCCTGAGCGGCGAGTACCGCGCTGGCGAGCGGGTCGACTCCCCGCGGGCGGAGGGCGCGCAGGCCCACGTGGGGGAGCGGGGCGACCGGGTGCTCGCGGCGCTGGCCGAGGTGGCCGCCGCGCACGGCGTCAGCCAGGCCGCCGTGGCGCTGCGCTGGCTGGCCGACCAGCCGACCGTCACCGCCCCGGTCGCCGGCGGCCGCGACGTCGACCAGGTCGCCGACCTGCTGCCGATGCAGGACCTGGTCCTCCACGACGACGAGCGCGCCGCGCTCACCACCGCCTCGGAGTGGGCCCGGTCCCGGCGGTCCCTCCCCGCTGGTGCGGACCGCGTGCCCGGACGGGGGCGGGGATCAGCGGGCGGCGGCCGCGGAGGCCAGGTCCTCGACCCGCAGCAGGCCGAGGACGGCGCCGGCCGCGTCGGTGCAGACCACGGGGTCGAAGCGCTGGGCCGGCGAGCGGGTCAGCGCCCGGTGCAGGGTGGCGGCGACGTCGTCGGTGGGGTGCGCGCGCAGCGAGACCGGGGCGGTGTGCGCCTGCCCGGTGCGCGGGTCGGCCAGCCGCAGCGCCAGCGGCTCGCCGTGCGGCCCGACCAGCACGACCGGGGGGACGCCGGGGGAGGCCTCGGTGACCTCGCACTGGCGGACCGGCCGCAGCAGGCTCGCCACGGTCGACGCCGTCCGGGCGCGCGCGGTGTGCCCGCGGACCAGCGCGGCCACGTCGGGGTCCAGCGGCGCGAACCCCGCCGCCGGGCGGCCGAGCAGCCAGCCCTGCGCCAGCGGCACGCCGAGCCGGCAGAAGGCGGCCAGCTCGCCGCGGGTCTCGATGCCCTCGGCCAGCAGCCAGGCGTCGATGCGGCCGGCGAACTCGTCGACCATCTCGGCCAGGGCCATGCGCACCGGGTCGCTGTCGGCACCGGCCACCAGGGACCGGTCGAGCTTGACCAGCTGCGGGCGCAGGGCGGCCAGCTGCTGCAGACCCGACCAGCCCGAGCCGGTGTCGTCGAGGGCCACCAGCGCACCGCGGGCCCGCAGCGCGGCGACCTGGACCCGCAGGGCGGACAGGTCGGAGACCGGCGCGTGCTCGGTCAGCTCGACGACGACGCGGCGCAGGTCGGGCCGGGTGGCGAACGCCTCCTGCACCGGGCGGGTGCCGAGCAGGTGCGGGCCGACGTTGACGGTGAGGAAGGTGTCGAGAGGCAGGCCGGGGACGGCGGCCAGGGCCTTGTGCAGCGCCAGTGCCTCGAGCTCGGCGGCGATCCCGGCGTCGGCGGCCGCGGCGAACCAGACCTCCGGGCCGGCGGTGCCCGGGAAGCGCGAGAGCGCCTCGTAGCCGGCCACCCGTGCCCGCGCGAGGTCGACGATCGGCTGGAACACCAGCGTGAGGTCGCCCGGGTCGGCGAGCAGGGGGCGGCAGTCCGGCAGCCGCCGCGTGAGCATCCCCGTCATGGCAGGGGCATCGGCCGGGGATGTCGCGGGCCCGACCCCTCCGCCGAGGCTCCTCACCCGGGCGGGGGACGACCCGCGCGGGTGCGGACGGCGCCGTCCGTTCCGCCGCCGCCCGTGGCAGCATGGTGGGCTGTGGCCGTCCGGGCCGCGCCGGACGAGGAGGGTCGTGAGCGTCCCCCAGCCGTTCCCGGCAGTCGACGTCCTGCAGGACCCGCACCGCGTCGCCGCCGCCCGCCGGCTCTTCGTCGAGGTGCCCGGTCCGGCCGCGTACGACCGGCTGTCCGGGCTCGCGGCGCGACTGCTCGGTGCCGGCCACGCCAAGGTCACCCTGTTCACCGTCCGTGACATCGTCGTCGGCGGGCACGGCCTGCCGCCCGGTGTCGTCGGCGGCCGCGCGCTCCTCACCGGTGCCTTCTCCGAGCGGATCGTGAGCGAGGGCCGGGCGCTGGCCGTCCCCGACGCGCGGGCCGACGAGACGCTCGCCGCGCTGCCCGCCGTCACCTCCGGCGAGGTCGTCGCCTACCTCGGCACGCCCCTGGTCTCCGCCTCCGGCCGGGTCGTGGGTGTCCTCGCCGTCTACGACGGCGTGCCGCGGACCTGGCAGGACGACGACGTCGCGCTGCTCGAGCACCTGGCCGACTCGGTGGTGGCCGAGCTGGAGCTCGCCGCGGCCCGATCGGCGGTCGGCGCCTCCCTCGCCCGGCTCGACGTCGCCCTCGAGGCCAGCGAGGTGGGCATCTGGGAGTACGACCTGCGCACCGGCGCCCTGCACTGGGACGAGCGCTGCGCGGCGGTGCACGGCCTCGAGGGCCCCCTGGAGATCGCCGACGTCGACGGCATGCTCGCCGAGCGGATCCACGCCGAGGACCACGAGGCCGTGCGCGCCGCCCTGGCCGAGGCGCTGCGCGGGTCCGGGGAGTACGCCGTCGAGGCCCGCGCCCTGCACGCCGACGGCACGGTCCGGTGGACGGTGTCCCGCGGCCGCGTCGTCCGCGACTCGCGCGGTGAGCGGGTGCGCGTGCTCGGCACGGTCCTGGACGTCACCGACGCCCGTGCCGAGGCCGCCCGCCGGATGGCGGCCGTACAGCGGGCCGCCGCCGTCGCGGAGGTCGCCGCCCAGCTGGCCAACACCACCGAGCCGACCGAGCTGGCCGAGATCGCGTTGCGCGGCGCCCGGGTGCTCGGGGCGTCCTCCAGCGCACTGGCCGCCTTCGACGGCGCCGGGTCCCTGCGCCTGCACCTCGCACGGGGGCTCGCCGACAGCGTCGCGGCCGCGGCCGCGGCGGCCGAGGTGGAGCTGCCCGATGACGTGCTCATCGAGCTCGACGACGAGCTGCCCACCCAGTACGCCGCCCGGCACGGCGAGCGGCTGCTCTTCGCCGACCTCGACGAGGCCGTCGCCCGGTTCCCGCAGATGGCCGAGGTCGGCCCGGCGCTGGGCCTGCACGCCATGGCCGCGCTGCCGCTCCGGGTCGAGGGCCGGCTGCTGGGCAGCTTCGTCGTCACCTGGGACACCGACCACGCCTTCGCCGACGACGACGTCGAGCTGCTCGACGCCCTGACCGCGCAGATCGCGCTGAGCGTCTCGCGGCTGCGGTCGGAGGACGAGCGGGCCGCCGCCGTCACCGCGATGGCCGAGGCCAACCAGCGGCTGCAGCTGCTCGCCGACGCCGGCCGGGTGCTCTCGGGCAGCCTCGACATCGGCGACCAGCTCGAGCGGCTGGCCGACCTGGTCGTGCCGGCGCTCGCCGACTGGTGCTGGATCGTCGTCACCGAGGAGCAGGGCCGGCTGCACGAGGTGGCCTGGGCGCACCGCGACCCGGCCCGCCGCGACGACGTCGCCGAGTACGTGCACGCGATGACCCGGGGGATGAGCGATGAGCACGCCGCGCGGGTGGTCACGCGCACCGGCCGGCCGCTGGTCATCCCGGAGCTCGATGCCGAGCGGATCGCCCGCTCGCTCCCCGACCCCGCCGACCAGGACACGCTGCTGCGGCTGGCGCCCCGGGCGGCGCTGATCGTGCCACTGGTGGCGGCGGGACGGGTCATCGGCGCCCTGGGCACCGCCAACGGCGCCGAGCGCGGGCCGCACACGCCGGGCGAGGTGGAGACCGCGGTCGAGGTCGGCCGCCGGGCCGGGCTGGCGCTGCAGGCGGCCCGCCTCTACGAGCAGCAGCGCGACCTGGCCGACGCCCTGCAGCACAGCATGCTCACCGCGCCGCCCCGGCCCGAGGGGTGCGAGATCGTCGTGCGGTACGTGCCCGCCTCGGAGGGTGCGGAGATCGGCGGCGACTGGTACGACGCCTTCGTGCGGCCGGGCGGAGCAGTCGTGCTGGCGATCGGCGACGTCGTCGGGCACGACCGGCACGCCGCCGCGGCGATGGGCCAGCTGCGCGGCCTGCTGCGGGGGATCGGCTACGCCGGCGGCGGCTCACCGGCCGAGGTGCTGACCGGTCTCGACCACGCCGCGGCCGGGCTGGCGCTGGGCACGATGGCCACCGCGGTGGTCGCCCGGCTCGAGCGTGCTCCGGGCGACGAGGACGGCACGCGCACGGTGCTGCACTGGTCGAGCGCCGGCCACCCGCCGCCGGTGGTGGTCCTGCCCGGCGGCGACGTCCGGGTCCTCGACCCGGGGGCGGCGGACCTGCTGCTCGGCGTGGACCCGGCCCGCCCACGCACCGACCACCAGTGCGAGCTGCCCGGAGGCAGCACGGTGCTGCTCTACACCGACGGCCTCGTGGAGCGCCGGGACCGCGACCTCGACGCCGGAACCGCCGCGCTCGTCGCCGCCCTGACCGAGTACGGCGACCTGCCGCTGGACCGCCTGTGCGACCGCGTGCTCGGGCGGATGTTCCTGCCCGACGCCGAGGACGACGTCGCGCTGCTCGCCGTCCGGGTGGTCTGACACTGCGGTCCTGCCGGACCGCACCTCTCGACGGCAGCCTCAGAGGGCCGCGACCTCGTAGGTGTGCCCGGCGGCGCGCAGCCGCTCCACCAGCACGTTCCCCAGCGCCGTCGAGGGGGTCAGGGACCCGGCCCGCTGCGGCAGCCGGTCCTCGTCGAGGGCCAGGGCCAGCCCGGCCTCGCCGAGCATCACCGACGTCGCCGCGTAGCCGGGGTCGCCCTTCCCGGCCGCCGTGGCGCGGTAGCGGCGCCCGCCCTCGGTGTCGGCGTCGACGATCATCCGGAAGAAGCCCTTCTCGCGGGCCGACTCGCTCGGCCCGCTGCCCGGCGCGGGCAGCACGCGGTCGAGCAGGGCGCGGGTGGGCGCGAACGCCATCGCGCCGAACGCCGCCGCCAGGCCGGTGGTGACGCCGGCGGCGGTGAACGCACCGGTGATGCCGCGGCCGGTGCTCATCGACTCGCCGTAGCGCAGGCCGCGCCCGTAGGCCCACTCCTGCAGCGCGTTGCTGCGCCGCACGATGCGCGTGTTGAACGGCGCCATGACGAACGGCGCCGTCCACCGGCCCTCGGCGGCCAGCGCGGGCGGCATGGCATCCGGGGGCTGGCGGGTGGCGGGCTCGGCGGCCCGGTCGGGGGAGAGGGCGTAGGGGTCGCCGATGACCTTCCGCAGCGTGCGGTCGGTGGCCATGGACTCCACCTGCGCGCGCATCGAGTCGATCGTGCCGCCGCTGACCCCGCCGCGGGCGGTGGCGACCAGGCGGACGTCGGTGAGCCCGCCGGCGCCGTCCTCGCGGGCCCGCTCGGCCAGGAGGAACACCGACAGGTCCGACGGGATCGAGTCGTAGCCGGCGGCGTGCACCAGCCGGGCGCCGGTCTCGCGGGCGACGGCGTCGCAGCGGTCGATGGCCTCGCGGACGAACAGCACCTCGCCGGTGAGGTCGGCGTAGTGCGTGCCCGCCCGGGCGCAGGCCTCCACGACCGGCAGGCCGTAGCGCTGGTAGGGCCCCACCGTGGTGACCAGCACCCGGGTGCTCTCCGCCATGCGGGTCACCGAGGCCGGGTCGTCGGTGTCGGCCTCGAGCAGCGGCCAGTGCCGCGACGAGGCGGGCAGGCCGCCGGCGACCGCGACCAGCCTCTCCCGCGACCGGCCGGCCAGCGCGATCCGCAGGTCCGGCGGCGCGGCCTTCGCCAGGTAGGCGGCGACCAGGCGGCCCACGAAGCCGGTGGCGCCGAAGAGGACGACGTCGTACTCGCGCTCGGGCATGCGGGTCATCCTGCCCGTGGGCCGGGTGGGCCGCCCGGCGGTGTCAGCGCAGCCGGCGGCGCAGCGTCCGGCGTCTCCCGTCCGGCCGTGCGGACCGGTCGCGGCCCAGCCGGTTCCTGGCCCGGCCGGGCAGGTCGACGGCGACCGGCGCCTCCCACCCGCGCCACACCGACAGCACCCGCAGCGCCGCGACCAGGACGATCACCACCAGCGCCACGGGGATCGGGTCGAGGCCGAGCGGGCCGGCGAGCACCGTGAGCGCGGTGGCGCCGAGCAGTGCGGCGACGGCGTTGTAGGGCCCCGGCTGCACGATGTCGGCGCGCTGGGCGAGCAGCACGTCGCGGATCACCGCCCCGCCGACCGCCGTCAGCGTCCCGATGAAGACGACCGAGGCGCTCGGCAGGCCGGCGAGCTGCGCCTTCTGCGCCCCGATCACGGTGAACAGGCCGAGGGTGACCGCGTCGAGCACCACGAGCAGGCCGGTGAGCCGCGACAGCCAGCCCGAGAAGTAGAAGGTGACCATCGCGGTGATGGCGACGGTGGGCAGGTAGGCGGGGTCGGTCAGCGCCACCGGCGGTCCCTGTGCGAGCAGCACGTCGCGGATGAGCCCGCCGCCGAGTCCGCCGCTCACGGCGAGCAGCAGCACGCCCGAGATGGCGAACCCCTCCCGGGCGGCGAGCAGGCCGCCGGTGAGCGCCCCCACGACGATCGCGGCCAGGTCGGCGGCGACGGGGATCCGCAGCGTCTCGGCCGCCGCGGCGAGGGTGCTCACGACCGGCAATCATCCCGCCGGAGCCGGACCGGGCGGCACCCGGTCCTGCCCCCCGCGCGAGGTCCTTCCGGCTACTGGCCCGGCGGGACGTCCAGCGAGGTGGCGGTGCCGTCCGGGGCTGTCGACTCTGCCTCCGCGGTGAGCCGCGCGGCCTCGGCGGCCGTGTCCTCGAGGTGCATGGCCTCCTCCCGGCCGGCCTCCTCCTCGGGGATCGCCGCGCGCTCGACCTCGAGGTGTGGGCCGAGCGGTTCGCCCACCCGCGCGGGGCGACCGTCGACCTGTGCGCGTCGGTGTCGGCCGGCGGCGCCGAGGTGTGGCGCGGCCGCTCGACCCACCTGGCCCGGGGCGCCCGGGCGCCGGAGGGCGCGCCGGCCTCCGACGTCGACGTCCCCGTCGGCGACCTGCCGGCCGGCACCATCCGCTGGCGGGTGCCCGCGACGCCGGCCGCCGCTACGCGCGGGTGTCCGGCGACGTGAACCCGATCCACCTCTCCGGGCCGACCGCGCGGGCGTCCGGCTTCCGGCGGGCGATCGCGCACGGGATGTGGGTCACGGCCCGGGCGCTCGCCGCGCTGTCGGGCCGGCTGCCCGACGCACTCACCGTCGACGTCGGCTTCCGCGAGCCGCTGCTGCTGCCCCGTCGTCCTCGCCACGGCGCCGGCGGACGGCGGCCGGGACCTCGCGGTGCGCTCGGCGACGAGCGGCGCCGACCACGTCGTCGTCGGGACCGTCCGCCCCTCTGACCTGGCGGGGCGGTCCACAGGAGGTCACTGACAGGTCACGGGGACGCCATCCTCTTGACACGGGATATGTAAGGACGGTGTCCTAACTAATGTGACCGCCGACGCAACGCCCGTCCCGCGTCGTCGGCCGCTGCGTCCGACCAGCAAGGTCCTCCCGGAGCACGCCCGGGCGCACCACCGGTCGATGGTGCTGCAGCACCTCTTCCACTCGGGTCCCCGGTCGCGCGCGGACCTCGCCCGCGCGACCGGGTTGACCCGGGTCACCGTCTCCGACCTGGTGTCCTCGCTGCTGGCCGAGGGGCTGGTCTCCGAGCTGGGCGTGCGCGCCGAGGCGCGGGTGGGCAAGCCCGCCACGCTGGTCGGCCTGCGCACCGACGCCTTCTCCATCGTCGCGGTCGACCTCGCCGACGACGAGCGGATGCACGGTGCGGTCCTCGAGCTGTCGGGCACCGTCCTCGAGCGCCGCTCGGCGCTGGTGCAGGGGCTCACCGGCGAGGTCGCGGTGACGGCGCTGCTGGACCTGTGCCGCGACCTGGTGGCCACCTCGCCGCTGCCGGTGCTCGGCGTCGGCGTCGGCTCGCCGGGCGTCATCACGCCCGCCGGCTGCGTCGTCCAGGCACCCAACCGCGGCTGGTACGACCTGCCGCTGGCCGCCTCGCTGTCGGCGGAGCTCGGCCTGCCGGTGCACGTGGCCAACGACGCCAACACCGCAGCGCTCGGCGAGTTCACCTACGGCGACGCCTCCGGCGGCGGCCTCATGGTGCTGACCGTCGGCGGCGGCGTCGGCGCGGGGATCGTCCTCGACGGCGCCCTGGTGCACGGCGACTCCCACGCGGCCGGCGAGATCGGCCACGTCACCGCCGTCGACGAGCGCGACGACGTCGACGGCGCGCCCCTGGGCCGGCCCGCCCCCTGCGCCTGCGGGCGCACCGGCTGCCTGGAGACGGTGCTGTCGGTCCCCTCGATCCGCCGGCGCGTCGAGGGCCTGGCCCCCGGCGACGCCGCCGCGGCGCTGGCCCAGGTGGGCCGGCGGCTCGGCATCGTGCTCGCCCCCGTGGTGAGCGCGCTCAACCTCCCGGAGGTCGTGCTGCGCGGCCCGCGGGAGCTCCTGGACGGCCCCCTGCGGGAGGCGGCCCTGGCCGCCCTCCGCGAGCGGACCATGCCGGTCATCAGCGGCACGGTGCAGCTGCGGATGACCTCGCTCGGCGAGGACGGCGCCCTCTCGGGGGCCGCCGTCCTCGTGCTCTCCGGCCAGCTCGGGGTGACGTGACCACCCCGAGCCGGCCAGGTGCACGTCGGAGACATCCCGCGCAAACGAGGAGGAACCCCAACATGAGAAGAGTACGCACCGGCGGCCTGGCCGCCGCCGCGGTCGCATCACTGCTCGCCGTGTCCGCCTGCGGCGGCGGCGAGACCGCGGAGGCCTCCTCGGACACCGAGGTCCGGCTGTGGCTCAACGGCACCGACACCCCGCAGGAGCTGCGCGACTACCTCGTGGAGACCTTCGAGGCCGACCACGAGGGCATGACGCTGGTCATCGAGGAGCAGGACTGGAGCGGCCTGGTGCCGCGGCTGCAGACCGCGCTCTCCAGCGAGGACCAGACGCCCGACCTCGTCGAGATCGGCAACACGCAGAGCCCGACGTTCACCTACGCCGGCGCCTTCACCGAGCTGACCGACGTCTACGACGAGCTCGGCGGGGACGACCTGCTGCCCGGCTTCGTCGACGCCGGCACCGCCGAGGGCACCCTGTACGCGGTGCCGTACTACTCCGGCGCGCGGGCGGTGTTCTACCGCAAGGACCTCTTCGAGCAGGCCGGGGTGGCGGTGCCGACGACGCTCGCGGAGTTCCGCACCGCGGCGATCGCCCTGCAGCAGGCCAACCCCTCGCCGGACTTCAGCGGCTTCTGGTTCCCCGGTCAGGACTGGTACAACGGCGTGGCCTGGGTGTTCAGCAACGGCGGCGACCTCGCCGTGCAGGAGGGCGACCGCTGGGTCGGCGCGCTGTCCAGCCCGGAGTCGCAGGCGGCCCTGGCCGAGGTCCAGGACCTGTTCACCAACGCCACGCGGGCGCCGCGCGACGCCGACTCGAACGAGCCGTGGGTGGCCTTCAACAACGGCCAGGCCGCGATGTTCTCCGCCCCGACCTGGGCCCGCTCCAGCATCGCGCTGCCCGAGTGCGACAAGGGCGTGGACCCCGACGACGAGTCGCCGGAGGCCCAGGCGCTGCTGGAGGAGCAGCAGGCGTGCAACGAGGAGATCACCGGCGTCTTCCCGCTGCCCGGCACGGAGCCGGGCTCCAGCGCGCCGGTCTTCGCCGGCGGCTCGAACATCGCGATCCCGACGATGTCGCAGCACCAGGACGAGGCCCGCGACCTGCTGCGGATCATCTTCAGCGAGGAGTACCAGACGATGCTGGCCGAGAACGGGCTCATCCCCGGCAACAGCCAGTACGCCGACGCCCTCGGGAACGACGCCTACGCCCAGGCCGCCCTGGCCGCGGCCCGCAACGCCAAGCTGACGCCGGCCGCGGAGCGGTGGGCCGACGTCGAGGGCGCCCGCATCCTGGAGGACTTCTTCCAGCAGGTCGCCAGCGGTGCCGACGTCGCCCAGGCCGCGGCCGAGGCCGACCGGCTCATGGAGGAGACGCTCAACTGACCGCCCGACCGGGGAGGGCTGCCAGCCCGGCCGCCCTCCCCGGTCCCGGACGCCCCGGAGCCTCCCGATGGCCGCGCCACCCCTGCCGCCCGAGACAGCGGCACCCCCGCGGGACCCGCTCGTCGCCGAGCCCGCCCCTGCCCGTCCCGTCCCGCCCCGGCGGCGCCTGCCCTGGCGCGCGCGCCTGGGCCCCTACGTCCTGCTCGTCCCGGCGCTCGTGCCGGTCGCGGTCGGCCTCGGCTACCCGCTCGTGCGGCAGTTCGTGCTGTCGTTCCAGGAGTACGGCCTCGCCCAGCAGTTCGGCCGGCCGGCCGAGTGGGTGGGGCTGCGCAACTACACCGACCTGCTGTCGGACCCCTACGTCTGGGGCGTCATCGGCCGGTCGATCGCCTTCTGCCTGGTCAACGCCGGGCTCACCATGGCGATCGGGGTGGCGCTGGCGGTCCTGATGACCCGGGTCGGCCGGGCCGCGAGGGTCACCCTGCAGGTCGGGCTGCTGCTGGCCTGGGGCACCCCGGTCCTGGCCACGCTCACCGTCTGGCAGTGGCTGTTCGACTCGCAGTACGGCGTCGTCAACTGGCTGCTGTCGGACCCGCTCGGAGCCGAGGGCTTCCGCGGCCACTCCTGGACCATCGAGCCGGCGTCGTTCTACCTGGTGGCCACGGTGATCGTGGTCTGGATGAGCGTGCCCTTCGTCGTCTTCATCACCTACGCCGCGCTGCTGCAGGTGCCCGACGAGTGCGTCGAGGCCGCCCAGCTCGACGGTGCCTCCGCGTGGCAGCGGTTCCGCCACCTGTCGCTGCCGCTGATCAAGCCGGTGCTGCTGATCGCCGGGCTGCTGCAGGTCATCTGGGACCTGCGGGTGTTCACCCAGATCCACGTCCTGCAGAAGGCCGGCGCCCCGACCCGGGAGACCCACCTGCTCGGCACCTACGTCTACTCGCTGTCCCGGGAGTTCTCCCTGGCCGGCGCCATGGCCACGGTCATGCTCGTGATCACGCTGTGCCTGACCGGCTTCTACATCCGCCGCATGCTGCGGGAGGAGGACCTGTGAGCGCCGCCGTCCCGCCGACCGCCGCGGTGCCGACGGCGGCGAGCCCCGCGCTGCCCGCCCGCCGCTCGCGACGCCGTGTCCGGCCGCGCACCCGGGCCGTCCGCTGGCTGCTCGGCACGCTGGCCGTCGTGGTCGCCCTGGTGTGGGCCTTCCCCATCTACTGGATGGTCAGCAGCGCCTTCCTGCCCACCGCGCGGCTGCAGACGCCCGAGCCGACGTTCTTCCCGTTCGACGGCACCCTCGCCAACTTCCGGCAGGTGCTGACCGACGGGTCGTTCTACGGCTCCTTCCGGGTCTCGCTGGCCGTCACCGGACTGACGCTGGTGTGCGCGGTGCTGTTCGCATTCGTCGCGGCACTGGCGATCAGCCGTTTCTGGTTCCGCGGGAGAAAGGCGTTCATCGTCACCGTCCTCGTGGTGCAGATGATCCCGGCGGAGGGATTGTTCATCTCGCAGTACGCCGTTCTCGACGACTGGGGTCTGGTCAATTCCGTCCTCGGTCTCACCATCGTCTACGTGGCGGCGATCCTGCCTTTCACGATCTGGATGCTGCGTGGTTTCGTGACCGGCGTCCCGATCGAACTGGAGGAGGCCGCGATGGTCGACGGGCTCTCCCGCACCCGCGCCTTCTTCCGCATCACCTTCCCGCTGCTGGCGCCGGGCCTGGTGGCCTCGGGCGTCTACGGGTTCCTGCAGGCGTGGAACGAGTACACCCTCGCCCTGGTCGTGATGACCGACCCCGGCGAGCGGACCCTGCCGCTGTGGCTGCAGGGCCTGGTCGAGGCCAACCGGGCCACCGACTGGGGCGTGGTGATGGCCGGCGCGACCCTCATCGCGGTGCCGGTCATCGCCTTCTTCCTGATGGTGCAGAAGCGGATGAGCGCCGGTCTGGTGGCCGGGGCGGTGAAGGGGTGAGCGCGCCGGGCTGGTCGGTCGGCCTCGACATCGGGGGCACGAAGGTCCTCGGCGTCCTCCTCGACGACGCCGGGACCGTGCACGGCAGCGTGCGCGTACCGACCCGGCGGGGCACCGAGGGGGTGGTCGCGGCGGCCGCCGAGGTGGTCGGGCGGCTGTGCGCCGACGCGGGCCTGACCGGCGACGACCTCGCCGGGGTCGGCGCGGGCGTGCCGGGGCTGGTCGACCCCGCCACCGGGGCGGTCTCGCACGCGGTGAACCTCGGCATCGACGACCGCGGCGTGGCGCTGGCCCCACTGCTCTCGGCCCGCCTCGGCGGCGTCCCGGTGACGGTGGAGAACGACCTCAACGTCGCCGCCGTCGGCGCGGCCCGCGTGCTCGGCCTGCACGGCGACCTGGCGCTGCTGGGCCTGGGCACCGGGGTGGCCGCCGGCCTGCTCCTCGGTGGCGCCCTGCGGCGCGGGCACGGCGGGGGAGCGGGGGAGATCGGGCACGTGCCGCTGGACCCGGCCGGCCCGCGCTGCCCGTGCGGGCAGTGCGGCTGCCTCGAGCTCTACGCGTCCGGCTCGGCGCTGGACGCGGCCTGGCCGACGCCGCCCGGGGTGCCGGCGGCGGCCGCGGTCTTCGCCGCCGCGGCGCTCGGTGACCCCGCGGCGGTGCGGGTCCGGGACCGGTTCGCCGGCGCGGTGGCCGCGGCCGTCCGGCTGCTGGTGCTGACCTGCGACGTCGAGCACGTGGTGCTCGGCGGCGGGGTCGCGGAGGTCGGCCAGCCGCTGGTCACCGCCGTCCGCGAGCAGCTGGAGCGGCAGGCGGCCGGGTCGCCGTTCCTACACAGCCTCGGCATCGCCGCGCGGGTGACGGTCGTGCCGGCCGGCGTGCCGGTGGCCCCGGTCGGGGCCGCGCTCATCGCTCGCGAGGCGGTCCCCGCGCTGCCCGTCGCACTGTGAGTGGCGGGTGGAGGTGACGGTGTGGAGGTGACGGTGTGGAGGTGATCGTCCTGCCCGGCCCGGACGACGTCGCCCGGGTCGCCGCCGACGTGGTCGCCGGCGTCGTGCGGCGCCGGCCCGGCGCGGTGCTCGGGCTGGCCACCGGGTCCTCCCCGGTGGGCGTCTACGCCGAGCTGGCCCGCCGGGTCGCGGCCGGCGAGCTGGACCTGTCCGGCGTCCGCGGCTTCGCCCTCGACGAGTACGTGGGCCTGCCGGCCGGTCACCCGGAGAGCTACGCGGCGGTCATCGGGCGGGACGTCACCGGCCGGCTCGGCCTCGACCCGGCCCGCGTGCACGTCCCCGACGGCCGTGCCGCGGACCTCGAGGCGGCCGCGGAGGACTACGAGCAGGCCATCGCCGCGGCCGGCGGGGTCGACGTCCAGCTGCTCGGCATCGGCGCCAACGGGCACATCGGGTTCAACGAGCCGACGTCGTCGTTCGGGTCGCGCACCCGGCTGAAGACGCTGGCGCCGCGCACCCGCGCGGACAACGCGCGCTTCTTCGACTCGCCCGACGAGGTGCCGATGCACTGCCTCACCCAGGGGCTGGGCACCATCCTCGGGGCGCGGCGCCTGCTGCTGGTGGCGCAGGGGAGCGCCAAGGCCGAGGCGGTCGCGGCCGCCGTCGAGGGGCCGCTGACCAGCATGTGCCCGGCCTCGGCGCTGCAGCTGCACCCGCGGGCCACCGTCGTCGTCGACGAGGCGGCCGCCGCCCGGCTGACCCTCCTGGACCACTACCGGCAGGTGTACGCCCGGAAGCCGGCCTGGCAGCGGCCCTAGCGCACGCGGTGGCCGGCCGCCCAGACGGCCGTGACGGACCGGTCCGGTCCGAGTGCCACGACGTCGGCGGCGTAGCCGGGGGCCAGTCGCCCGAAGGCGCCGGCCAGGCCGAGGGCGCGGGCGGGGGTGGCGGTCAGCGCGGTGACGGCGGCGACCTGGTCGACGCCCGCGGCGAGCGCGGTGCGCAGCGCGGCGTCCTGGGTGAGCGTCGACCCCGCGATGGTGTCGGTGCCGGCGACGACCGCCCGCCCGCCGCGGACGCGGACCTCCAGGCTCCCGAGCCGGTGGTCGCCGTCCCCGGCGCCGGTGGCGGCCATCGCGTCGGTGACCAGCGCGACCCGTCCCGGGGCGCCGGCGAGCAGCAGCCGCGCGACGACGGGGTGCACGTGCACGCCGTCGAGGACGAGCTCGAGGACGACCCGGGGGTCGGCCAGCGCGGCGCCGACCGGCCCGGGCTCGCGGTGGTGCAGGCCCGGCATGGCGTTGAGCGCGTGGGTGAGCAGGCGGGCACCGGCGTCGAAGGCCGCCGCGGTGAGCGCGGCGTCGGCCTCGGTGTGGCCGACGGCGACGACGACCCCCGCGGCGGTGAGGTCCCGGATCGCCTCCAGGGCGCCGGGCAGCTCGGGCGCCACGGTGACCTGGCGCAGCCTGCCGCGGGCCGCCACCAGGAGCCGGTCGACGACGTCGGCGGTGGGTGCGCGCAGGTGCTGAGGGTCGTGCGCGCCGCAGCGGGCCGGGGCCAGGAACGGGCCCTCGAGGTGGGCGCCGAGCACGGTCGGGTCGCCGGCGGCCACCTCGGCGATGCCCGCCAGCGACGCCTCCAGCTCCGCGAGCGGGGCGGCCACCAGGCTGAGCACCGAGCGGGTGGTGCCCGCCGCGCGGTGCACGGCGAGGGCGGTGCGGATCGCGCCGGGACCGTCGTCGAAGGCCGCGCCGCCGCCGCCGTGGGCGTGCAGGTCGACGAAGCCCGGGACGAGTTCGGCGCCGGCCAGGTCGACGGTCCCGTCCGCGGCCGGCGGACGGCCGGTGCCGGTGGCGGTGATCGCGTCGCCCTCGAGCAGCACCCAGCCGGGCCCGGTGGCCCCGCCGGCGTCGACCAGGCGGGCACCGGTCAGCAGCGTGCTCATCCGCGCAGCGCCTCGGCGGCGGCGCGGGTGAGCACCCGGGCGGCGCCGTGCGTGACCAGTGCGGGGCCGGCGGTCAGGTCGGCGTCGTCGGGCATGCCGAGGGCGACGACGACGGCCCCGGGCCGGGCGGCGAGCAGTGCCTGCAGCCATCCGCGCTGGTCGGGGTGCCGGTAGGCGTCCCGGACGGCGAGCACCAGGGGCCGCTCCCCGGCGCGGGCGGCCACCTCGGCCGGCGACGGGTCGCTCCCGCGCACGGTCACCGCCTCGGCGAGCAGGCCGAGGTCGGCCAGCGGGCCGGCCAGGCTCCACCGGGCGTCCCCGACGGCCGTGTTGGCCTCGCCCCGCAGCTCCACGACCACCGCCGGGGCGGCCAGCGGGGCGACGTCGCGCAGCCGCAGCGCCCGCCGGGCGGCCACGGCCCCGGGGTCGCCCTCCGGCACCGCGCCGGCCCTCCGGGCGGCCTGCCGCTCCCGCAGCGCGCGCACCCGCCCCGCCGCCTCGCGCAGCCGCGCCTCGGGCAGCCGGCCCTCGCGCACGGCCGCGGCGACGGCCTGCCGGATCGCGGCGCAGTGCTCCTCGCCGTCCTCGGCCCCGACCAGCAGCAGGTCCGCCCCGGCCGCCAGCGAGAGCGCGCCCGCGCCGGCGATGCCGTGCGCGGCCCGCACCCCGGCCATGTCGAGGGCGTCGGTGACCACGACGCCCCCGAACCCCAGCTCGCCGCGCAGGACGTCGACCAGCCAGCGCCGGCTGAGCGTGGCGGGCTCGGCGTCGACGGCGGGGAAGACGACGTGCGAGGTCATCACCAGCTCCGCTCCGGCGGCGACGGCCGCGGCGAAGGGCGGCAGCTCGCGGGTGCGGGCGGTGTCCGGGCCGACGTCGACCACCGGCAGGCCGAGGTGCGAGTCCACGGTGGTGGCGCCGTGACCGGGGAAGTGCTTGGCGCAGGCGGCCACCCCGGCGGCCTGCAGGCCGGCCACGAAGGCCGCGCCGTGCCGGGCGACCAGGGCCGGGTCCGCGCCGAAGGACCGCACGCCGATCACCGGGTTGCGGGGGTCGCTGTTGACGTCGACCGACGGCGCGAGGTCGACGTCGGCCCCGGCCCGGCGCAGGTCGGTGCCGACGGCGGCGGCCACCGCCCGGGTGAGCTCGACGTCGTCGACGACCCCCAGGGCGAGGTTGCCCGGGTACCCGCTGCCGACCAGGTAGTCGAGGCGGGTGACGTCGCCGCCCTCCTCGTCGAGGGTCACCAGGGCGTCGGGGGAGGCGGTGTGCACGGCGTCGCTGATCGCCCGCACCCGCTCCGGCGCGGGCTGCGCGGACCCGGCGGTGAGGTTGTGCCCGTAGACGCACACGCCGGCCATCCCGCGCCCGAGCGCGGCGCTGACCCAGCCGGGGACCTCCGGACCGGTGAACCCGGGGACCAGGCAGGAGTCGACCAGGTCGTCCAGTTCCGACATCGGCTCCGCCGTTCGTCTCGGGCGCCCGGGAATGGGCCGCGGAGCGGTCCGGGAATGGCGCGCGGCGAGCATATCGGCACGGGACGCCGTGCGGGCCGGAGAATGGTGCGCCAGCCCTTTTCCCGACCCGCCGTCTGCACTACTGGCGCGAGCGCGCCGGGCGCCGCTCCGGTCGGCGCGGGAAATGGCTCTGCTCCCGTTCTCCCCGCCCGTTCCACACCGCTCGGAGGACCCGCGATGGCGACCGTCACCTACGACTCCGCGACGTGCGTCTACGACGGGGCAGACCGCCTCGCCGTCGACGCGCTGGACCTGGAGGTCGCCGACGGCGAGTTCCTCGTCCTCGTCGGCCCGTCCGGCTGCGGCAAGTCCACGTCGCTGCGGATGCTCGCCGGCCTGGAGCGGGTCGACGACGGGCGCATCCTCATCGGCGGCCGCGACGTCACCGGCGCCCCGCCCAAGGACCGCGACATCGCGATGGTCTTCCAGAACTACGCGCTGTACCCGCACATGACCGTCGGCGACAACATGGGCTTCGCGCTCGAGGTCGCCGGGGTGGGCAAGGCGGAGATCCGGGAGCGGGTGGCCGAGGCCGCCCGCATGCTCGACCTCGGCGACCACCTCGACCGCAAGCCCAGGGCGCTGTCGGGCGGCCAGCGGCAGCGGGTGGCCATGGGCCGCGCCAGCGTGCGCAAGCCCCGGGCCTTCCTCATGGACGAGCCGCTGTCCAACCTCGACGTCAAGCTGCGGGTGCAGACCCGCACGCAGATCGCCCAGCTGCAGCGGCGGCTCGGCGTGACCACCGTCTACGTCACCCACGACCAGACCGAGGCCATGACCATGGGCGACCGGGTCGCGGTGCTCAAGGACGGCCTGCTGATGCAGGTGGGGCGCCCGCGCGAGCTCTACGACCGGCCGCGCAACCTCTTCGTCGCGGGCTTCATCGGCTCGCCGGCGATGAACCTGTTCACCCTCCCGGTCACCGACGGCGGCGTGCGCCTGGGCGAGCAGGTGGTGCCGCTGGCCCGCGAGGCGTTGGGCCGCGCCGGCGCCGCGGAGGTCGTGCTGGGCGTGCGGCCGGAGGACCTCGAGGTCGGCGGCGCGGGGCTGCCGCTGGAGGTCGACGTCGTCGAGGAGCTCGGCGCCGACGCCTACGTCTACGGCCGCACGGAGCTCGGTGACCGGACCCACGTGGTCACCGCCCGCGTCGACGGCCGCCGTCCGCCGGCCAAGGGCGACGTCGTCCGGGTCGCCCCGCGGCCGGGCTCGGTCCACCTGTTCCGCGCAGGCGACGGCGAGCGCATCGAGGCCTGAACCGCGGCGCGCGCCGGTCGTCGACCTGCGGTCGTCCCCGGCTCGGTGAGGCAGCCGCAGGTCGACACCCGGCGACGGTCCCGGCGTGGGGTGGGCGGCGGCCGCCGTGCTGTGCGGCCCGGGTTCCGGTGAGGTGGGGACGTGGACCGCCGCTCCGATGCCATGGACCCGACCGCCCACCCTCGCCCGCTGCTGCGCCGGCCCTGGCGTTGCCTCGACGGCGAGTGGCAGTTCGCCGCGGACCCCGACCTCGCCGGCAGGCCCGGCGCCGTGCGGTTCGACCGCACCATCCGCGTCCCCTATGCCCCGGAGACCCCGGCCAGCGGCGTGCACTGGACCGGCCCGCTGCACCGCGCCTGGTACCGCCGCCCGTTACCCGGCCGGCGGGGCGACCGCCGCACCGTGCTGCACCTCGGCGCCGTCGACCGGGTGCGCGACGTCTGGGTGGGCGGCGCGCACGTCGCCTCCCACGAGGGTGGCTACACGCCGTTCCGCGTCGACGTCACCGACCACCTCGGCGACGGCGCCGACCTCCTCGTCCGTGCCGACGACGACCCCCGCGACCTCGAGGCGCCGCGCGGCAAGCAGGACTGGCGCGACGAGCCGCACGAGATCTTCTACCCGCGCACCACCGGCATCTGGCGGACGACGTGGCTGGAGTCCGTGGCGCGCGAGCACGTCACCGACGTCGTCTGGCGCGGCGACCCCCGCACGATGCGCGTCGACGTCCGCGTGGAGCTGTCGGTCCCGGTCACCGGCGCCCGGCTGCACCTGCGCCTCCGGCACGGCGACCGGCTCCTCGCCGACGACTCCGTCCGGGTCGACGGCGCGGTGGTCGAGCGGACCCTGCAGGTCGGCGACGGCGGCACCGACGACCGCTGGCACCTGACCTGGGAGCCGGGCCCGCACCCGGTGCTGCTCGACGCCGAGGTGGCGCTGGTTCGCGAGGACGGTGAGGTGCTCGACGAGGTGGCGAGCTACACCGCGCTGCGCTCGGTCGAGGTCGACGACGGGCACCTGCTGGTCAACGGCCGGCCGGTGCCGCTGCGCCTGGTGCTCGACCAGGGCTACTGGCCCGCCACCGGCGCCACCCCGCCCGACGTCGCCGCGCTGCGCCGGGACCTGGAGCTGACCCGCGCGCTGGGCTTCACCGGCGTCCGCAAGCACCAGAAGACCGAGGACCCGCGCTACCTCGCCCTCGCCGACCGCATGGGCGTGCTCGTCTGGGCGGAGATGCCCTCGGCCTACCGGCCCGGCCCCACGGCGGGCGCCCGGCTGCTGCGGGAGTGGGCCGACGTCGTCGCCGCCCACCGCGGGCACCCCAGCGTGGTCGCCTGGGTGCCGCTCAACGAGTCCTGGGGCGTGCAGGAGGCGGCCACCGACCGCGCCCAGCGCGGCCTGGTCACCGCGCTGGCCGCCACCGCCGACGCGCTCGACGGAACCCGCCCCGTCTCGGCGAACGACGGCTGGGAGGCCCTCGGCGGGCAGGTGCTCGGCGTCCACGACTACGAGCAGGACCCGGCCGTGCTGGCCACCCGGTACGCCACCGGCGCGGACCTGGAGCGGCTGGCCACCGGACGGCGCCGGGACGGCCACCTCGCCGACCTCGACCGGGCGGGCGTCGCCGGGCGCGCCGTCGTCCTGTCGGAGTTCGGCGGCATCTCGCTGGACGCACGGCCTGACCGGGAGTCCGACCCCGACCGCACCGAGCCGTGGGGCTACGCCGACGCGCGCTCGCCGGAGGACCTGCTCGAGCGCTACCGCGGGCAGTGGGCGGCCGTGCACGCGAGCAGCGCGCTGGCCGGCGCCTGCTGGACGCAGCTCACCGACACCTACCAGGAGGTCAACGGGCTGCTGACCGCCGACCGGGTGCCCAAGTGCGACGTCGACGCGCTCCGGCGGGCCACCCTCGGCGAGACGTGACGGGGTGATCACGGGTGCGCAACGATCACCGCCTCGACCTGCGGGAGGTCCCGGGCCGGGCCAGGGTCGGGACCGAAGACGCCGTCGAGCTCCGGAGGTCCGCGTGCGCACGAACCGGCTCCTGCCCCTCGCCGCGGCCGCGGCCCTGCTCGTCACCGCCTGCGGTGGCGGCGGGGAGAGCGTCGACACCGGGGGAGGCGGCGGCGGAGGTGGTGACAACGTGCTCGTCGCGGCGGTCAGCGCCGAGCCCGACCAGTTCGACCCGCACGTCACCAACGCCTACGCGAGCTTCCAGGTGCTGGAGAACGTCTACGACACCCTCGTCGTCCCCAGCGCCGAGGACCTCACGATGCAGCCGAGCCTGGCCGAGTCGTGGACGACCAGCGACGACGGCCTGAGCTGGACGTTCACCCTCCGCGACGGCGTCACGTTCCACGACGGCAGCGAGTTCGACTCCGCCGACGTCGTCTACAGCTTCAAGCGGATCATCGACGAGGAGCTGTCGAACGCCTACCGGTTCGCCACGGTCTCCGACGTGACCGCGCCCGACCCGCGGACCGTCGTCGTCACGCTGACCCGGCCCACGCCGAACCTGCTCGAGCTGATCGGCTCGTTCAAGGGCATGGCGATCGTCTCCGAGAACGCCGCCGACGAGTTGGACCTGCAGAGCGAGGCCAACGGCACCGGCCCGTTCCAGCTGGAGAGCTCCGACGCCAACGCCACCGTGCTCACCACCTTCGACGACCACTGGGGCGGGGCGCCGAGCATCGACGGCGTCGAGTTCCGCTACATCACCGAGCCCACAGCGGCGCTGACCGCGCTGCGCAACGGCGAGATCCAGTGGACCGACAACGTCCCGCCGCAGAACGTGGCCGACCTCGAGGGCGACGAGGAGGTCGAGCTCGGCTCGGTCACCAGCGTCGAGTACTTCTACATGTCGATGAACTACGCGGTCCCGCCGTTCGACAACCGCGACGTGCGCCGCGCCATCGCCACCGCGATCGACCGCGACGAGGTCACCCAGGCCGCCCGCTTCGGCGCCGCGCAGCCCAACCAGACGGCGATCCCCGAGGGCAGCCCGTTCTTCCTCGAGTACGCCCCGTTCACGCCCGACCAGGACGCCGCCCGCCAGCTGCTCGAGCAGGCCGGCGTGCAGACGCCGATCACGATGGGCCTGATGGTCACCGACGAGTACCCGGAGACCGTGGCCGCGGCGCAGGTCATCGCCAGCCAGCTCGAGCCGGTCGGGATCGACGTGGAGATCCAGGAGGAGGACTTCGCCACCTGGCTCGACCGGCAGTCCGAGGGCGACTTCGACGCCTTCATGCTCAGCTGGATCGGCAACATCGACCCGGCCGACTTCTACGAGAACCAGCACCTGTCCACCGGCGGCAGCAACTACCAGGGCTACAGCAACCCGCAGGTCGACGACCTGCTCACCCGTGCCGCCACCGAGCCCGACCAGGCCGCCCGCAAGGCCCTCTACGACCAGGCCGCGCAGCTCATCGTCGACGACGTCAGCTACCTGTACCTCTACAACCCCGACGAGGTGCAGGCCTGGGCACCCGGGCTGACCGGCTACCAGGTGCGGGCGGACTCCGCGATCGACTTCGCGAACGTGGAGCTGCCCTGACCGGTTACCTGCTCCGGCGGGCCGGCCAGGCCGTCGTCGTCCTGGCCGGCGTGAGCGTCCTGGTCTTCTCCCTGATCCACCTCGTGCGGGGCGACCCGATCCGCCTGGCCCTCGGCACGCGGTTCTCCCAGGAGACCTACGACGCCCTGCGGGAGCGCAGCGGGCTGGACCTGCCCCTGGTCCAGCAGTACTTCACCTGGGCCGGACGGGCGCTCACCGGCGACCTCGGGGTCAGCTTCCGCAGCGGGGACACCGTCACCTCGCTGATCGGCGAGCGGCTGCCGGCCACCCTCACGCTGGCGCTCGCCGCGCTGGTCGTCGCGCTGGTCATCGCGCTGCCGCTGGGGATGCTCTCGGCGCTGCACCCGCGGTCGCTGATCGACCGGGTGGCCACCGTGGTCAGCCAGTTCGGCATCTCGGTGCCCGACTTCTGGCTGTCGATCATGCTCATCCTGGTCTTCGCCGGGCTGCTGGGCTGGCTGCCCTCGGGCGGTTACGTCCCGCTCACCGAGGACCCGCTGGGGTGGCTGCAGCGGCTGGTCCTGCCCGCGGTGGCCACCGGCGTCGTCTCCGGCTCGGTGATCACCCGGTTCGTCCGGTCGAGCATGCTCGAGGCGCTGGGCCAGGACCACGTGCGCACGGCGCAGGCCAAGGGCGTCCCGACCCGGCAGGTGCTGACCTGGCACGTGCTGCGCAACGCGCTCCTGCCGCTGGTCACCGTCACCGGCGTGCAGCTGGCCTACCTGCTGTCCGGCGTCGTCGTCGTGGAGATCGTCTTCTCCTGGCCCGGGCTGGGGCAGCTGGCCTACCAGGCGGTGCGCGACCGCGACTTCCCGGTGCTGCAGGGCGCCGTCCTGCTGTTCGCCCTGGTCTTCCTCGTCATCAACCTGCTGGTGGACCTGCTCTACAGCCGCATCGACCCGAGGATCGCCCGCCGATGACGCAGCTGCCGACGCCGGGCGCGACCCCGGCGGCACCGCCGCCCGCCGAGCCCCTGCCGACGGCTGCCCCGGTACGCCCGCGGTGGCGGGAGACGCTCGGGCTGCTCGCCCGCAACCCGACGGCGGCCGTCTCCGCCGTCGTGCTGGTCCTGATCGTGCTGGTCGCGGTGTTCGACGAGACGCTCGCGCCCGACGGCCCCAACGAGCAGGACCCGTCGCTGCAGCTCCAGCCGCCGAGCTGGGCCCACCCGTTCGGCACCGACGAGTTCGGCCGCGACGTGTTCAGCCGGGTGATCCTGGGGGCGGCGACGTCGCTGCGGGTCGGCTTCCTCTCCGTCGCGTTCGCCCTGGTGGTCGGCACGCTCATCGGCCTGCTCGCCGGCTTCTACGGCACGTGGGTCGACGACGTCCTCATGCGGCTGATGGACGTGCTGTTCGCCTTCCCCGCGGTGCTGCTGGCCATCGCCATCGTGGCCATCCGCGGCGCCGGGCCGGCCAACGCGATCCTCGCGATCGGCATCGTCTACGTGCCGATCTTCGCCCGGGTCACCCGCGCCAGCGTGCTCGGCGTCCGCGAGGAGGTGTACGTGCGGGCCTCGCGGTCGGTCGGCGCCTCGGACTGGCGGCTGATCACCCGGCACGTGCTGCCCAACGCCGCGCCGCCGATCATCGTGCAGACCTCGGTCAGCCTGGCGTTCGCGGTGCTGGCCGAGGCGGCGCTGTCCTTCCTCGGCCTGGGCCCGCGCCGGCCCGACCCGTCATGGGGGCTGATGCTCGCCGACGGCCGCGGCTTCATCGAGCAGGCCTGGTGGTACGCGGTCTTCCCGGGCCTGGCGATCGTCGTCACGGTGCTCTGCTTCAACCTGCTCGGCGACGGGCTGCGCGACGTCCTCGACCCGCGGCAGCGCACGCTCATGGCCGGGAGCGGCAGGTGAGCGCCCCGTCGTTCGAGAAGCCCGCGACGGCGGCCGCGCCGGTGCTGGAGGTCGAGGACCTGCGGGTGGACCTGCGCACCCCGCGCGGCACCGCGCACGTGGTCAACGGGCTCAGCTACACCGTCGGCCCGGGCGAGACCGTCGCGGTCGTGGGGGAGTCCGGCAGCGGCAAGAGCGTCTCGGTGCTCGCGCTGCTCGGCCTGCTGCCGGCCCGCACGGCGACGGTGACCGGCCGCGCGCTGCTGCAGGGCGAGGACCTGCTGACCATGGCGCCCGAGCGGCTGCGGCAGGTGCGCGGCCCCGGCGCCGGGATGGTGTTCCAGGACCCGATGACCTCGCTGAACCCGGTGCTGACCGTGGGGCGGCAGCTGACCGAGGGCCTCCGGGCGCACGGGCCGGTGTCCAAGGCCGCGGCCCGGGCGCGGGCGGTCGAGCTGCTCGGCGAGGTGGGCCTGCCCGACCCCGGGCGCGCGGTCGGCCGCTATCCGCACGAGCTGTCGGGCGGGATGCGCCAGCGGGTGGTCATCGCGATGGCGCTGGCCAACTCGCCGGCGCTGCTCATCGCCGACGAGGCGACGACGGCGCTGGACGTGACGGTGCAGGCGCAGATCCTCGACCTGGTCGAGCGGCTGCAGAGCGAGCACGGCACCGGCGTCATCTGGATCACCCACGACCTCGGCGTCGTCGCCGGCATCGCCGACCGGGTGCTGGTCATGTACGGCGGACGCTGCGTGGAGGACGGCACGGTCGACGACGTCCTGGAGCGGCCGGTGCACCCCTACACGCGTGGGCTCCTCGGCGCGCTGCCCGACCTGGCCGCCGACCCCGACGAGGACCTGGCGACCATCGCCGGGACACCGCCGGCGCCCACCGACCTGCCCGCCGGTTGCGTCTTCTGGCCGCGCTGCCCCGTACGCGGGGACGCCCGCTGCGAGACCGAGCAGCCGCCCCTGGCCGTCGTCGGCCGGGGCGGTGCCGGGCTGCCGCACCGGGCGGCCACCTGGTGCGCGGAGCGGGAGGCATCGTGACGGCGCCGGGGGAGGGGGCTCCGGACGTCCTGGTGTCCGCGCGCGGGCTGGAGGTGCACTTCCCGATCCGCTCGGGCGGGGCGCTGCGCCGCACGACCGGTGCGCTGCGCGCCGTCGACGGCGTGGACCTCGACGTCTACCGCGGTGAGACGCTGGGGCTGGTGGGTGAGTCCGGCTGCGGCAAGTCCACGCTGGGCAACGCGCTGCTCCGGCTGGTCCCGCCGACCGGTGGCACGGTGACGTTCGACGGCCTCGACGTCACCGGCATGGGACGCAGGCAGCTGCGGGAGCTGCGCCGTCGGGCCGGGATGGTGTTCCAGGACCCCTTCGCCTCGCTGGACCCGCGGCGCACCGTGGCGCAGACGGTGTCCGAGCCGCTGGAGGTGCACGGCCTGCACCCGGGCCGGCAGGCCCGCGTGGCCCGCGTGCGCGAGCTGCTGGAGCTGGTCGGACTCGACCCGGCCGTCGCCGCCCGCTACCCGCACGAGTTCTCCGGCGGTCAGCGGCAGCGGGTGGGCATCGCCCGCGCGCTCGCCGGCGAGCCGGACTTCCTGGTCTGCGACGAGGCGATCGCCTCCCTCGACGTCAGCGTGCAGGCCCAGGTGCTCAACCTGCTGCGCCGGCTGCAGCGGCAGCTGGGGCTCACGCTGCTGTTCATCTCCCACGACCTGTCCGCGGTGCGGCACGTCTCGGACCGGATCGCGGTCATGTACCTGGGCCGGGTGGTCGAGGTGGGACCCGCGGCGGCCGTCGCTGCCGCGCCACAGATGCCGTACACGCGGGCGCTGCTGTCGGCGGTGCCCCTGCCGCACCCGGAGCTCGAGCGGTCCCGGCAGCGGATCGTGCTGCGCGGCGACGTCCCCTCGCCGTCGCGGGTCCCCAGCGGCTGCCGGTTCCGCACCCGCTGTCCCGACGTCTTCGAGCCGTGTCCCGACGTCGACCCGGCGCTGCAGCCGGTCGGGTCGGCACCCGGGCACGTCGCCGCCTGCCACCTGCACGGCGTCGTCGGGACGCCCGTCGACGGGTCCGGGAGCACCCCCGCCGCGAGCGGCCCGCCCGGCGCGACGGCGAGCGGGGTCCGCGGGACCGGCTGATCCCGATACCCGACCGGCCGTTTGCCCCCGCCGGGGGAGGGCACCGGCCCCCGGTGGCCGGCGCAGGGTGCGCCGCCGGAACGGGGACGTCTCATGGCAACGAGCAGGACCAGCCGGGAGGCGCCGACCACCGGCCTCTACGGCAGCCGGATCGGACAGAACGCGGGGCGCGCGGCGCTCACCGAGTTCGTCGGGACGGCGATCCTGGTGTTCGTCGGCACCAGCACGGTGGTGGCCGGGCCCGCCACCGGCAAGACGCTCTACGAGCTGCTGGGTGTGGTGCTGGCCTTCGGGCTCACGCTGGTGGCGCTCGCCGCCGCCCTCGGCCACGTCTCGGGGTGCCACCTCAACCCCGCGGTCACGCTGGGCCTGGCCGTGACGCGGCGCTTCCCGTGGCCGGCCGCCGGTGCCTACGTCGTCGCCCAGCTCCTCGGCGGGATCGCCGGCGCGGCCGCGACGTGGGCGGCCTACGGCTCGGCCGCCCGGGACGAGGCGGTGCTCGGCGCCACCACGCCGCAGGAGGGCGTCTCGGTGGGCCAGGCGTTCCTCGTCGAGGCGCTGGTCACGTTCATCCTGGTCCTGGTCGTGGTGTCCGTCGCCACCGACGACCGCGCCGAATCGGCGATCGCGCCGGTCGCCGTGGGCTTCGCGCTGGCCGCCGCCATCTTCGCCGCAGGCCCGCTGACCGGCGGCGCGGTCAACCCGGCGCGCGCCTTCGGCCCGAACCTGCTGGCGGGAGAGCTGTCGTCGCTGTGGATCTACCTCCTGGCCCCGGTCGTCGGCGGCGTCCTCGCGGCGCTCGTGTACGACCGGCTGCTCTCCTCGGGCGAGCCCCCGGAGGCCTGACCCGCCCCCCGGGTCAGCCCCGGCCGCTGCGGGTCGGGCGCCGGCCCTGCCGGGATCCCGAGCGCGCGCCCCGGCGTCCGCCGTCCCTGCCGGGACCACGGCCGCGGGGCGCGCTGCAGGGGCGGCAGGTGCTGACCCAGGGCGCGACCGCGGTGCCGCAGGAGGAGCACGAGCCCGACCCGCTGAGCGCGATGGCGTCGGGGAGCAGCTCGCTGATCGCCTCGGCGCACTCCTCCTCGACCCAGGCCGCGTCGTCGCCGTCGAGGTCCGCGACGCCGGGGAACTGCCGCAGCAGCGCCTGGGCGTCGCGCGCGGCCGCGGCCGCCTGCTCGAAGTCCTCGACGCCGCCGTCGACCGGCACGTCGGGCAGCACCAGCTCCGGGCGGACCGGCAGGCCTGCGGCGTGCTGGAGCGCCGCGCGGGCGAGCACCAGCCAGCGGGTGCGCCGCGGCGGGTCGTAGTCGATCGGCAGGCTGACCAGCCGCCAGACGGTCTGCAGGTCGCCGACGGCGCCCAGCGGTCCGCGCAGCAGCGGCAGCAGTGCCTGGACCCGCAGCACCAGCTCGCCCACGTCGTCCGGGGTCACCGCCTGCCCGCGGGTGGCCGTGCGGGCCCACGCCTGCCAGCGCACCAGCGCCTCGGGCAGCTCGGCCGCCTCGACGGCGCCGAGGTCCTCGAGCTCCGGGCGCAGCCGCGGCAGGCGGTCGGGCAGGTCGCTGGGGCGGTCGCCACGGGCCACCTCGGCCCCGACGGACACCAGCGCGAGCGACGGCGACAAGCCCGCGACACCGGCGAGGACGCCGGCCGTCCCGTGCCCGGTCAGGCCGTAGCGGCCGGCCCGCCCGGCGATCTGGGCGGCCTCCCAGCTGCGCAGCGGCCGCATCCGGGTGCCGTCGTACTTCATGGTCTCGGCGAACAGCACGGTGCCGGCCGGGACGTTGATGCCGTGGCCGATGACGTCGGTGGTGACGAGGACGTCGAGCTCACCGGTGGAGAACCGGTCGATGACCTCGCGCCGGGTGGCCGGGGGCAGCGCGCCGTAGAGGACGCCGACCTTCCCGGGACGGTGCCTGTCGAGCTCGGCGGCGACGGCGTAGACGGCCTTGCGGGAGAACGCGACGACCAGCGTCTGCGGGCGGACGCTGCGGGCGCGGACGGGCGCGGCCAGCACGTCGAGCCGGGACAGCCGCCGGTGGTGGACGACGTCGACCCGCCCGGCGTCGGCGACCAGCGGGGACAGCGTCGGGTGCGCCTCGGCCGCGGAGATGACGTGCATCTCGCGGTACTCGCCGGTGAGCAGCAGCTTGGCCCAGTGGTGGCCGCGGTCGGGGTCGGCGACCCAGTGCGACTCGTCGAGGACGAGCAGCTCGCCGCGCATCGGCGCCTTCTCCACCGTGCAGCAGACGATCGGTGCGAAGGGGTCGACCTCCTCCTCGCCGGTGGACAGGCCGACGGCGCCGGGGGGCAGCTGCGCGGCCAGCTTGAGGTAGGCCTCCTGCGCGAGCTGGCGCAGCGGCGCGGCGTAGACGCCGGAGCCGGTGGCGGCCAGGGCCTGCAGCGACTCATACGTCTTGCCGGAGTTGGTGGGGCCGAGGTGGAAGACGACGTGCTGCGGCGGCGCGGTGCGGACGGGCAGCTCCGGCGCGGCGCCCTCGACCCAGGCCTGCTGGGCGCGGCGCTCCTCGCGGGCGGCCGTCCGGGCGGCCTCGCGGGCCTCGTCGCGGGCGGTGTCGATGGGATCGGTGGGATCGGCCGTCGTCCGCAGCGGTGCGCGCTGCCCGGTGGGCGGGCGCACGCGGCGGCGGGAGACGGAGGGCTGGGGAGCGGTCTCGGGCAGGAGGGGTCCTCGGATCGGCGTACGGGGGGAGGCCGAGCGCGGGACGCGCAGCCTGACCGCGGTGCAACACCGGGGACCCCCGGATCATGCCCGCCTCCGATCCGGCCGCTCCCGCGCCCGGGCGGGCGACACGCCGGGGGCATCCCGGCGCGGACGGGGTCACCGCCCCGGGTCCGGTGCCCGGCCACGCTCGGCGAGGGCCGGGACGGTCGACAAGTGGTGGCCGCGGGAGGCGGGTCACCGGTCCGGATCGGCGCTCCGGCAACGATCCGTGTACGCGGCAGTCCGGGCCCGTCCCGGCCGGGCGGCGGGGAGGGCGCGCGCTCCTACCGTTCCCCCACTGCCTCCGGACGGCGGCAGTGGCCGGCGCGTTCCCGCCGGCCTCCGCGGGATCCCGGGGTGGTCATCGTGAGTGGCGTCAGCGCACGTTCCGGTGGTGAGGTGCTCGCCGGCGGCCGTCGGCAGGGCTGGTGGCTCGTCGTCGACGCGGAGGACGGGGCCGAGGAGGTCGTCGCCGGCCCGTTCGCCGAGCGGGCCGAGGCCGGCTGGGCGCCCGCCGCCCTGGAGCCGGGCGCCGCCCTGGTGCACGGGTTCCGCCGGGCGGACGGCGTCCTCGCCCGGCGCCCCTCGCCCGAGGACGGGGCGTGGCTGGCGCATCTCGGCCGGCAGCTCGACCTGCTGCCCGCGGACTGGGACACCGTGCTCTCCGACGAGGACGACGCCCTGGGCACGCTGGTGGTCGAGGTGACGGCGGCGCTGTGCGAGGCCGGGCTGGCCCTGGACGACGCCTCCGGGACCGGCGGTGTCTGCCTCCTCCCCGAGCCCGGCCTCGGCGGCGCCGTCGTCAGCTGGCGGCAGCACGACCGCGTGAGCCTCGACCAGGTCCACGGTGCCGACGCGGACGCCCTGGGCCAGCTGGTGATGAACCGGACGCTGGCCGGCGTCCTGGCAGCGCGGGGCTTCGCCGTGGACCCGGTCGGCGGCGCCCACCTCGTCCGCCGGTCCGGCTGAACCGGCGCACTCCCGGCGGGGGCCCGGAGTGGTCCGTAACATCGGGCCGTCAGGAGGGCTCGCCTAGAGGCCGATGGCGGCGGTCTTGAAAACCGCTATGGGGTCACACCCATCGTGGGTTCGAATCCCACGCCCTCCGCTCTTGACCAGCGGTTTCGCGCTGCCCGCAAGGCTCCAGTGAAGGGCCGCCCGGCGCCTTTGATCGCTCGCGTGCCCGCTACGTGCCCGTACGGTTCGGGGTCGTGCCCGCTGCGAGGCGCCCGAGGCGGGCCGCGACCTCGGCGTCGCGCCGCTCGGCCGCGTGCTGGTAGATCATCGCCGCGCGGGACGACGAGTGGCCGGCACGTCGCATGACCTCGGCCAGGGTCGCCCCGCTCTGCGCCGCCAGGGTGAGTCCCGCATGCCGCAGGTCGTGCAGATGGACGCCGGGTAGGTCGGCTGCTCGACGGGCCGTGCTCCAGGCGGCGTGGACGTGATGGGCGCGGAGAACTCTCCCGTCCCTTCGCACGAACAGCCGAGCGGTCGGCAGTGCCGGGGAGCGGGTCCTCAGGTGCTCGGCCAGTGCTGAGACGCCCTGCGGGGGGAGGTGGACGACGCGCTGGCTGCCTGCCTTCGGTGCGCCCTCCACGGGGCCCACGTCCGTCTCCACGACCTGTCGCTGCACGGCCACAGTGCTGGTGTCCATGTCGACGTCACCGATGCGGAGGGCCAGCAGCTCGCCGAGGCGCAGGTGCGCCCAGAAGGCCAGGTCGACGAGGCCCCGGAGGTTCTCGGGCATGTGCGCGGAGAGGTGCTGTACCTGGTCGACGTCCAGCAGCGGGCGCTCGTCACTGCGGGCCTGGCCCGCACCCGTGATCCGGCAGGGATTTCGGGGGAGCGCGTCGTCTGCAACAGCCGTGGCCAGGATGGCGTGGAGGAGGGCGTAGGCCTGCCTGGTCGCCGTCGGGCCGGTGGCTGCGCTCGTCTCGGCGTGCCACCGCCGCACAGCGGCCGGTGTGATCCGGTCGAGCGGCAGGCCGCCGAGCGCAGGGAGCACCCAGCGGTCGAGGGAGTGCTGGTAGGTCTCGCGGGTTCGCACGGCGAGGGGACGACCTCGAACGGTCCGCTCGGCCAGCCACGCCTGGCTGTACTCGCGGAGCGTGACGCCACTGCGCAAGGGGTCGAGCCACACGCCGCGACCCATGTCCACCTCCACCGCGGCCAGGAAGCGTGCCGCGTCGGTCTTGGTGGCGAACGTGCTCGGTGCTGACCGGTCCCGGCCGTCCGGGCCCGGGTAGCGGGCCTGCCACCGGCCGGAGGGCAGCTTGCGCACGCGACCGAAGCGCCTTCTGGTGCTGCTTGCTGGCATGCTCCGACCTTGGCCGCCTTCGGCTTTGCAGGGAACTCGTCTGTGGACGCTGGTCGACGCCCTACCGGCAGGGCACCCGGCCGGCCGCCACGAAGGCGTCCAGCGCGCAACGCTCGAGGCGCACGTGCTTGCCGAGCTTGACGTAGAGGATCCGCCGCTCGCTGATGAGGCGGCGGGCGAAGCGCTGCCCGGTGCCCAGGTACTCGGCCGCCTGGCCGATGGTGAGCAGCTGACCGGAGTCGCCGAGGGGCTTGTGCCCGTGGGTGGACGCCGGTGGCATCGCGTTCCTCCGTGGGGTTGTCCGGGCCACCATCAGCGGCCGCCTGCCGTGAGGGTGGCCCGGTTGTTGCCTTGCGAGGTCCTCCGGCAAGGTCCGAGCGTGTCGCTGAGGGTGCACTCGCCCGGCGGGTAGTGCCTCCTCTATCCCGGCGGGTGTGCCGGTGGTGGCGTGGGTTCACCTCCGGTTCTCCGGGCTGGCGAGGACCTGGCCGTGCTGGGCGTCGATCCAGGCGTGCAGGTCGTCGCGGCGGTAGAGGACGCGGCGGCCGAGGCGGAAGCTGTGCGGGCCGGTGCCCAGGTGTCGCCAGTAGCGCAGGGTGGCGACGGGGGCGCGCAGGAGGTCGGCGGCTTCGGTGATGGTGAGCAGGTCGGGCTCGCGGCCGGTGGCGGGCTGGGTCATGGCGGGCTCCGGATCTGATGCTGGTGGGGGCCTCTTGCCTGTGGAAGGCGTTGTTTCGGGCCGTTTGGTGGCAGCTCACCGGCACGTTTCTCTGGCCGTCTCCAGTTCTCCTCCAGCACTTCTCCCGCCGAGCCTGCGGCCCGTTCGCTGGAGAACCTCGCGGTCAGCGCCCGAGGGACGGGCCAGCATCCCGACTCCCGGCGGACAGCCCATGGTGGTGCCACAGCTGCGGGCCACCGACCCCGGTCGCCACAGGCACCGGTCGCCGGGAGCTCGACCGGACGCGGTGGCGCTCGGCGTCTTGGGCGACGCGCCAGGCGTCGCGCTCTCGGGCCAGCCGGTCGGCCGCCTGCTCGGCGAGAGCCGGTATGTCCTGCAGTTGGGCGATGCGCGCCCGTGCTGTGGCCAGCCCACGCTGGTCGGCGGCGATGTCGCGGTCGAGGTCGGCCAGCCTGCCCGCCGGGTCCGGGGTGCGGCCGCGCGCGCCAAACCGGCCCATCTCGTCATTGCGTTGGCGCTCGGCCTCGGCCAGCGCGTGTCGCGCCTGCTCGTGCTCGTGGCGGGCGGTGTCGGCGGCCGCGCGCAGGACCGCGTGCTCGGGATGGGTGTATTCGGCGGCGCGGCGTGCGGCGGCGCCGAACGCAGTGGCCAGCGCCGGCCGGTCGTCGGACGTGTCAGCGAATTGCGCGAGCGGGCCGGGGTCGGCGGGCAGCTGCGGTAGGTGTGGGCGCCACCGGTCGGCCCAGTCGGCGAGCTGCCCTCTGGCGTGGGTGACAGCGGCCCGTCGCAGCCGGAGCCGGCCCGGGCCGTCCAGCACCACCCGAGCCACGGCGCGAGCCGCGTCCCGTTCGCTGTCCCAGCGACCGAACAGGTCCTCGCGGATCCGCTCCGCGTGCGCCATGACCGCTTGGCCACTGACCTCGACCTGCTGCGTGGCTCGGTTCGCGGCGAAGCCCGCCGCTCGGCACCGGGTTTCGAGGGCTGCAATCTGGTCGGCGTGGCCGGTGTGGATCGGGACGACCTCGGCCAGTCGGTCGCGCAGCGGCTGCAGCAGAGCCAAACGGGTCAGGCAGCGCTGCTCGGCTGTCCACGCCTCGTGCAGCTCTGCCAGGACCTCCTTGAGCGGGCGAGGCGCGGCGTAGTGGGCGGCCTCGGCGGCGGCGAGCTGCGCGGCGTGGCCGGGGCCGAGGTCGGCCCGGTCGCGGCCGAACACGGCGACCCACTGCTGTCGCGCCTCGGCCAGGTTGGCCGCGACGAGGTGGGCGGTGTTGGCGGTGCGGCCGCGGGTCATCCCGACGTAAGCGGCCGCGGCGCCGGTGTGCTCGCCGATCACCACGTGTGTCGTCGGCACGGTGTCGCCCTGCACCCCGTGCGCGGTGCTGGCGTAGGCCAGCTCGACGTGTGAGGTGACGTAGCCGGCGGGCAGCAGCCGCTGCCCTGCCTCCGTCGGGGCGAGGGCGTGGGGGGTGACGTCACCGGGAGCGGCGTTGGCCGGGGTGACGATCAGTTCGCCGTGGCGACTGACGGTGGTGACGGTCCAGATGTCGCGGTTGGCCACGCCCAGGTCGCGGTCGTTGCGGCGGGTGGCGATACGGTCCCCGGCGCCGATCCGCTGCCCGGCGCGGGTCGTGACCGTGGCGCGGTCGTCGACCCAGCCGTCAGCGACCAGCCGCTCCCGGACGGCGGCGCCCAGCTCGGCGGCCTGCTCGCGGGTGTCCACCACCACCGCCACGCGCTCGCCGGCGCGGTGATGGGCGGCGGTGAGGGCGGCCAGCGCCTCCTGAAGCTGCGCAGAATCGGCGTGCAGGCGGACCTGGCCGCGGCCGGCCAGCGTATCGAACACCGCGCTCGGGTCGTCCCCGGTGCGCATGGCCAAGGTCAGCTCGGCGTACTTGACGTCCGGAACCGTCAGCTCGGCTTGGTTGGCACGGACAAACCGGTGCACCTCGTCGAGTGTCAGGTGCGCGGGCGGGTCGACTGCACGGACGGCGAGGTCCAGCACGCCGCCGCGGCCGACCGCGGCCAGCTGGTGACGGTCGCCCAGCAGCGCCAGTCGGATCCCGGCCTCGTCGGCGATGGTGAGCAGGGCGCGGGCGGTGTCCTGATCGAGCATGCCGGCCTCGTCGACGACCAGCAGATCCCCCGCGCGCAGCCGGGCTGCCGGCGCCGGCCCGGCATAGACGGCCTCGGTTAGCGGGTCGGTGGCGCCGGCGGCCAGCCGGGTCCAGGCGCCGTGGGTGCTCCACCGCCAGCCGTGCTGGAAGGCCAGCCACGCCGCCGAACCGGTGGCGGTACCGACCTCGGCGGCGGCGACCTTGGCCGCCTTCAGCGTCGGGGTCACCACCGTCAGCCGGCGCCCCTGCCCCTTGAGCAGGTCCCGGGCGGCGACCAGCAGAGTGGTCTTGCCCGCACCGGCCGCGCCCTCGATCACGAGCAGCGGCCGGTCGCCGGCCAGTGCGACGGCCGCCGCAGCCTGCCCGGCGTCCAGCCGCGCCAGCGCGGACGGCGGCAGTGTCGGCTCCGGCTCTCGCCGCGGATTGGTCCCCGATGGAGCGCTGCGGGCGGCGAACCGGGCCGTGAGGTCGTCCTCGACGTCGAGCACCGGCTGGGAGGTCCACGCCCGGATGTTCTCGGGCACTCCCTCCCCGTCCAGTAGCGGCACACATCGCGCCATCGTGCGGGCGGTGAGGTCCTCGGCCAGCTCCATCCGCACGCCGGCGTCGACGACGATGCCGGCGGTGGCGATCAGCTGCTCGACCTCGCCGCGGGCGTCGGCGGCGTTCCACGCCGAGCGGCCGGCGGCCAGCCGGGTCAGCACCGTCCTCACGGCGTCGTCCCGGTCGATGCTGCCGACCGGTGTCGGTGCCAGGTGCGCGGGGCGCTTGGGGTCGCGATAGCCCAGGGCGGCCAGCTCGCCGACCCACTGGGCGGTGAGGTCCGCACCGGGTTGCGGGGTGACCTTGTCCGGGCGGCCCTCGGCCCACGCCCGCGCATCCCACGCCCGCCGCAGCGCCGGCCCCGGGATCTGACCGGGGTGTGCGGCCGTCCACTCTCGTTCGTAGCGGTCCCGGTGGCGGCCGATCTGCGCCGCCCGGGCGCTGGACGCACCCACGTACGCGCCCAGCTCCTGCACTTCTCCAGCCGCGTCGAGGGTGTGTCCGTGCGCGGCCAGCGCGCTCCGGAACTGCGGATCGGTGACGACCGCCGCGTGCCCGATTCCGTTGATCGCGGCGAGGAAGTCGCGCACGCCCACGGTGTGCAGCCCCCGCCATCTCCCGGCGGCGAAGACGCGGGCGTTGATCTGCAGGTGCAGATGCCGGTGCGGATCCCCGGCCCGGGAGGTGTGGTGCCGCACCGTCACCGCCTCAACTGTTTCGACCGGCATCTGCACCTGCCCACCGCGCGGTCCCACCCGGGTATTGGCGTGCTCGGCCAGCCAGCCGATGACCTGAGCCGCGGCGCGGTCCTGCGCGGCGTCGTAGGCGGCGGCGACGTCCGGATGCAGCGCGGCGGCCAGCGACCAGGACTTCGGGCCGTTGACCACCACCTCGACGAACCGCACGGCGCGGTCGTCGGTGCGGAGCCGCCCCCGCGCCGCCCCGGTGCCCGGGTCGACGCCAGCCACCCACGCCTCGTAACCGTCCCCGGCCAGCGCGGCGAGCTCCCGCACCCGCCCGCCGCCGGCGGTGTAGCGGCACGCGATCCCGGTCCCCTCGGTCAGGTAGTAGTCATCGGCCCGGCCACGGCCGGCCTCCACGTAGTGCCGGGCGGCCGCAGGCGCACCGGCGTAGATCTTCAGGCCACCGTGCATTTGCCAACGCCACCCGACAATGACCAACACGCCACCTCCAAAAACGGCAGTGGGCCCCGCGAAGCGGGACCCGGACTACCGCTATGGGTAGCATGCGTGCCGTTCT
Source organism: Geodermatophilus amargosae (assembly GCF_900116515.1). Classification (GTDB taxonomy): domain Bacteria; phylum Actinomycetota; class Actinomycetes; order Mycobacteriales; family Geodermatophilaceae; genus Geodermatophilus; species Geodermatophilus amargosae. Next base: position 136,949 of record NZ_FPBA01000001.1, read on the forward strand.
TAAGTAAAGGCTTAGGCGTTGGCGATAAAGTTTGAGCGTCGCTGGCCCGCAGTCGGCGCAAGGTCGGCTCATTGGTTGTTCACTGCAGTGATTGATTACTAGTAGTAGGTCGACTGCTCAGTCGTTAAAGACGCGACATTGGATGTGTCGGTGGCGGCGCATAGCAGTCACGCAGCGAGCATCCCGAGAGACGATGAGATGGGTGTCGAGCAGCCGACTGTCAACGCGATCTGTCGCCCGAGAGATGACTGCGGGTGCGCGGAGCGGAGCGGGGGGCTCGTTGAGCCTGTAGGGGTCGCTGCGCTGGCCGCTGGGGATGGAGTGGTCGGTGGTCGAGGTGGTGTAGCAGGGCATGCGGGACTTGTCGCCGGTTGCGTCCGTGTACGCGGGCGTCGATGACGGCCAGCGGCGCGATGCTGGTTCCGTTCCTGCCGCCGCGACCACGATGAGCCTGCTGTTCCGCCTCGAGGCCGCGGCGTAGGTCAGGCGCTGAGGCCGGCCCATACTGCGTCGGCGTCCGGCATCGCGGCGATCTCGTCGCGGATGCGCTCGGCCGCCGCTCGGAACGCCGGGTCGCCGGTCACCTCTGCGACCGCGGTCCGGATCGTGGTGACGGCGTAGTCCTGCGGGGCGACGACCACCCCCGCGCCGGCCCGGGCCAGCAGGGCGGCGTTGTGGGGCTGATCGGTCCCGCGTGGCAGGGCGACCTGGGGCACGCCGTGCACGAGGCCGCCGAGCATCGTGCCCGATCCGCTGTGGGAGACCAGCAGGTCGGCCCGCTCGAGCAGGGCGGCCTGTGGAACGAACTCCGCGACTACGGCGTTGGCCGGCACTGGGCCGAGCTCATGGGGGTCGAGCCGGCGCCCGGTCGTGGCGACCACGACGCCGTCATACCCCTCCAGGGCCGTGAGCCCGGCAGCGAGGTCGGCGGTGTCGGTGTTCTTGACCGTGCCGAGGGTGAAGTAGGCGATGGGCCGGTCGCCCGCGAGGACGTCGGCCACCTCGGGCGGCACCGGGCCGGGCTCGCCGGCGCTCGGCCGCAGCGGGATCGCCGCAGGCCACGGCGGCGGGCCGTCGGGCTGCAGCGAGGGCGGGCAGAGGTCGAGGGCATGCTCGGCCGAGACCTGCGCCCACAGCTCGGGCTCGCCGATCGCGGCTCCCGCGAGGCCGATGAGGTGGGCGTAAAACGGGAACACCGGCCCGATGCTGTGCACGACGCTCGGCACTTCGAGCCGTCGGCCCAGCAGAGGCCCCGCCATCTCGAGGACTTCATGGACGACGAGGTCGGGGCGCCACCTTTGCGCCATGACGATCAGGTCGGCGAGTCGGGCGAGGGCCGGGGTGCCGAACAGCACCACCAGCCCATCCATCATCTTCTGCTCCTCGGGCAGGCGCGGGTCGGCCCAGACCACCTCGTGTGCCGACCACGATGTCGCCCAGGCCGGTCCGACGGCGTGGACGTCGAGCCCTCGGGTGGCCAGCGGACCGACCAGGTCCGGGCCGGTGGCCACCCGCACGTCGTGGCCGGCGCGCTCAGCCGCCCGCACCAGAGGCAGCATCGGCAGGACGTGACCGTACGCCGGGCACGAGGTGAAAAGCACCCGTGCCATGCCGGTCAGCGTGCCAGGTTGGCCGCCTGCGGTCGACGCAGCCTTTCCGCAATCGTTCCAGGCGTTGATGAAGCGCTCGATGGCGGGGCTGAAACCGCAACCGTGCCAACTTGGACACCTTGAGGCAGTTGCCCGTTGCTTTCGGCGACTTTCCGGCTCTCGGAACGCGCTGAGCCCCGCCGCCACCAGGACGGCGGGGTTCGGTCGCGTCTAGAAGAACAGCGGATTGCCTACGTCCGCCGAGCCGTGCGATGGCCAGCTCGGGAAGGGCTGGGCCTGACGGCGGTGCCGTTCGACGTTAGGCCGCCAACTCCGCGCAGACGTCCGTGGAGCGGCCGTTCAGCCGGTAGCTGGTCGTCTGGCCATTTCCATCGACGGCCAACCGCACGCGGCCGGTGGTGTAGGCGAGCGGTAGCACCCCGGCGGGCTCGGTGTTCTCCACGGATGTCCAGAGCAGGTTGGGGCCCGCTGCGTCGATGGTGAAGGAGCCATCGGGGAAGACGGTTTGCGTTCCTGGGCCGCTGACGTTGTAGGTGATCGATTCGCCGGTGTCGTCGTTGGTCACGATCGCTTCCGCATGCCCGGTGAAGCGGAACTCCGTGGCGCCGTTGGGCAGCGTTGTCTCTGTGACCTGCTGGTTGCTGAAGTACTGGATAGTCACCGGGAATGGGCAGTAGCCCGCGTCGCCAGCGGTGTCCGTACCCGGCAACTGGATGGTCTGGGGCTCCGTCGGTAGCGGATCGGCTTGCGCGGGCCCAGTCGCGGCTAGCAGCCCGGCGGCGGCAGCGGCGATGACCAAGGACGTGCGCGTCGTCTTCATGGCTCCCCCTTGAGAATGGTGACGGGACCGTCACGCAGGGGCACATTGCGGAACAGGATCGTCAGCCGCTAGTGGTTCTCGCGTCGTTCAGTCGCAGGCCTGGGGATGGCCGAAGCGTCCTCACCAGTCCTCGATTACGTGGCTACGCCTGGTCACTAAAGGGGGTCGAGTGGCGAAGGGATCAGGATCAGCGGGACGCCTTGATCAGCAAGGGCGGATGGAGTGGCCGGCCGAGCGGTTGAGTCGGTCCGAGCACGTCACGGGCTCACGTAATCGATGTCGGGGATGAACCTCGTTCGACAGCCGATGTCCTGATCAGCGGGGTCGTGCTCTTGACCCGGATGCCCACGGCGCTGAAGGTCCTCGGTGTCGCGCTGATCATCGCCGGCGTGGCCCTCCGCAGCCCAACACCGCACTACCGCTGCCCGCCGACCTCGGCGACCTCGGCGAGGGTTCCTCAACCGCCGCATCGGCCTTAACCGCAAGCTTTGGCGCGACGAGGTGCGGCCAGTGCTGGGGCTGGTGGCGGTGTCGCAGGGCGACGGCCTCAGTCGCGCGCAGCTCGACGGCGTCACCGGCAAGGACACCGAGGGCCGGACCGTCAACTCCTCTCCCTCCACGGCCAGCTCGGCATCCGCGAGCGGCCTGGCCCGGGACCCGCCTCCGGCGACCGTGGTGAGCGCGGCGGCCCCAGCTCGTCACGGGGCCGCGCGGGAGCCAGCGGTCAGAGAGCCGCCCGGCTGTGGCTGCATACCGCACCGGGGCGTGCAACCCTGTCCCGTCCAGCGGATCCGTCGCCATGCCGCCCTCGGAGGAACGCGACCGGATTGACGCTCCGACGCAGCTACTGCTGCACTGGTTGCGCATCGTCCGGGGGAGGCAGCCATGCCGACGCGCAATCCCGTTAAGGAAAGCACGGAGGAAGTCGGGCCTTTCGGCAATCCCGACGGCGCCCGCGCCCAGATCGAGGATCTGCTCAGCAGTTTCGTCGACTTCTCCGGAGCGCCGGCGTTCGGGGACCTCGCCACGAGGGCCGGGGACGCCTCGGCCCGCGTCATCGTCGGCAAACTCGGCGCCGGGAAGACCGTCTACCTGCGGCGGCTGCAAGACTTTCAGGCCCGCCAGGACAGCGTCTACGCCGACCACCCTCAGCAGAGCCTCCCGTCGACCGAGCTCATTGTCCGGGCGTGCCAGTGGTTTCCCGAGCACCTGCTCACCGAGAAATGGATCCGCATGTGGCACCGCGCGATTTTCCGCAGCCTGGCGACGCACCTGCTGTACCACCGGGACCTGTCCGCTCACCTCCCGGGCGATCTGCGCGAGTCCATCCCCCGCGACTACCGCGGCCTGCTTGGAGAAGCCCGGCGCCCGCGGTCCATCTACAGCCAGCTGGCGACGATCATCAACGAGGCGCACAGCGCCCACAGCCTGACCAAGTACCTGGACGACGACCGCTGGGACGACCTCGAGTACGACCTGGCGGACGCCGTCCGCGGCTGCCCGCCCGTCTTCTTCTACCTCGACGCGATCGACGACGCGTTCCACTACGCCCCGATGTACTGGCTGCGCTGTCAGCTCGGCCTCTTCTACATGACCATGCGGCTGCTCCGGGACGCCCGGCTCGGCGGCCGCCTGCACATCGTGATCTCCATCCGGGACATCGTGCTGTCCTCGGTCTACCGAGACGAGCACGCTCCCAAGTACATCGGCGAGCCACACATCCGGGTTCTGGACTGGTCAGGAGAGGCACTCGAGTACCTGCTGCGGGCCAAGATCCGCATGCTCCCGAGCGACTACCGGATGACGGAGGACCGAGACGGCGAGACCGTGGCCAGCTGGCTCGGGGCGGAGTGGATCCACAACGAGCGGCGAGGCGTCGACGAAAACCTCTCGACCTACCTGCTCAGGCACACCCGGCTCATCCCGCGCGACCTCGTCGCCCTCGGCAACGCCCTCTGTCACGAGGTCACCCGCCAGCGTGCGGCGGGCACCGCGGAATTCCCGCCACAGGTGCTCAGGGACGTGGTCAGCCGGTGCGCCCGCCGGTTCGGCAACTCGCAGCTGTCCGTCGTCGCCAACCAGCTGGCCTCTGACTTGATGCCGCGGAAGGCGGCGATCCGCGGCTACGGAGACACCTACATCGGCAGCGAGGAGTACGCCAGCGGCCTGAAGGGGGACGTCCGCGACCTCTTGGGCATCCACGGCAAGGACCTCTTCTCGGCTGCGGAGCTCGCGCAACTTGAGAGCGCCACGGACGCCACTCTGCAGGGAGAGTGCCATCTGGCCACCGTCCTGTGGCAGAACGGGTTACTCGGCTACCGAGAGGGACAGCTGACGCACTTCTACAGTCTGAGCCGGATGGACGAGTTCGATATCCCCCGCGACGCCGCGGAGTACGTCCTGCACCCCTGCCTGATCGACGCGGTGCCTGGGCTGGACTCGGTGGGCAAACACCCCGTCGTGCCCTTCGGCTGAGGAAAAGGACATGGGCATCGAGCACGTTCCGTACGGGTCCTGGCAGGAGTTTAAGGCCTCGGTCATCCAGGACCTCTTCGAGGACGACATCTTTCGCCCCGGGCGCTTCGTCTTCCGCGGGATGGGCAGCGACAACTGGCCGCTGGTCACGTCCTTCGACCGCCAGTTCGACAAGCTGCCCGCACTGCAGCGCGTGCAACTGTGGGAGCGGATGGTGCATTCCTTCAGCGACCTCGCCAGGAGGGCGGGGGTGGACGGCTCGACTCTGCAGGACGAACCCCGGCTGCTGGCCCTCGGCCAGCACTACGGCTTGCCGACTCGGCTCCTGGACTGGACCGAGAGCCCCTACGTCGCCTCGTTCTTCGCCTTCCGGCGGGCTCTCACCGAACTGGTGGCCGAGCCAGGGCGAGTCGCCGTCTGGGCACTCGATACCAGCGCGCCGATCTGGTCGCGGGCCTACGGGGTGGAGCTCTACAAACCCGAGGACGCCGGCCAGAATGAGCGGCTGCGGCGGCAGGGCGGCACGTTCACCCACTCCCGGACGACACACACCACCCTCGAGGACTACGTCGACACCATGCAACCGGCGCAGCCGGTGTTGTGGAAGTTCACCGTCGCCGTCCACGAGGCCGCTGCGGCGCTCGCCGATCTGGACGCCATGGGCATCAACGCCCAGGCCCTCTTTCCCGACCTCACCGGCGTCACCGAGGCGGCAGCTCTGCATGTGCTCGTCGAACTCTTCCGCGACCGCGTGAGACCACGGTGAGCGCGGGAGCCTCGGGCGGACCGGACGCGTCAGCCCGGGAGCCTGATTGAACCGCTTCCCGTTGGCGGATGCGTTGCAGCGAGCAGTACCCCCACCGAAAGTAACCCACAGGGGTCTAACCGGCGGTCTCGGGCGCCAACGCGACCATCGCGGTCGCCGGTGTCCCTTAGCCGCTGAATCCGGCTGCCTACCTGCGCTCGCTGGTTCGCAGGCAGTCCGCGGAACGTCCGCAAACCACCGACGACAACCAACGCCGCCCAACGTCCAGCGAGCCGCAGTTCCCAGAAGCGTGCGATGGGATCCCCGCATGGCTAGTTTTGGATCCTCTACCCCGCGGACTGAGTCATGACGCTTCCATGATTTGCGATGCGACGATGTGATAGGCGCAACCCTGCGCTCGTTGACTAACCCGATTTGGTTGGGTTATCGGAGTGGACTGGTTGACTCGAAACGGGGAATGTCCGCACTATTGTTGGTATGGCAACGAAGACGACGATTGTTCTGGTAGACGACCTGAACGGCCAGCCCGCCGACACGACGCTGCGTTTCGGTCTGGACGCCCGCGAGTACGAGTTGGACTTGACGGATGCAAACGCTCAGGAACTGCGCGAGCTGTTCGGTCGCTACATCTCGGCAGCCCGTAAGGTGTCCGGTCGCCGGCGCAAGTCCGCAGCTCCGGCCAAGCCGGCCTTCGCTGCGGTTGACCCAGCGGCGGTGCGGGCCTGGGCAAAGGGCAAGGGTATTGACGTCTCGCCGCGCGGCCGCATCAAGGCGGACGTGATCGAGGCGTACCGGGCCGCGGGTCATTGACCGGACCCCAGTGACCAGGAGGCGCCGGATCCCGACCCAGGGGTCCGGCGCCTCCTGCTGTTGGGTCCCGGAGGGGAGCCGGCCGACGGCCTCGGCGATGCGTGGCCGTCCAGCCCACCGCCCCCAACTTGAGGGCTGCCGGTGCAGTTCATGTGGACGACCGTCCTTGTCCACTGACGGGAGTAGCCGCAGGTGCCACTCGCGTGCCCGGTGGCCGAGCCTCCTCGCGACCTCGGCCGGATTCGCGAGGGCTCCGGTCCGCACTCGGTCCGCAGGGGGTCCGCAAGCCGTCCGTTCGAGGCCGATCATGCCCAACCGCGACAAGCGCTGATTGCGCAGGTCAACGCCTCAGTGCCGTGATCCTGCGCAGGTCGGCAGTGCGGTCCAAATCATGTCCGGGATGAAGCGTGGTTCGTCGTCGAGTCCCTTCCGGAGCGGCCGAAGACCAAGGTCCCGATCTTCGGCGAGCTCGACCGGCTCGCCCCGCTTGACGCGATTATGGCGACCAATTCGTCGTCGTACCCCTCGAGTGAGGTGATCGACGAGGTCGAGCACCGCGAGCGGGTGCTCAACATGCACTTCCTCACACCGCCCGGGTCGCGTGCCTGTGAGCTGATGTCCTGCGGTCACACGGAGGCGGTGGCCTTCGAGCGCCTCAAGGCGACGCTTTCGCGCCACGGCCCGGCGCCGTTTCGCGCACACGCTGAGTCGCGGAGCCTCATCCACAACCAGATTTGAGCCGCAATCAAGTGCGAGGCGCGCATGGTCGTGGCGGAGGGCGTCGCCTCGTCGGCCGAGGTCGAGCTCTACGTGCATGTCACTAGCTCGAAGAGCGGGCCTTTCTGCAGAATGGACCGGATCGGTCTGGACGTCGTAGTCGACATCGAGGGGAACTACACCGCGCACCGGACTGGTCCCTTTGAGACCCCGCGAGCTGGTGCGTCAGCACTTGCCGAAGGTCGGCTCGGCATCGAGTCTGGCCGCGGCTCCACGACGACTACGAGACGCCGGGAGGCGCATCATGAGCGAGTCGCTCTTCAGCGGCCTGAAGGTCATCGACTGCGGCAGCTACATCGCCGCCCCGGCGGCCACGACGATCCTCGCCGACCTCGGCGCAGACGTGGTCAAGATCGAGCCGCCCGGCGCCGGCGACCCTTACCGCCAACTGCCGAAGATCCCCGGCAACCCGATCTGCGAGCACGACTACGCCTGGCTACTGGATTCGCACAGCAAGCGCGGCCTCGCCCTGGACCTAGCCTCCCCCGAGGGCCAGGAGGTACTGCACCGCCTGGTCGCGGACGCTGACGTCTTCGTCACCAACTACCCCCTGCGGGTCCGGGACAAGCTGCACATCGACTACGAAACCCTGTCCGCCCTCAACGACCGGCTCGTCTACGGCTCCTTCACCGGCTACGGCGAGACCGGCCCCGAGGTCGCCAAGCCGGGCTTCGACGCCACGTCGTACTGGGCTCGCTCCGGGATGATGGACCAAGTCCGCAACTCTTCCGAGGCGACCCCGGCACGCGCCGTCATCGGCCAGGGCGACCACCCTTCCGCGATGAGCCTGTACGCCGGCCTGGTGACCGCGCTCTTCCAGCGCGAGCGCACCGGCAAGGGCACCAAGGTGTCCTCCTCGCTGCTGGCCAACGGGCTCTGGGCGAACAGCTACCTCGCCACCGCGGCCCTGTGCCGCGCCGAGTTCATCCCGCGGCCGCGGCGGGAGAACCTCTTCAACGCGCTCAGCTGCCACTACCAGGCCGCCGACGGCAAGTGGTTACTGCTGACGATCCTCAACGAGGACCGGTACTGGCCGGTGCTGGCGCGGTGCGTGGGACGGGCGGACCTGCTCACCGATGAGCGCTTCGCCACCAAGCCCGACCGGCTGCGCAACGCCCACGCGCTGATCGTCACGCTGGACGAGGTGTTCGGCAGGCACGAGCGGGCGCACTGGGAGAGGGTGCTCGGCGAGAACAACATCGTCTTCGACATCGTCGCGACGCCGGCCGACATCCCGCACGACCAGCAGTTGCACGCGAACGGGTTGGCCGTCTCTTTCCCCGAGGACGAACGCGTCAGCACCGTCGCCGTCCCGTTCCGGCTCGCGAACCTCCGGACCGTGCCCCCACGGCTGCCGCCCTCGATCGGCCAGCACACCGACGAGGTCCTCGCCGAGCTCGGCTACGACGCCGAGCGGACCGCCGCGCTGCGGGCAGCCGGCACCGTCGCGTGAGGCATCGAGCCCGACCCCGGGGCGATCGGGTCGCGTGACTCCCTGAGCAAACATCAAGGGAGAACAGCACGAAGACAACAATCACTTACCTATTTGGCGTCGAGCACCCCATCATTCAGGGCGGCATGCACTGGGTGGCTTCGCCGGGATGGTGGCGGCGGTGTCGAGCGCGGGCTGGCTGAGGATCATCCCGACCGCGCGAGCCACCCGCGGTTCATCGGGGTGGCAGGACGACCGCGGGCCGCGTCCGTGATTGACCGGGACCTGGCGGCGGTCCACGACCTGGACGGGGAGCCGCCGGCCGCGTCGTCGTGCGTACTAGTCCGCCGGCTGGCCTGCTCATCCACGCCAGCTGCGACCGCCGCTCCGTGCTGGGTGGGGTTCGAGCTCGGGCCGGTCAGGGGCCCCGCCTTCGAGCGTGCTCAGCGGCGCCCTTCGACGCGAGGAGCCGTGACCGCCGTTAAGCCTGCACGGCTGGGCGGCAGCGAACGTCACCGCGGCGCACATCGGGTTGACCGTGTGCGAGTTGGACGGCCCGATGTCGATTGAGACGGACTGCTGGTCGGCGTCGACCGGTATAAGGCCACGGCCCCGCCGTCGCTGGCACCGGGCTGCTCGCGTCTCCCGGCACCGGGTCCCTCCCACCCCGGCAGCTGTGGTGCCCGATCGTCGAGGCCGTCGCCGGACACGCCCGAGCGGCCGGGTGGCCGGGTGGCTCGCGGGTCAGTCACCGGAGTACTTGTAGAAGCCCTCTCCGGTCTTCACCCCCAGCTTGCCCGCCTCGACGTAGGCGCGGAGGAGCTCGCGCGGACCTTCTGGCAGGTGCGGGTTCTCCGCGGCGTAATGGTTCTCGATGTCCAGGACGACGTCGAGCCCGACGGCGTCCATCATCTGGAAGGGACCGCGTGGCATCCGCCAGTTGACCTTGAACATGCCGTCGACGTCCTCGTGCGTCGCTACTCCCTCCGCGACGACCTGGAGGGACTCGCGTTTGATGGCTGCCCAGATGCGGTTGAAGATGAAGCCGGTGCTCTCCTTGCGGGCCTCGAACGGGTGGATGCCGAACTCGGGCAGGATCCTGTGCAGGGAGTCGAGCAGGCCGCGGTCGGTCTCGCCGTCCGACATCAGGTCGACCGCGTTCGAGCGCGGCGGCATGTAGAAGTGCATGTTGCACAGACGGGACTTGTCCCTCACCCGCTCCGACATCAGTCGGGAGGCGTACGACGACGAGTTCGTCGCGAAGATCGTGCCCTCCGGGGCGGCGGCGTCGATCTCGCCCCAGAGCGGGATCTTGATCTCCAGGCGTTCCGGGACGGCCTCGACGACCAGCCACGCGTTGTCCAGGGCCTCGGTGAGCGATGGTGCGACCTTCGCGACACCGGCCTCGGTGTCAGCTGCTCCACGGCTGTCCAGGAGATCGGGTAGCTGTGTGGCCACGAACTCGACCGCGGCGGTCGCCTGTTCGGTGCTCGGGTCGTGGATGGCCACGGTGCCGCCTCGGGAGGCGAACATCAGGGCGATGCGGCGGCCGAGCGTCCCGGCTCCGATCACGGCGACGGGGCGCTGTCGGATGTCCTCGAAGGTGTAGGTGTACCGCACGGCCTCCAGGAGAGCTTCCGACTCGATCCCGGCGACGCCCGTCAGCGGCTCGGCGAGGTGGGCGATCACCCGGGGCGGCGCGGGATCCGGCGTCGCGTCGTCGCCGGGGATCGGCACGGCGGAGATGCGCCCGCCGAGGTCGGTCACGTAGGTGATCCCCGCGTCCTGGTCGACAGCGAGACCGATGGCCTCGTGGAACCCGCTCGCGAGGATCTGTGGCGGCTCGCCCTCGGCGCCGGCCGGGGGGAGCGGTGCCCGGTTCAGGGTGTTGCCTTCCGGCGGGGCGCCGCGGTCGGTCCAGTAGAGTGTGTTGCCGACGATCTCCAGGTCGATCGGCTCCGGGAGGCCGTCCCAGAGCACCTCGATGTCGGAGCGGGCGTCGGCCGTCTCGCGCTCCGGGATCCGGAGCCCGGCGCGCAGAATGCGTCCCCTCCCACCGTCCGCGGGGCCCTTCTGTGACCAGTAGAGGTGGCCGCGCGCGGTGTCGACGGCGACGCCGACGCACGCGTGTAGCGACTCGTCGTCGGGGGTGTTCACGACGAGGTCGGCCCGGTCCGTGCCGTCGACGCGCACGCAGCTGACCCGGCATCCTTCCCGGTCGCTCCAGTACAGGACGCCGTCGGCGAGCGTCAGCTGTTTCCCGGTGGTGATTTCACCGGCGGTCAGGACGTCCGTGGCGTCGGTGCCGTCCAGCGAGACGGAGTGCACTCCGCCGTTGCGGCTGGAGAAGTCGAACCCGTCGTCGGCGGTGGGCATCCGGCGCCCGGCGCCCATCGTCGTCCAGTAGACGCGGCCGCCGGCTTCGTCGACGGCGACACCGTCCGGTGCCGGGCCTGCTGCGTCGTGGAGGGTCTCGACCCGGCCGTCCGGGAGGCTGATCCGGTAGATGGTGCGGGACCGGACCGCCAGCACCACGAGCGCCTTGAACATCGGTTCCTCCTTTGTCAGCCGGCGTAGATGGGTTCGATCAACTGGGCGTACTTGGCGCTGATGAACCGGGATGTCGGTCGGGAGGCCTTGCGCCGTGGCGCAAGGAACGACGTGCTCGGCGTCAAGAGTGATGAGCGCGACCCCGTAGGGCCTGCGGTCGCCGTACATCATCACCTGCGAGATGAGCAGATCTGTAGTGCCGGCCTGCCTCGATCAGAAGCGAGCAGCCTCCTCGCGCCCGGAGACCAACGGCCGTGCCCGCTGCGTGCCCGTAGTACGGGCATGCAGCGGCTATCGGCGGTAGCCAGTGGTCTCAGCAAATCCGCCCTTGACCTGCGAAAACGATTGATCGCTGTTGGTTCGGGGAGCCTCGGTACCTAGCTTGAAAACCGCTATGGGGTCAAACCCATCGTGGGTTCGAATCCCACGCCCTCCGCTCGCGGTCAGCCCGACGACGGCGCCGCGTCCCGGGAACCGGCGGTGCTCAGCGCGGCCGCCAGCGCGTCGAGCGCGCCGGGGACGAGCCGGAACCAGGCCCAGACGCCACGCTTGTCGCGCGTCAGCAGCCCGGCGTCGACGAGCACCTTGAGGTGGTGCGACACCGTCGGCTGGGACAGCCCGAGGGGCTCGGTCAGGTCGCAGACGCACGCCTCCCCGCCCTCGTGCGCGGCGACCAGGGACAGCAGGCGCAGGCGGGCGGGATCGGCGACCGCCTTGAGGACGCGGGACAGGTCGGCGGCCTGCTCGGCGGTCAGCGCCTTCCGGACCAGCGGGGTGCAGGACGCGACGTCGACGCTCACGGGGCCAGCATGGCGCAGAGATTGACTCCCGTCGATGCGTTGTGCAGGCTGGCATCGACGCGGGTCGATGGACGGGGACCCCTGACCGCGAGGACCGCCTGACGATGAGCGAGAGCACCCGATGACCAGCACGTCCGCGCCCAGCGTCCTGTTCGTCTGCGTCCACAACGCCGGCCGGTCCCAGATGGCCGCCGGCTGGCTGCGTTCCCTCGCCGGGGACGCCGTCGAGGTCCGCTCGGCGGGCTCCCTGCCCGGCGACCGGGTCAACCCGGCCGCCGTCGAGGCGATGGCCGAGGTCGGCATCGACATCACCGACCAGCGGCCGAAGGTGCTGACCACCGAGGCGGTCGAGGCCTCCGACGTCGTCATCACGATGGGCTGCGGCGACGCCTGCCCGGTCTTCCCCGGCAAGCGGTACCTGGACTGGGCGCTCGAGGACCCGGCCGGCAAGGGCGTCGAGTCCGTGCGGCCGATCCGCGACGAGATCGAGCGCCGGATCCGCGGGCTGCTCTCCGAGCTGCAGGTCGACCCCCTCGCCCGTCCCTAGCCGTTCCCGCGTGCCGACCACGCGAGACCCACGGCGGTGAGGACGAGCGCGGCGAGCACCGCCGCGGCGGCCGCGTAGCTGCCGACCGCCTCGGCCAGCGCCGTGCCGGCCCAGGGGGCGAGCGCGGTCGCCGCGGTGATCGGCGCGGCGAAGAGTCCGGAGAGCGTCCCGTAGTGAGCCGTGCCCCACCGGTCGGCGACCGCGGTCGCCTGCAGCAGGGTGCACGCGCCGCGGACGGCGCCCAGGGCGACGGCGGCTGCGACGAGCGCCGCGGGCGGGCCGGTCAGGACGGCGAGGACGCCGAGCGCCAGCGCCGAGGCGCCGATGAGCGCGACGGTCCGGCCGGTCGGGCTGGTGTGTGCGCTGAGCGGGCCGTAGACGACACGGCCGAGCAGCTGGCCGGCGCCGAGCAGGCCGAAGGTGGTCGCCGCGAGGGCGGGGGAGAAGCCGCGACCGGTGAGCAGCGGGATCAGCGTCAGGCTCGTGGCGTACAGGCCGAGCGCGGTCAGGGTGAGCGCCGCGGACAGGGCCAGGAACTCCCGGCTGCGCGCCTCCGGCGGCATCCGCCCGCGGTGGACCTCCTTCCGGTCGGTCCGCGGCCAGGGGCGGTGAGCGTGAGCGCGTGCAGCGGGACGGTCACCACCGCCAGCACCCCGGCGAGCACGAGGTAGGGCCGCGCCAGCCGAGCTCGGTCACGAGGACGCTGGTCAGCGGTGCGAAGAGGGTGCTGGCCAGCCCCGCCACGAGGGTCAGCGTGGTCAGCGCGCGGACCCGGCGGTCGCCGTACCAGCCGATGAGGGCCGCGAAGGCGGCCTGGTAGAAGACGGCGGACATGGCTGCACCCGCGACCAGCCAGGCCGCCAGGAAGGCGGCGTAGTCGGGTGCCAGCGCGATCGCCACGGTCGCGGGGACCGCCAGCACCGAGCCCGCCGTCATGACCCGCCGTGGGCCGTGGCGGTCCAGCCAGCGCCCGACCGGGATCCCGGCCACGGCGGAGACGACCAGGCCCGCCGAGAACGCCGCCGTGGCCGCGGGAGCCGACCAGCCGGTGTCGGCGGTGATCGCCACCAGGGCCACGGGGAAGGCGTAGTAGAGGACGCCCCAGCTGGTGACCTGGGTGACGCACAGGCCGACCAGCGCCCGCCGCGCGTGGTGCCGGGAGGTCCCCGTGCCGGCGGGCGCTGTCGTCGTCGCCTCCTCGTCAGCCGCCACTGGATGACGAGGAGGCGACCAGAGCCGGTGCGGGCCCCTCCGCCGACCGGCCGTGCTCCGAGCCGGTCGCGAAGCCCACGCCGGTGCCGCAGCCGGCCACCTCGGCCGCCTCGCGGTCGCCGAGGTCGGTGGAGCAGACGCCGGTCCCGGGCAGGGCCAGCTCCACGCGGGCCGCGGCCGCGGTGTCACCGGCGAGCGCGGCGGCGACGGAGCGGACCTGCTCGTAGCCGGTGGCCAGCAGGAAGGTCGGCGCGCGGCCGTAGGACTTCGTGCCGACGACGTAGAGGCCCTCGTCGGGGTGCGCCAGCAGGTCCGCGCCGTGCGGGGGGACCGTGCCGCACAAGTGGAAGTCGGGGTCGATCAGCGGCGCCAGCGCCGCGGGCGCCTCGAGGCCCGGGTCGAGGTCCAGGCGGACCTCGCGCAGCACGTCCAGGTCGGGACGGAAGCCCGTGGCGCCGACGACGGAGTCGACCAGGAGGTGCACGGCGGCGCTGTCGCGGCCGGTGCCGGCCACCGCGAGCCGGCCGCCCGGCGCCGGGGTCAGCGCGCTGATCGTGACCTCGCGGAGGAGGGTGACCGCTCCGTCGGCCACCGCCGCCCTCAGCGACGAGCCGAGCAGTCCACGCGCCGGCAGGCCGTCGGCGTCCCCGGCGCCGTAGAGGCGGGCCGGCGAGCGGCCGCGGATCACCCAGGTGACCTCGGTGCCCGGCTCCTCCTCGCGCAGCCGGACGAGCGCGAGCAGCGTGGTGGCCGCCGAGTGGCCCGTGCCCACCACCAGGGTGTGCCGGCCGGCGAAGCGCGCGCGGTCGCCGCCCAGGACGTCGGGCAGTGGCCCCGTCAGCCACGCCCTGGCCTGCTCCTCGCCGACCGCCGGGAGTCCCGCCGCGCCGAGCGGGTTGGGCCGGCCCCACGTACCCGAGGCGTCGAGCACCGCGCGGGCGAGGACGTCCTCGACGCGTCCCTCCCGGACCGTCCGCACGAGGTAGGGACGTCCCTCCCGGCCGACGGTCCGTGTCTTGTCGACGCCCTGGCGGCTCACGGCCTGCACCCGCGTGCCGGTGCGGATGCGTCCGGCCAGCTGCGGCGTGGCCGCCAGGGGAGCGAGGTAGGCGTCGACCAGGTCGGCGCCCGTGGGCAGCGCGTCGCGGTCGGGTGACTCCCAGCCCTGCGCGTCGAGCAGGCGGACGGCGGCGGCGTCGACGTCGTACTCCCACGGCGAGAACAGCCTGACGTGTCCCCACGCGCGGACCGCTGTGCCGACCTCCCCGCCGGCCTCCAGCACCAGCGGCTCGAGACCCCGCTCGAGCAGCTGCGCGGCCGCGGCCAGGCCGACCGGCCCCGCCCCGATCACCACCACCGGCAGCTGTGACGTCGTCCCGTCCACCCCGACCAGCTCCTCATCCCATCGACGGACATCGATGCCGCAACGTAACAGTGAATGCTGTTGATGACAACCGACGCCTGTCATACTGGGAGCATGAGCCAGGACCTCGGCGTGCGGCTGCTCGACCCCGACGGGCTCGCCTCGGCCGCGGGGCAGGCGCAGCTGCTCGCACCGCAGCTCAAGGCGCTGTCCGACCCCAACCGCCTGCACCTGCTGCTGCTCCTCGCCGACGGGCCGCGGTCGGTGCGGGAGCTGACCGAGCTCAGCGGCATGAGCCAGACCCTCGTCAGCCACCACCTCGCGCCGCTGCGCGAGCAGGGGCTGGTCACGGTCACGCCCCGGGGGCGCAGCAACGTCCACGCGCTGTGCTGCGAGGCCCTCGCCGGCCCGGTGCGGCTGCTGGCCACCCTCGCGTCGCTCACCCCCGAGGGCGCCGACGCCTGCTGCTCCGACCGGCCGATCGGGTCTTGACCCCGGACCGGGGTCCAGGGTCCAGCATCTCCGGCGTGACCACGACGACGTCCCGCGGCCTGCGCGTGGCGGAGCTGGCGGCCGCCGTCGGCGTGCCGTCGGACACCGTCCGGTACTACGAGCGCGCCGGCCTGCTCCCGCCGCCCGCGCGCACCGCGGGCGGCTACCGCAGCTACGACGCCGGAGCGGTCGACCGCCTGCGCTTCATCCGGGGCGCCCAGCGGCTGGGCCTGCGGCTGTCCGACATCCGCGATCTCCTGTCGGTCCGCGACACCGGCACCTGCCCGTGCGAGCCCGCCGAGCAGCTGCTGCGCCGGCGGCTGACGGAGGTCGACGCCGAGATCGCCCGGCTGGTCGCGCTGCGCACCGAGATGGCGGCCATGGCCGACGCGCTGCCCGCGGCGGCCTGCCCGCCCCCGAGCCCCGGCACCTGGTGCCCACCGACGGGGGGAGGTGATCCGACGTGTGCGAGCTGACCTGCGACTGCGAGTGCGACGAGACGTGCGACTGCGGCTGCTGCTGACCGCGGCGCGCCGCTGACCTGACGCCCCGGGCCCGGGACCGGGGGCGTCGTCCGCGCGGCCGCGTGTCCCCGCCGACACGCGGGACCGGCCTCACCCCGACGGGTGGGTCGGCTCATCCGGAGGCCGCCGACCGCCGAAGATGAGGCGTGGCCATCCCCCGGGGACTGAGAGCCCGGCAGCCCTCTGCCGCGGCGCGGTCCCTCGTCCTGATGATCGGCGTCTCCGCCGTCGTCCTGGCCGGGGTCAGCTTCTTCGGCACCAATGCCGCGACCACGGTCACCGTGACGGCCACCTGGATCGTCGTCGCCTTCCTCGCCTCCCTCGCGCTGGTCATCCACGTCGCCGACCCCGACCGGCTCGACCGGGCCGGCGTCTACGTCGCGGTGGGGGCGCTCGGGGCGCTGATCGCGTGCGGGCTCAACCTGGTCACCCAGGACTCCTCGGCCGGCGCCCAGGCGTTCCTCGCCTTCCCGGTGCTGTGGGCGGCCTCGCACCTGCGCCGCACCGCGGTCGTCGTCGTCACCGCCACGGCGGTCGTCGCCAACGCGATCGTGGTGCCGATGCTGGTGCCGCTCGACGTCGGCATCAGCGACGTCCTCCTGACCGGGGTCGTGCTCACCGTCGTCGCCGCGATGCTCGAGCGGGCCGGGGGCATCCAGGAGCGGCTGGTCGAGGCGCTCGAGCAGCAGGCCACCGTGGACACCCTCACCGGGCTGGTCAACCGCCGCGTCTTCGACGACGCGCTCGCCGTCGCGCTCGCCGGGCCGGCCGCCGACGACGGCACCGCCCTGCTCCTGCTCGACGTCGACTCGTTCAAGCAGATCAACGACCAGCACGGCCACCCCGTCGGCGACGACGCCCTCGTCCACCTCGCCGGCATCATCCGGCGGCAGATCCGCGCCGGTGACGCCGTCCTGTCCCGGCTCGGCGGCGACGAGCTCGCCGTGCTGCTGCCCGGCTGCACCGCCGACGTCGCCGTCGCCCGCGCCGAGTCGGTGCTCGAGACCGTGCTGTCGACGCCGCTGTCGCTCCCCGACGGCAGCCTGCTGGCGATGTCGGTCAGCGTCGGCGTGGCCCACCGCACCGCCGGCGCGCTCGGGATGCGCGAGTTCTACGCCGCGGCCGACCGTGCCCTCTACCGCGCCAAGCGCGCCGGTCGCGGCCGCGTCGAGGTCGCCCCCGCCTGAGGCGCCGCCCCCGGGCCTGCCCGTCTCACGCGCGCAACCAGGTGTCCCCCTCCGCCCGGACCGCGCCGGCGCGCTGCAGCCGGGCGAGGTGCTGCTCGGCGGTGCGGCGCTCGACCGCCGCCACGAAGGGCAGGGCGACGTGCGGCCGGTACACCAGCCGGTGGTCGACGATCTCGGCGAGCGTGCGCGGTCTCTCCAGGAGGCCCAGCAGCGTCTCGTCGCGTCGGGTGACGACGGCGGCGAAGGTGTCGAGGGCGGCCAGGAACGCCGCGCGCCCCTCCACCACACCGCGGTGGTGCGCGGTGCCGTACCAGCGGGCCTCGACGTCCCGCAGCCGCCCGAACGAGGCCTCGAGGGCGTCGAGATCGCTGCCGACGTCGCCGTAGTAGGGGCCGAAGCCGGTGAGGTCGATGTCGCCGACGAACAGGAACCCGTCGGGCTCGACCAGCAGGCCACAGTGGCCGGCGGTGTGGCCGGGCAGGTGGACGACGGTCATCGTCCTGCCGCCGAGGTCCAGGACGTCGCCGTCCTCCATCGGCCGCACGGCCTCGTGCCCGGTGACGCCGAAGGCGGTGCGCAGCTCCACGCCGAAGGCGCCGGCGGCGGCCTCGTCCATCCCGAAGCCGGCCACCAGGACCTCCGGGTCGCGGACCGCCGCGGCCTCGGCCGGGTGCACGTGCGCCGGCACCTCGGGGAAGCCGTGCAGGCCGGCGACGTGGTCCTCGTGTGCGTGGCTGACGACGGCGAGGTCGACCGGTCCCACCTCCCTGCCGCGCCGGCCCACCTCGATCGACGGGTCGACCAGGGCCGTCGCCTCACTGCCGGAGACGAGCAGCGAGTTGCCGCACGGGTAGCGGCCGTTCTCGGGGGAGGACAGGAGCGTGACGCCCCCGTAGCGGACGTCGTCGGAGCGCGCGGGCACGGGTACGACCCTGGCACGCGGCCCGGCCGGGCCGTCCGCGTGTTCCTCGTGGGGTCCCGCTCGTCACGGCGGCGGAGGACGGAGGCGGGATGCGGGACGTGCTGTCCACCCTGACCCGGGACGTCCTGTTCGGGCCGTTGGAGACCCCAAGCGGACCGAGGCGGTGATCAACCGGCTGCGGACCGAGGTGGGCGACCCGCGGCTCATCTGACCGGGCGGCCGCGACACGACGGGCCCGCGGCCGGGGCGCCGCTCAGCGCAGGTGGCGGGCCGCGGCCACGAGGGCGCGGGCGGTGAGCCGGCCGTCGGCCAGGCCGAGCGCCACGACGTCGTCGAACACCCGCTGGTCGGCCGCCGCCGCGCGGAAGGCCGCGTCCATGACTCCCGGCCAGCGGCTGATCCACGACGCCGCCGACGCCGACCGGTGGTGCCCGCCCAGTCGCCGCCGCAGCGCCCGGCGGTGCACCGCGCCCGCCCCCGTCCCGGCCGCCGCCGCGTGCCCGGCGAGCGCCCCGGACAGCACCGCGTAGAAGATGCCCTCGCCGGTCATCGGGTTGATCAGGGACGCGGCATCGCCGGCGAGCAGCACCCGGCCGTCCGGCTGGCGCGGCCGGCCGGTCGACAGGGGCAGCCGGTGCGCCTTCAGCCCCTCCGGCTCGATCCCGGGCAGCAGCCGGTGCAGGCCCTCGACCAGCGCGGCCCGGTTCGCCCCGCCCGAGACCAGCTCGCCGTAGCCCACGTTGGCCCGCCCGTCGCCGAGCGGGAACGACCACGCGTAGGCCGGCCAGCGCTGCTCGGTGGTGACCAGCACCTGGGTGCCGGCCTGCCCGGGCAGCTCGGGGGCGTAGCCGCGCAGCGCCACAGCCATCCGGTCGTCGGGGTTGCGCGCCAGGCCCAGGGCCCGCCGGACGACGGACTCCGCGCCGTCGGCGCCGACGAGCACCCCGGCCCGCGCGACCCCGTCGACGTCGACCCCGTCGGGACCCGGCGCCACCGTCCGGACGGCGTGCCGGCGGAACTCCGCCCCGGCGTCCAGCGCCGCGGCCAGCACGCGGGCGTCGAACACCTCGCGGGGCACCACCGACGACGGCCGGTGCGTGGCCCGCTCCACCGTGGCGCCGCCGGGCGAGCGCAGCGACAGCCGCGGGGCGGGGGCGTACCCGGCGGTCAGCGCGGCGACGTCGACGCCGAGCCCGGCCAGGACGTCGAGCGCCTCGGGGGCGATGCCGTCGCCGCAGACCTTGTCCCGCGGGAAGTCGGCACGGTCGAGCACGAGCACCGCGGCGCCGGTGCGCCGCGCGGCCACCGCCGCCGCCGCGCCCGCCGGGCCGCCCCCGACCACGACGACGTCCCAGCGCTCCACGGCAGCGACGCTAGGCAGCGCCGCGGTCAGCGGCCAGCCGGAGCCGGGTCGGGCCGGGCGAGCAGGGCCCGCCAGGACTCGCGGTCGTGCGCCACGGCTCGGTGGTGGCGAGGAGGTCCAGCAGGGTCGTGACGAACCGGTCCGGGTCGTCGAGGTGCGGCCGGTGCCCGGCACCCTCGAAGACCTCGATCCGCGCGCCGGGCACCCGCGCACGGACGGCGTCGGGGTGGCCGAGCAGGTCCGGCGCGATGACCGTGTGCCCGGCGGCGGCCGGCCGCTCCAGGACACCGTCCCGGGTGGACGAGGTGGTGCCGAGGCCGTGCACCAGCAGCAGCGGCGGGCCCTCCCCGCCCACGAGGAACGACCGGCGCTGCCCGTGGACCACGCGGGTCTCGCGGACGACGGGGGTGGCCATCGCACCACCACACCACCGCGCCGTTCCGGGCCTGTTCCGTCCCGGTGAACGGGCGCAGGATGGCTCCCGTGTCCGTACCCGACGAACGCGACCTGCTGCTGCGCCTGCTCGCCGGCCAGCGCACCGCGCTGCGCAACGCCCTGCTCGGCCTGACCGAGGAACAGGCGCGGGCCACGCCGAGTGCCAGCGAGCTGTCGCTGTCGGCGCTGGTCCAGCACGTGACCCAGGGCGAGCGGGCCAACGTCGCCGGGCGCATCGGCCGCCGTCCGCACGCGCTGGAGTCCGATCCGCAGACGGAGTGGATGGCCGGGTTCACCGTCGCCGCCGGCGAGACCGTCGAGGTGCTGCTCGACCGGCAGGCGGCGGTGGCCCGCGAGACCGAGGAGGTCGTCCGCGCCGAGCGCGACCTCGACCGCGTGGTCGACGTCCCCGACGGTGTGGCGCAGTGGCTGCCGCCCGGCACCGTGTTCACCGTGCGGTGGCTGCTGCTGCACCAGGTGGAGGAGCAGGCCCGGCACGCCGGCCATGCCGACGTCATCCGCGAGTCGATCGACGGCAAGGGCGCCTGGCAGCTGGAGGCCGAGGCGCAGGGCATCGCCGCCCCGACCTGAAGCCGGAGGTAGTCAGCGGGGAGTCGTGGCCCACGTGCGCGGCGGGTGCTCGTAGCCCTCGACGAAGGCCAGCAGCCCGGCGGCGTCGGTGACCACGCCGAGCGCGTCGAGTCGGCGCTGCTCGAGGTAGCCGTCGTCGGCCATGCGCTGCAGCTGGGCCAGCAGCGGTTCCCGGAACCCGTCGACGTCGAGCAGCACCACCGGCTTGGCGTGCAGGCCGAGCATCCCCCAGGTCCAGGCCTCGAAGAGCTCCTCGAGGGTGCCGGCGGCGCCCGGCAGCGCCACGAAGGCGTCGGCGAGCTCGGCCATCCGCGCCTTGCGCTCGTGCATCGAGCCGACGACGTCGAGCCGTGGCAGCCGGGGATGGGCGAGCTCGTCGTCCACGAGGTGCTGCGGGATCACCCCGACCACCTCGCCGCCGGCGGCCAGGGCGGCGTCGGCGACGACGCCCATCAGCCCGACGTGCCCGCCGCCGTAGACGACCCCGACGCCGGCCTCCGCCAGCCGGGTGGCCAGGTCCGCCGCCGCCCGGCGGTGCGACCCCAGCCCCGGCCGGCTGCCGGTGAAGACCGCGACGCGCACCCTCGGCCTAGCCGCCGTAGTAGCGGAAGACCGGCTCGGCGATGCACACGGGCTTGTCGCCACCCTCGCGCTCGACGACCGCGGCGAGGGTCAGCTGCAGCCCGCCGGCGACCTGCTGGACGTCCTTCAGCGTGGCGGTCAGCCGGACGCGCGAGCCGACCGGCACCGGCGAGGGGAACCGGACCTTGTTCAGGCCGTAGTTGACGCCCATCGCGGTGTCGGTCACCGCCAGCACCTGCCCGGACAGCGAGGCCAGCAGGGACAGGGTCAGGTAGCCGTGGGCGATCGGCCCGCCGAACGGGCTCTCGGCCTTGGCCCGCTCGACGTCGACGTGGATCCACTGGTGGTCACCGGTGGCATCGGCGAACGTGTCGACGTGCTGCTGCGTCACCTCGAACCACTCGCTGCTGCCGAGCTCGCGCCCGGCCAGTCCGGGCAGTTCGGCCATCGTCGTCGTGGTCGTCATGGGGTGCTCCCGTCGTCGGGGTCGGCCTCGCCGCCGTGGTCCCGCCGGATCCTGCCAGTGCGGTTCACTGGACCCGTGGCGACCATCGGGCTGACCGTGACCGACGGCTGGACCACCTGCTCGCTCGGCCACCGGCACTGGGGCCGGGCCGGCGCCGCCGGCCTGCTGGTCCACCGCGACGGCGACGGCGGACCGGAGCTGCTGCTGCAGCACCGCGCGCTCTGGTCGCACCACGGCGGCACGTGGGGGACGCCCGGCGGCGCGCTGCACCTGGACGAGACCCCGGAGCAGGGCGCGCTGCGCGAGGTGGAGGAGGAGCTCGGGCTGCCCGCCCGCGACCTGGTGCTCGGTGCCCGCTCGGTCGACGACCACGGCGGCTGGGCCTACACCACCGTGCTGGCCCGCCCGGTCGGCGACCTCGACCCGGCCCGACTGCGGCTCGACGGCGAGAGCACCGGCGTGGCGTGGGTGCCGCTGGCCGGGCTGCACCAGGTGACGCTGCACCCGGGGCTGGCCGGCTCGATGGCCCGCCTGCGCCCGCTGCTGGGGGCGGCCGCGGCCTAGCCGGGGGTGACCGTCACGGTCAGCGCCCGGTGGTCGCCCACCGGCAGTGCCCGCGCGCCGGCGTCCCGGGCCGTCACCGGGCCCAGCGCCAGCAGGTGGTCGAGCTGCAGGCGCGGTCCCGACGCCGGGAAGCTCGCCGCCCGGACCAGCGTGGTGGCGCCCAGCAGCCGCGCCGGCACGCTCCCGGGCAGGTTGAGGTCGCCGGCGACCACCACCGGCCCGGGCAGCGACGCCGCCCACCGGCGCAGCCGCCGCAGCTGGCGCACCGCCGTGGGCGGCGAGAACGACAGGTGGGTGGCCACCACGGTCAGGCCGTCCAGGCAGGCGGCGACGGCGACCCGCGGCTCGTCGGGCACCCACCACAGCCGTGCCCGGCCGGTGGCGGGGTCCGGCGCCCGCAGCGGCAGCCGGGCGCGGCCCGAGCCCAGTCCGAGCACCGACCACGCGCGCACGGGACGGCAGGACAGCAGCGCGACGCCGTAGGCGGGACCGGGCACGGCCCCGTCCGGTCCCCGCAGCGCCGGCTCCGCCGCCGTCCAGGTCTCGCGGAACGGGCTCGGCGTGCCGTCGAGCGTGGCCGCGTGCCGCCAGTCCGCGGCGCCCAGCGCCCGGGCGAGCACCGCGGCCTGGTCGGTGCCGCCGGAGCGGCCCTGACCGGCGTCCACCTCCTGGACGGCGAGCACGTCGACGTCGAACCCGGCGACCGCTGCCGCCAGTGCGGCCGGTGTCAGGACCCGGCCGTCGGGGCCGCGGCCGGAGGCCAGGTTCAGGGTGCCCACGCGCAGGGCGGCGCCGTCGGGCACCCGGCTGACGCTAGCCGGGCGCGGGGGTCCCCGCCTGTCGCCCGAACGCGCTGGTCCGGGGCGCATCCGTTGCGCCGGTACGTCGTCGTACCGATCTTCTGAGCACCGTCTCACCGGTCGGACGGGGAGGAGCTGACCCATGGTCGCGCGGCACCGTGCGACGGACGGCGTCGTGGCAGGGGAGCTGCCACCCGCCGGGGAGAGCGCTGCGCAGCGCCTGTGCTGGCGCGTCCTGATGTCCTTCGCCGTCACCGGCCTCGTCGTCGCACTGCTCATGGCCACGGCCCGGACGGACGCCCCGGAGGCCGCGGCCGCCGATCCCGGCTCGGGCGTCTACTCCGACGACTCCGCGGTCGCGCAGCCCTCGACCCACGCCCGGCTGACGCCCTCGTTCGGCGTCCCCGGCACCCCCGACGGCTTCCCCTTCCCCGGCTTGGGTACCACCGCGTCCTCGGTGCAGCGCGCCGGTGACGGCTCCGCGCCCTCCACCGGGCTGACCGGCCTGTCCGACGCCGTGAGCGGGGTCGTGGGCGGTGCCACCGAGGCCGTCGGTGAGGTGGTCGGCGGGACCACCGACGCCCTGGGCGGCGCCGTGGGCGGTGTGGTCGGCGGCGTCACCGGCGGCGGAGGCGGACTCCTCGGCGGTTGACGCAGCCACTGCCCGGTCGCGGGCGCACGGATAGGTTCGGGGCATGAGCGCCCGCGACGACGTCTCGGAGATCTTCGACAGCGCCGCGTGGCAGCCCGTCGACGGGTTCGACTTCGGCGACATCACCTACCACCGCGCCGTCGACGCGGGCGTCGTGCGGATCGCCTTCGACCGGCCCGAGGTCCGCAACGCCTTCCGCCCGCAGACGGTCGACGAGCTCATCTCCGCGCTCGAGCACGCCCGACTGTCCACCGACGTCGGCTGTGTCCTCCTCACCGGCAACGGCCCCAGCCCGAAGGACGGCGGCTGGGCGTTCTGCTCCGGCGGTGACCAGCGGGTGCGCGGGAAGTACGGCTACGAGCACGACATAGGGCGCAGCAGCGGCCGGCTGCACGTGCTCGAGGCGCAGCGGCTGATCCGGTTCATGCCGAAGGTCGTCGTCTGCGTCGTCCCCGGGTGGGCGGCCGGCGGCGGGCACAGCCTGCACGTGGTCTCCGACCTCACCCTGGCCAGCGCCGAGCACGCGCGGTTCAAGCAGACCGACGCCGACGTCGGCAGCTTCGACGGCGGCTTCGGCTCGGCCTACCTCGCCCGCCAGGTGGGGCAGAAGTACGCCCGCGAGATCTTCTTCCTCGGCGACGAGTACTCCGCCGAGGACGCCTCCCGCATGGGCATGGTGAACCGGGTCGTCCCGCACGCCGAGCTCGAGCGCACCGCGCTGGACTGGGGACGGCGGATCGTCGCCAAGAGCCCCACCGCCCAGCGGATGCTCAAGTACTCGTTCAACTTGATCGACGACGGCCTCGTCGGTCAGCAGCTCTTCGCCGGGGAGACGACCCGGCTGGCCTACATGGCCGAGGAGGCCGTGGAGGGCCGCGACGCCTTCCTGGAGAAGCGGGATCCCGACTTCTCCCGCTTCCCCTGGCACGTCTGACGGCCTCCTGCAGGGTCCCGCCGCGAGCTCGCGAGCGGTGGGGGCAGGAGGTCCTTACCCGAGGAGGAACCGTGATCGTCGAGGTGGTGGGGGGCGCCGAGGAGCGTCCCGAGGTGCGGGTCGTCGACACCGACGACCTGTCCCGGCTGCACCTGGCCCTGGGCCAGGTGACCGACGAGGAGGCCGACGAGGTCCTGCGCGAGGCGGGTCTGGGCCGGCTGCAGGACGACGGCATCGGTGTGCTCGACACCGCGGCGCTACGGGCCGCCGCCGAGCCCGACGCCGACGTCGCCGACTGGGCCGAGCGCTGGGACCGCATGGTGGAGGAGGCCCGCAGCCGCGGCTGGGTCAGCGAGGACGGCGCGACCCTGCAGGTCCACGTCGAGGGCGCGGCCGGGGCCTGACACAGGGGGGTTGCGCGCGTCCGGTCGGGTGACCGGCCCGCGCTGGTCGTTGTGGTCACTCCATCGACAGGCCAGTATGTGGCGGTGCGCAACCTGATGTCGTACGAACGAGTTCGCCCGTGAGCGGGACCCCCGGCCGGCCGCTGAGCGCGGAGCTGTCCGAGCAGCTGGTGGCCGTCGCCGTCGACATCCTCGCCGAGGAGGGCTGGGGCCGGCTCAACAGCGACCGGGTCGCCGCACGGGCGCGCGCGGGCAAGGCCGGCATCTACCGGCGGTGGCCGTCGATGGCCGCGCTGGCGCGCTCGGCGGTCAGCCGCTTCACGCTCGTCCACGCGCCGGAGGACGAGGGCTCGGTCCGCGCCGACCTCGTCGCGCTGGTGGGCTCGTGGCGCCGGCCGCTGTCACGCGAGGAGCGCGCGGTGGCCAGCCTGGTCGGCGCCGCCCGCCACGACGAGGACCTGCGCGCCGGGCTCGACGCCGCGCTGGTGCACCCGCTGACCGAGAGCGTCGAGGAACTGGGGCGGCGCTGGGCCGACCGGGGCGACGACGTCCCGGCCGAACGGCTGGCGCTGCTGCGCTCGGTGCTCGAGGCGTTCTGGTGGCAGCGGCTCACCGCTGCCGGCGACGGCGGGATGGTCGCCGAGCACGTCGAGCAGGTGGTCGACGACGTCCTGCTGCCGCTCGTGGCACCGGCCGCGGAGCCCGCCCGGCGCTGAGCCGGTACCGAGCCGGTACCGAGCCGGCGCCGCGTGCCCGGCCGCGCGACCGGTCAGACGGCGCGCAGGGCCGGGACGGTGTCGTCCGCCAGGACCGGGACGACGAGCTCGGCCTCGTAGCGGGTGAGCAGCCGCTCGGCGAGGGCGCGCGTCGCCGCGGCGACCCCGGCGGCCTTTCCCGGCGCGGGCAGCGGGCAGCGGGGCTGGGTGACCAGGGTGCGGCTGACCGCGAGCCAGGTGGCGGCCACGACCGCGGCTGCAATCCGGGGGTCGGCGGGCACCCGGTCCTCGGCGCCGGGACCCGTCCAGGCCTCGACCAGCGCGTCGCGCAGCCGGGCTTCCGCGGTGTGGTGCAGTTCCCGCTCGGACGCCTGCAGTGCCGGCGAGCGGTCCAGGTCGGCGATGGTGCAGCGTCCGGTCGGGTCGCCCAGCCGCTCGACGAACCGCCCCACGGACGCGACCAGGTGCTCGCGCAGTGCGGTCAGCGCGGGCACGCCGGCGGGACGCTCCCGCACGGCGGCCGCCGGGCCGTCCACCCACGGCGTCCGGTCGGCCCAGTAGAGCTCCTCCTTGGTCGCGAAGTGGTTGAACACCGTCTGCACCGCGACGCCGGCGGCCGCCGCCACCTCGGCGATGGGAACGGCGTCGAAGCCGCGCTCGGAGAACAGTCGCTGCGCCGTGTCCCGCACGTGCGCGCGGGTCTGGGCCTTCTTGACGGCCCGGCGGTACTGATCACTCACGGTGCGAACCCTAGCAACGCTGCGTGGCGGGTGCCCTCGTCACGGAACGAGGTCAACCGGTCGGGGCATGCCGGTCGCGGCCACTCCGGCCCTGACCAGCGCCGTCGTCCCCGACACGGACCCGCCGAGACGTCTGGCACCGGGTGCTACCCGGCGTCGGACGCCGCCCGGCCGTGGGGTTGGCTGGGCGCCAGACGACGGCGTCCGCGGGGTGGCGCCGGGCCAGGAGGAGGGCCGGACGGGTGGAGACCAGGGGGGCGGTGCTGCGCGAGGCGGGCACCGAGTACGAGATCGTCGACCTGGAGGTCGTGGACCCCGGGCCCGGTGAGGTCCTGGTCGAGATGGCCTACGCGGGCCTGTGCCACTCCGACGAGCACCTGCGGCACTCCAACCCCGGCGGGCGCTACCCGATCGTCGGCGGCCACGAGGGCTCCGGCGTCGTCCTGGGGGGCGGCCCCGGCGTCACGTCCGTCGCGCCCGGCGACCACGTCGTCACCAGCTTCCTGCCCGCGTGCGGGCACTGCCGGTACTGCGCGAGCGGCCGGTCCAACATCTGCGACAAGGGCGCCACGATCGCGATCGGGCAGCTGCCCACCGGCACCTATCCCTTCCGGCTCGACGGGGAGCCACTCGGCGGGTTCTGCATCGTCGGGGCCTTCGCCCGCCACACGGTGCTCAGCGAGTTCTCCTGCGTGAAGGTCGACGCGCACCTGCCGCTGGACACCGCCGCCCTGCTCGCCTGCAGCGTCCCCACCGGGTGGGGGTCGGCGGTCTACTCCGGCGGCACCCGCCCGGGCGACGTCGTCGTCGTGGTGGGGCTGGGCGGCGTGGGCGTCAACGCCGTCCAGGGCGCGGTGCACGCCGGCGCGGTGCACGTCATCGGCGTCGACCCGGTGGCCATGAAGCGCGACTTCGCCCGGTCGCTGGGCGCCACCCACACCGTCGCCGACGCCGGCGAGGCCGCGCAGCTGGCCCGGGAGCTGTCGCGGGGCACCGGCGCCGACGTCGTGGTCGTGACGGTCGGCAAGATGTCGGCCGGCGTCATGGCCGGCGCCTCGGCGTGCCTGGGCAAGGGCGGCACGCTGGTGCTCACCGCGCTAGCCGACCACCCGCGCGAGGGGCACGTGGACCTCAACGGGCAGATGACCACGGTGTTCGAGCACCGCGTGCAGGGGTCGCTGTTCGGGTCGTGCAACCCGTTCCGCGACATCCCGATGCTGGCGCGCATGGCCGAGGAGGGGCGGCTGGAGCTCGACCGGCTGGTCACCCGCAGGTACTCGCTCGACGAGGTGAACGCCGGCTACCGCGACCAGGCGGCCGGCGAGACGATCCGGGGCCTGCTGGTCCACGGCTGAGCGGTTGCCCGCGCCGGGACCGGGGCAGTGCCCGGGCGTGAGCCCACTCGTGATCCCGGTCCGCGACGTCGACGGCACCCCGCCGGCATGACCCTCCGGGTCGGCCTGGTGGGGGCCGGCGGGGTCGGCGCCCGGCACGGCCGCACGCTGAGCGCGCTGGACGGCGTCATGCTGGTCGGTGTGGCCGACGCCGTCCCCCCGGCGGCCGCGGCCCTCGCCAGCGAGCTGCGCGTGCCGGCCCTCGACATCGACGCGCTGCTGGGCTCCGGGCTCGACGCCGTCTGGCTGTGCGTGCCGCCGTTCGCGCACGGCGAGCTGGAGCTGGCGGTGGTCCGGGCCGGCCTGCCGCTGTTCGTGGAGAAGCCGCTGGGCACCGACCTCGCCGTCGCCGAGGAGGTCGCCGCCGCCGTCGCCGCGGCCGGGGTGCCGACGGCGACCGGTTACCACTGGCGGCACCTGGACACCGTGGCCGCCGCCCGCGCGGTGTGCGCGGCCGCCCCGCCGCGGCTGCTCGCGGCCACCTGGTTGGACAAGGTCCCGCCGCCGGCGTGGTGGTCGCGCGCGGACCGCTCGGGCGGTCAGGTGGTCGAGCAGGCCACGCACGTGCTCGACCTGGCCCGCGTGCTGGCCGGCGAGGTCACCGAGGTGCGGGCGCTGACCGCGCCGTCGTCAGCCGAGGGGCGCGACGTCGACGACGCCACCGTGGCGCTGCTGCGCTTCGGCTCCGGCGCGGTCGGCACACTCGCCGCGGGCTGCGCGCAGCCGGCGAAGACCCGCGCCGGCCTGGAGGTCTCCTGCGCCGGCGCCGCGCTCGAGCTCACCGAGACCGCGCTGGCGGTGACGACGGCGGAGGGCACCACGCACACCGAGCCGGCCGTCGACGCGCGCACCGCCGTCGACCGGGCCTTCGTGGAGCTGCTGACCACCGGCACCCGCGCCGAGGGGCTGGTCGACTACGCCGAGGCGCTGCGGACCCACCGGCTGGCCGTGGCGATCGCCGAGTCCGCCCGCAGCGGCGCCGCCGTCCGATACGGATAGCCCGACCTCAGGGCATGGGAGAGCGGGGCGCGACGATGCGCGGGCCGGTCGTCGTGCGCACCCGCGCGCGGCGGACCACCTCGGCGTAGAGCCGCTCGTAGGCCGCGGCCATGACCGGGGGCGCGAACCGCCGCCGCGCCTCGGCCGCGCACACCTCCGGGTCGATCTCCCCGATCCGCGCCAGCGCCGCGGTCAGGCCCGCCTCGTCGTCGGCGAGCAGGCCGGTGCGGCCGTCGTCGACGAGCGAGGGCAGGCAGCCGCGGGCCAGGGCGACCACCGGCGTCCCGGCCGCGAGCGCCTCGCAGGCCGCCGTGCCGCCGGGTTCCTCCCAGCGGACCGGCGTCAGCAGCGCCCGCGCCCGGCGCAGGAGGTCGGCCTTCTCCGCGCCGCTCACGGTGCCCACCCAGCGCGCCCGGTCGCCGTCGAGCAGGGGCTCGACGCAGTCGAGGAACCACGCGACGTCGGGGTGGGACAGCGCCGGGTGCCCGGGGGTGGCCAGGGCGGTGTCCAGCGCGGCGCGGTCGGTCAGCGGGCCGACCGGGCCGGCGAGCACCACGGGCACACCGGCGGCGCGGCAGGCGCGGACGGCGGTGTCGGTGCCCTTGAGCTCGCACAGCCGGGCGAGCACGAGGACGGCGTCGTCGCGGTCCTCCCGCGGCACGGGCGGAGGGCCGTCGACCGGCACCGCCAGCGGGACGGCGCCCAGCGTCTGGCGCCGCAGCCGCTCGGGCCCGCGGGCCACCTGGTTGTCGGACAC
Organism: Geodermatophilus amargosae; assembly: GCF_900116515.1. Taxonomy (GTDB): domain Bacteria; phylum Actinomycetota; class Actinomycetes; order Mycobacteriales; family Geodermatophilaceae; genus Geodermatophilus; species Geodermatophilus amargosae. The sequence goes on from NZ_FPBA01000001.1 coordinate 166,633, forward strand.
CCCGGCGAAGAACACCCGGCCGCGGCCGTCGAAGCACTCGTAGAAGTGGGCGTTGCGGTGCAGGTCCCAGTGCAGGGTGTGCAGCACCGGGGGCGCCGCCCGGCCGAGCGCGGCGAGCACCGCCGGGCCGACCACCTCCAGGTGGGTGTGCACCAGGTCGAAGGCCCCCGTGGTGGCGGCCACGGCGACGGCCTGCGCGTGGGCGTGCGCGATGCCGACGACCTGCGCGTACGGGGCGCCGAGGACGTCGAAGTGGCCGGTGGGGAAGGCGCTGACGAGGCCGTCGACGGGCAGCGGGGAGTCGCCGGAGGCGGCCAGGACGACGGTGTGGCCGCGCCTGCGCAGCTCGGCGGTCAGCGTGGCGACGACGTTCTCCAGCCCGCCGTAGCCCGCGGGCGGCACCGGCAGCCAGGGGCCGGCGTCCATGAGGACCCGCATCAACGGCCTCCGGACGCCGCCGCCCGGACCGTGGTCATCGGTGGTCGCTCGCTCACCGCCACGTTCCAGCTCACCGCCTCGACGCCGTCGGTGGTGCGGAGGAACTGCAGCAGCTGCGAGGCGGGGTCCCCGGCTCCGGGACGGCGGGCCATCGCCGTCTGCAGGATCTGCCCGGCCATGCGGCCGAGCGCGGCGTCGGACTGGTGGGCGTGCTGGCGGGTACCGAGGTCGACCTGGGCGAGCGCGTCGACACCGGCCAGCCCCGCGAGGTCGATCAGCAGCCCGAACTCGACGCCGTAACCGGAGACGAACGGGACCCGCTCGAGCAGCTCGCGGCGGCCGGCGTACTCGCCCGACAGCGGCTGGACGAACCCGGACAGCTCCGGCCAGAACGCGTTGAGCAGCGGCCGGGCCAGCAGCTCGGTGACCCGCCCGCCGCCGGAGGGGACGATGCCCTCGGTCGTGGTGAGCGGCCGGTCGTAGAGCGCCTTGACGTAGCCGATGGCCGGGTCGGTGAGCAGCGGGCCGAGCAGGCCGACGACGTACTGCGGATCGAAGCCGACCAGGTCGGCGTCGACGAAGACGACGAGGTCGCCGCTGGTGGCCGCCAGCGACTTCCACAGTGCCTCGCCCTTGCCCGGCACGCGGCCGTGGGAGGGCAGCACGGTGCCGGTGTCGACGACGCGAGCCCCGGCGGCCGCGGCGACGGCGGCCGTGCGGTCGGCGGAGCCGCTGTCCACGACGACGACCTCGTCGACCAGGGGGTCGCGGTCCACGAGCCCGGCGCGGATGACGCCGACGATCGCGCCGACGGTGGCCTCCTCGTCCAGCGCGGGGAGCACGACGCTGACGGTGCTCCCCTGCGCACGCTTGGCCGCTGCCAGGTCGGCGGCGGTCCAGGACGTGGCGGTGTAGGTGCGCCGGCGCAGCCAGCGGTGGACGTCAGGGCGCATGGTCTCTGCTCCCCTTGGTCGGGTGCCGGCTCGGCCGCCTGGCACGGGACCCCCGTCGCGCCACTATGCAGTACGGCGGGCTCCACCGGGCCTGCCGCGACGTCGTGACCTGCAGTGATCCCGCGCTCCCTCGTGCTCTGCCCCCCGTACGGGGCAGAGCACGACCGTCGGCCGGAGGTGTCCCGGGCTCAGACCGCGCCGGCGCGGGAGGCCCGGTACTCGGGGACGGTGACCATGGGCGGCCGCTCGTCGACCGCCACCAGCGTGCTGACAGGGACGAAGCCGCCGTCCCCGGCGCGGTACTGGGTGAGCAGCCCGCCGACGTCCGCGGAGCCGCTGCGGGCGAGCACCGCGGAGACCACCTGCCCGGCCATGCGGCCGAGCGCCTCCTGGTCCTGCGAGGTGTGCCGGCGCACGCCGAGGTCGACCTGCGCCAGACCGCCGAGGCCCAGCAGCCCGAGCAGGTCGACCAGCAGGCCCACCTCCACGCCGTAGCCGGAGACGAAGGGCACCTGCTCGAGCGCCTCCCGACGTCCCGCGTACTCGCCACCCAGCGGCTGGACGAAACCGGCCAGCTCCGGCCACAGGGCGTTGAGCAGCGGCCGGGCGGTGAGCTCGGTGACCCGGCCGCCGCCGGCGGGCACGGAGCGGCCGTCGACCTCCAGCGGCCGGGTGTAGCAGCCCTTGACGTAGCCGACCTGCGGATCGGTGAGCAGCGGCGCCAGCAGGCCGGGCACGTAGTGCCTGACGTCGCCGAGCAGGTCGGCGTCGAGGAAGACGAGCAGGTCGCCGGTGGTGGCCGCCAGCGACTTCCAGAGCGCCTCGCCCTTGCCGGGGCGGGTGCCGTGGGCGGGCAGCACGTCGGCCGCGGCGACGACGTCGGCCCCGGCGGCGCGGGCCACCTCGGCGGTGCGGTCGCCGGAGTCGGAGTCGACGACGAGCACCTCGTCGACCAGCGGGACCCGGCGCACCCACCGGTCGACCAGCTCGCGGGCCAGCCGGCCGACGGTGGCCTCCTCGTCGCGCGCGGGCAGGACCACGCTCACCCGGTGCCCGCCACGGCGCTTGGCGCGCAGCAGCGCGGCGACGTGGAGGTCGGCGAGCGAGCGGGCGGGGGTCGTGCGGCCGGAGAACCAGGCGCGGGCGTCGGGTCGCATCGGACCACTCTCGTGGACCGCCCGGCGCCGGCGCCACGGTGCCGGGCCGCTGTTCACGCAGCCGTGGCCTGCCGGTCAGACACGGCTGGGATCGCGCAGCGCGGCCGGGCTGTCCGGCCCGACCCGCGCGCCCCGCCCGTCCGGCTCGGGGTGCCCGAGCTCGGTGAGCCAGCCGCGCAGCACCCGGTGCAGGTGCTCGGCGCCGACGATCTCCCCGGGCGGGCTGAGCAGCCGCGGGTACGCGAGGAAGCCGCGCTGCTGCGGGCCGCCGAGACCGCCGTGCGACCCGACGTGCGGCTCGAACGGCGAGGCCTCGTCGGTGTCGGGGTCGTACCGGCTGTTGACCATCACGTCGGGGCAGTGCGGGAACGACGACACCCGCGCGACCAGCGCCGGCGCGTGCTCGCCGTAGGACGCCAGCGGGTCCTCGCCGATCACCTCGCCGGAGGCCAGCCGGTGCAGGCCGTCGCGGCCGAGCACGACCGGCCCGTGCTCGTCGGAGTGCACCAGCGCGAACCCCACCCCGTCGTGGTCGACCAGCGCGGGCAGCAGGTCGGGCCAGTGGCGCTCGATCTCCTCGAGCGGCACCCGGCCGGGCAGGTCGGGGAGGGAGATCCCGGCGGTGTGCCCGGAGACGACGACCACGACGCCGGGCGCCACCCGCGCGACCCGCCCCGGCTGCCCCGACGACGTGCGGTGCGTGTGCTCGTCGGCGCCGGCGGACTCGACCCGCTCGCGCAGCCTGCGGGCGATCGGGCCGGGGCCGGACGCCGCCTCGGCGAGGGCGGAGGCGACCTGCCAGCCCTCGGCCGGCCGCCGGCTGTCGCGGGGCTCGGGGCCGCGCTGCCCGGGCGCCGGCGAGCCACCGCAGTGCCGGCCGACGAAGGACTCGATCGTCTCCCCGAAGCGCTGCGCGAAGGCCTCGCCCTGGGTCTGGCCGTGGTCGGAGAGCAGGACCAGGTGGTAGTGCCGCGGCGCCAGTTCGGCGGCCCGGGCCAGCCGGCCGACCTGCTGGTCGATGCTGCGCAGCACCTCCAGGGTGTCGAAGCGCTCGACGCCGCTGTGGTGGGCCACCTCGTCGTAGCCGAGGAAGTCGGCGTAGACGACCGGCCGGGCGGCGAGCATGTCCTCGAGGATCGCCGCGACGACGACGTCGCGGGCGATGACCGTCGTCCCCGGCCGGGCCAGCGGGTAGATGCCGCCGCGGCTCACCCGCGGGCGTACGTCGGCGCGGCGCTGCCGGGCCGCGGCGACCAGCTCGCGGTAGACGTCGGCGAGCGAGACCGCCAGCGTGCGCAGCGCGTTCACCGGGTTGGCGAAGTAGGCGTAGTAGCCGGCGCCGACCCGCTCGCGGCGCCGGAGGCCGCGCCGCGCCGTCACCAGTGGCAGCGCGCTCATCGTGAGGCTGACGTGCGGGGCGTCGCCGCTGAACAGGTTGCCGCGGCTGGCACCGCCGCCGGCCAGCAGCCCACGGCCGTCGGAGTGCCGCCGCTCGACCTCGGCGGCGTCGGCCGGGTGCGACACCGCGACCACGTGGTCGCGGTCCTTCTCGTAGTAGCGGAACCCCGGGATGTCGTGGTTGGAGCCGTGCAGGATGCCGCAGACCGAGGCGCCGGTCTGCGAGCTCCAGTCCGTGTGCCACACGGTGAGCGCGTGGCTGCCGGACCGCAGCCACGCGGCCAGCGTGGGCATGGACCCGTCGCGGACGGCGCGCCGGACCGTGTCGGCGCCCAGCCCGTCGATCTGCAGGAACAGCACGCCCGGCGGACAGGGGCCGGGACTCGCGGCGCGGACGGCGCGGCGGCGGGCGCGGCGGAAGAACACCTCGTCCTCGTCGATGGCCAGCGCACTGCTCACCACCGCCGTCACCGCCGCCATGGCGACGGCGACCAGCACCGCGGTGCCGAGGTCGGCCACCACCACGCCCGGGATCGCGAAGGAGATCGCCAGCACCCCCCCGCCGAGCAGCAGGAAGCTGCCCACGCCCAGCGTGAACAGCGCCAGCGGCAGCGCCACCCGCATGACCAGCGGCCAGGCCACGCCGGCGAGCAGGCCCAGCAGGAGAGCCGCCAGCGGTGGCTGCCACCAGGCGGACATCGCGAAGCCGTCCAGCCACCGGTCGAGACCGACGAGGGCCAGCGTGGCCAGCACCCAGGTGAGCAGCACCCGCGCCGTCGCCCGGCCGCGACCGAGCACCCGGCCACGCGCAGCCGACCGCGACGAACCGGACCGGGTCACGCCGGCCGGCACGGGGTCGGGCTGGTCTCGTCGTCGGGCTGCGCCTCGGACTCGGCTGGCTGCGCTTCGGGCTCGGACGGCCGTACCTCCGGCTCGAGCTGCCGCCTGCGGCGCGATCCGGCCAGGTTGAGCACCGCGCCGACGACGAGGACCAGCAGCGCGGCCACCAGCGTCGCGATGAGCGGGCTGTCGAAGATGCCGCCACTGGCCACGCCGAGCAGCGCGTAGGCGACCGCCCACAGGCCGGCGGCCAGCAGCGAGGCGGGCAGCAGCCGCCGCCACGGATAGGCCAGCGCGCCGGCGGCCAGCAGCACGGGGATGCGGCCGGCGGGCAGCAGCCGGCCGGCGACGACGATCTGCCAGCCGTGCAGGCGGAACTGCTCGCGGACCTCCTCGATGCGGTCGGCGTGCTGGCCCCGGGCCACCCAGCGCACCGCGGCCGGCCCGCCGAACCGGCACACGGCGAAGGTGACGACGTCGCCCAGCCAGGCGGCGAGGGTGGCCACCACGAGGACCGCGACCAGGTTGAGCTCGTGCGCGGTGATCGCGAACGCGGCCGCCGCGCCCACCACCGCGCCGGTGGGCACCACCGGCACGATCGAGCCGAGCAGCACCCCGCCGAAGAGCACGGGGTAGCCGACCGAGGACCCGTCGGTCCAGCCGGAGGCGAGCAGGGTCGTGCTCACGGCGCACCCGCCACGGTGGGGAGCTCGACCGCGCCGCCGGGCTCGGTGACGACGACGGTGGTGGGCAGCCCGCGGGCGGCGACCGCGTCGGCGAAGACGCGCGGCGGTTCGGTCAGCAGCCGCCGGTAGCGCCGGGCCAGGCCGGGCACGACCGTCCCGCCGGCGAGGGTGAGCGTCCCCCAGTGCACCGGGACGGCGACCCGCGGGCGCAGCCGCGCCACCGCCTCGGCGGCCCGCCCGGGATCGAGGTGGCCGGGGCCGAGCGTCGGGCCCCAGCCCCACACCGGCACCAGCGCGACGTCGATGCCGCGGTCGCCGATGCGGGCCATCCCGTCGAACAGGTCGGTGTCCCCGCAGGCGTAGACGGTGGCGCCGGCGCCCTCCACGAGGTGCCCGACGGCGGCGGCGACGGGGCCGTGGGTCAGCCGCGGGCCCCAGCGGTGGCCGCTGTGGACCGCGGGGACGGCGGTGACCCGCAGGTCGCGGTGCACCAGCGACTCGCCGGGCGCCAGCTCGTCGACCCACCGCACGCCGTGCGAGCGCAGCCACGCGCCGGCGCCGCGGGGGACGACCACGCGGGCGTCGTCGTCCAGCAGCCGCAGGCTGGGCAGGTGCAGGTGGTCCTCGTGCAGGTGGCTGACCAGCACCAGGTCGACCCCGGACCAGGCGGCCGCGGGCGGGAGGGGGACGACCCGCCGCAGCGGGCCGACGACGCGGGTGAGCACCGGATCGGTCAGCACGACGGTGCCGGCCAGCTCGACGCGGACGGTCGAGTGGCCGATCCAGTGCAGGCCGGGACCATCCACCCGGCCAGTATCGACCCGGGCACCGACGGGTCCGGGACCTCTTTTCCCCGCCGGGGGCGTTCACTCCGGCGCGTCGCTCCGGGTGCGGCGGGGACGGATGCGTTCCACCATGCGTCCCATGACCTCAGTGGAGGGGGACCCGGGGTCGGGTCTGCGGACGGCGGAGCTGTCCGGCGAGCTGCGGCGCATGGCGCTGCACCTGGAGACGGCGGCGGTGCTGGAGCTGCGCGCGCAGCGCACGGCCGACCCGCTGCAGGTGGCCGTCCTGCGCCGGCGCGCCGAGCAGCGGCGGCAGGAGGCGGCACGGCTGCGCGAGCGGCTGGCCGCCTGCGGGCTGGCCCTGCCGCCCCGCGGCCAGCGGACGCCTGGCGTGACCCCGGTCTGATCCCGGGAGGGCTAGCGTCGCGTCCGTGGCCACCTGGGCGGACGTGCGGCGCCTGGCCCTCGCCCTGCCCGGGGCCGTGGAGGGCACCTCGTACGGCGGACAGGCGTGGAAGGTGCGCGACAAGGCCTTCGTGTGGGAGCGCCCGCTGCGCCGTGCCGACGTCGCGCACCTCGGAGACGCCGCCCCCCACGGCCCGGTCCTCGGTGTCGCCGTCGCCGACGAGGGCGTGAAGCACGCGCTCATCGCCGACGACCCCGCCGTCTACCTCACGACGCCGCACTTCGACGGGTACGCCGTCGTGCTCGTGCGGCTGGACGCCGTCGACGTCCCCGAGCTCGCCGAGCTGGTCACCGAGGCGTGGCTGGCGAAGGCGCCGAAGCGACTGGCGCAGGAGCACCTCGCCGCCGGGCGGACCGACCCGGCGACCTAGGGGGGACCGCCTCCGGCACCGATGCGACCCCGGGACGTTCCGGAGGCCGGATGCGCCGAGGAGTGGCAGAGTCCACACGGTGAAGACCTGGCTCGACGCCTGGCCGGTGTTCCGGCAGCTGACCGGCCCCGACCCGCTCGGACGCGGTGCGGCGGCACGCAGCAGGGCGACGGAGAACGTGGTGAGCCGCACGGCCACCGCCGACCGCGTCGTGCAGAGCGTGTGCCCCTACTGCGCGGTGGGTTGCGGGCAGCGGATCTTCGTCAAGGACGAGCAGATCGTCCAGATCGAGGGCGACCCGGACTCGCCGATCAGCCGCGGCCGGCTGTGCCCCAAGGGCAGCGCCAGCAAGTCGCTGGTCACCAGCCCGACCCGCGTCACGACGGTCAAGTACCGCCGCCCGTACGGGACGGAGTGGGAGGACCTCGAGCTCGACACGGCGATGGAGATGATCGCCGACCGCGTCCTGGAGGCCCGGCGCAAGGGCTGGCAGGACGAGAACGGCGGCAAGCGCGTGAACCGCACGATGGGGTTGGCGAGCCTCGGAGGGGCGACCCTCGACAACGAGGAGAACTACCTCATGAAGAAGCTCTACAGCGCCATGGGCGCGATCCAGATCGAGAACCAGGCGCGCATATAGCACTCCGCCACGGTGCCCGGTCTGGGTGCCTCGTTCGGTCGTGGTGGCGCCACGAACTCCCAGGAAGACCTCGCGAACTCCGACTGCATCGTCATCGAGGGTTCGAACATGGCCGAGTGCCACCCGGTGGGTTTCCAATGGGTGGCGGAGGCGAAGGCGCGCGGCGCCAAGGTGGTCCACATCGACCCGCGGTTCACCCGCACCAGCGCGATCGCCGACCTGCACGTGCCGCTGCGCATGGGCACCGACATCGCCTTCCTCGGCGGCCTGATCCGGTACGTGCTCGACAACGAGCTGTACTTCAAGGAGTACGTGGTCGCCTACACCAACGCCGCGGCGCTGGTGGGTGAGGACTTCGTCGACGCCGAGGACCTCGGTGGCCTGTTCTCCGGCTTCGACCCGGAGCACAACCAGTACGACGAGGCCAGCTGGCAGTACGAGCCGGAGGAGGCGCCGCACTCCGGCTCGGACGACCCGGCGGGGGCCGCGGAGCAGGACCGCAAGGAGCAGGACCCCGAGATCAAGAAGACCGACAAGGCCCAGGCGGCCGGCAGCGGCGGCCCGCCGATCCCCGCCAAGCCGAAGCGGGACGAGACGCTGCAGCACCCCCGCACCGTCTTCCAGGTCCTCAAGCGGCACTTCGCCCGCTACACCCCGGAGATGGTCGCCGAGGTCTGCGGCATCGAGCCGGAGGTGTTCCTGCAGGTCGCCCGCTGGGTGACCGAGAACAGCAAGCGGGACCGGACGACGGCGTGGGTCTACTCGGTGGGCTGGACGCAGCACAGCGTCGGCGCGCAGTACATCCGCACCTGCTCGATCCTGCAGACGCTGCTGGGCAACATCGGCCGTCCCGGCGGCGGCATCCTGGCGCTGCGCGGGCACGCCAGCATCCAGGGCTCGACCGACGTCCCGACGCTGTACAACCTGCTGCCGGGCTACCTGCCGATGCCGCACGCGATGCAGCACGCGACGCTCGACGAGTACTGCGCCGACGCGGCCGGCAAGGCCGGGTTCTGGGGCAACAAGCGGTCCTACACGGTCAGCCTGCTCAAGGCCTGGTGGGGCGACGCCGCGACCGCGGAGAACGACTTCTGCTTCGACTACATGCCGAAGATCGACGGCGACCACAGCTCCTACCGCCAGATCGCCGACATGATCCAGGGCAAGATCGCCGGCTACTTCCTCGTCGGCGAGAACCCGACGGTCGGGCACCCCAACGGCCGGATGAACCGGTTCGGCCTGGCCAACCTGGACTGGCTGGTGGTCCGCGACCTGCAGATGATCGAGTCGGCGACCTTCTGGAAGGAGTCGCCGGAGATCGAGACCGGGGAGCTGGCGCCCGAGACGATCGCCACCGAGGTCTTCTTCGTGCCCGCGGCGTCGCACGCGGAGAAGGAGGGGACCTTCACCCAGACCCAGCGGCTGCTGCAGTGGCGCCACAAGGCCGTCGAGCCGCCGGGCGACGCGAAGAGCGACCTGTGGTTCTACTACCACCTCGGCCGCATGCTGCGGGAGCGGCTGGCGGACTCCACCGACCCGCGGGACCGCCCCCTGCTGGACCTGACCTGGGACTACCCGACCCACGGGCCGGACCAGGAGCCCAGCGCCGACGCCGTCCTGCGCGAGATCAACGGCGTCGGTCCCGACGGGCACGCGGTGTCGGGCTACATGGAGCTGAAGGACGACGGCTCGACGACGTGCGGCTGCTGGATCTACTCCGGCGTCTACGCCGACGAGGTCAACCAGGCCGCCCGCCGCAAGCCCGGCCGCGAGCAGGGCCAGGTCGCCTCCGAGTGGGGCTGGGCCTGGCCGTACAACCGGCGCATCCTCTACAACCGCGCCTCGGCCGACCCCGACGGCAAGCCGTGGAGCGAGCGCAAGAAGTACGTGTACTGGGACGAGGAGGCCGGTCGCTGGACCGGCGCCGACAACCCGGACTTCGAGGCGACCAAGCGGCCGGACTACGTGCCGCCGGACGGCGCCCGGGCACAGGACGCCATCGGCGGCAGCGACCCGTTCATCATGCAGGGGGACGGGAAGGCCTGGCTGTACGCGCCCGCGGGGGTGGTCGACGGCCCGCTGCCGACGCACTACGAGCCGGCGGAGTCCGTCGTCGAGAACGCCCTGTACAAGCAGCAGGCGAACCCGACGATCGAGCACATCGAGGGGCCGTGGAACCGCGAGAACCCCGCGCTCAGCCCGGTCTTCCCGTTCCAGGTGACCACCTACCGGCTCACCGAGCACCACACCGCCGGCGGGATGAGCCGCACGCTGCCCTACCTGTCCGAGCTGCAGCCGGAGTTCTTCGTCGAGGTGAGCCCGGAGCTCGCCGCGCTGCGCGGCCTGACCAACGGCGACTACGCCACGCTGGTCAGCACGCGGACCGCGATCGAGGCGAAGGTGCTGGTCACCGAGCGGATGCGGCCGATCCGGCTGCGCAGCGGCCAGGTCGTGCACCAGATCGGGATGCCCTACCACTGGTCCTACAGCGGCATCTCGACCGGCGACTCGGCGAACGACCTGCTCGGGATCGTGCTCGACCCGAACACCCACATCCAGGAGGACAAGGTCAGCACCGCCGACATCCGGCCGGGACGGCGCCCGCGCGGCCCGGCGCTGATCGACTTCGTCGAGTCCTACCGCCGGCGGGCCGGCGTGGGGTCCGGACGGGTCGGGGTGAACGGCCGCGACCCGGTCGCCGCCGAGGCCGGCGAGGGATCCCAGCTGTGACCACCGGAGCAGGGAGGAGGCCGGCATGACCTCGATCAGCTCGGCGAGCCCGGCCTTCACGGGCCGCGACCCGGACAACCGGCTGTTCGGGCCGCTGCCCGACGTCCAGGGCGAGGCCGGCTACGACACCGACCACCCGGCGCGGGTGGGCTTCTTCACCGACACCTCGGTGTGCATCGGCTGCAAGGCCTGCGAGGTGGCGTGTAAGGAGTGGAACACCCTGCCGATGGACGACTCGCACGGCGTGCGCGACGTCATCGGGCTGTCCGGGATGTCCTACGACAACACCGGCCAGCTCGGCGCCAACTCCTGGCGGCACGTGGCCTTCATCGAGCAGACCCGCACCGTCGACCTGCCGACGCCGACCTTCGGGCGCCCCGGCGACGACCGCCAGGGCTCCGGCCCGTCGGTCGCCGAGGGCCAGAACGACGACAGCCTGGCGACGGCGCAGCAGTCCGGCGTCCTCAACGCCGAGGCGCTCAGCGAGTTCGACCCGCAGACGGGGCAGACCGGCTCGGACAAGCAGATCCGCTGGCTGATGAGCTCCGACGTCTGCAAGCACTGCACGCACGCCGGGTGCCTCGACGTCTGCCCGACGGGTGCGCTGTTCCGCACCGAGTTCGGCACCGTCGTGGTGCAGGGCGACATCTGCAACGGCTGCGGCTACTGCGTGCCCGCCTGCCCGTACGGCGTCATCGACCAGCGCAAGGACGACGGCCGGGTCTTCAAGTGCACGATGTGCTACGACCGGCTCACCGACGGGCTGCAGCCGGCCTGCGCCACCGCCTGCCCCACGCAGTCGATCCAGTTCGGCAACCTCGAGGAGCTGCAGGCCCGCGCCGACGCGCGGCTGGCCACCCTCCAGGGCCAGGGCGTGGAGACCGCACGGCTCTACGGCCGCGACGAGGACGACGGCGTCGGCGGCGCCGGGGCGTTCTTCCTGCTGCTCGACGAGCCGGAGGTCTACGGCCTGCCACCGGACCCGGTGGTGACCACCCGTGACCTGCCCTCGATGTGGCGGGCCGCCGCGGCGGGCGCCGCGATGATGGTCGGCGTCGTCGTCTCCGCCTTCGTGGGACGGCGGCCCCGGTGACGGAGGGACTGGCCACACCCGGCGCCGGGTGGCGGCGGGCCGACGGGCCGCCGGCGGAGCAGCGGGCGAAGCGGCGTCGCAAGGGGGGACGGCGCGGCGGCCGCGGGGGCGAGGTCCCCATGGTCGAGGACGCCGAGTTCACGTCCTACTACGGCCGCCCGATCATCAAGCCGCCGGTGTGGAAGTCACCCGACGTGCCGCTGTACCTCTTCCTCGGCGGGATGGCGGGGTCGTCGTCGATCATCGCCGCGGTCGCCGACGTCACCGGCCGGCCGTCGCTGACCCGCACCGCCCGGTTCACCGCCGGCGGCGGGGCGGTCGCCTCGGTGGTCTTCCTCATCCACGACCTCGGCCGGCCCGAGCGCTTCCTGCACATGCTGCGGGTGTTCAAGCCGACCTCGCCGCTGTCGGTCGGCTCCTACATCCTGGCGCCGTTCGGCGCGGCGGCCGGTGCGACGGCGGCCGTCGAGCTGCTGGGCTGGTTCCCGCGGCTCAAGCGGTTCGGCGGGGTGGTCTCGGCGCTGTTCGGCGGACCGCTGGCCACCTACACCGCGGTGCTGCTGGCCAACACCGCGGTGCCGTCCTGGCACGCGGCGCACGACCAGCTGCCGTACGTCTTCGGTGGCTCGGCGATGGCGGCCGGCGGCGGCGTGACGATGGTCTTCACGCCGGTGGCGGAGGCCGGGCCCTCGCGGCGGACGGCGGTGGCCGGGGCGGCCATCGAGCTGGCCGCGATGCACCGGGTGGAGAGCGGGCACGGCATCGTCAGCGAGCCGTACCACGAGGGCCGGCCCGGGACGCTGCTGCGCATCGCCAAGGGCTGCACGGCGGCGGGCGCGCTGCTGACCGTCGCCGCCGGCCGGAACCGGGCCGGTGCGGTGGTGGCCGGGGCGCTGCTGGCGGCCGGGTCGCTGCTCACCCGCTTCGGCGTCTTCGAGGCCGGGCTCGTCTCCGCCAAGCACCCGAAGTACACCGTCGTCCCGCAGCGCGAGCGGCTGGCCGCCCGGGAGGCCGCGCGGCAGAACGGGCACGCGCCGAGCGTCACCCGCTGAGAGCGGCCTTCAGCGCCGAGGGCTCCTGGGCCGGTCGGCGAGGTGCTCGGCGTAGGTCCGCGGCGGGCGGCCGAGCAGGGCGGTGAGCACCCGGGGGCTGCCGGTGAACCCGTGCGCGCGGTAGGACGCGAACATCGCCCGCAGGCACCGGCGGGCGTAGCTGCCGTCGTCGGCCGGCGGGTCGACGTCGACGGCGGTCACCTCTCGGCCGAGGTGGGCACCGGCCAGCCGGGCGAGGTCGGGCGCGGTGAGCGCCTGCGGTCCGGCCGCCTCGAAGGTGCCGCTGTCCAGGCCGTCCTCGGTGAGCAGCACGGCCGCGGCCTCGGCGACGTCGCGCACGTCGACGAGGGACTGCGCCCGCTCCAGGCCCCACGGGCTGGGCAGCCGGCCGCTGCCGGCGGCGGCGCCCACCTGCGCGTCGAGGTTGTCGGCGTAGGCGCACGGCTGCAGCACCCGCCAGCGGGCGGCGGTCCCGGCGACGGCGTCGTCCAGCGCCTCCTCGACGCGGTCCTTGGCGGCGTGGTGCGGCATCGACCGCAGCTGTGGCCGCAGTACCGAGTGGTAGACCAGCCGCGTCGCACCGGCCTGCGCGGCGGCCCGCAGCACGGCGGGGGCGCCGGTCTCCTCGCGCGGGTCGAAGTTCGGCCAGACGAGGTACAGCGCGCGGGCGCCGGCCAGCGCGGGGGACAGGTCCCCGGTGAGGTCGGCGGCGACCACCTCGGCGCCCAGCGACTCGAGCTCCGGCCGCGGCCCGGGGGTGGCGACGACGGCGCGCACCTGCTCGCCGCGCGCCCGCAGCGCTCGGACGACCGCGGTCCCGGTGGGTCCGCCCGCGGCGGTCACGACGATCACCGGTCCGACCCTAGAGACCGGTGGCGCCCGGCTCAGGCGCCGGCGGGGTCCGCCGGCACCGAGGCGGGCACGTCCGTCGGTCCGGCGGCCGGCGGCCGGGGCCGGTCCTGCGGGTGCAGGCGGACGGCGACCAGCGCGACGTCGTCGTCGAGGTGGCCGTCGACCATGTGGTGGACGAGCACGTCGCACAGCTCCTGCAGTGGCCGGTCGCCGAAGTCGGCCAGCGCCGCGGCGAGCCGGGCGGTCCCGGCGTCGAGGTCGGCGTCGCGGCGCTCGACCAGGCCGTCGGTGTAGAGCAGCACGGTGGAGCCGCGCTCGAGCTCGACGACCGACTCGCGCCGGGGTGCCTCCGGGTCGACGCCGAGCAGCATGTCGGCGCGCTCGGTGGCGAGGAGCCGGACCTCGCCGCCGGGCGTGAGCAGGATCGGCGGCGTGTGCCCGGCGTTGGACCAGCGCATCCGGGTGGTGCCGCCCGCGATCTCGCTGCGCGTCTGCTCGAAGCGGGCGACCGCGGCGGTGGCGAGGGTGCGGAAGCGCAGCAGCTCCATCGCGCGGTCGAGGTCGCTCAGCACCGCTGCGGGCCCGGCACCGGTGCTCAGTGCGATGCCGCGGACGAGGCTGCGGAGCTGGCCCATCGTCGCGGCGGCGGCGGAGTCGTGGCCGGCGACGTCGCCGATGACCAGCGTGGTGGCGCCGTCGGCCTGCAGGAACGCGTCGTACCAGTCGCCGCCGACGGCGGCCGCCTCCGCGGCGGGGAAGTAGCGGACGACGATCTCGGCGTGGTCGGGCTCCGGCGGTGCGGTGAGCATCGAGTGCTGCAGCTGCAGGGCCAGCTGCCGCTGGGCGCCGTAGAGGCGGGCGTTGTCGAGGGCCATGCCGAGGCGCTCGGCGACGTCGCGCAGGGTGGTGACCTCGTCCGCGGTCGGCCCGCGGCCGTCGGTGTAGAGGAGCGACACCAGGCCCAGGGTCTGGCTGCGCCCGCGCAGGGGGAGGGCCAGCGCCGCAGTGGGTGCCAGACGGGACAGCAGCTCCTGCGGCTCCCCGGCCGGGGTGGTGGCCACCGCCTGCTCACCGGTCAGGTGCAGCGGCTCGCCGGTGGTGAGCGTCCGGACCACCGCGGGGATGCCGGCCAGCGCGGCCGCGCGGGACCGGGCGTAGCGCTGCAGCAGGTCGCGGGAGTCCTCGTCGGCGTGCCAGCTGCTCACGGCCCGGGTGTGGCCGTGCTCGTCGAGGACGCTGACGATGCACGCGTCGGCGAGCGCGGGGACGACCATCCGCGGCACCTGTCCGGTGGCGACGTCGGCGTCCATCGACCCGGCCAGCTCGGTGCTGATGCGCGCCACGGTGAGCGTCCGCTCGGCGGTGCGGCGCAGCTCCTCCTGGGCGCGGACCCGGTCGGTGACCTCGATGAAGTAGACCGACAGGCCGTCGGCCGTCGGCCAGGCACGCAGCTCGTACCAGCCGTCCAGCGGTGCGGGGTAGTGCGCCTCGAAGGACACCGGCTGGCCGGTCTCGACGGCGCGGCGGTAGCTCTCCTCGAACAGGGAGCTGACGGCGGCGGGGAAGGCGTCCCAGATGACCTCGCCCAGCAGGTCCTCGCGACGACGGCTCAGCAGCCGCTCGGCCTCGGCGTTGACGTGCGTGAAGCGCCAGCCGGGGCTCAGCGAGTAGAAGCCGGCCGGCATCGCCTCGAGGACCTCGGCCACGCCGAGGGCGTCGCCGCGCTGCTCGGTGACGTCGTAGGCGGCGCCGAGCAGCCGGGTGGCCACGCCGTCGACGCCGCTGAGCGCGCGACCCTGGGCCGACACCCAGCGGATGGCGCCGCCGGGCAGGCAGATGCGGTAGAGCGCGCTGAAGTCGCCGCACCGGTCGATCGCGGTCTGCAGCGCGGCAGTGACCTCGGCGCGGTCGTCGGGGTGCAGCCGGGCGGTGAAGCCCTCGATGCTCCGCTCGAAGGTCGCGTCGTCGTAGCCGAAGAGCGCCACGAGGCGCTCGTCCCAGTCGAGCACGCCGGTGACGAGGTCCCAGTCGAACGTGCCGATCCCGGCGGCCTGCATCGCCAGCTCACCGCGCAGCGACGTGGCCATCTCGTCGACGTGCCGGCGGGCCGGGGCGCTCCCCAGCGGCCGGGTCTGTCCTGCGTCCCCCACTGTGCCCTTCCCGGTCACGCACCACGTCGCGGGTGAGCCCGTCCCGGTGGCTGGAGACGTGGTCGCTCCATGTGTACCCGGCCGATCCGTTGTGGGCAATCCACCCGGCACGGATCACACGTCGGCCGATGTCTCGCCGTCCGCTCTCCGGGTACTACTCCAGCAGACCACGGGGGCCGTCCGTTCGGCTGGGGGACACGTGCCGTGGTGGGTGTGGGCGCTGGTGCTGTGGGCGGTCCTCGGAACCGCCCTGGCGGTCAGCGTGGGCAAGGTGGTCGAGGCGGCCGATCGGCGTGAGCTGCGGGGCCAGCGGCCGGCCTGCGAGGACGATGAGGAGGCCTCGCCCGGGAGGGGCGCAAGGCGTCCTGAGCGTCGCGTCCCCACGCTGCCGTCCTGCGGAGCGCTCCGTAGCCTGACCGTGCCGAGGCGTCACCACGGGCGCCGGGGGAACGGCAGGAGGTCGCGTGGCGTGGTGGATGTGGTTGCTGATCGGGTGGCCGGCGGTGGCGTTCGGTGCGGCCGTCGCCATCGGCAGGGCGATCCGGATGGCGGAGCGGCGCGAACACCGCCGGCGTCGCACCGGCGAGGACTTCGATGACGCCGACTGGGACGTGGCGTGACCGCCCTCGGCGGTGAGACCGGTCAGTCGGTCGGACCGAGGATCCTGGCGCGGCGGTCAACGCACCACGCGTGGGGCCTCACCCGGGTGGGACCGCCGCGCCGACGGCGGTCTGCTGTGCGGCGAGCACCAGCAGGACGGTCGATGCCGAGGCGAGCACACCGACGCCGACGACGACCGCCAGGACGACGCCGGCACCGCCCGCGGTGCGCCGGGTTCCGGCCCAGGCGACCACCCCCGGGCGGGCGAGCAGCACGAGTCGCAGCACCGGGCCGGTCAGGAGGGCGAGGCCCAGCCCGAGCGCCAGGACGTCGGCGGTCGACAGGGCGCCGCCGGACGCGTCTAGGCACACCACCAGCAGCAGGACGCCGCACAGGACGGCGTCGGCGCAGGACGCCGGCACCAGCGGGGCGCTGCGCAAGTGGCGCAGCAGCAACAGCCCGCCGAGCACCTGCGCCGCGCCCAGGGCGCTGATGCCGAGGACGGCGACCGCCGCGGGACCGAGGTCCTCGAGTCCGGAGCCTGAGACGGCCACGTCCACGCTCTGCCAGACCACGCCACCCAGGTAGAGGCCGCCCTGGAGGAACGCCAGCAGTGCGGCCGCGGTCGCGGCGCCCGGGCGGGTGGCCGCCGTCGGGGAGTCCACGGATCGCCTCCTGGTCGCGACGGCACCGTACGCAGCCGCCCGGCCGCAGAGGATCACCGCGAGCCCGCGGGCCGTCAACGGGCTGCGGCGCGCAGGGCTGGAGGAGCCCGGCCCGGGTCTCGGCGGTCAGGGCGGTGCGCACGGCGGCGTCGACGGTGGCGGAGAACCCGGGGTCGGCCTCGGGGCAGGCGAGGACCGCGTCGACCATCTCCAGGTGGACGTCGTCGGTGACGACGACGCTGTCGTGATCACCTGCCGGGAGAAGGTGGCCGGCGCGTCCGGGTTCAGCCGCGGGTAGGTGGCCGAGGAGACCATCACGAACGGCTCGGCGTCGGAGCGGGCCAGCTCGCCGAAGGCGGCCACCTGCTCGCTGACAGCGGTGGTGACCGGATCGGTGACGCCGGCGACCTCGTCGGTGTTGGCGTCGACCGGGCCCAGCCCCGGGAAGTGCTGCAGCGTGGGGGTGACGCCGTGGGCGGCCAGCCCGTCGGCCACCGCGTGCACGTGGGGGACGACGTCGGCCGCGGTGCTGCCGTACTGGCGGCCGAAGGCGCCGATCGGGTCGGTGGCCGCCTCGCTGCCGGCCGGGACGGCGTCCGCGACCGGCACGAGGTCGAGGGTGACCCCGGCCGAGGCGAGCTGGGCGCCGAGGGTGCCGGCGAGCGCAGTGACTGATCGGGCGGCAGCTGCCCCTGCTCGTCGGCGGCCGGCAGCCGGTCGAGGCCGGGACCCTGCAGCGCCTGCACCTGACCGCCCTCCCGGTCGGCGGCGACCCAGGGGCGCGGTCCCGGTGCGTCGGAGGCCCAGCGGACGGTGACGGCGGCGAGATCGGCAGCCGGTGCCCGCGAGCGGCCGCCGAGGAAGACGCCTCCCACGCCGTCGGCGAGCAGGTCGTCGCCGGGGAAGAGGTCGTCGAGCTCCACGCCGACGACGAACAACTGGGCCACCTGCGCGCGGCAGTCCATCCTGGCGAGGGCCGCGTCCACCGCTGCTCGACCGGGGCCTCGGCCCGGGGCGATGTCGTCGCGTACGGGCTCGTCGTGGTGGTCGCTGCCGAGGTGGTGCTCGCCCGCGTGCTCGGGGACGGGTCCTCTGCCGGCCCGGAGCAGGCAGTCGGGAGCAGGCAGACGAGCGCGACGGGGTGGCCGCTCGGGACCCGGGCGGATAGGCGCATCGGGCTCCTCGGTGCCGCAGGGAGGCGACGTCGACGGCGGTGTCCCCAGTGTGCCGACCCCGGAGGACGTCCTCCGCACGGCACCATGGGCCGGTGCGGACGACATGGCTGAGGGCGGGCGTGCTCCTCGCCGTCCTCGCCGCCGGCACCGTCGTCGCGCTGACCGTGGAGCTGCCCGACGTCGCCGCGCTGCGGCGCTGGGTGGCGGGCGCCGGCGCGGCGGGGCTGGTGCTGCTGGCCCTCGCCAAGGGCGCCCTGCTGGTCGGGCCGGTGCCGCGGTCGGCGCTGTGCGTGCTGCTCGGCGTCGTCCTGGGGTTCTGGACGGGGCTCGCGGTGTCCCTGGCGGGCGGGATGCTCGGCGCGCTCGCCGCCTTCGGCCTGTCCCGGTCGCTGGGGCGCGAGACCGCCGTCCGGCTGGCCGGCCCGCGGCTGGCGGCGGTCGACCGGGCGGTCGCCGGCCGCGGGTTCGTCGCCGTCCTCGTCGCCCGCGTGCTGCCGGTGATGCCGTACAGCGTGCTGAGCCACGCGGCGGGGCTGTCGGCCGTGCCGCTCGGGGCCTACGCGGCGGGGACCGCGCTGGGGCTGGTGCCCACCACCGTGCTGCAGGTGGGGGTGGGCGCCTCGGTGCCAGGACTGACCGCATGGGCCGCGCGCGCCGGGTCGCCGGTGGGGGTGGCCGGCGCGTCGGTGGTCGTCGTCGCGGTGGCGGGCCTGGTGTGGTGGCGGTCGCGGTGCGAGGACCCGGGAGTGCGCGGACGCGGCTCGTCGACCGCCCGTCGCGGTCGGGCCGGGACGTCGTCATGAGCGCCTTGTTCCCGATCGAGTAGGACGGGCACTGCCTGGCTGTCCGCCGCCCCGCTCCCTGTCGTCGGCCGCTCGAGCGCCGCCGACGGCGACCACGAGCAGTCACCGAGCCACCGGCTCATCCGTTTACGGAGGGTCACGGGCACGCGGGTCGAGGTGTCCCGGCGGTGCCGTCCCCGTCCCACGGGCGTGAGGTCGTCGCGCTCGGCGGGGACCCGTCCTTAGGGTCCCCGCCATGTTGCTGCGGCTTCCGGGCTCCTCCCGGCAAGCCGTCCGCCCTGCTCACCACACGCCGGGGACGGACGTCCGGCTGCTACCCCGACTCACCGCCCTCCGGGCCTTCGCCGCGCTGTCCGTCTTCATCTACCACCTGGAGTTCGAGGGGGTCGTGTCGATCCCCGGGAGGTGGACGGAGCTCGGGTTCTTGGGGTGGCGTTCTTCTTCGTCCTGTCGGGGTTCGTCCTGGCGTGGGGCACCCGGCCGGACCTCCCGGCGCGGACCTTCTGGCGTCGTCGCTTCGCCCGCGTCTACCCCAGCGACTTCGTCATGCTCGCCGTCGCCATGGCGGTGCCCGTCGTGCCCGTGCACCGGGACGCGGAGGCGGCTCTCGCCAACGCGTTCCTGATCCGGGCATGGTGGAGGGCCGACGACGTCGCCTACGGGATGAACGGCGTCTCCTGGTCGCTGAGCTGCGAGGCGTTCTTCTACGCCGTGTTCCCGCTCGCCGTGCTCGTCGTCCGTCGGTTGCCTGGTGGTTTGTCATGGTCCCTGGTGGCCCTGGGCCTGGGCCTCGCCGTGATCGCGTACCTGGCGCGTCCGGGCCTGGCCGACCACCTGCCGTTGGTCCGTGTGAGCGAGTTCCTCCTCGGACTGCTGGCCGGCATCGCCGTCCGGGACGGCTGGCGGCCCCGCGTGCCCGGCGTGGCCGCCGCGGCCGCGTTGACGGTGGGACTGGCTGCGGCCTCGGTGCTCCCACCCGTGGTGAGCAACGCAGTCGTGGCCGTGCCCTTCCTGCTCGTCGTGCTGCACATGACCGGCCGCGACCTCGACGGCCGGTCGGGCTGGCTGCCGAGCCGGGTGCTGGTCTTCGCCGGTGAGGCGTCCTTCGCCTTCTACCTCGTGCACGAGCTGGTCATCGTCAACCTCGCGCCGGTCCTGCCCGACGCCCGGGCGGTTCAGGTGGCCGTCATCAGCGCCGCCGCGGTGGTCGCCGCCGTCATGTTGCACCTGGTGGTGGAGCGGCTGTGCAACCGGCTCCTCCGCGACCGTTCGCCGAGCCTCGCGCTCGCCACACCCACCCACGAAACCCGCTGACCCCGACGGTGCCGGAAGCCCACGCGGCATGGACGTCGACGAGCAGTTGATCATTCCCCGGACGCATCGCCCGCCTCACGAGTGTCCACGCCGGCCGAGGAACATCCTCGGCCGGGCTGTTGGAGCTGGGCCGCGCCGCCGCCCATCGGCAGTCCGTGCGTGACGAGTCGGGCCGCCCGACCCCGACCCGTGTCGGGTCTCAGCCCCTGGCGACCGCGGCGGGGACAGGTCGCACCCGCTTCCCGCGCCGTGCTACCGCGCCGGAGACCCGTCGAGCAGCGAAGCCCGTCCCGGCCACGAACCGCTGGACGGGTCCGAAGCTCACGGCAGCCGGGAGCCCGACCACGTGCAGGCCTGGCACGCTCGACTGCAGATCGCGGTCGAGGATCGGGGAGCCGGCTACCGTGGACACGCCTGCGCGCAACCGGGGGTCCAGGAACAGAAGCCGGCCGAGGTCCACGCGATAGCCCGTGCCGACGATGACGTGATCGGCGCCGAGCACACTCGTCCCGTCCGGCCCCTCGACGGTCAGCTCGGCACGGTCCCCCGACGCTCGAGCGGCCGTGATGTGCGATGCCACGGTCACCGGGACCACTCCCTCGATGCGCGGCCTGAGCCACCACCCTCCGGCCGGCCCGAGTGTCGTCTGCACCAGGTGCACCCGCTTCTGCTCCGGTAGGCGCCGGTACGCGCCCGGCAGCTCGGCGCAGAACAGCAGCTGCCAGCTGGTACCGATGGTGGACACCGGATGGCGGACCCGACGGGGCCACGACTTGCCGGCCGGGTTGACGTTCCAGCCGATCCGGTCAGCCCGTGCCAGCACCTGGGGTCGGGCGCCTGCCTCGTGCAGCAAGGCGGCGGTCTCCAACGCGCTCTGACCTGCGCCGACCACGACGACGTCCCGACCCGTGAAGTGGTCGAGGTCGGCGTGTGCGCTGCTGTGTGTGACCCGATGACTTGGGAGGCCGGCCAGGACATCCGGGACATGGGCGTAGGCCAACATGCCCGTCGCGAGGACCACACGACCCGCGGACAGCGTCGAGCCGTCCCCCAGGTGCAACCGGAAGCCGTCACCGTCCCGGGTGAGGGTGGTGACCTCCACCTGCTCGACGTTCGGCACGTGTCGACGCTGGAACCACTGTCCGTAGCCGGCGAACGTGTCTAGCGGGACCGGGTGCCCCAGGTCGCGGTACTCCAGGCCGTGCTCCGCGGCGTAGCGGCGCAGCGTCGACCGCCCCGCCGGGTCGCTGAGGTTGGAGGCGTGGCCCTCGGACTTGAGGTACATGCCGCGGGGCATGTTGTCGGTCCACAGCGACATCGGCCGGCCGAAGATGCGGTGCTCCACCCCCAGTTCGCTCAGGTGCGCCGCCACGGACAGGCCGTAGGGTCCGGCACCTATCACGGCCACCGGCACCGATCCATCGATCATGTTCCCACGACCTCCTCGTCTCGGTCAGGTGTGGTGTCCGGCGTCTTCCGCCGGGTCAGCAGGTTGCCGACGGCTCGCACGGCGGGCCACGGGTCCCGCAGGTCCAGGTAGTCGTAGGCGGCGGGGCGGACGGTCGCGGCCACGACGGTCCCGACCGCTCGGAGCGGGGTGGGTACACCCGGACACCCCCGTGCCCGTGTGGTGTCCCGTACCCAGCGCAGTTCTCCCCCGAGCCAGCGCAGCCGGACGCCGGTGCGGTAGCCCTCGTGCGCCTGCAGGGAGGCACCGGTCGCCCACTGGTGCTGGAGGACGGGGAACGGGACCCCGGCCCGGGTGGCCGCCTCGACCGACGCCGACAGGCGGGGGTTGACCTCCATGAGCAGGGGCCGGCCGTCGTGGTCACGCCGGAACTCGACCTCCGCGTAGCCCTCCAGCCCGAGGTGTTCCACCAGGCGCGTGGCAGCGGCGGCGCTGTCCGGTGGTAGCGGCACCGTCACCCGGTCGGTGGAGTTGCCGCTCACGACCGACGCTGTGCGGTGGGTCACCACACAGACAGCCGCCCACAGGCGGCCACGCGCGTGGAACACGTGGACCGCCTCACGGCGTCCGGTCACCCACTGCTGGACCAGCGCTGCGGTCCCCTTGGCGAGCACCGATCGCACTGCCGTGCGCAGCTCCCCCGCGTCCCTGGCGGGAATGCAGGTCAGTCGTCCGGTGTGCGCGCCCGACGCCGGCCACGACGTCGCCGGCTTGACGACGGCCGGGAGGGCGATCGAGCGGATGGCGTCCTCAAGGTCGGCCTCGGTGCTCACCGTCCGGCTCAGCGGGACCGCGAGTCCGGCGTTGCGCGCGGCGGCCAACGTGGCGTGCTTGTCGGTCGCGACGGCCAGCGCCTCCTCGGACCCCAGCGCGAGCGCGGTCCGCGACGCGAGGGTGTCGCGATACCGGCGCATCACCGCGACCGAGCCGTCACCCACCGGGAGGAGCATCTCGGCCGGGTGGGCGTCGAGGAGGTCGAGCAGCGCACGCACGTGCTCCGCCTCGTCGGCCTCCAGGTCGGGCAGTCCGCCCCTAACGACCGGGTACCGCGACGCTGCTCCGACGAACGGCCGCCCGGGACGCGAGTCGAGCACGCCCACGGAGCGTCCGGAGCGCGCGAGGCAGCGGACGGCGACGACGGCGGCACGCAGGTTGCCGTCCAACACGAGGGCTGCGAGCTGCTCAGGCACCGGCCGGCCCTTCCTCACCGAGCGGTACCCGTGCAGGAGGCCGGCGCTGGCGGGCCCGCGATTCGACGACGGTCACTCAGCGGCCCGTGGGACCGAGGCGAAGTGGTGGTGACTCGAAACCGCGACCTGTCCGAAGGTCAGCGCTGCGACAGCCAGCACCACCAGGGTGAACAGGCCCTCGGAGAGCCGTGTCGCGGCGAGTAGGACATACACGAAGGGAGTGTCGATCAGCGCTGTGTAGACGGTACGCAGATGGCTCGACAGGCCCGCCAGCCGCATCCCGCCGTCGTCGGACCTGATGCGGCTGGAGGTGAACAGGCTCGCCGTCCGGCTGGCTCCGAAGACCCCGGCGACGAGGAGCACGAGCATCGGATCGCCGCCCTCGGACAGGAGGGCGATTGCGACTGCTGCCGCGATGAAGCAGGTGACGACCGCGTCCACCGTGACGTCGAGCCAGGCGCCGCGCGCGCTCGCTTGCCCGGTGGCCCGGGCGAGCTGGCCGTCCGAGCAGTCGAAGGTGTAGGCGACCAGCAACAGGACACCGGCCAGCAGGGCGTCGGTCAGGTCCGATGCGGTCCCGAGGCGGATGGCGCCGACTACCCCGCAGACCCCGCCCAGCACGGTCAGGACCGACGGTCGCACGCCCAGCCGTCCGGCCAGGTGCGCCATGGCGCCGCCCAGGCGCTCGGGGATCAGCCGGCTCCAGAAGGGGCTCGGCGCCGCGTACTGCAGGTGGAGGAAGTCGTGTAGGGGAGGCACCTGGTGACCGGCGCGCGCGTGCCGCCGCCTGGCGCCTTCGTGAGGCGACCGCTCCAAACGCGTGGCCGCGACGCGGGTCACCAGGCCCCGCCGAGGTCGTGCAGGGCCATGGCCAACCGGTCCTGGTCGCGGGGGGTGCGGACCGCGATCCGCCACCAGCCCCGGCCGTCCCCCATCTTGTGGGAGACGTCCTTGACCAGCACCCCTCGGCGCTCGACCAGCCGCCGCGCGGCCGTGTCAGCGGCGACGGCGTCGCCGGTCAGGCGGACGAGGACGAAGTCGCCGCCGCTCGGGACGACCGCGTCGACGCCCGGGCTGTCCTTGAGCAGCCGGGTGAGCTGCTCCCGGTCGGCCGCGGTCTGCCGGAACGACTGCTCCAGGGCGGGACGGTGCTTGAGGATGATCTCGAGGAAGTTCTCGGCGACCGAGCTGAGGTCCCAGATCGGCGTCTCCTCGGCAATGCGGGCGGCGGTCGTCGGGTCGCTGGTGGCCAGGACGCCGAGCCGGATCCCCGGGACGCCGAGGACCTTGCTGAGGCTCTTGACGACGAGGACGTTGGGCAGTGCGCCGTCGGCGAGGTGCCCGACGATGCTGGGCTCGTCGGAGAAGTCGAGGAAGCTCTCATCCACGACGACCGTCGTCGCGGGGTGGTCCTCGGCGAACCGCCGGATGCGCTCGGTCGCGAGCAGGGTCCCTGTCGGGTTGTTGGGGTTCACGAAGACCACGACGTCGGCTTCCTCGGCCTCGCGCTCCACCTCCGTCCAGTCGATCCCCGGGGCGTCGAGGTAGGTCCGCGCGCCCGGGAACACCCTGGGGTACTCGCCGAAGGTCGGCGCCGGGAGGAGCACCCGCCGGCCGGCGTACCAGGCCCGCAGCCACGGGTAGCACTGGGACGCGCCGGCCACCGCGTGCACGAGCCCGGCCGGCCACTGCAGTGCCCAGGCCAGCTTCTGGTCGAGGATCGACTGCCGTGAGCCATAGCTGTGCAGGAGGTCGGGGAGGTTGAGCCGCAGCTCCGACAGCACGGCCGGCGGTGGGAAGTACTCGTTCCGGATGAAGGCGAAGTCGAGGACGTCGCTGGTCCAGTACCCGCCCCAGCCGGCGGTCAGCGTGTCGTACCGGGTGGCCGGGTTGAAGGTGTACTCGGCGATCCGCAGGTCGTTGGGGTCGTCGATCTCCGCCCAGACCTCGCCGTCCAGGACCTCGGCATGCACGTCGACCTGCTGGACGTAGATCAGCATGCCCAGCACGAGCTCGTAGTAGCAGTTCCGGTCGAAGGTGCTGGTGTAGTACGTCAGGAGCTTGCACAGCTTGTCCCGGCACAGGGCGGCGCTGAACCGGTAGATGTTGAGGGTCTTGTACTTGTCCGTGAAGGAGAAGTTGTCCGGCTGCAGGGCCGGCGTGATGACGGCGGTGATCCTCCCGGAGGGGGAGAGGCTCACGACGGTGCCGTCCATGCCGGCCCGGTACCGGTCGACGAGGGCGACGTCCGGGTGACCAGAGGCGAGCAGCCGGTCGAGGACGCGCGGCTCGTAGACGAGATCGGACTCGATGAGCACGACGTCCTCGTCGAGCTCCATGTGCTCGAAGGCCAGCGCCATCGAGTGGATGTTGTTGGTGGTCTCGTAGTCCGCGTTGTGAACGTACCGGACGTCGAGGTGCGGGTGGTGCCGGGCGACGTGGGTGGTGAGCTCGTCCGCCCGGTAGCCGGTCACGATCGTGACCGGCGTGACTCCGCGGTCGGCGAGGCCGTCGAGGATCCGGTCGATGACCGTCTGTCCGGCGACCGTGAGCAGCGTCTTGTGCAGGTGCTGCGTGAGCGGCTGCATGCGACGACCTACGCCAGCCGCGAGGATGAGAGCCTGCATGGGCACCCCCGGTTCGAGGGGTGTAGTCAATTGTGGGCCTGCTCACGTGTCAATGGACTCCGCGACGGTGGTCACGGATCCGACTGCGGTGGGTACCCGTGACCCGGGGCCGGCACGGCCACCTGCGCCCGAGGGCTCCTCGTGACCGGCGGCCATCCGAGCTGATCGGAGCACCAGCAGGGGCCCGCGAGAGGGGCCGCATCCGACCTCCAGACCCTTACTCTGCAGGGGTGTACGGGGACAAGCGGCCGCTCCTCGGTGTCACCGTCTCGGCCGCGGTGGTGGTGGTGGTTGTCGTCGGACTGACCCTCACGACCGGAGTCGACTGGTTCTACCCGCGACCGATCACCACGGTGGCGATCATGGTCGTCGTCGTGCTGGCCACCCTCATCGCCTGGCGGCTGCTGCCGTGTGCTTGGCGGCCGACGGGGATCCTGCCGGTCGTAGTCGCCGCCGTGGCCGGCTACGTGTTCCTCCGGATCGCGGTGTCCGCGGGGTGGACCGAATTCACGGACCACCAGGTGCTCGAGCCCCTCGAGGGAGAGGTCGACGACTTCCCTACCTGGCTGTTCGCCGCCTTCGGCGGTACGGGGGTGTTAGTCGTCACCGTGCTGGTCAGCCGGTGGGCCGCACGGAGCTCAGGAGACCACGTGCCGCGCGTACGAGCCGTGCCCGAGCGCCGTCCTGGGACGTCGCCTCCGGATCGGGTAGGACCCTGAGACGGACCACGTCGTCGCCCACGCGGACGTCCGTGGTTTCCTCGTCGACCTCTCGGCCGTTGGCCACGGTCCGCGCCCACCAGACGTCACGAGCCAGGACGACCAGCTGTCGGTCGTCCTTCGGGCCGGCAGTCACCCTGGCGTCGTGCATCTCGATGGCGCGGACCAGTTCTTCGGTCGAGCGCCAGCCGTCGGCTCCCAACAGGTCCGCCTCGTGACGACTACGCACGTCAGCTCCCGGGGCACGTTCCCGAAAATTCTCGGGAGTTTCCCCGAAAATCATCATGAGGTTCCGCTCGATCTCGGTGCGGGAGTCGCTCGCGTGCACCCGGTGCCCGTCCCCCGTCCACATCCGGTAGCGCTGGCGGGCGTCGAAGACGTTGGAGTTCACCCACTTCAGCTGGCGGCGGTGTCCCCGCACCCGGTAGCGCGGCCTGATGTCCTCGACGACCACGGCGAGCATCGGACCGGACCCACAGTGCATCTCCTTGTGGGATCCCGGCGGCAAACGGTCCATGTACATGCGAGAGAGGTTGCGCGCGAAGGTGGGGCCGGGTGTCCACACGACCTCGACGACCTCGAGGACCCGGAAGTGCTGCCGGATGTCGGCGAGGATGGCGGCTTCGGCGCGCCGGGCCTCCGACCAGAGCAGGAAGAGGTGGATCTCGGCACGCCTCTTCAGCACGGCCACCTGCGGCACCCCCCATGCTCTGCCTCGCGTCCTGCGGTCGTCGAGGAGAGCACCTTAGACGTGGCACTCCACGTCGCGAGGTCCCGTTCCACCGTCGCGCCGGTGGATGAGCGTGAGGGGACTCGGGTCCGGGTGGCCGGTGGCGTGGCTGTGCACTCCGTGGGAGGAGAAGAGCTCGTGCTGGACGATTCATGCTGCACAATCGAGCCTGGTGAACGCGCTGCTGGTGCGCGTTCCTGTTCAGGAGCGGGGGGCGCGTGCACCTCCACGTCCATGTCCCGACCCCGTTCCACCTCGAGGTCGGCCACGCGGCTGGACCTCAATGAGCAGCCCCCCGCTGGTTCGGCCTCTCACCGTCATCCGTCCCCGAGGGGCTCGCACACTGGTCGGCTGGGCCGAGTTGTGGGCGTACCGGGACCTCGTCTACTTCCTGACGTGGCGGGACATTAAGGTCCGGTACAAGCAGACCGCGCTCGGGGCTGCGTGGGCGGTCCTACAGCCGGTCCTCACGATGGTCGTCTTCAGCATCTTCTTCGGTCGACTGGCCGGGGTCCCCTCCGAGGGGGTGCCGTACCCGGTGTTCGCCTACACGGCCCTGGTGCCCTGGACGTTCTTCGCCAACGCGGTGACCCAAGCGAGCAACAGCCTGGTCGCGCAGGAGGCGATGCTCACCAAGGTCTACTTCCCGCGGCTCATCGTCCCCTTGGCGGCGGTCCTGGCGGGTCTCGTGGACGTCAGCATCGCGTTCGTGGTCCTGGTCGGCCTCATGCTCGCCTATGGGACGGTGCCGACCGTGGCGATCCTGGCGCTGCCCCTCCTGGTGGTGTTCGCGGCGATCACCGCCCTGGCGGTGGGCCTGTGGCTGTCCGCGCTCAACGTCCGCTACCGCGACGTCCGCTACACGCTGCCGTTCATCGTCCAGTTGTGGCTGTTCGCTTCTCCAGTGGCCTATCCATCGTCCCTGGTCCCGGAAGCCTGGCGCCCCCTCTACGGCGTCAACCCGATGGTGGGTGTCGTCGACGGCTTCCGCTGGGCGTTGCTGGGGGGCACCGAGTCGCCGGGCTCGGCTTTCCTCGTATCCGTCGCCGCTGTCGTGGCACTGCTCGTCGGGGGTCTCGCCTATTTCCGCCGCATGGAGAGGTCGTTCGCCGATGCCGTCTAGCGGAGGCTCCGTCGCGCTGCGGGTGAACGGCTTGGGGAAGCGCTACGAACTCGGTGAACGGGAGTCCTACGTCGCTCTCCGGGACGTGATCAGCAGGGCAGTGAAGCGACCGCTGGTGCGGTCCCGGCGCCGACGGGCCGTCGGCGACTCCGTCTTCTGGGCTCTCCGCGACGTGAGCTTCGAGGTCCCGCACGGTGAAGCCCTCGCCATCGTGGGGCGCAACGGTGCAGGGAAGAGCACGCTCCTCAAGATCCTCACGCGGATCACAGAACCGACCGAGGGAGAGGCCGTCGTCGCTGGCCGTGTGGGTGCGCTGCTGGAGGTGGGCACGGGGTTCCACCCCGAGCTCACCGGGCGGGAGAACGTGACCCTGAACGGCGCGATCCTCGGGATGCGCCGGCAGGAGATCCAAGCGAAGTTCGACGAGATCGTCGACTTCGCCGGGGTCGAGCGGTTCGTGGACACGCCGGTCAAGCGGTACTCCAGCGGCATGCGGGCGCGGCTGGCCTTCGCCGTCGCAGCCTTCCTCGAGACGGACATCCTAGTCGTGGACGAGGTGCTCGCCGTGGGTGACGCTGAGTTTCAGAAGAAGTGCATGGGCAAGATGGGCGACGCCGCGGATGGCGGCCGCACGGTGCTCTTCGTCAGCCACAACATGACGGCAGTCGAGTCGCTGTGCAAACGAGCCGTGTGGCTCGACGGCGGTCGCGTGGTCGCCGACGGGCCCACTCCGGACGTCGTCGGCCGTTACCTGTCGACCTCGTTCTCCGCGCTCAGTGAGCGCTCGTGGCCGGAGCTCGAGTCGGCGCCGGGAAACGACGCGGTGCGGGTGCGGCGGGCGGCGGTCCGTCCCGAGTACGGCTCCCCGTCCGATCCCATCGACGTGCGGACGCCCGTGGCCCTGGAGTTCGAGTACTGGAACCTCCGACCCAACGCGCTTCTCAACCTGAGCGTGCACATCTACAACGCCCAGGGCGTCCTGGTGTTCAACGCACTGCCGTACTTGGAGAAGGTCTGGCAGGGACGCCCGTTTCCCCGCGGCCTGTACCGCGACACCTGTCACATCCCTGGCGACCTGCTCAACGACGGTACCTACCGGGTGGAGCTCATGGTGGTCGAGGGATCTCGGGCGATCTACAAGCAGGACGAGATCCTGGTGTTCGAGGTCCGCGACGACCCGCACAGCCGAGATGGGTGGTTCGGCTCCTGGGAGGGAGCGGTGCGGCCGCAGCTGTCCTGGGAGACCGAACAGCTGGTCGACGAGAACGTCACCGTGGGGCTCCACGTTGACTGAGGCGACCGACGTCGGTTGCGGCTACACGCAGCCGGGCTACGTCGCCTCGCTCGCCGAGTTCGGGATGCCGACCCGGCTCCCGCGGAGCGGCGGGTGGCTGCTCGAGCGGCCCATCCGTGACACAGGGCACCGCGACTTCATGGGCCCCTACCCGCTGTTCGCCTGCAGTGATTGGACACAGCTGGGACGTGACCTCGACGACCTGGCGGGCCTAGCGGTCAGCGTGGTGCTGGTCGCGGACCCGCTCGCGTCCGTCGACCCCGACGTGCTCAGGACCGCCTTCCCGGACCGGGTCGTGCTGTTCAAGCACCACCTCGTCCGCGATGTCATGCAACCGGCACCGTTGCCGTCTCACCACCGTCGACACCTGCGGCGGGCCGCCCGATCGGTCGAGGTCGAGGTGGTCCGCCAGCCCGTGCGGTATCTCAAGGACTGGACGGGTCTCTACGCAGCACTCGTCGCCAAGCACGGCCTGAGAGGCATCCGGGCCTTCTCGCCGGATTCCTTCAGCCGGCAGCTGTCACTACCCGGCATGCTGGCCGTGCGCGCCGACATCGGGGGCGACAGCGTCGCCATGGCGCTGTGGCTGGTGGACGGTGAGCGGGCGTACTACCACCTCGGCGCCTCGTCGGACGCCGGACGGTCGGTGGGCGCTTCGTACGCGGTGTTCGACAGGGCGCTCGACCACCTCGGTGAGTGCGGGGTCCGGTTGGTCGACTTCGGTGGCGTCGCCGGAGGGGAGATCAGGAACGACGGGCTCTCCCGCTTCAAGGCCGGCTGGGCCAATGGCCAACGGCCGACCTACCTCTGCGGCCGAGTCCTCGCCCCTGCGCCCTATGCGGCGCTGACCGCGTCCATCAGAGCACCGGGGAGCTGGTTCCCCGCCTACCGTGCGGCCGATCCCGACGCCTCGGGCCCCTGACGAGAGGGTGGCACAGACATGAGGGCAACGGTGCAGTACGAGAGTGGTACACCGGGCAGACGGCGTTCGTCGAGATCGAGGGGCGGACTGGCCGTCCTCGGCGACGACCCGGCGTTCGACCGGCCACGCCACGTCGGCCGGCCGAACATCGGTGACCGGGACAAGCTCATGGCCCGAATCGAGGGGGTCCTCGATCGGAACTGGCTAACCAACGGAGGGCCCCTCGTCGAGGAGTTCGAGGGAGAGGTCGCTGCGGTCTCCGGAGTCCGGCACGCCATCGCCACGTGCAACGGCACCCTGGCGCTCGAGATCGCGATCAGCGCGGCGGGGTTGGCCGGAGAGGTCATCACCACGCCCTTCACGTTCGTGGCGACCGCGCACGCCCTGCGTCGGCTGGGGATCACGCCGGTGTTCTGCGACGTCGACCCCGTCACCCACAACATCGACCCGGCCCAGGTCGAGCGGCTTGTCACACCCCGGACAACGGGCATCCTCGGCGTCCATCTCTGGGGGCGTCCCTGTGCCGTTGACGAGCTCACCGACATCGCGGACCGTCACGGTCTGCGCCTCTTGTTCGATGCCTCACACGCGCTGGCGTGCTCCAGTGGGGGCCGGATGATCGGCGGCTTCGGAGCTGCGGAGACGTTCAGCTTCCACGCCACGAAGTTCGTCAACTCCTTCGAGGGAGGCGCGATCGTCACTGACGACGACGCACTCGCCGAGCGTGCGCGGCTCATCCGCAACTTCGGCTTCGCCGATTACGACCAGGTCCGGGCGTTGGGGACGAACGGCAAGATGGCCGAGGTTGCCGCGGCGATGGGTCTGACATCGCTCGAGTCGAGGGACCGGTTCACCGCCGTCAACCACCAGAATCACGCTGCCTATCGGACCGGCCTGGCGGGTGTGCAGGGCATCGAGGTGGTCCCCTACGACGACGAGGAGCTCACCACGCGGCAGTACGTGGTGGTGGAGGTGGACGAGACGGCGGGCCTGTCCCGAGACGACCTGCAGGAGGTCCTGTGGGCGGAGAATGTGCTGGCGCGGCGCTACTTCTACCCTGGTTGCCACCGTGTGGAGCCCTACGTGACCGAGCAGGACGAGCAGCGGCTTCTCATGCCGGCCACCGACCGCTTGGCGCATCGTCTGCTGACCCTGCCCACTGGCACTGGTGTCGACGCTACGGACATCGACGTGATCGCCGGGATCATCGAACGCGCGGTCGAGCTCGGGCCCTTACTCGCTAGCGCGTTGCCCAGACGGCAGCCCGCCCCCACGCCCGTGGCGCCCATGCCGTCGGATGGGCAGGCGAGCCCGGAATGACGCAGCAGCTGGACACCTCGCGGCCAGCCGTCCGAGTCAGCGTCGTCATCACCGCGTACGAGCACGAGGCCTACGTCGGGCAGGCGATCGAGGGCGCGCTCGGCCAGTCCGGTGTGCCGTTCGAGATCCTGGTCGGGGACGACTGCTCGAGCGACCGCACGCGCGAGGTCGTCGACGAGTACGCGCGTCGCCACCCCGAGGTGATCCGCACGCATCACCCGGACCACAACCTTGGCCGGGGCGGCAAGGCGCTGTTCGCCGACCTGGTCTCCCGGTCCCGGGGCGAGTACATCGCTGCCTTTGACGGCGATGACTACTGGACCTCCCCGGACAAGCTGCGCCTGCAGACGGATCACCTCAACCAGCACCCCGAGTGCTCCATGGTCTTCCACAACGCAGTCCGCCACTACGAGGACGGACGACGTCCCGACACCCTCTGCAACACCCCGGACCGGCCGACGTCGGTCGGATGGGCGGAACTCCTCGGGGTCAATCCCGTGGCAGCCTGCACCCCAGTGTTCCGCCGGAAGGTGCTCGACCCGCTACCCGACTGGTACTTCGACCTCCCCTGGGGCGACTGGCCGCTGTACTTCCTCGCCGCTGAGGAAGGCGAGATCCACTACCTGCCCTTCGTCATGGGGGTGTACCGCATCCACGGCCGCGGCCTGTTCACAGGCATCCCCAGTCTCGCACGCAGGACCGACGAAGTGGCCTTCTTCGAGCGCCTCGCCGGCGTCGTCCCCGAGACCCACGAGGCCGAGCGCCGCCGCCGTCTGGCCGTCGCCCAGGCTCGACTCGCGAGCGCGCACCTGCGGCTCGGACAGGGCCAGCCGGCACGGGAGCGCTTGGCCGAGAGCTTCTCCACCTGGCCGGTCGACCCGACACGCCTGCGCCGAGGGCAGGGAGAACGCCAGCGACTGGTCTTGTGGGCACGAACGAGGATCCGGTCCCGGTGGTCACGGCCGGGTCGTCCGCCGACAGAGGTCCGGTAGCCCTGTGATGCCGCGAGCCCGGGCCGTCGAGGGAGCCGTGGGGTGAGCGCCCGTCAGCGTCTCGTCCCGCTCTCCGAACCGGACGAGTGGGCCGAGGCGCTCACCCGCACCCCTCACGCTTTCGCGCACACCTGGGCGAGCTGCAAGGCCATGCAGTTGTCCACCGGATGGCCCACTTACCTGTACACCTGGGAGAACGGCTCTTCCTACGCTGTGTGTGCCGTCGCCGAACGCGGTATGCCAGGGGAGGAGGACGTCGTGACGCCGTACGGCTTCGGCGGCCTCGTGGGCACTCAGGTGGATGCGCAGGTGCTCGAGGACTGGACCCGGTGGGCCCGTGAACGCGGGTGGGTGTGCGGTTACCTGGGACTGAATCCGCTCCTCGGGTCGCCGGTGCTGCGGGAGTCCGGGGACTACGCCGAGCACAACGACGTCTACGTCCTCGACCTCCGGCAGGGGAGTCGCGACCTGTTCGCGGCGCTGTCCACCAACCGGCGGCGACAGGTACGCGCCTTCGACAAGGGCGGAGTTCGCCGGATCGGCGACGGGGGACAACGTCTCCGGACGTTCTTCCTCGACAACGTGGACGCGTTCCTCCGGGAGCGAGGCGCCACGTCGACCTACGCCTTCACCCGCGCCACCTATGAGGCGCTGCTCGACTCCGAGGACGTGACGTTTCACGGCGTGGAGGACCGGGACGGGCAGATCGTGGCTGCGACGGTCCTCGCGTGGACCCCGTACTGCGGCGAGTACCTCTTCGGCATCTCGTTGCCAGAAGGGCGACGCTGGTCGGCGGCGCTCCTCTGGGCCGGGGCCCTACAGCTCGCCGAGCGGGACATCCCCTATCTGAACCTCGGGGGCGGGGTGCGCCGAGGGGACGGTGTCGCGGACTTCAAGGCACGTTTCGGAGGGTCCCGTCTCCCGCTGGGAGCGCTCAGGCAGGTCTACCGTCCTCGGACCTACGTCGAGCTCTGCCGGGCTGCCGGCGTCGAGCCGGACGACCGCACGGGCTTCTTTCCAGCTTACCGTGCGCCGGACCTCGCTGTGCCGCGCTTCTCCGGTGGCACCCGTCGACCGTCGAGTTGAGATCGGAGTCCGCGTGTTCACCAGATCGGCCTCGTTCTACGACGCCCTCTACCACTTCGTCGACTACGAGGGCGCTGCCCGGAAACTTCACGGTGAGATCCGTGAACGGGCGCCTGGGGCGTCCTCGCTGCTGGACGTCGGCTGCGGGACGGGACAGCACCTGCAGCGCCTTCGTCAGTGGTACGAGGTCGAGGGGCTCGACCTCGACGGCGGACTGCTGAACATCGCCCGGCAGCGATGCCCCGGTGTGCCCTTCCACGAGGCCAGCATGGTGGACTTCGACCTGCCGCGGCGCTTCGACGTCGTCACGTGCCTGTTCAGCGCCATCGCCTACGTGCAGACCGTCGAGGACATGAGCCGCACTGTCACCACCATGGCTCGGCATCTCGAGCCCGGTGGACTGCTCGTGGTGGAGCCGTGGTTCGAGCCCGGCCGGTACTGGACGGACACCATCACGGCCAACCACTACGACTCCGCCCAGCAGAAGATCTGCTGGATGTACACGAGCAAGCGGGACGGCGACGTCTCCGTCCTCGACATCCAGTACCTGGTGGGCACGCCGGACCGGGTCGAGCACCTGGTCGAGCAGCACCGTCTGGGACTGTTCACCAAGGAGCAGCACCTGAAGGCGCTGGGTGACGCGGGACTCGAAGAGGCGACCTTCGACGAGCAGGGGCTGGTCGGCCGGGGCCTCTACGTCGCGACCAAGCCGCGCAGGTGATCAGCCGTTCGTCGTGGTCCGCCCCGTCCGGGCGTCCTCGGGCCCTTCTCCGGCCGGGCGGCGGGGTCCCATACGCAGTCCGTGCCACATCCCTCGCAGGGTGCCCAGAAGCAGGTGCAGCTCGTTGACCACGGTGTCGCGCTGCCGCGCGCGGGCCAGTCGGCGTAGCCGCATGAGTCCCCAGGACGCGAGGATGCGCACCGCTGTCCCGTCGCCGTCCCGTATCCAGGCGACCACGCTGGCGCCCATGCCGAAACCGTAGGTCCAGCGCCGGCTCCGGTACTGCGCCGGTGTGGCTCGTTCGTGCAGGACCACCATGTCGGGCTCGTAGCGCGTCTCCACCCCGGAGCGCTTGATCCGGTGGAACAGGTCGATGTCATTGCCGGCGAGTCCGGGTGCACCGGTACCGAGTCGCTCGTCGTTGCCCCCGACGGCTAGGTAAGCCTCCCTGCTGACGCTGAAGTTGGGCCCGGAGCCGACCCGCCAGGGGGGATCCCTGCGGGACAGGGTGGCCGGTTCGGTGGACGTGCGTGTCGACAGGGGCACGGTGCGCTCGCCCTCGGCTGGGAGGGGAAGCACCCGCCCTCCCAGCAGGAGTGGTCGAGGACCTCGGGCGTGCTCACGCTCGGCCACCTCGACCCAGCGTAGGTCGGGCACGCAATCGTCGTCGGTCACGCAGACGACGTCGCCGTGGGCCTGGCGCACGCCGGCGTTCTGGCCGGCCGACAAGCCCCGGCGGCCCTGTCGGACGTGGACCAGGGGGACCCCTGCCGAGGAGCGGCTCCGGAGCACCGCGGCCGTCGTCTCGGCATCCCCCTGGTCGATGACAACGATCTGCTCTGGGAGACGGCTACCCGCCAGGACCGCGTCCAAGCACCGTCCCAGGGACCCGGGCCGATCCAGTGTGCAGATGACGACGCTGATGGTCCCGTTCGACTGGGGATGGGACGAGGTCACTCGAGCAGGTTCGCAGAGACCGAGGAGAGAGCTCAACCACCGAGTTGGCCGGCATGCCTCCTTGGAGGTGCGCTGCGGGAGTGCGAGACTACGGCCGTGGTCAGCGGTCGGCCCCAGCGGCCGCACGGTCGCCACCCGCTGCCCCGGCTGGCTCGGGCCGGGCGTCGGGTCTACGCCGTAACGGCACGCCGCGCTGCCGGGCTGCCCCCAGCGGATGCATTTCTCCTCGCCCCGGCGTCATGGTCCGTGGCGGTGCTGGGTGATCGACCGAGGTGGGTCCGGGCTGTCCGGCACTGGCGCCTGCTGCTCGTGCCGAGTGAGGACGCCGATTTCGTCGTCGGCCGGCCGTCGGAGGTGCTCGCACTCGGACGTCGACCGCCCGTGGTCCTGGTACCCGGAACTGACCGATTGCATCGGCTGCGTAGGGCGGGATACACGGTGACGACATACCGGGTCCGATGGTTGACCTGGCAGGTCGTGGTCGGCGCGCCGGACCGGCAGGGTCTCGCCCTGGCCAGGAGGACATGGGCCGTCGGGAGTCCGGGAGCCCCCGGAGTCCGGGAGTTCCTCGCCCGGTCCCTACGGCCCCGGGGTGTCAGTCTCGCGGTGCAGCAGGGGGCCTCGGTCCCGGGTGCGCTCGCCTCCTCGGGTCTGCCGACGGACACGAGCTGTCTCGCCGTCGACGTCCGTGACGACCGGCGGCGAGCCGTCCTCCTCGTGCCGGACGGGGAGAGCGGCGAGCCGGTGGCCGTCGTGAAGGTCGACCGTGCGCCGTGCATCGAGGACCGGGCTGTTCGTGAACAGCGTGTCCTGGGACTCCTGCCGCCAGGTCCGGTCACCCCCCGACCCCTCGGTGCCGGGCAGGCGGGACCGGTCCGGTGGTCGGCCGAGACGGTCGTCCGTGGCAGGCCCCTGGGACAGGTGCTGTCCGGGTCGGGGGTGCCGGCCCGCGAGGTGCTCGGGCAACTCGCGGACTGGCTTGGCGAGGTAGCCGTCCGCACCGCTGCAACCGTGGACTGGGCAGGAATCGGCCACGGCGACGAGGTGGTGGCCCTCCGTGGCCCTGCCACGGGCTTGCGTCCGCTGCTGCGCGGGCTGACCGGCGTCCCGTCGGTCCTCACCCACGGCGACCTCGCCAGCGGGCACAACGTGCTCGTGGACGGCGGGGGGCGGCCCGCGGTGCTGGACTGGGAGACGGCGCGCGAGCACGGTCTGCCGCTCCTGGACCTGCTGCCTCTGCTCTGCTCCTCGCTGGCGCGTAACCGGGTCGGCGGGGACCTCCACCGGGAAGCGGCCCACGTCGTCGACCTCGCGACGGGGCGCGCACCGGACAGCGCATGGCTTTTGGAGCAGGTGGCGCGTTACGCCCGTCGCCTCGCGATCCCACGGGACGAGGTCGGTCCGCTGGCGCTGCTCGCCTGGGGGCACCAGGCGTCGATGCGCATGGTCCGCGACGAGTTGTTGACCGCGGCCGGACTCCCCGTGACGCCATGGACGAGCCTCGGGGAACTGGTCCTGGACGCCTGGTGGCAAGGGGTCGGCAGGAACTGGCCGCAGCTGTCCGCGACGGCCTCCTGACCACAGGGAGGAGGGACGACGTGGAGATCGTCAGCATCGCGACGCACGTGCCCTACGTGGGCATCCCGCACGCCGGCGGACAATACTACGGGCGGCACGTGGAGCTGCTCTCGACACGGCACCGGCTGACCGTCGTGGGCCCGTGGACCCCGGCCAACGCCGCGGCGCTGGACCAGCCAGCCGCGGGTACCGCCCGGCGGGTGGTCGCGGGCGCCCCGCCGAGCGGGCGCGCCGGACGCCGGCGCGCGCTGTTCGCCCGCGCGCTGCCCTTCCTCGCCACTGGCCCGTTCCGCCGTGCCCTGGTGGCCGATGAGGACCTGGTCGCCACCCTGCGCCGCGCCGACGCGATCGAGCTGCAGTGGTTCGACGCCATCGTCCTCGCGCCCTGGCTCCGCCGGCTGCTGCCGGGGACGCCGATGACCGGGGTTTTCCACGACGTCGTGACGCAGGGCCATCGCCGTCGGCTCATGGCCTGCGGCGCGCCCCTGCGGCACCGAGCGCTCGCCCTCGTGCGGTTGCTGTGCTGCGCGCCGCTCGAGCGGCGCGTCCTCCGTGTCCTCGACACCGCCGTGGTGCTCAGCGACAAGGACCGGGCGCTGCTCGCGGCCCGCGGCCGCAGCCCGCGCCTGGTCGTTGCCGCACCGCCGCTCGACGACGCCGAGGTGCCGAGGAGCCTCGAGCACAGGGCGCCGTCGGGACCGGAGGTGCTCTTCGTGGGAGCCCTGTGGCGGGCGGAGAACGAGGATGCAGCGCTCTGGCTGTTGGACGAGATCTGGCCGGCGGTGCGCATGCGGGTCCCGGCGGCGCGCTTGACGGTGGCTGGGGCCGACCCGACGCAGCGCATCCGGCAGGCAGCCGAGGCACAGCCCGGTGTGGAGCTGACCGGTCGGGTGGCGTCCCTGGCGCCGTTCTACCGCCGCTCCACGGTGGCTGTCGTCCCTGTCCGCCTGGGCGCCGGGGTGAAGCTGAAGACCGTTGTCGCCATGTTGTGGGGGGTGCCGGTCGTCGCGACCACGGTCGGCTCGGAGGGGATCGACGGGCCAGATGTGTTCCTGTCCGTCACGGACGAGGCGACCGCACTCGCCGACGCCGTCGTCGCGGTCCTGCAGAACCCGCATGCCGCCGCCGACGTCGCCGCCCGGGCGCACGCCTGGGCGCACGACCGGTACTCCTCGACCGCCTACCGGCGCGTCCTCGAGGACGTCTACGGCTGAGGTCGTGCAGGCGGAGAGCGGTCCCGGCCAGGGCCGCTGGCGAGCTAGTGTTCGCCGCATGGGGCTCGGGGGGTGAGGATCCTGCTCACCGCGACGGTGACACCGCAGGTCACGTGGGACCTGCACATCCAGGACCCGGAGGTCCGCCGCCGCCAGTACGTCGAGTCCCTCCGCCGGTGGGTGCCGACGGCCGCGGCCTACGGGGCCACTCTGGTCCTCGTCGAGAACAGCGGTGAGGACCTGGAGCGGCTGGCTCACGACGCCGTGGGGGAGGTCCCGCGCCACGTCCGGTTCCTCCCTGCGCCCGCCCCGAGCTCGGACGACGTCGAGCGAGGTAAGGGCGCAGCGGAGGCCGCGATGCTGGACCTCTTCAGCGGCAGCTCCGCGGACGACGACGACGCGGTCTGGTATAAGGTCACCGGCCGGCTGTTCGTGAGGAACTTCGCCCGGTGCGTGCCCGACGGGCTCCCGCCGGACTCCATCGTCGCCCGGGCCGCGATGGACCTGAGGCAGATGGACACCCGTTTCTTCGGCGCGACCGCGGGGTTCTGGCGAGGGCATCTCACCGGTGCGGGTGTGCACGTCGACGACCGTGCGGAGTTCTTCCTCGAGAAGGTGCTCATGCGGCGCGTGTTGACCGCCATGGGGCAGGGCGCGGAGCTCCTCAGGTTCGGTGCCCAGCCTGCCTGGTACGGCCGGTCCGGCACGCACGCCGATAGGGTCTACGACAGTCTGCCGAATCGAGCGAAGCGGCTGGCGACCAATCAGCTGGAGAGCCTGCTCAAGGGCCCGCTGAGGGGAAAGCAGTACTGACCGGCGTCGTAGGCCCTCGCATCGTGCCGGTCATCCCCCTTCCTCGGGGCGTCCGGGCACTCGTGGGGTCCACGTCGAGCTCCGTGGTGCCTAGGGTGGCGCGGTGGCGCGACTGAGGACGGTGGCCGTGGTGCTGGCGGGGGGCACCGGGGCCCGGGTAGGGCTCTCGACGCCCAAGCAACTGCTCAAGGTTGCCGGCAAGCCGATCATCGAGCACACCATCGCTGCGCTGAACAGCTCCGCCGCGGTCGACGAGATCATCGTGATGATGGCGCCCGGTCACCTCGACCCCGTGCGCGACCTGCTCCGGGGCGGCGAGTACGCCAAGGTCACCCAGTTGCTCGAGGGCGGGGACACCCGGAACGCGACGACCCGCCGGGCGATCAAGGTGATCGGGGACGAGGAGTGCAACGTCCTCATGCACGACGCCGTCCGCCCGCTCGTGAGCCACCGCGTCATCGAGGACTGCGTCGCCGCCCTCGTCGACGCGGAGGCCGTCGACACCGCCATCCCGTCGGCGGACACGGTGATCCGGGTGGACGAGGAAACGGGCAGCCGGATCGAGGACGTGCTGCCGCGGCCGCTGCTCCGGCGGGGCCAGACCCCGCAGGGCTTCCGCCTGTCGGTCATCCGCCGCGCCTACGAG
Source organism: Geodermatophilus amargosae (assembly GCF_900116515.1). Lineage (GTDB taxonomy): Bacteria > Actinomycetota > Actinomycetes > Mycobacteriales > Geodermatophilaceae > Geodermatophilus > Geodermatophilus amargosae. The sequence goes on from NZ_FPBA01000001.1 coordinate 206,200, forward strand.
CTCGCCGCCGAGGACCCGGGTTTCGTGGCCACGGATGACTGCACCGTGGTCCTCCGCTATCTGCCTCACGTGCCGATCGTCGTCGTGCGCGGTGAGGACCGGAACATGAAGGTGACCGAGCCCATCGACGTGTACCTCGTTGACCGGCTGTTTCAGCTTCAGGGGCAGGAGGTGCCGGCGCGCCGGCCGCTCGCAGACCTCGACGCAGCGCTCACTGGGCGCACGGTCGTCGTCTTCGGCGGCTCCTACGGCATCGGGCGGGACGTCGTCGAGATCGCGCGCGAGCACGGCGCGACGGTCCTGGCCTTCAGCCGGTCGAGCACCCGTACGTACGTCGAGCGGCGAGAGGACGTGACCGCAGCCTGCGACCGCGCGCTGGCCGAGACCGGCCGCGTGGACTACGTCGTCAACGCGGCGGGCGTGCTGCCCCGAGGGCACCTCGTGGAGGCCACCGATGACGTCGTGCAGTCGGCGACGGAGATCAACTACCTCGCCCCCGTGTACATCGCCCAGACCTTTCACCCGCACCTGGCCAAGACGCACGGCTCCCTGCTGTTCTTCACCTCCAGTTCCCACACCCGGGGGCGCAGCGGCTACAGCCTCTACTCGTCGGCCAAGGCCGCCGTGGTCAACCTGACACAGGCGCTGGCGGATGAGTGGGCGGCCGACGGGGTCCGCGTCAACTGCGTGAACCCCGAGCGGACGGCCACCCCCATGCGGCTGACCGCCTTCGGCGCAGAGCCGGAGAGCTCGCTGCTCGCGTCGCGCACCGTCGCCGAGATCGCGGTCCACGTCGCCACCTCGACGTGGACGGGCTTCGTGGTGGACGCCCGCCGCGAGGACACCGCCCCGACCACGGCCCTGTGACAAGGGAAGGTTCAGTGGCGAGGAGCCCCCGGAGACGGCGAACAGGCGTGCGGTTACCGGACTCGCGCCTGGCGGTCATGGACCACCCCCGTGACGGCGGCAGAGTAGTGCGCTCCCTGGTGGCCGACCCCTTGAGGCGCTTGCGCCGGCCTCTGGGGAGGATCGCGGCCTTCAGCGTCCTCCCGGCCGTGTCGCTGGTGTCCAGCCTCCTCGTCCTGCCGATCCTGAGCGCTCGGTTCGGTCAAGACGGTTGGTCGAGCGTGCTGCTGGGGCAATCGATCGGCGCAGCCGCGTCAGTGGTCTGCGCCCTGGCGTGGCCGATGGAGGGACCTGACCTGGCGTCACGCGCCGGCGCGGCCGACCGGGTCCAGATGTACGCCACGAGCCTTCGGGAACGCACCGTGGCGGTGGCGGCCGCTGTGCCGGTCCTGGTCGTCATGTGTCTGTTCGCCGGCCCCACCATGCCGCTGGTCTGCATCCTGAGCGCTTTGGCGTTCGCGCTCAACGCCCTGGCGCCCACCTGGTACTTCATCGGCGTGAGCCGGCCCAGCCGGTCGCTGGTCGCGGAGGGAGTGCCGCGTCTCGTCGTCAACCTGGTCGCGATCGGCCTCGTTGCTCTCCTGCCCCTGTGGACATATCCGGTCGCGCTGATCGTCGGGATGCTGTGCACGCTTCTCATCGCGTCCACCTTCGTCCGGCGGGACGCGCGGAACAGCGCGGGAGCCGTGGACTTGGCTGGGTCGCCTCGCGGGCCGGCCGGCGGGCGGAGGCGCCTCCTCACCGTGACCGCGCGAGGGGCGGACGCGGGGTACTCCTACTTGAGCGGACCGCTCATCGCCCTGCTGGTCCCTGCCGCGTATCCACTGTACGCCGCGGTGGACCGGCTGGGGCAGTCCATGGTGAACCTCATGGGGACGATCACGCAGGGTCTGATGGCGTGGATCGGTGAAGGAGGCGTCGTGAAGCGCGGACGGCTCGTGGGGGCCGTCGTGCTGGCATCCGCCTTCGCTTTCGGAGCCCTTCTGGTCCTGTCCCTCGCCACTCCGTTCCTGCTCGGGTACCTCTTCGCGGGGACTGTCGAGGTCAATGCACTGATCGCCGTCCTCGCTGGGGTAATCGTCGGGGGCGCCTTCCTCTCCCGCTGTCTGTCGGTCGTCCTCCTGATACCTCAAGGTCTGGCCGTCGTGACCTACCGACTGCTGCTCGTCGCCTCATGCATCGGGCTTCCCTCCGTGGCCGTCGCGGCCGTGGTCGGCGGAAGTGTCGGTGCGCTCGCGGTGGCCGCAGCCGTGCCGTGGGCGGTGGTGGCGGCGCAACTGGTCATGGGGCTGCACCGCCGGCCCCAGGGCCGTGTCAACGACACCGCGCTCCAGGTCTGACCATCCGGTGTACACCGTGGCGTCACGGAGGGGACGTGCCCGCCCCGGCGGTCGCTTCCTGCCCCTTCCGGGCCTGTGACGGATGCACCCCCGGATCACCCGGGCGGTCCGTCCCGACGGGACCCTAGGCCGTCTCAGCTCGGGCGGTCCGCACCCCGAGGCGCCGTTCCAGGGCGGTGAAGACCGTCTGGGCGTACGTGTCCCAGGATCCCGCGCGGGCCGTCGATGCCGCCCGGTACCGAGTAGCTCGGGCGGTGCGCTCCGCATCGTCGAGTACCGTGACATCGGACAGCGCCTGCCGGAGGGCCCTCACGTCCCCGGAGGGCACGACGCGGGACTTGCGCGGGAGTATCTCCGCCGCTCCGGCAGCGGTCGTCGTGACGACCTGCAGGCCGCACGCGGCGGCCTCGCTCAGCACGAGGGCGAAAGCGTCGTCGATCGTCGGCAGCACCAAGGCGTCGTGGGCGTTGTACGCGTCCGCGAGTTCGACGGGCGACAGCACACCGGCGAGCGTGACGTTGGCAGGCAGGCCCCTGACGACGGACCGATCGAACACCTGCCCCGCCAAGGTGACCTCGACCTCCAGGTCGTCTACTGCCTCCATGAGGATCGGCACGCCCTTCCGGAGGCAGATCTGCCCGACGAAGAGGAGGCGCGGCCGCCCGTCGGTGCGTCGGGGCGCCGTCGGCAGGCCGACCGTGAAACGGTCCAGGTCCACGCCATAGGGGATGAGCTCGATCTTGGCAGGGTCGACCCCGTGGCCGATCATGCCGTCCGCGACCACCTGTGACGGGACGAGGACGACGTCGGCGAGGTCCAGCTCCTCCTCGATCCGCTCTGTCAAGGCCACGGGGTACGCCTCGCTGCGCGCGCGAGAGCCGTACACCTCGAAGAGAGCATCGTTGCGCGCTCGGGGATGAGTGTCGGTCGCGTGGAAGACCTTGAGGGGTGTGCGATGTCTGCCGAACGTCCGCTTCGAGGAGCCGGGCATCCCGATGAGGACGTCGACAGAACGCGTGTCGAGCGCTCGGCTCGCACGTCGATCAAACTCCACCTTCCACGTCAGGTGGCCGAGGATCGGCGTGACGGGCGTCTTCGTGCGGGCGCCCGCGATGCGGATGGCCTCGGTCAGCACGCTCATGGTCTCGTCCTCGGGGAGCCGGGACGACGCGACCCTCCCCTGCTTGCGTGCGGCGAAGCGCGCCAGTCGTGCGGAGCCAGGCAGGATCCGCACGAGATGCGTGGCTGCGTCCGGGACGAGATGCCAATGGGGCACCAGGCGCTGGGTGAGCATCCCGTGGGACGACGCGTACCGCGACAGCGCCCAGATGGCGTTCTCGTTGAACGCGCACGAGATGGCGGCCTTCACCCCGCTCAACACCTCCTGGACGTTGCGGACGGACAGGTCTGACCACCCGCGGCGACCCTATAGGACCGCTTCCCGGCAGCTGCTCCACGGCCGGTCGAAACGCCCCTGAGGGGTGATCTCAGCCGACCGTGTCGTCCTCGACGAGTCCGAGGTCAGCGAGCGCTCTGATGAGGGCGGCGAGCGCCTCGTTGCCGCCTCGTGAGCCCACGACGGACGGCCGCGGTACGGGTTGCGCTCCGAAGAACCCGATGGGCCCGGCCAGCCGGTCCCCGCTCGGGGGTACGGACTCCTCGGTGATGGCGAGGACGGTGGTCGATGCCGGCGGGGTCTTGACGGCCCGGTCAGTCTGACCGGTGAACCGGCAACCGAGCACGCGGACACCGCTGGGCGGAGAGGCGACGTCGCAGTTGACCCCCTGGACGCCCCCGGTGGCGACGCAGGCGGAGAGCAGGACTCCTACCACCTCCTCCAGGTGGAATCCGTATGCGCCGGAGTCGGTGCTGTGGCAGCTGATGAACCGGAAGGCGGACGACGCACCGTTCACCTCGAAGCCGTGGACCGGCGCCTGTGTCGCCGAGCAGTTGACGAGGGAAACGTCCCGGCACGCGGCGAAGGTCCAGGCGGCGTTGCCGCTCCCTGGCCGGGGCGCCTCTGCATGGCAATCGCTCAGGCTGACGTCCGTGCAGGCCTCGAAGCGGAAGCTCCTGGTGTCCGCCCCCACCACTCGGACACCCCGGAGCCCGATCCCGCGCACGTTCGCCAGACGCCAGGCGTCGCCGGCGCTGTCCCGCGCGTCGATGACCACGTTGTCGATGCTCAGCCGACGGATCAGGCCCTGACCGGTGTCGTCGTTGACGAGCACGGGGGTTCCCACCGAGCCGCCCGGCGGAGTACGGCCCAGGATGTTCGACAGCACCACCCCCTCGATCGGCTCGGCCTCCTCGGGGAAGACGGAGATCCGGATCATGTGGGCGCTCCGTGAGCTGAGGACACAGTTCGTGACGGCGATGTCCCGGACCGGCTTCTGCTGCCGGTACTGCTGGACTATGGCGAGTGCGTCGTCGCCGCTCTCGATGGTGCAGTTGGCCACGGTTACCCGGCTGCACGCCTTGATGTGGAGGCCGTCCTCGCCGACCTCCGTCCCCCCGGTGATCCGTACGTCGCTGACGTGCACGTCCTCGCAGGCCTGGAGGACGAACATCCAGTCGACGAAGGCGGATCCACCCTTGCGCAGTGTCGTTCCCCGGACGTCCACCCGCTGGGTGTTCACGAAGCCGAGCAGACGTCCGGTGGCGTCGGCGCCGCCCTCGATGGTGCCGCCCAGGACCGTGATGTCGGCGTTGCCGCCATCGAGGTCGGCGTTGCGCAGAGTCGTCCCGCCCGCCGCCCCCTCGGTGTTGCCGGTCCTCCGGAGGACGGCGGAACCTAGATCGAGGTAGGTGCCGGTCGGGAGAAGCAGCTGCGAGACGAGGTAGGTGCCGCTGCCGAACACGATGACCCGGCCGGCGTGCTCGTCGACGACCGACTGGAGCGCGGCGGTGTCGTCGGTGACGCCGTCCCCGCGGGCGCCGTGGTCCCCCACGTGGACGGGACCATGGAGCACCTGCCCGCAGGCCGCCGCGCCGGAGTCCGTGGACCGGCCCGTGGCGGTGACGGCCGCGGTCAGGACACCGGCGACCCCTACCCCGCCGCCGAGGGTCAGCAGGTCCCGCCGGCGCCACCCGGCCTGGACCGGGGTGTCCTCGCCGGGAGAGCGAGCCTTCGACTCCGCGCTCATCGTCGGTGATTGTGCCGAACCGGCGGGTGTGCGGGCGCTCAGACGAGCGATGCCTCGGCCACCGACGCGGACCTCCTCTCGCCCGCGGAGAAGAGCGGGCGGCCTCCCCGGTCCCGCTGGTACGTGTCGAGCCAGTCGAGCAACCGGTTGGGTGCGTCCCCCACGGGAGCCGCGCCGATCCGCTCCCGCTCGGCCGGGTACCTCAGCGCCGGGTCCACCGGGTCGCGGGTCACTGCTTCGATGAAGCGCCGGATGTCCCGGACGTCACGGAGCACGGGGCCAGGGAGGATCGCCAGCAGGTCGGGCACGTTGAAGCCGCGGGTCGCGGCCAGCAGGTCGGCGTCCGGGAGATAGAAGGCCACCGGCCGGTCGAGGACCAGGTAGTCCACCCAGGCGCTCGAGGTGTCGCTGATCATGGCCGTGCTGCTGCCGAGCAGTTCGTAGAGCGCCACGCCGGCGTCCCGGAGGTCGGCGCCGGTGAGGACGCGGATGCCGAGGCGCGAGTAGTCGTCCCGATCCATGGGGTGGGGCTTGACGACCAGGGACACCCCGGGCCGGGACGCGACTTCGTACAGCTCACGCAGGTCAGCGCGGTCGCTGAGCGGTGCGCCGTCTTCCCACACCAGCCCCTCGGCGTTGCGCCCGACACGGTAGGTGGGCAGCCAGAGCACGAGCGTGCCGGCCGGGTCGAGCCCCAGTCGCCGCCACTGCTCGTCACTCATCCCCCGGAGCAGCGCGTTGGTGCGAGGGTTGCCTGTCCAGGCGACATCTCGCTCGCGCACACCGAACGTCGCGGCCTTGTACCGGTGCCACATGCGCGCCCCGGTCACGACGACCGTAGAGCGGATGTCGCCCGCGTGGGTCGTCCCCTTCGGGCCGTCGCCGTGCCACAGGTTGACGACCAGCCTGCTCCTCGGAGGGGTGACTGCGGTGAAGAACCCGTGGGTGAAGAAGGTCACCTCCGCCGTGACCGCCAGCCAGATCGCCCGCAAGCTCTTCTTGGGTACGACCTCGACCCCCGCCAGCGCGTGCCGGGTGACGTGCTGCTGGGCGACCGCGGGGTCCCCGCCGGCGATCCAGAACACCCTGTGCGGATAGCGCCGCGTCAGGTCGGGCAACAGTTCGACGACGTTGCCCTCGAGCGTCGGCCAGCTGTGCACGACCGCGTGACGGTGGGCGGGCAGAACCCGGAGGAGCACCCAGAACACGGGACGGGTCCCACGAAGGACCTGGTGTCGGGCTCGCGCGACCCACACGGGGCGCGGCCGGCCGCGACGTCGCCCAGGTGCTTGTAACAGCATGCGGGGTCCACCTCCGTCGGTACGTTGTCGTGCCGGCCGTCATGCTCGCACCGGTCGAGAACCGGTTGGTGGCTGTTGCTCGCCCCGTGTTCAGGAAGGGACGTCGGCCGCTTCTCGGGGCTGAGGCCGCGCTGCGGGGGCCAGGAAGAGCCCGAGCCCGATCAGGGCCAGGTTGGTGAGGTAGACGGGGCCGTTCGAACCGATCGGCCCGCGGATGATGCTCAGGCACGCCAGACAGGCGTAGGGGGCCATCAGGGCAGCCCGGGAGCTCAGCCCCGCCGCCCAGTCGAGATCGCTGCGCCGTCCGGCGCTGGCCAGGACGAACAGCACCAACGTCATCCCCACCGGGCCGAAGTCGAGGTACATCTCGGCGTGGAAGGGGAGGGACAGGTTCGTAAAGGCGTAGCCGCGGTAGGTGGCCACGTCGATCGACGCCGGTCGCTCCTTCTCGGCCCAGACGGACCGTGGGACGAAGTAGAGGGCACCGGAGATCGTGTAGGTGCCTCCGGAGTGCCCCCGGGCGTCGACGAACTCGACGGTGTTGATGGCCTGCTGGAACCCGTCGAAGTCCGCCCCGGCCAGGAACTCTAGTCCCTGGGTCTCGGTCTGGGTCGTACCGCGGAAGGCGTTCGCGGCCGGGTAGACCACGAGGGTCGCCACGAGCAGGACTGCGGCCATCCGAACCCCCGCCCAGCCCGAGCGCGGGCGCAGGACGAGCAGGATGAGACAGCCGAGTGCAGCGGCGCTCAGCGCGCGGGTGTTGACGAAGGGGTTGGCGAGGACGACGACCAGCGTCAACCCGAGGACCAGGAGGGTGATGTCGACCGCGTGGACCTCGCCCCACCCGGATCCCCGGCGTTGGTTGAGCACCCGGATGAGAACCAGGTAGCAGCCCGCCGTGGCCAGCGCCCCGGGCAGAGTGCTGACCAGGGCGATTTTGAGGCCTCCTACCTCTTGGAGTGAGAGGCCCTGCGCGAGGAGGGTCGCCGTCCGCTCGGCCCGGGTGCTGAACATCCCCGCCAGGCCGCCGCCCGCGGAGATCGCGCCCGGCGCGAGGGCCAGGCAGGTGAGCAAGTAGCCGACACAAATCCATCGAGGCGGATCGAGCGGCGCCGCGGGGGCAGGTCCGGTGGCGGCCCGGATGGCTGCACCGGGACGGAAGAAGCCCACGTACAGGGTGGCCGTGGCGAGGACGAGCAGCAGCAGGGCGGTCGTCGTGTATGGGCCGACCAGGACGGCGTCGTCCCGCCAGGCGGCCCGCCCGGTGGCGAGCTGGTAGGTGGGGGCGACCCCCAGCCAGGAGAAGGTGAAGACGAAGGTCACCAGGGCGATGGGCCGCAGGCCCGGGTGCGCGCTGCGGGCGATGCCCGCCGCCGAGATGGCGGCCTGCAGGGCACACAGCGTCGCCTGCAGCGGTGGGAGCGTGATGAGCAGGGGGAGCAGGACGATGAGGGCCACGGACGCCCCGAGCAGGGAGACCGCGCCGAAGAGGCCGGCCCTCGCCGTGGCGGACGGGGCCGCCGCCCCGTCGGGGACCACGGCGCCGGCCTCCGCGGAGGGCGAGACGGGCACCGTGGTGATCGTCGCGGGCGGCTCGGCGCGCTGTCGTGTCGTCGCGCCGGAGCGCGGGACCGACGCCGCGGTCGTCCTCGCGGGCGGCTCGGCGCGGTGTCTTGCCATCACGCCTCCCGGGCGAACGCCGCGATGACGTCCGCGCTCGCCTCCCAGCTGAAACGCGTGGGCGGGACGGGGCATCCGGCCGGACGCACCGGCTCGTATAGAGCCGCCTGCAGCGCCCGGGTGATGTCCTGGACCTCATCGGGCCGGAAGTAGCGCACGGAGTCACCGGCCACCCAGCGGAATGCGGGGATGTCCGAGACGGCCAGGCGCCCACCTGCGGTCAGTGCCTCGACGACCGGGAGGCCGAAGCCCTCGTCGAGACTGGGGACCACGACCGCGGTCGCCGTGGCGTACAGCGATGCCAGCCCGGGGTCGTCCACGTAGCCGATCCAGTGGACTTGCGGCGTGGGCCCGACCGCAGCCTCGGCGAAGACGGCCGACCCGCCGCCGGCGATTACCAGCGGGAACGTCGCCCGCACGGCAGCCGGCAGGGCCTGGTACGCCTCGACGAGGCGGCCGAAGTTCTTGCGCGGGTCGAGGCTCCCCACCGCGAAGAGGAAGCCCTCCACACCGGGGGCGTCGAGCACGGCCCGCACCGCGTCGGGCAGGGCAGCGCCCGACGCGCGCCGGAACACCTCGCTGGGGGCGTTGGGCGCGACGGTCACCCGCGCGCGGGGGTACAGCCGGCGGAGCTCCCGCGCCACGGGTTCGCTGACGGCGACCAACCCGCCGGCGGTGCGCAACTGGGCGGTCAGGACGGGTGCGTGCGTCCGGACGTAGCGGGCGGAGTACCACTCGGGGTGCTGCAGGACGAACAGGTCGTGCACGACGACGGTGTGCCGTCGGGCGACCACCGGGCTGCGGGAGGTCATGGACACGAGGTCGCCGCGGAGGCTCCGGGCGGGCAGGGCGGTGTGGGCCCAGAGATGGGACAGCGCCGCCCGCGAGCGGACGGCCGGCGGCGGGCGCAGCAGCCGGCCGGAGTGCCGCCGGACGAGTTCCGCCGACACCTCCGTCGCGTAGCGCTGCTGGCCCGTGACCCGCTGGCCCACGAAGGCGCCGTTGACAAGGAGCTCAGGCACGGGTCACCAGCCCGTCGGCGTCGGCCCGTCGTCCCGCGTCGGCGGATGCAGCCGCTGCGGCGACCAGCCCGCCCATCGCCCGGGAGAAGTGCTCGACGCTGAAGGTCTCCCCGCTCTCCCTCACGTCCTCGAGGTCGAGGGGCTGGTCCCGCAGCTGGTCGAGCGCGCGGTCGAGCGCCGCCGCGTCCTCGCTCTCCACGAAGACGGCGTTCCGGCCGGGTGTGCAGGTGGCCAGGTACCCGCCGGCCCGGAGGGCCACTGCCGGCGTCCCGAACTGGAAGGCCTCGATGGGGACGAGCCCCAGGTCTTCCTGCGCGACACACACCACGGCCCGAGCGTGCTGATACAGCCAGCGGAGCTGCGCATCGGACACGCGACCGACCTCGAGGACGTGCTGATCCGTGACCGGACGTGCGGTGCCACCGACGACGACCAGCTGCTCCTGGCGGCGGCTGCTGAAAACCGACGTCACGAGGTCCAGGTTCTTGTACCCGCGCGGGCGCGCGACGGTCAGACAGAAGTCCGTACCCACACCCTCCACCGGCTCCTGGGGGCCGTCGGGGCCCAGCCCCGGGGGTGGGATGACAACGGGTGCGTCCATCCCGTAGGCGCGCCTGATGCGACGGGCCGTCACCGGACCGTTGGCCACGACGACCGCGGCCGACCGCATGCGCTGGCGATCGACGATTCCCAGTGGACTGAGCAGGAGACGCAGGATCCGGCGGAGCCACCTGGGCGCGTCGCGGAAGTAGTCGTCGGGCTCGTACAGCCAGCGGGCCGGGGTGTGGCAGTACAGGACCCGGGGAGCGCGGCCGCGCATCCAGTGCGCCCAGCCGCTGGTGCTGGCCACCACGACGCCGTCGTGGACGGTGTGGAGCAGGAACGCGAGCCCCGCGAGGGGCCCCAGCGCCGCGCGCCTGGCCGCGAGCGGGCGGGGAAGCCACGGCAACAGCTGACGAACGGACAGCCGGCCGACCTCTGGGAACGTCTCCGACGGCAGGAAGGCCGAGGTGGTGACGGCGCCTCCGCCGAGGGTCTCGGCCAGCAGGACGGCGACGCGCTCGGCACCGCCGCGCTGGGTGAAGTAGTCGTGCGCGACCGTCACCTTCGTGTGGCCGGCGCCGTCCCGTCCGTCGTCCCGTCCCCCGTGCCGTTGCTCCATGGCGCCATCCTCACCCCGGCGTGACCACGAAGCACAGATATCTCGGCGGGAGCGCTCCGCACGGGGTAGCCGCATCCGGAGGAGCGTCCGGCGACGCGCCCCCCGCCGGGGGGAGCGCCGTCCGATCGGGGCGTCAACGGGGCAGGAATCACCTATTGTCCCCCCGAGATCAGCGGCCGGCTGGACGGCGAGCCGCCGGACGGACGGGACGGCATGAACCTGCGACACGTGCTGAGCGCGATCCGTGCGCACTGGTGGATGCCCCTGCTGGGGGTCCTCCTCGCCACCGGATCGGCCTTCGCCATCACGCAGCTGCAGACGCCCCTGTACACCTCCTCGACGCAGTTGTTCGTGTCCACGACCGCTGCGACGTCGTCAGCCGACGCCTTCCAGGGAGGCCAGTTCTCCCAGCAGCGCGCGGCGTCCTACGCGCGGCTCGCCGCCGGCGAGGAGCTCGCCGGTCGCGTGGTCGGCCGGCTCGGCCTGGACCTCTCGCCCGGCGCGGTGGCCTCCGAGATCACCGCCACCGCCCTGCCGGGGACGGTGCTCATCGACGTCGGCGTCACCGACGAGTCCCCCGAGCGGGCGCAGGCGATCGCCGAGGCGGTCGGCGCCGAGTTCCCGGCGCTGGTCCGGGAGCTCGAGACCCCGTCGACCGGAGGCGACCCGCTGGTCCGGATCACGGTGACCGACGTCCCGGAGATCCCGCAGTCGCCCAGCTCGCCCAACCGCGACCAGAACCTGGCGCTGGGAGTGCTCGTCGGCGCCCTCCTGGGAGCCCTGGCTGCTGTCGCGCGCCGACAGCTGGACCGGTCGGTCAAGGACCCCGGGGAGGCAGCCGCGCTGGCCGGCGTCCCGGTCATCGGTACCGTGCTGCGCGACCACGCTCTCGAGCGGGCTCACATCGCCGAGCGGACGGGGCCGGGGCGCGCCGCGGAGGACTTCCGGCTCCTGCGCACGAACCTGCAGTTCCTCTCCGTGGACGAGCCGCCGCGGGTCATCATGGTGACGAGTGCCGTGCCCTCGGAGGGCAAGACGACCGCGGTGGTCAACCTCGCCCTCGCCCTCACCGAGGTAGGGCGGAGCGTGATCGTGCTCGAGGCCGACCTCCGCCGCCCGAAGGTGACCCGGTACCTCGGCATGGTCGGCGGCGTCGGGCTGACCAACGTGCTCGCCGGCACCGCCGATCTCGACGAGGTGGTGCAGTCGTACGGCGACGGGTCGCTCTCGGTCATCGGTGCCGGGCCGACGCCGCCCAACCCGGGGGAGCTGCTGGCCTCCGCGGGGATGGCCAGCTTGCTCGACAAACTGCGCGCCGCCTACGACTACGTCCTCGTCGACGCGCCTCCGCTCCTGCCCGTCGCCGACGCCGTCGGCTTGTCGGTCCTGGTCGACGGCGTGGTCCTGTCGGTCCGTTACGGCAGCACCCGCAAGGAGCAGTTCCGCCAGGCCGCGGTGACTCTGCAGCGCGTCGGCGCACGGACCCTCGGGGTCGTTCTCAACATCGTCCCGCCCAAGGCGGGGACCGCTCGGGCCCGGTACGCATACGGCTACGGAGGAGACACCCCACCTGCGTGATCCGCTGATTGCGGAGGGTGAGGAAATCGACTTCAGTGTGTGATCGTTCCTGCTAGACCATGGTCTTGGTTGGGTGCAACCGGTAACTTCCGCCTCGCGCGCATCGGACACCCAGTCCGGCCGGAATGCCGACGGCACGTCATGCGCGAAGGCTGCACGGGGGTCCAGCTGATGGCGATGCTCGACGTACGTGACGGAGTGATCCGTCATCTGGTGCCACCCGGAGGTGGCTGGACGCGCTTCGCCGGGCGGCTGCGCGGCGAGGGGACGCAGGCCCGACGCGCGTGGCAGGCGGGGTACCTCCGCTGGACCGTGGCCGGTGACGCCGTCTGCGCCGCTGTCGCCGGGCTGGTCGGCTACCTGGTCCGTTTCGGGCCCGGAGCGCAGGACCCGACCGCCGCATCCGTGTGGTTGGCCGCCCTCCTGCCGCTCGTCTGGGTGGGCGCGATGCTGGTCGCTCGCGCCTACGAGGAGCGCTTCTTCTGGATCGGAGCCGAGGAGTTCCGCCGGGTCTCCTTCGCCGCTGTCATGTTGCTGGCGGCCGTGGGCACGGTCTCCTGGGCGCTGGACCTCCAGGTCGCGCGAGGCCTGGTCGTCGTCGCCCTCCCGTCGAGCGCGGTCCTGACGTTGGCGCAGCGCTTCCTCCACCGGCACTGGCTGCACCGACAGCGCGCGGCCGGACGGTTCCAACAGACGACGCTCCTAGTCGGGCACCGCAGCGGCGTCGCCGCGCTCGACGAGCAGATCGAGCGCGAGGCCTGCCACGGCTACCGGGTCATCGGGTGCTGTCTGCCGGCCGACGGCCGGACCTGGCGCGCGGACGCCTTCAACGGTCTGCCGGTGCTCGGTGACCTGACTCAGGTGCCCAAGGTGGTGAAGTCCTACGGGGTCGACACCGTCGCCGTGCTGCCCTGCCCGGAGATGGACGGCCCGGAGCTGCGCCGGCTGGGCTGGGCGCTCGAGGACACCGACGCGGAGCTGCTGCTCGCCCCCGCGGTGACGGACGTCGTGGGGCCGCGAGTCCGCATCCGACCGGTCAGCGGCCTGCCGCTGCTGCACGTGGAGCGACCCGAGCTGCGTGGTGTCCGACGTCTCGCCAAGGACGTCTTCGACGTCACGGCCGCAATCGTCGGCGTCCTCCTGCTGGCGCCGGTACTCCTCGTCATCGCCGCTGCTGTCAAGCTCACCAGCCCCGGCCCCGTGTTCTTCCGGCAGGAGCGGATAGGACGCGACGGCCGGACCTTCCGGATGCTCAAGTTCCGCAGCATGGTGGTCGACGCGGACCGCATGGTCGACGCGCTCGGGGCCGTCAGCGACGGCAACGGCGTCCTCTTCAAGAAGAAGGACGACCCGCGGGTCACCCGCATCGGTCGGGTGCTGCGCCGGTACTCGCTTGACGAGGTGCCGCAGCTGTTCAACGTGCTCAAGGGCGAGATGTCGCTCGTCGGTCCCCGCCCGCCGCTGCAGAGCGAGGTCGAGCGCTACGGCTCGGACATGCACCGGCGGTTCCTCGTCAAGCCGGGTCTGACCGGACTGTGGCAGGTCAGTGGACGTTCGGACCTGTCCTGGGACGACTCCGTGCGCATCGACGTCCGATACGTTGAGAACTGGTCGCTGACGTTCGACTTCATGATCCTCTGGAAGACGGTGGGCGCCGTCCTCCGTGGCTCCGGGGCCTATTGACCGACCAGGATGGCAGGGTGCCCCTCCGCCGGTCGCCCGCGACAGAGCTCACCGTCCTGCTGGTGTGCACGGGCAACATTTGCCGCTCGGCCCTTGCCGAGCGTCTCGGCCGGGCGTACCTGGACGAAGCGTTCGGCGGGCGTACCAGTGAGATCCGGCTACGCAGCGCCGGCACGCATGCCGTTGTCGGTTCGAGCATGCACCCCGACAGCGCGCGGGTCCTGTTAAGCCTGGGCGGAGACCCGACGGGGTTCCGGGCGCGACTCCTGCGCCAGGAGCTCATCGGTGACGCGGACCTGGTGCTCACGATGACCCGGGCCCACCGGCGGGACGTGCTCACCCTGGCGCCGCGAGCGTTGTCCCGGACCTTCACCTTGCGGGAGGCTGCCGACCTGGTCGGGCAGATCCCCGAGGACGTCGACTTCCGGGGTGATGGGCTTGCCCAGCGCGCCCGCGCCCTCGTTCTCGAAATGCACCGACTGCGGTCGCGACGACACGGCGGCCCGGAGGACGACGTCTACGACCCCATCGGGGGGCCGCTCACCGAGCACCTGCAGGCCGGGGAAGCCGTCGCGGAGGCGCTGTTGCCCCTGCTGGCCCGCGTCGTCGCGCTGGCGGGGGAGCAGCCCGCCTCGCGATGACCGGGGGCGGTGTGAGGTCCTCAGGCCGGGATGTGGACGACGGGATGGGTCCGGACGCTGGCGAACAGGACATCGGCCAGCGGGCGCAGGGCCGTCGCGATGGTGCGTGCCACCTGGTCGTGCACCGCGGCACGCCGACCGATCGGGTCGGGGACGTCGTCGGTGGCGGAGCCCGCGCGGTATGCCCGGGCGGCGTCGAGGCGAGCGGCGAGCTCGCGGGTTCGTGCCGCCAGCGGCATCGTCACCAGGTCGCGCTGGTCCACCCGGCCGAGCAGGGCTGCCGCCTCGGGGAGCGTGAACGTGCGCCGCAACCCCCGGGGAGTCGTGCGCAGCACCGCGCGGCGGTGTTCCCGGGTCATGGTCAGCACCAGGTCGGCGTCCGCGGCCAGGCCGCTGGTCAGTTGCTGACTGGTGAACCCCGCAGGGTCACCGCCGACCCGGTGCAGGGCCCGAGCACTCGCCGCGTCCATGGCCTGTCCATGCCGAGCCGAGGTGCCCGCGCTCACGACCTCCAGGCCATTCATCTCCGGACTGCCCTCGAGTGACTGTCGCGCCCACGCGGCGGCCAGTCTCTCGGCCATCGGGGACCGGCAGATGTTGCCGGTGCAGACGAAGAGGAGCCGCATGCGCTGACGGTAGGTGTGGCCGGGAAGGTCACGTCGCCTCGGACCAGGCCCTCTCCTCGCATCGAGTGACGCGGTGTGATTGTTTGGCTACCTTCCACCGGGCACGATGGCCACCTCCTGGGCGAGCTGCCGCAGCTCTGGAACATCGTGCGTGGCGACATGAGCCTGGTCGGCCCCCCGTCCCGAGCGGCCGCACTTCGTCGACCAGTTCTCCACGCACACCCCCGGTACACCGCCCGGCACCGCGTGCCCGCAGGATTGACCGGGTGGGCGAGGCGCACGGCCTGCGGGGCGACACCTCGATCGAGGACCGTACCCGCTTCGACAACTACTACATCGAGAACTGGTCGCCGTGGCTCGACGTGAAGATCGTCCTGAAGACCGTCGGACAGGTGCTCCGGCGCCAGGGCGGGTGACCGCCGACGTCGTCCTCCGCTGGCTGTTCGCGCTCGTCGTCGCTGTGATGCTGACCGTGTTCGGGCTCCTGCTGGTGACCGGTGAGTACTACAACGAGGGCCCGGTGCTGCTGCGCGTCGCCGAGGACCACGGGCTCCACCAGGGCGACATCTTCGTGCTCACCGGCTGGGCGGCCGGGATGCTCTCGTTGTCCGGGCTCCTGCTGCTCCGTCGTCGCTGAGCGTCAGAGCCCGAGGCGCACCACGCCGCAGCGGCAGGTGTAGAGGCCCGAGCCGCTGAACGGGTCGTCGGCCAGCCACCGGAACCGGTGCACGTGCAGGTGCCGCATCCATGCGCGGCGGCGTGTCACGCCGCCAGTCTGGCAGCCCGCAGGGCTCAGACGGAGGCGGAGCGGCGCGCCAGCGACCACGCGGGCGCGGCGCCGCACACCGCCGCGGCCATCAGCACGTGCCCGTGCTCGGCGACCCACACGTGCAGTGCCAGCCAGGTCGACCCGAGGAGGAAAGCCACGCCCGCATCCTGTGCGCCCGTGGGCCCGGTGATCACGAACGCGTGAGGTGTCCGTGACGGGCGGGGACCCGGGGTCAGCGGGGCACGTCGGGCAGTGCCTCGGTGTCGAACTCGGCGGTGTTCTGCGACAGCGAGTCGTTCTGGAGGTAGGCCCACATGCGGTCGCCGGTGACCCGGTTGAGGTAGACGACGTTGGCCGCGCCCTCCGTGCCGGTGCCGAGCACCGGGGCGGTGAAGGAGTCGACGGCCTCCGGGCGCAGGTCGCGCAGAGAGTAGGCCAGCGACAGCAGGTCGCCGTTTCCGAGTGTGTCGTCGACGGCGACCGCGCTGGTGACGGCGAGCAGCGCGGCGTCGAGCCGGCCGGGGTCGGACAGCGTCCCGGAGCTGAACAGCTGGCCGAAGACCGCCTCGATGAACTGCTGCTGACGGCGCACCCGGTCGAAGTCGCCGCCCTCCAGGCCGTAGCGCTGCCCGAGGTACCAGCGCGCCTGGTCGCCGTCGAGGTGGTTGACCCCGGCCGGGAACGTGTACGGCCCGTTGCTGGTGGTCTCGGCGACGACGACGTCGACCCCGCCCAGGTCGTCGGTGACCTGCACGATGCCCTCGAAGTCGATGGCCACGTAGTGGTCGATGCGGACGCGGGTGAGTTGCTCGACGGTCTGGATGAGCAGCGTCGGCCCGGCGAACGCGTACGCCGCGTTGATCTTGTTCGTCCCGTACCCGGGGATGTCGACC
Organism: Geodermatophilus amargosae; assembly: GCF_900116515.1. Lineage (GTDB taxonomy): Bacteria > Actinomycetota > Actinomycetes > Mycobacteriales > Geodermatophilaceae > Geodermatophilus > Geodermatophilus amargosae. The sequence continues at coordinate 222,947 of NZ_FPBA01000001.1, forward strand.
CACGAGTCCCGGGGAATGGACACCAGCTGGGCGTGCTGTCGGTCGCCGGAGAAGCGGGCGATCATGATCGCGTCGGAGCGGCCTCCGGCGGCGATGCCCTCGTTGACGGTGCCGCGGCTGTCGCTGCCGACCAGCAGGAAGGTGACCGGCTCGGCGGACGTCTCCTCGGTGGGCGTGGCCGGCGCTGGGCGGGCGTCCTCGTCGAGGTCGGTGAAGACGCCGGCGACCCGGTCGACGTTGCCGCCGTAGCGGTCGGTCAGGAACCACAGCCCGCCGCCGACCACCGCCACCACCAGCAGGACCAGGACGCCCAGCGCCACGAGGAAGCGGCGCAGTCCCCGCCGTCGCCGGGGAGGTCGCCCGGTGTTGACGGCTTCGTCTTCGACGAGCGTGGACCCGCTACGTCCCTCGTCGTCGCTCACAGTGACCCCCGTTGTCTGGTCGTTGTCCCGAGGCTAGGCGCTGGCCTGCCGGAACGCGCCTCCGTCCCACCCGGCGGGGTGAGCAGGTTCCACACTGTGTGACGTCCTGGGTGGAGAAGGGGGCGACCGGCGGTCACAGTCTCCCCAGGAGGGTGGAAGACGGGGCTCCGGGACCGGTCCGCGCCCCGGAGGGCTCAACTCGCAGCGGTCAAGGGCCGACCTGCGAGCAGTGGGTCCCTGGTCCGGCCCACGTCGACCGTGCCGCTCATCCAGGTCCAGGAGCCGGACTTCGGGGCTGGTGCCGCGTGGCGAAGTCCCTCGTCGACCGCGCCGTCGTCGGCGTGCTGCTGCTCCTGGGCTCCCCCGCTGCTGCTTGGCATCGCCCTCGCCGTCCAGGCCACCAGCCGCGGGCCGGCCCTGTACCGCCACCGCCGCATCGGCAAGCGCGGGCGGGAGTTCGACCTCCTAAAGTTCCGCAGCATGGTGGCCGACGCCGACTCGCGCATCGAGGCGCTGATGACCCTGAACGAGGGCAACGACGTCCAGTTCAAGCTGCGCTGCGACCCACGCGTCACCCGGGTCGGGGCCTGGCTGCGCTCGTTCTCCCTCGACGAGCTGCCGCAGCTGGTCAACGTGCTCAAGGGGGACATGTCGCTGGTCGGTCCCCGCCCGCACGTCATCCGCGAGGTGGAGCAGTACGGCGCCGACAAGCACCGCCGGCTGCTGGTCAAGCCGGGCATCACCGGCCTGTGGCAGGTCAGCGGCCGCTCGGACCTGTCGTGGGACGAGTCGGTCGAGCTCGACATCCGTTACGTGGAGAACTGGTCGTTCGGCCTGGACCTCGCGATCCTGTGGCGCACGGTGCGCGCGGTCCTGCGCCGCGACGGCGCCAACTGACGCCGGGCGACCTCATCCCGCGGGGTGAGCGGCACACCGGGATCGGGCCGCCCCTCTGACACCCTGGCGGCCGTGAGCCAGATCCGTCGTCTGCTGGTGACCGGTGGAGCCGGTTTCATCGGCGCCAACTTCGTCCACCAGACCGTCGAGCGCTTCCCGCAGTACGAGGTGACCGTCCTCGACGCCCTCACCTACGCGGGCAACGAGGCCTCGCTGGCCGGCGTGGAGGACGCGATCACCTTCGTGCACGGGTCGATCACCGAAGCCGCGCTGGTCGACGAGCTGGTCGGCGCCAGCGACGCCGTCGTCCACTTCGCGGCCGAGAGCCACAACGACAACTCGCTGGCCGACCCGGAGCCGTTCCTGCAGACCAACGTCGTGGGCACCTACACGCTGCTCGAGGCGGTGCGCCGGCACGGCGTGCGCTTCCACCACGTCTCCACCGACGAGGTCTACGGCGATCTCGAGCTCGACGACCCGCGCAAGTTCACGCCCGAGACGCCGTACAACCCGTCGAGCCCGTACTCCTCGACCAAGGCGGCCTCCGACCTGCTGGTGCGCGCGTGGGTGCGCTCCTACGGCGTGCAGGCGACCATCTCCAACTGCTCGAACAACTACGGGCCCTACCAGCACGTCGAGAAGTTCATCCCGCGCCAGATCACCAACGTGCTCGCCGGGCGGCGGCCGCGGCTCTACGGCGCCGGCCAGAACGTGCGCGACTGGATCCACGTCGACGACCACAACGCCGCGGTGCACGAGGTCCTCGAGCGCGGCCGCGCGGGGCAGACCTACCTCATCGGTGCCGACGGCGAGGTGGACAACCGCACCGTCCTCGCCACGATCCTCGAGCTGATGGGCCGGCCGGCCGACGCCTTCGACTCGGTCACCGACCGGGCCGGGCACGACCTGCGCTACGCCATCGACGCGACCAAGGTGCGCGAGGAGCTGGGCTGGCGGCCCCGCTACACCGAGTTCCGCGACGGCCTGGCCGCGACCATCGAGTGGTACCGCGACAACGAGGACTGGTGGGCCCCGCAGAAGGAGCGCGTGGAGGCGGCCTACGCCGCCCGCGGCCAGTGACGGCGGTCGTCCTCGGCGCCGGCGGGCAGGTCGGCCGCGCGCTGACCCGCCGGTTCCCCGACGCACTGGCGCTGACCCGGGCCGACCTCGACGGCGGCGACCCGGCCGCCGTCGCCGCGCACGACTGGGCCGGCGTCGACCTGGTGGTCAACGCCGCCGCCTGGACCGCCGTCGACGCCGCGCAGGACCCGGCCAACCACGCCGCCGTGCGGGCGGTCAACGTCGACGGCGTCGGCGCCCTGGCAGACGCCGCCCGCGCGCACGGGTTCCTCCTCGTGCACTTCTCCACCGAGTACGTCTTCGACGGCACCCATCCCGGGCCGATCCCGGAGGACGCCCCGGTGCACCCGCTGAGCGTCTACGGGCAGAGCAAGGCCGACGGCGACGCGCTGGTCACCGCGCTCGACCGCCACCTGCTGCTGCGCACCACCTGGGTGGTGGGGGAGGGGCGCAACTTCGTGCGGACCATGGCCGGCCTCGCCGACCGCGGCGTCGGCCCCTCGGTGGTCGCCGACCAGGTCGGCCGGCCCACCCTCGCCGACGACCTCGCCGCCGCCGTCGACCATCTCGTCGACGCCGGACTGACGGGCACCTACAACGTCACGTGCGGCGGGGAGCCGGCGTCCTGGGCCGACGTGGCGGAGGTCGTGTTCGCCGCGCGCGGCCGCGACCCCCAGGACGTGCGGCGGGTGAGCACCGCCGAGTACACCGCCGACAAGCCCGACCTCGCGCCGCGGCCGCTCAACAGCGTGCTGGACCTGGCGAAGCTGGAGGCGACCGGCTACTCACCGCGTGACTGGCGCGCCGCCGTCCAGGCCCACCTCACGACGACCGGCTGAGCACCGCCTCGAGCACCTGCCGGGCGCACTCGTCGATGCTCCGCCCCGCGGTCTGCACGGCGACCTCGGCGTCGGCCGGCGTCTCGTAGGGGTCGCTGATCCCGGTGAAGGCCGGGATCTCCCCGGCCCGCGCCCGGGCGTAGAGGCCCTTGCGGTCGCGGGCCTCGCAGTCGGCCAGCGACGTCGCCACGTGCACCAGGATGAAGCTGCCCGGACCGGCCTGCGCCTCCACCTCGCGCCGGACGTCGGCGCGCACCTCGGCGTAGGGGGCGATCGGCGCGCAGACGGCGATCCCGCCGTGCTTGGCGATGCGGGCGGCGACCCAGCCGATCCGGCGGACGTTGGTGTCGCGGTCGGCCTTCGAGAAGCCGAGGCCGGCGGACAGCGAGTGCCGCACCTCGTCGCCGTCGAGCAGCGTGACCGTGCGGCCGGCCTCGATGAGCAGCTCGACCAGCCGCGCTGCGATCGTGGACTTCCCCGCGCCGGACAGGCCGGTGCACAGCACCACGGTGCCGCCGGTGCGCGCCGTCCCGGACCACGGCCGGCTGCCGGCCAGGGACGCGCCGTGTGTGGCGGCCAACTCCTCCGGCCCGGCCTCCGGCGCCCCCGGGGTGACCGGCACGGGCACGACGACGACGTCCCGGCCGCCGTCCCGCACGGCCGCCCAGGCCGCGGCGGCGCCCGCCAGCGCCGCCGAGTCCGGCGCGAGCCCGGCCGCGGGCAGCAGCACCAGCAGCCGCTGCGGCAGCCCGGCGACGTCGTCGGGCGGCAGCCCCACCCACGCCGCGACCTCCGTCCAGCCCCGGTCGTGCAGCTGCTCGGCCACCGTGGAGGGCTGCTCCCAGCGCGGCACCTCGACGACGGTCAGGTCGCCGCCGGCCGCCGTGGCGACGAGCACGCCCTGCGCGTCCTCGTACTCGCCGGCGGGCGGGAGGTCGGGCAGCGGCCCGAGGCCGGAGCGGTAGCGGGCCACCGCGGCGGTCTGGGCGTCGTCGAGCCGGGCGCGGGTCTCGGGCATGCCCCCATCCTGCCCAGGACGGGGGCCCTCGCCCGTTCGGGGAGGCCCGATGGGCGTGCCCACCGCCGACGTGATGCACTTCGGGGGCTAAGTGTCGGACGCGAGGAGGCGGCGGTGCGCATCTCGGTCATCGGCTGCGGCTACCTCGGCGCCGTCCACGCTGCGTCCATGGCGGAGCTCGGCCACGAGGTGGTCGGGATCGACGTCGACGAGCGCAAGGTGGCGACCCTGCGCGACGCCCGGGCCCCCTTCTACGAGCCCGGCTTCGAGGACCTGCTCCGCTGCACCCTCGGGACCGGCCGGCTGTCGTTCTCGACCGACGTGGCCGACGCCGCGGGCGCCCGGGTGCACTTCCTGTGCGTGGGCACGCCGCAGAAGCACGGCGAGTACGGTGCCGACCTGCGCTACGTGGACGCGGCCGTCGAGTCGCTGCTGTCGGTGCTGCAGCCCGGTGAGCTGGTGGCCGGCAAGTCGACGGTCCCGGTGGGGACGGCGGCGCGGCTGGCCGAACTGGTCGAGGGCAAGGTCCCCGGGGCCCTGCTCGCGTGGAACCCGGAGTTCCTGCGCGAGGGCTTCGCCGTCGAGGACACCCTGCACCCCGACCGGCTGGTCTACGGACTGCCCGCCGGCCCGGACGGCGAGGTCGCCCGGCAGCTTCTCGACGAGGTGTACGCGCCGATCGTTGCCCGCGGCACGCCGCAGGTCACCACCGACCACGCCACCGCCGAGATGGTGAAGACCGCGGCCAACAGCTTCCTCGCCACGAAGATCAGCTTCATCAACGCGATGGCGGAGCTGTGCGAGGCCACCGGTGCCGACGTCAAGCTGCTGGCCGACGCCATCGGCTACGACGACCGCATCGGGCGGAAGTTCCTCAACGCCGGGCTCGGCTTCGGCGGCGGCTGCCTGCCCAAGGACATCCGCGCGTTCATGGCGCGCGCCGGCGAGCTCGGTGCCGACCAGGCGCTCACGTTCCTGCGCGAGGTCGACAACATCAACATGCGCCGCCGGATCCGCATGGTCGAGCTGGCCCGCGAGGTGCTCGACGGGTCGCTGCTGGGCAAGCGCGTGGCGGTCCTGGGCGCGGCGTTCAAGCCCGACAGCGACGACATCCGCGACTCCCCGGCGCTCAACGTCGCCGCCCAGCTGCAGCTGCAGGGCGCGGTGGTCTGCGTGACAGACCCCGCCGCGGTGGAGAACAGTCGTCGCGAGTGGCCGCACCTGGACTACGCCGCCACCCCGGAGGAGGCCGCGGCCGACGCCGACGCCGTCCTGGTGCTCACCGAGTGGCGCCAGTACCGCGAGCTCGACCCGGTCGCCTTCGGCGCCCTCGTGCGGCAGAAGCGGGTCCTCGACGGGCGCAACGCGCTCGACCGCGAGACCTGGACCGCCGCCGGCTGGACCTACCGCGCCCTCGGCCGCCGCGCCGGCTGAGGAGGTCCCTCACGTCCCTCGCCGTCACACAGCGGGACGTCGGGGTGTCCGGCCGTCCATCTCCGGGGCACCGCACACCGAGGGCGAGGACGCGCTGCGCTGATGCAGCGCGTCCTCGCCCCGTGACGATCGGGATGGGCGCCGATCACCCCGTGTACTGGTACATCGCGACCCAGTCGATCTGCAGGGAGCCGCTCCCGGTACCGGCGGTCTGGATGACCCAGTGTCGCGACGCCCGTGCCACCGCGGAGGTGTCGGTGCCGATCAGTTGGCCGTCGAGGTAGAAGCGGATGGCGGTCGGGGTCCACTCGACCGTGCTCACGTGCCAGTCCTGCCAGCTCATCCCCGTGTCGACAGCGAGGCTGTTCTGTTCGGGGTTGGCGCCGACCCGGTGGTTGAACGAGTGGATCGTGCCGTCGAAGTCCCCCTCGACGCAGTCGGTCTCCCCGTCGCTCCACACGTCGGAGTCGGGCCAGAGCATCATCGCGGCACCGGAGTCCGACGCCCGGTCCGCGCGGAACCGGATGCTGTAGCGGCCGTACGTCTGTCCCCACTGCGTCGTCGGGTTCGTGATGGTGAGGGCGGAGCCCTGCGCCTGTCCGCCGGAGCCCTGGACGCCCATCCGGAGGGTGCCGCCCGAGACGTCGACGAGTTCGGTCTGGTACTTGCCTCCTCCGGAGTTGTCGGGGTACAGCGTCAGGCGGGGGTAGCTGCGGCCGACCTGGGCGGACGAAGCGTCGACGGAGAAGTCGTCGGCATAGACCTGCTGCCAACCCGCCGGCGCGACGGGGAGTCCGGTGAAGGTCCCGGTGGACGGTCCTCCGGTCTGGGCAGGAGCGGGCGACGTTCCTGCCGACGGTGCCTGACTGGTCGTCGACGGTGCGGTCGAGGCGGGAGGCGGAGGGGTCGAGGCAGGAGGCGGAGGGGTCGAGGCGGACATCTCGGGGCTGCTGGCAGCGGAGTCCGCGGCGGTGGTGCCCGGCGTGCCCGCTCCGGGGACCGCTGCGGGCTGTCCACCGGACGACGACCCCGAGGCCGTCGGAGCCGTCGGAAGAGGTGCGCTGCTCGAGCCGGTCGTGCCGGAGGCACCCCGCGGCACGGGGGACGAGGCGCGGGCCGATGGAGCCGACGCATCCCTCGCCGGTGCGGCCTGCGTGGCCATCGACGGCCCGGTAGGGGCGGGCCGGGAGAACACGGCCTCGTGGGTCGCGGCGGCACCTCCGCCGACCATGCCGGCGACCGCGAACAGGCCGATGACCCGACGAGCGATGAGGAGTTTCAGGAACACCCGAGCAACATAGCTCTGAGTAGGTATGTAGATACACTCCGAATTTCACCCGGGCGTGTCGTCACAAGCTGTTGTCAACCCTTACTGCTGTGACGATGTGCCACCACCTCAAGCCGGGCACTCGCCGGTCCACCCCGTGACGGGTGGTCCACCGGCCCCACCTGTCACACGGAGGAGGGGCAACGGTGCGACACGGGGCCCGTCCTGCCGATGGTCCGTACGTGTGGACGTGGATCGTCGGCGGGCTCGCCGTGTGGGTGGTCGTCGCAGTCGCGCTCGGCGTCGTCCTCGGTCGGGGCATCCGGTTGGCCGACCGCAGCTCGCCGGGGACCGGTGGCGACCGTCCGCTGACGACGGCGAAGCTCGATGCCGCGCCGGGCCGCGCGACCGCCGCCCGTCCTCCCCGACGGCGTGTGCCGCTGCCGCCCGTGGGCGTGGCACTGGCCGGGCTCGCCGTCGCCCTCGAGGCGGTCGGCTACGCGCTCCGCCTGCGCGGCACCACTGGCCAGGTGGCCCAGGTCCTGTCCATGGACGCCCCGTACTCGCTGCCGCGGATGTACGTGGCCGCCCTCTTCGGGGCCGCCGCGCTGGCGGCCGTCGGCGGTGCCGCCCGCAACCCCGGCCGTCGCACGTGGTGGCTCGTCGTCGGCGCGGTGGCCGGCGGCATCGCGGTGGTCAAGGCCGGCGGCACCGTGCACGTCACGGCGATGCAGGTGCTCGCGGAGCTCACCTCGCCGGCCGGTGCCACGATCGTCAGCGCACTGGTCGCGCTCGCCGTCCTGGCTGTCCTCGCGTTCGCCAGCCGGGCCGAGCGCCGGGACCGGCGCCGGGTGCTGTCCACCTTCGGCCTGTACGCCGTCGCCTCGGTCGGCCTGTCCGCCGTGTCGGGCCGGGTCGGCCCGCAGTGGTCGGCCATGGCCACGTTCGTCGAGGAGTCCGGCGAGGCCCTGTCCGGCGTCGCCGTGCTGGTCGCCGTCCTCGTGGGTGTGGCGCCGCGACTGGTGCTGCCGGCGGCCTGGCTGCGCCGTCGCGACGACGCGCTGTCGCTCGAGGCGCCGGCGCAGCGCCTGCCCGTCGCGCAGGACTGAGCGGGCGTTCCGGGTCAGCGCGCCGCGCCGGACCCGGCGGGTGACCGCACGTCGCTCACCGAGGTCCCGGGGGCGGCCGGGAGACCCCGGTCGGCGGCGTCGGCGGTCTTCCTCCCGACCGGTCGCCCGGACACCGCCGGCACCGCCGGTACGCTCCGCTCCCACTCCGGGCGCACCGGCCCGGGTGACCACGGGAGGCGGCGTGCTGCGGGTGCTGACCGAGTCCCGAGAGCGCGCACGGGCCGCGCTGCCGCCCGAGGTGTGGGACTACTACGAGGCCGGTGCCGGCGACGAGGTCACGCTGGGCGGGGCCGAGGCGGCCTGGCGGGACTACCGGCTGCGCCCCCGTGTGCTGCGGGACGTGTCACGGGTCGACCTGGCCACCCGGCTCCTCGACACGGAGGCCGCCTCGCCGTTCGTCGTCGCGCCCATGGCGCTCCACACGCTGGCGCACCCCGACGGCGAGTGCGCGACCGTGCGCGGCGCCGCCGCCGCCGGGTGCCTGACCGTCGTTTCCACCCGTGCTTCGCGGACGCTCGAGGAGATCGGCGCCGCCGCGACCGGCCCGTGGTGGTTCCAGGCCTACCTGATGCGCGACCGCGCGCTGACCGAGGCCCTGGTCCGGCGGGCCGCCGCAGCCGGGGCGCGCGCGCTCGTGCTCACCGTCGACACCCCGTACGTCGGCCGGAAGGGCCGGGTGACAGGCGTCCGCATCGCCGTGCCCGACGACACCTACCTCGTCAACCTCGCACAGCACCTGGTGCCCGGCGCAGTCGCCCGCGAGGCGGCCGAGCAGGACCCCTCCATGACGCCGGACACCATCGCCCACCTCGCCGAGGTCTCCGGCCTGCCGGTCGTGGTGAAGGGCGTGCTCCGTGGCGACGAGGCGGCCCGCTGCGTCGAGGCCGGCGCGGCCGGCGTCGTCGTCTCCACCCACGGCGGGCGGCAGCTGGACCGGGTGGTGGCCAGCGCCCACGCTCTGCCGGACGTGCTGGAGGGCGTGGGCGGCCGGGTGCCGGTCCTGGTCGACGGCGGGATCCGCAGCGGCACCGACGCCCTCGTGGCCCTGGCGCTCGGCGCCGACGCGGTCCTGGTCGGCCGGCCGGTCCTGTGGGCGTTGACCGCCGGTGGCGCAGAGGGCGTGCGCGAGGCGTTGCAGGCCCTCGCCGATGACCTGCAGCACGTCCTGGCCGTGGCGGGTGCCGCGCGACCGGCCGACCTCGACCGCAGCATGGTCACGGCCGGCTGAGGGGACCCCCGCCGGCCGGGTCGCGTCGCGGCGGCTTGCGCAGGACGGCCGCAGCCGTACCATCCTGTCCTGACCACGGCCGTCGCCGGCGCGGTGGACGTCGGAAGGGGCCTGCGGTGCACGCTCCGAGCGAGGAACCACCGCCGACTCCGAGCGAAGCCGGTCCCGACGTCGGAGAGTCCGACCCGCGGCCGCACCTGCGCGCCGTCGAGCAGCCGCCGGCGCCCACGGGCCGGCCGTGTACCTGCGGGCACGGCCGGACGGCGCACGAGCACTATCGCCGGGGCCGGGACTGTGCGCTCTGCGACTGCCCCACATACCGCCGCCCACGGTGGTTCCGTCGCGGACACAGCTGACCGGCGGCGCCTCCCGGGCTCCGATACCGGGCAGAGCCGCTGCTCTCGGGACCTGTCCCGACTACTCAGCGTCATACACGGCCGCGCGAGCGAGAAGTTCACGCGAGAGTTCGTGGACCGCGCACGTCCCGGCGTGGAAGGTCGCCGCGGGGTGTGCGTGCATCGGATGCGTCATGCCCCGCCACGGTGCGACCGGCGTGCCGTGGCCGGAGGAGGGCAGCGTGCTGGGGAGCGGCGAACCCACGGGAGCGTTCGGCTCCGTCGTGGTGTCCGTCTCCCGTGACGCTGACCAGCGCCTCCGCCGGATGCGCCTGCTCGCGCTGCTCGCGATCATGCTCGGCGCCTGGGTGGTCCTCGGGGTCCTGTCCGGCGCCGCCCGTGCCGACGAGGGAGCGCCCGCCGACCCGGCGACCGGCGGCTGGTCCATCCCGTGGGCGGGAGCCGGCGGCCCGGCCGGGCCGCCCTCACTGCCCGAGGCCGCGGCCCCGCCTGCTGCGGGCGTGCTGCCCCCACCGGCCGCGATCGTGGACCCGCCCCGTCCCGCCCAGCCGTCCGTGAGCATGCCGGCGGCACCGTCGGAACCGGCGGACGAGCCGGCGACGCCCTCCACGCAGCCGGTCCCCACTGCTCCTCCGGCCGACCCTGCTCCTCCGGCGGCCCCGGCCGCGGCCGCGGCCGACGGGGACGCCGGCACTTCGTCCGCGGGCACCGGCACTCCGTCCGCGGGCACCGGCACTCCGTCCGCGGGCACCGGCACTCCGTCCGCGGGCACCGGCACTCCGTCCGCGGGCACCGGGACCCCGTCCGCGGGCACCGGCACGGCCGTCACCGGTACGGGCACGCCGGCCACCGGGAGCGTGACCGCCGCCGCGCCCGCAGCCACGACGACCGGCACCACCGCACCGGCGACGGCCGGCACCGCCGCCCCCGCCACCGCCCTCCCGGGCAACGCGGGCACCGCCGGGCAGGCCCCGGCCCCTTCCGTCACGGACACCACGCCCCCGGCCCCGACGGCCGCTCCCGGCGCCGACGCCGCCCTCGCGGCCGGGGAGGTGTCGAAGACCGCGGTCCCGGAGCCCGAGGTCAGCGCGACCGCGGACGTCGAGGCGTCCAGCACCCCGGAGGAGGCGGCACCGCAGGACGGCGCGTCCCCGAGCTGTGACGCCATGGCGCAGGCCCTGACGGTCGCCGCCCACGCGCCCGGCGGCGACGACGGCCGTTCTGCCGCGACCGCGACCCGGACGAGCCCGCACGACGCTGCAGCAGAGGGGCGCCACCGTGCGGCCGCGACGGCCCCGGTCCTCGCGCTGGCCGCGCCCGCCACGGCCGCAGCACCCAGTCCTCCCGGCGGCGCTCCCTCCCCGCCGCCGCCCCCGCCCGTGCCGGCTCCGCTGCCGCCGCCGCTCCTGCCGGCCCCGACCGGCTCCTGCGCCGTCGGGGCTACCGGCAGCCAGGCCTCGGGCGGTGGTCAGCACGGTGGGTCCGTGCAGGACCCGGCCGTCCTCGGCGGCCAGATCCCGGCACCGTCGCCCTCGGCAGCCCGTCTCCCGCACGGCTCCGACGTCGACCCGGTCACCCACCGCGCCGACGCCCCCGGCTCCTCTCCCGACTGAGGCTGCCGCGGCGAGGTCGACCGACCCGCCGCTCCCGTGGTCGAGCCCCCGGCACCCCGCCGGCACCACACCTCGGCCCACCTCCTCCGGAGCCCTCGCGCTCGGCCCACGCGGCACCCCTCGTGGCCCCCGGCGCCCCGGACGAGGCCGTGGCCGCAGTCCCCGGAGACCAGTGCACCAGCACGAGAGCTGAGACATGACAGACACCCAGAGCTCCACGGACGTCCGCACCCCGGCGGAGGCCGTCGTCCACCACGTCCCCGTCCGCACCGCGGCCCCGCGCGTGAGCGTCGTCGTCCCGACCTACAACGAGGCGCGGAACCTGCCGCACGTGTTCGCCCGTCTCCCCTCCGACCTGCACGAGGTGATCGTCGTCGACGGTCGCAGCGTCGACGACACGGTCGAGGTGGCGCGGGCGCTGCGTCCCGACGTCCGCATCGTCCAGCAGACGCGGCGGGGCAAGGGCAACGCGATGGCCTGCGGGTTCGCGGCCGTCACGGGCGACGTCGTCGTCATGCTCGACGCCGACGGCTCGGCCGACGGGCAGGAGATCGAGCGCTTCGTCGCCGCGCTCACCGCCGGGGCGGACTTCGCCAAGGGCACCCGCTTCGCCGGCGATGGCGGTAGCAGTGACATCACGACCCTGCGCGCCTGGGGCAACCGGTGGCTCAACCGGATCGCGAACGCCCTGTTCAGCACCCGTTACACCGACCTCTGCTACGGCTACAACGCGTTCTGGGCGCACTGCCTGCCGTCCCTCGACCTCGACCCCGGCGCGGAGTGCGGGGACGTCCAGCGGTGGGGCGACGGCTTCGAGATCGAGACCATCATCAACACCCGCATGGCGAAGGCCGGCATGCAGATCACCGAGGTGCCCAGTTTCGAGCACCCGCGCCTGCACGGGACGAGCAACCTCGACACCTGGCGGGACGGCCTCCGCGTCCTGCGGGCGCTCGTCGTCGAGCGGTGCAACGGGCGAGGGCGCGCCGTCCTGGCCGACGTCGGGCGGCTGTTCCCCCGGCAGAGCGAGACCCTCGGAGTGGACGGCGCGGATCGGGACGCCAGCCGCACGGCATGAGGAGACCCTGGAGCGCAGCCGACGGAGACCCGTGACCAGACTCATACCCGTTGCGGGGACGACGGCGGGGACGACGGCGTTGTCCCATGTCAATGGCGGACCTCGTGGCTGCACGAACGCACATCGACATGGGAGCGACGATCTTGGCGCCACAGGCGACGACTGAGGAGCCAGCGTGCAGCCCGTGCGCGGGCAGACGCCCCTCCTCCCGATGCGTCGATGCGACGGGACGGTCCTGGTAGTGCTCGCCGAGGACCAGGTGCTCCACGAGTCCACATCCCCGCCGCGGTCCCCACGCCGGCGTCGATGGCTCCTGCCGGTCACGCTGGTGGTGCTACTGGTGGCGGTCCTCGCCACGTTGCGGCTCGGACGGGACAGCGGGGACGAGCCCGCTGGGGACGACTCGGCAGGTCGAGGCGACTCGGTCGGTCAGGACGACTCGGCAGGTCAGGACGACCCACTGTGGCGGACGGTCCTCCGAGAGGACTTCACCGAGGACGTCCCGGTGGGGGCCTTCCCCAGTCCGACCTACAGCGAGCGCTGGAGCGTCTATCCCGACGGCTGGCGCGACACCAGTGGTGTGGGTACCTACGCCCCGAGTCGCGTCCTGTCCGTGGAGGACGGCGCTCTCGTCTTCGACATGCACGCCGAGGCAGGCGAGTACCTCGGTGCGGCGCTCACCGCGGAGGAGACGTACGGCCAGCAGTTCGGGCGCTTCTCCGTCCGTTGGCGGGCGGACCCGGTGCCGGGCTACGGCCTGGCCTTCCTGCTGTGGCCGGACTCGGAACAGTGGCCCGCAGACGGGGAGATCGACTTCCCCGAGGGTTGGCTGGACGGCAGCATCACCGCCACCGCTCACCATGCGAACCCGGAGGGCGGCAAGGAGCAGTTCGACACCGGTGTGTCGATGACCGACTGGCGTTTGACGACGGTCGAGTGGACCCCCACCGCCGTCAGGTTCTACCTGGACGGACGGCTCGTCGGCACCTCGACCACCGACGTGCCGCAGGATCCCATGCACTGGGTCATGCAGGCCGGCACCAACGGGTCGGGCACCCCGCCGCCGGATGACGCCCGAGGCCGCATCCAGATCGACTGGCTCCAAGTGGACGCCTACGGTGGTTGAGCCACGTCCACCCTTCGAGTGGCGTCTTTCCCCCATCGCCGTCGGTCGAGTGGAATGAGCGACGAGACGCACCGCGACGCTGCACGCCGTGGGTCTGCCATCTCGGCCACGTGCTGACGCGTGGCCGGTCGGGGTCCGGTGTCCGAGCCGGGACCCGACCAGAGGCAGGCGCGGTGGAGAGAGGGACCGACCCGTGACCAGACCGCAGGTACCGACCGCACCGGACGAGCGCGCTGATCCGCAGCGCTCCGTGGCTGCTCCAGTCGCCGCCGTGCCCGCCACGAGGGTCGGCCGGCTGCGCCGGTGGTATCGCCGTGCGCCCATCGTCTCCACCGAGCCCGCGGCCGGCACGGGTACCCGCGTGGCTCTCTCGGTAGTGGCACTGACCGGCCTCCTCCTGATGGCCGTCGCCGCCCTGGCGGACTCGGACGTCGCGGCCGCCGTCGGTGCCACGATCGTCTTCGTCGTCGGCCTCGGAGCGGCCCCGGCGCTGACCTCCCGTTCCGCTCCGGCGGCGACCCTCGTCGTCAGCGCCATGGCGACGAGCCTGTCGGTGTCGGTCCTCGTGGGACTGGCGATGGCGTGGACCGGGACGTGGGCACCCGTCCCGGCCTTCTCCATCGCGGCCGGCGTGAGCGGCGCATGGCTCGTCGTCCACCTCGTGCTCGACGTCCGTCGGTTGCGACGGCACGGCCACGGGTGGGCTCTCCGCCCGGACCGGACCCAGTGGATCTCGGGGGCCCTCGTCGTCGCCGGGGTGGCCGCCACGGTCGCAGACGCCTGGGCGCACCGCGGAGCGGTGCCACCTCCCGGCGGCCTGCTGGTCGTGGTGGGGCCTGTCTGGTACGTGGGACTGGCGGCCATCCTCGCCGCAGCGCTGCTCGCCTCCCTCCGAGGCCGGAGCCCCGGGCTGGCGATCCTGGCGCTCCCGCTACCGGTCGTCGTCGGACAGGCCGTCGTCTACGGGGTTCCGACCGTCATGTCCGCTGCCCGGCACGTCGGCGTCGTCGAGTACGTGCGGACGGGCCTCCCGCTGCTCCCGGGCACCGACATCTACCAGGCGTGGACGGGTCTCTTCTCCGGGGCCGCGTGGTTCAGCGACGTCGCCCGGGTGGACGACCCGCTCACCACCGTCGCCAACTGGTGGGCGGTCGTCCTCACGGTCGCCACGACGCTGGCCGTCCGGGCCGTGGCCGGTGGTCTGCTGGTGTCGCGGCAGCGCGCCTGGTGGGCAGCCGCGGCATTCGTCCTGGCGAACACGCTCAACGTCACCTACTTCTCCCCACAGTCGTTTGGCTTCTTCCTCGCGCTGGCCGTCCTCGCTCTCGTCCTGCGTCTCTCGGCGCTCCCGCGCCGGAGCTGCCTGGGTCACGCACTGCTGGTCCTGGTGCTCGCCTGCGCTCTTGCGGTGTCGCACCAGATCTCGCCGTACCTGCTGGGCGTCACCCTGGTCGTGTTGGCCGCCTCTCGCCTGGTCCGACCGTGGTGGCCCGTCCCGGCGGTGCTCGTGCCCGCTCTGGCGTGGGCTCTCGTCAACCTCGACCAGGTCCTCGCCTACGTCTCGCCGTCCGCCGTCGGCAACCTGGTGGACAACATCCGTCCACCGTCGTTGTCCTACAACAGTTACGAGCAGGCCCTGGCCACCCGTCTGACCTTCGGCCTGCCGGCGCTGGTCCTGGTCGTCGTGGGTCTGCTCGCCGTGCTGTCCTGGTGGCAGCACCGGGATCGGCGGTCCACCACGCTCATGGTGCTGGCCGCGAGTCCCGTCACGATGGCCGTCGCCTCGGACTACGGCCAGGAGACGATCTTCCGCGTCGTCCTGTTCGCGCTGCCGTGGCTGTGCATCGCGGCCGCGTTGGTGCGCATGCCCGTCCGGCTCCACGGCGTCGCTCTCGTCAGCGGGGTGGTCGTCCTCGTGGCAGTGAACGCCTACGGCCTGACCGGGATGGACTGGGCCCGGATCATGCGGCTCGACGAGGCGCGGCAACTGCAGGCCGTCGAGCGAGCTGCGGAGCCCGGCTCCGTGGTCTACCTCCTCGGCACCGGCGCGGCCTCACCGACCAGGACCACCGCGGACTACGTCGACGTCGACTGGGGCGTGGCCGACTACTACTCGCCCGAGGCCGTACTCGTGCCCGCACCTCGATCGGATGCCACGGCGGCCGCGCTCGTAGCCCGGCTCAGCGCCGACCTGCGGGAACAGTGCACCATCGACTGCTATCTGGTGGTGTCCGACTCCGCTGCGGCCTACAGCGACCGGTACGGCACCCAGCACCTGCCCGACTACGAGCGCTATGCCCGGGCCTTCGCCGGGTCCACGGACTGGGAGCCCGTGTCCTCCGGGCCCACGGCGACGGTCTACCGGCTGGTCCTCGATCCCTCGACGGATGCCGGCGGGTGAGCGTCGTGCCCGCCGCCCCCGAGCCGGGGCTGGCCTGTGTGGTCCTGGCCCACACCGCACCGGACCAGGTCCGTCGGCTGGTGACAGCACTGGACCCCTTTCCGGTGTTCCTCCACTGCGACGTCCGGACCCCGCGTGAGGCCTTCCGTCGGATGACGGAGGACCTGCCGGCGCGGGTGACGGTGATGCCGCGGCGGCGCACCGGGTGGGGCGGCTGGGAGATGGTCGCGGCCGAGCTGGACGGATACCGGGCGGCCCTCGAGACGACCGCGTCCCACGTCGCCGTC
Organism: Geodermatophilus amargosae; assembly: GCF_900116515.1. Lineage (GTDB taxonomy): Bacteria > Actinomycetota > Actinomycetes > Mycobacteriales > Geodermatophilaceae > Geodermatophilus > Geodermatophilus amargosae. Next base: position 239,123 of record NZ_FPBA01000001.1, read on the forward strand.
CTCACCGGAACGGACTATCCGCTCATGTCGTCGAGGGCCATCACCGAGTACCTGGCCACCGTGCCGGGCCGGTCGGTCACCGCGTCCCAGCCCCTGCCGCTCCCGCAGTGGGGCCACGGTGGAGGCTTCTGGCGGCTGCGCTTCCGCTTCCGCGCCTGGCGTCAGCACATGCTCGTGCTGCCGGTACCCCGGAGGGTCCCGCGTGGAGTCGTCATCGCGGGTGGCTCGCAGCTGAAGCTGCTCGCACGGGAGGACGTCGCCGCGGTCATCCGGACAGTGGATGCCAGGCCGGACCTGGTCCGGTTCTGGCGATCCACGTGGATCCCGGACGAGACGTTCGTCTACTCGGTGCTGCACACGCCCGAGTTCGCGCCCCACTTCCTCGAGCGTCGGGTGATGGGGAGCGCCTGGTACATCAAGTGGGACGGTGCGCCTCGGAAGAGCCCTCCATGGCTCACCTCGGCCGACCTGCCCGAACTGGCGCGCCATCGGGACGGCGCAGTCCCGACCATCTTCGCCCGCAAGTTCTCCTCGGCGGCGGACCCTCTCGTCCTCGACGAGGTCGAACGCTTGGCCCGTGACCGGCCCTGACCACCGCAACACGATGCGGCGGCTGCCGACCTCGCAACCTGTTGTGAGGTTACAGTCACCTAGCGTCAATAGCGGAGAGCAGGGGCCCCAGGTCCCGGGAAGATGAGTGGACCCATGGCTGAGCCCGTCGTGACATCCCAGGAGCACCTCCGGTACCGGCCCAGGCGTCACCTTCGTCCCGCGGTCGTCTCACAGGCGACGCCCCAGGTCCCTCTCTGCTCGACGTGTGACCACGGGAAGCAGGCCCATGCGCACTACCGCCGCGGGACGGACTGCGCGCTCTGTCCCTGTGCTCGCTATCGCCGCCCGGCGCTGCTGGGCCGGCTGCTGCGCCTGGCCCCCTGACGGCTCGCCGATCACCGTGACGGGGGACGGCGGCACGTGGCCGCTCCCGGGCCGGGGTAGCGTCCGACGACCCCGCCGCCTGGATCGGGGCCGGTTCGAGATGCAGGAGGTGCCGTGGGGGCCGAGCAGGCCGCGCCAGGCGCCGTCGTGACTCCGACGTGGTGCGGGGAACTGGAGCTGGCCGCCGCGCCCGCGGTCGCCGGTGTCCGCCGCTACGGCGGGCAGCCACGGGCGCGGGTGCTGGTGCGGCTGCACGGCGACCCGGTCGGCTACGTGGACGTGCCGGCCGCCGGAGCAGGCCCGGACGCCGCCGAGGCCGCCCGGGCCGGCCGGGAGCGCCACGCCGCGGCGATCGCCGCCCACCTCGCTGCGGAGGGGGTGCGCTGGGCGCCCGGGGGCGAGGTCCCCCCTCCGGCGGCAGGCTGCCCGGGCCTGGCCACCCCGGACACCGAGGTGACCGTGGTCGTGTGCACCCGGGACCGGGGGGAGGCGCTCGCCGGGTGCCTGGAGCGGCTGACGGCCCTGACCCACCCGCACCTGGAGCTGCTGGTGGTCGACAACGCGCCCACCGACGACGTCACCCGCCGGGTGGTCGAGGGCTTCGCCGCCCGGGACACCCGGTTCCGGTACGTGGTGGAGCCCCGGCCGGGGCTGTCCCGGGCGCGCAACCGCGGCCTGGCCGAGGCCCGCGGCGCGGTGGTGGCCTACACCGACGACGACGTCGCCGTGGACCCCCGCTGGGTGCAGGGCCTGCTGCGCGGCTTCGTGCGCCGTGCCGACGTCGGTTGCGTGACAGGGCTGGTGGCCACCGCGGGCGTGGACTCCGGCGAGGAGGCCTACTTCGACGCCCGCGCCGCCTCCTGGTCGACCCGCTGTGAGCCCGAGCTCTACGACCTGGCCGGCAACGCCCGGGACGACGTCCTGTACCCCTACTCGGCGGGCGTCTTCGGCACCGGCGCGAACTTCGCGTTCGACACCGCGATGCTGCGGGGGCTCGGCGGCTTCGACGAGGCGCTCGGTGCGGGAGCGCCCACCCGCGGCGGCGAGGACCTCGACGTCTTCGTGCGCGTGCTCCGGGCCGGCTCGGCGCTGGCCTACGAGCCCGCCGCGCTCGTCTGGCACCACCACCGCGCCGACCACGCCGCGCTGCTGCGCCAGCTCTACGGCTACGGCACCGGCCTGACGGCCTACCTCACCAAGTGCCTGCTGCAGCGCGACGTGCGGCGCGACCTGGTCCGTCGGGTCCCGCGCGGGGTGCGGCACGCCGTCGGGATCCGGCGGCGGACCGGGGAGAGGCTCGGTGACGACGTGCCGCCGCCGCGCGGCGCGCTCGCCAGCGAGGTGCGCGGCTGGCTCGCCGGCCCGGCGCTCTACCTGCGGGCGCGGCGGGCGAGCGCGCGCAGCCGGGCCAGCGCGTAGCTGGTCGCGGTCAGGGCGACGCCCTCGACGATGGTCTCCGCGCGGGCCAGGCCCGAGAGGTCCCCGCGCAGCGCGTCACGCAGGCCTGCCAGGACGCCCTGCGGCAAGGTCTTCCGGACGTACACCCGCTCGGTCTCCAAGGCGGACTCCGCTCCGGCCAGGCTGCTGACCAGCGCCTTGGACCGGCCCTCCCCCCGGCAGCGACGGCGGAAGTAGACGCGGGTCACCCGGTCGGGGCTGACGCCGTGCCGGCAGGTCGCCGACGGCTCGAGGACGATGCGGGCGCCCGGGTGGGCGCGCCGAGCGCGGATGGAGAACTCCGTCTCCTCGCAGCCCGCGGCGTCCTTCCCGAGGCGCCCCATGTCCGTGTCGAACTCGCCGGCCGGCCCGAAGACGTCCCGTCGGAAGCTCATGTTGGCGCCGATCGGGTTGCGGATCTCGGCACGCGTGGTGGGCAGCCCGCGGTAGCTGCAGCCGACGACCCACAGGAACTCGTCGGGGAACCAGGACGGCCGGGGCGCCCGCCAGTCGGGGACGACGTTGCCGCCCACGCCGATGACGTCGTGATCCGCGAAGGCGGCCAGCGTCCGCTCGACCCAGTCCGGCTCGGCGGTCGCGTCGTCGTCGAGGAAGGCGACGACGTCACCGGTGGCCGCCGCCACGCCGGTGTTGCGCGCCCCGGAGAGGCCCCGAGGGCCGGCGTTCGCCACGCAGAGGACGCCGGGGAAGGCCGACCGGGCGCGCTCCAGCAGCTCGGCGTTGTGGTCGCTGACGAGCACGACCTGCTCGGGCGGGCGGGTCTGCGCGCCCAGGCTGGCGACGGCGGCCTCGATGTCCGGCCAGCGTTCCATCGTGTAGGCGCAGACGACGACGGTGACGGAGCTCGTGACGAGGGAACGCGGGGTCGTGGTGCCGGACACCTGTGCCACTATCCAGCCTGTCGGTGGGGAGGGGAGCCGGGAGTCGTCCGGCCGGGTGAGGCGGTCGTGCCGGCGCCGTCCCGCCAGGCGCGGACGGCGACCACCGCGACGGCCGCCACGAGCACGGCGAGGCCGACGGCGTAGGGGACCCGGAGCGAGTCCGACAGCCACGGCCACAGCACCGGGACGCCGGGACCGGATCCGAGGTCGCGCACCAGGTGCAGGACGACGCCGAGCGCCAGCGCCGCCAGCCGGGTGCGCTGTGCCCGCCACACCCCGGCGGCCACCAGCAGGACCAGCACCGCGGTCACCGAGTGGCTGACCGGGCGCCCGCCGCCGGCGGTCACCGCGAACCCCGCGTAGATCGGGAGGTGGTCGAGGTCGATCAGCACCGCTCCGGCGAGCGCCCAGGCGACGACCTGCCGGGACCGCACGCCGGCCGCCGTCAGCAGCAGCCACGCGGTCAGGAGGTGGGCCGGCTCGTCCAGCACCGCCTCGACCGGGACCGACCACGACCGGGCGGCCAGCGCGAGGTCGAGCACGACGACGGCGGCCAGGGCCGCGAGGGCGCCGGCCACCGTGCCGGCCCGGCCGGTCACGCTCCCGTCCCGGTCCGTGCCACCCGTCGCCGGGTCAGGCGGAGCGGAACGCGACGACCTCGGCATCGCTGTCGGCCGGCGTGCGGGGCTGCGGGGTCAGCGTGGCGGCGCTGGCCGCCGTGGCGGCCGCGGTGATCGTGGCGGGGGTGGCGGCCCGGCCCTTGCCGTTGACCCGCTCGACGGCCAGCGCGCGGAGGACCCGCAGGCCGTCCCGCCAGGTGTTGAGGTTGCTCTGCCCGTGGATGCGCTCGAACTCGAAGCTGGGCACCTCGACGATGCGCAGCTTGGCCTTGGCCACACGGGTGTTGATGAGGGTCTCGATCTCGAACCCGTCGCCCCAGAGCCGCTCCTCCTGCGGGCGCCCGCCGGCCTCGAGCTCCAGGTGCGGCAGGCAGTGCCGCCAGAACGCGTTGTAGCCGTAGCAGAGGTCGGTGTAACGGGTGCCGAAGAGCACGTTCGCGGCCCGGTTGAGCTGCCGGTTGCCCCAGGCCCGCATCCGGGTGATGTCCGAGCTCCCGCCGCCGTTGGCGAAGCGGGTGCCCTTGGCGAAGTCCGCGCCGTCGACCAGCGCGGCGACGAACCGAGGGATCTCCCGGGGGTCGGCCGAGCCGTCGGCGTCGAGCATGACCAGGATGTCGCCGGTCGCGGCGGCGAAGCCGCAGGCCATGGCGTTGCCCTTGCCGATGCGGTTCTGCATCACGATCTTGACGTCGGGCCGCAGGGCGCGGGCGGTCGGGACGGTGTCGTCCACGCTGCGCCCGTCGACCACGATGACCTCGTGGACGTCCTCGGGCAGGAGGGCGAAGACGTGGGGGAGGTTCTTCGCCTCGTTGTAGGTCGGGATGACCACGCTGACGCGGGGGTGCTGACGCGCCTGTCCGCTCTCCTGGTGGAGGCCGAGCACGTGACGGGAGCGCATGAGGAGTCCTCTCGACGTGACGAGGGCCCGGTTTCGCCACTGCTCACCGCCGGGCACGAGGCGACCAGTGGACGCCCGGCGGGTCATTGCTGCCCGTTGTCTGTTCAGAAGCCCTGGGTTGCGCACGTGGACGACGTCGGCCCGGCTGGTTCAGCCGTCGGTCGGAACCCTGGAACTCGCAGGTCGGTGACTCTGTGTGTCCCCGAACCCCCGACATTCCTACAGAAGGCTCGCGGACCTGACAACCCAGAGAGGTGACAGCTGGGCTACAGAGGGCTCAAATCATCACGCTGCGTCATCGGCCGGCATCACTCGGTCGAGCTCTCGGGCGTGGCCCGCTCCGGTGGTGCTCGACGTCACAACCGATCGGGGGACGGCGGCCCCCACGACCGGGCTCGGGTGCGACGCTGGTCGTAGTGTCACCGGAGGCCGTGTCAGAGCGCCGGTGAGATCCTCCCGGGGGCGGCCGCAGTGGCGCGGCGTCCCCGACGACACCGCACCATGACGGATCCGCGAGACCCGCCCGGCGTGCCGCCGCGGGCCCCCGGGGTCCAGGAGCAGGGAGTACCCACGTGCACCGTCCCGGCCACTCTCCCCGACGGGACGTCGAGTCCCCGCAGGGCGACGTCGGGCCGGTCGACACCGGGCTGCTCGTCCCCGGCCCCAGCGCCGAGCCGGCCGGGGACGAGCGCCACTCGCGCAGTTCCAAGCTGTTCGGTCGCGACCTGCTCTACGTCGGGGTCCTCTCCCTGCAACTGATCACCGCCACCGTGGTCTCGCCCGTCCTCGCCCACGTGCTCCCCGGCGACGAGTTCGGCCACCTCTCCTCGGCCATCGCCCTGCACCAGGTGCTGGTCGTGCTCGCCCTCATCGGGCTCGACCAGGCGATGATCCTCATCCGGGCCGAGACCGGGCGTGACCACACCGCCCGGACCCTCGTCGGCGTCGGGCTGCTCGTCGCGCTGACGCTCACCGGGATCGCGTACGTGTCCGCGCCGCTCTGGGCGCCGGCGCTGGGCTTCCCGACCGACGACCCGATCGTCGGCATCGTCGTCGGCTGGACTCCGCTGGCCGCGGGCGTCTACATGGTGTCGGCCCTGCTGCTGAGCCAGGACCGGCTGGCGGCCTTCGCCACCGTCAACGTGCTCGCCGCCCTGGGCGGCCAGGCGGCCGGCCTCGTGGTGCTCTTCACCGCGGAGGAGCGCACCGCCAGCGCCTACGCCACCGGGAACCTCGTCACGCTGGCGGCCACGTTGCTGCTCGGCATCGTGCTCGTCCGGCCGCGGCTGCCCCGCCGTGCCGACCTCGTCGTCACCCGTCGGGCGGTGCGGCTGGGACTGCCCCTGATGGTGAGCGGCCTGGCGGTCTTCGTCCTCAACGCGAGCGACCGCCTGGTGATCCAGCGCCTGCTGGGTCCGGAGGAGGCCGGCCGGTACCAGATCGCCTACGTGGTCGGGAACCTGGCGGTGCTCCTGATCGGCATGATCGACGGCGCCTTCCTGCCGCGGATCGCGGCGGTCCGGGACGACCGGGCCCGGTGGGCGGTGATCGGGCTGGCCCGGGCCGGCCTGCTGAAGCTGATGAGCCCGGTGATGCTCGGGATCACCCTCGCGGCGCCCCTGGTCCTGACCGTCGTGGCGCCGTCGTCGTTCCGCCCCGCCGACCTCCATCCGGTGGTCTACCTGGTGGCCCTGGCGGGGCTGCCGGTCCTGCTCGGGGTCGGCTGGGTGTGGGAGCTGATGACCCGGCACCACACCCGTGGCCTGGCGATCAGCGCCATCGTCGCGGCCGTGGCCAACGTGGCGATCAACATCGTCCTGGTGCCCCGGTGGGGGCTGCTCGGGGCGGCTGCGGCGACGGTCGCCGCCTTCGCCGTCGAGTCGATCGGCTACCGGATCGCCATCCCCCGGGGCGTCGAGGTGCCGCGGATCCCGCGGATGCTGCTGCTGGGCGTCCTGGCGGCAGCGGCGGTGAGTGCGGCGACGCTGTGGGTGCCGCACACGCTGACCTGGAACCTGGTGCGCTTCGGCCTCGCCGTGGCGTGCCTGCCCTGGCTGTTCCACCAGCTGCGGTCGGCGCGCGCCCGACTCGAGGACGGGGTCGCCGGAGCGGCCGTCGACACGACGGTGGAGAGTCGGCCGAACGGGTGAGCCGTCCGCCGTCCGGCCGTCCGGACGGCCGGTCCCGATCTACCGTGGCCCGGTGACGAGCCCCCTCCTCGAGGACCACCGACCCGTCCACGTGGTCGTCGTCGACGCGGAGGACGCTGCCCCGTCCCTGCCGGCCGAGCGCGGTGACGGGAGCCGGTGGGCCGGCGTCTGGCTCGTCGTCCGGCGCGGTGGCGCGCCGGTCGCCGTCGTGGAGGCGGGCTTCGGCGGGCAGGACGTGCTCCCGTCCGACACCGTCCGCGTGCTCGTGGACGCCGCGGTGGCCGGGCACCCGGGCGCCCCGCCCGAGCCGCCGACGCCGCCGGTGCTGCCCAGCGTCAGCGTCGTCGTGCCGACCAACCTCGCCCGGCCCGGGCAGCTGCGCGCCAGCCTGGTGGCCCTCGACGCCCTCGACCACCCCGACTTCGAGGTCGTCGTCGTGGACAACTCCCGCCCGGGCACGCCGGAGGTGCTGCCGGAGCTGGTGGCCGGGCTGTCGCGGGTGCGCGTGGTCCGCGAGCCGGTGCCGGGGATCTCCGCCGCTCGCAACGCCGGCGTCCGCAGCGCCCGCGGCGAGGTCGTCGCCTTCACCGACGACGACGTGCAGGTCGACCCGGGGTGGCTGCGTGCTCTCGCCACCCGGTTCGCCGTGCGCCCCGACGAGGACGCGGTGACCGGGCTGATCCTCCCCGCGGAGCTCGAGACCGCCGCCCAGCTGTGGTTCGAGCGCCACTACGGCGGCTTCGGCGCCACCCGCGTCTTCACCCCGCTGACCTACCGGGGCGCGGCCGGCCGCAACCGCCTCACCCGCCGCGCGGAGGTGGCCGTCCAGGACTGGGACGGCGCCGAGGTGCGCCGCTTCGCCGTCTACGGCGCCGGCGCCTGCGGCGCGGGGGCCAACATGGCCTTCCGCGCCCGCGCCCTGCAGCGGTTCGGGCCGTTCGACGAGGCGCTCGGCACCGGGACGCCCGCGCGCGGCGGCGAGGACCTCGCGATGTTCATCCGGCTGCTGGCCGGCGGGGGGTCGATCGGCTACGAGCCGCGCGCCGTCGTCCACCACACCCACCGTGCGGACTACCCGTCGCTGCGTGGCCAGATCGAGGCCTACGGCCTCGGTTTCACCGCCATGCTCAGCTCGCTCGTCCGCGCGGAGCCCTGGCACGTGGGCGGGGTGCTCTCGCAGCTGCCCCGGGTGGCCCGCGGCGCCCTCACCGGCGGGCAGGAGCCGGCCGGCGCCGAGGACCCGGCCGAGGCGCTGCTCGGTGCGCCGCCGCCCCGGGAGCTCGTCTGGCTCGAGCGCCGCGGCGCCCTGAAGGGCCCGGCCGCCTACCTGCGCAGCCGGCGAGCACTCCGCCGACGTCATCACTCTCAGTGAGAGCGATCCGGAGTCCGGGTCGCTTCGAATACTGTCAGGTGCAAGGGCGCACCGGAGCGCAGGTCGACAGGGGCAGGGGATGACCGAGGCGGTCGCACAGAGTCAGCGGTTCAGCATCGTCATCCCGACCTACCAACGTCGTGACGTGCTGGTCGAGACGATCCGGGCACTGGCCCGGCTGGAGACGCCCTGGCCCTGTGAGCTCATCGTCGTCGTCGACGGGTCGACCGACGGGAGCGCCGAGGCGGCCCGTGCGGTCCCGGTGCCGTTCCCGGTCCGGGTGCTGGAGCAGGACAACCAGGGGGCGGCCGCCGCCCGCAACCACGGCGCCGGCGAGGCGCGCGGCGAGGTCCTCCTCTTCCTGGACGACGACATGGTGGCCGACCCGCGACTGCTGGTCGAGCACGACGCGGTCCTCCGGCAGGGCGCCGACGCCGTGATCGGGCACATCCCACTGCACCCCGACTCCCCGCGCACCCTGTTGAGCAGCGGGGTGGAGCAGTGGGCGCGCGAGCGGCACGAGCGCCTGCTGCAGACCCGGGGCCAGCTGTCCCTCGGTGACCTGCTCACCGGGCAGCTCTCCGTGCGCCGCGACGTGTTCGAGCGGGCTGCCGGGTTCGACGAGTCGTTCAACGCACGAGGGGAGTTCGGCGCCGAGGACACCGACTTCCTGCACCGGCTCCTGCGCAGCGGAGCCGCGGTGCGCTACGCCCCCGGGGCGGTGACCCACCAGCGCTACGTCGTCACGCCTGAACAGAACATGCGCCAGTGGCGCCAGGGCGGCAGGGCGGACGCGGTCCTGGTCCGGAAGCACCCGGACCTGCTGCCGGAGATCCTGGCGGCCCACCGTGCCGGCACGCCCAGCGGCCGGCTGCTCTCCCGCTGGGCGCACCTGGTGCCATCGCGCCTGGGCCGCGCCGTGGCCCGTCCCGTCGTGGCCCGTGCCGCCTCGGTGGCGACCGGCTTGCTCACCGGGTGGGCGTACACCCGCCTGCGCGACGCCTGCTACTGGCGCGGGGTGGCCGAGGGCGGCGGGTTCGGCCTCACCGGCAGCGCTCCGGTGGTCCTCGCCTACCACGCGGTGGAGAAGGTGGACGACCCCGTCGTCGGTGAGTGGTGCGTGACGCCCGAGCAGCTCGAGCAGCACGTCGAGGCGCTGACCGCGGCGGGGTTCACCTTCGTCGGCCTGCGCGACGTGCTCGACCGGTCCCGGGGGCGTGCGCCGCTGCCCCCGCGGAGCGTCCTGCTCACCTTCGACGACGCCTACACGAGCCTGCTCGACGGCGCCCTCCCCGTGACCGCGCCGCGGGGGATCCCCGCGGTGGTGTTCGTGGTGTCCGGCCAGCTGGGGGGCACCAACAGGTGGGACGCCGAGCGCGGGGCCGTCGAGCTCCCTCTGCTCGACGTCGACCAGCTGCGCCGGCTCGTCGAGGAGGGCTGGTCGCTGGGCGTCCACTCGGCGACCCACGCCCACCTGACGCAGCAGGACGCCGCAGGCCTGGACAGGGAACTCGTGCAGTCGCTGGCCGACCTGCGGGCCACCGGGCTGCCGATCGAGCCGGTGCTGGCCTATCCCTTCGGCGAGCACGACGTCCGTGTGCGCGCCGCGACGCGGCGGGCGGGGTACACCGCGGCCTTCGCCCTCGAGGGGCCTCGCCACCCCCGGACCCGGCGGGGACGCTACGCGTGGCCGCGGATCGAGGTGCGGCGCAGCACGAGCCCGCAGGCCCTGGTGGCGACGGTCCTCCGTCCGCCGAGGGCACCGCTGGCCGAGCTGGAGCGGGACGCCCGGGGCATCGCGCGGCGCGCGCTGGAGACGGTGCGGAGCCGCACTCACCCCTGACCGCCCGGTCACGGGCGCGCGTGACCCGATCGGGCGAAGTGCCGGGGCGGCCGCCTTCCCGCGGGGACAGCCCGCCGTCGCGCTGGGCTACCTTCGACGTCCGGAGCTCCACCGGGACCTCGGTGGAGCGGCCCGCCAGGCGCCGGGCGCGCACCCGGGGCGGTGCGCGACCCGCACGCGGTGGGCGTGTCCGTCGAGGAAGGCGCGTTGATGGCTGAACTGGTGCCCGGGCTGCCGGAGCTCGAACTCCCCGGCCCGCACCGCGGACTCGTCGACCGGCTGGAGGAGGTCGCCGCCGTCCTAGGGGGCGCCGTCGCGGTCGAGTCCGGGGACGTCTCCCTGACCTACCGCGACCTGATGGCCTCCGTGTGCCGCGTCGCCGACGAGCTCGCCGGCCTGGAGTCGCCCGGACCGGTCGGCGTGCTCGCCGAGCAGGGCGTGGACAGCGTCGTCGCGATGCTGGGCGTCATCGCGGCAGGGCGGCCCTGCGTCGTCCTCGACGTGCGGCAGCCCGAGGCCCGGCTGGTGCAGGTGGCGTCCCGGGCGGGGCTGCGCCTCGTCCTCGCCGACGACGAGCGCCGGGACGCCGAGGTGTTGTCGGGCGTCTGCCCGGTGCGGCCGCTGCGACCCGGGACGTCGGGCCCCGCGCGGGCTGTGCGGCCGGCCGTGACCCTCGACGACCCCGCCACCGTCGTCTTCACCTCCGGCAGCACCGGGGAGCCCAAGGGCGTGGTGCTGCGGCACGCCACGATGCTGTCGACCGCCCTCATCGGCCGGGTGAGGTTCGGCATCGGCCCGGGCGACCGGGTGTCGCTGATCCTGCCGCAGGCCTTCGCCGCCGGGCAGGAGCTGGTCGCCATGGCGCTGCTCAACGGCGCCACGCTCTGCGTGCAGGACCCTCGGTCGATGGGCCGCCGCGAGCTCGTCGACTGGCTGCTGGACAGCCGGGTGACCACGCTGCACGCGACGCCGTCCCTCCTGCGGGCCGTCGTAGGCGCGCTGGGGCCGGACGAGGTGCTGCCGGGCGTGCGTCTGGTGACCACCTGCGGCGAGAAGGTCTTCGGGTCCGACGCCACGGCCGCCCTGCAGCACGTGCACGGGCGCTTCGTGAACTGGCTCGGCTCCTCGGAGACCGGGATGCTGGCGACCTACGAGGTGCTCCCCGGCCAGGCCGTCCCCGACGGTCCGCTCCCGGCCGGCCTCCCCGTGCCCACCCGCGAGGTGGCGGTCGTCGGTGAGGACGGCGCCGAGGTCCCCGCGGGCACGGTGGGCACGATGGTCGTCACCTCGGCGTACCTCCCGGGTGGCTACTGGCAGGAGCCGGCCGCCCTGGTCGACCGCTTCACCCCGCTCCCGGACGGGCGCACGCGCTACCGCTCCGGCGACCGCGCGCAGATCGACGCCGACGGCACGCTCGTCCTCCGGGGACGGGTCGACGACGCGGCCAAGATCCGGGGCTACCTCGTCGAGCCGGCCGACGTCGAGACCGCCCTGCGGGGACTCCCCGACGTGCTCGACGTCGTGGTCCGCGCAGTCCCCGAGGAGACCGGCGAGCAGCGGCTGGTCGCCTGGGTGGTGCCCGTCCCGTCGCGCCGGACGCCGTCCCCGGCCGCCCTGCGTGCCGACACCGGCCGGTCGCTGCCGGACTACATGGTCCCGCGCGACGTCGTCCTCGTGACCGAGCTACCCCGCAACGAGCGCGGCAAGGTGGACGTCGGCGCGCTGCCCGCGCCGCCGCCACGTCCCGAGCCGACGCCCCCGGGCACACCGACGGAGCGGCGGCTGGAGCGGATCTGGGCGGAGGTCCTCCGGCTCGACCACGTCGGGCGGGACGAGAGCTTCACCGCCCTGGGCGGGGACTCGCTGAGCGTCGAGGAGATGCTGGAGCGGGTGGACGGTGACCTCGGCCGGCGGCTGACCACCGGCAACCTCGCGGAGAACCCCACCCTGCAGCAGTTCGCCGCACTCGTGGACCGGGCGGCCGTCCAGGGACGGCTGCCCCGTTCCTCCGGTCTGGTGCGCCTGCGGCCGCCGGGGTGCCGCGCCCCGGTGTTCTGCGTCGCCGGCGCCGGGGGCGCGGCGGCGTTCTTCGAGTCGTTCGCCGCGGGCCTGGGCCCGGACCGCGGGGTCAGCGCCATCCAGGCGCGCGGCTTCGAGGAGCGGGGCCTGCCGGACTGGACCGTCGGTCAGGCCGCTCGCCGGGCGCTGCGGATCGTCGAGCAGGCGGCGCCCGAGGGGCCGCTCGCCCTGGTCGGGCACTCACTGGGGGGCCTCGTGGCTCTGCGGGTAGCGCAGCTGCTCGGCGAGCGGGGACGGAGCGTGTCGCTGTTGACCCTGCTCGACACCTTCCTGCCACCGGCCGCCAAGCCGGACGACGCACCCCGCACCATGGGCCCCGCCGGCGGACCCGTCGACCGGGGCGAGCTCTGGGGGACCCGCCTCCGGATCCTCGGGGCCGGGCTCCTCCGGTACGAACCCGCCGTGCGCACGGAGGTCTTCCACCAGCAGGGGGCCCGGGTGGCGCGGTTCCACCGGCCGGCGCCGTGGGCCGGACCGGCGCTGGTCTTCCTCTCGGACGAGAACACCGACGACCCGGCGTGGTGGTCCGCGCTGCTGCCCGGGGACCTCGACGTCCGTCGGATAGGCACGGACCACCTCGGCCTCCTGCGTGTGCCCCACGTCACCGAGGTGGCTGCTGCGGTGCGGGTGGAACTCGACGCCCGCGAGGGACACTGAGGCGTGCCTGCCGTGCCCCCGTCCCTCCGCAGGCCCCTGGTGCTCGTGGTCGGTCTGCTGCTGGTCGTGGCGGCCGTCGTCGTGGGCGTCCGGCTCGCGACCGGTGACGACGACGAGGGCAGACCCGTCCTGCTCGTCTACGGCTACCAGGGGACGACCGAGCAGATGGAGCCGCTGGCCGACGCACTGCGCGCCGCCGGCCGGAACGTCACGATCGTCGACCTGCCCGACGACAACACCGGCGACCTCTGGGACTCCGCGTGGACGCTGGGGCAGGCCGCCGAGCAGGCGATGGCCGACGCGGACGCCGACAGCGTGGACGTCGTCGCCCACTCCGCCGGGGGGATCGTCACGCGCCTGTGGGTCTCGACCGCTGGAGCCGAGGTGGCGCACCGTGTGGTGACCCTGGGCTCGCCGCACCACGGGTCCGACGGCGCAGCCGTGTTCGCCGAGTGCCTCGAGGCGTGCCAGCAGCTGACCCCCGGCAGCGACCTCCTCGACGAGCTCGCGCAGCAGGACGAGACGCCCGGTGCGGCGAGCTGGGTGTCCATCTGGTCGGCGAGCGACGGTGCCGTCGAGCCACCCGAGTCCTCCGAACTCGACGGGGCGGTGAACCTGCGTCTTCAGGACGTCTGCCCGGGGGCCGAGATCAACCACAGCCAGCTGCTCTCCGACCCCCTGCCGCTCGCCCTCGCGGTGGCCGAGGTGGACGCCGACGAGCCGGTCGAGTACGGCTCCGGCGACTGCGAGCAGTTCAGCGGCAGCTGACCCGCCGGTCGGTGGATGACGTCGTCGGCGGTCGCTAGCCGGCGGTCCAGTCGAGCAGCTCGTCGGCGGTCCAGGTGTTGACCACCCGGTCGACGTCGACGCCGGTCTCGACCGCGCGCTCGCACCCGTTGCCCTGCCAGTCGAGCTGGCCGGGCGCGTGCGCGTCGGTGTCGATGGAGAACTGGCAGCCCAGTTCGACGGCGAGCGCGAGCAGCCGCAGCGGCGGGTCCAGCCGCTCCGGGCGCGAGTTGATCTCGACGGCGGTGCCGTGCTCGACGCAGGCGCTGAACACCGCCTCGGCGTCGAAGGCGCTCTCCGGCCGCGGCCGTTGTCGCCGTCCCTCCCGCTGCTCGCGGGGGATGAGCAGCCGCCCGGTGCAGTGCCCGAGGACGTCGGTGTGCGGGTTGGCGACGGCCGCGAGCATCCGCTCGGTCATGGCGGCCGACTCCGCGCGCAGGTCGGAGTGGACGCTGGCCACCACGACGTCGAGCCGGCCGAGCAGCTCGTCGGTCTGGTCGAGGCTGCCGTCGACGTTGATGTCGCACTCGATGCCGGTGAGGATCCGGAACGGGCCGAGCTCCTCGTTGAGCTCCGCGACGACGTCGAGTTGGCGCTCCAGCCGCTGCGCCGTCAGCCCGTTGGCCACGGTCAGCCGCGGCGAGTGGTCGGTGAGCGCCATGTACTCGTGGCCCAGCGAGATCGCCGCCTCGGCCATCTCGCGGATCGGGCTGCCGCCGTCGGACCAGTCCGAGTGCGTGTGCAGGTCGCCGCGCAGGGCGCTGCGGAACTCGGCGACGTCGTCGGCGAGCGGCACGAGCTCGGCGTGGGACTCCTCGAGCCGGGCGAGGTACTCGGGGACGTCACCGGCGTGCGCCTGCACGATCGCGGCGCCGGTCTTGGGACCGATGCCGCGCAGGTCGGTCAGCGTCCGGGTGCGGATCCGCCGGTCGAGCTCTCCCTCGGGGAGCGCGTCGACGACGGCGGCCGCGGTGCGGAATGCGGCCACCCGGTGCGTGGGCTCGCGGGCGCGCTCCAGGAGGAAGGCGATCCTCCGGAGCGCGGCCGCGGGTCCGAGGGGCGTGCTCAGCTGGCCTTCTTCGCCTTCTTGGCGGCCTTCTTCTGCGCCTTGGCCGCGCGCCTGGTGGCCTTGTCGTAGCTCTTCTCCGTCGAGTCCGCGGCGCGCTTGGCGGCGCGGCGGGCCCGGTAGCCCACCGACGGGCGGCCCTCGGTGTCGACGGCGGCGATGAGCAGACCGCCGAGCAGGCCGGCGTTCTTGAGGAAGTTCGCCAGCTGGCCGAAGCGCTCCTCGGGGTCCTCGTGCTCCCAGAAGCGGTGCCCGGCCAGCGTCGTCGGGACGACGCTGCCGGCCAGCGCGAGAGCGCTCAGGCGAGGGAGCTTGCCGAGGGCGAACAGCGAGCCGGCGCCGACCTTGATCCCGGCGTCGATCCGCACCCACTGCTCGACGTCGCGCGGCACCTGCACGGGCAGCTGCTGGTCCGCGGTCTTCGTGATCTGCTCGACCACCGGCCTGGCCCCCGGCACGCGGGTCTGCGGGTTGCGCAGGGTGTCGATGCCGCCGTAGATGAACGACGACGCGAGCAGGGGCCGGGCGATCCGGCGGACCAACATGGGTGACCTCTTCCGTCGATGGGACCTTCTGCGTGTCCCATGCCCGCGCTGCGGTGCGGGACACCCTGATCGGAACCTAGTGATCGCCACGTCACTCTGCTCGGTCAATGCCCCGCCCGGTCGATGCCGTTGCGGCCCGGAGCGGGAGATGATCACCGGGTGCACCCGACGGTCCGCTCTCAGTGGCGGGCGGCCTGGTGGGTGCTCCTCCTCGGCCTGGTGGCGGTCGTCCTGTTCGGCGCCGCCTTCGCCGTGCGGCTGAGCTGCGGGCTCGGGTACTGCACGGCACCGGCCGTGCGCCAGCTCCTCTCCCTCGACGCGGTCGGCGGGCTGCCGCGGCTGTTCACCACCGGGGTCCTCGCCGCGGCCGGCGTCCTGGCGGGCGTCCGCGGCTGGTCCGTCAGGGGCCGCGTGCGGCTCTGGTGGGCCGGCGTCGCCGTGACGGGTCTGGTGCTGGCGGTCCTGAAGTCCGACAGCGCGTTGGAGTCCGAGGCCTCACCGACAGAGACGCTGGTGCTCGGCCTCGCCGTCGCGGTCCCGGCGCTCGCGCTGCTCTCAGGGGCGGGGCGGGCGTGGGGTGTCGCCGGGGCCACCCGGGTGGTGTCCGCGTTCGCCGGCTACGCGTTGACCGCGTTGGGCCTCGACGCGTTCACCGGTCTGGTCGAGGCGGTGCAGGACGACGCCGGGACCGTGTCGGAGTACTCGGCCGCGTTCATCGAGGAACTGGGGGAGGCGCTCGCGGCGCTGGCGGTCCTGGCGGTGGTCCGGGCGGCGACGGCGGTCAGTCGTACGGGTCGGTGAGGACGGCGCGTGCCTCGACGACGGCGAAGGTGACCGGCGCCCCCTCGGTCGTCGTCGTGCCGGGCACCGCGACGTCGGCGCTGCCGTCGACCCGGAAGGTGCCGCTCCAGGTGGTCGTGAGCGAGGCCGTGTAGGTGCCGGCCGCGTAGTCGTGGGTGACCGTCTGGTCGGGGTACGGGGCGCCGGGGTCGGTGGTGGTGAGATCGGTGCCGTCGCCGGTGTGCCAGGTGAAGGACTCCGCGGTCGCGGTGATCTCGACGGTGAAGCCGCGGATGTCCAGGGTGAAGTCCTGGCTGGTCGGACCGTCGGCGTAGAAGACGACCGGCAGCCCGACGAGCGCGTTGCCGGGCGGCTGCTGGCGGGTGGTCAGCGTCGGCAGGGGAAGGGTCTGGAAGTAGCGGAACACCTCGTCCGGCGACGGCGGCGGGTTGAGGTCCGTGATGTCCACGCAGGTCGTGCTGAAGCCCGTCCACGGGCCGACGGCCGTTCCCGGCGCCGCGCCGCCCGTCGGATAGCCGTCAGTGGTCGTGCCGTCCGGCAGGACGAGGCGTCGCTGCTCGACGTTGAGGAACCGGATCACTCGGTCCGGCGGCGCTGGGCAGGGTTGATCGGTGGTGGGGTTGCAGTCGTTCTCCGTCCACGTCGAGCAAGGGCTCGTGAGCCGCCACGTGAATGGCTGCGCTTCAGGTGCTGCGTTGGACGCGGCATAGCCACCGCCGGGCGACACGGCGAAGTAGCTCGCAGTTAATGAGCCTTGGCCGGACCGTACTTCGGGTGACGGGCAGCCGCGTTGACAGGGATCTGCAGACACGCTTCCTGGAATTAGAAGCGACAGCGCGCAGATAGACGCGACTACTGCGCCTCGTAATACAAATTTCATGACCCGCTCAGCCAAGCGTCAAACTTGTGACGACCCAGGTGTTGCGCTCGTCGTCCCAACTGGCGGCAATGCCCGAGTTGAGCCCAGGGTATGCGCGTGAGCTCAACTCGGGGATGGCATTTCCACTGCCGTCCACCACCTGAAGCTCCGTTTGATCGGCCACGAATCCGACTTCAACGGTATCCCCCGGCTCGAACGCTGACCCCATCCACGTGATCGTTAAGATTCCACCTTGGT
Source organism: Geodermatophilus amargosae (assembly GCF_900116515.1). Lineage (GTDB taxonomy): Bacteria > Actinomycetota > Actinomycetes > Mycobacteriales > Geodermatophilaceae > Geodermatophilus > Geodermatophilus amargosae. The sequence continues at coordinate 256,332 of NZ_FPBA01000001.1, forward strand.
ATCGATATCCCCTAGCAGCGTAATCATCGACAAAAGTTGCGATGCGGTCGCAGTCCCGGCAGTTCGAGCTGAACTCGCGCAGGGGCACGGCGTCCATGATGGTCGAGGTCCGGTTGATGAGGCCGATGTAGTAGCGGGTGAACGCCTCGGCGCCGGGGCCGTCTTGCGTCCGGGCCTCGGGGGGCATCGGGAAGTCGGCGGGGCCGAGCGGCGGCAGCGCCTCGCTCGTGGGCGCGGCCTGCGCGCTCGTCGTCGGCAGGGTCGCGCTGGCCGGTTCGGCCTCGGAGCACCCGGCGAGCGCACCGGCTGCCACCACCAGCGCGCCCGCCGTCCGCGCAGCCCTGCCCATGCGTCGTCCACCCCCGTCGGCGATCACGGATCCGGGACCCTAGCCACTCACCGGCCCTCCGCGCAGTGCCCCTGTGGAGGGACCACTCCTGCGGTGTTCTCCCCGCTCCTGCGGTCGTGCAGCACCGCAGGAGCGGGGAGAACACCGCAGAGGCGCCGCAGTGGGGGCGTTCCTCGCGCACCGCTGGTCCTGCAGCACCCGCAGGGCGCGGACAACGCCCGCAGTGGGGTTCAGGACGTGCGGCTGCAGTACACGGTCAGCGGCGAGCGCTTGCCGAACACGAACGTCGAGGACGACTCGCCGGTCTCGCCGTCGTAGGCGACCCGCTGCGCCCCCGACCACAGGTGCACCCGCAGCTGCGCCGTCTGGAACGACGCGTAGCCCGAGCTGTGGTCGCTCACCCCGAGCAGCGCGCCGAGCACCGCGCGGGTGCGGCTGAACGGGACGTCGGCGCGCAGGTACTGGACGTCGAGCAGCCCGTCCTCCAGCCGTGGCCGCCATGCCGGAGCGAGGCCGCGCGGCGTGTACTCGCAGTTGCCGACGAACAGGATCCACACCTGGGCCGGCCGCCCGTTGAGCACCATCGACACCGGCGTCCCGCCGCGCAGCACCTGTGCCGCCGCAGCGGCCGTCGCCGTCCACCGGCCCATCCGGCTCTCGAGCGCGTCCCGGCGCCGCACCAGCTCCGGGTAGACGCCGATGCTCGCGGTGTTGAGGAAGGGGACCCCGTTGACGTCGGCGACGTCCACGCACACCGCCTGCCCGGCCGTCACCGCCTCGGCGGCCTCCTCGAGCGTCTCCACGCCGAGGTCGCGCGCGAAGTGGTTGAGCGTCCCCGCCGGGACCACGGCCAGCGGCAGGCCCGCGTCCAGTGCCACCGCGGCCGCGGCCGCCACGCTGCCGTCGCCGCCGGCCACCCCGAGCGCCGCCGGCCGCCCCGAGCGCACCGCCTCCTCGAGCAGGTCGGTGATGTTCCGCCCGGCGGACGTGCTGAGCACCTCGGCGGCCGGCAGCAGTCGCCGGATCTCCTCCGCGGGGTCGTAGTCCTCCGGCCCGGACCGCGGGTTCACCGCCACCACCAGGCCCTCGCCGTCGGGCAGCGCCGGAGCCGTCTGCGCCGCCCGCACCCGCGCCGGCTCGGTCGGCCGCACCGGCCACCACCGCCGCCCGGCCAGCGCCACCCCAGCCCCGATGGCCAGCCCCGAGACGACGTCGCCCGGGTAGTGCACGCCCACGTGCACCCGCGAGTAGCCGACCGCCAGCGCCAGTGGCCCGAGCGCGATCCCGGCCAGCGGGCTCTCCATCGCCACGCCGGTGGCGAAGGCGGCCGCCGACGAGGAGTGGCCGCTGGGGAAGGAGAGGGTGTGCGGCGCACGGCGGAGCTGCCGCTCGGTGGTCAGGTTGGCCAGGTCCGGCCGCACCCGACCGAACACCCGCTTCAGGACGGCGTTGACCACCGAGCTGGCCACCGCCAGCGAGCCGACGCCGCGCAGCGCGCCCCGCCGCAGCGGCCCGCGCCGCAGCCCCAGGACCAGTGCGACCGCGAACCACAGCTTGCCGTGGTCGGCCGTCCTCGACAGCCACCGCAGCCACCGGTCGGCCGGGCTCGCGGGCAGGCCGCCGATCGCGGCGTGCAGCCGCGCGTCCCAGTAGCGCAGCCGCAGCGGTGTCACCCGCCGGACGCTAGCCCCCGCGCTACGCCTTGCGGCGGGCCCGGTACGCGGCCACCGTCGAGCGGCTGGCGCAGGTGTTCGAGCAGTACCGGCGGCTGGCGTTGCGCGAGGTGTCCACGTAGACGTCGTCGCAGGCCTCGGCCGAGCACACCCCGAGCCGCTGCCACCCGTGCTGGGCCACCACCTGCGACAGGCCCATCGCCACCGTCGTCGTCAGCTGGTCGAGGACGGGGGCGTCGGGACGCGCGTAGTGCAGGTGCAGCTCGCCGTCGTGGTCGGTGGCGTAGGGGTGTGGCCGGGCCAGGGCGAGCAGCTCGTTGAGCCGGGCGATGACGTCGTCCTGCGACCCGGCGAGCGCGACCGCGCGGACGAGGTCGGCGGTCGCGGCGGCGCGGCGGGTCTCAGCGGGGGAGAGGGTCAGCGCCGTCTCGGGCGTGAACCACTCGTCGTGCGCGCGCAGGAAGGCCGCGGCCCAGTCCGGGTCCGTCGCACGGTCGGCGTTGGCCAGGTGGATGGCCAGCTCGACGGCGTTCGACCCGTAGGTGTCGTAGTCCATGTGACTCCCTACCGCTCTGCTATCGTCGTAGGAGGTCAACGGAGTTTGACCCCCTACTGTTCCCCCGCAAGTGATGAAGTGAGCTCTGTCGTGCGTTCGTACCTGTCCGTCTGGCGCCTGCCGTCCGCCCCCGTGCTGCTGCTCGCCGGGTTCGCCGGCCGGCTGCCCTCGGCGATGGTCCCGCTGGCGCTGCTGCTCATGGTGCAGCAGCAGACCGGTTCCTACGCCGTCGCCGGCCTCGCCGCGGCCACCTACGGCCTCGCCATGGCCGCCATGGCGCCGGTCCTCGGTCGGCTCGCCGACCGGCGCACCCCGCGTCCGGTGCTGCTGGTCCAGGCCACCGTCTACCCGCTGCTGCTGGCCCTGCTGGTAGCCGTCGTCCTCGGGGGGGCGCCGACGGCGGTCGTCGTCGCCGCGTCGGCCGCGGCCGGTGCCGCCACCCCGCTGGTCTCCGGCACGGTCCGCGCGCTGTGGTCGCGGGTCGACCCGCGGGTGCGCGGCACCGCCTTCGCCCTCGACGCCACCGCCACCGAGCTGGTCTTCGTGGCCGGCCCGACGCTGGTGGCCACGCTCGCCGTCGTCGCCGGCCCGGCGTGGGCGCTCGGCGTCGCCGGGGTGCTCGCGGTCGGTGGCGCGCTGGGGCTGGCGGCCTCGGCCGCGATGCGCGGCTGGGTGTCCGTGCCCTCCGCCGGGCGCACCAGCCCGTTCGCCACCGTGCTCGCCGCCGGTATGCCGCGCGTGCTGCTCAGCGGCTCCGCGCTGATGCTCGGCTTCGGCGCGCTCGAGGTCGCCATCCCGGCCTTCGCCGACCACGCCGGTTCGCCCGGGATGTCGGGTCTGCTCCTGGCCCTGTGGTCACTGGGCTCGGTCGCCGGCGGGCTGTGGTTCGGCGCCCGGGTGGTCAGCGCCTCCCTGCCGCGGCAGTACCGGTGGCTGCTGCTCGGCGTCACGATCGGACTGGCGCCGCTGACCGCGGCGTCGAGTCCGTGGGTGCTGGGCGCGCTGCTCTTCCTGGGCGGCACGGCGATCGCGCCCACGCTCACGGTGCAGAACTCGCTCGTCGGCGCCCTCGCCCCGGCGCACGCCACCACGGAGGCCTTCACCTGGCTGTCCACGATGGCCACCGGCGCCTCGGCCGTCGGTGCGGCGCTGGGCGGTGCGCTCGTCGACGGGCCGTCCGGTGTGACCGGCAGCCTCCTCCTCGCGGTGGCCGGCGCGGCCGCGGCGGTGCTCGTGACGCTGGTGCCCGGCCGCCGCCCGTCGTCCGCTCCCCGCGAGCCGATCGCCGCCTGACCCCGCCCCTCCCGGCCCGGACCCCCCGGGCTGGGAGGGCCGCGGAGGCCGCTGGTAGTCTCTACCGCGGTGGTTCCGAGGGGACTCGGACCCCGGGAGGCTTCGCCTAGTCCGGTCTATGGCGCCGCACTGCTAATGCGGTTTGGGTTAATCCCCATCCCGGGTTCAAATCCCGGAGCCTCCGCGCACGACAACTGCACAGTCCGCACCCGTAGCTCAACGGATAGAGCATCTGACTACGGATCAGAAGGTTAGGGGTTCGAATCCCTTCGGGTGCACGTCTGGTTGAGACAGCACAGCGGCCCCGCTCCTGCCCAGGAGCGGGGCCGCTGTGTGTCGCCCGGTCGGGTGATGTGCGGCTCAGCGGCGGGAGCGCCCGTCCCACGCGCGACACCGGCCCATAGTCTCCGAGCGCTGACCGAGCGGGGCGGATGACGTGCGTCCAGGCGCTGCCTACCCGCATAAACACCGATAGGGGCCGATCTTGACCGACACCACCGCCAGGACGACGAGGGGAGCCGTACCGGCTCCCCGCTCCGCCGCCGACGGGCTGCCGGAGCTCCGGGCGCCGGGGCCGGACGACACCGTGCTCGGCCGGCTCGCCGAGCTGGCCCACTGGATCCCCGATGCGGTGGCGCTCGAAGCCGCAGATGGGAGTCTCACCTTCGGTGAGCTGTACCAGCGGGTGCTGGCGCTGTCGGCCGAGCTCGTCGAGGCCGTCGAGGCGCTGCCGGGGACGCCGTCGGTCGGCATCTGGGCCGAGCAGGACACCACCAGCGTCGCCGCGCTGCTGGCCGCGCTCACCACCGGGACGCCGTGCGTCGAGCTGGACATCACCCTCCCCGAGGCCCGGCTGGCGGAGATCGCCCAGCGTGCGGACATCGGCATCGTGCTGGCCGACGATGCGCGCCGGGAGGCCGCGGCCGCGCTGCCCGGGGTGGTCGAGGTGCGCGGCCTGCTGCCGACGCGGGAGGCGCCGGCCGAGCCGGTGCAGCGGGGCGTCACGGGGGACACCCCGGCGTGCCTGCTGTTCACCTCCGGCACCACCGGAGCCCCCAAGGGCGTCGTCTACACCCAGCGCACGGTCCTGGCCGGCAGCTACAACTCCCGGGACGCGCTGCGGATCACGCCCGCCGACCGCGTCGCCCTCGTCTTCCCGATCTCGTTCGCGGCCGGGCTGATCGTGATGACCATGGGCGTCCTCAACGGCGCCACCACCTGCATCCGCGACCCCCGTGTGCACGGTGTGGCCGACGCCGTCGACTGGATCCAGTCGGAGCGCGTGAGCCTGCTCGCGTGCGCGCCCTCACTGCTGCGTGCGCTCAGCAGCGCGCTGGCCGACGGCCAGGTCCTGCCGCACCTGCGGATCGTCACCACCGCCGGCGAGAAGATCTTCGGCCAGGACGTGCTCGACATCCGGCCGCACCTGGGTCCGCACGCCAGCGTCGTGAACTGGCTCGGGTCCTCCGAGACGCAGGCGCTGTCCACCTTCGAGGTGGCCGCGGACGACCCGGTGCCCCCCGGCGTCCTCCCGGCGGGCCGGGCGCTGCCCCTGCACGTCTTCGAGATCCTCGGCGAGGACGGCGCGGTGCTCCCCGTCGGGGAGCCCGGCATCCTGCACATCACCTCCGAGCACCATGCGGCGGGCTACTGGAAGGACAAGGAGCAGACGGCCGAGAAGTTCCTGCCGCTGCCCGACGGGCGGGTCCGGGTGCGGTCCGGCGACCGCGCGACCCTCGACGAGGACGGCGTCCTGCGGCTGCTCGGCCGTGCTGACGACGCCGTGAAGATCCGCGGCTACCTCGTCGAGCCGGCGGAGGTGGAGGTCGCGCTGCGGTCGCTGCCCCAGGTGCGCGACGTCGTCGTCCGCGCCCAGCCCGACGAGCGGGGGCTCGACCGGCTGGTCGCCTGGGTGGTGCCGGACCCGGCCGGTGGGACGGCGTCGCCGGCCGTCCTCCGCTCCGGGGTGGCGCGCCGCCTGCCGGCGTACATGGTGCCGCGCGACGTCGTCCTGCTGGAGGAACTGCCCCGCAACGAGCGCGGCAAGGTCGTGGCCGCAGCCCTCCCGCCGGTGCCCGAGCGGCCGACGCCGGTCCCGCCGGCGACCCCGACCGAGGCGGCCCTCGAGCCGATCTGGGGGCGGATCCTGCACCTGGACCACGTCGGCCGCGACGAGAGCTTCACCGCCCTCGGCGGGGACTCGCTCGCGGTCGAGGAGATGCTCGCCTCCGTCACCTCGCACCTCGGCGTGGAGCTCGCCACTGCCGACCTGGCCGAGCGCCCGACGCTGACGGAGTTCGCCGCCCTGGTGGCCGCCCGCAGTGCGGACCCGTCCGGTCGGCGCACCAGCAACGTCGTCCGGCTGCGGACGACGGGCACCCGGCCGCCGGTGTTCTGCTTCGCCGGGGCCGGTGGAGCGGCCGCCGCCTTCTCACCCCTCGCCGGCGCCCTGGGGCCCGACCAGCCCGTCTACGCTCTGCAGGTGCGAGGCCTGGAGGATCGAGGCGTCCCGGACTGGACCGTCGGCCAGGCCGCGCGGCGCTACCTGCGCCAGCTGGAGGAGATCGCGCCGGAGGGCCCGGTGGTCCTCGTCGGCCACTCGCTCGGTGGTCTCTTCGCCCTCGCCGTGGCCCACCTGCTGCGTCAGCGGGGGCGGGAGGTCGTCGATCTGGTCCTGGTGGACACCTACCTGCCGCTCCGGGCACGCCCCGACGACGTACCACGCCGGCAGGGACCGGAGGCTGCTCCGATCACCCGTGCCGAGCTGTGGCGCACCCGTCTCCAGGTGCTGACCGCCGGCCTCGTGCGCCGGCCCGCGGAGGTCCAGCAGGAGGTGTTCCACCAGCACGGTGCCCGTGTCGCCCGGTTCCACCGGCCGCAGCCGTGGCCCGGCCGCGCGCTGCTGGTCCTCTCGACGGAGAACGACGACGAGCTCGCCTGGTGGGAACCGCTGTTGACGGGGGAGCACGAGGTCCTGCGCCTCGAGGGGGACCACAACGCGCTCCTGCGACTGCCCTACGTGGTGCGCATCGCCGAGCAGGTGACCGCGGCGGTCGACGGGGTGGTGCAGCGCTGATCCGCCGGACGTCCCTCTGGTGAGGCAGCGGCCCCGCTCCTGCTCAGGAGCGGGGCCGCTGTGTGTCTCAGGCCCCCTCCCGGCGCTCCTGGCGGGCACGTGCCAGCCCGTGGGCCGTGCGCAGCAGGTCCCGGACCGTCCCCTCCGTGCGGGGACCGGGGTCGACCACGCAGATCCACCCCAGCTCGCCGTACACGGGATGGGCCAGCACGGTGTCGGGGACGTCCGGATCGGGCTCCCCGGCGCCGGCCGGCTCGCGGGGCCCGCGGCCGACGAGGGCGGTGAACTCCTCCCGCCCGACGCCGACGTTGACGCGGAACGTCCCGGGGCGGTCGAGCCGCGACGACCGGTCGCCCGGCTGGTGCTTCGTCACGACGGTCGCGAACGGCTGCGTCCGCGGGACGACGCCGTCGGGTGCGGAGTAGAGGAAGACGTCGCCCCAGGCGGCCTCCGGTGACCCGTCGCCCGGCCCCGGCCGCAGGACCAGGACGTCGCCCAGTGAGGTGACGTGCTCGATGATCTCGTCGATGCCCACGCCTTCGAGCGTGGCATTCAGGTGCTCGTGGAGGGTTCGGCCGGACGTCACGCGGAGGTGGGGGTGCGGAGTCTCGACTCGGGCCTGCGCACGGTCGACGTCGCCCGGCGGGCCGGGTACTCGGTGCAGCAGGTCCGCGACCTCGAGGCCGACGGCGTGCTGCCCCCGGCGGACCGGACCGCGTCGGGGTACCGCACCTTCGCCGAGGTGCACGTCCGCGCCGCGCTGGCCTACCGGTCGCTGGCGGCCGCCGTCGGCGCGGTGCACGCCAGGGAGCTGGTGCGCACCGCGACCCGGTGTCCGGGCTGCTCCGGCTCCTGGACGCCGCGCACGCCCGGCTCGACACCGAGCGACGGGACCTCGCCCTCGCCCGGGAGGCCGCCCAGCTGATCGCCGCGGAGCCGATCGCGGACGTGCGCCCGTCGGACGCGATGGGCGTCTCGGAGCTCGCGGCGGCCCTCGGCGTGCGCCCGTCGACCCTGCGGCACTGGGACGCCGAGGGGCTCGTCGTCCCGCGGCGGGGAGTCGGCGAGGCTCGGCGGTACACCCCGGCCGACGTGCGCGACGCCCGGATCGTCGTCCAGCTCCGCCGCGCCGGCTACCGCATCGGGCCGCTGCGGGAGCTGGTGCCGCGGTTCCGCCGCGCGGGCCGGAGCGACGACGTCCTCGCCGCCCTGACGGCCCGGGACGCGGACGTGGACGCCCGCTCACGGGCCCTGCTCGAGGGGACGGCCGCGCTGGCCGCCCTGCTCGCCGGCCGGTAGGTCAGTCCTGGCCCAGGGCGGCGCAGGCGTCGGTCAGGCTCTCGAGGGCTCCGACGGGGGCGTCGACCTCCTCGACGCCCTCGCCGCCCTCGAGAGCGGGCAGGAGAGGGGCGGGAGGCCGGTCCTGGCGGTCTGGCCGCGTTGGTCGGTCCACCGAGCTGTCGGTGGCCACTCGTTTCCCGGCTACCCCCGCCCGCTCCAACTGTGAGCCGGGTCACAGGGAGAGTCAAGCCGACCCCTCCCCGGGCGTGTCCTCAGCCCTCGGTGCCCCGGGGGACGACGACCACCGGGACCGGCGCGGCGCGCAGGATGCGGGTCGCCGTCGACCCGAGGAAGACCCGCGCCAGCGGGCCGAGGCGCGAGGACCCGACGACCAGCAGGTCGCCGTCGGCCCATCCCGCGGCCGACACCGCACCCGGCCACCCCGAGCCCCGCGCGACCACCCTGTCCGGCGGGCCGGGCAGGTCGGCGGCCACCCGCTCCAGCTCTCCCTGCGCCTGCCGGGCCCACGCCGTGCTCACCTCCCGCTCGACGTGCAGGCCGGTCTCCGAGGGCAGCATCGGGTCGCGCTCGGGAGCGAAGGTGACCAGCCGCAGCGGCACGTCCCAGGCCACGGCGGTGCGCCGGGCCCAGGCCAGTGCGGCGCGCGAGCGCTCGGTCCCGGCCCACGTGCAGGTCAACCGGGTCACCCGCTGCCCCGGTGAGCCGGCCCGCGCCGCCAGCGCGAGCGGCACCGGCGAGGAGTGCAGCAGGTGCTCGGGCACCGCGCCCTCCCGGCCGAGCACCAGCAGCGTGCCGCCGACCTGCTCCACCACGGTCACCAGTCCGGCGGGCACCGAGGAGGCCTCGACGGCGACCGTGCGCACCTCGGGCACCCCGGCCTCGCGCAGGTCGTGCGCCGCCCGGCCCTGGCGGGACCGCACCAGGTCGCCGACCCAGAGCCGGTACTCGCGGTCCACCCGCGGGTCGGGGAAGCCGCGCGCGGTCACCGTGGCCACCACGACGTCGTCCCCACCCGTGCGGGCCAGCGTGGCGGCCAGGCGCAGGTGGGCCCCGCCGCCCTCCTCGAGGTCGGCGGGGTGTCCGACGACGAGGGTCACCGAGGCGCCCGCAGTGCCGAGTGGGTGCGCGCGTAGGTGACGTAGACGACGGCGGCGATGACCAGCCAGCCGGCGAACAGCGCCCAGGTGACCCCGGGCAACCCGTAGATGAGGTAGAGGCAGAAGGCCACGGACAGCACGGGCACCACCGGGTAGCCGGGCACGCGGAAGCCACGCGGCAGGTCCGGCTGGGTGCGGCGCAGCACGATCACCCCGACCGACACGACGGAGAAGGCGACCAGCGTGCCCATGCTGGTCAGGTCGATGAGGAAGTCCAGCGGGACGAAGCCGGCCAGCACGCCGACGAACAGCGCGACGGCGATCGTGCCGCGCACCGGGGTGAGCGTGCGCCGGTCGACCCGGCTGAACAGCGACGGGATCATGCCGTCCCGGCTCATCGCGAACAGGATCCGCGTCTGGCCGTACATGGTCACCAGCGTCACCGAGAAGATCGAGATGACCGCTCCGGCGGCCAGGACGACGGCCGGCCACCGCGATCCCGCGACGTCCTCGAGGATCACCGCCAGCCCCGCCTCCTGGCCCTCGAAGGCACCGGCCGCCTGGGCGCCCACCGCGGCGAGCGCCACCAGCAGGTACACCACGGTGACCACGACCAGCGCGCCGATGATCGCCCGAGGCAGGGTCCGGCGCGGGTCGCGCACCTCCTCACCGGCGGTCGAGACGGCGTCCAGCCCGATGAAGCTGAAGAAGATCGACGACGCCGCGGCGCTGACCCCCGCGATCCCGAGCGGCGCGAACGGCGACAGGTTGCCGGCGTCGAACGCGGTGAAGGCGATGACGACGAAGAACAGCAGCACGCAGACCTTGAGGACGACCATGACCGCGTTCGCGCGCGCCGACTCGCTGGCCCCGCGCACGAGCAGCAGCGCGCACAGCGTCACCAGCACGATGGCGGGCAGGTTGACGACCCCGCCGGCGCCGGGTGCGAAGGACAGCGCGTCGGGGATGCGCACGCCGATCACGTCGTCGAGCAGCTCGTTGAGGTACTCGCTCCACCCCACCGACACCGCCGCCGAGCTGACCGCGTACTCCAGCACCAGGCACCAGCCCACGACGTAGGCCACGACCTCGCCGAGCGTGGCGTAGGCGTAGGAGTACGACGAGCCGGCGACCGGGATCGTCGAGGCGAGCTCGGCGTAGCAGAGCGCGGTGAACCCGGCGGTGATGGCGGCCAGCACGAACGAGAGGACGACGGCGGGCCCGGCCTCGGGCACCGCCGTGCTCATCACGAAGAAGATGCCGGTGCCGATCGTGGCGCCGATGCCCAGCGCCATGAGCTGGCCGACCCCGATGCGGCGGGCCAGCACCCCGCCGTCGGCGTCGCCGGCGCCGGTCTCCTCGACCATGGCCGACACCGGCTTGCGCCGGAACAGCTGCGAGCGCACGGACGGAGCACTCACGCGGACCTCCTCGGCGGGGGTGCCGGCGTCGTCGACGGCGGACGGTGCCGCCCACCTTCGCGCCGAGCGGCGGAAACGGCCATTCCTGCCGCCCGGCCCGGGGTCTCACCAGGTGCGGCGGAGGACCTCCGGGGTCAGCTCGGCGACCGAGGTGTGGCCGGTGAGGCCCAGCGTGAGGTCGAACTCGCCGAGCACGTCGGACACGACCTGCCGCACTCCGGCCTCACCGCCCAGGCCCAGCCCCCACGCGTAGGGCCGGCCGAGCAGCACCGCCCGCGCCCCCAGGGCGACGGCGACCAGCACGTCGGCGCCGCTGCGGATGCCGCTGTCGAGCAGCACCGGCGCGCGGTCGCCGACCGCCGCGGCGACGTCGGGCAGCGCGTCCAGCGCGGAGATCGAGCGGTCCACCTGCCGGCCACCGTGCGTGCTCACGACGACGCCGTCGACGCCCTCGTCCAGCGCGCGCCGGGCGTCGTCGGGGTGCAGCACGCCCTTGAGCAGGATCGGCAGCCGCGTGCGGGAGCGCAGCCAGGCCAGGTCGGCCCAGGTGATCGAGGGCCGGGAGTAGATGGCCTGGAACGTCTCGACGGCGGCGCGCGGCAGCGGTGAGCGCAGGTTCTCCCGCAGCGGGCCGGGCCAGGCGCGCGCCATCCCGACCATCGCCACGACGGCGGCCAGCGTCGGCCGGGGCTGGCGGTCGCGGCCGGCGGCCTCCGCGGCCTGGGCGGGTGCGGCGTCGCCGGCGGCGGCCACCCGCTCCTCGACCAGCCGGCGGAACACCGGGTCGGAGGTGTACTGCGCGATGCCCTTGCCCAGCGCGAAGGGCAGGTGGCCGAGGTCGAGGTCGCGCGGGCGCCAGCCGAGCATCGTGGTGTCGAGCGTGACCACCAGCGCCTCGGCGCCGACCGCCTCCGCCCGTCCGACCAGACTCTCCACCAGCTCGTCGGAGGTGGACCAGTACAGCTGGAACCAGCGCGGCGCGTCGCCCATGGCCAGCGCGCAGGTCTCCATCGGCACCGACGCCTGGTTGGAGAAGACGAACGGCACGCCCAGCGACGCCGCGGCGCGGGCGACGGCGAGGTCGGCGTCGCGGTGCACCAGTTCCAGCGCCCCGACCGGGCCGAGCAGCAGCGGTGCGGGGATGCGGCGGCCGAACAGCTCCACGGACGTGTCGCGGGCGCTCACGTCGCGCAGCACCCGGGGGACGACGGCCCACCGGTCGAACGCGGTGCGGTTGGCCCGCTGGGTGGCCTCCTCCCCCGCGCCCCCGGCCACGTACGCGTACGCGCGGGCGGTCAGCCGCGCGCGGGCCCGGCGCTGCAGTGGCTCGGCGGTGGTGGGCACGAGCGGCCTGCGCCCGTACACCCCGGCGCGGTAGACCTCGTTCTGACGGCGGCGGCCGGTCCCGGCGGCTGAGTCCACGCGGCCACCGTAGTGACCCGCCTCACCACGCCCGTCCGGCCCCCGCGACACGCCCGGCGACCGACACGCCGCAGCCGTTCTCCGACGCGCCGCCGACCCGTCGTCACCGGGCGTTTCCGCACCGCATCATGGGGGCGCGCCGTCGCCGGAACCACCGGTGCCGCGGCGTGCACGACCGCTCGAGGGGGAAACGTGCCGGTCGGGTCGGTGCCACGTCGCACCCCCCGCCCTGTCCTGTCGACAGGGCTCGCTCTGCTGTCCACCGTCGCCGCCCTGCTGGGTGGCGGGGTGCTCCTCGCCACGCCCGCGCTCGCCGTCGACGACCCCAGCCGCCCCGACGCCCGGGTCACGCACGGGCCGAGCTGCCGCCCCGGCGGGGTCGCCGTCGAGGTGACGGCGGGGACGGTCGCCTACGCCGTCACGCTGGCCACCACGCGCTCCTCCGAGGGGGAGGACGCCGCCGAGCTCGAGCCGGGCCAGACCGTCGTGCTGCGGACCGGGGACGTCGACTGGGGCGAGACGATCGACAGCCGGCTCGAGTACGCCGCGCTCGACGGCTCCGGCACGACCTACGTCGACGAGCTCGACGGCTTCTCGTTCACCCGTCCGGCCGAGGAGGACTGCGCCGCCATCACCGCGCCGCCGACCGCGGAGGTCCCGGAGATCGTCGAGGTCCCGGCCGCGCCGGTCCCCTCGCCGTCGGACGCCCCGCCGGCGGGCGGCGTGGCCCCCGAGGTCGTGCCGATCCCGGTGCCCGGCCTGCCCGCGCCGGGGACCGCGCCCGGCGCCCCGGCCGACGGCCCGCCGGCCGGGGCCGTCGTGGCGTCGGCCTCGGCCGCCCAGGTGGCCGCCGGCGGACGGGTCGTGGTCACCGCGGCGGGCTTCGGCGCCGGCGAGCAGGTCACGGTCACGGACGCCGACGGCGCCGTCCTCGGCTCCGCGACGGCGACCGAGGACGGCGCGGTCGAGGTCGTGGTGCAGATGCCCGACGGCGGCGCCCCGGGGCCGACGACGATCGAGCTGGTCGGCGCCGACAGCGCGCTCACCGCCTCGGTGCAGCTGCGCGTCGCCGCGGCCTCGAGCGCGGTCGACCCCGACCCGCTGCCGCTGCCGCTGGTCGCGGCCGGCCTCGCGCTGGTCACCGCCGCCACCGGGCTGGTCCTGGTCGGCGCCCGGCGCCCTCCCTCCGGCGACCCGACCGGGAGCGCCTGAGGCGGACCTGGGCGACGATGGTGAGATGCGCCCCGACGACGTGCTGACGACCGGGATCCCGGCCGACCCGGCGGCGCTCGCGGGAGCCGCTCCGCGGCCGGCCGAGACCTGGCTGCGGATCGTCCAGGTGCACGACCGCATCACCCACCGCGTCGACTCCGCGCTGCACCGCGAGCACGACCTGTCCCTCACCGGCTTCGAGGCCCTGCGGCGGATCGCCGAGGCGCCGGGCGAGCGGGCCACGATGGGCGAGGTCGCCGAGGCGCTCGGCCTGTCCCGCGCCGGCGTGACCAGCACGGTCGGCCGGCTGGTCGAGCAGGGCCTGGTCGTGCGCGAGCGGCGGCCGGGGGACCGGCGGCTGCTGCACGCGCGGCTCACCGAGGCCGGCCGCGAGCGCGCCCGGGCCGCCGCCGTCACCCACGACGAGCTCGTGGCGCACCTGCTCGCGCTGCTGGGTGACGACGCCGCCGTGGTCACCGACGCGCTCGCGCGGGTGTCCGCGGCCACCCGCATCCGCCGCTGAAGACCGGTCCCCCCGCCCCACCCTGCAGGGGGCCGGAGCGCCGTCCGGAGGAACTTCAAGCCCGTAGTGTTTGCGGGGGATCGTGTCCGGGCAGGGCGCGATCATGCTCGCGGAGTGCACCGTCGTCGTGCCGACCATCGGCCGGCCGTCGCTCGGCGTGCTCCTCGACGCGCTGGCCGCCGCGCCGGGGCAGCGCCCGGCCGAGCTGGTCGTCGTCGACGACCGGCCCGACGGGCCCCCGCTGGACGTCGACCGGCCGGGCCTGCCGCCGGTCCGCGTGGTCCGCACCGGGGGCGGCGGGCCCGCCCGCGCGCGCAACCTCGGCTGGCGGGTGGCGCGCACCCCGTGGATCGCCTTCCTCGACGACGACGTCGTCCCCGACGCCGACTGGTACGAGCGGCTGGCGCAGGACCTGACCGGGCTGCCCGCCGACGTCGCCGGCAGCCAGGGCCGGGTGCGGGTGCCGCTGCCCGAGGAGCGCCGGCCCACCGACTGGGAGCGCGGCACCGCAGGCCTCGCCACCAGCTCCTGGATCACCGCCGACCTCGCCTACCGCCGCGGCGCGCTGGCCGCCGTCGGCGGGTTCGACGAGCGCTTCCCGCGGGCCTTCCGCGAGGACTCCGACCTGGCGCTGCGGGTCATGGACACCGGCGGCCGGCTGGTGCGCGGCGAGCGCTGGATCACCCACCCGGTCCGGCCCACCGACCGCTGGGTGAGCCTGCGCGTGCAGGCCGGCAACGCCGACGACGTCCTCATGCGCCGGCTGCACGGCCCCACGTGGCGCGAGCGCGCCGACGCGGCGGTCGGCCGCCGGCCGCGGCACCTGGCCGTCACCACGGCGGGGCTGGCCGCGGTCGGCCTGGCCGCCGCACGGCGTCCCCGCGCCGCAGTCGCCGCGGCCCTGGCCTGGGCCGCGGGCACCGCCGAGTTCGCCTGGGTCCGCATCGTGCCCGGCCCGCGCGACCGTGCCGAGGTGACCACCATGGCGCTCACCAGCGCGGCCATCCCCCCGCTGGCCACCTGGCACTTCCTGCGCGGTGCCGTGCAGCACCGCCGGGTGACGCCCTGGCGCGGCCTGCCCGACCTGGTCCTGTTCGACCGCGACGGCACACTCGTGCGCGACTACCCGTACAACGGCGACCCGGAGCTGGTGAAGCCGGTGCCCGGCGCGGAGGAGGCGGTCGACGCGCTGCGCGCCCGTGGCGTCCGGGTCGGGGTGGTCAGCAACCAGTCCGGCGTGGCCCGCGGGATCATCACCCGCGAACAGGTCGACGCCTGCATGGCGCGGCTGGACGAGCTGCTCGGCCCCTTCGAGACGATCCAGGTCTGCCCGCACGGTCCCGAGGACGGCTGCACCTGCCGCAAGCCCGCGCCGGGGATGGTCAAGACCGCCTGCGCCGAGCTCGACGTCGACCCGGCGCGGACCGTGGTGATCGGCGACATCGGCGCCGACGTCGAGGCCGCCGCGGCCGCCGGCGCCGTCGGGATCATCATGCCGACGCCGGTGACGCGGAAGCAGGAGGTGGCCGCCGCACCGCGCCGGGCGCAGACGCTGACCGCCGCGGTCGGCGACGTCCTGGCGGGCCGGTGGTGACCGCCGGCCGGGGCACCGTGCTGGTCGCCCGGCTCGACAACGCCGGCGACGTCCTGCTGCAGGGCCCGCTGGTGCGGGCGGTGGCCGCCGGCGCCGAGCGGGTGGTGTTCCTCGCCGGCCCGGCCGGTGCCGACGCCGCCGCGCTGCTGCCCGGCGTCGACGAGGTCTGGACCTGGGCCTGCCCCTGGATCCTCGGCGACCCGCCGCCGGTCGACCCGGCCGACCTGGCCGCCCTCACCGAGCGGGTGCGAGCGCTCGCGCCCGACGAGGCCCTGATCAGCACCTCGTTCCACCAGTCGCCGCTGCCGCTGGCCCTCCTGCTGCGCGCGGCCGGCGTGCCCCGCCTCAGCGCCACCAGCGTCGACCACCCGGGCTCCCTGCTCGACGTCCGCCACCGGATCGGCCAGGACGACGAGGTGGACCTGCCCGAGCCCGAGCGGGCGCTGTCGCTGGCCCGCGCGGCCGGCTTCGACCTCCCCGACGGCGACGACGGCCGGCTCGCGGTGCGCCGCCCGCTGCCGCCGACGCCGTACGAGCCCGGTTACGTGGTGATCCACCCCGGCGCCTCGGTCCCGGCCCGCGCCTGGCCCGCGCAGCGCTGCGCGGAGGCCGTCGAGGCGCTGGCCGACGCCGGCCACCGCGTGCTGGTCACCGGCGGGCCCGGGGAGCGGGAGCTGACCGCCGCCGTCGCCGGCACGCGCGGCGTCGACCTCGGCGGCGCCACGACCCTGCCGGAGATGGCCGCGCTGCTCGACGGCGCCGCGGCCGTCGTCGTCGGCAACACCGGCCCCGCGCACCTGGCCGCGGCCGTGGGCACGCCGGTCGTCTCCCTGTTCAGCCCGGTCGTGCCGGCCGTGCGGTGGGCGCCCTACGGCGTCCCGACCGTCCTGCTCGGCGACCAGGACGCGCCCTGCCGCGACACCCGGGCCCGCGTCTGCCCCGTCCCCGGCCACCCGTGCCTGACCTCGGTGACCGCTGACGACGTCGTCGCCGCCATCGAGAAGGTGCGCACGGAGGAGGTGAGTGCATGAAGGTCCTGGTCTGGCACGTGCACGGCTCCTGGACCACGGCGTTCGTCCAGGGCACACACGAGTACCTGGTCCCGGTGGTGGAGGGCCCCGGGGGAGGACGGGGCCCCGACGGGCTGGGCCGCGCCCGCACGTGGGACTGGCCGGCGTCGGCCCGCGAGGTCACTCCCGAGCAGCTCCGCGACGAGCAGGTCGACGTCGTCGTGCTGCAGCGGGTGCGCGACCTCGAGCTGGTGCGCGAGTGGCTGGGCCGCGAGCCCGGGCGCGACCTGCCCGCGGTCTTCCTCGAGCACAACGCCCCCGGCCTGGAGCCCGACGCCGCGCCGGTCCCGTACACCCGGCACCCGCTGGCCGACCGCGACGACGTCCCGATCGCGCACGTCACGCACTTCAACCGGCTGTTCTACGACAACGGCCGCGCGCCGACGACGGTGATCGAGCACGGCATCGTCGACCCCGGCGAGCGCTGGACCGGAGAGCTGGCCCGCGCCGCCGTCGTCACCAACGAGCCGGTGCGCCGCGGCCGCACGGTCGGCGCCGACCTGCTGCCCGGGCTGGCGCAGGCCGCGCCGGTCGACGTGTTCGGGATGGGCCTGTCCGGCCTGCACGAGCGCTACGGCCTCGACCCCGACCGGGTCGCCCTGTACGACGACCCGCCGCAGGCGGTGATGCACGGCGAGCTGGCCCGCCGCCGGGTCTACGTGCACCCGGTCCGCTGGACCTCGCTCGGGCTCTCCCTGCTCGAGGCGATGCACCTGGGCATGCCGGTGGTCGCGCTGGCGGCCACCGAGGTGGTCGAGGCGGTGCCCGCGGGCGCCGGCGTGCTGTCCACCCGGCCCGAGGTGCTGTGGGACGCGGTCCGCACCTACCTGCACGACGAGGACGCCGCCCGGCTGGCCGGCAAGGCGGCGCGCGCCGCCGCGCTGGAGCGGTACGGGCTCCCCCGGTTCCTCTCCGACTGGGACACCCTGCTCGAGGAGGTCACCCGATGAGGACGCACCGGGGCACCGGCGCACCGCTGCGCATCGACCTGGTCAGCGAGCACGCCTCGCCGCTGGCCGCGATCGGCGGTGTCGACGCCGGCGGCCAGAACGTGCACGTCGCCGCGCTGGCCGCGGGCCTGGCCGCGCGCGGCCACGAGGTCACGGTGCACACCCGCCGCGACGACCCCGACCTGCCCGACGAGGTCCCCACCGCCGACGGCTACGTCGTCAGCCACCTCACCGCGGGCCCGGCGCGGGCGCTGCCCAAGGACGACCTGCTGGCGCACGTGCCGGCGCTGGCCGCCGCGCTGCGCGCCCGCTGGGGCGTCACCCCGCCCGACGTCGTCCACGCGCACTTCTGGATGAGCGGCCTGGCCGCCGTCGAGGCCGCCGGCAGCCTGCTCACCCCGGTCCCGGTGCTGCAGACCTTCCACGCGCTCGGCTCGGTCAAGCGCCGCCACCAGGGCGACGCCGACACCTCGCCGGCGCAGCGGGTCGAGCTGGAGCGGGGCCTGTGCCGGGCGGTCGGCCACGTGGTGGCCACCTGCAGCGACGAGGTCTTCGAGCTGCGCCGGCTGGGGCTGTCCCGCGACCGCGTCTCGATCGTCCCGTGCGGCGTGGACACCACGGTGTTCACCCCGCGGGGCCCGGTGGCGCCGCGCTCGGACCGGCCCCGCCTGCTGGTGCTCGGCCGGCTGGTGGAGCGCAAGGGCCAGGAGGACGCCGTCCGCGCGCTGGCCGCCGTCCCGGACGCGGAGCTGGTCGTCGTCGGCGGCCCTCCGGCCGGCACCCTCGACGCCGACACCGAGGTGCGCCGGCTGCGCGCCGTCGCCGCCTCGCTGGGCGTGGCCGACCGGCTGGTGTTCACCGGCTCGGTGGGCCGGGCCGACGTCCCGGCCTGGATCCGCTCGGCCGACGTCGTCCTCGCCGTCCCCTGGTACGAGCCGTTCGGCATCACCCCGCTGGAGGCCATGGCCTGCGGCCGCCCGGTGGTGGCGACGGCCGTCGGCGGGCTGCAGGACTCCGTCGCCGACGGCGTCACCGGCGACCTCGTGCCGCCCCGCGACCCGGCCCGGCTCGGCGAGGTGCTCGCCGCGCTGCTGGCCGACGACGCCCGGCGCGCCGCCTACGGCGCGGCCGGCGTGCGGCGGGCCCGCGCCCGCTACCGGTGGGCCCGCGTGGCCGCCGACACCGAGGCCGTCTACCGCCAGGTCCTGTCCACCCGGCGTCCCGTCGAGGCCGTCCGATGAGCGCCCCTGGAGGCGACCCGATGAGCGCCGCTCCCCACTCCGCAGGCGAGGTCGTCTCGCCCGACGCCTGCACCCACCTCACCGGCCGCGACCACGTGGCCTCGCTGACGGCGGCGCTGCGCAGCCTCGACGGGTCGGTCGACACCCTCGACCGCTGGGGCCGGCTGCTGGCCGACGTCCTGTGCGGCGAGTCCCGCGGGCGCCTGCTGGCCGCGGGGAACGGGGGCAGCGCCGCGCAGGCGCAGCACCTGACCGCCGAGCTGGTGGGCCGCTACCGCGCCGACCGGCCGCCGTTCTCCGCGATCTGCCTGACCGCCGAGACCTCCTCGCTGACCGCGATCGCCAACGACTACCCGGCCGACGAGCTGTTCGCCCGCCAGGTCGAGGCGCACGGCCGCGCCGGCGACGTCCTGGTGCTGCTGTCGACGTCGGGCCGCTCGCCCAACGCCGTCGCGGCGGCCCGCCGGGCCCGCGAGTGCGGCATCACCGTCCTGTCGATCACCGGCCCGGCACCCAACCCGCTGGCCGCGGCCTCCGACGAGGCGGTCTGCGTCGACTCCCCGTGGACGGCGACCGTGCAGGAGTGCCACCTGGTGGCGCTGCACCTGCTGTGCGCGGCCTTCGACGCCGCGGTGCTGGCCGAGCCGGCCGGGGTGCCGCAGACGCGCCTCGGGGTCGCCCGGTGAGTGGGGCGGGCGGGGGAGCCGTCGTCGTCGTCGGTGACGCGCTGCTCGACGTCGACCTGGTCGGCAGCGCCTCGCGGCTGACCCCGGACGCACCGGTGCCGGTGGTCGAGGACCTGGAGACCCGCGAGCGCCCCGGCGGTGCCGCGCTGGCCGCCGTCGTCGCGGCGCAGGCCACCGGCCGCGAGGTCGTGCTCGTCGCCCCGCTCGCCGACGACGAGGGCGCCACGCGGCTGCGGGCGCTGCTGGCCGGACGGGTGCGGCTGGTCGCCGTCCCGGCCACCGGCGGGACCGCGGTCAAGCAGCGGGTGCGCGTGGGCGACCACTCGGTGGTGCGCCTCGACAGCGGCTCGGCCACCGTCACCCTCGGCGAGCTCCCGGCCGGGGCGACCGCCGCCATCCGCGACGCCGCGGCCGTGCTCGTCGCCGACTACGGGCGCGGCACGACGTCCGACCCCGCCGTCCGTGCCGCGCTGGCCGGGGCGCGCGGGCCGGTGGTCTGGGACCCGCACCCGCGCGGCGCCGACCCGGTGCCCTCGGTGCGACTGGTCACCCCCAACGCGTCCGAGGCCGCCCGCGTGGCCGCCGCCGGGGGCGTGCCGGCCGAGGGCGACGGCCTGGCCGCCGTCGGCGCGCGGGCGGAGGCGCTGATCCGGCACTGGGGCGTGGGCGCGGTCGCGGTCACCCTGGGCGCCCGCGGCGCGCTGCTGTCCTACGGCGAGGGCGCGCCGATGGTCGTGCCCGCCGTCCCGGTCACCGGTGGCGACCCGTGCGGCGCCGGTGACTCCTTCGCCGCCGCGGCCGCCCTCGCGCTGGCCGACGGCGCGGTGACCGGCGAGGCGGTGGCCGCCGCTGTCGCCTTCGCCGGGCGGTTCGTGGCCGCGGGAGGCGCCTCGGCGTGGGACGCCTCGACCGTGCGCGAGCCGGACGTGGCCGCCGAGGACGGCGTCTCCTCCCTGCTGGCGCGGGTGCGCGCCTCCGGCGGGACCGTGGTGGCCACCGGCGGCTGCTTCGACCTGCTGCACGCCGGCCACGTGGCCACGCTGCGCGCCGCCCGCGGGCTCGGCGACTGCCTGGTGGTGTGCATCAACTCCGACGACTCGGTGCGCCGGCTCAAGGGCCCCTCCCGGCCGCTGGTGACCGCCGCCGACCGGGCGCGGGTGCTCGAGGCGTTGGAGTTCGTCGACGCCGTCGTGGTGTTCGGCGAGGACACCCCCGCCGAGGTGCTCGACCGGCTGCGGCCCGACGTCTGGGCCAAGGGCGGCGACTACGCCGGCGCCGATCTGCCCGAGGCCGCGGTGCTGCGCCAGTGGGGCGGCCAGGCCGTCGTCCTGCCCTACCTCGACGGCCACTCGACCACCGCCCTGGTCGAGCGCTCACGGGTCTAGCGGCGGAGATGGCCACTCCTGCAGCGCCGGACGGGCGGCCGGTGGCGGTCGTCCTGCGGCCGCTCGGGCTCGGCGACCTGCTCACCGGCGTCCCGGCGATCCGGGCGGTGCGGGCCGCCGTGCCGGGCCACCGGCTGGTCCTCGCGACGACGACCGCGCTCGCGCCGCTGGCCGGCCTGGTCGACGCCGTCGACGAGGTGCTGCCCGCCCGCGAGCTCGCGCCGCTGGACTGGGACGGGCCGCCGCCCGAGCTCGCCGTCGACCTGCACGGCAAGGGGCCGGCCTCGCACGTCGTCGTCGCCGACCTGCACCCGGCGCGGCTGCTGACCTTCGCCAGCCCCGGCTATCCCGGCCCGACCTGGTACGCCGACGAGCACGAGGTCCGGCGCTGGTGCCGGCTGGTGTCCGAGGGCCTGGGCGTCGCGGCCGACCCCGACGCCCTCGACCTCGCCGTCCCGGCCGTGTCCCCGCCGGTGACCGGGGCCGTGCTGGTGCACCCCGGTGCGGCCTTTCCCGGTCGGCGCTGGCCCGCCGAGCGGTTCGCCGCCGTGGCGCGCTCCCTCGCCGACGCCGGGCACGACGTCCGGATCACCGGCGGTCCGGCCGAGCGGGACCTGGCCTGCGCCGTCGCTCGCGGGGCAGGGCTGGGGGAGGATGCGGTGCTCGCCGGGACGACGTCGACCCTCGAGCTGGCCGCCACGGTGGCCACCGCCCGGGTCGTCGTCAGCGGCGACACCGGCGTGGCGCACCTGGCCACCGCCTACCGCCGTCCCTCCGTGGTGCTCTTCGGCCCGGTGTCCCCGGCGCTGTGGGGCCCGCCGCCGCGGCCGCAACACCTCGTCCTGTGGCACGGGGACGGCGCCGGCGACCCGTGGGGCACCGAGCTGGACCCGGCCCTGGCGCGGATCACCGTCGACGAGGTGACCGCCGCGCTGGACCGGCTCCTCGCCTAACGCTGGCGGAGGGCGTCGAAGAGGACGTCCTGCAGGTCGGTCGGGTCGACGGCGGAGTAGGCGGCCCCACCGGTGGCCGACGCGATCTGCTCGAGCGCCGCGATGTCGGCGTCCGGGCCGAGCGCGACGCCGATGACCTTCACCGGCCGCTGCGGGTCGGCCTCGTCCCGCAGCGTCTGCAGCAGCTCGTCCAGCGGGATGCCGCTGGAGTCCTCGTTCGTGCCGTCGGTGATGAGCACGACGCTGCTCACGGCGTCCGGGTCGTACTGCTCCCGCGCCGCGCGCACCGCCCCGAGGGCCGTGTCGAACAGGCCCGTGCCGCCGGGGGACAGCCGGTCGGGGAGGGACTCGAACTGCTCGGCCAGGAACTCGCGCTGCGTGCCGCCGTCGACGTCGGCGTCCATCTCGCGGATGGGGGCGAGCTCGATCCAGTCCTGCTCGCCCTGCAGCTGGTAGGCGAAGGCCCAGATGCCGCCCGACGCGTTGCCCGGCAGGAGCTCCAGGGCGCTGAGAGCGGCGTCGCGCATCAGGGTGGCGCGCGTGCCGTCCCCGGCGGGGGCCTCCATCGACTGCGACACGTCCATGACCGTCAGCAGCCGGGACGGGGCGGCCAGCCGGGCGAGCTCGGCCAGCAGGTCCGTCACCTGCTCGCCGTCGACCGCGAGCACCTCGGGCGCCTCCTCCTGCACGCCGGGGCCCGGGTCGGTCGGCGCGGTCCCCTCCGCGTCCCGGAAGCCGGCGTCCAGGACGGCGGTGCGCGCGGCCTCCGAGGTCAGCCTGCGGACGACGGCGTCCACGGCGGCGCGGTCGTCGTCACCGGGGGAGCCCACCCGCAGCACCGGGTAGTCCAGGGCGGGGGAACCCTCGGCCGGGTAGACGGCGACCAGCGAGGAGTCCTCGGCGCCGCGGTTGACGCTGATGACCTCCTGCTCGCTCATCGGCAGCAGCGGGGCTGCGGCGTCGCCGGCCTGGGCCGCGGCGAGCGCCTCGGCGGGGGTGACGGACGGGCCGCGGCGCGCGGCGAGCACGGCCTGCACGACGGCGTTGTCCGCGGCGTCCCCGCCACCCAGCGACGAGCGGACGGCGGCCAGCGCGGCGACGCCCTCGGCGCTGGTGGCGAGGTCCGGGACGGCGACCGGGCGCGCACCGGAGAGCGCCTGGCTCCACGGCGGCGGCGAGGCGCTCCAGCCCAGCTCGTCGGCGGCCGCGCTGCTCGTGCCCAGGACCACCGGAGAGGTGGCCATGGAGCCCGACGCGTCGAGCGGGGCGTCGCCGGCGCGGACCGCCCACAGGAAGCTGTCGGGCACCCACACCTGCGGCAGCCCGGACCCCCCGAGGGCGCCGAGGTCGCCGACGGTCTGCAGCGGCTCCTGAGCGGTGACCTCGGCCGCCGCGCAGGCGCCGCCACCGAGGTCCTGCGGCTCGGCGAGGAGCTCCTGGGCGACGTCGCCGAGCTCGGGGGCGACGGTGACCCGGATCGTGCGGGTGGTCTCGCAGCCGTCGCCACTGCCCGAGCCGGCCAGCCACCACACCACGCCGCCGGCCACGAGAGCCACGACGACGAGCGCGACGATCAGCGCGACGGGTGCAGGTCGCTGTACGCGGCGCGCGGAGGTGGTGTCGGCGTGGCGGCCCATCGATCGCTCTCCGTCGGTGTCCGGTTCCTCGGCGTGCCTCTGGACCGCCGCGCACCAGCGTAGAGGTGAATCGGGACAGGGTGGGGTGGGACCGCACACTCACCGGGTCCGGCCCCCGGAGGGTCAGCCCGCGCGCAGCGCGGCGGTCTCCCGCTGCTCGGCGAACCAGGCCACCGTGCGGCGCAGGCCCTCCTCGGAGGGGACCGTGGGTCGCCAGCCGAGCAGTTCCTCGGCCCGCCGGGTGTCGGGGCGGCGGACCTTCGGGTCGTCGACGGGCAGGTCGATGTAGGAGATCTCCGACGACGACCCGGTCAGCTCGACGATCCACTGCGCCAGCCGCAGCATCGACAGCTCGTCGGGGTTGCCGATGTTCACCGGCCCCGGCTGGTCGGACCAGGCCAGGGCGAGGATGCCGCGGACGGTGTCGTCGACGTAGCAGATCGAGCGGGTCTGCGAGCCGTCGCCGGCGACGGTCAGCGGGCGCCCGGCCAGTGCCTGGCCGACGAACGCGGGGATCGCGCGGCCGTCGTCGGGGCGCATCCGGGGGCCGTAGGTGTTGAAGATCCGCACGATGCCGGTGTCGGTGCCCTTCGACGTCCGGTAGGCGGTGGTCATCGCCTCGCTGAACCGCTTGGCCTCGTCGTACACGCCGCGCGGGCCGACCGGGTTGACGTTGCCCCAGTACTCCTCGGGCTGCGGGTGCACCAGCGGGTCGCCGTAGACCTCGGAGGTCGAGGCCAGCACGTAGCGGGCGCCCTTCTCGTGCGCCAGGCCGAGCGTGTGCAACGTGCCGAGGCTGCCGACCTTGAGCGTCTCGATCGGCATCTTCAGGTAGTCCAGCGGGCTGGCCGGCGAGGCGAAGTGCAGCACGAGGTCCACCGGGCCGGGCACGTGCACGAAGTCGGTGACGTCGCAGCGCACCAGGCGGAAGCCGGGGTGCTCCATCAGGTGGACGACGTTCTCGGGCGTGCCGGTCAAGAAGTTGTCGAGGCACACCACCTCGACGCCGCGCTCGAGCAGGTGCTCGCACAGGTGGGACCCGAGGAAGCCGGCCCCGCCGGTCACCACCGCCCGCCGGATCGTCCGTGCCGCACGCACCATGCCTGCTCCCGTCGTCTCGCCGTCCCGCACCGTGCGCAGGACCTGCAGCATCCCCTACCCGGAGATCAACTCCCGACACTTCGGGAGCTGAGTGTCCCCTCCCCCACCCGGAACGGCGAACGGGCCGCCGGTCCCCGGGAGGGGACCGACGGCCCGTTCGTCGGTCAGAGCGACCCCGAGAAAACGGGGTCCTCGCTCAGTTGATCGGCTCCTCGTCCGGGATGCCGCTCTCCGGCGGGCTGGCCGGCTCGTTCTCGGCCTCGGTGATCTCGGCGTCGCCGTTGTCGGTGACGAGCACCGGCGTCAGCTCCTCCGAGCCCTCACCCAGCAGCCGGCTGACGAGCATGCCGCTGTAGCCGGCGTGCTTGTCCTCCGAGTAGCGGAAGGGCGCGAAGCCCGGGCCCTGCCACTCGGACCCGGCCTGCTCGACGGCGGCGACCAGGTCGTCACGCGTCGGGTTCTGACCGGCGGACTGCAGCGCCTGCACCATCGTGTAGGCCTGCGACATGCCGTAGGCGCGGTAGTTGCTGAGCTCGCCCTCCTGGCCGGACTCCTCCCAGACCCGCTGCCACAGCTGGGTCCACTCGTTGTCCGGGTTGTCCACGCCGGGGATGTACTCGGTGGTCAGCACGCCGTCGAGCAGGCTGGCGTCACTGATCGCGCCCTCGGAGAAGCGGGCCAGCAGCGAGCCGACCAGCACCGGGTCCGAGCCGACGTTCGAGTAGAACCACTGCGGGTCGTAGCCGAGCTGGAGCGCGGTCAGCTGCGACAGCGCCGTGTAGCTGGGCACGTTGAAGCCGAGGATGAAGTCCGCCCCGGCGGCCTGCAGGGCGGAGATCTGCGGACGGACGTCGGTGTTGCCCGGGACGTAGGTCTCCTCCGCGACGATCTGGTCCTCGAGGAACTGACGGGCGCCGGCCGAGCCGTCCTCGCCGAAGTCGTCGCCCTGGAGGAACAGGCCGACCTTGGCGTCGGGGAAGTTCTCGGCCACGTACTGACCGATGATCTTGCCCTCGATCTCGTAGTCGGGCTGCCAGCCGAAGGTGTAGGGCTTCTCCTCCGGGTCGTCCCACAGGCGCGAGCCCGACGACACGAACAGGTCGGGCACGCCCTCGCTGTTGAGGAAGTCGGTGACCGCGTTGTGGGTCGGCGTGCCGAGGCCCGACATGATGGCGAACACCTCGTCCTCGAGGACGAGCTGGTTGACGACCTGGCTGGTGTTGGTCGGGTTGTAGGCGTCGTCGCGGTAGACGAACTCGATCTGCCGGCCGTTGACCCCGCCGTTGGCGTTGACGAAGTCGAAGTACGCCTGGACACCGGTCGGGATCTCGCTGTAGCCGGGCGCCGCGACGCCGGTCAGCGGGTAGTGCGCGCCGAGCTTGATGCTGTCCTCGGTGATGCCGATGTCGGAGGCCTCGTTCTCCGCGCTGTCGCCGCCCCCGCCACCCCCACCGGAGTCGCCGCCGCCACAGGCGGCCAGGGTGGTGGCGACGGTCGCCGCGGCCACGAAGCTGACGAGGCGTCGTGAGGATCTTGTCAACGGTTCTCCTCTGGAGCGAACCCGGGCGCCTGTGCCCGGGGGGTCTGGATGGGGTCAGTGGAGCTGAGCCGGCCGCTGGGCCGGATCGGGGGACAGCCGACGGGGTCCCGGCTGCTCACCCCCCGGTGCGCGCGCCGGCCCGGCGGGCGCGCTGCTTCATCCAGGCCAGCCGGATCGACCCGACCAGACCGGCCGGGGCGAACAGCATGACCAGCACGAGGATCACGCCGTACACGACGTAGGAGATCTCGGCGGCCTGGGCGGCGTCCATGTCCAGCGACTCACCGGCGTCCCGGAGCACGCGCGGCAGGAACACCAGCAGCGCCGAGCCGATGAGCGCCCCGAGGAGGCTGCCCAGACCGCCGATGACGATGGCGGTCAGCAGGGACAGGGACAGGACGATGGTGAAGGCGGTCGGTGCGGTCAGGCGGACGACGAGCGCCAGCACGGCTCCCGCCAGCCCCGCCGCGGCCGCGCTGACCAGGAAGGCCAGCACCCGCCACGTGCCGAGGTTGATGCCGGCGAGCTCGGCGGCCACCTCCTGGTCACGCACCGCCCGCCACGTGCGCCCGACCCGGCTGCGCATCAGGTTGGCCAGCAGGAAGTAGGTGATCAGCAGGCACGCGACCGCGATGTAGGCGATCCACTTGACGCCCGAGGCGGAGTTGCCCGACAGCGTGCGGATGCCCTCGACGAACCAGTCCGGGCGGTCCGGGGACGACACCGTGAGGCCCTGCTCGCCGCCGAGGAAGCTCCGGAAGTACAGCGCCAGGCCCGGCAGGCCGACCGCCAGGGCGAGCGTCGCGCCGGCCAGGTAGGGGCCGTGCAGGCGGGCCGCGGCCACCCCGACGATCGCGCCCACGACCGACGTGAGCGCCACCGCGGCCAGGAAGATGACGATGAGCGGCAGCGGCTCCTCGACGTCGAGCAGCAGGGCCGTCGTGTACGCGCCGACGGCCATGAGGGCGCCGTGGCCGAGGGAGATCTGACCGTTGAGGCCGGTCAGGAGGGTCAGGCCGCCGGCTGCGATCGCGTAGAAGGCGACGTAGCCGATCTGGGCGTTGAAACCGAGGTCGGTCGACTCCAGCAGGATCACCGCGCCGACGGCGCAGAGGACCAGCACGAGCAGGTGCCGCAGCAGCGTGTTCCGCGGCAGGAACGTGCGGCCGCCGGCAGCCTGCGCGGAGCTGGCGTTGCTCGCGGCGGTGGCCGTGCTCGGCGCTTCGGAGGTGGCCGCGCCGGCGGCCGGGGACGAGGCGGGGGTCTGCAGGTCGCTCACGGTGCTATGCCCTCCGCGTCTGGGTCGTCGAGAAGAGGCCGCCGGGCCGCACGAGCAGGACCACGACGAGGATGACCAGCGCGGCGAGGCCGACGAGGGTGTCGTCGATGTAGCCGCGGACGTAGCTGAGCGCCAGCCCGAGCAGCAGCCCGCCGACGACGGCGCCGATCGGGGAGTCCAGGCCGCCGAGGACCGCGGCGACGAAGCCGAAGACGATCAGCGAGTCCATGAACGTGGGCGCCACGAAGGTGACCTCGGCGGCGATGAGCATGCCGGCCAGCGACCCGACGACGGCGGCCAGCGCCCAGCCGAGGGTGAGCATCCGGCCGACCCGGACGCCGAGCAGCCGGGCGACCTCCTGGCCGAAGGCCGAGGCCCGCATCGCCAGGCCGACACGGGTGAAGCGGAACAGCGCGATGAGCCCGACCATCACCAGCAGGACCGCGCCGAGGGTGAACAGCGTGTTGGGGCTCAGCGCGAGCGTGAAGTCGCCGGCCCTGAAGCCGATCGTGGAGAACGGTGCGACGAACGCGCGCTGGTTGACCCCGAACAGCACCGAGATCAGCGCCTGGATGGCGATGAACAGACCGAGCGTGACGATGACCGCGTTGAGCTCCGGGCCACCCTCGACCGGCCGGATGACCACGCGCTCGACGACGGCGCCGATGACCAGCCCGGCGACCAGGGCGACGGCCAGGCCGACCCAGTAGGACTGGCCGCCCTCGATGAGGGACAGGGCGATGAAGGTCGTGAGGGCGGCCATCGCGCCCTGCGCGAAGTTGACGATCCGGGTGGACCGCCAGATCAGCACCAGGGCGAGGGCGAAGGCGGCGTAGACCGCGCCGATGATCACCCCGCCGAGGGTGAGGTTGACGAACTGCTGCACGTGGGGGCTGCCTTCCTGGCGTCGCGGAGGAGCGGGAGGGGCTAGAAGCCCAGGTAGGCGTGGCGGAGGTCCTCGTCGCCGGCGAGCCGGTGGGCGTCGTCGGTGACCACGACGCGGCCGAGGTTGAGGACGACCCCGGTGTCGGCCACGGACAGCGCGCTGCGGGCGTTCTGCTCCACCAGCAGCACCGACAGGCCCTCGGTGTCGACGAGCCTGCGGAGCAGCGCGAAGATCTGCGCCACGATCCGCGGGGCCAGGCCCAGCGAGGGCTCGTCGAGCAGCAGCAGCTTCGGCCGGGCCAGCAGTGCGCGGCCGATGACCAGCATCTGGCGCTCGCCGCCCGAGAGCGTGTGCGCCGTCGAGGTGCGGCGCTCCTTGATCCGCGGGAAGAGGTCGTAGACCCGGTCGAACTCGTCCTGCCCCACCTTGCCGCGGAACAGCGAGCCGACCCGCAGGTTCTCGTCGACGGTCAGCTCGGCGATGACGCCGCGGCCCTCCGGCACGTGCGACATGCCCTTGGTGACCATCGCCTCGACCGGTGACCGGGTGACGTCCTCGCCGTTGAGGAGGACCCGGCCGGCGGTCGGGCGGACCAGACCGCTGATGGTGCGCAGCAGCGTCGTCTTGCCCGCGCCGTTGGCCCCCAGCACCGCGGTGATCCGGCCCTGCTCGGCGCGCAGGGTGACGCCGTCGAGCGCCTTCACGGGGCCGTAGGACGCCGACAGGCCCTCGACCTCGAGGACGCCCTGCGCCGTCGCGGTCCCGCCGCCGGCGATCACGCTGCTCCCCGTCGCCGCGCCCCGGCCGGTGTCGCCCTTCGACAGGCCGACCCCGGCGGCGCCTGCCGCGGTGCTGCCGTGCGCCTCAGCCACGCTGGGTCCCCCCGTCGATGCCCGCCAGCTCGCTGACGTCGGTCGTGTCGTCGACGGCGTCGCCGAGGTAGGCCTCGGTGACCGCCGGGTCGTTCTGGACCTCCGCCGGGGTGCCGGCGGCGATCTGCTTGCCGGAGTCCAGGACGGTGATCTGGTCGCACACGCGCATGACCAGGTCCATGTGGTGCTCGACGAGCAGGACGCTCATCCGGCCCGAGAGGTGACTGATGAGGTCGCCCAGCTCGCGCATCTCCTCCTCGCTCAGACCGCTGGCCGGCTCGTCGAGCAGCAGCAGCTCGGGCTCGGCGACCAGCGCGCGGGCCAGCGCCACCCGCTTCTGCACGGGGTAGGGGAGGCTGCCGGGGTAGCGGGCGGCGTACCCGTCGGCGTCGAGCTCGGCCAGCGACGTCATGGCCCGCTCGCGCAGCCGGGCGTCGTCCTTGTCGGAGGTCGGGATGGCGAACAGCGCCGAGAAGAAGCCGGCGCGGGCGTGCTTGTGCGCGCCGACCATCACGTTCTCGAGCACGGTCAGGCCGGGGAACAGGCCCACGCCCTGCAGGGTGCGGGCGATGCCCAGCTTGGACAGCTGAGCGGGTCGGAGCCGCCGCAGCTCCTCGCCTCGCCAGGTGATCCGGCCCTCGGTGTTCCGGACCAGCCCGCAGGCGACGTTGAACATCGTCGTCTTGCCGGCCCCGTTCGGTCCGATGAGGCCGTGCACCTGACCCGGCTCGACGGTCAGCGACACGTCGGTCAGGGCCTTGATCCCGCCGAAGGCGACGCTGATCCCGGTCATCTCGAGCCGGGCGGTGGGCGATCGGTCCTCGTACGGGGTGCTGCTGCCTGTGGTGTCCGGCGGCTGCGCCAAGGTGCCCACGTCTCCTCTGCGTCGGGGAGGTCGCTCGGTCCCGCCGGGCGCACTCGCGCGTCGATTGGGTCACGGCTACGTCCGTATGAGACTGCTGGCCGGTGAGGGCCGTCACAATGGGCTGACCGCACAGTGATGGGTGCCACGTGTTGTGCTCTGTGCGATGAACACCGGAGGTGATCGCGTGCGGACTGCCCCCTGGGGGGTCGAGGAGCGCCTCGCTGAACTCGTGCCGGTGCTGCTGGACCGGCTCGACGAGATGACCGACCGGATGGTGGAGATCCTCGTCGAGACCGAGCCTGCGTACCGCGAGGCCATGGCCGGCGGTGATCCGCAGATGCGCGCGACGTTGCGGCGCAACCTCGAGGTCGGCGTCCGCGGGCTGCGGCCCGACGTGCCCGCCGCCTACCACCAGAGCCACGCCGAGGGCGCCCGCGCCGTCGGCCGCCTGCGGGCCGCCCAGGGCATCCCGCTGGAGGCCGTGCTGCGCGCCTACCGGCTCGGCGGTCAGATCACCTGGGAGGCGCTGGTCGCGCTCTCCCGCCAGGGCGACCGGCACGACGACGGGCTGCTGCTCGAGGTCGCCGGCTCCCTGTGGCGCACCAACGACCGCGGGTGCAGCGCCGCCGCGGAGGGCTACCGGGCCGAGGAGCGGCGCCGCTCGGGTCTCGACGCCGTCGAGCGGCAGCGGCTGCTCGACGGGCTCCTCGACGGCCGCGGGGGCGATCCCGCGTTCGCCCGCACCGCGGCCGAGCTGCTGTCGGTGCCGCTGGCGGGACGGCTGGCGGTCGTCGTCGCCCCGGTGCGTGACGAGGGCGACGAGCCCCTGGACCCGGCGGCGGCGCTCCTCAAGCGCGGCATCCGCTCCGCGTGGGGCACCCGGTCGCAGGCCTCGGTGGGCGTGGTCGGGCTGGGCGCCCGCCGGCTGCCGGAGCTGCTGGCCTGGCTGGGCGCGGTGGCCACCGGCCCGGTGGGGGTGTCCTCGGTGGTCGAGGGCGCGGCGGCCGTGGCCGGCGCGTACCGGCTGGCCGAGACCGCCGCGCGCACTCTGCCCGACGGCGCCGCGCGGGTGGTGACCATCGACGACCGGCTGCCCGAGGCGCTGCTGAGCAACTCCCCGGAGATCATGTCCCGGCTGGTCGGCCAGACCCTCGGCCGGCTGCTCGAGCTGCCCGGGGACGAGCGCGAGGTGCTGCTGGAGACGCTGTCGGCCTTCCTCGACGCCGACGCCTCACCGACCCGTGCCGCCGACCTCCTGTACTGCCACCGCAACACGGTCATGCACCGGCTGCGGCGCATCGAGTCGGTGACCGGCCGCAAGCTCACCGACCCCCGGGCCCGGCTGCTGTGGCAGCTCGCCCTGCTGGGCACCGGTCACCACGATGCCGGCCACCGTCGGCCGGTCCGCGACTCCGCCTGATCGGCCCCCTGCAGGGTTCCGCCGCGAGCTCGCGAGTGGTGGGGGCAGGGGGTCCTTCGACTACTGGAGGTAGCCCTCGACCTCGGACCTCGGGCGCACCTCGGCGCTGTCGGGGTCCTCGTCGTACTGCCGCTTGGCGTCCCGCTGGCGGATCAGGTCCCAGAGCTGGTCCCGCTCCTCCTCGATCTGCCGGAGCCGGGCGCGCTGCTCGTCGGTGTGCTCCCCGCTGTCGCGTAGCCGGTGCTCCTCCTCGACCAGCGCGTCGATGCGGCTGCGGATCTCGCTGTCGTCCATGACCGCTCCCTGCCCGCCGCAGCGGAGGCGAAACGGTCAGCGCTCGGGCACCCAGCCCTCGACGAAGGCGGCCAGCCGCTGGGTGACCGCGCCGCCGGCCCGGCCCAGCGCCAGCAGTGCCGCCCGGTCCAGCGGCACCCGGACCGCGCGCCGGCCGGCGGTGGCGGTGCGCACCTCGTGCCCCGCGGCGACCAGGTCGGGCCACGGCCGGTCCAGCTGCACGCGCACCCGCGCCAGTGCGGCCGCCGTCGGACCGGCGTTGCCCTCGACCATCGCGGTGACGAGGGCCGGGTCGCTGCCGATCACCCGCGTGCCGTCGCGGAAGCTGCCGGCCGCCAGCGCGAGCGCCAGCGGCCCCGCCTCGCCGACCGCCGCGGCCAGCGCCGCGGCCAGCAGGTGGGGCACGTGGCTGACCGCGGCCACGGCGTCGTCGTGCTCGGCGGCGGTCACCGGCACCACCTCGGCGCCGGCGTCGAGGGCCACCTCCGCCGCCCGCAGCCAGCGTCGCAGGTCGGTGCCCGGCTCCAGGCACAGCGCCCACCGCGCACCCTGGAACAGGCCGGGGTCGGTGGCGGTGTGGCCGGACCGTTCCGTCCCGGCCATCGGGTGCCCGCCCACGAACCGGTCGCCGAGTGCCGCGCCCACCGAGGCCAGCACGGGGACCTTCACCGAGCCGAGGTCGGTGACGGTGGCGGCCGGGTCGACGTCGAGACCGTCGAGCGCGCCGGCCATCGCCGGCAGCGGCACCGCCAGGACGACGACGCCGCCGAGCTCCCGCGTGGTGCGCACGCCGCGCGCCGCGGCCGCCTCGCGCGCCGCCGGGTCGACGTCCCACCCGGACACCTCGCGGCCGGCCGCGACGAGCGCGGCGGCCAGCGACCCGCCGAGCTGGCCCAGGCCGACCACCGCGACCGGCGGCCTCGGCATGGTGGGGACGGGGAGGGTCATGCCGGCGGCCCCCACGGCTGGTCGGTGCGGAAGACGCGGGCCAGCGCGGTCGCCACGAGCCGGCCGTCCTCCCCGCGGGCGTCGATGCGGTAGACGGCGGTGCGGCGGCCGCGGTGCAGCTCGGTGCCCTCGGCGACCAGCCGCTCACCGGGCCGGCCGGCGGTCAGGAACTCGGTGTGCACGTCCTGCGCGACGGCCACCGTGCCGTGGCTGTTGCTCACCGCGGCGTGGACGACGTCGAGCAGCGCCATCGTCGCGCCGCCGTGCGCGGTGCCCAGGGCGTTGAGCAGCCGGGGGCCCACGGTCATGCCCGCGCGGGCGTAGCCGGGCTGCACCTGCTGGAGCTCGATGCCCAGCAGTTCGGCGAGCGGGTCGGCCGCCAGGCGGTCGAACAGCGCGGGGTCGACCTCGGCTCCGTCGTCGGGTGCGGCATCGGCCATGATCAGAGGCTATGACCCCGCCGTCCGTGACCCCCGCGCTGGACAGCCCGTGACGCCGCGGTCGTTCCTCCTGACGCAGGAGGTCTCCGACTACGTGCGGGCCAGCTCCGAACCGCTGGACGAGGTGGCCGCCGCGCTGGTGGCCGAGACCGCGGAGCTCGCCGACCGGGGCGAGGTCCCGGCCACGTTCCAGGTCGCGGTCGAGCAGGGCGTGCTCATGCAGCTGCTCACCGGCGCGCTCGGCGTCCGGCGGGCGGTCGAGATCGGCACGTTCACCGGCTTCTCCGCGCTGTGCATCGCCCGCGGGCTGGCCGACGGCGGCCGGCTGCTGTGCCTGGACCGCAGCGAGGAGTGGACGGCGATCGCGCGCCGCCACTGGGAGCGCGCCGGCGTCGCCGACCGGGTCGAGCTGCGCCTGGGGGAGGCGCTGGACCTGCTGCGCGCGGTGCCCGTCGAGCCGGTGTTCGACCTGGCCTTCGTCGACGCCGACAAGGCCGGGTACCCCGCCTACGTCGAGGAGCTGCACCCGCGGATGCGGCCGGGCGGGGTCGTCCTGCTGGACAACACGCTGCGCAGCGGCCGGGTCCTGGCGCCGGTCTCGGAGGAGGACCACGTGCTCGTCGCGCTCAACGCCGCGCTGGCCACCGACCCGCGGTTCGAGACGGTGCTGCTGCCGCTCGCCGACGGCCTGACCGTGCTGCGGGTCCGGTGAGCGCCCCGGAGCCGGCCCTGCCGGCGAGCACGTGGCCGCCGAGCTGGGCGGTGCGGGTCAGCCGCCGCGGCGGCGGGTGGCGGGTGCAGCTGCTGGCCGCCGACGCCTCCGACGAGCTGCCGGTCCTCGAACGGGCGCTGGGGGAGCCGGGTGCGGAGGAGTGGCCGCCGCCGTTCGTCGTCGTCGTCGACTCGCGGCTGTACTTCGTCGTGCTGCGGCACGGCCCCGGTGGCATGGTCCGGGCGCTGATCTCCGACGCCACCATGCAGGAGTGGGTGCTCGGCGCCGAGGTGGTCGAGCGGTACGGGATCGCCGTCGACGAGGACGGCGCCTTCGACGACGACGAGACCGGATGGCCGGGAGGGGACCTGGACGTGTTCTCCGACGACGGACTGCCCGCGGACGACCTGCGGCCGATCGTGACCGCCGACGACCTGTGGGCCGACGAGATGGTCGCGCGGATCGCCGCCCGGCTGGGCTTCGCCGACGAGCTGGCCGCGGCGGTGGGCGCATGACCGCCACGGTGTCGGCCGTGGTCTTCGACCTCGGCGGCGTCATCACCGAGAGCCCGATGCCGGCCTTCGCCGCCTACGAGGCCGAGGCCGGGCTTCCGGACGGGCTCATCCGGCGGCTCAACAGCACCAACCCGGACGCCAACGCCTGGGCGCGGTACGAGCGCAACGAGCTCGACGTCGAGGGGTTCGTCGACACCTTCGAGGCCGAGGCGCTGGCCGCCGGGCACCGGGTCGATGCCCGCCGGGTGCTGGCCGCGCTGTCGGGGGAGGTCCGCCCGGAGATGGTCGAGGCGGTCCGCAGCCTGCGGGCCGCCGGGCTGCCGCTGGGGATGCTGTCGAACAACGTCGCGCCCATGGAGCGCACCGGCCGGCTGGCCGGGCTGCTCGATCTGTTCGACGCCGTCGTCGAGTCCTCGCTGGAGGGGGTGCGCAAGCCCGAGCCGGAGATCTACCGGCGGGCACTGGCGCGGCTCAACGAGGCCACGGGCCGGGACCTCGCCTTCGCCGACTGCGCCTACCTCGACGACCTGGGGATCAACCTCAAGCCGGCCCGCGCGCTGGGCATGCACACGATCAAGGTGGCCGACCCCGCCGACGCGCTGGCCGAGCTGTCCGCGCTGGTCGGCCTCCCCCTGGCCGGCGCCCGCGCGTGAGCCCGCCGGACGACGTCGTCGACGCGGCGATGGGCCGTGCGCTCGGGCTGGCCGCCGCGGCGCAGGAGTGGGGCGACACCCCGATCGGCGCCGTCGTCCTCGGTCCCGACGGCGCGGTGCTGGCCGAGGCGGCCAACGAGCGCGAGAAGCGGGGCGACCCCACCGCGCACGCCGAGGTGCTGGCCCTGCGCGCGGCCGCCGGGGTGCACGGCGACGGGTGGCGGCTGACCGGCGCGACGCTCGTCGTCACGCTCGAGCCCTGCACGATGTGCGCCGGCGCGAGCGTGCTGGCCCGGGTCGAGCGGGTCGTCTACGGCGCCGACGACCCGAAGGCCGGGGCCGCCGGGTCGCTGTGGGACGTCGTCCGCGACCGCCGGCTCAACCACCGCCCGCAGGTGACCGGCGGGGTGCGCGCCGAGGAGAGCGCGACACTCCTACGCGCGTTCTTCCGCCGGAAGCGGGGCCTGTAGTCTCTTCGGCGGTGGCGTGTCCGAGCGGCCGAAGGAGCACGCCTCGAAAGCGTGTGAGGTGCAAGCCTCCGTGGGTTCAAATCCCACCGCCACCGCCAGCGGTCCACGACGGCGGCGCCCCTGAGCGGGGCGCCGCCGTCGTCGTCTCCGGGTGTCGGCGGGGCGGGTCAGGCCACCACGTCGAGGTCGACCAGCAGCTCGCCGTCGTCCCCGCGGACGAAGGTCACCGCGTGCGTCTCCACCAGGCGCTCCCCGGGCCGGACGAACTCCACCCGGCTGGTCGCGGTGAGGCTGTCGCCCTCGTCGGTGACGTCCTGCACGTCGATCAGCGACACCTCGTCCCAGCGGCCGAAGAAGTCGCTGTAGTAGCCGAGGCTCGCCCGCGACCGCAGGCTCGGCCCGGTCATCGCGTAGGCGCTCTCCGGGTCGCCGGGCAGGTACTCGTAGTACTCCTCGAGGGTCTGGCGCACCTCGTCCGCCGGGTCGGCAGCGGGGTCGGACGCCGACTCCTCGGCGTCCGTCGCGGGCGCCTCCTCCGCGGTGTCCTCGGTGGGCTCCTCCGGCGCCGGTGCCGGCTCGGTCGTGGAGTCGGCGCTCTCCGACGTGGTCGCGCCGGCCGGACCCGGCGACGTCGGGCCGGCCGACGGGCTGCCGCCGTCGCCGCCGCGCAGGGCGAGCCAGGTGCCGAGCGCCGCCAGCACCACGAGCAGCACCAGCGCGGCGACCAGCAGCGGACCGCGGCGGCGCTTGCGGGGGCCGACCAGCGGCACCGGCCGCTCGTCGGGCGGGACGGACGGGGGACCGGACGCCGGGCCGGGTCCCGGCTCCGGTCCCGGGGTGGGGGCGGGCGGCTCCGAGAGGGTCGGCGGGTCCTGCCGGACCGGCGGGCCCGGCGGGTCCGGCGGAGCGTCCGCCGGGGCGACGACGGGCTGGACGGCGGTCGGCGGGCCGGTGCGCTGCGGCTCGGCGGCGAACCGGGCGGTCCGGTTCCGGCCGCGCGGGGTCTGCAGGTCGGTGCGGGCCAGGAGCACCGTCGTCGGGTCGCCGTCGCGGCCGGCGGCGAGCTTCACCAGGACGTCGCGGACCTCGGGCATCCCCGGCCGGTCGGCGGGGTCCCGGGCGAGCATCCGCAGCAGCGGGCGCTCCAGTGACCCGGCGTGCCGGGGCGGCCGGATCTCCCCGCCGGCCACCCGGTGCAGCAGGCGCAGCGCGTTGTCGTCCATGCCGAACGGCGGCTGGCCCTCCACGCAGGTGTAGAGCGTGGCGCCGAGGGAGAAGACGTCGCTGGCGGGCGTCATCTCGCTGCCCTGCGCGACCTCGGGGGCGAGGAAGGCCGGCGTCCCGGTGATCTGGCCGGTCTGCGTGAGCGTGACGTCACCGCTGGCGTGCGAGATGCCGAAGTCGGTGATCTTGACCAGGCCGTCGATGCGGTCGCCGCGGCCGATGAGCACGTTGGCGGGCTTGACGTCCCGGTGCACGATGCCGGCCGCGTGCACCGCCGCCAGCGCGTCGGCGAGCTGGGCACCGACCTGCGCCGCCTGGTCGGTACGCAGCGGCCCGTCCTCGGCGAGCACCTCGGCCAGGCTGCGGGAGGGCAGGTACTCCATCACCAGCCACGGCACACCCTGCTCGAGCGCGACGTCGTAGACCGAGATCGCGTGCGGATGGCTCAGCCGCGCGGCGATCCGGCCCTCGCGCAGGGCCCGCAGGCGCTGCTGGTCGGTCGTCTCCGGGTCGGCGCCGGCCGCCAGCAGGACCTGCTTGACGGCCACCTGCCGGTCGAGGAGCTCGTCGCGCCCGAGCCACACCGCGCCCATGCCACCGCCGCCGATGCGCTCCAGCAGGCGGTAGCGGCCGGCCACCAGGCGGCCCGGGACGGTCGAGGTCACCGGCGTGTCCTACCCCACCGGGGACGTCCCGGCACGGGGAGGGTCAGACCGCGCTGGGGACGCCGTAGCGGCGCGCGTACTCCTCCTGCGCGCCCTCGGGCAGGACGTCGTAGAGCTCACCCAGCTGCTCGACCGCGTCGGGCTCGAGGTCGTCGAACAGCCGGGACCACGTCGGCGGCTCGTCGTAGCTGCGGGTCAGCAGCAGCTCCCAGGCCCGCGTCTGCCGGTCGCGCTTGCCCCGCTCGGCGGCGAACTCCGACAGGTAGCGGTCCTTGGCCGCCGCCTTCTCCTCCGCCGTCGCCGAGGGCGGCAGCCCCGCGGGGTCGGCTCCGCGCAGTACGTCCGCGATGGCGTCCACGACCTCCGGTCGGACCTGCCCCGGATCGCTCATCCGCCTACCTCCTCCTTGCCCCCGCGCAGTGCCCCCGTGCGACACCCGCACCGGTCCAGCCTGCCCCGTGCCGGCCGTGACGACCACCCGGGGCGACAGGCGGTCCCGGGGCGTCGGCTGACCCGCGTCCCCGTGACCGGTAGGATCGTCGGCACGGGAGGATTCGCCTAGTGGCCTATGGCGCTCGCTTGGAAAGCGGGTTGGGGGCAACCCCTCGGGAGTTCGAATCTCCCATCCTCCGCAGGTGCGCGACGGGCCCCCGGCCGACGGCCGGGGGCCCGTCGCGCGTTCAGGCCCCGGCCACCGGCTCCGGCGACCGCCGCATCCGGTGGAGGTACAGCCCGGCCACGGCCGCGAGCAGCAGCAGCCCCCCGGCCACGGCCCCCGGCGCCAGCCGCTCGCCCAGGAACGCGGTGGCCAGCACGGTCGCGGCGAGCGGCTCGAGCAGCGTGACGATCGAGGCGACCGCGCCGGGCACCGTCCGCACGCCGGTGAAGAACAGGCCGTAGGCCAGTGCGCTGGGCACCAGCCCCAGGTAGAGCAGCACGGCGAGCGTGCCGCCGTCCGTGGGGAACGAGGGTCCATCCGCCAGGACGACGGGGGTGAGCAGCAGCGCGCCGCCGGCGAACCCGGCGAGGGTGACGGGGACACCGGCCGGCACGCCTCCGCCGGCGAGGGTGACGACGGCGTAGCCCAGCGCCGACCCGCTGG
The DNA here is from genome assembly GCF_900116515.1 of Geodermatophilus amargosae. Lineage (GTDB taxonomy): Bacteria > Actinomycetota > Actinomycetes > Mycobacteriales > Geodermatophilaceae > Geodermatophilus > Geodermatophilus amargosae. The sequence goes on from NZ_FPBA01000001.1 coordinate 294,758, forward strand.
CGACGAGCGCGCCGAGTAGCACCGCCGTGCCCGTGCCGGCGCCTGCGGAGACGCCGACGAGCAGGGTGAGTCCCACCAGCGCGACGGTCAGGGCGACGAGCGTCGCCCCGTCGGGCCGGCCGGAACCGAGCAGGGTGCCGCCGACGGCGATGAGCAGCGGCGCCAGGCCGAGGGCGACCAGCGTGGCGATGCTGACGCCCGCCCGCTCGACGGCGCTGAAGTAGGCGAGCTGGTAGGCGGCCAGCCCCACGCCGACGAGGACGAGCCGGACGGCCACCGGGCGGGTCACGCGGACGGCGGGGCCGCGCCGGGCGACCGTCACCGCCCAGGCGACCGTGAGGGCCGCCGCCCCGATGGTCAGGCGGTACCAGGCGACGTCGAGGGCGGACAGGTCGCTGCGGTCGGTGATGACACGGCCGGACAGGCCGGCGGTGCCCCAGCACAGCGAGGCGAGGACGACGAAGAGGAACCCGCGGCTCGACGCGGGGGAGGAGGGGGTGGACACGACGCTCCTGGGCGCTGGTTCCGGACGGGGGAACAGAGTCCGGAGCACGGCGCAGCGGCGGCCGGGCAGGCTGCCGGCCGCGGGGTCAGCCCGCGGTGCTCCGGGTCAGGAGCGTGGCGGGGGCAGGACGAGGGCGCGCCGGGAGGTCATGGACCGGGAGGCTAGCGGCCGGCGTCCTCTACAGTGGTGCGCAGACCCCTCGTGTGGCGTCACCCTGTGAACCTCCCCAGGGCCGGAAGGCAGCAAGGATAAGCGGGCTCTGGCGGGTGCGCGGGGGGTCCCTTTTCGTCTTCGGAACGTCACGGGGCCGTGGCGCGTCTCACAGCTGCCTGCCAGGTTGGTGGGTGAGCATCCTTGAAACGGCAAGGAGAGGAGCTCGTCATGGCCCGTGGCCGCCGTCGTGCCTGGTGGATCGTCGGGGGCGTCCTCGCGCTGCTCGCCCTCGGCCTGGGTCTGGGCCCGCTGGTCTACGCCGCCCTGGAGGAGGACGCCGCCGCGGCCCCGACCGTGCAGGCGCAGCCCTCCGACGTCGAGCTGGCCCCGAGCACCGACGGGACCTGGGCGATCGGCCCCGGCTCCTCGGCCGGATACCGCGTCGACGAGGTGCTCAACGGGGCGAACGTGACCGTCGCCGGCACCACCGGGCAGGTCGCCGGCTCGGTCGCCGTCCAGGGCGGGGACATGGCCTCGGCGGAGGTCACCGTCGACGTCGCCAGCATCAGCACCGACAGCGGCCAGCGCGACGCCTACTTCCGCAGCAACGTCATGGACGTCGCCACGCACCCGACCGCCACGTTCACCGTGCAGGGGCCGGTGGACCTGCCCGAGCTGTCCGGCACCCCGGTGACGGTCCCGGTGAGCGGCGACCTCACCCTGCGCGGCCAGACCCGCCCGGTGCAGGCCGACCTCGCCGTCGTCCGCACCGCCGAGGGCGTCGAGGTCTCCGGCGCCGTCCCGGTCGTGTTCTCCGACTTCGGCATCTCCGCGCCCGACCTGGGCTTCGTGCGGGTCGAGGACCGCGGGCAGATCGAGTTCCTGCTCGAGCTGACGATGTGACACGGACGGCGTCCCGGTGCTGCCGGGACGTCGTCCCTGCCACGTAACCTCGCCGCGTGGCTCTGGCGCTCTACCGGAAGTACCGCCCGGCGACCTTCGCCGAGGTGGTCGGCCAGGAGCACGTGACCACCCCGCTGGTCAACGCCGTCGACGGCGGCCGGATCAACCACGCCTACCTCTTCAGCGGGCCACGCGGCTGCGGCAAGACGTCGTCGGCGCGGATCCTCGCCCGCTCGCTCAACTGCGAGCAGGGGCCGACGTCGACCCCGTGCGGCGTGTGCGGTTCGTGCGTGGCGCTCGCGCCCGACGGCCCCGGCTCGCTCGACGTCATCGAGATCGACGCGGCCAGCCACGGTGGTGTCGACGACGCCCGTGACCTGCGGGAGCGGGCGTTCTTCGCGCCGGTCAGCAGCCGCCACAAGGTCTACATCGTCGACGAGGCCCACATGGTGACCACGCAGGGCTTCAACGCCCTGCTCAAGGTGGTCGAGGAGCCGCCGGAGTTCCTCGTCTTCGTCTTCGCGACGACCGAGCCGGACAAGGTGCTGTCCACGATCCGCTCGCGCACGCACCACTACCCGTTCCGCCTGGTCCCGCCGACGACGCTGCGCGGCCTGCTGGAGAAGACCTGCGCCGCCGAGGGCGTGCAGGTCGAGCCCACGGTGTTCCCGCTGGTCGTGCGGGCCGGCGGCGGGTCGGTGCGCGACTCGCTGTCGATCCTCGACCAGCTGCTGGCCGGCGCCGGACCCGAGGGCGTCACCTACGCCAGCGCCGTCGGGCTGCTCGGCGTCACCGACGACGCGCTGCTCGACGAGGCCATCGACGCGCTGGCCGCCACCGACGCCCCGGGGGTGTTCCGCGCCGTCGACCGCGTCGTCGAGGCCGGGCACGACCCGCGCCGGTTCGCCACCGACCTGCTCGACCGGCTGCGCGACCTCATCGTCCTCGACGCCGTCCCCGACGCCGGCGGCAACGGCCTGCTCGACTGCCCGCCCAACCGGCTCGACCTCATGGTCCAGCAGGCCAGGGCGCTGGGGTCGGCGACGCTGTCGCGGCTGGCCGACACCGTGCACGCCGGGCTGACCGACATGCGCGGGACCACCGCGCCGCGGCTGCTGCTGGAGTTGGTCTGCGCGCGGATGCTGCTACCGGCTCACGACGACGCCGGCACGGGCGCGCTGCAGCGCCTCGAGCGCCTCGAGCGGCGGCTGGCGATCGGCGGGGTCCCCGAGGCGGGCGCCGGTCCTGCGGCCGTCGCGGCGCCGGTGCGCGAGCCCGCCCGCCCCGAGCCCGCCCGCCCCGAACCCGCCCGCCCCGAACCCGCCCGCGCCGAGCCCGCGGCCGCCGAGCGCGGCGGTGCGGCGCGGCCCGCGTACGTCCGCCCCTCCCAGCGCAGCGCGCAGCCGGCTCCGGGGCCCGTGCCGCCTGCCGCCCCGGCCTCCGCCGCCCCGGCCTCCGCCGCGTCCTCCGCCCCGTCCCCGGCCGCCGCAGCCGCCTCCGACGACTGGCCGGAGACCACACGGCCCGGCTCGGGGGCGTCCCGACCGGCCCCGGCCGCCGCAGCCGCCTCCGACGACTGGCCCGAGACCACGCAGCCGGGCTCGGCGACGCCCCGTCCGGCACCCGCCCCGGCCGGCGCCCGGACCGGCGCGCGCGTCGTCAGCGGTGAGCCCGACATCCCGCTGCCGCCCGAGCCGACCGACGACGAGGACTGGTCGCACCAGGCCCAGCCCGACGCGGCCCGTGCCGCGGCGGCCCGGGTCGCCGAGCCACGGCCGCCGGCGGCACCGCCGCGGGCCGCCGCAGAGTCCACGCCCGCCCCGCGCGGCGGCGAGCCGACCCCTCTGGTGTCCGCCGACCCGGCAGGCAGCGGGGGAGCCGGCGAGGGCGGGCTGACCACCGGCGACGTCCGCCGCGTGTGGCCCGAGCTCCTCGCCGTCGTCAAGCGGCACAAGCGCACGACCGAGGCGCTGCTCAAGAACGCCCAGGTCCACGAGCTGCGCAACAGCGTCCTCACGCTGTCCACCTCGTCCCCGGCGCTGGCCCGCCGGATCGGCGACGACCTCAACAAGGACGTGCTGCGCGAGGCGCTCAACGAGCTGCTCGGCGTGCGCTGGAAGGTCGAGGCGGTCGTCGAGGGCGCCACCTCCGGCGGAGGCGCGACCGGGCCGTCGCCCGAGGCGGCGCAGGAGGCCGCCCAGGCGGCCGAGGCCGCGGAGGCGCGCGAGCTCATGGCCCAGCGGGCAGCCGAGGCCGACGACCCCGCCCGCGACCGGGAGCCCGCCATGGACCCGGAGCAGGCGGCGCTCGCCCTGCTCCGTGCCCAGCTGGGTGCCCGGCCCGTGGAGTCCTGACCGGGCCGGTGCCGGTCGCCGTCCCCCGGATGTCCGACCGTCGGCATAGGCTCGGGGCATGTTCCCCGGTGGTGGCCAGCCCGACCTGTCGGCGATCCTCCAGCAGGCCCAGCAGATGCAGCAGGCCCTCGCTGCCGCGCAGGAGCAGCTCGCCTCCGAGGAGGTCACCGGCTCGGCCGGCGGCGGCCTCGTCACGGCCACGATGACCGGCGACGGCGAGCTCCAGGCGGTCACGATCGCGCCGTCGGCCGTCGACCCCGACGACGTGGAGACCCTGCAGGACCTCGTCGTCGCGGCCGTCCGCGACGCCTCGCGCATGGCCAGCGAGCTCACCGCCGACCGCATGGGTCCGCTGGCCGGCGGTCTCGGCGGCGGCTTCCCCGGGCTGCCCGGCGCCTGACCGGCGCCGGCCTCCCTTCTCCCCAGAGGAGCACCGTGTACGAGGGTGCCATCCAGGACCTCATCGACGAGCTCGGCCGTCTGCCCGGCGTCGGTCCCAAGAGCGCCCAGCGCATCGCCTTCCACCTGCTGGCCGCCGAGTCGGCCGACGTCGGCCGGCTGGTCGCCGCCCTGCAGCGGGTGCAGGCCGAGGTCCGCTTCTGCGTCACCTGCTACAACGTCGCCGAGGGCGAGCAGTGCCGGATCTGCAAGGACCCGCGTCGCACCGACGACGTCATCTGCGTCGTCGAGGAGCCCAAGGACGTCGTCGCCATCGAGCGGACCCGCGAGTTCCGCGGCCGCTACCACGTCCTCGGCGGCGCGATCAGCCCGATCGAGGGCGTCGGCCCCGACGACCTGCGGGTCAAGGAGCTCATGACCCGGCTCATGGACGGCTCCGTCACCGAGCTGATCATCGCCACCGACCCCAACCTCGAGGGCGAGGCCACCGCGGCCTACCTGGCCCGGCTGGTCGGCCCGCTCGGGCTCGCCGTCTCGCGCCTGGCCAGCGGGCTCCCGGTGGGCGGCGACCTCGAGTACGCCGACGAGATCACCCTGGGCCGGGCGTTCGAGGGCCGCCGCCGCATCGACGCCTAGCGGGGAGCATCGAGCGGGCAGCCCCAGGTCTCGAATCGGTGTCGAAAGCCGCGTTCCCTGTTCAGGGGACTCACAGCCCGCGCCTAGGGTCCGTGTGCGCGCCGTTCGGACGTCTTGCGTTCAACGGCCGTCCACACCGGATCCCATCCGGCCCAGGCCCGGGCCGAGAAGGCAGGTCTCCTGCGATGCAGCGTCGACCCCCACGCGTGCTGGCCGCCGGCGCGGCCGCACTGACCGCCGTCACACTGGCCGCCTGCGCCTCCAGTGACCGGGACTCCGGTGAGGGGGAGGGCGGCGGCGAGGCCCAGTCCGGCGGCACCCTCGTCTTCGGCGCGGCCGGCGACCCGGCCATGCTCGACCCGGCGTTCGGCAGCGACGGCGAGACCTTCCGGGTCGCCCGTCAAATCCACGAGGGGCTGCTGGGCAACGAGCTCGGCGGGACCGAGCCGGTCCCCGAGCTGGCCGAGGACTACGAGGTCAGCGACGACGGCCTCGAGTACACCTTCAACCTGCGACAGGGCGTGCAGTTCCACGACGGCACCGACTTCAACGCCGAGGCCGTCTGCTTCAACTTCGACCGCTGGTACAACTTCGAGGGCCTGGCCACCAGCCCGAGCGCCTCGTACTACTACCAGGCGGTCTTCGGCGGCTTCGCCAGCACGCCGGACACGCCCAGCATCTACGAGAGCTGCGAGGCGACCGACGAATCCACCGCGGTGATCCGGCTGACCCAGGTCACCTCGAAGTTCCCGTCGGCGCTGGCCCTGCCGGCCTTCTCCATCCAGAGCCCGGAGGCGCTGCAGCAGTACGACGCCGACAACCTCTCCGGCAGCGAGGACGCGCTCAGCTACTCCGAGTACGCCCTGGAGCACCCGACCGGCACCGGCCCCTTCCGCTTCGAGAGCTGGGACCGGGGCAACGGCGAGGTCACCATCGTCCGCAACGAGGACTACTGGGGCGAGGCCCCGGCGCTCGACTCGATCATCTTCCGGACCATCTCCGACCAGAACACCCGGCGGCAGGAGCTGCAGGCCGGCTCCATCGACGGCTACGACTTCGTCGCGCCGGCGGACTACCAGTCGCTGGAGGACGAGGGCTTCCAGGTCCTCGTCCGCGACCCGTTCAACATCCTGTACCTGGGCTTCAACGGCGGGAACGTGCCCGGCACGAACGCGAACCTGGCGCTGCAGGACCCGCGGGTGCGGCAGGCGATCGCCCACGCCATCGACCGCGAGACGATCGTGAACTCGCTGCTGCCCGAGGGGGCGGAGGCCGCGACCCAGTTCGTGCCGCCGACCGTCGACGGCTGGGCCGAGGACGTCACCACCTACGACTACGACCCCGACCGCGCGCGGCAGCTGCTGCAGGAGGCCGGCGCCGAGGGGACGACGCTGCGGTTCTACTACCCGACCGAGGTCAGCCGGCCCTACCTGCCGGACCCGGCCGCGATGTTCCAGGTGATCAACCAGAACCTGGTCGACGCCGGCTTCACCATCGAGCCCGTGGCCCTGCCGTGGAACCCGGACTACACCAACGCCGTGCAGGCCGGCCAGGCCGACATCCACCTGCTCGGCTGGACCGGGGACTACAACGACGCCTACAACTTCATCGGCACGTTCTTCGCCGAGCAGTCCAACAACCAGGCGTCGGCGGAGTTCGGTTCCTTCAGCGCGCCGGAGATCTTCGCCGCGCTGGCCGAGGCCGACGCCGAGCCCGACCCGGCCAACCGCACGGAGCAGTACCAGGAGGCCAACCGGCTGATCATGGACTACCTCCCCGGTGTCCCGATCTCGCACTCCCCGCCGGCGCTCGTGGTGGCGGAGAACGTGCAGGGCCTGGAGCCCAGCCCGCTGACCGCCGAGGTCTTCTCGACGGTGTCGATCACCGACTGACCCGCACCTCCGGCCGCGTCGGGACAGGCCAGTCCTGTCCCGGCGCGGCCGGTCCCGTGTCCGTGCCGTGTCCGTGCCCCGGAGAGGTGACCCGAGCGCGTGCTCCGCTTCATCGTCCGGCGGCTCCTCCAGCTGATCCCGATCCTGCTGGGGCTGTCGCTGCTGCTCTTCGCCTGGCTGCGGGCACTGCCCGGCGGGCCGGCCCAGGCCGCCCTCGGTGAGCGCGCCACGCCCGAGGCCATCGCCCGCTACAACGAGCTGTTCGGTCTCGACCAGCCCCTCTACGTCCAGTACCTGCGCTTCCTCGGCCGCGCCGTCCAGCTCGACTTCGGCAACTCCGCCCGCACCGGCCGCGCGGTCACCGAGGAGTTCTTCGAGCGGATGCCCGGCACGATCGAGCTGACCCTCTTCGCGATGCTCTTCGCGATCGGCGTCGGCATCCCGCTGGGCTACCTGGCCGCCCGCCGGCACGGCAGCTGGCTGGACTCGACCTCGGTCATCGGGTCGCTCCTCGGCGTGGCGACGCCCGTCTTCTTCCTGGCGTACCTGCTGCGCCTGCTGTTCGCCGTCGAGCTGGGTTGGCTGCCCGGCTCCGGCCGGCAGGAGGTGCGCATCGACGCTACCCGCATCACCAACTTCTACGTCCTGGACGGCCTGCTCACCCGGGAGTTCGACGCCGCCTGGGACGCCTTCCTGCACCTCGTGCTGCCCGGCATCGCGCTGGGCACCATCCCGCTGGCCATCATCGTGCGGATCACCCGCGCATCGGTCCTCGACGTCGTCAACGAGGACTACGTGCGGACGGCGAACGCCAAGGGCCTGGCGACGGCGACCGTCCGCCGCCGGCACATCGTGCGCAACGCCCTGCTGCCGGTGTCGACGACGATCGGCCTGCAGACGGGGCTCCTGCTCTCCGGTGCGGTGCTCACCGAGACCGTCTTCGCCTTCGGCGGCGTCGGGTCGGCGATCTTCGACGCGATCTTCGCCCGGGACTTCGCCGTTCTCCAGGGCTTCATCCTCATGCTGGCGGTGGTGTACGTGCTGGTGAACCTGCTGGTCGACATCTCGTACGGCCTGCTCGACCCACGGGTGAGGGTCCGATGACCGCGATGGGCGACGTCAAGCGGCGCCGCATCGACGAGCTCGCCGCACGCGCCGGCCAGGTGCCCGAGGGTGAGGGTGGCGTCTCGCTGACGAAGAGCGCCTTCCGCCGGCTGCGGCGCAACCCGGTGGCGATCACCGGCGCGGTCATCGTCGTGCTGTTCCTCCTGGTGGCCGCCTTCGCCCCGCTGCTCGCCCCCAAGGACCCCCTGACGCAGTACCTGCTCAGCGAGATCCGGCCCGGCACCATCCCCGGCAGCCGCGAGGGCTTCCCGCTGGGGGTGGACAACCTCGGCCGCGACCTGCTGTCCCGGCTCATCGTGGGGTCGCGGCAGTCGCTGCTGATCGGCGTGGTGTCCACGCTGCTCGGCGTGGTCGTCGGCATGGCGCTGGGTGTGCTGGCCGGCGCGTTCGGCGGCTGGGTGGACACCGTGGTCATGCGGTTCGTCGACATCCTGCTGTCGATCCCCGGCCTGCTGATGGCGATCAGCATCTCGGTGCTGCTGGGCCAGAACCAGTACGCGCTGATGATCGCCATCGCGGTCACCCAGGTCCCCGTCTTCGCCCGGCTGCTGCGCGGCTCGATGCTGGCGCAGCGGGACAGCGACTACGCACTGGCGGCCCGGGCGCTGGGCATCCGCAGGAGCCGGATCGTGTTCGGCCACGTCCTGCCCAACTCGCTGTCGCCGGTCATCGTCCAGGCGACGCTGTCGCTGGCGACGGCGATCATCGAGGCGGCCGCGCTGTCCTTCCTCGGCCTGGGCGACCCCGACCTCGCCCGCCCCGAGTGGGGCGCCATGCTCTCCAACGCGCAGGCGTTCCTGTCCATCCGGCCGGAGCTGGCCGTCTACCCGGCCCTGTGCATCATCGTCGTCGCGCTGGGCTTCACGCTGCTGGGCGAGTCGCTGCGCGAGGCGCTCGACCCGAAGTTCCGGAGGTGAGCCGGATGACCATCGTGGAACTGCCCCCGCACGGGGACGACCGCACGGGCCGGCCGGTGCTGGAGGTCGACGAGCTGACCGTCACCTTCGCGCGCAAGGGTGAGCAGCCCACCCACGCCGTCGACGGGGTGAGCTTCTCCGTGGCGCCGGGGGAGACCGTCGGGCTGGTCGGCGAGTCCGGCTGCGGCAAGTCGGTGACGTCGTTGGCGATCATGGGTCTGCTGCCGCGGCGCGGCGTCCAGGTGGGCGGCTCGGTGCGCTTCGACGGCCACGAGCTGCTGGGGGCCTCCGACCGGACGCTGCGCCGGATGCGCGGCGCGGACATGGCGATGGTCTTCCAGGACCCGCTGTCCTCGCTGAACCCCACGGTGCCCATCGGCACCCAGGTGACCGAGGTCCTGTTCGAGCACCGCGAGATGTCGAGGAAGGAGGCCGTCGACGAGGCCACCCGCCTGCTCGACCGCGTCGGCATCCCCGACCCCGCGCGCCGGCTCAAGGAGTACCCGCACCAGCTGTCGGGCGGCATGCGCCAGCGGGCGCTGATCGCGATGGCGCTGGCGTGCTCCCCGCGGCTGCTCATCGCCGACGAGCCGACGACGGCGCTCGACGTCACGATCCAGGCGCAGATCCTGGAACTGCTGCGCGAGCTGGTGGTCGACTCCGGCACCGCGCTGGTGATGATCACCCACGACCTCGGCGTCGTCGCGGGGCTCTGCGACCGGGTGCACGTCATGTACGCCGGCCGGATCATCGAGTCCGCCGACCGGCACGACCTGTTCGCCCGGCCACGCCAGCCCTACACAGGCGGCCTGCTGGCCTCCGTCCCGCGGCTCGACGGCGCCCGCGGCGTGCCGCTGCACCCCATCCGCGGCTCCGCCCGTGACGTCATCCCCTGGACCGAGGGCTGCGCCTTCGCCCCGCGGTGCGACAACGCCCAGGACGACTGCCTCACCGAGGTCGCCGGGAGCACCGTGCCGCTGGAGCTCGACGGACCCGGGCGCGAGCTGCGCTGCCGCCACCCCCTCGAGTACCCGCGGTCCCCGGCCGGGGCCACCGCGTCCGGAGCCGCCCGATGACCGCCGTCCCCGCCGCCGAGAGCACTGCCGCCGACCCGCTGCTGCGGGTCGAGGGCCTGCAGGTGCACTTCCCGATCAAGCGGGGGGTGTTCTTCGACCGCACGGTCGGCCACGTGCGCGCCGTCGACGGCGTCGACCTGAGCATCACCCGCGGGAGCACCTACGGACTGGTGGGGGAGTCCGGCTGCGGCAAGTCCACCCTCGGCCGGGCCGTCCTCCGCCTCGTGGAGCCCACCGCCGGCCGGGTGTTCTTCGACGGCACCGACGTCGCCTCGCTGCAGGGCGAGCCGCTGCGGACGATCCGCCGCCGCATGCAGATGGTCTTCCAGGACCCGCTCGGCAGCCTCGACCCGCGGCAGAACGTCGAGTCGCTGCTGGCCGAGCCGCTGCACGCCCACGGTCTCGGCGGCGGCAAGGAGGGGATCGCCCAGCGGATCCGCACCCTGCTCGACTCCGTCGGCCTGCCGTCGGCGGCGCTGCGCCGCTACCCGCACGAGTTCTCCGGCGGGCAGCGCCAGCGCATCGGCATCGCCCGGGCCATCTCGCTGGAGCCCGACCTGCTCATCGCCGACGAGCCGGTCTCCGCGCTCGACGTCAGCGTGCAGGCACAGGTGGTCAACCTGCTCGAGGAGCTGCAGGAGCGGCTCGGCCTGACCTACCTGGTCATCGCGCACGACCTGGCGGTGGTCAAGCACATCAGCGACGTCGTGGGGGTCATGTACCTCGGGTCGCTGGTGGAGCAGGCCCCCTCCGACGTCCTCTACGCCGAGCCGCTGCACCCTTACAGCCGGGCGTTGATGAGCGCCGTCCCGGTGCCCGACCCGGTGGTCGAGGAGAGCCGGGAGCGGATCCTGCTGGCCGGCGACCTGCCCTCCCCGGCGAACCCGCCGAGCGGCTGCCGGTTCCACACCCGGTGCCCGTGGCGGCAGGAGACGCGCTGCGACGACGAGGTGCCGGTGCTGCGCGAGCTCGGACCCGCGCACCTGGTCAGCTGCCACTGGGCCGAGGAGATCCGCGACGGCGTGCTGCGCCCCCGGTCGGCCGAGGAGGTGGCCGCCACCATGGGCGTCTCCGTGCGCCCGACGGGCGTCGCCGACATCGAGTCCGACGCGCTGGTGCAGGGGGTCGACCAGCCCATCGAGCGCACCTGAGGGACGGGGCGGCCCCGGTCAGTCGGCGACGACGACGTCGTCCCCGCGGCGCAGGGCGCGCTTGACCCGCAGCTTCAGCACCTTCGCGTAGGCGCGGACGAACTGGGTGTAGCCCGGGGTCGGCCCGTGGTAGCCGAGCAGCCCTCGCGGGCCCTCGACCATCTCGCCGGTGCGGACGTCGTACTTCGCCTGGTGCCACGGGCAGACCAGGCAGCCGTCGGCGTCGAGGCTGCCCCCGGAGAGGTCGGCGAGCTGGTGGCGGCAGCGGCGGGAGACGGCGAAGTACTCACCGTCGCGGTTGCCCACGGCCCACTTCCCGGCCCGGCCCACCTCCCCCGGGGGCAGCTGGGCGGCGGGGATGCGGTCGGTCTCGCTCACGGGGGGTCCTCCTCGGGCCGGATCTGGGCTGACCGGGCCCTACCCGGTTGTGTCCGTCCTACCCGGCCGGTCCGCGCCGGTCCGCCTAGGGTCGGTCGTGTGCGCCGGCTGATGGGAGTCCTCGCGGTCGCGGCGGCGGTCGTGGTCGCCGGCGGCGGTCCGGCGCTGGCCGAGCCTCCGTTCGACGTCCCCGACGAGGTGACCGACCGCGCCGGCGTCCTCGGGTCCGGCGACCTGGCGGAGGTCCAGCAGGCGGTCGACGACCGGCAGGCCGACGACGGCACCCAGGTCTTCGTCGTCTACGTGAGCTCCTTCGACGGCATCCAGCAGGGCCAGTGGGCGCAGGCCACCGCGCAGGCCTCGGGCCTGGGCAGCACCGACGTGCTGCTCGCCGTCGCCGTGGGCGACCGGCGCTACGGCTACTGGGTGGACGATGCGTTCCCGCAGACCGACGCCGAGATCGAGGACTTCCTCGCCCGGGACGTCGAACCGGAGCTGGGCGAGGACGACTGGGCCGGCGCGGCGGTCGTCTTCGCCGGCGGGGTGGGCGACGCGGCGGGCTCGGGTTCCGGGTCGGGTTCCGGGTCGGGCTCCGGCTCGGGTGCGGTGACCGCCGCGGTGGTGGGCGGGATCGCCGTCGTCGGCGGTGGCGCCTACCTGGCGGCCCGGTCGCGACGCCGTCGGCAGGGAGCCGCCCCGGCGACCACGCGGATCGAGCGGCCCGACCCGAACGCCGGCGTGCCCACCGAGGAGCTGCAGGGCCGGGCCAGCGCGGCGCTGCTCGACCTCGACGAGGCGGTCAAGACCTCGCAGCTGGACCTGGACTTCGCCCGGTTGCAGTACGGGGAGGCCGCCGTCGCCGGGTTCACCGAGGCGCTGGGGCAGTCGCGGCAGGAGCTCACCCGAGCGTTCACGCTGCGCCAGCAGCTCGACGACGAGGTGGGCGGGCGGGACGGTGGCATGGACGAGCCGACCCGGCGCGCGGTGCTCGGCGAGATCCTGCAGCTGACCTCGGCCGCCGACGCCCGGCTCGACGAGCAGGCGCAGGCCTTCGACCAGCTGCGCGACCTCGAGCGCACCGCGCCGCAGGTGCTGGAGGCGCTGGGCCCCCGCATCACGGCGCTGCACGGCCGGCTCCCGCAGGACGAGGAGCGGCTGGCCCGGCTGCAGCGGCGCTACGCGGCATCCGCGCTGGCCCCGGTGGCCGACAACGTGGAGCAGGCCCGCGCACGGCTGGCCGCCGCCGAGCAGGAGGCCGCCGAGGCGCGCGCCGCGCTCGACGCCGGCCGCTCCGGGGAGGCGGTCGGCGACCTGCGCGCCGCCGAGGACGCGGTCGCGCAGGTCGGCACGCTGCTCGACGCCGTCGGCAGGCTGCAGCGCGACCTCGAGGAGGCGGCCGCACGGGTCCCCGCCGTCCGCGCCGAGACCGAGGAGGACCTCGCCGAGGCCCGCGCCGTGGTGGCCTCCGGCGACTCCGCCGGACTGCGGCCGCAGATCGCCCGGGCGGAGGCGGGCCTGCGCGCCGCCGACGAGGCCGTGGCCCCACAGGGCGGTGCGCTACCCGACCCGATCACCGCGCTGCGCCGGCTGGAGGAGGCAGACCTCGCGCTCGAGCAGGCGCTGGCCGTCGCCCGGGACGCCCAGACGCGGGCCCGACGGGCGGCCTCGGCGCTGGACCAGACGCTGCTGCGCGCCCGGTCCGCGGTCGCCGCCGCGGCCGACTTCGTGGCCACCCGCCGCGGCGCGGTCGGCCCCGAGGCGCGTACCCGGCTCGCCGAGGCGCAGCGCCACCTCGACACCGCGGTGGGCGCCGGGCGCACCGACCCGGAGGGTGCCCTGCGGGAGGCCCAGCTGGCCGACCAGCTCGCCCAGTCGGCGCTGCAGCTGGCGCAGTCCGACGTCGCGACGTGGTCGTCCGGCTACGGCGGTGGGTTCGGCGGCGGTGGGTACGGCGGCGGCGGTTGGTACGGCGGCGGGTACGGGCCCGGGTACGGCGGCGGCTACGGCGGCGGGCGCGGGGGCGTGGACCTGGGCAGCCTGGTGCTCGGCGGCATCCTGGCCGGCGGGTTCGGCGGGGGCCGCAGCGCGGGCTACGGCGGCGGCGGGGGCGGCGGCGGGGGCCTCGGCGGCGGGTTCGGCGGCGGGTTCGGGGGCGGCGGTGGCGGACGGCCGCGCGGCGGCAGCTTCGGGGGCTCGCGCAGCCGCGGTCGCAGCGGCGGCGGACGCTTCTAGCTCCTCGCCGCAGAGGGCCTGGGAACTGTCGGCCCGCGGTGGGACGGTGCCCTCCCCGACACCGAGGAGGAGCCATGCCCATCCGGAACACCCCCTGGCCCGACGGCACGCCCTGCTGGATCGACTACGGCGCCGCCGATCCCCAGGCGGCGAAGTCCTTCTACGGCTCGCTGCTGGGCTGGGACTGGACGGAGGACTCACCGGAGTACGGCGGCTACGTCAACGCGCTCAAGGACGGGCACCAGGCCGCCGGCCTCGGTCCGCTGACGGACCCGGGTGACTCGCCGTCCTGGACGACGTACTTCGCCACGAGCGACGCCGCGGCCACCTGCGACCGGATCCGCGAGGCGGGTGGCACCGTCGTCGTGGAGCCGATGGAGGTCGGGCCGATGGGCACGATGGTCATCGCCCGGGACCCGCAGGGGAACCCGTTCGGCCTGTGGCAGGCGGGCACGCACACCGGCGTCGAGGTCCACAACGAGCCGGGGTCGCTGGCGTGGAACGAGGCCGCCGTCGACGACCCCGCCGACGCACAGGCCTTCTACGCCGCGGTCTTCGGGTTCCGCTTCGACGAGCTCGACGGCATGGGCGGCTACGCCACCTTCGCCACCGCCGAGCGTCCCCTCGGCGGCCTGGGCGGGATCGTCCCCGGTGCACCGAAGGGGTGGGCGACCTGCTTCTCCGTCGCCTCCACCGACGACGCGGTGGCCGCGGTCGAGGCCGCGGGCGGCAAGGTCACGATGGCGCCGGAGGACACCGAGTTCGGCCGGTTCGCCGTGGTGGCCGACCCGTGGGGCGCCTCGTTCTCGGTCATGGAGGAGCCGGCCGGGAGCTGAGCGGGACAGGGCCGGCGCGGGCGGGGCGTGCCGGCCGGGCCCCGGTCAGCCGCGGACCTCGCCGTAGGTGTGCTCGGGGAGAAAGCGGACGACGAGCCTCCGGTCGGCCACCATCGCCCTGCGGTGGTCGTCCCAGTCCTCGTGCTCGCCGGAGATGCCGCGGTAGTAGGCCACGAGTTCCTCGACCGTCGCGTCGTGCGGCTCGGCGGCGACCGGGGTGAGCTCCGCGGTGCCCTCCACGGCCACCCACGACCAGAAGTCGTCCGACGACACGTGCAGGGTGACCCGCGGGTCCCGCTGCAGGTTGCGGGTCTTGGCCCGGTCGGCGGTCACCGAGCCCCGGAACAGCCGCTGCTGCGGGTCGTAGGCGTAGCCGACGTCGGACAGCTGCGGCCGGCCGTCGCCCTTGACCGTGGCCAGCACGCCCCAGCGGTGCTCCGCGAGGAAGGCCAGGTGGCGGTCGTTCACCGCACCCGCCCGCGCGCCTTGAGCGGCACCGGCGGCAACGCCGGCGCGAGCTGCCGCTGGTCCTCGGAGAACCCCGCGACGACGCCGAACCGTGCGTCGCCGTCGTTCCACCGCTCGGCGTACTCGGTGACCTCCTCACCGGAGCGGCCCACGAAGTTCCACCACATGACCAGCCGCTCCTCGAACGGCTCGCCGCCGAGCAGCAGCAGCTTCACGGGCGCCTCGGTCCGGATCCGCACCGACCGCCGGCCGGTGCCGAGGTAGACCATCGCCCCGTGCGCCAGCGGCGCGCCCTCGACGTCGGCCCCGCCGGAGGCACCGAGCAGCGCGTGCTCGAAGTCCGGCTCCAGGGGCACCTCGACGTCGGCCCCGGCGGCCAGGTCGAGGTCCACCCCGACGATCGGCGTGTGCGCGGTCCCCGGCGAGACCGCGCCACCGAGCCTGCCCATCAGCACCGTCGCGGTCAGCCCGTCGGAGGTGAAGCCGGGCAGGGTCATGTGGTGCTCGAAGGCCGGTGCGGTGTCCCGGGCGGCGTCGGGCAGGGCCACCCACAGCTGGGCGCCGTGCAGGAACCGCGGGTGCGGCACCGGCGACTGCTCGGAGTGCGCGATGCCGTGCCCCGCCGTCATGAGCGCGAGCTGGCCGGGGCCGAAGGTGACGTCGCTGCCGAGGGAGTCGCGGTGGTGCACGCTGCCCTGCAGCAGCCAGGACACCGTCTGCAGCCCGGTGTGCGGGTGCGGCGTCACCTGCATCCCGGAGGTCGCGGCGACGTCGTCGGGACCGTAGTGGTCCACGAACGCCCAGGCGCCGACCATCCGGCGGCCCAGCGTCGGCAGCAGGCGCCGCACCGGCGTCCCCTCGCCCAGCACCACCTCCTTGGCGGGCAGCAGGTCGAGGGCGGGGCCGGCGGCCGTGCCGTCGAGGCCGCCGATGTCCCGGGCGGCCGGGCGCGGCGAGGGATCGCTCATGACCGGTTTCCTACTCCTGTCCGGTCTCGCCGCGCACCGCGCCGTGCGGGGTGTCGCCGTAGGCTGCGGGGATGCTGCCGAGCCGGCCGGCCTGGAAGTCGGTGAAGGCGTCGAGCACCTCCTGCCGGGTGTTCATGACGAACGGCCCGTACATGGCGATCGGCTCGCGGATCGGGCGGCCGCCGAGGACGACGACGTCGAGCGCCGGCGTCCGCGACTCCTGGCGCACCGCGCCGCGCACCGTCACGGTGTCGCCGGGGCCGAGGACGGCGAGCTGCCCGGTGTTCACCGGAGCCCCGTCGATGCCCACCGAGCCGGCGCCGGAGAGCACGTAGACCAGCGCGTTGAACGACGGGTCCCACGGCAGGTCGAGCGTCGCGCCGGGGGAGACGGTGGCGTGCACCATCGCCATCGGCGTGTACGTCGAGCCCGGCCCGCGGTGCCCCGCGACGTCGCCGGCGATCACCCGGAGGAACGCCCCGGCGTCGGGGCTGGCCAGCAGGACCGACCGGTCGGCGCGCAGGTCCTGGTAGCGCGGCTGCGCCCACTTCTGTGCCTGCGGCAGGTTGACCCACAGCTGCAGGCCGTGGAACAGCCCGCCGCTGACCACGAGGTGCTCCGGCGGCCGCTCGATGTGCAGGACGCCGCCGCCGGCGGTCATCCACTGCGTGTCGCCGTCGCTGATGGTGCCGCCGCCACCGTGGGAGTCGGCGTGCTCGAAGGTGCCGTCGATGATGTAGGTGACGGTCTCGAAGCCGCGGTGCGGGTGCCACGAGGTGCCCTTGGGCTCACCGGGCGCGTACTCGACCTCGCCCATCTGGTCCATGTGCAGGAACGGGTCGAGGTCGCGCAGGTCGACGCCGGCGAAGGCGCGGCGCACCGGGAAGCCCTCGCCCTCGAAGCCCGACGGCGCGGTGGTGACCGAGCGGGTGCGGCGGCGGACGGTCCCGGGCGCCGGCAGCGGCACGCGGGCCAGGGTGGTGGTGTCCTCGACGGTGACGGCGGGCATGGCCGGCCTCCCTTGTTGAGCTCTCAACCAGTGGTGACCGTAGCACCGCGGAGGTCCCCGGTGTTCCCGATCGGACCCCGGTGGCAGAGATGGCCATCTCTGCCACCGGTGGGTCAGGAGGCGCGCTCGGCCAGGTCGCCGGCGACGGCCGGCGGGCCGTGCTCGGCGATGAGCGCGGTGTTGGCCACCTCGGCGTCGTCGAGGTGGACGGCGTCACGCGGGTCGGTGGTGTCGAGCATCCGCGTCTCGTGGCCGCGGCCGACCAGCAGCACGACGTCGGCGGGGCCGGCGGCGCGCACCGCGGCCAGGATCGCCGCCCGCCGGTCGGGGACCGTGCGCACCGCCGCGGCCGCCCCCATCAGGCCCACCCGCAGCTCCGCCATGATCGCCGCCGGGTCCTCGCCGTGGCTGCCCTCGTTGGTCAGCCAGACGACGTCGGCCGCGCGGGCGGACTCGCCCAGTCCCTGCCTCTTGTAGCGGTCCCGCCGGCCGCGGGCGCCGAGCACGAGGTGCACCCGCCCGCCGGGTCCGCAGAGGTCGTGAGCGGTGGTGATGGCCGCGGCCAGCGCGCGCGGGGTGTGCGCGTAGTCCACGACGACGACCGGCCGCCCGTCGCCGCCGAGCACGGTGTTGCGGCCCCGCGGCGGCGCGGACGTGGCCAGGCCGTCGGCGATCCGCGCCGCCGGGACGCCGAGCACCCGGCCGGTCGCCCACGCGGCGGCCAGGTTGCTGACGTGCACCCGGCCGACCAGCGGGCTGTGCACGCGGTGCCCGCCGGTGTCGTCGGCCAGCAGCACCTCGGTGCCGCCGGTGCCGGTGCGCCAGCCGAGCACCCGGACGTCGGCGTCCTCGGCCGAGCCCACCCGCGTCACCGGGACCAGCGCCTGGTCGGCCAGCCGCCGTCCCCACGGGTCGTCGACGACGACGACGCCGGCCGCCGCCCGGTCGCGCTCGAACAGCCGCGCCTTGCTGGCCCAGTAGTGCTCGATCGTGCCGTGGTGGTCGAGGTGGTCCTCCTCGAACCCGGTGAACACCGCGACGTCGAAGGCCAGCCCGTCGATGCGGCCCATGTCGAGGGCGATCGACGAGGCCTCGACCACGGCCCGCTCGGCTCCGGCCTCGACCATCCAGCGCAGCAGCTCGTGCAGCTCCGGGGCCTCGGGGGTGGTCAGCGACGTCCCACGCTTGCGGGTGCCGACCTGCGCGCCGAGCGTGCCGACGACGCCGGTGCGGGTGCCGGCGGCGTCGAGCACCCCGCGCAGCAGCGTGCTGGTCGTCGTCTTGCCGTTGCTGCCGGTCACCCCGACCAGGTGCAGCTGCCGGGCGGGGTCACCGGCGAGCAGGGCGCCGAGCGGGCCGAGCTGCGCGCGCACCGAGGAGACGCGCAGCTGGGGCAGGTCGACGTCGACCGGGCGGTCGACCAGCAGGGCCGCGGCCCCGGCGCGCGCGGCCGTCGCGGCGAAGCGGTGCCCGTCGCTGGCGGCACCGCGCACGCAGGCGAACAGCGACCCCGGACCCACCCGCCGGGAGTCGGTGACCAGGCCCCGCACGGTCAGGTCGTCCCGGCCCCCGAGCCGGGTGACCGGGTCCCCGAGGACGGTCCGCGCCCGGCGCTCGACGTCCGACCAGGTCACCGCGGGCAGACGCACCACTCGGACGATAGGCGGGGCACGACCTTTCTGCAGGTCGAGTCGGCCGGCCGGGCGGTCAGCGGAGCAGGCGGGCCACCCCGGTGAGCTCCTCCTCGACGTCGGCGTCGGGGAGCACCTCGCTGCGCGCGGCCAGCCGTGGCTGCCACGCGGCGGGCGCGGACTCCAGCCACGCCGCGCCGGCGTCGGTGAGCCGGCCGTCGGAGCGCAGGGGCGCCCAGCCGCGCAGGAAGCGCAGGCCCTCGGCGGCGGTGACCAGGGTGCGGGCCACGCCGCGGCCGCGGTAGACGGGCTCCACGGTCACGGTGTCGACCAGGCCCGAGCGGATCCACCAGCGGACCTCGGCGATCCGGTCGGTCATCCGCACGCCGGCCGCGGCGACCTCGTGCGGCCGGACGACCGCACCGGGCCGGAAGGCGCTGCCGCGGAAGGCCAGCAGGGAGGCCGCGGGCACCGCGCCGGTCGCGTGGGTGACCTCCGCGAACCACATCGGCGGGCAGCGGTCGGAGAGCTCCTCGGCGACCTCGATCCGGACCACCCGGCCGTCGGTGGCGCGGTGGCGGACGTCGACCTGCCAGCCGGCCGGGCGGCGGCCGCGGGCGTCGACGGCGGTCATGTCCACGGGGGTGCCGTCGGGAAAGCGGTCGGAGTTGACGGCCACCAGCGAGTACTCGAGCGGGCCGGGGCCACGGCGCAGCAGCCGCGCCCACCACAGGGCGGTCGTCTCGCGGGCGGGCTCGGGCAGCGGGGGCACCGCCCGCAGGTGGGGGGTCGCCGGCGCCGGGACCACCGCGTCGTGGGCCGCTGCGGTCATGCTCATGGAAGTCCTCCGCTCGTCCGCCCCGGGAGCCGGGGTGTACTGGTGGTGACTCTCCGGACACCGCTTGCGAGTGCCTTGGGGTCCACTAGCGACGTCGCACGTGGGGGCGCGGCCGGGCGCTGCGCCCGCCCCTCCGAGGCGCCTCGGGGCCCGGGGATACTGGGGACCCCATGACCCGGATCCCGCGGTGAGCGCGCCGCTGAACCTGCTCAACCTGGAGCGGGTGTCCAAGGCCCACGGCACGACCGTGCTGCTCGACGACGTCTCGCTCGGCGTCGCGTCCGGCGAGCGGATCGGCGTCGTCGGGCGCAACGGCAGCGGCAAGTCCACGCTGCTCGGGGTCCTCACCGGCCGGGAGGACGTCGACTCCGGGCGGGTCACCCGCCGCGGCGACCTCGCCGTCGGCGTCCTCGACCAGTCCGGGACGCTGCCGCCGGGGGCGACCGTCCGCGACGTCGTGCTGCCGGCCTCGCTGTTCGCCGCCGAGCACGAGTGGGCCGCCGACCCCGCCGTCCGCAGCGTGCTGTCGGGCCTGGAGCTCGACCGGCTGGGCCTCGACAGCCCGGTCGCGCCGATGTCCGGCGGCGAGCGGCGCCGGGTCGCGCTGGCCGCGCAGCTCATCCGGCCGCTGGACCTGCTGGTGCTCGACGAGCCGACCAACCACCTCGACGTCGAGGGCGTCGCGTGGCTGGCCGACTTCGTGAAGGACCGGGTCGGCGCGCTCGTCGTCGTCACCCACGACCGGTGGTTCCTCGACGAGGTCTGCACGCAGACGTGGGAGGTCGCCGACGGCGCGGTGCACGCCTACGAGGGCGGCTACGCGGCCTACACGCTGGCCCGCGCCGAGCGTTCCCGCATCGCGGCGGCGAGCGAGGAGCGGCGGCTGAACCTGGTGCGCAAGGAGCTGGCCTGGCTGCGCCGCGGCCCGCCGGCGCGCACGAGCAAGCCGCGCTTCCGGATCGAGGCGGCCGAGGCGCTCATCGCCGACGAGCCGCCACCGCGCGAGACCATGGCCCTCAAGGGCTTCGCCGCCCGCAGGCTCGGCAGGACCGTCTACGACGTCGAGGACGTCGACCACTCGATACCGGTCGAGGGTGGACGCCGACTCCTGTTCCGCGACTTGACCTGGCACGTGGGCCCCGGCGACCGCATCGGCGTCGTCGGCGTCAACGGGGCGGGCAAGACCTCGCTGCTGCGGCTGCTGGTCGGCGAGACCGAGCCCGACCGCGGCACGGTGGTGCGCGGGCAGACCGTGGCCCCGGCGTACCTGTCCCAGCACGTCACCGAGCTGCCCGCGAAGCTGCGGGTGCTCGAGGCGGTGCAGGAGGTCGCCCGCATCGCCCGCATCGGCGGCCAGGACATCTCGGCGTCGTCGCTGGCCGAGCGGTTCGGCTTCCCGCCGTCGCGGCAGTGGACGCCGGTCGGCGACCTCTCCGGCGGCGAGCGCCGGCGCCTGCAGCTGCTGCGCCTGCTCATGGCCGAGCCCAACGTGCTGCTGCTCGACGAACCGACCAACGACCTCGACATCGACACGCTCAACCAGCTCGAGGACCTGCTCGACTCCTTCCCCGGCACGGTGCTGGTGGTCAGCCACGACCGCTACTTCGTCGACCGGGTGTGCGACTCGGTGGTGGCGCTGATGGGCGACGGCTCGATCGCCGCGCTGCCCGGCGGGGTGGAGGAGTACCTCGCCATCCGCGCCGGTGGCGGCGCCGCGCTGTCCTCGGCCGCGTCGGTGCCCGGCCCCGCGCCGGCAGCGGCCGGGCCCTCGGCGGCCGAGGTGCGCGCCGCCCGCAAGGACGCCGCCCGGCTCGAGCGGCGGCTGGAGAAGCTGACCGCCGAGGAGGAGCGGCTGCACGCCCAGCTCGCCGCCGCGGCCACCGACCACGCGAAGGTCATGGAGCTCGACGGGCGGCTGCGCAGCCTGCTGGCCGAGAAGGACCAGGTGGAGACCGACTGGCTGGCCGCCGCGGAGCTCGCCGAGGCCTGAGCCGTCCTGGCTCACCGCAGCGCGTCCTGGCTCACCGTGGACGGTGGAGGCCGACCGTCCCGCGCAGGCGGGCCGGCAGGGGCGAACGGGTAGCCTGGGAACTGCCGCCGGCCGTCGCGACCGACGTCCCTGGTGTCCCCGAGCCGCCCACGACTCCCGGAGACACGTGCTCGTCCTCCTGCTCCTCCACCTGCTCGCCGGCCTGCTGGCGCCCGTGCTCGTGCGGTGGTGGGGGCGCCAGGCCTTCCTCGCCCTGGCCCTGGTGCCGGCCGCGGGCTTCGGCTGGGTGGTCACCCGGCTCGGCCCCGTCCTGGCCGGCGAGGAGCAGCGGGAGACCGTCGCGTGGATCCCCGTCCTCGACCTCGACGTCGCGCTCCGCCTGGACGCCCTGGCGCTCGCCTTCGCCGCGCTGGTCACCGGCGTCGGGGCGCTGGTGCTGGTCTACTGCGCCCGCTACTTCTCCCCGGGCGAGGAGGGCACCGGTCGCTTCGCCGGGTGCCTCACCGCCTTCGCCGGGTCGATGCTCGGCCTGGTCCTCGCCGACGACATGCTCCTGCTCTACGTGTTCTGGGAGCTCACCACCGTCTTCTCGTTCCTCCTGATCGGCGGCTCGGGACGGCGGCTGGCCGCGCGGCGGGCGGCGTCGCAGGCGCTGATCCTCACCACCGCCGGCGGCCTGGCCATGCTGGTGGGCCTGATCCTCGTCGGCCAGGCCAGCGGCTCCTACCGGCTGTCGGAGGTCGTGGCCGACCCCGGCAGCGGCACCGCGATGACCGTGGGTGCGGCCCTGGTGCTCGCCGGCGCGGTGACGAAGTCCGCGCTCGTGCCGTTCCACTTCTGGCTGCCCGCGGCCATGGAGGCGCCGACGCCGGTCAGCGCCTACCTGCACGCCGCCGCGATGGTGAAGGCCGGCGTGTACCTCGTCGCCCGGCTGGCCCCCGGCCTGGCCGACGTGCCGGGGTGGCGGCCGGTCGTCCTCGGCCTGGGCGTGGCCACGATGCTCGTGGGCGGGTACCGGGCACTGCGCCAGAAGGACCTCAAGCTGCTGCTCGCCTTCGGCACCGTCAGCCAGCTGGGGTTCCTGCTGACCCTGGTCGGCGCCGGCAGCGCCGAGCTCGCCGCCGCCGGGCTGACCATGACCCTGGCGCACGGGCTGTTCAAGTCCACGCTGTTCCTCACCGTCGGCGTCGTCGACCACGCGACCGGCACCCGCGACCTGCGCCGGCTGTCCGGCCTCGGCCGGCGGCTGCCGGTCCTGGCCGCCGTCGGCACCGCCGCCGCGGCCTCGATGGCCGGGCTGCCGCCGCTGCTGGGCTTCGTCGGCAAGGAGGCGGCGTTCACCGCACTGCTCGACGGCGGCCTGCCCGACCGGACCGCCGCGGTGGTCGTCCTCGTCGGGCTGGTCACGGGCTCGGTGCTCACCGCCGCCTACACCGCACGCTTCGTCTGGGGTGCCTTCGCCCGCAAGCCCGGCGTCCCGGGCACCGCGCTCGAGCACCCGCCGGAGGCGCTGTTCCTCGCCGCGCCCGCCGTCCTCGCGCTCGCCGGGCTGGTGCTCGGGCCGGCCAGCCCACTGCTGGACCCGCTGGTCACCGCCTACGCCGAGACGCTGCCGCTCTACGCTCCCGAGGCCGAGCACCTGGCGCTGTGGCACGGCTGGCAGCCGGCGCTGGCGCTGTCGGCGCTCACCGTGCTCGGCGGTGCCGCGCTGTTCGCCGTCCGCGGGCCGGTCCAGCGCCTGCAGGGTCGCGTGGCGGTCGGGGCCTCGGCGGACGAGGGCTACTGGAACGTCGTGCAGGGTGTCGACCGGCTCTCGGTGCTGGTCACCGGCACCACCCAGCGCGGCTCGCTGCCGGCCTACCTCGGGACGATCCTCGCCGTCGTCCTCGCGCTGCCGGGCACGCTGCTGCTCACGCAGGCGCCGTGGCCGGGGGAGTGGCGGGCCTGGGACACCCCGGTGCAGGCCGTCGTCGGGGTCGTCGTGGTGACCGCCGCCGCGCTCACCCTGCGGATCCGCCAGCGGCTGTCCGCGGTCCTCGTCGTCGGCGTCACCGGCTACGGCATCGCCGTCGTCTTCGCGCTGCAGGGCGCCCCGGACCTCGCGCTCACCCAGTTCCTCGTGGAGACGCTGACCCTCGTCGTCTTCGTGCTGGTCCTGCGCAAGCTCCCCAAGGACATCACCGAGCGGCACCGGCCCCGCGAGCGCGCCGTCCGCGGGGTGATCGCGGTGTCGGTCGGCGCGTTCATGGGCGCGGTCGGCGCCGTGGCACTGGCCGTCCGGACGGCGACGCCGGTGTCGGCCGGCTGGCCCGGGCCGGCGTACGACTTCGGCGGCGGCAAGAACGTCGTCAACGTGACCCTGGTCGACATCCGCGCGTGGGACACGATCGGCGAGGTCTCGCTGCTGGTCGTCGCCGCCACCGGCGTGGCCAGCCTCGTCTTCCTCCGCGGGCGCACCGGCGGGGTGGACCGGGTGACCCGCGCGCAGCTGTCCCGGTCGGGTGAGAGCGGCCGCCGGGCCCCGCGCGACCGCTGGCTGGCCGCCACCGCGACGCTCGACCCGGCACGGCGCTCGGTCGTGCTCGAGGTGGTCACCCGGCTGCTGTTCCACACGATCACGGTGTTCTCGCTGTACCTGCTCTTCAGCGGGCACAACGAGCCCGGCGGCGGCTTCGCCGGCGGCCTGGTCGCGGGCCTGGCGCTGGTGCTGCGCTACCTGGCCGGCGGGCGCTACGAGCTCGGGGAGGCCGCGCCGGTCGCGCCGGGCCTGCTGCTGGGCAGCGGGCTGCTGGTCGCCGGCGTCAGCGGCGTGGCCGGGCTGCTGCTGGGCGGCGGGGTCCTGCAGACGGCGGTGGTGGAGACGACGCTGCCCGTGCTCGGCGACGTCAAGCTCGTGACCTCGCTGTTCTTCGACTGCGGCGTCTACCTGATCGTCGTCGGGCTGGTCCTCGACGTGCTGCGCAGCCTGGGCGCGGAGCTCGACCGCCAGGAGGACCAGGAGGACCCGATCGAGCTGAGCCCCGGAGAGGTGGTGCTGCGATGACCCCCACGATCGTGCTGCCGGTGATGATCGGCGGGCTCTACGCGGCCGGGGTGTACCTGCTGCTCGACCGCAGCCTCACCCGCGTGCTGCTCGGCTTCCTGCTGCTGGGCAACGCGACCAACCTGCTGCTGCTGTCCAGCGGCGGCCCGGCGGGGCTCGCGCCGATCCTCGGCTACTCCGACGCCGACGAGATCAACGACCCGCTGCCGCAGGCGCTGATCCTCACCGCCATCGTGATCACCTTCGGCATCTCGGCGTTCGTGCTGGCGATCATCCACCGCTCCTGGCGGCTGGCCCGCAACGAGGCCGTCGGCACCGACGAGGAGGACCGCCGGGTCGCCGCCCGCCGGGCCACCGACGCCGACGAGCTCGACCCCGACGACCTCGCCCCCGAGGACCGCGCGGCGATGCACGCCGACTCGCTGCGCGCCGACCTCGAGGAGATCGCCGACGACGTCGACGTCCCGGCCGGGCGCGGTGCCCCGTGATCGAGGTCCTCGCGCCGCTGCCGGTGCTGCTCCCGCTGCTCGGCGCGGCCGGGGCGCTGCTGGTTGCGCGGCACCCCACCTTCCAGCGCTCCCTGAGCATCGTCGTGCTCGTCGCGGTGCTCGGCGTCTCGGTGGCGCTGCTGTTCCTCGCCGACGCCCAGGGTGCCGGCGCGGTGTCCGTCGGCGGCTGGCCGGTCCCGCTGGGCGTCGTCCTGGTCGTCGACCGGCTGTCGGCGCTGATGCTGGTGGTCGCCTCGACCGTGGCGCTGGGCGTGCTGGTGTTCGCCGTCGGTCAGGGCGCGGCCGACGGGTCGGAGGAGACGCCGCTGTCGATCTTCCACCCGACGTTCCTCGTGCTCGTGGCGGGCGTGAGCAACGCCTTCCTCGCCGGCGACCTGTTCAACCTCTACGTCGGCTTCGAGATCCTGCTGATGGCGTCGTACGTGCTGCTGACCCTGGGCGGGACGGCGGCGCGCATCCGCGGCGGCATCACCTACATCGTCGTCAGCCTGACCAGCTCGCTGCTGTTCCTCGCCGGGATCGGGCTGGTGTACGCCGCCACCGGCACGGTGAACATGGCGCAGCTGGCGGTGCGGCTGGCCGAGCTGCCCGAGGGCATGCAGGTGGTGCTGCAGTCGATGCTGCTGGTCGCGTTCGGGATCAAGGCCGCGGTCTTCCCGCTGTCGGCCTGGCTGCCCGACAGCTACCCGACCGCGCCGGCACCGGTCACCGCCGTCTTCGCCGGCCTGCTCACCAAGGTCGGCGTGTACGCGCTCATCCGCACCCAGACGCTGCTGTTCCCCGGCGGCGCGCTCGACGACGTGCTCATGTGGGCGGCGCTGGCGACGATGCTGGTGGGCATCCTCGGCGCCGTCGCCCAGAGCGACCTGCGCCGGATGCTGTCGTTCACGCTGGTCAGCCACATCGGCTACATGGTCTTCGGCATCGCCCTCGGGACGGCGGCGGGCCTGGCCGGCGCGGTCTTCTACGTCACCCACCACATCGCCATCCAGACCACCCTGTTCCTGGTCGCCGGGCTGGTCGAGCGCCAGGGCGGGACGACGGCGGTCGACCGCCTGGGCGGGCTGGCCCGGCGCTCGCCGCTGCTGGCGGTCCTGTTCTTCGTGCCGGCGATGAACCTGGCCGGCATCCCGCCGCTGTCGGGGTTCATCGGCAAGCTCGGCCTGCTCGAGGCCGGCGTCGCGGAGGGCAGTGCCATGGCCTACGCGCTGGTCGCCGGCGGGGTGGTCACCAGCCTGCTCACGCTGCTCGCGGTCGGCCGCGTCTGGACCCGCGCCTTCTGGCGGTCCCCGAACCAGGCCCCGGCCGAGGACACCGCCGCGGCGGCCGCCGCGGACGCCACCCAGCGCCGGCGTCCTGCGGACGACGACCTCGCCGCCCCCGACGACGACCGGCCGCGCACCGCGCTGCAGGACGCCTGGCGCCGGCACACCGCGGTGGCGACGGCGACCGAGGCGGAGGTGCCGCCCGCCGCCGGGGCGGTCCGGGCGCTGCGCCCGCTGCCGCCGACGATGGTGGGGGCGACCGCGGCGCTGGCGGCGCTCACGGTGGCCCTGACCGGGCTGGCGGGGCCGCTGTACGGCCTGGCCGACCGGGCCGCGACGGACCTGGTCGACCGCACGCCCTACGTCTCGTCGGTGTTCGGGGAGGCGCCGTGACCGTGGAACCCGCCGCCACGCGGCTGCGGCACCAGGTCCCGCTCGCCGTCTGGCTGGTGCTGGTCTGGATGCTGCTGTGGGGCACCTGGTCGTGGGCGAACCTGCTCTCCGGCCTCGTCGTCGCGCTCGTCGTGCTGGTCCTGCTGCCGCTGCCGCACGTGGTGGGCGGCGTGCGGGTGCGCCCCGCGCCCCTGCTGGCGTTCCTCGGGCACTTCGTCGTCGACCTGTTCCTGTCCGGTGCCGAGGTGGCCTGGCAGGCCCTGCGGCCGCGGGGGGTGCACCGCACCGCGATCATCCAGGTGCAGCTGCGCGTCGACTCCGACCTGCTGCTGACGATGGTCGCCGAGGCGACCTCGCTGGTGCCCGGCTCGCTGGTGCTCGACCTGGACCGCGAGCAGCGGTTGATGACGCTGCACCTGCTGCCCGTGCGCGACCGCGCCGACGTCGAGCGCAAGCGCGCCAACGTCCTGGTGGTCGAGGAGCGCCTGGTCCGGGCGTTCGGCTCGGCGGAGGACGTCGCCGCCCTGGACGCCGCCCGCACGGGGGTGACCGCGCCGTGACGGTGGTGGGCGCGGTGCTCTACGCGCTGATCGGCGGGGGCGCGCTGCTCTGCCTCGTCCGGCTGGTGCGCGGGCCGTCCCTGTTGGACCGGGTGGTCGCCACCGACACCCTGCTCGTGATCATCTCGGCGGGCCTCGCGGTGCACGTCGCGCTGGTGCGCGACCCGACGCTGGTCCCGGTGCTGGTCGTGGTGTCGCTGCTGGCCTTCGTCGGCTCGGTGTCGGTCGCCCGCTACGTGGGCGGGATGCTGCTGCGCTCGCGCACCGGGGACGGCCGGGACCTCGGCCTGCCGGTGGCCGCCGAGGTCGAGGAGGGCCGGTCGTGACCGCGCTCGCCGACGTCGTCGCCTTCGCCTGCCTGCTGGCCGGCGCCCTGCTCTGCCTGACCGCCGGGCTGGGCCTGGTGCGGTTCCCCGACGTGCTGTCGCGGATGCACGCCGGCACCAAGCCCCAGGTGCTCGGGGTCCTGCTCGTCATGGTCGGCGCCGCCATCCGGCTCGACGGCTGGGCCAACGCCTGGATGCTGCTGCTCGTGGCGGCGTTCCAACTGCTCACCGCACCGGTGAGCGCACACCTGATCAGCCGGGTCGCCTACCGCCGCCGGCACGTCCGGCGTGACCTGCTGCTCGTCGACGAGCTGGGGACCCCCGGGCACCAGGACGACGCCCACCGGGGGGACGAGCCCGGCGACGCCCCGCCCGAGCATCCGGCGGTCCGGCCGGCCGGGTGAGGGCCCGGCCGGGACGGCGTCGTCGCGCCGCCCCGGCCCGGGCGCCTACCGCTGGGCGCGGTTGACCGCGGAGACCACCGCGCGCAGCGAGGCGCTGACGATGTTCGGGTCGATGCCCACGCCCCACAGCACCCGCTCGCCGACGGCGCACTCGACGTAGGCGGCGGCGCGGGCGTCGCCGCCGGCGCTGAGCGCGTGCTCGGCGTAGTCGAGGACCCGGACGTCGACGTCGAGGGTGCGCAGCGCCTCGACGAACGCCGCGATCGGCCCGTTGCCGCGGCCCTGCACGGTGACCGGGACGCCGTCGGCGATCAGCTCGACCACCATCTCGTCGAGCTGGCCGCCGTGCGTGGTGTGCCGGTGCCCGGCGAGGGCGAAGCGGCCCCACGGGGCGTCGGGGTCGGGCAGGTACTCGCTGCTGAAGGCGGCCCACATCTGCTGCGCGGTGACCTCACCGCCCTCGTCGTCGGTGTGCCGCTGCACGACGGCGCTGAACTCGATCTGCAGCCGGCGCGGCAGGTCGAGGTGGTTCTCCGTCTTCATGACGTAGGCGACGCCGCCCTTGCCGGACTGGCTGTTGACCCGGATGACCGCCTCGTAGCTGCGGCCGACGTCCTTGGGGTCGATGGGCAGGTACGGGACCGCCCACGGCATCTCGTCGACCGGCTTCCCGGCGTCGGCCGCGTCGGCCTCCAGCGCCCGGAAGCCCTTGTTGATGGCGTCCTGGTGCGAGCCGGAGAAGGCGGTGTAGACCAGGTCGCCACCGTAGGGGTGCCGCTCGTGCACGCCGAGCTGGTTGCAGTACTCGACGGTGCGGCGGATGTCGTCGATGTCGGAGAAGTCGATCTGCGGGTCGATGCCCTGGCTGAACAGGTTCAGGCCCAGGGTGACCAGGTCGACGTTGCCGGTGCGCTCGCCGTTGCCGAACAGGCAGCCCTCGATGCGGTCGGCGCCGGCGCGGTAGCCCAGCTCGGCGGCGGCGACGGCGGTGCCGCGGTCGTTGTGCGGGTGCAGCGACAGGACGACGGCGTCGCGGCGGCCCAGGTTGCGGTGCATCCACTCGACCTGGTCGGCGTAGACGGTCGGCTCGGCCATCTCGACGGTCGCCGGCAGGTTGAGGATGGTCGGCCGGTCCGGGGTCGGCTCCCAGACGTCGGTGACGGCGTTGCAGATCTCGACGGCGAAGTCCAGCTCGGTGCCGGTGAAGGACTCGGGGCTGTACTCGAAGCGGATCTCGGTGTCCCCGGCCTGCTCGGCCAGCTTGCGGACCAGCTGGGCCCCGTGGACGGCGATGTCGACGATGCCGGCACGGTCGCTGTTGAAGACGACGCGGCGCTGCAGGGTGCTGGTCGAGTTGTAGAGATGGACGATCGCCTGCCGGGCGCCGCGCAGGGACTCGAAGGTGCGCTCGATCAGCTCGTCGCGGGCCTGGGTGAGGACCTGGATCGTGACGTCGTCGGGTACCAGGTCGTCCTCGACGAGCTGGCGGATGAAGTCGTAGTCGGTCTGGCTGGCCGCCGGGAAGCCGGCCTCGATCTCCTTGTAGCCCATCCGCACCAGCAGCTCGAACATGCGGCGCTTGCGGTCGGGGGACATGGGGTCGATCAGGGCCTGGTTGCCGTCGCGCAGGTCGACGGCGCACCAGCGCGGGGCCACGGTGGTGACGCGGTCGGGCCAGGTGCGGTCGGGCAGGTCGACCTGCTGGAACGGGGCGTAGCGGGAGATCGGCATCCCCGAGGGACGCTGCGGGTTGCGGGCGTGCGGGTGCTGCGGGCTGCTCACGGTGGTCTGACTCCTCTGGCGCGGGCTGGACTGTCGCTCCGGGGGCGGTCAGCGGGCGCCGGGACGTCTTCGACCACGGCAGGATCTCCGCGGCGAGGGAGCCGACCTAGGAGGAGGCCTCGCCGCGGCGGGTAAGCAGGAGGCTGCCGCGCACGGGCCCACGGTAGCAGCGGGTCAGCTCAGGTCGCAGCCACACACGCAGTCCGGCGCGTGCGGTCCCGGGCGGCCCGGGATGGGCGGGCGCTCGTCGAGCAGCAGGTCCTCGCAGGCCGGCGGGCACTCGCAGCGGAAGTCGCCGACCGACGGCTGTCCCGGCTCCTCCTCCAGGCGTCGCGCCCGCTCCTCGGCGCGGGCCCTCCACGCGGCCGCCCGCCGGGCCGCGGCCCGCTCGGCGAGCGAGTCGCCGGGCCGGGGGAGCTGGTGGTCGTCGGGGACCCCGCCGCGCGCCTGCCGCAGGCGGTCCCGCCAGGACCGGTCGCGGGTGAACGTGTACGTGACCGGGCGGCGGTCGAACCGGTGCGGCCCGTGCCACCAGCCGTCGTCGCCGTGCCGGGTGTCGAGGTGGGCCGGGAAGTGCCGCCCGCCCTCGTCCCGGACGGCGTCGCCGTCCATCGGCGCCACCTCGTCGCCCCGCGCGTCCAGCAGCGCCAGCCGCAGCCCGGCGACGGCCGCCAGACGGGCCAGCGCGCGGGCGTCGAGCCCGCGCGTCCCCGCCTCGGCAGCGGCGACCGTGGAGGCCGGGACTCCGCCGGTCTGTGCCAGCTCCCGCTGGGACAGGTCCGCGGCACGGCGGATCCTCCGGAGCAGGCCGGCCAGGTCGAACTCGGACACCCGGGCAGCGTGCGCGTGCAGCGCGCCGATCGACTGCCCCTCTTGTCCTCCTGTGGACGCTCGTGCTCTGCCCACAGGTGTAGGCAGAGCTCGAAGGCCGGAGGTGCTAGGGGTCGGCGCGCGCGCTCGTGCTCTGCACACGGGTGTGAGCAGAGCACGACCGCGCTGGGGAGAGGTCGGTCCCTGTGGGCGCTGCCCGGGGCCGGCTCGGGGTCAGAACTCGCGGCGGCGGCGGAGACGGAGCGGTCGGCCGTCGGGGTCGTCGACGAGCCGGTACAGCGGCGTCGCCCAGAGCCGGGTGGTCAGGGACAGCTGCTCGGGCTCGTGGTGGCGCAGCCGGCCGCGCGGGCGGGGGCCGCGGCGGCCACCGGCGTACCAGGCGTCGAGCTCGTCGGCCTGGGCCTCCAGCGTGGTCACGAAAGCCGCCGGGTCCAGCAGGTCGGCGTCCTCGCTGCCGTCGGCGGCGCGGTCGGTGTGCTCGCGGGCCAGGACCAGCCGCAGGTCCCGGGCGAAGGTGCGCGCGCCGTCGCCGGTGCCGGCGGGGTCACGCGGCTCGCGGGGGTCCAGGGTCGTGTCGAGGACGGCGCTGGACAGCTCGCTGTCGTGCGTCCACGAGCGGCGGTTGAAGTTGTCGCTGCCGACGCTGGCCCACACGTCGTCGACCACGCACACCTTCGCGTGCACGTAGACCGGCGTCCCCTCGTGGTTCTCGATGTCGAACACGTGCACGCGGTCGCGGTCGGCCCGGCGGACCATCTCCAGCGCCTGCCAGCGGCCCACGTACTGCGGCGTCTTGGCGATGGCGCCGTCCTGGTCGGGGACGCGGGGGACGACGACGACCAGGTGCAGGTCGGGGTGGTCGCGCAGCGCGTCGGCGAACAGCTGCGCGACCTCGCCCGACCACATGTACTGGTCCTCGAGGTAGATCAGCCGCCGGGCCCGGCGGATCGCCTTGGAGTACCCGCGGGCCACCGACCGCTCGCCGCCGGGCGCGAAGCGGTACGGCGGGCGCATCGCCGGATACGTGCGCAGGTTCTGCACCAGGTGCGGCCCCATCGGGGGCGGGGCGGGCAGCTGCGGCGCCAGCCGGTCGGCGAACATCCGGCTCCGCCGCAGCCGGTCGATGACGTGGGCGACCGGATTGCCCTGGTCGGGGTCCATCGGGTCGTCCCAGCGCTCCCGGAACACCGTGTCCACCGCCGCGACCGCCGGTCCGCGGATCATCAGCTGCACGTCGTGCCACGGCGGCGTGGGGCCGTAGGCCGCCGCCATCGGGAGCGACTGCGGGTCGCCGCGGTGGTCGGCGTCGTCGCGGCGGCTGTGGCACAGGTCGATGCCGCCCACGAAGGCGACGTCCTTCGTGGCGTCCTGGTCGTGCCGGCAGACGACCAGCTTCTGGTGGTGGCTGCCGCCGCGGCGCACCCGCTGGTCCAGGACCACCAGGCCGCCGCCGTCCTCGACCTCCCGGTCCAGCGCCCGGTTCTCGCGCGAGCTGAACGACAGCCAGTCCACGTGTGAGCGCCAGACCAGCCCGCGCACGGTCACCCCGCGCTGCACGGCCTCGGTGAACAGCTGCGCGACCGTCGGCCCGCCGGGACGCAGCTCCTCGTCGGGGTCCCCGCGCCAGTCGGTGAAGAAGAGGTGGTCGTCCTCGTCGAGCGCCTGGACGCACTCGACGAGCTGGTCGAAGTAGGCGGTGCCGTGCACCAGGGGCACGGCGAGGTTGCCCTCGGTCCAGGCGGGCAGGTCCGTGGCCGCGTTGCCCCGTTCCTCTGCGCTGAGCAGCCAGTCCTCGGGTGCGGTCATCCGGTGATCACATCGCGCGCCGCGAGGGGACGCAATGGGGCGGCGCCGGGCTGCTTCCCGGGGTCGGGAGCCAGCATCGGTAGCCTGTGGACCCGTGGCCCTCGTCGTGCAGAAGTACGGTGGCTCCTCCGTGGCCTCCGCCGCCCACATCAAGCGCGTCGCGGAGCGCATCGTCGCGGAGAAGAAGGCCGGCAACGACGTCGTCGTCGTGGTCTCGGCGATGGGTGACACCACCGACGAGTTGCTGGACCAGGCCGCGCAGATCACCGACGACCCGCCCGGCCGCGAGCTCGACATGCTGCTCACCGCGGGCGAGCGCATCTCGATGGCGCTGCTGGCCATCGCGATCAACACGCACGGCTACGAGGCCCGCTCGTTCACCGGCTCGCAGGCCGGGGTGATCACGACCTCCAGCCACGGCAAGGCGCGGATCATCGACGTCACGCCCGGCCGGCTGCGCTCGGCGCTCGACGAGGGGTCGATCGTCATCGTCGCCGGGTTCCAGGGCGTCAGCCAGGACACCAAGGACATCACCACGCTCGGCCGCGGCGGCTCGGACACCACCGCGGTCGCCGTCGCCGCCGCCCTGCGCGCCGACGTCTGCGAGATCTACACCGACGTCGACGGCGTCTTCACCGCCGACCCGCGGATCGTCCCCAACGCCCGCCGGCTCGACACCGTCACCTACGAGGAGATGCTCGAGCTCGCGGCCTCCGGCGCGAAGGTGCTCATGCTCCGCTGCGTCGAGTACGCCCGCCGCTACGGCATCCCGGTGCACGTCCGCAGCTCCTACTCACAGCTCCCCGGCACCGTGGTGGCCGGCTCGATGGAGGACCTCAGCGTGGAACAGGCGATCATCACCGGCGTCGCGCACGACCGCAGCGAGGGCAAGATCACCGTCTACGGCGTCCCGGACCGGCCGGGCGAGGCCGCGCAGCTCTTCCGCGTGCTCGCCGACGCCGAGATCAACATCGACATGATCGTGCAGAACGTGTCGGCCGAGGCCAGCAAGATCGCCGACATCTCCTTCACGCTCCCCAAGAGCGACGGCCCGGCCGCGATCGCCGCGCTGGAGAAGGTCAAGCACACCGTCGGCTACAGCGACGTCCGCTTCGACCAGCACATCGGCAAGGTGAGCCTGGTCGGCGCCGGCATGCGCAGCCACCCCGGCGTCTCGGCCCGCTTCTTCGGCGCCCTGGCCGACGCCGGCGTGAACCTCGAGCTCATCAGCACCTCGGAGATCCGCATCTCCGTGGTCTGCCGCGACACCGACGTCGACCTCGCCGTCCGCGCGGTGCACGACGCCTTCGACCTCGGCACCGACGAGGCCGAGGCCGTGGTCTACGGAGGGACCGGACGATGACCGCGTTCAGCAGTGACGGCCTGCGGGTCGGGATCGTCGGCGCCACCGGCCAGGTCGGCGCGGTCATGCGCCAGATCCTCGCCGAGCGCCGCTTCCCGCTCAGCGAGCTGCGGTTCTTCGCCAGCGCGCGCAGCGCCGGCAGCACCCTGCCCTGGGGCGACGGCGAGATCACCGTCGAGGACGCCGCCACCGCCGACCCCACCGGGCTCGACGTCGCGCTGTTCTCCGCCGGCGCCAGCACCTCACGGGCGCAGGCGCCGCGGTTCGCCGAGGCCGGCGTGACCGTCGTCGACAACAGCTCCGCGTTCCGCCGCGACGCCGACGTGCCGCTCGTCGTCGCCGAGGTGAACCCGCAGGCCCTGGCCGACGTCCCCCGCGGCATCATCGCGAACCCGAACTGCACCACCATGGCCGCGATGCCGGTGCTCCGGCCGCTGCACGACGAGGCGCAGCTGGTCCGGCTGGTCGCCAGCACCTATCAGGCGGTCTCCGGCAGCGGCGTGGCCGGCGTCGAGGAGCTCGACGGGCAGGTGAAGGCGGTCGTCGACAAGGCTGCCGAGCTGACTCACGACGGCGCCGCGGTGGCCTTCCCCGAGCCGCAGAAGTACGTGCGCCCGATCGCCTTCAACGTGCTGCCGATGGCCGGCTCCCTGGTCGACGACGGCTCGTTCGAGACCGACGAGGAGCAGAAGCTCCGCAACGAGAGCCGCAAGATCCTCGGCATCCCCGACCTGCGCGTCTCGGGCACCTGCGTGCGGGTGCCGGTCTTCACCGGGCACTCGCTGTCGCTCAACGTCGAGTTCGCCCGGCCGCTGACCGTCGCGCGCGCCACCGAGCTGCTCGGCGACGCCCCGGGCGTGCAGCTCACCGACGTCCCGACACCCCTGCAGGCCGCCGGGCAGGACCCCAGCTACGTCGGGCGCATCCGGCAGGACCAGAGCGTCGACGACGACCGCGGTCTGGTGCTGTTCGTGAGCAACGACAACCTGCGCAAGGGCGCGGCGCTCAACACCGTGCAGATCGCCGAGCTGCTGCTCCGGCGCTGAGCGGAGGTGGCACCCGTCGGCCGTCCGGGGGTCGGTAGGCGGGTCACCGCGCAGGCCGGCGCGGTCCTCGTGCTGACGGCGCTCGCCGCGCTGGTCTCCGTGCTGGTGCCGAACGACCCCTGGCACAACTGGTTCGACCTGCGCGTCTACGACGGCGCGGCCGAGTGGTGGCGCTCGGGCCGGCCGCTCTACGACTACACCTACGGCCGCACGCAGTACGGCTTCACCTACCCGCCGTTCGCAGCGCTCGCGGTGCTGCCGATGACCCTGCTGCCGATCGAGGCGGTCGCGGCCGTGCACGCCACGGTCAACCTGCTCGTCCTCGCCGGCGTGACCTGGTGGCTGATCGCCCCGCTGGCCCGCCGGCACGGGTGGCCCGCCGGGTTCAGCGTCGCCGCCGCGGTCCCGGTGCTGTTCGTGCTCGAGCCGGTGCGGGAGACGATCGGGTTCGGCCAGGTCAACCTGGTGCTGCTGGCGCTGGTGCTGGCCGACGTCGCCGCGCTGCGCCGCGGGTCGCGGTGGGCCGGAGTCGGCATCGGGCTGGCCGCGGCGCTCAAGATCACGCCCGGCCTGTTCCTGGTGTACCTGCTGCTGACGCGACGCTGGCGCGCGGCCGCCGTCGCGGCCGCCACCGGCGCCGTCGCGACCGGCCTGGCGTTCGCGGTCGCGCCGGACACCTCGTGGCGGTTCTTCACCTCCACGCTGTGGCAGACCGACCGGGTCGGCCGGCTGGACAAGACCTCCAACCAGTCGCTGCTCGGCGGGCTGGCGCGGCTCACCGACCCTGCCCAGCCGCCGCGGCTGGTGTGGCTGGTCCTGGTCGTCGCCGTCCTGGGGCTGGTGCTGATCCGCGCGGTCCGTGCCGCCCGCGCCGGTGACGACCTGGCCGGGATCGCGCTCACCGGGCTGGCCGCCTGCCTGGTCAGCCCGATCTCCTGGTCGCACCACCTCGTCTGGCTGGTGCCGGCGCTGGTCGTCCTCCTCGACGTCGCGGCGGGGAGCCCGGCAGAACAGGGGACGCCGTCGTGGGCCCGCTCCCGCCGGTCCGCCGGGGCGCTGGTCGCCGTCGCAGCGCTGGTCCTCGCGTCGTCGTCGATCTGGTTCGCCGAGGCCGACCCCGGACACCACCACGACCGCGGGGTGCTGGGTGTCGTGGTCGAGGACCTCTACCTGCTGACGACGCTCGCCGTCGCCGCGCTGCTACCCGCACGGGGGAGGGGTCCGTCCGGGCGCGGGGGCCGGAGACCTCCCGACCGGGCGGACGGAGCGGCTCCACTCAGCGGGGGGACGGCTCCTGGCCGCGGTGTCCACCGGTAGGTGGACAGTGTCTCAGCGCGAAGGCCAGTGCCGTCTCGACCTGCCGGATCGTCTCCTCGATGACCAGCGAGCCGTGGCCGGCGTCGAAGCGGTACACCTCGTGCTGCTTGCCCAGCCGCTCGAGCTCGCCGAGGTAGTTCTCGATCTGCCGGATCGGGCAGCGCGGGTCGTTGGCCCCGGCGACGACGAGCACCGGCGCGCGCACCCGCTCGACGTGGGTGATCGGTGAGGACCGCACGTAGCGCTCGCGCACCTCGTCGGGAGAGCCGCCGAACAGCGCCCGGTCGTAGGCCCGCAGGCCCTCCATCTCGTCCTCGTAGGCGGCCAGGTAGTCGGCCACCGGGACCTCGGCGATGCCGGCGGCCCAGCGCTCGGGCTGCGTGCCCAGGCCCAGCAGGGTGAGGAAGCCGCCCCAGGAGCCGCCGGTGAGCACCGCCCGCGCCGGGTCGAGGAAGCCCTCGGCGACCAGCGCGTCGTAGACGGCGGCGACGTCCTCGAGCTCGGTGGGACCCGGCCGGCCCGTGAGCGCGTCGCGCCAGGCGCTGCCGTAGCCGGTGGAACCGCGGTAGTTGACGTGCACGACCGCGTAGCCGGCGTCGACGTAGGCGGCCCGGCGGGCGCGGTAGGAGTCGTCGTCGGCCGACTCCGGGCCGCCGTGCACCAGGAACGCCGTCGCGTACGGCGCCTCCCCGGCGGGCCGCACGACCAGGGCGTGCACGTCGCCGCCGGGACCGGGCACCCAGCGGTCCTCGACCGGGTACGCCGCGGGCGGCTCCTCGCCGGGCGCGGCGAGCACCACCGGGCCGTCGGCGCGGCGGATCACCGGCGGGAGCTGCGACGACGACCACGCCAGCTCCACGGTGCCGTCGGGCCGGGCCGTGGCGCCGCGGACGACGCCGGACGGGGTGTCCAGCCGTTCCAGCGCCCCGGTGCCGAGGTCGTAGCGGTAGAGCTCGCTGCGGGCGGCGTGGTCGTGCCCGACCAGCAGCGCCGAGCCGTCGGGGTACCAGCCGGCGGTGACGTCGCCGGGGAGGTCGAGGACGATCTCCACCTCGGAGTCGGCCACGACGTCCCAGACCAGCAGCTCCTCGCGGCCGCGCCGCTCGTGCCCGACCAGCAGCCGCCGGTCGCCGGGCAGCGGGGCGAACTCCAGCGCGTGCAGGCCGCGCCCCTCGCCGTCCCACTTCTCCGCGACGACGGCGTCGTCGGCGGTCCGCAGCACGCGCAGGGCCGGGTAGCGCGGGTCGCCGTGCTCGGAGTGCGACACGACGAGCAGCTCGTCGTCGAGGGTGAGGGCGTCGACCGAGGCGGGGTCCTCGTGCCGGTAGACCACGCGCGGGGTGCCGCCGACGGGGGCCAGCCACAGCTCGCTGCCGTCGTCCGTGGACCGGCCGATCGCGACCAGCGAGCCGCCGATCTCCAGGCCCGCGGGGTAGGCGGGGCCCACCTCCGGGACGGCGACCCGGTCCTCCCCGCCCGCGAAGGGCTGCACCATCCAGACGCCGAACTCGTCGCCGTCGGTGTCGGCGAACCACCAGATCGTCTCGCCGTCGGGCGACAGCGTGCCGATCAGCGTGCCGTTGGGCCGGTCTGTGGCCTGGCGGTGGGCATCGGTGGTGCGGTCCCACGCGTACTGCTCGACGACGCCGCTGACGTCGGAGGCGTACAGGCACCGCTGCGGCGCGTGCAGCGCCCAGTCGGGCAGGCTGACGCGGGGCGCGCGGAAGCGCGCCTGCCAGCGGGTGGTGACCTCCGGGGACAGGACGGGGGCGCTCACCCCGTCATCTTCCCCCGGCGCCCGCGCCGGCCGGCTGGCCGCCCCGGCCCCGTCCGCGGGCGGCCCGGTCGGCGAGGACCTTTGCCTGCTCGGCCGCGGCGTCGCGGACGTCGCCGATGAGCAGCTCGAGCACGTCCTCCAGGGCCACCAGGCCGACGGTCCGGCGCTCTCCGCCGTCGCTGCTGACCACGCCGCCGAGGTGCGAGCCCTGGGCCCGCATCTCGGAGAGCACCTCGGGCAGCTTGGTGTCCGGCGCGATCGGCACCAGCGGCGTGACGAGGTCGTCGGGCATCGGCCGGTCGCGGTCCGCGCCGCCCACCCCGAGGGCGTCCTTGACGTGCACGAAGCCGAGCAGGGCGCCGTCGTCGCCGTGGACCGGGTAGCGGCTGAACCCGTGCTCGGCGACGACGGCCTCCAGCTGCCGCGGCGTGGTCGAGCGGGGCACGGTCACCACGGTGTCCATCGGCAGCAGCACGTCCTCCACGGTGTGCTGCTCGAACTGCAGCGCGCCGGCGGCCAGCTCGCTCACCTCGGTGCCGAGCAGGCCCTCCTGCCGCGACTGCGTGATCATCGAGCGGATCTCGGTCTCGTCGAAGCTGGCGGCGATCTCGTCGGTGGGGGTGGCGCCGAACAGCCGCACGAAGACGTTGGCCGTGGTGTTGAAGGCCCAGATCACCGGCTTGAGCAGCCGGGTGAAGGCGGCCAGCGGCGGCCCGAGCGCGATGGCCGCGTTGTCCGGGCCGGCGAGGGTGATGTTCTTCGGCACCATCTCGCCGAGCACCATGTGCAGCACGGTCACGATCGACAGCGCGATGACCAGCGCGATCGGGTGCAGCAGCGCGTCCGGGACGCCCACGGCGTGCAGCGGTGCCTCGATGAGGTGGGCGACGGCGGGCTCGCCGACCGCGCCCAGCCCCAGCGAGCACAGCGTGATGCCCAGCTGCGCGCCGGCCATCATCTGCGACACGTTGCGCATCGCGGCCAGGGTCTTGACCGCCCGCGCGGAGCCCGCCTCGGCCCGCGGCTCGATCTGGTCGACCCGCGCGGACACCAGCGCGAACTCCGCGGCGACGAAGAAGGCGTTGCCCAGCAGCAGCGCGACCAGGATCAGCAGGCTGATGACGTCGCTCATGCCGCGGCCTTCTCCGCGCGCAGCCGCGAGGCCGTGGCGCCCGCCGGGAGGACGACGGTCATCTCGGCCCGCACCCGGGCGATGCGCCGGCCGTCGAGCGTCTCCACCGTCAGCCGGGCCTGCTCGAGCTCCACCGTGTCGCCCTCCTCGGGGAGGCGTTGCAGCTGCTCGGCGAGGAAGCCGGCCAGGGTCTCGTAGCGGCCCTCGGGCACCGCGATGCCGGTCCGCTCGAGGACCTCGTCGGGCCGCAGCAGGCCGGACAGCATCCACTCGCCGTCCCCGACGCGGCGCAGCGTGCGCAGCGGCCGGTCGGTCTCGTCGGTGATCTCGCCGACCAGTTCCTCGATGATGTCCTCCAGCGTGACGACGCCGTGCGTGGCGCCCCACTCGTCGACCACGAGCGCGATCTGCAGGCCCTGCTCGCGCAGCAGGTCCAGCAGCCGCTCCAGGCGTAGGGACGACGGCACCGCGAGCACCGGGTCGGCGAGCTCCCCGGCGGTGCGGCGGGAGCGCTCGGCCTCCGGGACGGCGACCGCACGCTTGACGTGCACCACGCCGGTGACCTCGTCGAGGTCGGAGCCGTAGACGGGGAAGCGCGAGTTGCCCGACTCGGTGGCGGCGGTGATGACGTCGGCGGCGGTGGCGCTGGCCCGCAGCGTCCACAGCCGGGTGCGCGGGGTCATGACGTCGGTCGCGTACTTCGCGCGCAGGCCCAGGGATCGCTGCAGCAGCCGCGCGGCGACGGGGGAGAGGTCGCCCTCCTCGGCCGACCGGCGGGCGACGGCGGCCAGTTCGTCGGCGCCGCGGGCGGAGTCGAGCTCCTCGCGCGGCTCGAACCCCAGCCGCCGCACGATGGCGTTGGCCAGCCGCTGCAGGCCGTTGAGCAGGACGCCGGTGGCCGCGGTGAACGCGCGCATGCCCGGCGCGACGAAGCGGGCGACGCCGAGCGGGTTGGCGATGGCGAGGTTCTTCGGGCCGAGCTCGCCGAGGAGCATCTGCAACGTCGTCGCCAGCGCCAGCGCCAGGCCGTAGGAGACGCCCGTGGCGGCTCCCTGGGACAGCCCCAGGGCCTCGAGCGGGCCGTGCAGGAGCTGGCCGATCGCGGGCTCGGCGAGGTAGCCGACCACGAGGGTGGTCAGCGTGATGCCCAGCTGGGCGGCCGAGAGCTGGGTGGACAGCGACTTGAGCGCCGTCACGACACCGCCGGCGCCCGCGTCACCGGCCCGGGCGGCCTCCTCGGCACGACCGCGGTCCACGGTCGTGAGGGAGAACTCGGCGGCGACGAAGAAGCCGGTGAGTGCCGTGAGCACCACGGCGGCGAGGAGGAGCAACCACTCGGTCATCGGGTCCGTCGGTGCCCGTTACGGACCGGGCTCAACCCGTCAACCGTGTCCGGCCTCGACGGGAACGGGCCCGGAACGGCTGAGGGGCCGCCTCTCGGCGGCCCCTCGGCTGGAGTCGGGGTGACAGGATTTGAACCTGCGGCCTCGTCGTCCCGAACGACGCGCGCTACCAAGCTGCGCCACACCCCGGCGTTCCGCGACCACTGTAGCGCCCGTACTCCGCGGCCCCTCTGCAGGGTCCCGCCGCGAGCTCGCGAGCGGTGGGCGGCAGAGGGGTCCTTCCTCAGGCCGGCCGCGCGGTCAGGGTGAGCAGCGTCGCCTCGGGCGGGCAGGCGAAGCGCGCGGGCGCGTAGGGGCTGGTGCCCAGGCCGGCGGAGACGTGCAGCCAGGTCCCGTTCGGCCTCCCGGGCGCGGGCTCGGCCCACCGGTGCAGCCAGCGGACGCGGTCCCGGTCGATGCCGCAGTTGGTGACCAGCGCGCCGTAGAGGGGCACCCGCAGCTGCCCGCCGTGCGTGTGCCCGCACAGCAGCAGGTCGTAGCCGTCCGCGGCGAAGCGGTCGAGCACCCGCGGCTCGGGGGAGTGCACGACGCCGATGCGCAGGTCCGCCGTCGGGTCGGCCGGGCCCTCGACGAGGTCGTAGCGGTCCCGCTGGATGTGCGGGTCGTCGCACCCGGCGAACACGATGCGGCGGCCGGCCACGGTGAGCTCGCCGCGGGCGTTGGTGAGGTCCACCCAGCCGCGGCCGGTCAGCCCGTCGCGCAGCTCGTACCAGGGCAGGTCGATGCCGTGGACCCGCTTGTCGGGCTTCGTCAGGTAGCTGAACGGGTTCTTCGGCCGCGGCGCGTAGTAGTCGTTGGACGAGGTGA
Organism: Geodermatophilus amargosae; assembly: GCF_900116515.1. Classification (GTDB taxonomy): domain Bacteria; phylum Actinomycetota; class Actinomycetes; order Mycobacteriales; family Geodermatophilaceae; genus Geodermatophilus; species Geodermatophilus amargosae. The sequence continues at coordinate 335,983 of NZ_FPBA01000001.1, forward strand.
CGAAGGCGCCGGGCCGGTCGAGCAGCGGGTCCAGTGCCTGCAGCACCGTCGGGACGGCGTCCAGCCCGGCCAGGTTGTCCCCGGTGTCGACGACGAGGTCGGGCTCGAGGTCGTCGAGGGCGGCCACCCAGTCCCGCTTGGACCGCTGCCCCGCGGTCATGTGCAGGTCCGACAGGTGCAGCACGGTCAGCGGCGCGGAGCCGGGGGCGAGCACGGGGACGTCGAAGCGGCGCAGGGTCCAACGGTTGCGCTCCACCAGGGACGCGTAGGCGACCGTGGAGGCGCCCGCCGCGACGGTGGCCGTGGGGAGGGCGGTGTACCAGCGCACGGGCCCGAGCCTACGGGCCGCCGCCGGAGCGGCCGCGAGCCGACGGGTGCCCAGCGGGGACGTCGTGCCAGGCTGAGGGCGTGTCTGCCCTCAAGGACCAGCTGCGCGCCGACCTGACCACCGCCATGAAGTCCCGCGACGAGCTGCGCACCGCCACGCTGCGGATGGTGCTGGCGGCGGTCAGCGCGGAGGAGGTCGCCGGCAAGGAGGCCCGCGAGCTGTCCGACGACGAGGTGCTCGGCGTGCTGCGCCGCGAGGCGAAGCGCCGCCGCGAGGCCGCCGAGGCGTTCGAGTCCGCCGGCCGCGCCGAGCAGTCCGCGCGCGAGCGGGCGGAGGGCGAGGTGGTGGCCGGCTACCTGCCCGCCCAGCTCGACGACGCCGACCTCACCGCGATCGTCGCCGACGCGGTCACCCGCACCGGCGCGACCGGCATGGAGGACATGGGCCGGGTCATGGGCGCGGCCAACGCGGTCGTCGCGGGCCGCGCGGAGGGCGCCCGGGTCGCCGCGGAGGTCCGCCGCCAGCTGGGCTGAGCGCCGGGTCAGTCGCCGAAGCCCCCGCCGCCGCCTCCGCCGCCCCGGCCGCCGTTGCCGGGCCGGCCGTTCGCGGTCCCCGGCTGCTCGACGCCCTGGTCCGGAGCCGGGCCCTGGTCGGGAGCCGCCGCGGGACCCCGGTCGGGAGCAGGCTCCCCGGCGGTGCCCTGCGTCGGCTGGGGGACCGGGCGACCCTGGCCCATCAGCACCGGGTCGGCCGGGGCGAACCCCGAGGTCGGCTTGTCGGCGAGGAACGGTGCCATCGCGTCGTGCCAGATGGTGGCCGGCTTGTTGCCGCCGAAGCCGCCGACGTTCTGGTTCTGCTTGGGGTTGAGCACCATCACGCTGGCCGCGTACTCGGGCATGATGCCCACGAAGGCAGCGGAGAAGTTGCTCTGCGAGGTGCCGGTCTTGCCGGCGATGACGTGGCCCGGCACCGCGGCCCGGGTGCCGGTGCCCTCGGGGTTGGCGACGTCGCCGACGAGGATGTTGGCGAGCGTGTTGGCGACCGGGGCCGGGATGGCCTCGGCGGTGCAGTTGCCGCCGGTGACGAGCGGCTGGCCGTCGTCGCGGGTGAGCGGCTGGCCGTTGCGGTCGAGCACCTGGGTCACCGGCACCGGGTCGCACCGGGTGCCCTGGGCGGCCAGCGTGGCGTAGGCGTTGGCGAGGTCCAGCGGGCTGGTGGCCTCGGCGCCGAGGGTGAACGACCCCCGGTTCTCGGCGATGATCTGGTCGGCCGGCGTCTGGTTCGGCTGGTCGAAGCCCATGCCCATGCGCTCGGCCATGCGCACCGGGCCCTCGACGCTGCCGAGGCGGTCCTGCAGCGCGAGGAAGTAGGTGTTCGACGAGCGGACCAGCGCCCCCACCATGTCGAGGGTGTCGGGGTAGTTGCCGGCGTTCTGCACGCAGTACTTGCCGTTGGCCTGCTCGCGGTCGCTCCCGCACGAGGGACCGTTGTAGATGCGCGAGGTGTACTGGTTGCCGGGCGTGCTGATCACGGTGTTGGCCGGGATGCCCGCCTCGAGCGCGGCGGCGGCGGTGAACACCTTGTAGGTGGACCCGGCGCCCTGGCTGGCCACGGTGTTGAGGACGACCGACTCGCACTGAGGGTCGGCGCAGCCGAACTGGCGGTTGACGCTCATCGCCAGGACGGCGCCGGTACCCGGCTGCACGGCGGTGAACATGCCGGCGAGCTCGGCCCCCATCGGCAGGGTGTTGAGGACCGCCTGGTCGCCGAGCGTCTGCAGCTGCGGGTTCAGCGTCGTCTGGATGGTCAGGCCGCCGTTGTCGAGCAGCTCCTGGGTGATGCCGAGCGTCTGGGTCAGGTACTGCTGCAGGAACGCGCAGAAGAACCCGCCGACGGCGGCGTCGATGCAGCCGTTGGGCGGGCTGATGCCCGGCGCGACCTGCACCGGCTCGGCCATGAGCGCGGCGAGCTGCTCCTCGTTCGTGCCCTCGAGGTGGCCGAGGTCGAACATCCGCTGCAGCACCTGGTTGCGGCGGGTCTGCCCGTTCTCCGGGTTGGTGACCGGGTCGTCGTTGGCCGGGCTCTGCACCAGCCCGGCCAACATCGCGGCCTGGGGGAGGTTCAGGTCGGCGGCGTTGACGCTGAAGTACTGCTGGGCGGCGGCCTGGATGCCGTAGGCGCCCTGCCCGAAGTACACGATGTTGAGGTAGCGGGTGAGGATCTCGTCCTTGGAGTAGGTCTCCTCCAGCGCCAGGGCCAGCCGGGCCTCGCGCAGCTTGCGCGACAGGCCCTCGACGCCGTCCTGCTCGATGGCCTCCTGACGCTCCTCGGCGCTGTCGGCGGTCTCCAGCAGGGTCTGCTTGACCAGCTGCTGGGTGATCGTCGAGCCACCCTCCTGCACCGAGCCCGCGGCCACGTTGGTCACCGCGGCGCGCAGGGTGCCCTGCACGTCCAGGCCGTTGTGGTCGTAGAAGCGCGCGTCCTCGATGTCAACCAGCGCCTGCTTCATCACGTCGGCGATCTGGTCGGAGCCCACGACCGTGCGGTTGTGGTTGTAGAAGTTCGTGATCAGCGAGCCGTCCGCGGCCAGCACGCGCGAGTTGCCCGCCGGGGTGGCGTCGGTGAGCTCCACCGGCAGCGCGTCGAGCAGTGACGCGGAGTTGCGTGCCGTCAGCCCGGCGCCGCCGACGAGGGGGAACAGCATGCCGGCGACGAGCGCGCCGGCCACCACGATCATCGCGGCGAGCTTGCCCAGGACCCGGGCGCGGGAGGGAGCAGACATCACCCGGAAGAGTACGGGGCGCGCCGACCCCGGAGCGCGGTTCAGGCGCGGCGCGCGGGCAGCACCCGGGTCCGCGGGACGCCCGTCGGCGTGTCGCCGTCGGGACCGGTCAGGGCCTCGGCCATCGTGCGCAGCCCGTCGAGGTCGTGCACGTCGCCGGCGGCCGCCGGGACGGCCCGCATCGCCACCTCGGGGTGCGCGCTGGTGAACCGGTCGGCCAGCCGCTGCTCGCGGGCGGCCAGCGTCATCCGCTCGGCGTGCACCCGCAGCGCGCCGGCGGCCAGGGCGACGGCAGGGTCGCCGTTCCCGGTCTCGGCGGCGGCCTCGGCCGCGGTCTCGGCGCGGGTGGCCGACAGCCGCGTGCTGGCCGGCGGGTGGGTCCGGTTGAGCACCAGCCCGGCCAGGGGCATGCCCTCGGAGGAGAGCCGGTCGACGAAGTAGGAGGCCTCGCGCAGCGCGTCGGGCTCCGGCGTCGCGACGACGACGAACCACGTGCCCGGCCGCCGCAGCAGCTCGTAGGTGGCGGTGGCCCGCTCGCGGAAGCCGCCGAACATCGTGTCGAGGGCGCTGACGAACGCGGAGATGTCGCGCAGCAGCTGGCCGCCGAGGACCTTGCTGATGATGCGGCTGAAGAACATCAGCCCGGCGCTGGCGAACTTGAACCCGGCCCGCCCGCCGGCCCGCGCGGGGGCGGTGAGCAGCCGGATCATCGTGCCGTCGAGGAAGCGGCTCATCCGGTTGGGCGCGTCGAGGAAGTCCAGCGCCGACCGCGACGGGGGCGTGTCGACGATGATCAGGTCCCAGGTGTCGGCCGCGCGCAGCTGACCGAGCTTCTCCATCGCCATGTACTCCTGCGTCCCGGCGAACGAGGACGACAGGGTCTGGTAGAAGGGGTTGGCCAGGATCTGCTCGGCCCGTTCGGGCGTCGAGTGCGAGACGACGATGTCATCGAACGTCCGCTTCATGTCCAGCATCATCGCGTGCAGCTCACCCGCGATCCCGGGGATCTCGACCTTCCTCGGCTCGTTGTCCAGCTCCTCCAGGCCCAGCGACTGCGCCAGCCGGCGGGCCGGGTCGATGGTGAGGACGACGACCCGCCGGCCGGCCTCCGCGGCGGCCAGGGCGAGCGCGGCCGACGTCGTGGTCTTGCCGACGCCACCCGAGCCGCAGCACACGAGGATCCGGGTGTCGGCGTCCTCGATCAGCGCGGCGAGGTCCATGGGTGGTGCCTGCCGTTCGGCCGCCGGGCGCGCGGGGGCGCGGGCCGGGCGGGGCGTCGCCTCCTCCGCGGCGCTCACGCGGCGACCTCCGCACCGAGGTGGTCCTCGAGCCGGCCGGCCAGCTCGAACAGGCACCCGAGGTCCATCGGGCCGGGCAGCAGCGGGAGTTCGGCCAGCGGGCGGCCCAGCGTCTCCACCCGGGCGCGCAGCGCGTCCTGGGCGGCCCACCGCTGGGCGTGCTCGACCGCCTCGGCGGCCAGGGCCTCGGCCAGCGCCGGGTCGTCGGGCAGGCCGGCCGCGGCCAGCCCGGGTGCCAGGTCGGCGCCGGTGACCGCGCCCTCGACGGCCCGCGCGAGGGCGGCCTCCGGGAGCACCGGCTCGCTGGCCATGTTGACGATCACCGACCCCACCGGCAGACGGGCCGCGGTGAGCTCGGCGATGGCGTCGGCGGTCTCCTGCACGGGCATGTCCTCGAGCAGCGTGACCAGGTGCACCGCGGTCTGCGGGGAGCGCAGCACCGCCATGACGCCGTCGCTCTGGGTCTTGATCGGGCCGGAGCGGGTGAGCTCGGACATCTCCCCGGTCACGTTGAGGAACTTGGTGATCCGCCCGGTCGGGGGCGCGTCGACGACGACCGCGTCGTAGACCCGCCGGCCGTCCTTGCGGCGGGTGACGGCCTCCTTGACCTTCCCGGTGATCAGGACGTCGCGCAGGCCCGGGGCGATCGTGGTGGCGAAGTCGACCGCGCCCATCTTGCGCAGCGCCCGGCCGGCCCGGCGGAGGTTGTAGAACATCTCGAGGTACTCGAGCAGGGCCTCCTCGACGTCGATCGCCAGGGCCCGCACCTCGCCCCCGCCGCGGGTGACCGCCACCCGGCGCTCCTCGTAGGGCAGCGGCGGGGTGTCGAAGAGCTGGGCGATGCCCTGCCGCCCCTCGCACTCGACCAGCAGGACGGTGCGTCCCTCGGACGCCAGGGCCAGGGCCAGGGCGGCGGCGACGGTGGTTTTACCGGTCCCGCCCTTCCCGGTCACGACGTGGCAGCGCACGGGGAAGTCGGGGCTCACCCGCACCAGCCTAGGAGCACTCTGCGGACTCCGGCCTCCCGCGGGCCGGGCGCACCCCCGGCTGGGCACCGCCGCCTGCGCTAGCGTCGTCCCCCATGAGCGAACCGGCCCGCCGCAGGTGGGAGTACGCCACCATCCCGCTGCTGATCCACAACACCAAGGCGATCCTCGACTCGTGGGGCGTCGACGGCTGGGAGCTGGTGACGGTGCTGCCGGGCCCCACCGGTCCCGAGCAGCCGGTCGCGTACCTCAAGCGCCCGCTCTCCTGAGGCGCCGGCGATGACGCAGGGGACGCAGCCGCCGAGCTGGCGCGCCCGTCTGGCCGAGCTGGGCATCCGGCTGCCACCGGTGGCCGCGCCGGTCGCCTCCTACGTGCCGGCGGTGCGCACCGGGCAGCTGGTGTTCACCTCCGGCCAGCTGCCCTTCGTCGACGGCGGGCTGCGGCGCACCGGGAAGGTGGGCGGCTCGGTCGACCCCGAGGACGCCGCCGCCGACGCCAAGCTGTGCGCCCTCAACGCGCTGGCCGCCGTCGACGACCTGGTCGGCCTGGACTCGGTGGCGCGGGTCGTGCGCGTCGTCGGCTACGTGGCCAGCGCCGAGGGCTTCAGCGGCCAGCCGCGGGTGGTCAACGGCGCCAGCGAGCTGCTGGGCAAGGTCTTCGGCGAGGCCGGCCACCACGCCCGCAGCGCGGTCGGCGTCGCCGAGCTCCCGCTGGGCGCGCCGGTCGAGATCGAGCTCACGGTCGAACTGCGCGGATGACCGAGATCCGCCCGGCGGCGACGGTCCTGGTGCTCCGCGACGGCGAGCAGGGCCTGGAGGTCCACCTGCTGCGCCGCACGCGCGGGATGCCGTTCGCCGGCGGGATGACCGCCTACCCGGGCGGCGGCGTGGACCCCCGCGACGGCGACACCGAGGTCGCCTGGGCCGGGCCGGCGCCCGGGGAGTGGGCGCAGGCGCTCGGCTGCGACGAGCGGACGGCGCGCGAGCTGGTGTGCGCCGCCGTCCGCGAGACGTTCGAGGAGGCCGGCGTGCTGCTGGCCGGGTCACCCGACGGCACCGACGTCGTCCCGGACGTCTCCGGGGACGACTGGGAGGTGCAGCGCCAGGCGCTGCTGACCCGCGAGCTGTCGCTGGCCGAGCTGCTGGCCACCCGCGGGCTGGCGCTGCGCGCGGACCTGCTGCGGCCGTTCGCGCACTGGATCACCCCGCCGCAGGAGACCCGGCGCTACGACACCCGGTTCTTCGCCGCGGCACTGCCGGTCGGCCAGGAGGCCCGGGACGTGTCCGGTGAGGCCGACGAGGCCAGCTGGCTGACCCCGGAGGCCGCGCTGACGCAGATGCGGGCGGGCACCCGGCCGATGCTGCCGCCGACCATCCACACCCTCAGCCAGCTGTCGGCGTTCCCCGACGTCGCGGCCGCGCTGGCCGGCTCCCCGCCGGAGCCGCTGCACCCCATCATGCCGGAGCTGAAGACCACGCCCGAGGGACGCTTCGCCGAGCTCCCCGACGGCACCCGCATCGGTCTGGTCGTGCCGCTCCCCTCGTGACCCTCCGGGTCACCCTGCGGTCAGGTGCCGTCCCCCGGCTGCGCTGAGCCCCACCGTCGCGTCCGGCGGGGACCCTCCGGGCCCGCCACCGGCCACGACACCCTGCGGTCAGGTGCCGTCCCCCGGCTGCGCTGAGCCCCACCGTCGCGTCCGGCGGGGACCCTCCGGGCCCGCCACCGGCCACGACACCCTGCGGCCAGGTGCGTCGAACGCGAGAGGCCCGGAACCGAGCCGGTTCCGGGCCTCTGGCGTTCAGGGGTTCAGCGCGCGCGGCGGCGGAGCCGGTCCTCGTCCAGGACGACGACCGACTTGCCCTGCAGCTGGATCCAGCCGCGGTGCACGAAGTCGGCCAGGGCCTTGTTGACGGTCTCCCGGGAGGCGCCGACCAGCTGGGCCAGCTCCTCCTGCGTGAGGTCGTGCTTGACCCGCAGGCCGTCGGACTCCCGGCTGCCGAATCGGTCGGCCATCTGCAGCAGCGCCTTGGCCACGCGGCCGGGGACGTCGGTGAAGATCAGGTCGGCCACCGAGTCGTTGGTGCGCCGCAGCCGCCGGGCCAGCACGTGCAGCAGCCGCTCGCCGACCTCGGGGTGCGCCTCGATCCACGGCCGGAGCACCGACTGCGGCATCTTGGCCAGCTTCACGTCGGTGACCGCGGTGGCCGTGGCCGTGCGCGGGCCGGGGTCGAACACTGAGAGTTCACCGAACTGGTCGGAGGGGCCCATGACGGCGAGCACGTTCTCGCGGCCGTCGGGGGAGCGGCGGGACAACTTGATCTTGCCGCTCAGCACGATGTAGAGGCTGTCGCCCGGCTCGCCCTCGTTGAACACGACCCGGCCCCGGGGCAGGGTCATCGTCTCCAGACGACTGGCGACCGGGTCGACGGCCTCCTCCGAGAGCCCCTGGAAGAGCCCCGACTGGGCCAACACCTCGTCCACCACGTGTCCTCTCCACCCCACCGTTCGCGCTCGACGTGCGGGGCTACCGCGCCCGCGTCCAGGGGGAGTCTAGGCGGCTGTGCCCACGGTCACCCGTTCGGAGACACGCGGGGTGACCCCGCGGGGTGAGGAGGGCCCCCGTCGGGGACGCGTTCCGCCCGGTTCAGACGAGGGGTTCGGAGCTCTGGCGGACCCGGGACCGGCGACGGCGGCGCCAGCGGGTCATCGCCCGGCGGATGCCCGAGGCGGCCAGCGTGTCGACCTCGCCCGGGGTCGCGGACGAGAGGAACTCGGCCACCTCGCGCGGCGACGTCGGCCGACGCAGCGGCTCCTCGACCCGCTCCATCACGAGGAGGAAGGCGATCACCATCGGTGGGAAGAGGATGACGATGAGCGCGACCACGTCCACCTCCTGTCCGGTCGCTGTGAGCAGGGCTGTCGCGATGATGACACGGGCCCGGAGTCGTCGCCGGTGACGCATACCCTCGACCGCGTGTCCTCGCCGGCCTACGCGCGCCCCGCAGCGCGCCGTGCTCCTGCCTCCCGCCCGGCGGCCGTGCCGTTCGACCCGGACGAGACGCCGCTGGCCCGCACCCGCCGCGCCCGCCGGATGGCCCGCGAGCTCGCGGTGATCCACCCCGACGCGCACTGCGAGCTCGACTTCACCAACGCCTTCGAGCTGCTGGTGGCCACCGTCCTGTCCGCGCAGACGACCGACAAGACGGTCAACAGGGTCACCCCGGCGCTGTTCGCGAAGTACCCGGACCCGGTGGCGCTGGCCGGCGCCGACCGCGGTGACCTCGAGGAGATCCTCAAGCCCACCGGCTTCTTCCGTGCCAAGGCCAACTCGGTCCTCGGGCTCGCGCAGGCGCTGGTCGAGCGGTTCGACGGCGAGGTCCCCGGGCGGATGGCGGACCTGGTCACCCTGCCCGGCGTGGGACGCAAGACGGCGAACGTCGTCCTCGGCAACGCCTTCGACGTGCCGGGGCTGACCGTCGACACCCACTTCGGCCGGCTGGTCCGCCGCTTCGGCTGGACCGCCGAGGAGGACCCGGTCAAGGTCGAGGCGGAGATCGCCGAGCTCGTCCCGAAGCGTGACTGGACGATGTTCAGCCACCGCGTGATCTTCCACGGCCGGCGCGTGTGCCACGCCAAGAAGGCCGCCTGTGGCGCGTGCGGGCTGGCGCGCTGGTGCCCCTCCTACGGCATCGGCCCCACCGACCCCGAGGCGGCGCTGAAGCTGGTCAAGACGCCCGCGGCGTCGGACACCGAGTGAGCGCCCGGCGCACGGCCGCGCTGCTGCTCGCCCTGGGCCTGGCGCTGTCCGCCTGTACGGCAGAGGCCGACGAGCCCGACACCCCCCGGCGGGCCACCGTCGCCTCCACGCAGACGGACCTGGCGACCTGCCCGGAGCAGCCCGACGAGCCGGCGGCCGACGGCGACCTGTCGGCCGTCGCGCCGATCGAGTGCTTCACCGGCGGCACGCTGGACCTCGGCCGCGCGCCCGGGACGCCCACCGTGCTGAACCTCTGGGCCAGCTGGTGCGGCCCGTGCCGTGAGGAGCTGCCGCTGGTGCAGCAGCTCGCCGACCTCGCCGGCGACCGCGTCCGGGTGCTGGGGGTCATCAGCCAGGACGGCGTCCCGCAGGCGGCCTCCTTCGCCGAGGACGCCGGCGTCACGCTCCCCGGCGCCTTCGACGGGCGGGGCGACGTCGCCGCGGCGCTGGGTCTGCGCGGTCTGCCGCACACGGTGTTCCTCGCCGCCGACGGATCGGTGGCCTTTGTGCGGACCGGGGCGGTCGAGTCCGTCGACGAGCTGCGCGGTCTGGTCGCCGAGCACCTGGGGGTGCAGCTGTGACCGGCCTGCTGCCCGGCGTCGACACCACCGGCCTGCCCGGTTACCTGCAGCGGCTGGTGGCCGCAGCGGGCGACCTGCCGCTGCGCCACCGCATGCAGGCCGCCACGGACACCGCGCGCCGGTCGGCGGTGCTGATCCTCTTCGGCGAGGGCCCGCGCGGCGCCGACGTCCTGCTGATCGAGAAGTCCGCGCGGCTGCGCACGCACGCCGGGCAGCCGGCCTTCCCCGGCGGCGGCGCCGATCCCGGTGAGGACTACCCGGTGGGCACCGCGCTGCGGGAGGCGCAGGAGGAGGCCGGCGTCGACCCCGACGGCGTCCGGGTGCTGGCCACGCTGCCCGAGCTGTTCCTCGGGCCCTCGGACAACCTCGTCGTCCCGGTGGTGGCCTGGTGGGCCGACCCGCGCGACGTCACCGTCGGTGATCCGCAGGAGGTGGCCCGGGTGGCCCGCGTGCCGCTGGCCGAGCTCGCCGATCCGGCCAACCGGTTCCGCGTGCGGCACCCGGCCGGCTACGTCGGGCCGGCGTTCGGCGTCGCCGGGATGGTCGTGTGGGGCTTCACCGCGGGCCTGCTCGACGCCGTCCTCGAGGCCGCCGGCCTGGCGCGGCCGTGGAACCCCCGCGACGTGCGTCCGCTGGAGTCGGCAGGGGCCCGCCCCGAGAGCGCGCCCGGGTCGCTCGGCGAGGGCGGCGTGGAGGACGCCGCCGCGCCGACGGTGGCCGACGGCGGGCCCGGGGACCCCGCGGCGCGTACGGTTCCGCGCCGATGAGGGAATGGCGATGAGCGGGACGTGGACGCGCCGCCTCCCGGCGGCGCTGGCCGGTGCGGTGCTGGCGGCCGGGGTGCTGGCCGGCTGCGGCTCGGACGGCGGCTCCGGCGACGGCGCGGCGCCCTCCAGCAGCGACGCGTCGCTGGGCACCGTGACGACGGGGGAGGACGGCGTCCAGGAGGTCACCATCCAGACGCCGGACGACTACGTGTTCGTGCCCGAGACCTTCACCGTGGCCCCCGGCCGGGTGCGGCTGACCGTGCAGAGCACCGCCACGCAGGCCACCCACAACTTCCGCTTCACGCCCGGCGCCGGCGTCGAGGAGATCCCCGAGGAGATCCCGCTGCTGGCCGCCGGGGACACCGAGACCATCGAGTTCGAGGTCACCGCGCCCGGCGACCACCCCTTCGAGTGCAGCTTCCACGTCCAGCTCGGCCAGACCGGCGTCATGACGGTGCGCGGCTGATCCATGTCGCTGGTCGACCTCGCCCTCATCGTCCTCGCCCTGGTCTTCGCCTTCTCCGGCTTCCGCCAGGGCCTCGTGGTGTCGGCGACCTCCTTCCTCGGCTTCCTCGGCGGCGCCGTCCTCGGTGCGCAGCTGTCCGGGCCGGTCGCCGACCGGCTCGACGGGTCGCCGGTGACCCGGGTGTTCGCCGCCCTGGTCGTCGTCCTGGCGGGGGCGCTGCTCGGGCAGGTGCTGGCCGGTGCGATCGGGAGGGCGGTGCGCCGCCGGGTCACCTGGGAGCCGGCCGAGGTGCTCGACTCGGTCGCCGGTGCGGTGGTGTCGGCGGTGGCGGTGCTGCTCGTGGCGTGGATGGTGGCCACCCCGCTCGCCAGCGCCCCGTTCCCGGGGCTGGCCGGGCAGGTCCGGAAGTCGGCGCTCGTGCAGGCGGTCGACCGGGCCGTCCCCGACAGCGTGCGCGCGGTCTACGACTCCCTGCGCGAGGCGATCGACCGCCGCGGGCTGCCCGACGTCCTCGACCCGCTCACGCCGACCCAGGCCCGCGAGGTGGAGGCGCCGGACCAGACGCTGGCCACCAGCCCCGTCGTCGGCCAGGTGCAGGGCTCCGTGGTCAAGATCAGCGGCGTCGCTCCGTCGTGCTCCCGGCAGATCGACGGCTCCGGCTTCGTGTACGCGCCCGGCCGCGTGATGACCAACGCGCACGTGCTCGCCGGGGTGGACGACCCCGTGGTCGAGGCCGAGGGCGAGGAGTACGAGGCGACGACGGTCTACGTCGACGAGGAGGTCGACATCGCGGTGCTGGCGGTGCCCGACCTGCCGCAGGTGGCGCTGGCCTTCGCCCCGCAGGTCTCCGACACCGGCGACGGCGCGATCATCATGGGCTACCCGGGCGGCGGGGCGCTGTTCATCGGCCCGGCCCGCGTGCGCGACCAGGGCCCGATCAGCGGCCCGGACTTCCGCAACACCCGCACGGTGCAGCGCGACGTCTACGCGCTCTTCGGCGAGGTGCGCGCGGGCAACTCCGGCGGGCCGCTGTTCGACCCGGACGGGCAGGTCCTCGGGGTGGTCTTCGCCTCGGCGATCGACGACCCGGCCACCGGCTACGCGCTGACCGCCCACCAGGTCGCCCCGGCCGCGCGCGCCGGGTCCACCGCGACCGCCGAGGTAGACACCGGCCCGTGTGAATAGAAGGACGCCTCTGCCCCCCACCGCTCGCAGGCTCGGGGCGGGACCCTGCCCGGGGGCCATCGTCCACCGGACCCCTGCGGGGGCCTCTGCTCAGTGGGCCCAGTCGGCGATGGCCGTGCCGACCTCGGCCGCTGCCTCCTCGGGCGGGAAGTGGCCGATGCCGGGGAGCTCGCGCCACTCGTAGGCGCCGGCCACGTAGCGGCCCGAGCCCCGGGCGGTCCGCGGCAGCACCAGCGGGTCGGCGTCGCCGTGCAGCTGCAGGGTGGGCGCGGTGACCGGGGCGGCCATCCGGCGGGCGTAGCGCAGCCCGTCGGGCCGCACCTGCGAGCGCCCGGCCCAGCGGAAGTACTCCATCGACCCGTAGGCCGCCTGGGGGATCCGCGCGGCCGAGCGGTAGCGCCCCACTGCCTCGGCGAAGTCGGCGGTCTGCGTCCAGTCCGGCCCGGCCCAGTCGCGCAGCCACTCGGCCACCGGGTCGTCGTCGGTGCGGGTCAGCCGCCACTCGGGCAGCCGCGGCAGCTGGAAGCGCAGGACGTGGCGCAGGGCCCGCCGCTGGGCGGCGTCGCGCAGGCCGGAGCGCAGCAGCCGGGGATGGGCCATCGAGACGACGACCAGCCGGCGCACGACCCGCGGGTGCAGCGCGGCCATCGTCCAGGCGACGAGCCCGCCCCAGTCGTGGCCGACGACGACGGCGTCGCGCTCGCCCAGGGCGCGGACGAGCGCGGCGACGTCGCTGGCCGCCGTCGGCAGGTCGTAGCCGCGCGGCGGCTTGTCGCTGGCACCGTAGCCGCGCAGGTCGGCCGCGACCGCCCGGAACCCGGCCGCGGCGAGGACGGGCAACTGCGCCCGCCAGGTCCACCAGAACTGCGGGAAGCCGTGCAGCAGCAGGACCAGTGGACCCTCCCCGGCCTCGGCCAGGTGCAGCCGGACGCCGTTGGCCGAGGCGTCGCGGTGGAGCCAGGGGCCGGGCAGCAGGACGCTGGTGGCGTCGGGCCGCTCGCCGGCGGGGACGCCCCCGGTCGTGCCGGCGCTCAGACCAGGTAGCTGTCGGGGGAGCGCCGCTCGACGCGCCCGTTGCTCACCGTGGGCAGCGCGCGGCGCCGCTGGCCCGGCTCCTCACGGTGCATGACGTCGGGCAGCTCGCGCAGCGACTCCATCGTCCGCTCGGGCTTGTCGATCTTCTTGAGCATCCGCAGGCCGACGAACCCCGCGATCGCGGCGACGAGCAGCAGGCCGACGGTGACGATGAGGTAGGACACCCAGCGGGGCAGGCCCAGCCAGGTGAAGAACTCGGCGAGCGTGACGAACAGGTAGATGCCGGCGAAGGCCAGCAGCACCCCCGCGACGGCGAACAGCGCGACGCTCATGCCCGCCTTCTTGGCCGAGCGGCTGATCTCGGTCTTGGCCAGCTCGATCTCCGCGCGGATCAGCGTGGAGACGTCGGCCATGGCGCTCTGCACCAGTGAGCCCACGGAGGGGTCGGCGCTGGCGGCATGCCGCGCGGCGGGCTGGGTGGACGACGCGCTGTGGGCCACGGGGGCTCCTCCCTGGTCGGACTGTCGGACGGCCGCGGACGGCCTGCCGAGGATCGTCCCCCATGATCGCCGGACGCGCGTCCCGGCTTCCCCCTGCCGAGCGTGGGGAGCCGGGACGCGCGACCGGTCTCAGGCCTCCGTCTAGTCCTCCGAGGACGACGCGGCGGGGAGCTTGTCCTTGATCAGGTTCATCACCGAGGAGTCGGTCAGCGTGGTGACGTCGCCCAGCTCGCGGTTCTCGGCGATGTCGCGCAGCAGCCGCCGCATGATCTTCCCGGAGCGGGTCTTGGGCAGCTCCTGCACGACCATGATCTGCCGCGGCTTGGCGATCGGGCCGATGTCGCGGGCGACGTGGTTGCGCAGCGTCTGCACCAGCTCCTCGCCGGAGTCCTCCGCGTTCCCGCGCAGGATCACGAAGGCGACGATGCCCTGCCCGGTGGTCGGGTCGCTGGCCCCGACGACGGCCGCCTCGGCGACGGTCGGGTGACCGACGAGCGACGACTCGACCTCGGTGGTGGAGATGCGGTGCCCCGAGACGTTCATGACGTCGTCGACGCGGCCCAGCAGCCAGATGTTGCCGTCGGCGTCCTTCTTCGCGCCGTCGCCGGCGAAGTAGACGTTCTTGCCGAACCGCGACCAGTAGGTGTCGACGTAGCGGTCGTCGTCGCCCCAGATCGTGCGCAGCATCGCCGGCCACGGCTCGGTGAGCACCAGCAGCCCGGTCGAGTCGTTGGTCAGCTCGTTGCCCTCGTCGTCGACGACCCTCGCCGAGATGCCGGGGAAGGGGTGCTGGGCCGAGCCGGGGACGAGGCTCGTGACGCCGGGCAGCGGGGTGATCATGTGCGCCCCGGTCTCGGTCTGCCACCAGGTGTCCACGATCGGGCAGCGCTCGCCGCCGATGTTGCGGTGGTACCAGAGCCAGGCCTCGGGGTTGATCGGCTCACCCACCGACCCGAGCAGCCGCAGGCTGGAGAGGTCGAAGCCGGCGGGGATGTCCTCGCCCCACTTCATGAACGTCCGGATCACCGTGGGTGCGGTGTAGAGGATCGAGACGCGGTACTTCTCGATGAGCTCGAACCAGCGGCCGCGGTGCGGCGTCTCCGGCGTGCCCTCGTACATCACCGACGTCGCCCGGTTGGCCAGCGGCCCGTAGACGATGTAGCTGTGGCCGGTGACCCAGCCGACGTCGGCCGCGGTCCAGTAGACGTCGGTGTCGGGCTTGAGGTCGAAGGTCGCCCAGTGCGTGTACGCGACCTGGGTCAGGTAGCCGCCGGAGGTGTGCAGGATGCCCTTGGGCTTCGCCGTCGTGCCCGAGGTGTACATGATGTAGAGCGGGTGCTCGGCGTCGAAGGCCTCGGGCGTGTGCTGCGGCGACTGGCGGTCCACGACGTCGTGCCACCACAGGTCGCGGCCCTCGGTCCACTCGACGTCCTGCTCGGTGCGCCGCACGACGACCACGTTCCGCACGCCGGGGCTGCGGCCGACGGCGTCGTCCACGGCCGGCTTGAGCGCACTGGGCGCCCCGCGGCGGTAGCCGCCGTCGGAGGTGATGACGAGGACGGCGCCGGAGTCGTCGAGCCGGCTGGCGAGGGCGTCGGCGGAGAAGCCGCCGAAGACCACCATGTGGACGGCGCCGATGCGGGCGCAGGCCAGCATCGCGATGACCGTCTCGGGGATCATCGGCATGTAGATCGCCACGCGGTCGCCGGCGTTCACGCCGAGCTCGACGAGCGCGTTGGCGGCCTTGCAGACCTCCTCGGTCAGCTGGGCGTAGGTGATCGTGCGGGTGTCGCCGGGCTCGCCCTCCCAGTGGTAGGCGACCTGGTCGCCGTGGCCGGCCTCGACGTGCCGGTCCAGGCAGTTGTAGGCGACGTTGAGCTTCCCGCCGACGAACCACTTCGCGAAGGGCGGGTTCGTCCAGTCGAGGACCTCGTCCCACTCCCGCGACCAGTCCAGCCGGCGCGCCGCCGTCTCCCAGAAGGCCAGCCGGTCGGCCTCGGCCTGCTCGTACACGTCCGGGCCCACGTTCGCGGACGCGGCCAGCTGCTCCGGCGCCGGGAACCGGCGGCCCTCCGACCCGGTCGACTCGCTCACCTGGTGCTCCCTCCGTCTCGTGACCGCCGCACGGCCGGCAGGCGGCGTGTCCCAGCACACACCGTAGGGCCCGCGCGGGGCGGAGGGGCAGCCGCCCGCGACGGGGGTGCAGCACACTGGCCGGGTGGACGGCGGGCCCCAGGCGGTCGTGGCGGCGCGGGTGCCCGGCGCCGCCGGCCTCGGCCTGCTCGCACCGCCGTCGGCCCGCCCGATCCCGGCCGCCCTGCTGGCCGACCCGGCGTGGACGGCCGGCCGCGTGGCCGCGCTGGGCCGCCGCTACCGCAGCGCCGACCGCCGGGTGCTCGCGACGGTGTGGTGGTACTCGGCCTCGGCGGTGCTGCTGACGCCGGTCGCCGCCGGCCTGGCCACCGGCCGGCCGCTGTCGGCCCGGCTGGCCGACACCACCCTCTACGAGATCGCCGGCGGCACCGTGCTGGCCGGGGTGTCCCGGGCACCGGCGGGCCCGGACCCCGCGGGGGAGCTGCGCGAGGCGCTCGGCTCGGTGGTCGCCGCGGTGGCCGAGGCCGGCGGGGTGCGGCAGCGGCCGCTGTGGGCGGTGGCCGCCGACTCACTGGCCGGCCGGCTGCTCGCCGTCGGCCGGGCGCTGGGCGACGTCGGCACGGTCACGGCGCTGGCCGCGCCGGTGGCCGCGGCCGTGGGCGACCCGATGCCCGCGCCCCGGTACACCGACGTCGGCGGCGTCCGGTTCGTCCGCCGCGTCTCCTGCTGCCTGCTGGTCCGGCTGCCCGGGGAGGCCATGTGCACCGCCTGCCCGGGCCGGCCACC
Organism: Geodermatophilus amargosae; assembly: GCF_900116515.1. Lineage (GTDB taxonomy): Bacteria > Actinomycetota > Actinomycetes > Mycobacteriales > Geodermatophilaceae > Geodermatophilus > Geodermatophilus amargosae. The sequence goes on from NZ_FPBA01000001.1 coordinate 352,549, forward strand.
GGGGCACCGGCAGGTCCTCCTGGAGGACGCCGCCGGCCTCTGGTGACGCCCCGAGGCCGTCTGCCACCCGGCGGTCTAGGGCAGGAAGAGCATCGAGTCGCCGAACTCGTGCCACAGGTAGGCGCCGGCCGCGGCCGCGTACGCGCGCTCGACCAGGTCGCGGCCGGCGACCGCCTCGAGCAGCAGCAGGTGGCTGGCCTCGGGCTCGTGCAGGCCGGTGACCAGCCCGGTCACCGCCCGCACCGGCCGGTCCGGGCCGAGCACCAGGTCGGTCCAGCCCTCGCCGGGCCGGGTGACGCCGTCCTCGCCGGTGACCGTCTCCAGCGCCCGGGTGACCGTCGTGCCGATGGCGACCACCCGCTGCCCGGCCGCCCGAGTGGCGGTGACCAGGCGGGCGGTGACCTCCGGGACGCGGTAGCGCTCCGGCGCCGGCGGCTCGTGCAGCTCGGGACTGGACACCCCCGCGTGCAGGACCAGCGGCACCACCGGGACGCCGCGCGCCAGGAGGCGCACCAGCAGCCGGTCGGTGAACGGCCGGCCGGCGCTGGCGTTCTCCGCGCTGCCCGGCTCGGTGGCGTAGACGTTCTGGACGTCGTCGAGCACGAGCGGTCCGCGCAGGTGGCGGTAGCGGACCGGCTCGCCGTGCCGCGCCAGGTACGCGGGGACGGCGACGGCGGGGTCGGCGGCCGCCCGCCACAGCCTCCCCGGCCGGGCCGGGTCCGGGAAGCCGTCGCGCAGGACCAGCCGCACGCCGCCGGGCAGGGTCAGCGTGGCGCCGGGCTCGAGGCCGGTCTCGGGGCCGTCGTCGCCGGGGCGGCGGACCTCGACCACCCAGGTGCCGTCGTCCAGCGTCGTCGAGACGTGCACCGGCGTGCCCGTGCCGTCGGCCCGCCGGGCGGTCAGGCGGGCCGGGAGCGTCGCCGAGGTGTTGACGACGACGAGGTCGCCGGGCTCCAGCAGGCCGGGCAGGTCGGTGAACCGGGCGTGGGTGAGGCTGCCCGGGCGCACGGCCATCAGCCGCACGCCGTCGCGGGTCAGGCCGCGGCGCTCCGGCGGCTCGGTGGCCTCGGCTCCCATCGGGACGGCTCCCGTCGAGACGGCGACGGCGGTCATCGCGCGGCCCCCACGGCCAGGTCCGCGGCCCGCACGCGCGCGCCGGTCAGGTCCCCGTCGAGCAGCCGCAGCAGCGCCCGGGCGACGTCCCCGGGTGCGGACAGGTCGGCCGGGTCGGCATCGGGGTCGGCGGCGGCGTGCATGTCCGTGGCCATGTCGCCGGGGTCGACGGCGACCACGCGCAGTGCCGGGTGCTCGACGGCGAGCACCGCCGTCAGCTGGTCGAGCGCGGCCTTGCTCGCCCCGTAGCCGCCCCAGCCGGGGTAGGGCTCGACCGCGGCGTCGCTGCTGACCGAGACCACGGTCCCGCGGGCGCGCTCGAGGGCGGGGAGGAGCGCCTGCACCAGCGCGAGCGGGGCGACGGCGTTGGTCTGCAGCACGTCCTCCAGCGCCGCCGGCGGGAGGTCGGCCAGACGCGGCAGCGGGGTGGGGCCGAGGGCCGAGGCGTTGTTCACGAGCAGGTCGAGGGAGTCGCCGGCGAGGGCGGCGAGGGCGGCGCGGTGGGCCGGGTCGGCGACGTCGCCCGGGACCGCGCTGACCAGGTCGGGACGGGGGAGCCCGGCGACGGCGGAGTCCAGCCGGCCGGCGTCGCGGGCGTCGACGACGAGCCGCCAGCCGCGCTGCGACAGCTCGGTGGCGAGGGCGAGTCCGAGGCCGCGGGAGGCCCCGGTGATCACTGCGGTGGAGGTCATGGGGTTACCGTGGGACCTCTAGTCGACTTGAGGTCAAGGGGGCGCGGTGGATCTGCTGCCGATCGGGGAGGTGGCCGCGCGGTCGGGACTGGCGCCGTCTGCCCTGCGGCACTACGAGGCCGAGGGGCTCATCGCCGCCAGTCGCACGTCCGGCGGTGCGCGGCGCTTCCCGCGCTCGGTGCTGCGCCGGCTGGCCTTCGTGCGGGCGGCGCAGAACGTCGGCCTGTCGCTGCCGGAGATCCGGGAGGCGCTGGCCACGCTGCCCGACGGGCGCACTCCGTCGGCCCGCGACTGGGCCCGGCTGTCGGCCGGGTGGCGGGACCGGCTCGACGCGCAGATCGCCGCGCTGGAGCAGCTGCGCGACGGGCTGTCCTCGTGCATCGGCTGCGGCTGCCTGTCGCTGACGGCCTGCAGGCTGTCCAACCCGGGCGACGCCGCGGCCGCCGAGGGACCCGGCGCCCGCCGGCTGTCCCCGCAGCTGCGGCGCCTCCCGCCGGCCGGCCGCGCGGGCTGAGTGCGCCTCGCCCAGCCCCCGCGCGCGGGGCATGATCCGGACGGGACCGATCAGCTCGCTGCCGCCGTGAGGGAGGAGAGCCGGATGACCCTCATGCCCGCTGCCTTCATCGGGCACGGCAACCCGATGAACGCCCTCGAGCGCAACCGCTACACCGAGGCCTGGCGCGCCTTCGGCCGTGCGGTGCCCCGGCCGCGGGCGATCCTCGTCGTCTCGGCGCACTGGTACGTGCACGCCACCGCGGTGACGGCGATGCCGCGCCCGCGCACGATCCACGACTTCTTCGGCTTCCCGGGGGAGCTCTTCGACGTCTCCTACGACGCCCCGGGCCTGCCCGACCTGCACGAGCAGGTGGCCGACGTCGTCTCCCCGACCTGGGTGGGTGCCGACCTCGACAGCTGGGGGATCGACCACGGCGCGTGGTCGGTGCTCCTGCACGCCTTCCCCGAGGCCGACATCCCGGTCGTGCAGATGTCGATCAACGCGCTCAAGGGGTTCGACTACCACCTGCAGATGGGTGCCGCGCTCGCCCCGCTGCGGGAGGACGGCGTCCTGGTGATCGGCAGCGGCAACGTGGTGCACAACCTCGGCGGGGTCAGCCGCGCCCTGCCCGACGCCGGCTTCGACTGGGCCCAGCGCTTCGACTCCGCCGCGCGGGAGCTCATGCTCACCGACCCGGGTGCGGTCGGGCGCCTCGACGGCCACCGGGACTTCGACCTCGCCGTCCCCACGCCCGACCACTTCCTGCCGCTGCTCTACGTCGCCGGCATGGCCGGTGCCACCGGTACGACGGCGGACGTGCTCGTCGACGGCTACGCCTACGGGTCGCTGTCGATGACGTCCTACACGGTGGGCATGCCGACGCCGGACGCCGTGGGCGGTGGCTTCGCCGCACCGCTGCCCGACGGACCCCCACCGGACGGCGCCAACATCTGAGGGAGGGACCGGCTCAGCCGGCCGCGGCGGGCGGGTCGGCCTGCGCCGGGCGGGCGGCGTCGCTGATCCGTGGGAAGGGCCGGGTGGAGAAGACGACCTCCACCGGCAGGCCGAAGAACTCGGCGATGCGCAGCGCCAGGTGCAGGCTGGGGTTGTACTCGCCGCGCTCCAGGTAGCCGACCGTCTGGTAGTGGACGCCGAGCGCGTCCGCGAGCTCCCGCCGGGTCACGCCCTGCTCGGCCCGCAGGAGCGCGATCCGGTTGTAGACGGCGTCCCGGTCGGAGGTCACCGGACCCACTGCAGCGCGGCCTCCCGGGCGGCCTCGACCTGCGAGCCGGACTGCCGCCTGGACATGCGCCGCAGCACGCGGGGGGCGACGAGCAGGCCGGCGACGGTCCAGGCGGCCAGGACGGCGACCGTCGTCCCGGTGCGCCAGGAGCCGCCCAGCTCGGCGACCGCCGCACCGTCCGGGAGGAAGGCCGAGCGCATGCCCAGCCCGATCCAGTAGGTCGGGAACACCTGCGCGACCACCTGCAGCCAGCCCCACAGGGCCTGGACCGGCGCGAAGATCCCCGAGATGCCCGTGAGCACCAGGATCGGCAGCATCCCCCAGGTGCCGACCTTCTGGGTGCTCGGCACCACGGCCCCCAGCACCATGCCCCAGGGCAGGGTCGCGGCCAGCCCGAGGACGACGACCCACGCCAGCGTCGCCCAGCCCGCCGCGCCGCCGGACATCAGCCCGTCGAACAGCAGGAGGCCCGGCAGGAGGATGGTCACCAGCGAGGGCACCAGGCCCAGCGAGTGGTAGACCAGCTGGCCGGTCACGTACCCCTGCATCCCGTGCGGCAGGGCCTTGTGCCGCAGCAGCGTGCCGTCCTCCCGCTCCATGGCCAGGGCGTAGGCCGGGCCGATCACCACGCCGAAGGCGAGCAGGGCGCCGAGGATGCTCGGCAGTGCGACGGTCGGGAACAGCAGCGAGGTGCCCTCGACCCGGTCGTCGCGGTTGACCCAGAGGAAGACCAGCGTCCCGAGGGCGGTGACCACGTAGAAGGCCTGGTCCTGCGGGCTGCGCAGGCTCTGGACGAACTCCGTCCAGCCCCGCCGTACGCCGAGCCGGACCGCGTGCGCCGTCGCGGCGGTCACCGGACCGACCCCGCGAGCGGGCGCGGCGCCTCGGCGCCGGCACCCTGCCGGCCGACCATGGCGATGTAGGTGTCCTCGAGGCTGGCGCGGTGCACCTCGAGGTCGGCGACGGCGTCCCCGTGCTGCTCGAAGAGCCGGCGGACGAAGGGCGTGGGATCCGCCGTCGCGTGCACGAAGCGCTCCCCGCCGATGCTCCACCGGACCTCGCTGGACCCGGCCACCCGGCGGGTGAGCTCGTCCGCGCTGCCGTCGGCGACGATGCGGCCCCCGGCCAGGATGAGGATCCGGTCGGCCAGCCGCTCGGCCTCGGCGAGGTCGTGCGTGGTCAGCAGGATGCTCGTGCCCTCGAGGTCGGAGAGCCGGTGCACCAGGTCGTGGAAGTCGCGCCGGGCCTGCGGGTCGAACCCGGCGGTCGGCTCGTCGAGGAAGAGCAGGTCGGGCCGGCCGATGATCCCGACGGCGACGTCGAGCCGGCGCCGCATGCCGCCGGACAGCGTGACGATCCTCCGGTCCGCGGCGTCGGTGAGCCCGACGGTCTCCAGCAGGTCCTCGACCGGGTACGGCCGCGGCCGCTGCGGGGTCGAGTAGGGCTCGTAGTAGCCGCCCAGCTGGGTCAGCAGCCGGCGGGGCGTCCAGCGCGCGTGGTCCCGCCAGGACTGCAGGACGACGCCCACGCGGGCGCGCCAGTCGTCGCCGCCCTCGGCCGGGTCGACGCCCAGCACGCGGACGTCCCCGCCCGAGCGGAGCCGGAACCCCTCGAGGACCTCGATGGTCGTGGTCTTGCCGGCGCCGTTGGGCCCGAGCAGGCAGACCACCTCGCCGGGCGCGACGGTGAGGTCCACACCGGCGAGGACCTCGGTGCTGCCGTAGGTCATCCGCAGGCCGCGGACCTCGATGACCGGGTCGTCGGGGAGGGGAGCGGAACGGGGCATCGAGGCCTCCGCGGTCGGGAGTGATGCCGGGATAGTAGGACTGCTACATCGGCAGTGGCAATGCTGTCACGGGCGGAGAGCCACCCGCGCCAGCTCGCCGGCCCAGATCCGGCAGGCGGCGGCACCGGGGTGGAAGCCGTCCTCGGCGAACAGCCCCGGCCCGTCCAGCGGCGGCGCCGGGGCGTGCCGGACGCCCGGGCGGACCAGGGCCTCCAGCTCGCGGTCGAGCGCCCGGGCGTGCCGGCCGAGCACCCCGCGCAGCGGCTGCGGCAGGGTCGGGAAGCGGGCCATGTCCGGCAGCCCGGCGAGCACCGCGATGCCGCCCGGGGCGGTGAGCGGGGCCAGCGCGCCGAGCAGCGCGGCGACGTCGCGGCGCCAGGCGGCGCGGCGGCGCAGCCGCAGCGTGTCGTTGACGCCGAGGACCACGAGGACCACGTCGGCAGGCGGGCCGGCCAGCCCGGGGACCAGGCGCCCGAGGGCCTGCGCGGCCGTCGTCCCGGTGCGGGCCGACAGCCGCCAGCGCACCTCCCGGCCGCTCTCGCCGGCCAGCGCCTCGGCGAACCGGGCGGCGAGCGCGTCCTCCTGCGTGGCCACCCCGACGCCGGCGGCCGGCGACTCCCCGAGCACCGCGACGGTCAGGGCCGGCACCTCCCCGGGGACGACGCCGCTGCGCGGGCCCGCGGCCTCGGGCAGCACCGGCGTGCGGCGACGCACCCCGGCCCCCTGCACGAGGAGGACCGGCGCGAGCAGGGCGGCGGGCAGCCGGGTCGTCACGACCGGGGAGTCTGCCCCTCCGCGGCCAGGCCGACGACCTCCCCGACGACCCACACCGCGGGCGGGCGGATGCCCTCGTCGCTCAGCGTGCGCGCCAGCCCGGCCAGCGTGGTGCGGACCGCGCGCTGCGTGGCGGTCGACCCGTCGGCGACGACGGCGACCGGCGTCTCCGGCGCGCGCCCGTGCTCGACCAGCGCCGCGGCGATCGCCCCGGCGGTGTCCACGCCCATGAGGACCACGACCGTGCCGCGCAGCCGCCCGAGCGCCGCCCAGTCGACCAGCGACTGCGGGTGCCCCGGCGGCACGTGCCCGGAGACGACGACGAACTCGTGCGTGAGCCCGCGGTGGGTGACCGGGATGCCGGCCAGCGCGGGGACGGCGATCGCGCTGGTCACGCCGGGCACCACCTCGACCGGCACGCCCGCCGCGACGCACGCCTCGAGCTCCTCCATGCCGCGGCCGAAGACGAACGGGTCGCCGCCCTTGAGCCGCACCACCCGCTTCCCGGCCAGCGCGTGCTGCACCAGCAGCGCGTTGATCTGCTCCTGTGCCATCGACCGGCCGCGCGGCAGCTTCGAGGCGTCGATGACCTCGACCTCCGGCGGCAGCGAGGCCAGCAGCGACTGCGGTGCGAGGTGGTCGGCCAGCACGACGTCGGCCTGGGCGACCGCCTGCTGCCCGCGCACGGTGATCAGCCCGGGGTCGCCCGGCCCGCCGCCGACGAGGACCACGCTGCCGGCCCGCCCGCCCGAGGGCTCCCGGGAGGCGCGGTCGCGGATGCTCCCGTCGGACAGCCCGGCGACGACGGCGTCACGCACGCCCACCGCCCGCTGCGGGTCGCCGCCGCCGTGCACGCCGACCACCAGGTCGCCCTGCCGGCCGACGGCGGGCGTCCAGACGCTGGAGGCCGACCGGTCGTCGGCGCGGGCGCAGAAGACCCGCAGCCGCTCGGCCTCCTCGGCCACGGCCGCGTTGACGGCGGGGTCGTCGGTGGCGGCGACGGCGTACCAGGCGCCGTCGAGGTCGCCGGACCGGTAGCCGCGGCGCACCCAGGTCAGCGAGCCGGGGGCCACCAGCGCCTCCAGCGCGGGCGTGACCTCCGGGCTGACCACGGTGACCCGCGCGCGGGACTCGAGCAGCCCGGCCACCCGGCGGTGGGCGACCTGGCCGCCGCCCACCACGACGACGCGGCGGCCGAGCAGGCGCAGGCCGACGGGGTAGACGACGCCGGACGACGGGTCGACGGGGGTCGCGTTCAGCGGTGCTCCTCTGGGACGGCGGCCGGCAGCGACGTCGTCGTCGGGATCGGACCAGGGATCTCGGGACACAGGATCGCAGCGAGGTCCGCGGCGAACGCACGGGAGGTCGCCGGGTCGCGGACGGCCACCCGGAGGTGGTCGGGGGACAGGCCCGGGAAGGTGTCCCCGCGGCGCACCGCCCACCCCCGGTCGCGCAGCGCCGCGCGCACCCGCGCGCCACCGGCCACCCGCAGCAGCACGAAGGAGGAGGCCGGCTCCCCGACGACGGCCACCCCGGGCGGCAGCGCGGCCAGCAGGGCGGCCCGGTGCCCGGCGAGCTCGCGTGCGGCCGCGTCGGCCTCGGCGCGGGCGGCCTCGGTCGTGCAGGCCACCGCCGCCGCCAGGGCCGGAGTGGACAGCGGCCAGTGCGGCTGCGCGGCCGCCATCGCCGCCACCAGGTCCGCCGGGGCGAGCGCGTAGCCCACGCGCAGGCCGGCCAGCCCCCAGGTCTTGGTCAGGCTGCGCACGACCAGCAGCCCCGGCAGGTCGGTGCGGCCGGCCAGCGACGCCGGCTCCCCGGGCACGGTGTCGGCGAAGGCCTCGTCGACCAGCAGGACGCGGCCGGTGCGGGCCAGCGCGGCGACGTCCCGGTGCGGGTGCAGCACCGACGTGGGGTTGGTCGGGTTGCCCAGCACCACCAGGTCGGCGTCGGCGGGGACGGCGGTCGGGTCCAGCCGGTACGCGGGCGGGTCGAGCAGCAGCCGCTCCACGGGGTGGCCGGCCGCGCGCAGCGCCGCCTCCGGCTCGGTGAACGACGGGTGCACGACCACCGCCCGGCGGGGCGCGAGCGCGCGGGCCGCCAGCACGAACGCCTCGGCCGCCCCGGCGGTGAGCAGCACCTCGGCGGGGTCACGGCCGTGGGCGGCGGCCACCGCGGCGCGGGCCGGGCGCGCGTCGGGGTAGGCGGCGACGCCGTCGAGGGCCGCCCGCAGCACCTCGCGCAGCCAGGGCGGCGGCGTGCCCGTGCGGACGTTGACGGCGAGGTCGACCAGGCCGGGCGCGAGCTCGTCGTCGCCGTGGTGGAGGAGGGGGTCGGTCACGCGGCCACCGCCACGGTCACCCGTCTGTGCACCGCCTTGGGCACCACCAGCCGCGCGCCGCCGAGCAGCGCGGCGGCCTCGGCCACCGACGGCGTGCCCACCGCCGCGGCCACCCGTGCCGACGGCGAGGGCACCGCGACCGCGGCCAGCACCGCGGCGGGGTGGCCGGTCAGCGGCCAGCCGCGCGCCGCCGCGGCCCCCGTGAGCCCCGGCTCGGCCGCCCGGACGTCGAGGGTGGCCAGCGCGGTCACCCGGGCGCCGCTGGGCAGGACGGCGTCGACGGCGGCCAGCACCTCCTCGGCCGAGACCCCGGGCACCGCGCCGACGCCGACGGTCACCTCCACGGCGTGACGCCGGGCCGGTCGGGGAGGGCGGCCAGCAGCGCGGCGGCATCGCGGGGGAGCGGGCCGTCGGGCAGCAGGCCGAGGTCGCGCAGCCGGACGCCCACGGTCAGCGCCCAGGGCCGGTCGAGGCGGGCGCGGGCGAGCAGGCCGTCGTCGGCGAGGAGGTCCTCGGGACGGCCCTGCACGACCCGCCGGTCCACGACGACGGCCACCTCGTCGGCCCAGCGCAGCGCGAGGTCGACGTCGTGGGTGCTCATGACCACCGTGGAGCCCGAGGCCTGCAGCCGGTCGAGCGCGGCCAGCGCCTCGGCGACGGCGGAGGGGTCGAGGCCGGCGGTGGGCTCGTCGAGCAGCAGCACGCACGGACGCATCGCGACCGCGCCGGCGATGGCGACCCGCTTGCGCTCGCCGTAGGAGAGCTGGTGGGTCGGCCGCGCGGCCAGGCCGTCGACGGCGAGCAGCCGCAGCGCCTCGGCCACCCGCTCGCGCACCGCGTCCTCCGGCAGGCCCAGGTTGAGCGGGCCGAAGGAGACGTCCTGCGTGACCGAGGCGCTGAACAGCTGGTCGTCGGGGTCCTGCAGGACGAGCTGCACCTCCTGCCGGTGCGCGCGCAGCCCGCCGCGGGTGTGCCGCAGCAGGGCGCCGTCGACGGCGACCGCGCCGGAATCGGGGCGCAGCGCGCCGGACAGGCAGCGCAGCAGCGTCGTCTTGCCCGAGCCGTTGGCGCCGAGGACGGCCAGCCGCCGGCCGGCGGGGATGGTCAGCGAGGCGCCGTCGAGCACCCGGCGGCCGCGCTGGTAACCGACGACCAGCCCCTCGGCGGTGATCGTGCGGTGGCTCATGCCAGCACACCGAGGACGACCAGCGCGGCCAGGCCGGTCGCGGTCGCGGCCAGGAACGCGGGGGAGGACGGGCGTGCTTCGGGCAGCACGCGCAGCCCGGTCTCCATCCCGCGGCCGGCCAGGCCCTCCTGCATCCGCCGGGCGCGGTCCCAGGAGCGGGTGAGCACCGCGGCGGCCAGCACCCCCGAGGACCGGTAGGAGCGGCGCAGCGACGAGTGGCCCATGCGCGCGGTCTGCGCCTCGCGGATGGTGTGCAGGCTCTCCAGCAGCACGAACAGCAGCCGGTAGGTCACGCTCGCCACCTCGACGACGGCGCCCGGCACGCGCAGCCGCCGCATCGCCGGCAGCAGGTCGCTCATCGGCGTGGTGGTGGCGAGCAGCAGCACCGCCGCGCCCCCGGCCACCGAGTGCCCGACCAGCTCGCCGGCCCGGACCGCGGCGTCGGGCGCCCACCCGAGGCCGCCGCCGTCGACCGAGACGACGGCGGTGACCGCGCCGACGGCGACGAAGGCCAGCGGCCAGCGCACCGCGCGGCCGAACGTGCGGGCCGGCACCCGGGCCGGGCCCAGTGCCAGGAGGACGGCCGCCAGCGCGACGAGCACGCCGCCGGGCCAGACGGGCAGGACGAGCGCGCAGACGACCAGGCCCGCGCAGAGGACGAGCTTGTCCACCGGCGAGCGGGTGCGCCAGGCGCTGGCCCACGCGGCGTCGTCCACCGCCAGTCCGGTCACGGCGCCTCGGCGGGCGGGGCGGTCTCCCGGGCGCCGCGGCGACCGCGCAGCCGGCCCAGCACGTAGCCGAGCACGCCGCCGCCGAGGGCCGCCTGCAGCGCGAACAGCCCGGACTCGACCTCGCCCGACGACGGCGAGAACACCGACTCGAACCAGGGCGTGTACCCGGACTCCTCGATCGTCTCGGTGGCCAGGCTGTCGGTGCCGGCGTACTCGGACGCGCCGCCGTCGAGCACCAGCGGCAGGGCGAACAGCGCGACGACCGCGAGCACGAGCAGCGCGGTGACGAGGTGGCGGCGCGTCACCGGACCTCCTCCGCCGTCTCCTCCGCCGTCTCCTCCGCAGTGGCGGGGCGCAGCACGCCGAGGCGCTCGAGCTCCGGCCGGGCGTTGACCGTCAGCACCCGGAACAGCAGGACGCCGAGCAGGCCCTCCGCGACCGCCAGCGGGACCTGGGTGAGGGCGAAGACGCCGAGGAACTTCGCCGCCGCACCGGCGAGGCCGCTGGCCGCGTCGGGGAAGGCCAGCGCCAGCTGCAGCGACGTCGTGACGTAGGTGGCGAGGTCGGCCAGCGCGAGGGCCACGAAGACGCCGGGCAGCAGCCCGGCGCCCAGGCCCCTGGCCAGCCGGTACGCGCCGTAGCCGGCCCACGGCCCGACGACGGCGAAGGCGAAGGCGTTGGCGCCCAGCGTGGTCAGCCCGCCGTGGGCCAGCAGCAGCGCCTGGAACAGCAGGACCACCGTGCCCAGCAGCGCCATCACCGGTGGCCGGAACAGCACCGCGCCGGCGCCGGTGCCGGTCGGGTGGCTGGAGCTGCCGGTGACCGAGGGGAGCTTGATCGCGCTCAGCACGAAGGTGAACGCCCCGGCGGCACCGAGCAGCAGCGTGGACTCCGGGTGCTCGCGCACCTCCTTCACGACCGCCCGGGCGCCGTGCACGACGAACGGCGCGGCCGCGACGGTCCAGCCGATCGCGTGCGGTGCCGGGAGGAAGCCCTCAGCGATGTGCATGCGACTCCGATCGGTCGGCGCGCACGGGCGCGGCGCAGGCGGCGACGAGGCGTTCGGCGAGCGCGGGGCTGCCGGCCCAGTGCAGGTGCAGGTAGGAGGCGTGCACGGAGCCCGCGACGAAGCCCTCCGGGGCGCCCGCCGACCACTGCCAGGCCGGGGTGGGGCCGGCGGCGGGGAGGGCGTGCGTGCGGTGGAACTCGTGGCCGCGCACGCGGGTGCCCGCGGGGGCCAGCACGCTGTCGGCCGGCGCCACCGCGGCGCGGTAGCCGAGGGTCAGCCGCGGCGTCATCGCCGTCGCGACGTCGAGGACGCCGCACATCGGCGAGCCGTCGAGCTCGCGGGAGAGGTAGAGCAGACCGGCACACTCGGCGGCGACCGGTCCGCCGCGCGCGGCCAGCGCCGCGACGTCGGCCCGCAGCGTCGTGTTGGCCGAGAGCTGGTCGGCGTAGACCTCGGGGAAGCCGCCGCCGACGACCAGCCCCGCGGTGCCCTCGGGCAGCGCCTCGTCGCGCAGCGGGTCGACGGTCACCACCTCGGCGCCGGCGGCCGCGAGCAGCTCGGCGTTCTCCGCGTAGCCGAAGGTGAACGCCGGCCCGCCGGCGACGGCGATGCGCGGCCGCCCGGGGACCGGGGTCACCTCGGCGGCCGGGTCCCACGGCGCGACGTGCAGGTCGGGGGCGGTGCGGGCCAGCCGCAGCACGGCGTCGAGGTCGACGCCGCCGGCGACCACCTCGCCCAGGCGGCGCACGGTGGCCAGCGCCTCGGCCGAGCGCTCGGCGGCGGGCACCAACCCGAGGTGCCGCGAGGGCGTGCCCAGCTCGGCCAGCCGCCGGACCGCCCCGAGCACCGGCACCCCGGCCGCGCCCAGCGCCTCGCGCAGGATCGCCTCGTGCCGGTCGCTGCCGACCCGGTTGAGCACCACGCCGCCGAGGCGCACCGACGGGTCGAAGGTGGCGAACCCGTGCACCAGCGCCGCGACGCTGCGCGCCTGCGACGACGCGTCGACGACCAGCACCACCGGTGCGCGCAGCAGCCGCGCCACGTGCGCCGTCGAGGAGAAGCCGGGCTCGACCTCGGGGTGCGTGGCGCCGTCGAACAGGCCCATGACCCCCTCGACCACGGCGACGTCGGCACCGCGCGCGCCGTGCAGGAACAGCGGCGCGATGCGCTCCTCGCCGCACAGCCAGGGGTCGAGGTTGCGGCCCGGCCGGCCGGCGGCCAGGCCCGCGTAGCCGGGGTCGATGTAGTCGGGGCCGACCTTGTGCGGGGAGACCGCCAGGCCCCGGGCGGTGAGCGCCGCGACCAGCCCGGTCGTGACCGACGTCTTGCCCGCGTTGCTCGACGGGGCGGCCACGACCACGCGCGGGACTGCGCTGTTCACCCGCCCACCCCGCCGGTCACCACTCGATCCCCCGCTGGCCCTTCTGACCGGCGTCCATCGGGTGTTTGACCTTGGTCATCTCCACCACGAGGTCGGCGGCGTCGACCAGTGCCTGCGGTGCGTCCCGGCCGGTGACCACGACGTGCTGGGTGCCCGGCCGGTCCGTCAGCGTCGCGACGACGTCGTCGACGTCGACCCAGCCCCACTTGAGGGGATAGGTGAACTCGTCGAGGACGTAGAAGCGGTGCGCCTCGGCGGCGAGGTCGCGCTTGATCTGCGCCCAGCCCTCGGCGGCGTCGGCGGCGTGGTCGACCTCGCTGCCCTGCCGGCGCGACCAGCTCCAGCCCGAGCCCATCTTGTGCCAGACCACGGGGCCGCCCTCGCCGGTGTCGGCGTGCAGCCGGCCCAGGGCGGTCAGCGCGTTCTCCTCGCCGACCCGCCACTTCGCGCTCTTGACGAACTGGTAGACCGCGATCGACCAGCCCTGGTTCCACGCCCGCATGGCCATGCCGAACGCGGCGGTGGACTTGCCCTTCATCTCGCCGGTGTGCACCACGAGCAGCGGCCGGTTGCGGCGCTGACGCGTCGTCAGCCCGTCCTGCGGGGTGACCGCGACCTGTCCCTGGGGCACCTCAGGCCGCCTCTCGGACGCTGCGGACGGTGGCGGCCAGCGACTCGGCGGCCAGTTCCTCCAGCCGGAGGGTGTGAGCGCCGAGGTGCGTGCCGAGGACGCCGGCCAGGCCCAGGCGCACGGGCCCGGACTCGCAGTCGACGACCACGGCGGCGGTACCGGCCGCGGCCAGCCGCTGCGCCGCCGCGTGCGCCGCACCGAGGGCGTCGGAGCCGCGCGCGCCGGTGGCCCGCCCGTCGGTGACGACGACGAGCAGCGGCCGCCGCCGGGGGTCGCGGACGTGCTCGACGCGGAGCACCTCGGCGGCGCGCAGCAGGCCGGCGGCCAGCGGGGTGCGGCCACCGGTGGGCAGCTCGCGCAGCCGGGCCGCGGCGGCCTCGACCGACCAGGTGGGCGGCAGCGCCAGCTCGGCGTCGCCGCCGCGGAAGGTGACCAGGCCGACCTTGTCGCGGCGCTGGTAGGCGTCGAGCAGCAGCGACAGCACCGCGCCCTTGACCGCGCTCATCCGCGCCCGCGAGCCCATCGAGCCGCTGGCGTCGACGACGAAGAGCACGAGGTTGCCCTCGCGGCCCTCGAGCGTGGCCTGGCGCAGGTCCTCGCGGGCGATCCGCAGGCCCGGGCCGCTGCGCCCGCGGGCCACCTGGTGCGGCGCCGCGGCCAGCACGGTGTCGACCAGGTGCAGCCGGGTCACCGGCCCGGACGGGCGGACCGAGCCGACCACGCGACCGCGCTCGGCGCGCGCCTTCGACCGCCGGCCGGCCACGCCGGTGCCGATGCCGGGCACCTCGAGCCGGCGGGCGCGGAACGGGTCCGACGGCGCGACGGCGGCCTTCTCCCGCGCCGGGGCGCCCGGGGTCTCGCCGTCGCCAGGCATTGGATCCTCTTCCCCTGTCTCGTGGTCGGATCCGTGCGTATCGCTTCCTATGCCGTCGTCGCCCCGGGGAGCCGGCGGGGTGCCGCCGTCGCCGGGGCCGTCGGGCGGGGCCGGGTCGTCGTCGGGCCCGTCCTCGGGACGGGAGTCCTCGAGCGCCTGGTCGAGGGTGTCGTCGTCGAGGCCCGGCGCGTCGAACGGGTTGCGCCGGCGGCGGTGGGGGAGCGCCAGGCGGGCGGCCACCCGGACGTCGTCCTCGGTGACCTCCTCGCGGCCGCACCAGGCGGCGTGCGCCATGGCGGTGCGGGCGGTGACCAGGTCGGCGCGCAGGCCGTCGACGTCGAAGGCGGCGCAGACCGCGGTGACCTGGCGCAGCGCGTCGTCGGAGAGGACGACGTGCGGCAGCCGGGTGCGCGCGTCGGCGATCCGCGCGGCCAGCGCCGCCTCCTCGGGCGCCCACGCGGTGCCGAACCCGGCCGGGTCGGCGTCGTGGGCGAACCGCCGGCGCACCACCTCGGCGCGCACGGCCGGGTCGCGCGGCGCGGCGACCTCCACGGTGAGCCCGAACCGGTCGAGCAGCTGCGGGCGCAGCTCCCCTTCCTCGGGGTTCATCGTCCCGACCAGCAGGAACCGCGCCGCGTGCCGCACCGAGACGCCCTCGCGCTCGACGTAGGCGGTGCCCAGCGCGGCGGCGTCCAGCAGCAGGTCGACGAGGTGGTCGTGCAGCAGGTTGACCTCGTCGACGTAGAGGACGCCCCGGTGCGCGGCGGCCAGCAGGCCCGGCTCGAAGGCCTTCACGCCTTCGGTGAGCGCCCGCTCGAGGTCCAGCGAGCCGACGACGCGGTCCTCCGAGGCGCCCACCGGCAGCTCCACGAGCCGGGCGGACCGGGTCTGCGCGGGCGCGGCGGGCTCGTGCGGCCCGTCGGGGCAGGCCGGGTCGGGCGCGGCCGGGTCGCAGGCGAACCGGCACCCGGGGACGACGGCGACCGGTGGCAGCACGGCGGCCAGCGCGCGCACCGCCGTCGACTTGGCCGTGCCCTTCTCACCGCGCACCAGCACGCCGCCGATGGCGGGGGAGACTGCGTTGAGCAGCAGGGCCAGCCGCATGTCGTCCATCCCGACGACGGCGCCGAAGGGGTAGGTCATGCGGCAGGTGTCCTCTCCCCGGGTGTCCACGCCCGGAGGTGGCAGGAGGCGACGGCGGGAGTTCCTGACTCCCCGGCGGGCCGGGTCACAGTGGCGGGACCGCGCCGGAGTCGCACCGGGCTTCCTCCACTGCCGTCGCTGTGGCGGCGCCCATGCAACCACGCGGAGGCCGCGACCGTCAGTCCGGGGCGGTGACTTGACGGATCGGAAAGAGACGGGCCACACTTTCCGGCATGGAAAGTAACGGGACCACGGCCCGGGCCGCGGCCGAGCAGCTCGCCGTCCTGCGGGACCAGCGCAGCGCGCTCGCCGAGCGCGTCGTCCAGCCCTGGTGGTACGACGCCCTGCTCGGCCTGCTCGCGGCGGGCTTCGTCAGCAGCTACGCGACGCACGACCCCCGCTGGATCCTGCTGGCCGCCGCCGGCCTGGGGCTCGGCTGCCTCGGGCTGGTGTCGGTCTACCGGCGGATGACCGGCCTGTGGGTGAGCGGGCTGCGGCCGGGGGCGACGCAGCGGGCCGTCCGGGTCTGGCTGGTGCTGTACGCCGTCGTCCTCGCCGCCGGCGCGGTCGCCGAGTACCTCCTCGAGGTGCGCGGGGCCATGGTGGTCGCCGGGATCGTGATCGGCGTGGGCGTGGCCCTCCTCAGCCGCTGGTGGACCCACCTCTACGTCGCCGAGCTCCGGGACCGGCCGTGACCGCCGGCGACCGGCACCCGGGGGCGGGAGAGGCGGCCGCCCAATTGGCCGCGCTGCAGGCCGACCGGGAGGCGCTGGCCGACCGGGTCGTGCAGCCGTGGTGGTACGACGTCGCCCTGGGGCTGCTGCTGTTCGGCTTCCTGGCGTCCTACGCCTTCGACTCGCTGTGGGTGACCTCCGCCGCCCTCGTCGTGTTCGGCGCCGGGATCGGCGCCCTGGTGTCGGCCTACCGCCGGATCACCGGGGTCTGGGTCCACACACCGCCCCGGTCCACCGCGCTGTGGGGCGCGGTCGTCCTGGTCGTCCTGGTGCCGGCGCTCGCGCTGTCGGAGGCGTACGACCAGCACTGGGCGATGGTCGTGGCCGGTGCGGTGCTGGGGATCGCCGCCGGCGTGTTCAGCCGGGTGTTCGGCCGGCGGTGGGCGGCCGAGCTGTGCAGCGGGAGCACGCTGTGACCGCGGTCGCGCCGGTCTTCGACGCCGTCATCCACCCGCCGCCCCGGCTGCAGATCTGCGGGCTGCTCGCCGCCGTCGACACGATGGAGTTCGCCACGGTCCGCGACCGGGTCGGTGTGAGCGACTCGGTGCTGTCCAAGCACGTCAGGCAGCTCGAGGAGGCCGGGTACGTGAAGGTCAGCAAGGCCACCGTGGCCGCGCGCCAGCGGACCAGCCTGTCGCTGACCAGGGAGGGGCGGCGGGCGTTCGACGCCCACGTCGCCGAGCTCCGCCGCATCGCCGGCCTGTAGAGGGTGGCCCGGCCCTCCGCGCGCGACCTCGCCGACGGCGCCCTCGTCCTCGTCGGCGCCGCGCTGGCCGGCTGGCTGCTGGACCGGGCCGGCGTCCCGTCGGCCGCCCTGTTCGGCGGGCTGCTCGCCGGCCTGGTGCGGGGGCTGACCGGGCGCCGGCCACTCGGCGTCCCCCGGCCCGCGGCGGCCGCCTCCCAGGCCGTCGTCGGTGTCTCGATCGGCGCCCTGGTCGACCCCGGGACGCTGGCCGCGCTCGGCGAGGACTGGCTGCCGGTCGTGCTGGTCACGCTGGCCACGCTGCTGCTCACCGTCGGCGCCGGGCTGCTGCTGCGCCGCCAGCCCGGGATCAGCCCGGTGACCGGGGCGTTCGCGATGATCGCCGGCGGTGCCTCGGGCATCACCGCGATGGCCCGCGACCTGGGCGCCGACGACCGCATGGTCGCCGTCCTGCAGTACCTGCGGGTGGTGCTCATCGTCGTCGCCATGCCGGTCGTGGCGACGACGGTCTACGGCGCCGACCCCGCCGCCGGGACCGCCTTCCCGGCGGAGGCCGACCCGGGCCGGCCGGCCGGCCTGCTGTTCACCGCCGGCTGCGCCGTCGTCGGCGTGCTGCTGGCCCGCCTGGTCCGGCTGCCGGTGCCGGCGCTGCTCGGGCCGCTGCTGGTGGCCGCCGCGGTGGACCTCGGGGGGCTGTCCGGCGGCGCCACCGTGCCCGGCCCGGTCGAGGCGGCCGCGTTCCTGCTCATCGGCCTGCAGGTGGGCCTGCGGTTCACCGTGGCGAGCCTGCGCACGGTCGGCCGCGCCCTGCTGCCGGCGCTGGCCGTCATCGTCGGGCTGGTCGTCGCCTGCGCGGGACTGGGGCTGGTCCTGTCGGCGGCCACCGGGGTCAGCGAGCTCGACGCCTACCTCGCGACGACGCCCGGCGGCCTCTACGCCGTCCTCGCCACGGCCACCGGCACCGGCGCCGACGCGACGTTCGTGCTCGCCGTCCAGGTGCTGCGGCTGTTCGTCATGCTGCTGGCCGCCCCGCTGATCGCCCGCAGGCTGCGCCGCCGGCCGTCCTGACCGGTGGCACGGCACGCCTACCCTCGTCCGGGTGAGCCGTGCGCCGAGGGAGGAGACGGAGCTGTCGGACGTGGAGACTGCGCCCGTGGACGCCGACAGCGACGAGCAGGACGCCGTCCTGCTGTTCGTCGGTGGCCCCCTCGACGGACGCGTGGAGGTCCGCGCCGCCCGGCACGGCGCCCCGCTGCCCACGGTCACGCACGTGCACCTGCACGGCGGCCCCAAGGTCGTCTCCCGCTACGACCTGCAGCCGCTGCCCGGCGCCGCGGGCGTCTACCACCTGCGCCCGCGGGCGGGCGGCCCGTCCGCGGCCACCCCGGCCGACGGGGGCCCCGCGGACTGACAGCCGTCACCGCCGGCCGGTGACGGCCGGCACTGCCGCGGCCAGGCGCCGCCCGGCCACGGTGGACGCATGCGCGAGACGGTGCTCCTCCTGCACGTCACGGCCGGGACGGCCGGCCTGCTGCTCGGCCCGCTGTGGCTGGTCGCCCGGCTGCGCGGGCGGCGGGGGACCGCGGCGGCGGCCGCCTACCTGGCCGCGGTCGCGGCGGTGGCCGCCACCGGCTGCGCGCTGGCGCTCACCGCGCCGGGTCTGGGCTGGCTGGTCGTCTTCGGCGTCCTGAGCGCGGCCCTCGCCGGCGCCGGAGCGCTCGCCCGCGAGCGCGGCTGGCCGCACTGGCCGTCGCTGCAGCCGCACCTGCTGGGCGGCTCCTACATCGCGCTGACCACCGGCCTGCTCGTCGCGCAGACCGGCAACCCGCTCGCCTGGGTCCTCCCGGCCCTCGTCGGTCAGCTGCCCATCGCGCTGGCCAAGCGCCGGATGAGCGCGGCCGCCGCCGTGCCCGCCTGAGCCCTCACCAGCCCTGCGTGCGCCGGGCGGCGGCGAGCACCCGGTCGAACAGCGCCCGGTCCAGTGCCGCGCCCTCCCGCCGCACCCGCTCCGGGTCGAGCGGGAGCAGCCGGTCGAGCCGCACCTCGCTCGGCCGGCCCCGGTCGTCCCACCCGCCGGTGCCGACGTCCATCCACGTGCGGCCGTGGCGCGCCTCGTCGGCGGCGTCGCGGTCGTGGTCCTTGCTGGTCAGCATCAGGCCCACCAGGTCCTCGCCCCGGCGGCCGATGACGAGCACGGGGCGGTCCTTGCCCCGCCCGTCGCCCTCGTCGTAGGGCACCCAGGCCCAGACGACCTCCCCCGGGTCGGGCCGCCCGTCCGCGCGCGGGCGGTAGTCGACGTCGATGCCGACGTCGGTGCCGGACGACGACCGTCCGGCCGGGGGAGCGGGACGCCGCGCGGTGGGACGGCGCGCGGTGGGACGGCGGGCGGCCGGCGCGGTGGCGGCGCGCAGCACCGAGAGGACGGCGTCGACGAGGCGGTGCGGGCGGCTCATGTGCGCACGGTACGGATTCGGCGGACGACACGCCGTCACATCCGTCCCGTTCGTCACATCGGTACCAATTCGGGCCAGTTCTGGTTCCGTTCTCGCGAACCCGGGCACCATTGCGTCACGGGGCGCGCAGCTACCGCGTTCCGGGAGAGGGGGCTCCCATGACCTCGGCCCAGCCCGTCGTCGCCATGATCCCGCTGGTGCGCGAGCCGCGTGCCAGCGTCCTCGCCGCGTTCCAGCTGGTCGAGGACGCCCGCTATCTCGGGACCGAGCGCAGACCCCGCCGCAGCCGCACGCGCCGGATCGCCGAGCGGACCGTCGTCTCCCGCCGCCTCGCCCGCGACCTGCGCGCCTAGCGCCGGCGGCCGCACCGCGGCCGTCACGCCACGCAGAACTCGTTGCCCTCGGGGTCGGCCATCGTCACCCACGAGAACGGGCCCTGGGAGGCGCGCCACAGCTCGGTGGCGCCCATGCCGGTCAGCCGCGCCACCTCGGCCTCGCGCCGCTCGTCGCCCACCCGCAGGTCCAGGTGCACGCGGTTCTTGATCGTCTTGGCCTCCGGCACGGACTGGAAGAGCACCCGCGGCCGGTCCGGGTCCGGCGAGGTGATCGCCGCCCCGCCGGCCCAGACCAGGTGCCCGCGGTGCGTCGTCGTCTGCTCCTCGGTCGCGTGCCCGGCCTCGACCGTGCGCCGGATGAACGCCTCGTCCTGCGGCTCGACCTGCCAGCCGAGCGCCTCGGCCCACCAGTCGGCGAGCACGTGCGGCTCGGTGCAGTCCACGGTCACCTGGAAGTCGGTCGCCATGCGCGCAGCCTGGCAGGACGCACCGACAGGCCTACA
The DNA here is from genome assembly GCF_900116515.1 of Geodermatophilus amargosae. Classification (GTDB taxonomy): domain Bacteria; phylum Actinomycetota; class Actinomycetes; order Mycobacteriales; family Geodermatophilaceae; genus Geodermatophilus; species Geodermatophilus amargosae. The sequence continues at coordinate 372,674 of NZ_FPBA01000001.1, forward strand.
GCTCCAGGGCGAGTTCCGCGCGGAGGGTGGCGTCGTCGGGCAGCGGCGACTCCAGCCGGCAGTGGTCGCGGATCATCGTGCCGAAGGGCGGCAGGGCGCCGCGGTCGATGCGGCTGGCCGGGTCCCACAGGCCCGAGCGCATGACCGCCTTTGCGCACTGCAGGTAGGCCCGCTGCACGGTGACGACCAGCACCGAGCGCGGCGCCCGGCCGAACTCGGTGAGGTCGACGTCCAGCGCGTCGGCGGCGAGCAGCTCGGCGGTGCCGAACACCTTGAGGGTCTCCTCGACGCCGGGCACGAAGAACAGCAGCGCGACCCGCGGGTTGACCGCCACCTTGCGCAGGCTGTCGAGCCGGTTGTTGCCCTGACGGTCGGGCAGCACCAGCCGGTGCTCGTCCAGCACCTTCACGAAGCCCGGGTCCCCGCCGCGCGGGGAGATCTCCGGCCAGCCGTCGGCGTCGGCGGTGGACAGCGTGAGGAACGGTGAGAGCCCGATGAACGCCCGGCAGTGGACGTCGAGGTGGTCGATCTCCTTGTCCACCACCAGCTGCGAGGGCGGGCGGTAGGAGGCGAGGACCGGGTCGGCGCCGTCGTCGTGCATGGGCAGCACGGTAGCCCCGGCTAGCGTCGCTCCCCGTGGCCGTTCCCTGGAGCTCCCCGGTCCGCTTCGTCGAGTGCGACCAGCAGGGCGTCGTCTTCAACGCGCACTACCTCGTCTGGGCCGACGAGGCCTCGACCCTCTGGTGGGCGTCCCTCGGCCTGCCGTGGGACGAGCTGTCGGCGCGGGTCGAGCCGGTGGTCAAGGCCAGCACGCTGGAGTGGTCGTCGTCGGCCCGCTGGGGCGACACGGTCACCGTCGACGCCGCGGCCGAGCGGCTCGGGCGCACCAGCGTGACCGTGCGGTTCACCGTCCGCGTGGGCGAGCGGGTCTGCTGCGTCGTCCGCAACACCTACGTCGGCACCGCGGGCGGGACGTCCACGCCCTGGCCCGACGACGTCCGCGAGCGCCTGCAGGCCGCACTCAGCGCGGGCTGAGCGCGTCCCCCGGCGGCAGCAGCGGCAGGTCCGCGGGCGGGCCGTCCTCGAGCAGCCGCCAGAGCGCGTCGGTGTCGGCGTGCTCGGCCACCAGGTCGCCGAGGGCGTCGAGGCGCTGCTCGCGGATCCCCGCGAAGGAGGTGTCCGGTGCCGGGGTGAACCGGCGGCCGGTGGCGCGGGCGACCTCGGCGAGGAAGGCCCGGCGGAAGCCGTCGTTCTCCAGCGCCCCGTGCCAGGTGGTGCCCCACACCGACCCGGCCCGGCCGCCGTCGAGGAAGGGGTCGGCACCGTCGGCGTAGGTGACCACGCCGTGGTGGATCTCGTAGGCGTGGACCGGGTGCCCCAGCGCCGTGCCGGTGGGGCGCCCCAGCGTCTTCTCCCGCGCGAACCGGACGTCGGCCGGCAGCAGCCTCAGCCCCTCGACGGTCCCCGCCCGCGACTCGACGTCGTCGGTGATGGTGCGCGCGAGCATCTGGTGCCCGCCGCAGATCCCGAGCACCGGGCGGCCCTCGGCGGCGCGGCGGGCCACCGCCCCCGCCAGCCCGGTCGAGCGCAGCCAGGCGAGATCGGCGACCGTCGACCGGGTGCCGGGCAGCACCAGAAGGTCGGCGTCGGCCGCCTCCTCGGGGCGGGTGACGAACCGGACGAGGACGCCGGGCTCGGCGGCCAGCGCGTCGACGTCGGTGGAGTTCGACAGCCGGGGCAGCCGCGCCACGGCCACCCGCAGCACCTCCTCGCCGTGCGGCGGGCCGGCCGAGGAGACGCCGGTGGGGATGCCGAGGGAGTCCTCGACGTCCAGCGCGGCGCCGGGCAGCCACGGCAGCACGCCGAGCGTCGGCCGCCCGGTGAGCGTGGTGAGCTGCTCGAGGCCGGGCCGCAGCAGCCGCACGTCGCCGCGGAACTTGTTCACCAGGAACCCCGCCACCAGCCGCTGGTCGCCCGGCGGCATGAGCGCGACGGTGCCGTACAGCGCCGGGAACACCCCGCCGCGGTCGATGTCGCCGACGACGACCACCGGCAGCCCCGCGGCGGTGGCCAGCCCCATGTTGGCGATGTCGTCGGCGCGCAGGTTGATCTCGGTGGGGGAGCCGGCCCCCTCGCAGACGACGACGTCGAAGCGGCTGCGCAGGTCGGCCAGGCACGCCAGCGCCTGCTCCAGCAGCGCCGCCTTCATCGGCCGGTAGGACAGGGCGGTGACGTCGGCGACCGGCCGGCCGAGCACCACGACCTGGCTGGCGTCCTCGCCGCCGGGCTTGAGCAGCACCGGGTTCATCGCCGCCTCGGGCTCGACCCGGGCCGCGGCGGCCTGCATGACCTGCGCACGGCCGATCTCGGCGCCGTCGGCGGTCACCACCGAGTTGTTGCTCATGTTCTGCGCCTTGAACGGCGCGACCCGCACGCCCTGGCGGGCCAGCCACCGGCAGATGCCCGCCGTGACCACCGACTTCCCGGCGTCCGACGTCGTCCCGGCGACGAGGAGCGCGCCGCTCATGCCGTGCCGCCGCTCACGCCGTGCCGCCGCTCATGCCGTGCCACCGCTCACGCCACGGATCGCGGGGTTCCCCAGCCGGCCTTCTCCTGTCCCGAGAGCTCCGCGATCGCCTCCATGATCCGGTCGGTGACCTCGCGGCGGGCCGGGCCGTTGCGGGCCTTCCCGGCGTGCTCGGGGAACGTCAGCGGCTCGCCGAAGGTGACCGAGAAGCGGTGCGGCCGCGGCCAGCGGGCGCCGACCGGCTGGATGCGGTCGGTGCCGGTGACGCCGACCGGCACGACCGGGCAGCCGGCGGTGAGCGCCAGCCAGGCGACACCGGTCTTGCCCCGCGCCAGCCGGCCGTCGCGGGAGCGGGTGCCCTCGGGGTAGATGCCGAAGCCCTCGCCGGCGCGCAGCACGCCGAGGGCCGTGTCGAGCGCCTCCTGCGCGGCCCGGGAGGCCTCCCGCTGCACCGGCATGGCGCCCAGGGCCGTGAACAGGTTCCGGGTGGCCCACCCGCCGACGCCGCGGCCGGTGAAGTACTCGTCCTTGGCCAGGTAGCGGACCCGGCGCGGGGCCGACAGCGGGATGGCCATGCTGTCGATGAACGACAGGTGGTTGCTGGCGATGATGAAGGCCCCGGTGTCCGGGACGTTCTGGCGCCCCTTGACCCGCGGCCGGAACACGATGCGGAACAGCGGCCGCAGCAGCAACCGCGCGAGCAGGTAGATCACGCGTCCGCCCCCTCCCAGGAGCCGGGGCCGGCGTCTGCCCGCCGGTCCGGCCCCGGGCATCCTCCCCCGCGGACCCTGCTCCCCGGTCAGTGCCCCCCGTGCCCGGGCGGGCAGGCGTCGCGCAGGATCGCGCGCACCTCGGCCGGCAGCGGCCGCTGACCCGCCGCGGAGGCGACCAGGTCGAGGGCGACCTCGCGCAGCTTGCGGTGGGTGTGGCTGGAGATGTGCGCCAGCAGGTCGAAGGCCACCTGCTCGCCGCACCCGGTCAGCAGCATGAGCACGCCCTTGGCCTGCTCGATCGGTGCCCGGCCGGCCATCGCCGTGCGCAGCTGCGCGACCTCGGTCTCCAGGGCGCGGACCCGGTCGTCGGCCGGCCGCGGGGCCTCGACGAGCAGGCCCTCGACCGCGGTGACCCGGCCCTCGTCGTCGAGCTGCGGCTCACCGAGGAGGACGACGGGCAGCTCGCCGTCACCGGACTGCAGCCGGACCTCCAGGCAGAACCCCTGCCCCCCGGTGACGGCGGCCGAGAGGGCGTCGAGCGTGCGCGGCCGGTCGTCGGGGTGCTGGGCGGCGACGAGGACCTCGGTGCAGGGGCCGCGGCCGTCGGTGGCCAGGCCGTACAGCGTGGACATCTCCGGCGACCACCACCACTCGCCGCTCGGGCGGTCGTAACGCCACCGGCCGGCCACCCGGGTGCGCCGCTGGGGCTGGGGGGCCGGGGCAGGGGGACGGGGCGGGAGGGCCGCGGCCCGCTCCGCGGAGGAGGGGCGGGGGACGACGCGCGACTGGGTGGACGTCATGACGAGCTCCGGTGGACGCGCTCCGGGCGGGGCCCGGGGGGAGCGCCGCGCAGCCGGCTGTTCGACCATCTGCGGATGTGCCGGGAGCCCCCGGCCGCTCGGGATGGAGCCGACGCTAGTCCCCGTCCCCGGTGCGCGCGAGCCGTCGGGACGGAGCCGCCGGTGACCGGTCAGACCACCGTCACCGGCCGCGCGAGGGAGCGCACGGGGGGCCCGCTGCGCAGGGCGGCGTCGACGGCGGCGAGGCCGGCGACGGCGGTGCGCAGGTCGGCGGCGGGGAGCGTGAACGGCACCCGGAGGTGGTCGTCGAAGGCCGTCCCGGTGCCGAACGCGCGGCCCTCGGCGAGCACCAGCCCGAGCGGTGCGGCGGCCGCGACCAGCGCGGCCGAGCTGCTCCCCGGGGGCAGGGCGCACCACACCGACAGGCCACCGCGCGGGCGCGGCGCGGTCCACCCCGGCAGCCGCGCGGCGAGCTCGGCGAGCAGCACGTCGCGCCGCTCGCGCAGCAGCGCCCGCCGGCCCTCGAGCACGGCGTCGAGGTCCCGCACGAGGACGGCGGCGGCGAGCTGGTCGAGCAGCCCGACGGAGAGCTGGCGCCGGCCCAGCGCGGCGCCCAGGGAGGCGGCCAGTGCGGCGTCGGTCCGCAGCCAGCCGACCCGCAGCCCGCCCCACACCGCCTTCGACAGCCCGCCGACGGTCACCGTCGCGGCGTCGGGCAGCCCGGCGGCGTAGGGCGGCAGCGGCCCGTCGTCGAGGTACAGCTCCGCGGCGACCTCGTCGACGACGGTCAGCACGCCCTGCTGCCACAGCGTCGCGGCGAGGCGGCGCCGCCCGGCCGCGGACAGGCGGGCGCCGCTGGGGTTGGAGAAGTCGGGCATGAGGAAGGCGATCCGCGGGCTGCTCTGCCGGACCGCGATGGAGGCCGCTCCGACCACGGCGTCGGGATCCCCGGCGTCCACGGCCACGGGGACGCACCGGCCGCCGGCCGCGGTGACCAGGGCCAGCGCCCCCGGGTAGGTGGGGTGCTCGACCAGCACGCGGTCGCCGGGCTGCAGCAGCGTCTCGATCACCAGCGCGGTGGCGTCGCCGGTGCCCGCGGTGACGACCACCTGCTCGGGATCGGTGGGCAGGCCGCGGGCGGTGTAGCGGTCGGCGATCGCCGACCGCAGCTCCGGCAGCCCGCCGGGCGCGTAACCGTGGCCGGCGGCCACCACGGGCAGCCGGTCCAGCGCCTCGCGGTAGGCCGGCACCAGTTGCGGCGCGGCCTCGGGGGCGGCGTGCGCCAGCTCGAGGATCGCCGGGTCGGTGCTGGGGGTGGTCCACACCGGGTCGGCGGCGGGCGCCTCGACGACGGTTCCGGCGCCGTGCCGGGTGCTGGCGTGCCCCTCCTCGCGCAGCAGCCGGTAGGCCGACGCGACGGTCACCCGGCTGACCGCGAGGGCCGCGGCGAGGTCGCGCTCGGCCGGCAGCCGGGTGCCCGGCGGGAGCTGGCCCAGGGCGGCCAGCTCGCGGACCCGGCGGGCCAGCGCGGCGTAGCGCGGGCCGGGCAGGTTCCCGAGTGGCCCCACCAGTCCGGCCAGCTCGGCGGCAGTGGACTGATCAGACGCCGATGGCATGCAGGCCACCATGCCGGATTGGACCGCTTTCGTCCAGGCTGGATGGTGCCACTGTCTCTGCCATGACTCCTGCTGCCGTCCTCGTCCTGCTCCTCTTGCTGGCCATGGCCGGGCTCGCGGTGACCACCCTCGTGGTCGCCGTCCGCGGTGGCCGCGGCCCGGCCGACCCGCCGGCCAGCCACCCGCGGGTCGACCCGTCCGGGTTCCCCGTGCTGCCCTCGCCCCGCGGCGTCCTGCACGCGCGCGGGCCGCTGACCCGTCCTCAGCCCCGCCGGGCGAGCCTGCTCACCACCGCGAGGGCCGCGGCGGCCAGGCACACCGCGCGCGAGAGCCGCACCGCGCGGGCGACGTCGCTGCTGTCCGGCGCCCGGCCGTCGCCGAGCACCGGCCGCTCCTCCACCCTGCTGCCGTAGACGTTGCGCCCACCCAGCCGCAGCCCCAGGGCGCCGGCCGCCGCGGCCTCGCAGCGGCCGGCGTTCGGGCTGGGGTGGGCGGCGCCGTCGCGGCGCCACACCCGCAGCGCGTCGCGCGCCGAGCCCCCGGCCAGCGGCGCGCACGCCACGGTCAGCGCCGCGGTGAGCCGGGCGGGCAGCCAGTTGGCGACGTCGTCGGTGCGGGCGGCCGCCCAGCCGAACCGGGCGTACCGCGGGGACCGGTGGCCGACCATCGCGTCGAGGGTGTTGACGGCGCGGTAGCCGAGCAGGCCCGGCAGCCCGGCGAGCGCGCCCCACACCAGCGGCGCGACCGCGGCGTCGGAGGTGTTCTCCGCGACCGACTCCACCGTGGCCCGGGCCAGCTCACCGGCGCCGAGCGTGGACGGGTCCCGCCCGGCGAGGGTGGGGAGCAGGGCGCGGGCGGCAGGCAGGTCGCCCGCGTCGAGGGCCCCGGCCATCGCGGTGGCCGCGCGGCCCAGCGAGGTGCCGCCGAGCACCGCCCAGGTGGCGGCCGCGACGGCGAGGGTGCGCGCGGCCGGACGGTCGAGGGTGGCGCGGTCCGCCGCCGCTCCCAGGCCCGCCGCGCCCGCCACGAGGACCGCCGCGTGGCCGGCCCCGGCCGGGCGCGAGTCCCGCCAGGCCCGCCGCTCCAGCGCCGCGGCGACCGTGCCGAACCCGGCGACGGGGTGGCGGCGGCGCGGGTCGGCGAGCAGCAGGTCGGCACCCGCGCCGAGCGCCAGGCCGAGGGCGGTGGGCACGTCCCGTCGGCTGCGTCGTCGGCGGTGGGGCACGGCGACCATCCTCCCCAGCGCGCTTCCTAGGATCGCGGCCATGCGTCTGCCCGGCCGTTACGACGGCGTCGCCCGGCCGATCGTCACCTACGGCAGCGACCAGGTCCTGCACCGCGCCTGCGCTCCGGTGGCCGAGTTCGACGAGCGGCTGCGGCGGCTGGTGCTCGACATGTTCGCCTCGATGCGCGAGGCCGACGGCGTGGGCCTGGCGGCCAACCAGATCGGCATCGACGCGCGGGTGTTCGTCATCGACTGTCCCGACGCCGAGGGCGAGGACGTCGTCGGGTACGTGGTCAACCCGCGGCTGACGGTCCTGCCGCCCGTCGACGGCGAGCCGGCCGAGGAGGTCACCGAGGAGGGCTGCCTGTCGGTGCCCGGCCCCTACGCCGACCTCGCGCGCGCCTTCCGCGCCCGGGTCGACGGCGTCGACGTCAAGGGGAAGCCGGTCTCCATCGAGGCGACCGGCATGGCGGCGCGCTGCCTGCAGCACGAGGTCGACCACCTCGACGGCGTCGTCTACGTGGACCGGCTGCCCGAGGACCTGCGCGAGCGGCTGCTCGCCGAGGCCGCCGGGCCCCAGGGGGAGCTGCCGGCATGAGCGAGACGGTGGAGGAGGTCGTGGAGGAGGCCCCGGCCGCGCCGATCGTCGTCGTCGGGATCGGCGCCGACGGCTGGGAGGGGCTGGCACCCACCTCGCGGGCGGAGGTCGAGCGCGCCGAGGTGCTGCTGGGCAGCGCCCGGCAGCTGGACCTGGTGCCGGAGGACGTGCCCGCCGCGCGGGTGCCCTGGCCCTCGCCGCTGACCGAGGCGCTGCCCGGGCTGGTCGAGGAGCACGCCGGGCGCGCGCTGGTGGTGCTGGCCAGCGGCGACCCGATGCTGTCGGGCATCGGCACCACGCTGACCCGGCTGCTCGGCGCGGACCGGGTGCGGGTGCTGCCGGCGCCGTCGTCGGTGTCGCTGGCCTGCGCGCGGCTCGGCTGGGCGGTCGAGGACACCGAGGTGGTCACCCTGGTGGGCCGGCCGATCGAGCTGCTGCACCCGCACGTGCAGCCCGGCCGGCGGCTGCTGGTACTCGGGTCCGACGGCGGGACGCCGGCGCAGGTGGCCGCGCTGCTGGCCGGGCGCGGCTACGGGCAGAGCCTGGTCACCGTGCTCGGCGGGCTGGGCGGCCCCGATGAGGAGGTGCGCACCGGCACCGCCGCCACCTGGTCGCAGCCGGCGCCCGCGCTCGTGGTCACCGCCGTCGAGTGCCGGGCCGACCGCGGCACCATGCCGCTGCCCACCACGCCCGGCCTGCCCGACGGCGCCTACGAGTCCGACGGTCAGCTGACGAAGTCAGAGGTCCGCGCCGTGACGCTGGCGCGGCTGGCCGCCGTCCCCGGGCAGCTGCTGTGGGACGTCGGCGCCGGCGCCGGGTCGATCGGCATCGAGTGGATGCGGGCGCACCCCACCTGCCGCGCCGTCGCGGTGGAGGCCTCCGCCGAGCGCGCCGAGCGGATCGCCCGCAACGCCGCGCGGCTCGGCGTCCCGTACCTGCGCGTGGTGCACGGGCACGCGCCGGACGTGCTGTCCCGGCTCGGGGCTCCCGACGCGGTGTTCATCGGCGGCGGGCTGACCACGCCACTGCTGGTCGAGTCCTGCTGGGACGCCCTCCCCGTGGGCGGCCGCCTGGTCGCCAACGCCGTCACCGTGGAGAGCGAGGCGGTGCTCGTCCAGTGGCACGCCGAGGTCGGCGGCGAGCTGGTGCGGATCGAGGTCTCGCGCGCCGAGCCGGTCGGCTCGTTCACCGGCTGGAAGCCCGCGATGCCCGTGACGATCTGGTCGGTGACCCGGTGGTGAGCGCCACGCCCTCCGGGCGTCGGTGGGCGCGGTGTGCGGCCGGACGCTCCCGCCGCGCACGCCGGGGTGGGCTCCGCGCGGGCCGGGGACGGCACCTGGCCGCGGTGTCGTCCGGTGGGACGACGGTGTCGTCGTGACGGTCTTCTTCATCGGGGCGGGGCCCGGAGCGGCGGACCTCGTCACGCTCCGGGCGGCGCGGGTCATCGCGAGCGCCCCGGTCTGCCTCTACGCCGGCGCGCTGGTGCCCCGCGAGCTGCTCGACACCGCCCCGCCCGGTGCCCGGCTGGTCGACACCGCCGACCTCGACCTCGACCGGATCACCGCCGAGCTGGTCGCCGCGCACGAGGCCGGCCTCGACGTCGCCCGGCTGCACTCCGGCGACCCCAGCGTGTACAGCGCGATGGCCGAGCAGATGCGCCGGCTCGACGCCGCCGGCGTGCCCTACGACGTCGTCCCGGGGGTCCCCGCCTTCGCGGCGGCGGCCGCGTCGCTCAAGCGGGAGCTGACCGTGCCCGGGGTGGGGCAGACCGTCGTCCTCACCCGCACGTCGGCCCGCTCGACGCCGATGCCGCCGGGGGAGGAGCTGGCCGCCTACGCCGCCACCGGCGCCACCCTCGTGCTGCACCTGGCCGTCCAGCGGATCGCCGAGCTCGCCCCGCAGCTGGCCGAGCACTACGGCCCCGACGGCCCGGTCGCCGTCGTCGCCCGGGCCAGCCGCGACGACGAGCTGGTGCTGCGCGGCACGCTCGCCGACATCGCCGGCCAGGTCGAGGCCGCGGGGGTGCGGCGGACGGCGGTGGTGGTCGTGGGCCCGGTGCTGACCGCGGAGCAGTTCCCCGACAGCCACCTGTACTCGACGACGAGATGCCGCGGTTAGGCGCGGCCGACGATCGTCCCCGCGCGGTCGATCACCACGACGTCGACCGCCACCGGGGCGCCGAGGAGCACGCCGAGCGCCGTCTCGCGGGCGCCGGCGGCCACCAGGTCGCCCAGCGGCAGCCCGGCCGCCTGGCACTGCCGCAGCGCGTCCAGCGCCGTGTTGGCGCCGCGCACGCCCTCCACCAGTCGGGGGGAGCCGCCGGCGGCGGCCACCCGGGCGGCCAGCGAGTCGAAGGAGACCTGCGACCGGCCCGAGTGCAGGTCGAGGTGGCCGTCGGCGAGCTTGGCCAGCTTGCCGATCCCGCCGGCCACGGTCAGCCGCGGCACCGGGTGGCGGCGCAGGTACTTGAGCACCGCGCCGGCGAAGTCGCCCATGTCGAGCAGCGCGTCCTCGGGCAGGCCGTGGAGCTCCTGCACCGTCCGCTCGCTGGTCGAGCCGGTGCACCCCGCCACGTGCTCGTGCCCGGCGGCCCGGGCGACGTCGATGCCGCGGCGGATCGAGTCGATCCACGACGAGCAGGAGTACGGGACGACGACTCCGGTCGTGCCGAGCACCGACAGCCCGCCGAGGATCCCCAGCCGCGGGTTCCAGGTCCTCCGGGCGAGCTCCGCGCCGTCCTCGATGGACACCTCGACGACGACGTCGCCGCTGCCGCCGTGCCGCTGCGCCACCGCCGCGACGTGCTCGCGCATGAACTGCCGCGGCATCGGGTTGATCGCCGGCTCGCCCACCGCCAGCGGCAGCCCGGGCTTGGTCACCGTGCCCACGCCCTCGCCGGCCCGGAAGACCACGCCGCCGCCCGGCTCCCCGTGCGTCACCCGCACGCTGACCAGCGCGCCGTGGGTGACGTCGGGGTCGTCGCCGGCGTCCTTGACCACGCCCGCCCAGGCGCCGCCCTCGTCGAGGCCCTCGCGGGACAGCGCGAAGGAGGGGTGCCGGCCGCCCGGCAGGTCGATGGTCACCGGGTCGGGGAAGTCGCCGGTGAGCAGCGCGGTGTAGGCCGCGGTGGTGGCCGCCGTCGCGCACGCGCCGGTGGTCCAGCCGTGCCGCAGCCCGGAGGCGCCGTCCCTGCTCACCGGCCCATGATCCCCGGCGGCGCGGCATGAGCGGTCAGGTGCTCGTGCTCGGCGGCACGGGGGAGGCCCGCCGGCTGGCCGCGGCGCTGGTGGCCGCCGGCGTCGACGTCCTCTCCAGCCTCGCCGGGCGGGTGGCCGACCCCGTGCTGCCGGAGGGCGACGTGCGCGTCGGCGGGTTCGGCGGCGCCGGCGGGCTGGCCGACTGGCTGGCCACGCACCGGCCGCGCGCCGTCGTGGACGCGACCCACCCCTTCGCCGCCCGGATCACCGCCTCCGCGGCGGCCGCCGCCGCCCGGCACGGCACCCCGCTGCTGCGGCTGCAGCGGCCGGGCTGGACGCCGGGGCCGGGGGACCGGTGGACGTACGTCGACTCGCTGGACGACGCGGCGCGGGCGGTGCACGACGCCGGCACGGTCTTCCTCACCACCGGCCGGCAGGGCGTGGCCGCGTTCGCCGCGCTGCCGGGGCGGGTGCTGGTGCGCGCGGTCGACCCGCCCGACGGGCCGCTGCCCGCGGGCGCGGTGCTGCTGCTCGCCCGCGGCCCGTTCACCGTGGACGAGGAGGCCGCGCTGATGCGGGAGCACGGCGTCGACGTCGTCGTCACCAAGGACTCCGGCGGCGCGATGACCGAGGCCAAGCTGGTCGCCGCCCGGCGGCTGGGGCTGCCGGTGGTGCTCGTCCGCCGGCCGCCGCTGCCCGCCGGGGTCGAGGTGGTGACGACGGTGGAGGCGGCGGTGACCTGGGTGACGGGGCCGGGATAACCCGTTGAGACGCAGCGGTGCCGGAACGGACACTGGCTCCTCGTGGAACCGATGACCGAGCAGCAGGTGCGGCGCTCCTTCGTGAACTGCTCGAAGGGCGAGGCGAACTCCGCCACCCTCCCGCGCGACCTCGCCGACCTGCCGTGGGGCGAGCTCGAGGTGCTCGGCTGGCGCGACCCGAAGGCGCCCCTGCGCGGCTACCTCGTCGTGCAGCGGGAGGGCCGGCCGGTGGGCGTGGCGCTGCGGGCCGCCGACACGAGGATGTCGGCCCGCCGCACGGTGATGTGCCTGCTCTGCCAGTCGACGCACTCCGGCGACGCCGTCTCGCTGTGCACCGCCCGGCGGGCCGGGGAGGCCGGCCGCAACGGCAACACCGTGGGCACCTACGTGTGCGCCGACCTGGGCTGCGCCGCCCGGGCGCGCAGCGAGATCCCGCCGTGGCTGCGCGAGCGGGACCCGGCCGAGGTGGGCGAGGAGCGCGCCGCCGAGCTGCGCGGGCAGGTGGAGACCTTCCTGGACGCCGTGCTGCGCTGACCCCCTCGCCGGCCGGGAACGCGGTCGACCGCCGGACCGCCCGCTGGCACCCTGCGCGGCGTGGACGCGATCCCCTCGTGGCCGGCGTTCCTGCTCGCCGTCGTGCTGATCGCGGCGTCCCCGGGGCCGGCGATGGCCCTGATCCTGCGCCGCGCCGCCCTCGGCGGGTTCCGGGCCGCCGTCCCGACGGTGCTGGGCCTGGAGCTCGGGCTCTACGCCTGGGCGCTGCTGGCCGCGGCGGGCTTCGCCGGTCTGGTCGCCGCCTCCGAGGTGGCCTTCCTCGTGCTGCGGGTGGTCGGTGCCGCGGTCCTGTGCTGGCTGGGCGTCCAGGCGCTGCGCGCGGCCTGGTGCGAGCGGTCCGCCGGCCGGTCCGGGACGACGGCGCTCCCGTCATCCCGCCGGGGCGGCTGGGCCGGGTTCGGCGAGGGCGTCATCGTGCAGCTGGCCAACCCCAAGGCCGCGGTGTTCGTGATCGCCTTCTACCCCCAGTTCGTGCCCGCGGACCGGCCGCTGTTCGCCACCACCGCGGTGTTCGCGCTCGTGCAGGTGGCGCTGGAGACGGTGCTGTACCTGTTGCTGGCGGCCGGTGTGGCGCGCGCCGGCACCTGGTTCCGCCGTCCGCGGGTGCGGGCGTGGCTGGAGGGCGTCAGCGGCACGGTCCTCGTCGGGCTGGGCCTGCGGGTCGCCGTCACCAGCCGGTGACCCGTTCCGCGACGGCTCCCGCGGCGGGAGGACTCCCGCATGGCCGAGGACTCCCCGCACCGGCACCACGCCCTCGACCACGTCGAGCTGACCGTGACCGACCTCGCCGCCGCCGAGCGCTTCTACGGCGAGGCGTTCGGCTGGCGGTTCACCTCCTACGGGCCGGACTACTCCGGCATCCGCGACCCGCGGGACGACGCCGGGGAGGTGGGCGGCCTGCGACGGGACGACGAGGTGCGTCCCGGCGGGCCGCTGGTCCTGCTGTTCTCGGCCGACCTGGACGCCTCCGTGGCCGCGGTGCGGCGTGCGGGCGGGGAGGTCGTCGAGGAGCCGTACGCGTTCCCCGGCGGGCGCCGCTTCCACTTCGCCGACCCGTCGGGCAACGAGCTCGGCGTCTGGTCGGAGCAGTGACCGCAGGGCGGTCCTGAGCGGCTCCCCGTGCACCCCGGACTCCGCTCGCCCGTCCTGGTGGCGCTCGCCGTCGTGGACCTCGCGCTGCTCCCGGCCTGCGGCGGGTCGCCGCCGGACGGGACGGGGCCGGAGGCGGTGAGCATCGCGATCGGCGAGCCGGCGGCCCCACTGGTCCCCGGCGACACCATGGACGACGCAGGTCTGCAGGTGCTCGACTCGCTGTGGACCGGTCTGGTCGAGTACGCCCCGGACGGCCGGGTCCGGTACACCGGCGTCGCCGAGTCGGTCGAGTCCACCGACAACTCGACGTGGACGATCCGGCTGCGGGAGGGCTGGACCTTCCACGACGGCTCGGCGGTCACCGCGTCGTCCTACGTCGACGCCTGGAACGCCACCGCGTACGGGCCGAACGGGATGACCGGGTCCTACGCCCTCGCCGACGTCGCCGGCTACACGGACCTCCAGCCCCCTGACGGAGGCGGCGAGCCGGCCGCCACGGAGCTGAGCGGGTTGCGGGTCTCGACGACCTGACGTTCACCGTGACGCTGACCGCGCCCTTCGCCCAGCTCCCGGTCACCCGGGGGCAGCGGGTCCTGCTGCCCCTGCCGGAGGCCTACTCCGCCGACCCCGAGGCCTTCGGTCGCCGGCCGGTCGGGAACGGCCCGTTCCGGGCGGAGGCCGACCACGTCCCCGGCCAGGGCATCACGCTGCGCCGCTACGACGACTACGCCGGCCCGCGACCGGCCGCGGTGGAGGCGATCGAGTACCGCGTCTACCTCGACGAGGACACCGCGTACACCGAGCTCCTGTCGGGGGACCTCGACGTCCTCCCGGGCGCCTCGCCGGACGTGGTCGCGCGGGCGGAGCGCGACGTCGCCGGCCGGGTCGTCGACACCCCGACCGCGGGCCTCACGTACCTCGCCCTGCCGCTGTACGACGCACGCTGGGCCGACCCCCGCGTCCGGCGGGGGCTGTCGATGGCGATCGACCGGGCGGCCATCACCGAGACGGTCCTCGCGGGCACCCGGCGTCCGGCGGACTCCCTGATCGCTCCGGGTCTGCTGGGGCACCGGGACGGGGCCTGTGGCTACTGCGTCCTGGACGTGGACCGGGCGAACGCACTGCTCGACCGGGCGGGCTTCGACCGCAGCCGGCCGGTCGAGCTGTGGTTCAACGCCGGCTCGGGCAACGAGGCCTGGGTCGAGGCGGTGCGCAACCAGCTGCGTGCCAACCTGGGGGTCGACTACGTCCTGCACGGGGCCCTGGCCCCCGCGGAGTACCTCGGGCTCATCGCCGAGCAGGGGATGACCGGGCCGTTCCGCCACGGCTGGGCCCCGGACACCCCGAGCCCGCGCAGCGCCCTGGAGCCGCTGTTCTCGACGCTGGCGCTGCCCCCGGCGGGCGCGAACGCCAGCTCCTACAGCGACCCGGCGTTCGACGCGTTGCTCGCCCGTGCCGATGCCGCCCCCACCGAGGAGGAGGCGCTCGCCGCCTACGCCATGGCCGAGGACGTCGTGCTCGCGGACATGCCGGTCATCCCGCTGTTCGTCGACGTCACCCAGACGATCCACTCCGCGGACGTCGAGGACGTCGTCGTCGAGGCCTTCGGCGGGGTGGACGCCGCCGCGCTCCGGGAGGCGGGGTGACAGGCTGACGTCCGATGCCGCAGCGAGGGGGTCGGATGCCGAGTCGTCCCGGTCCGGTCCTGTTCGACCTCGATGGGACACGGCGTGTCAGCGAGTGACTGCAGGCAGCGGATGCGCAGGTCGGGTCGGGTGTCGTTCGTCGGTCCCGGCGTGTCCTCCAGGACTGGTCCGGGCTCTGACGTGCACCCGTCGTGTACCCGAGATCGTTCCGACGAACGGCTGCGCTCGGTGGCGGCTCTGGGGTACCACCCCGACAGGGGCGCCGGTGGGCCGCCGACCCTGTCGGGGATCACAGGACGTGGCCGCCCTGCGAGCTGTCGCCTCAGCCGTTGTTCCAGTGGATCCTGATGCCGTCCTTCACCCGCTCGTCCCGGCAGCCGTTGGCGTCGGCGTCGGCGCACCAGACGACGTGCTGGACGCCCGGCATGGTGGTGTTGTTGAGCCGGGCGTGGAACTCCAGGTCCCCGGCTGCGCCGGTCATCTGGTAGCTGGACTGGAAGCAGAGGTCGTTGCGGCCGTCGCCGTTGGTGTCGCTGAGCCGGGAGTACTGGGGCCCTGTGCCGTCGGGGTCGGGGCAGGCGCTGATGAAGCCGACGCCGGAGCTCTGGAAGGAGGCCGGCCCGTTGACCTTCTGGCCGCGGTCGTCGAGGAAGCAGGCGTCGTTGTGCACGTTGCGGTTGGCGGTGCCGGGGTCGCTGAGCCGCTGCTGGTCGCGGTGGTCGGGGTTGGCGCAGGAGGACCCTCGGTCGACGTCGGGGTTCTCTGTCGCTGCTCCCGTGTCGCGGTTGATGTAGGAGGCGGCGCGGACGCCGTCGCGGCCGCTCCCGCGGTCGTGACTGGCGCCGTAGCTGCCTCCGCCACCGCTGGTGCCGCCTCCGTCTCCGTGCGCGAGGGCGAGCGGGCTGCCGAGGCCCATGGCGGTGATGCTGAGGGTGGCGATTGCTGCAGTGCGGAAGGCGAGTCGCATGACGAACTCCTTGCGATGTCGGCCGAGCGGCCGGACCCGGCTCTGCGGGTCACTGGTACGTACGGGGCGTCGGTGTGATGCGTTCAACACCGCAGGACCCAGCTCGTGGCGCGGTGAGCGCTCGTGAGCTGGGTGGGACTCCTGCGAGCACCTCGGGCCCCCCGCTGGTCCTGTTCGACCTCGACGGCACGCTGGTCGACTCGACCCCGGGCATCTGGGCGTCGGTGCGGGTCGCCGCGGCCGGGCTCGGGCTGCCGGAGCCGACGCCGGCGCAGGTGCGCGCCATGGTCGGCCCGCCGCTGCAGGACGGCTTCGCCACCGTGTTCGGGCTGACCGGCGACGACGTCGGGCGCGCGGTGGCCGCCTACCGCGCCCACTACTCGTCCGGGGCGCTGCTCGACGTGGCCGTGTACGACGGCGTGCCGCAGCTGCTGCGGACCCTCCGCGACGGCGGCGCCGTGCTCGCCGTGGCCACCAGCAAGCCGCAGGTGTTCGCCGTCCGCGTGCTGGGGCACGTGGGCCTGCTACGCGCCTTCGCCAGCGTCCACGGCGCCGGCCTCGACGGCGCCGTCCGGCACAAGGACCAGGTGGTCGCCGCCGCGCTGGCCGCCCACCCGGGCACCCGCGCGGTGGCGCTGGTCGGCGACCGGGAGCACGACGTCCTCGGCGCCGCGGCGCACGGTCTGCCGTGCGTCGGCGCGGGCTGGGGCCCGGGCGGTGCCGGCGAGCTCACCGCGGCCGGCGCGGCCGTCGTCGTCGCGACGCCGGGGGAGGTGCCCGCGGCGCTGCGGACGCTGGAGGGGTAGCGCGGCGCCGTCCGGGCAAGGAACCAGGTGTGACCGCGCCCGTGCTGTTGACCGATGCCCTCCAGGAGCTGCGCGATGCGGTCGCCGCGGCCCCTCTCGGCCTGGCCACCCCCGGACGGGACGCCACCGCGCGCACCGCCCGGGCGGTGGTGGACCAGGTCGACGACTACCTGCTGCCGCGGCTGCGCGACCTCGACGCCCCGCTGCTCGCCGTCGTCGGTGGCTCCACCGGCGCGGGCAAGTCCACGCTGGTCAACAGCGTGCTCGGCGCGCGGGTGACCGCGCCCGGCGTGCTGCGGCCGACCACCCGCGCACCCGTGCTGGTCTGCTCCCCGGTCGACCTCCCGGCGTTCTCCGGCGACCGCGTGCTGCCCGGCATGCCCCGCACCACCGGGGAGGGGGACGTCGCCGGCGGCCTGCGGCTCGTGCCGACCGAGGCGCTGCCGCCGGGGCTGGCGCTCATCGACGCCCCCGACGTCGACTCGGTGGTCGAGGCCAACCGCGACCTCGCCGGGCAGCTGCTCTCGGCGGCGGACCTGTGGGTCTTCGTCACGACGGCGGCCCGCTACGCTGACGCCGTCCCGTGGGACCTGCTGCGGACGGCGCAGGAGCGGGGGACGGCGCTGGCGGTCGTGCTGGACCGGACGCCGCCCGAGGCGGTGAGCGAGGTGGCCGCCGACCTCGCCGCCATGCTGCAGCGCGGCGGGCTGGGGTCGGCGCGGCTGTTCGTCGTCGAGGAGCGGCCGCTGCACGACGGGTTCCTGCCCGAGGCGCAGGTCGCGCAGCTGCGCGACTGGCTGCGCGGGCTGGCCGCCGACCAGGAGCAGCGCGCCGCCGTCGTCCGGCAGACGCTGGCCGGGGCGCTGGAGAGCCTCGACGGGCGGGTGGCCGCGGTCGCGGCCGGCGTGGAGGAGCAGGCGGCGACCGCGATCGCCCTGCGCGACGCCGCCGACGCCGCCTACGACGGCGCGCGGCAGGCGGTGGGCGAGGGCGTCGGCAACGGCAGCCTGCTGCGCGGTGAGGTGATGGCCCGCTGGCAGGACTTCGTCGGCACGGGTGAGTGGATGCGCTCGCTGCAGAGCCGGGTGGGCTGGCTGCGCGACCGGCTGGGGGCGGCGCTGAGCGGCCGGCCGTCGACGGCGGACTCGCTGCACGGCGCGCTGGAGTCGGGGGTGGAGACGCTGCTGCGCTCCGAGGCGGAGCGGGCCGCCGACCGCACGGTGACCGCGTGGCGCTCGCTGCCCGGCGGTGGGGCGCTGGTCGCGGGCCGGGAGGTGGAGCTCGGGACGGTGTCGCCGGACTTCGCGCCCGCGGCCGCCGACGAGGTGCGCGACTGGCAGGGCTACGTGCTCGAACTGGTGCGCGAGGAGGGCGCGGGCAAGCGCTCGCAGGCACGGCTGCTGTCCTGGGGCGTCAACGGGGCCGGCGCGGTGGTGATGGTCGCCGTCTTCGCCTCGACGGCGGGCCTGTCGGGCGCCGAGCTCGCCATCGCCGGCGGGACGACGGCGGTGGGGCAGCGGGTGCTCGAGGCGGTGTTCGGCGACGCCGCGGTGCGCGCGCTGGCCGCGCGGGCGCGCGCCGACCTCGATGCCCGCGCCGACCGGCTGCTGGCCGCCGAGGAGGACCGCTTCGACGAGCTGCTGGTCGTGGCCGAGGACGCACCCGACGCGGCCGGGCGGCTGCGCGCGGCCGTGGCCGCGCTGGCCGCGGCGCGGAGGTCGGCGTGAGGGCGCGGGAGCTGTCGCTGGCCGACCGGCTGGCGGCGCTGCGCGAGGCGGTCGGGGTGGCCGAGGGCCGGCTGGAGGTGCCCGAGGTCGGGGCGGCGCGGTCGCTGCTGGCCAAGGCCGGTGCCCGCGAGGCGCTGGGCGACGCGACCGTCGTCGCGCTGGCGGGGGCCACCGGCAGCGGCAAGTCCACGCTGTTCAACGCGCTGTCCGGCGCCGAGGTGAGCACGCCGGGCGTGCGCCGGCCGACCACCGGCGTCGCGCACGCGACCATCTGGGGCGAGAACGGCGCCGACCGGCTGCTCGACTGGCTCGAGGTGCCGCGCCGGCACCGGGTGACCGACGGCGACCCCGCGCTGGACGGGCTGGTGCTGCTCGACCTGCCCGACCACGACAGCGTGCGGCTGGAGAACCGGCTGGAGGTCGACCGGCTGGTGCAGCTGGTCGACGTCCTGGTGTGGGTGCTCGATCCGCAGAAGTACGCCGACGACGCCGTGCACACCCGCTACCTGGCGCCGCTGGCGGGGCACTCCGGCGTGCTGCTCGTGGTGCTCAACCAGGTCGACCGGCTCGACGAGGCCGCCGCGGTGGCCTGCCTGACCGACCTGCGCCGGCTGCTCGACGAGGAGGGGCTGACCGGCACGCCGGTGCTGCCCACCGCGGCCCGCACCGGACTCGGCCTGCCGGAGCTGCGCGCCGAGCTGGCCCGCCGGGTGGGGGCGCGGAAGGCCGCCACCGACCGGCTCACCGCCGACGCCCGCGCCGCCGCCGGGGCCCTGGCCGCGCACTGCGCGACCGACGCCGGCCGGGACCGCGGGCCGGACCGGGCGGCGCGCGAGTCCCTCGCCGGCGCGCTCGCCGACGCCGCCGGGGTGCCGGCCGTCGTCGCGGCCGTCGAGCGCTCCGCCCGCCGCAACGGCAACACGCACACCGGCTGGCCGGTGGTGCGCTGGACGTCGAAGCTGCGGGCCGACCCGCTGGACCGGCTGCACCTGGGCGACGAGCGCTCGCGCACCTCGCTGCCGCAGGCCGGGGCGGTGCAGCGGGCCGGGATGGACGCAGCGCTGCGCCGGGCACGCGACGAGGCCGGCCGGGGACTGCCGCCGGCCTGGCGTGACGAGTTGCGCCGCACGTCGGAGGACACCGAGGAGCGGCTGCCCGACCGGCTCGACCGCGCCGTCGCCGGCACCGACCTCGGCCCGGACCGCACGCCGATCTGGCAGCGCGCCGTGGGCGGCCTGCAGTGGCTGCTCGTGCTGACCGCTCTGGTGGGCGCGCTGTGGCTGCTCGCCCTCGTGGGGCTGGGGCTGCTGCAGCTCGACGACGTCCTCCCGCTGCCCCGGGTGCAGGGGATCCCGCTGCCCACGCTGCTGCTGGTCGGCGGCTTGCTGGCCGGGTTGCTGCTGGCGCTGCTGTGCCGGCCGCTGGTGGCGGCCGGGGCCAGACGTCGGGCGCGGACCGCGCGGCGCCGGCTCACCGCCCGGGTCGCGGAGGTCGCCGACGAGGAGGTCCTGGCGCCACTGTCCGAAGCGCGCGCCGACCACGACCGGTACTGCGCCGCGGTGGGTCGCGCACGATCCTGATACATGGCACCTACCCCCGTCGGGACGTCAAGCCGGGCGTGGAGGTGGACATGGGCGAGGGCGACGCGTGGCCGGGCATCCGCGAGAAGCTCATGGCCGCCGACGTCCTCGTCGTCTCGACGCCGACCTGGGTCGGCCACATGAGCAGCGTGGCCCAGCGGGTGCTGGAGCGGCTGTACGGCGAGCTGTCCGAGACCGACGACTCCGGCCGGCCGCTGGTCACCGGCAAGGTCGCGGTGGTGTGCGTGGTCGGCAACGAGGACGGCGCGCACAAGATCAGCGCCGACCTCTTCCGGGCCTCGACGACATCGGGTTCACCATCCCGGCGCAGGGCGCCACCTACTGGAACGACGAGGCGATGGGCAGCCGCGACTACAACGACCTCGACGAGACCCCCGAGGCGGTCGCGTCCACGACGAAGACGCTGGCCGAGAACGCCGCGCACCTGGCCCGCGCGCTCAAGGCGCAGCCCTACCCGGGCCGGTAGGCGGTCGCGGGCTCCCCGTCCGGTGGGGGCCCGCTCCCTGACCTGCTGGATCAGAAGGGCGGCGGATCGTCCGTCGGTTCTGTCGGGAGCGGCTTGGTGTCGTCCGGCGGTGGGGCGGGTGCTGGTGGCGGGCGCAGGCCCGGCGGGCGGGTCGTCCGCGTGATCCCGGAGGGCGTGGTGACGGTGAGGACGCCGTCGGGACTCATGGTGAAACGCCAGCCGTGGGCGAAGGTCTTGAGGCGGTGGTGGCTGCGACACAGGCAGCACAGGTTCGCGCAGTCCGTGACGCCACCGTGGGCGTGCGGGACGACGTGGTCGGCATCGGCCCACCCGACGCGTTGCCCACAGGTGGGGAACCGGCAGGTGCGGTCGCGGGTGCGCACGAACCGCTCCTGCGCCGCCGAGGGGCCGTAGCGGTCGACCGGCTCGGGACGGTCGAGAACGGCACAGCCGCAGTCGCCACTCGGGTGGTCGGGGCAGCCGCGGCGAGCCAGGCGGCGCAGCTGGTCCAGCGTGCTGGTCGCCCGCAGCGCGCCGTCCTCGTCGGTCAGCGCCAGCGTCACCGACCCGCCCTCGGGAGCGCGCACACCGAGCCCGTCCAGCTGTCGGAGCAGCTCGCGCAGTTGGCCGGCGGTGATCGGCAGCCCGTTGTCCTCACCCGGCTCGTCGGACTGCCCGGCGAGTGCCGCCAATGAGGCGATGATCTGCAGATGCGCCGTCACCGGCGGGCGGCTGTCGTCCCACGGCCGCTGCAGCAGGTCGGCGAACACCGCGGTACGGATCTTCCCGATCGGGCGCTCGTCACCGTCGGCCTTGAGCATCCGCGCGAGCTGGTCGACCAGGGCGTGGCAGGCCGCGGCGGTCCCGGCGGGCAGGTCGGCGGCCAAGGTGGCCATGCCCTCCTGCGGTGAGGGATAGACCCGGACGTCGGCGCGCCGCTCGGCCTGCTCCCGTCGCCGGTCGGCGGTCTCGGCGTCCAGCTCGATCAGCAGCTCCAGCGCCTTTTTCTTCAGCCGGCCCGCCGTCAGGTCGGCCGCCTCGGGGAGCAGTCGGGACTCCACGGCTCGGGCAGCAGCCGGGTCGGTGTGCTGCAGCACCTCGACCAGCGTCATGGCCCGGTACTCGTCCAGCTCCCCGCCGCGCATCGCGGCCCACGTCGCCGGCAGGTGCGTCCGATACGTCCACGCGCGGTGCGCCCGCTGACTGGCCGACAGGCGGCCGCAGTTGAGCACCACCGCCAGCTCGGCGGGGAAGAACTCCGACACCCCGGGCAGCTCGGGATCGGGCTTCCACGACCGCGCCCGCGCACCCGGTGTGCCAGGTGGCGGGTCGTCGTCATCGGGGACTGGTCGGCCAGCTGGAGGATGAGCTCGGCCTCGTAGGCGGCGTCCATCGCCTTACGTGCCTGCAGACGCTGCAGTTCTGCGGCCGTCTGCTCTCGCGAGAGCAGCGCCACCGGTAGCCGCTGAGCACGCACCGGCCGCTCGAGCAGCACGCCGACGAGCGCCCGCTCGATCGGTGACACGTACTCCGCGACCTCCTGCACGACCCTGAACCTACGGGCGGGGTACGACAGTTCCCGCAGGTCAGACGGACGAGGCGGGACCCCTCAGGCCGCGAGCGACTCCGCGGGCTCCTCGGCCGCGACGGCGGCGGGCCTGCGGGGGCGGGACAGCCGCAGGCCCGCCGCAGCCACCAACGCCAGCGCGATGACGACCACGCCGTAGACCTCCGCGACCACCCGCAGCCCCAGGGTGTTCACGGCCAGGCCGGCGATGATCGCCGGGATGCTGAAGGCCAGGTAGCCGACGACGAAGATGCTCGACAGCAGGCCCCCGCGGTGACCCGGCGAGACGCCCGCCGTCACGGTGGCCACGGAGCCGAGGAAGGCCGCGCCGAAGCCCAGGCCGGCCACACCCGCGGCGACGAAGAACAGCCAGAGCGTCCCGGAGACCAGCCCGACCAGCAGGCCGACGATGGCGGTGGCGAACACGAGGCAGCCTCCGGCCATCGCCCGGCGCGGGGCGAGGTCACGGGCGAGCACGCTCCCGACGGCCGCCGAGCCCTGCATGCACAGGATCAGCAGGCTCCCGACCAGGTGGTCCTCGACGCCGAACACCCCGGCGGTCAGCGACGGGCCGAGGGAGAGCACCAGCCCGCCCATCGCCCACAGCGCGACCAGGGCCGGGGTGGCGACGAGGAACGCCCGGCGCTGCGGCTGGGGCACCGCGACCCGGGGCCGCAGCGAGGCGAGCGCGCCCGGCAGCCGCGGCGAGGTCTCCGGCAGCGCCCAGGCCAGCACCGCACCGAGCACGAACACGACGGTGAGCACGCCGAACACCCACGGGGTCGGGCTGACGACCGTCTCGATGGCCAGGCCGGCCCCGAACGCCCCGAGCGAGAGCCCGAGGCCGGGGGCGACGCTGTTGAGCAGCGCGCCGAGCGGGCGGTCGCGGCGCTGCATGTCGAGCAGCGCCGCACCGAGCGAGCCGGTGAGCGCACCCGTGGACAGCCCCTGGAGCACGCGGGCGGCCAGCAGCCAGCCGACGCCGTCGGCGACGAGGAAGGCCACCATCGCGACCGCCTGCAGCAGCAGCGCCCCGGCGAGCACCGGCCGACGCCCGACGTGGTCGGACAGGCTGCCCACCACGAGCAGCGCGGCCAGCAGCGCGAGGGCGTAGATGCCGAACACCAGCGTCAGGACGCCGGCGCCGAACCCGAACTGCTCCTGGTAGACGCGGTAGAGCGGCGACGGGACGCCGGAGGCGGCCAGCACCAGCACGAGGAGTCCGGCCACCGACCAGAACGCGAGCGGACGGGGGAGTCGGGGCACGCCAGGAGGCAAGGCGCCGCGCGAGCCGGTTGTTCCCCGCAACGGTGTGTCAGGACGGATGACGCCGCGGCGTGTACACCTGCCCGGACGGCGTGACCCGCGTCTGCGAGGACCCGACGAGCAGCAGGCAGCGCATGTCCACCGTCTCCGGGTCCAGGTCGCCGAGCGTGGTCACCCGGACCTGCTCCTCCGGCCCGCCGACGTCGCGGCCGACGACGACCACCGTCTCCGGCTCGCGCACCTCGCGCAGCGCGTCCAGGGCCTTGGCGAGCTGGTGCGGGCGGGCCTTCGACCGCGGGTTGTAGAGGGCGAGGACCAGGTCGGCGGCCGCCGCGGACCGCAGCCGGTCGAGGACGACGTCGAGCGGCTTGAGCACGTCGGAGAGGCTGATGACCGCGAAGTCGTGTCCCAGCGGGGCGCCCACGCGGGAGGCCACCGCCTGCGCCGCGGTCAGCCCGGGCAGCACCCGCACCCGGACGCCGGCGTGCTCGGGAGCAGCGGCCACCTCCAGCACCGCGGCGGCCATGGCGAAGACGCCGGGGTCGCCGCTGGAGACCACCGCGACCCGCCGTCCGGACCGGGCCAGCTCCAGGGCGTGCGCGGCCCGCTCGGCCTCCACCCGGTTACCGCTGGCGTGGCGGGTCTGCCGCGGGTTGGCCGGCACGCGGTCGAGGTAGGGGCCGTAGCCGACCAGGTCGTCGGCGCGGGCGAGAGCGTCGGCGACCTCGGGGGTGGTCCAGCCGCGGGCACCGGGGCCGAGGCCCACGACGACCACCTCGCCGGCGCGCGCCTCGTCGTCGCGCGGCTGCTCGGGACCCGGGGTCGGCCCGGTGAGCGGTGAGGGCAGCAGGGCCAGCGAGAAGTACGGGACGGTGGCCGGGTCGACGTCGGCCAGCGGGGCGACCCGCTGCCGGTCGGTGGTGGCCCGCTCGACGTAGAGGGCGCGGTCGAGGACGCCGGCGGCGTCGAATGCCTCGCGGACCTGGGCGAACGTGCGCCCGAGCTTCATCACCGCGGCGGAGTCGGTGGTGGCCAGCCACTCGGCCAGCTCGTCGGCGGGCAGCGTGCCGGGCAGCACGGTGAGCACCTCGTCGCGCTCCACCAGCGGCCGCCCCACGACCGCCGCGGCGCCGCTGACGCTGGTCACGCCGGGCACCACCTCGGTCGGGTAGCGGTGCGCGAGCCGCTTGTGCATGTGCATGTAGGAGCCGTAGAAGAACGGGTCGCCCTCGGCCAGCACGACGACGTCGCGACCAGCGTCGAGGTGCGCGGCCAGCCGGGCGGCAGCGGCCTCGTAGAACTCGTCGATGGCGCCCTGGTAGCCGCCGGGGTGGTCGGTGGTCTCGGTGGTGACCGGGTAGACCAGCAGCTCCTCGACCTGTCCCTCGCGCAGGTACGGCGCGGCCAGCGCGCGGGCCACCGAGCGGCCGTGCTGCGCGGCGTGGAAGGCGACGACGTCGGCGGCGGCGATCAGCCGTGCGGCCTTGACGGTGACCAGCTCGGGGTCGCCGGGCCCCAGCCCGACGCCGTACAGGCGCCCGCTCACTCGACGTCGCTCGCGATCGCGTTGACGGCCGCCGCGGTCATCGCGCTGCCGCCGCGCCGGCCGCGCACGACGAGGAAGTCGAGGTCGGAGGCGGCCAGCGCCTCCTTGGACTCCGCGGCACCGATGAAGCCGACCGGGATCCCGAGGACGACGGCCGGGCGCGGGGCGCCGGCGGCGACCATCTCGAGCAGGTGGAACAGCGCGGTGGGCGCGTTGCCGATCGCCACGACGGCGCCGTCGAGCCGGTCGCGCCACAACTCCAGCGCGGCGGCGGTGCGCGTGGTGCCGAGGTCGGCGGCCAGCGCCGGGACCCGCGGGTCGGTCAGCGTGCAGACGACGTCGTTGTCCTTCGGCAGCCGGCGCCGGGTGACGCCCGAGGCGACCATCTGCGCGTCGCACAGGACCGGGGCGCCGGCGTCGAGGGCCTCGCGGGCGCGCCGGACGACGTCGGGGCTCGCCGCGACGTCGGCGACGAGGTCCACCTGACCGCAGGCGTGGATCATCCGGACCACCACCCGCGCGAGGTCCTCGGGCAGGCCGGTGAGATCCGCCTCGGCGCGGATCGTGGCGAACGACTGCCGGTAGATCTCGGCGCCGTCCTTCTCGTAGTCGTACATCGGCAGCGAGGCTACGGCCCGCGGGCGGCCGGGCAGCGGGACGGGCAGCCCGGGTAGCCGGGGTCAGGGCGGGTAGCGGGGACACCATGGCCCTCCCCCGTCTGCTCGTCCTCGTGCTCGCCGGTGGCGCCGGCGGCCGCCTGCAGCTGCTGACCGAGCACCGCGCCAAGCCCGCCGTCCCCTTCGCCGGCGTCTACCGGCTGATCGACTTCCCGCTGAGCAACTGCGAGCACTCCGGGATCGCCGACGTCTGGGTGTCGATCCAGCAGCACCCGACATCGCTGGCCGACCACCTGGCCAACGGCCGGCCGTGGGACCTCGACCGCACGACCGGCGGGCTGATGACCCTGCCGCCGTTCCAGGGCACCGAGCGCGGCGGGTGGAACACCGGCACCGCCAACTCCCTGTGGCGGCAGGCCGACCTCATCCGCGGGTTCGGGGCCGACGCGCTCGTCGTCGTCAGCTCCGACGCCGTCTACCAGCTCGACTACCGGGAGGTCGCCGAGGCCCACCTGGAGTCCGGCGCCGAGGTGACGATGGTGACCACGGAGGTCGAGGCCGACGACGCCTCTCGCTACGGGATCGTCGAGGTCGACGGCGACCGGGTCACCGGTTACGCCTACAAGCCCGACGAGCCGGCGACGACCACGGCCACCAACGAGGTGTTCGTGTTCGACCCGGGGCCGACGCTCGACCGGCTCGAGCAGCTGCAGTCGGAGATCGGCGAGGAGGGGCTCGAGGACCTGGGCAGTCACCTGCTGCCGGCGCAGACGAGCGACGGGCTGGCCCGGGCGTACCCGCTCAAGGGCTACTGGCGCGACGTCGGCACGGTGGAGTCGTACTGGGAGGCGCACCAGGAGTTCCTGTCCGACGAGCCGCCGATCGACCTCGACGCCCCGGCCTGGCCGGTCCACACCCGCGGCGGCCGGCACAGCGCGGCCCGGGTGCTCGACGACGGCCAGATCGAGAACAGCCTGCTCTCCGGCGGCACCCGGGTCTCCGGCAACGTGCGCGGCTCGGTGATCTCGCCCGGCGTGGTGGTGGAGGCCGGGGCGACCGTCGTGGACTCGGTGCTGCTGCCCGGCGTGCGGGTGCGCTCAGGTGCGACCGTGACCCGCTCGGTGGTCGACGACCGCGTCGACGTCGGCCGCGGGGCCACCGTGGGCGGCGACGGGGACATCACGCTGGTCGGCCGGGCGGTGGCGATCGCCGAGGGCACCGGGATCCCCGCCGGTGCCCGCCACCCCGACCCCGAGGACGACTGAGGGCGGTCAGCCGACGCGGTAGCCGACCGGCGTGGCGACGACGTCCAGCACGTCGCCACGCGGCCGGCCGCAGCGGCGCTCGCAGCCGGCCCAGTGCACGCGGGAGTCCTCGGGAACCGCTCCTGACGCGACCGCCGCGGCGGCGTCGGCGCGGACGTCGGCCAGCGACCGCGCGCAGCCGGGCCGGCCCGCGCACGCGGTGACCCGCACCCACGGGCTGGCGGCGTCGAACACGATCCCGGTCCGGTGCAGGTCGACGGCGGCGTCGTCCACGCGGTCCTCGGCGAGGTCGGGCACCATGACGCTGCGCCACGGGGTCAGCTGGACCTCCCCGGTGAGCGAGCCCAGCAGGTCGGCCTGGCCGGCGGCGATCCGGCCCAGCGGGACGACGCCGGTCAGCGCCGTCCGCCCGTCGGCCTGCGTCTCGGCGCCCACGGGCCCGGCCGCCGGGGCGGCGGGGACGGCGACCGGCGCGGAGCGGGGCCCGTCGAGGCGGGCGGCCACGCGGGCGACGCCGTCGTCGAGCTCGGCCAGCCGCCAGGCGGTGCCGCCCTGGGCGTCGCGCTCGGCGAGGAACGCACGGGTGGCGGCGAGCAGCAGGTCGACGGCGCCGGCGGAGGCGGCGCGCAGCCCGCTGTCCTCGCCGGCGAGCAGCAGCGCCACCGACGACGGCGACAGCGCGAGCAGGCCGACGTCGCCGCCGAGGCCGGACACGTCGCCGCGGCCGTCGTCGAGCGTGGCCAGGTAGCGGCCGGGCAGCGCGGCCAGGGCGGGGTCGGCGCACAGGCCGGCGTCGAGCGCGGTGGTCCACGGGCGGGCGTCGAGCAGGCCGCCGGCGCGGCCGGTGAGCGCGCTGGCCAGCACGTTGCGCACCCGCTCGTGCGTCTCGCTGGGCAGCAGGCCGGCCGCGGCCAATCGGTCGCCGAGCTCGCGGGCGGCGCCGGACGCCAGGCCGCGCAGCTGCAGGTTGCCCCGGCTGGTCATCTCCAGCGCGCCGTCGCCGAGGTCGCGCGCCGCGGCGGCGAGCGCTCGCAGCTGGGCGGCGGTCAGCAGGCCGCCGGGCACCCGCACGCGCGCGAGTTCGCCGTCGGCCGCGGAATGCGTCTGGAGGGCGCCGGGACAGGCGTCGGCGCGGGGGCGGGCGGTGGTCATGGCGCCCGCGAGGCTACGACGACTCCAGGACCTCGGCGGCGAGCTCGGCGGCCAGCGGGTGCCCGAAGAGCCCGGGCAGGCCGCCGGTGTGCACGAACACGGTCGGCTCGCCCGGCCGGATCGAGCCGTCGGCCACCGCGGCGGCCAGTCCCGCCAGCGCCTTGGCCGTGTACACGGGGTCGAGCAGCAGCCCCTCCGTGCGGGCCGCCGTCCGCAGCGCGGTCCCGGCTGCCTCGGTGGGTGCCCCGTAGCCGCTGCCGACCTGGTCCCGGCGCAGCCGAGCGGTGCCTCGGGGCACCCCAGCGCCGCGGCCAGCGCGGTCACCCGCTCCACCGGATCGGGCACCGCGCCGGTGTCCACGCCGAGCACCCGGTCGGCACCCAGCCCGGCGACCAGCCCGGCCATCGTGCCGCCGGAACCGACCGCGACGAC
The DNA here is from genome assembly GCF_900116515.1 of Geodermatophilus amargosae. Lineage (GTDB taxonomy): Bacteria > Actinomycetota > Actinomycetes > Mycobacteriales > Geodermatophilaceae > Geodermatophilus > Geodermatophilus amargosae. Next base: position 400,816 of record NZ_FPBA01000001.1, read on the forward strand.
GACGTGCCGGGCGTCGGGCGCCTGCTGCTGCAGCTCAGCCGCGCAGGCCAGGTAGCCGCGCGCGCCGGTCACCGACGAGCCGCCGAGGGGCAGGACCGCGGGGACCTCGCCGGCCGCGCGCAGGTCCCCGGCCACCTCGGCCACGCGGGCGTCGACGTCGGCGGGGTCGGCGACGACCACCACCCGCGCGCCGAGGGCGCCTTCCAGCACCAGGTTGCCGGGCCGGTCCCGCGCCGGGGTTCCGCCGAGGACGAGGACCGCGCGCAGGCCCAGCCGGGCGGCGGCCGCGGCGGTCATCCGCGCGTGGTTGCTCTGCATGCCGCCCTGGGTCACGAGGACCGTGGCGCCGTCGCGCACCGCCTCGGCGACGAGGTGCTCGAGTTTGCGGACCTTGTTGCCACCGCCGAGGTCGATGAGGTCGTCACGCTTGACCGACAGGTCCCCGGGACGCAGACCGAGCGCCGCGGACAACCGCGGCGCCCGGTCCAGTGGAGTGGGCCAGTGCGAGAGCGGGACGGTCACCCGGTGATCGTCCCGCTCCCGGGCTCAGGCGTCCCTGCGGGCGCGGTCGAAGGACGTCCAGATCGCGCGGCGCTCCTTGCGGCTGGTCACCTGGGACATCGCGGCCACCCGGCGGCGCTGGTCGAAGGTCGCGATGTGCTGGACGACGGCGACCTCGGCCTCGCGCATGGCCCGCTCGACGGCGAACTCGGCCGGGGTCGAGGGGTACTCGTCGGCCGAGACGGGCGGCACGTCGCCGCTGTTGTCACGGGCGTAGGGGCTGTCGGCGGGCAGGTTGCCGCTCACCCGGCCGTAGGCGCCGAGCATGAGCAGCACCAGGCCGGCGACGACGGAGAAGGCGACGTTGCTCAGCCGGAAGGCCAGGAAGTTCCAGCTGGTGTTGAGCACGGCCAGGTTGGCCAGCGCCGACACCAGGAACAGCACGCCGATGACGATCATGACCGTCGAGGCGACCCGCGGGCCGCGCAACGCGGCGACGACCAGGACCACCGCGGTGACCAGCGAGATCACCGACAGCAGGCCGTTGGACGACAGGCCGAGGACGCGCTCGCCGGCGGTGGAGAAGAAGGCGAGGCCGTTGAGCAGGCCGAGGACGCCGAAGACGGCGATGACCCCGGCGACGACGAAGGCGCCGATGCGCTGGACGGTGTAGACGCGGTTGGCACCGCCAGGGGAGCGCCCTGCGTCAGAAGGCCCCTGCTCCTCGGTGCCGGCAGGCGCGGTCTCGGCTGGTGCGGTGTCGACCGGTGCGGTGTCGACGGACGCGGTCTCGGCTGGTGCGGTGTCGACCGGTGCGGCACCGGCGGGTGGGGGCCCGGGGGGTGCGGAGGCGGTGGAGGTGGGGGTCGCCGGCATGCGGGCGGCCGTCCGCTTCCGGTGCAGGGAGAGGGCCACGGCGTGCTCCTAGCGTCGAGTGGTGCTGACACCGGTTGTTCCCAATCCGGTCGTGTCCAGACGCATCTGGTTCCGGACTTTCCTCGTCCGCATGTCCGCCGGGCGTGTCGTGATCTCCCCGGTGGGCCTCGGTGGGAAGAGCGGAGGCCCCTTCCCGGTTCAGCGGGCGTGATCCAGCCGTTCGAGACCCAGCCGTTCGAGTCCGACCTGCACTCCGACTTCCTGCGCGCCGACCTGTTCTTCTCCATGGGGCAGCCGGTCGAGGCCGCGCGCGTCCTCGAGCCGCTCGTGGCGGCCGAGCCGGGCAACGAGGCGGCGCTGGAGCTCCTGGCGCGCAGCTACTTCGGCTCGGCGCAGCTGCAGAAGGCCGAGGACGCACTGCGCCGGCTGGTCGAGCTGGCGCCGGCCAACGGGTGGGCGCGCCGGGCGCTGGCGCGCACGCTGGAGCGGCGGAGCCGCCGGGACGAGGCCGTCGCCCACCACCGGATGGCCGACGCCCTCGGCGCCGGGTGACCGTTCTTGCCGGAAGCGCGGGAGAGCTTGACCTCGAGCCGGCTTGAGGTCCTAGCGTCGCCGGCGTGAGCATGGAGATGACCGCGTGGTCGGCGCTGTCGCGGGCCACGCACGCCCGCGACGACCGGCGCGGGATCTCCCGCGCCACGCTGCGGCGGGTGATGACGTACGCGCGGCCGCACCGCGCCCGCATCGCCGCCTTCGTGGCCGTCGGCGTCGTCGAGGCGGTGCTCGCGGTGGCCACCCCGCTGCTGGCGGGGCGGGTGGTGAACGAGATCGTCGCCGGCGGGAGCACCTCGACCGTCGTCGGCCTCGCCGTCCTCATCGCCGGGCTCGCCCTCGCCGGGACGGCGCTGGGCCTGCTCGGCCGGTGGCTGTCGTCCACGCTCGGGGAGGGGCTGATCCTCGACCTGCGCACCGCCGTCTTCGACCACGTGCAGCGGATGCCGGTCGCCTTCTTCACCCGGACCCGCACCGGCGCGCTGGTGTCCCGCCTCGACAACGACGTCCTCGGGGCCCAGCGCGCCTTCAGCGACACGCTGTCGGGGATCGTCAGCAACACGGTGACGCTGCTGCTCGCGCTGGCGGCGATGCTGACGCTGTCCTGGCAGGTCACCGTCCTGGCCCTGCTCCTGCTGCCGGTGTTCCTGCTCCCGGCGCGCCGGATCGGCCGGCAGTTGGCCGGCCTGCAGCGGGTGGCCGCGGAGTCCAACGCCGCGATGACCGGGCAGACGACGGAGCGCTTCTCCGCACCCGGCGCCACGCTGGTCAAGCTCTACGGCAGCCCCGACGCCGAGTCGGCCCGGTTCGCCGCCCGGGCGCGGGCGGTGCGGGACGTCGGCGTGCGGACGGCGATGGTGCAGTGGACCTTCATCAGCGCGCTCACGCTGGTGTCGGCGCTGGCGCTCGCGCTCGTCTACGGCCTGGGCGGCACGTACGCGCTGGGCGGCTCGCTCGAGCCCGGCGCCGTCGTCGCGCTGGCCCTGCTGCTCACCCGGCTGTACGCGCCGCTGACCGCGCTGGCCAGTGCACGGGTCGACATCGCCTCGGCCGTGGTCAGCTTCGAGCGGGTCTTCGAGGTGCTCGATCTGGTGCCGCTGGTGCGGGAGCGCCCGGACGCCCGCGAGGTCCCCGACGGCCCGGTGTCGGTGGAGCTCGACGGCGTCACCTTCGCCTACCCCGCGGCCGACCGCGTCTCGCTCGCCTCCCTCGAGGACGTCGCCCGGCTCGACGGCCGCGGCGGCGTCGACGTCCTGCACGACGTGTCCTTCGCCGTGCAGCCGGGCCAGGTCGTCGCCCTCGTCGGGTCCTCCGGCGCGGGGAAGTCGACGATCGCCTCGCTGGTGCCGCGCCTCTACGACGCCGACGCCGGGGCCGTGCGGCTGGGCGGCGTCGACGTGCGCGACCTGACCGCCGCCTCGATCCGGCGCACCGTCGGCGTGGTCACCCAGGACGGGCACCTGTTCCACGAGTCGCTGCGGGACAACCTGCTGCTGGCCGCCCCCGGGGCGACCGACGACGACCTGTGGGACGCGCTCACCCGCGCCCGGCTGGCCGACCTCGTCGCCGCGCTGCCCGACGGGCTGGACACCGTGGTCGGCGAGCGCGGCTACCGCTTCTCCGGCGGCGAGCGGCAGCGGCTGACCATCGCCCGGCTGCTGCTGGCCCGCCCCCGTGTCGTGCTGCTCGACGAGGCCACCGCCCACCTCGACGCCACGTCGGAGGCCGCCGTGCAGGAGGCCCTGGACGAGGCGCTCGAGGGGCGGACGGCGATCGTCATCGCGCACCGGCTGTCGACCGTGCGCGCGGCCGACTGCATCCTCGTGCTGGAGGGCGGCCGGGTCGTCGAGCGCGGCCGGCACGAGGAGCTGCTCGCCCTCGGCGGGCGCTACGCCGAGCTGTACCGCACCCAGTTCGGTCAGCCGGTCGCGGTGGCCTGAGCCGGGGACAGCCGCACCACCGCGATGCGCCGCGAGACCCTCGCCCGGTAGCCGTCGTAGGCGTCGCAGCGCGCCATCAGCGCCGCCCACAGGCGGGGCCGGTCGGCGTCGATGCCGCCGTCGGACGCCGCCACCACCAGGTCGGCACCGTCGCGGACGTGCAGCAGGGGCGTGGTGCGCGGCTGCCCGGACCGCCAGCCGCGGCAGGTCACCAGGACGACGTCGCCGCCGCGGAAGCGGTTGCCCACCCGGCCGCCGGTGCGGCGCAGCAGCGCGGTGTGCAGCGCCGCGACCCGGCGGAACAGCACCGTGGCCGCCCGGTCGGCTCGGGACAGGGCCGCGGTCACCGGGCGGTCCCGAACAGGCGGGCGTCGGCGCGGGCGGCGCGGCGGCCGAGGAGGCGGGCGACGGCGAGCAGTGCCGGGTGGGGGACCGGGAGCCGGTCGACGACCTCCGGCGGGATCGCCGACACGGTCCAGCCCAGCGCCCCCGGGACGTCGCGCGGGCCGTACTCCTTGGCGAAGACCCCACGGTCGAGGCGGTCCCAGTCCTCCGGCGTGAGGTGCTGCTGCACCAGCGCCATCCCGTCTCTCCTCGTGCGCGGGGTGGGCGGCCAGCCCGTCGCGCAGCGCCACCGTCCGGGCCGCGAGCCCGGCACGGGTCGCCTCGTCGCCGCGGCCGGCGGTCAGCGCCTCCAGTCCCGCGGTGACGGCGGCCGGCGCCGGGTCGATGCCGGCGTGCTCGGCCTCCAGCGCGTCGAGGACGCCCGCATCGGCGCCGCGCTCGGCGAGCAGCGGCCACACCCCCGCGTCCTCGCCCGAGTGGTGCCCGCGGCCGCTGCCGGCGTCTCGGTCCCCACCGTGTTCGCGCAGGGAGCAAGGCGGCGCTGCTGCTGGCCTGCGTCGACCGCTCGCTGGTCGGCAGCGACGACGACCGGCCGGTGCGCGAGCTGGGCGCCTTCGAGGAGCTCCTGGCCGCGCCGGACCGGGCGGGCAAGCTCGCCGCCCAGCGCCGGCTGGCTGCCGGCGTCTCGCCTGCCCACGCCGCGATGCAGGTGGTCTTCGCCGACGCGGCGGCGGTCGGGGCCGCCTACACCGAGTACGAGGGCCGCAGGCGGGCGGACATGGCCGTGCTGGTCGGCGCCTTCGGGCGCTGGCTGCGCGACGACCCCGAGACCGCGCTCGACGTCTGCTGGTCGGTCTTCTCCCCGCACACGATGGTGCGGCTGCTGCGCGACTGCGGATGGTCGGTCGAGCGCTACGCGGACTGGCTCGTCGGCGCCGTCGACCGGCTGCTCCTGCGCTGAGTCCTGCCGGGGCGCCGCGTGCCGGCCCTCCCTGGGAGGCTGCCGCACGTGCTCCCCCTCGACGAGGTGACCGCCGCCGTCCGCGCCTCCTGGTGCCGCAAGACCTGCGACGTCAGCGACCTGGCCGACTGGTCGCCGGCCAACCCCTCCCGCGGCCAGTGCGGTGCCACCGCGCTGGTCGTCCACGACCTGTTCGGCGGGGACCTGCTGCTGGCCGAGGTGCTGCGGCCCGACGGTTCGCGGCAGGGGGTGCACTGGTGGAACCGGCTGCCCGACGGCCGCGAGGTCGACCTGACGCGCGAGCAGTTCGCGCCGACCGAGGTGGTGCAGCAGCCGCGGGTCGTCGTCCGCCCGGAGGGGCTGCCCCGCTACGGGGCCGACCAGTACCTCCGGCTGCGCGCGGCGGTCCTCACCCGGCTCGGCTGGACGACCGGGACCTGGATCGCGAACGCCCGGTGACGGCTTCCGGGGCCTGCGCCGACCGGCCGGGACGACCGGGACCCGGCGGGTAGCGTCTGCCCGCGTGTTCGTCCTGCTCTCCACCAGCGACACCGACCTCCTCTCCGCCCGCGCCAGCGGTGCCAACTGGCGGCTGGGCAACCCCGTCCGGCTCGGCGACGACGGCATCGCGGCCCTGACCGACGGCGCGCAGCTGGTCGTCGTCCGGATCCTCGGCGTGCGGCGGCAGTACGAGGGGATGCTCGCGCCGCTGCTGGCCGGGCCGGCGCCGGTCGTCGTCCTCGGCGGGGAGCAGGTGCCCGACGCCGAGCTGATGGAGCTGTCCACCGTCCCGATGGGCGTGGCCACCGAGGCGCACGGCTACCTCGCACAGGGCGGGCCGGACAACCTCGTCCAGCTGCACCGGTTCCTCTCCGACACGGTGCTGCTGACCGGGGAGGGCTTCGAGCCGCCGACGGTGGCGCCGGACTGGGGCGTCCTGGAGCGGGCCGCGCGCACCGCCGGGTCCTCGCCCGGCCACCCGCCGCGGATCGCCGTCCTCTACTACCGGGCGCACCACCTGGCGGGGAACACCGCCTTCGTGGAGTCGCTGTGCACGGCGGTCGAGGACGCCGGCGGACAGGCGCTGCCGGTGTTCGTCAGCTCGCTGCGCAGCGTCCCCGACGACCTCGTCGACGTGCTGCGCACCGCCGACGCCCTCGTCGTCACCGTGCTCGCCGCCGGCGGCTCCCGGCCGGCCACCGCGTCGGCCGGGGGCGACGACGGCGCCTGGGACGTCGGCCAGCTCGCCGCGCTCGACGTGCCGGTGGTCCAGGGGCTGTGCCTCACGCGGTCGCGCGCGGACTGGCTGGCCGACGACGACGGCCTCTCGCCGCTCGACGTCGGCAACCAGGTGGCGATCCCGGAGTTCGACGGACGGCTGATCAGCGTGCCGTTCTCCTTCAAGGAGACCGACGAGGACGGCCTGACCAGCTACGTCGCCGACCCCGAGCGGGCCGCGCGGGTGGCCGGGACCGCGGTGGCCCACGCGCGGCTGCGGCACACCCCGCCCGCCGAGCGCCGCATCGTGGTGATGCTGTCGGCCTACCCGACCAAGCACGCGCGGATCGGCAACGCCGTCGGCCTGGACACCCCGGCGTCGGTCGTGCGGCTGCTGGCCGCGATGCAGGGGCAGGGCTACGACGTCGGCCCGTTCGACGGCCCCGACGCGCTGCCGGGCGTGGCCGACCTCGACGGCGACGCGCTGTTCCACGCGCTCATCGCCGCCGGCGGGCAGGACGCCGACTGGCTCACCGAGGAGCAGCTGTCGGGCAACCCGGTGCGCATCCCGGGCGCGGAGTACCGCGCCTTCTTCGACACGCTGCCCGCCGACCTCCGCGACGCGATGACCGAGCACTGGGGCGAGGCGCCGGGCTCGCTGTTCGTGGACGGCGGCGACATCGTCTTCGCGGCGCTGCGCGCGGGCAACGTCGTCGTGATGGTGCAGCCGCCGCGCGGCTTCGGGGAGAACCCCATCGCGATCTACCACGACCCCGACCTGCCGCCCTCGCACCACTACCTGGCCGCCTACTGGTGGCTGCGCTCGGTCTTCGACGCGCACGCGGTGGTGCACGTGGGCAAGCACGGCAACCTCGAGTGGCTGCCGGGCAAGACGGTGGGCCTGTCGGCCTCCTGCGGCCCGGACGCCGCGATCGGCGACCTGCCGCTGGTCTACCCGTTCCTGGTCAACGACCCGGGTGAGGGCTCGCAGGCCAAGCGCCGGGCGCACGCCACGCTGGTCGACCACATGGTGCCGCCGATGGCGCGCGCCGACTCCTACGGCGACATCGCGCGCCTGGAGCAGCTGCTCGACGAGCACGCCAACGTGGCCGCGATGGACCCGGCGAAGCTGCCCGCGGTGCGCGCGCAGATCTGGACGCTGCTGCAGGCCGCGAAGCTCGACCACGACCTGGGGCTGCACGAGCGGCCGGAGGACGACCACTTCGACGAGATGATCCTGCACGTCGACGGCTGGCTCTGTGAGATCAAGGACTCGCAGATCCGCGACGGCCTGCACGTGCTCGGGACGCCCCCGTCGGGCTCCGACCGGGTCGACCTGGTGCTGGCGATCCTGCGGGCGCGGCAGATCTGGGGCGGGGCGGTGGCGCTGCCCGGCCTGCGCGAGGCGCTCGGCCTGACCGAGGACGGCACCGCGGGCCTCAAGGCCACCGACGCCGTCGAGACGCAGGCCGAGGCCCTCGTCGCCGGCATGGAGGAGGCGGGCTGGACCATCGGCGCCGTCGGGCCGGTGGTCCGTGAGGTCCTCGGCCGCGAGGACGAGGGCGTCGCCGCCGTCCTGCGGTTCGCCGTCGACGAGGTGGTGCCGCGACTGGAGCGCACCACCGACGAGCTCGACGCCACGCTGCACGCCCTCGACGGCGGCTACGTGCCGGCCGGGCCGTCGGGCTCGCCGCTGCGCGGGCTGGTCAACGTGCTGCCGACCGGGCGCAACTTCTACTCGGTGGACCCGCGGGCGGTCCCGTCGCGGCTGGCCTGGGAGACCGGGCAGGCGATGGCCGAGTCGCTGGTCGAGCGGTACCTGGCCGACACGGGGGAGTACCCGCCGTCGGTGGGCCTGTCGGTGTGGGGGACCTCGGCGATGCGGACCTCCGGCGACGACGTCGCCGAGGTGCTCGCGCTGCTCGGCGTCCGCCCGGTGTGGGACGACGCCTCGCGGCGGGTGACGTCGCTGGAGCCGGTGCCGCTGGAGGAGCTCGACCGGCCGCGGATCGACGTCACGGTGCGCATCTCCGGGTTCTTCCGGGACGCCTTCCCGCACGTGGTGACCATGCTCGACGACGCCGTGACGCTCGTGGCGGGACTGGACGAGCCGGCGTCGCAGAACTTCGTCCGGGCCCACGTGGACGCCGACGTGGCCGGGCACGGCGACCGGCGGCGGGCGACCACCCGCGTGTTCGGCTCCAAGCCCGGTGCCTACGGGGCGGGGCTGCTGTCGCTGATCGACTCGCGGAACTGGCGCGGCGACGCCGACCTGGCCGAGGTCTACGCGGTCTGGGGCGGCTACGCCTACGGCCGCGACCTCGACGGCGTGCAGGCCCGGCCGGACATGGAGACGGCCTACCGGCGGATCGCGGTGGCGGCGAAGAACGTCGACACCCGTGAGCACGACATCGCCGACTCCGACGACTACTTCCAGTACCACGGGGGGATGGTGGCGACCGTCCGCGCGCTGACCGGGGCCGCGCCGCGGGCCTACATCGGCGACTCGACCCGTCCCGAGCAGGTGCGCACCCGGTCGCTGACCGAGGAGACCTCGCGCGTCTTCCGGGCGCGGGTGGTCAACCCCAAGTGGCTCTCGGCGATGCGCCGGCACGGCTACAAGGGCGCCTTCGAGCTGGCCGCGACCGTCGACTACCTGTTCGGCTACGACGCCACGACCGGCGTGGTCGCCGACTGGATGTACGAGAAGCTCACCCAGACCTACGTGCTCGACCCGGAGAACCGCGAGTTCATGGAGCGGTCCAACCCGTGGGCGCTGCACGGCATCGCCGAGCGGCTGCTCGAGGCGGTCGACCGTGGCATGTGGGCCGAGCCGGACCCCGCGCTGCTGGCCGAGCTGCGACAGGCCTACCTCGACACCGAGGGCGACCTCGAGGGAGGCGAGACCCCGGCGCAGTCGGGCGCGCCTGCTTGATCAGTTCCGTGCGCGCTGGGTGACGACGCGCCGAGCAGGCGGGTCCCCGGCGCGTGGACCTGGCCGGATGGGTACCCCACCTCCATGGGCATCCTGAACCGACTCCTCGGAACTGCTGAGACCACGGCTCGTCGGGGCGCCGCCACAGGCCGCGGCGCGGCGGGTCGTGCGACGACCGGCCGTGGCATGAGTGGCCGTGGCATGAGCAGCCGCGGCACGAGCGCCGGCCGCAGCGCCGGCATGGGCCGGACCCGCATGTCGGCCGGCACCCCGACCCGGCGCATGGGCCGCGGCGCGCCGACCACGGCGGCCTCGGGCGGGCTGGGCCGGCTGCTCGGCTCGCTGACCGGCCGCCGCTGAAGCAAGGACCTCCCTGCCCCCCACCGCTCACAGGCTCGCGGCGGGTCCCTGCAGAGAGGCCGCTAGGGCATCGAGGCGGCGGCGACCAGCAGCACGACGGTCGCCGCCGCCTCGCCCATCGCCCCCATCACGTCCCCGGTGACCCCCCCGAGGCGTGCTGACGCACGAGCACGCACCGCCTCGCCGGCCAGCAGCCCCGCCGCCAGGGCCCCGACCAGGACCGCCGCCGCGGCCGGGCCGGTCAGCAGCCAGGCCGCCGCTGCCGCCAGCGCCGCGCAGATCAGCACCCACCCGACCAGCCACGGCCGCGACACGGTGCCGGCCACCGCGCGCCCCAGCGACGAGCCCTCCGCCGTCGGCGTCCCGGGCAGGCCGGCGCGTGCCATCGCCAGCCGGGCCACCACCACCGCCGTCCACAGCGCGAGCCAGCCGCCGTCCCGGGCCAGCAGCGCCGCCCCCGCCGCCGCCTGCAGCAGCAGCGTGAGGACGAGCGTCACCACCCCGAACGGGCCGACGTCGCCCTGGTGCATCACCTGCAGCGCCCGCTCCCGGCCGCGCAGGGGACCCAGGCCGTCGGCGGTGTCGGCGAGCCCGTCGAGGTGCAGCGCCCGGGTGAGCGTCGCCAGGAGGGCGAGGGCCGTAACCGCGCCGGCCAGCGGGGACACCAGGTGCGCCCCGAGGACGCCGACCCCGGCCGCCACCCCGCCCAGCGCCAGCCCGACCAGCGGCGCCCACGGCAGCACGCCGCGCGTCGACGTCGTCCCGGCCGCGGGCACGCGGACCACGGTCAGCAGCGCGACCGACTCCAGCGGGCCGGCCCACCACGCGCGCCGGTCGCTCACCGCAGGCGCTGGGGCAGGCCCGCCACGACGAACCAGACCTCGTCGGCGGTCCCGGCCAGCCGCTGGTTGACCTCGCCGAGGGTGTCGCGGAACAGCCGCCCCGCCCGGGTCTCGGGGACCACCCCGAGCCCCACCTCGTCGCTGACCGCGACCACGTGCGCCGGGGTCATCGCCCAGGCGTTGACCAGCGCGTCGATGCGGCCGGCCAGCCGGCCGGGGGAGCCGGGCTCGTCGGTCCACACGCCCGTCTCGTCCATGAGCGCGGCGACCCACGTGGTCACGCTGTCGACCAGCACGGTCCCGCCGCGCAGCAGCTCGCTGGGGGCCGTCGTCTCGAGCGTGGTCCAGGCGGCCGGCCGGCGGGCGCGGTGCGCGGCGACCCGGCGGGACCACTCGGCGTCGTCCGGTGCGGCGGCCGAGGTGGCCAGGTAGATGACGTCGGGCCGGGCGGCGACCAGCGACTCGGCGTGTGCCGACTTGCCCGACCGCGAGCCGCCCAGGACCAGCACCCTGCTCACCGGGCGACCGCCGCCCCGAGCTGCAGCCGGGTGACCGTGCCGTTGTGCGGCGTGACCGCGGGCATGTCCGCCGGACCGAGTCCGGCCACCACCGCCTGCGCGGCGCGGATGGTGTCGCCGTGGGTGACCAGCGCGACGACGTCGGCCGGCGGGTCCTCGCGCAGCCGCGTCAGGAAGGCCGCGACCCGGGCGTGCAGGTCGGCCAGGCTCTCGCCGCCCTCGGCCGCCCAGTGCGGGTCGGTCCAGTCGACGACGTCCCACAGCTCCCGTGACGGCCGGCCCTCGAGCACCCCGTAGCCCTGCTCGCGCAGCGCCGGCGTGGTGGTGAACGGCAGCCCGGTGGCCTCAGCGCAGTGCTCGGCGGTCTGCACCGCGCGCAGCAGGTCCGACGACAGCATCGCCCCCGGCCGGAGGGCGGCCAGCTCCCGGGCCGCGGTGGCGGCCTGCTCGTGCCCGAGGCCGGTGAGCGGGACGTGCGCCGTCTGGCCCTGCATGAGCCCGGCGGCGTTCCACTCGCTCTGGCCGTGGCGGACGAGGAGGAGGGTGAGCGGGCGGGCCATGGTGGTCGCCGAGCGTAGGACAGGAGGGGGGAGGGCTCTGCGCCGGTGCTCGTACCGTCGCAGACGTGAGCATCCCCGTCCGTCCCGGTGCCGCCCGTCCCGCCGCCCGTCCCGCCGCGGCCGCCGGCCCCGACCCGCTGGCCCCGCTGCTCGACCTGCCCGGCGTCCGGGACGCCGCCGACGCCGCCCGCGCCGGCATCGACCGGCTGCTGGCGCACCGGCTCATGCGCAACCGGTCGGCCGAGGTCAGCGGCGAGTCGGCGCTGCGCGGCGCCCGCGCCTCCGCCGCGCTCGACGGGGTCGACGTCCCGCTGGCGGACCTGCGGGCCGGCTCGGTCGACGACCCGGTCGTGCAGGGGTCGCTGCGGGTCTCGGTCGGGCTGGGCTCGATGGTCGACACGTGGGCGAAGGCGCCCGGGCAGGTGCTGGCCCGGCTGCACGTGCTGGCCGCCGCCGACGTCGCCGACCGGGGCGAGCTCGGCCGCCCCGGACCGCACGCCGGGCCTCGCCTGAACGGCCTGTTCCAGGTGGTGACCGGCACCTCCACGGTGCCGGCGGTGCTCGTGGCCGGCCTGGTGCACGGCGAGCTCGCGGCACTGGCGCCCTTCGGCACCGCCGACGGCGTCGTCGCCCGGGCCGCCGGCCGGCTGACGACGATCGGCCGCGGGCTGGACCCCAAGGCGGTCTCGGTGCCCGAGGTCGGCTTCGCCGAGCTGGGCGCAGACGCCTACCGCGAACGGCTGGCCGGCTACGCCGCGGGCGGTCCCGACGGCGTCGCGGCGTGGCTGGTGCACTGCTGCCGCGCCACCGAGCTCGGCGCCCGGGAGGGCCTGGCGATCGCCGAGGCCATCCTGCGCGGCTGACCGGCCCGCCCTGCGCCCGGCGGGGGCGCGGGGGAGAGTGGGGCGATGCGCTTCCTCGACGTCGACGGGCTCGGCCGGGTCAGCCGGATCGGGCTGGGCACCTGGCAGTTCGGCTCCCGCGAGTGGGGCTACGGCGAGGGCTACGCCGAGGGTGCCGCGCGCGACATCGTCCGCCGCGCCCGCGACCTCGGCGTCACGCTGTTCGACACCGCCGAGGTCTACGGCTTCGGGCGCAGCGAGCGGATCCTCGGCGAGGCACTGGGCGAGGAGCGCACCGAGGTCGTCGTCGCCTCGAAGATCTTCCCGGTCGCGCCGTTCCCGCCGGTGGTCCGGTCCCGGCTGGAGAGCAGTGCCAAGCGGCTCGGGCTACAGAGGATCCCGCTCTACCAGGTGCACCAGCCCAACCCGGTCGTCCCCGACAGCGTGATCATGCCGGGGCTGCGGCAGCTGCTCGACGAAGACCGCATCGGCGCCGCAGGCGTCTCGAACTACTCGCTGGCCCGCTGGCGCGCGGCTGACGCGGCACTGGGCAGGCCGGTGCTGAGCAACCAGGTGCAGTTCTCGCTGGCCCGGCCCGGGGCGCTCGAGGACCTCGTGCCCTTCGCCGAGCGCGAGGGACGGATCGTCATCGCCTACAGCCCGCTGGCGCAGGGACTGCTCGGCGGCCGCTACGACGTCGGCAACCGGCCCGGCGGGGTGCGCGCGGCCAACCCGCTGTTCGGCACGGAGAACCTGCGCCGGGTCCAGCCGCTGCTCGACGTCCTGCGGGAGGTCGCCGACGCGCACGGGGTCCGGCCGGGGGCGATCGCGCTGGCCTGGCTGGTCTCGCTGCCGCAGGTGGTGGTCATCCCGGGCGCCTCCACCGTGGAGCAGATGGAGGCCAACGCCGCTGCCGGCGACATCGACCTGCGGCCGGACGAGCAGCAGGCGCTGACCTCGGCGGCGCGGGCGTTCACGCCGGTGTCGGCCGTCCGCACGCTGGCCGACGGCGTGCGCGAACGGCTCGACGGTGTGCGGGAGCGGCTCGGGGTCTGAGGGGCGGGCGTCCGAGTGGCGGGGGTCCGAGCGGCCGGCGTGCGGCCGGGGCCTCAGGCGCCCCGGTGCCGCCACCGGCCGGCGGCCGTGACCGCGACCGGTGCGGTGGTGGCAGCCGCCGTGGACGCCGCAGCGGCCACCGCGCGCAGCGCCCGCCGCCGCGCGTACCAGGCCAGCCCGGCGACCGCCGCGCCCACGCCCATCGCGGCACCGGTGACCACCGGGGCCGGCGGCACGGCGAAGCGCGAGCGCATCGACACCGGCCGGGTGAACTCCAGCACCGGCCAGCCGCGCTCGGCGGCCGCCTTGCGCAGCGCCCGGTCGGGGTTGACCGCCGTCGGGTGCCCGACCGCCGAGAGCATCGGCAGGTCGGTGACCGAGTCGCTGTAGGCGTAGCAGTCGGCCAGGTCGTAGCCGCTCTCGGCGGCGACCTGCCGCATCGCCTCGGCCTTGTTCTCCCCGTAGGCGTAGAACGCGATCTCGCCGGTGTAGTGGCCGTCGGCGGTCACCATGCGGGTGGCCACCACCCGGTCGGCGCCGAGCATCTCGCCGATCGGCTCGACCATCTCCGCGCCGCTGCTGGAGACGATGACGATCTCCCGCCCCGCCGCCCGGTGGAACTCGATGAGGTCGGCGGCCTCGGCGTAGACCAGCGGGTCGACGACCTCGTGCAGCGCCTCGGAGACGATCTCGTGCACCGTCGCGACGTCCCAGCCGGTCGCCATGTCGGTGATCTGCGCCCGCATCCGCTCCATCTGCGTGGCGTCGGCGCCGGCGAGGGAGAAGACGAACTGCGCGTATGCGCCCTTGAGCACGGCGCGGCGGTTGATCAGCCCGCCCGCGAAGAAGGGGCGGCCGAAGGCCAGGGTGCTGGACTTGGCGATGACCGTCTTGTCCAGGTCGAAGAACGCCGCGGCGCGGGTCACAGCTCACGACTGTAAGGGCACGGCGGGGGGGTGACGGGTCCCCGCACGCCGTCCACACCCCTCCGGGTCATCCACAGGCCGCCGCCGCGCGGACCGGGTGCCTCGGCGGTGCGCTGGGCTCGGCGCGTGCTTCCGCCTCCCGTCCCCCCGCCGTCCCGCCCGCTGGTCGTCAGCGCCGACGAGGACCTGCTCGACGACGTCCTGCGCGTCCTGGCCGCCGCCGGCACGGAGGCGGAGGTCGCCACCGGCGGTCCGGCGCTGCGCCGCGCGCACCGCGAGGCCGGGCTGGTGCTCCTCGGCGCCGACGTCCTCGGCGCCGCGCCGGTCCGCGCGCTGCCGCGGCGCCCGGGCGTGGTCGTGGTCGCGGCGGGAGCGGTCCCGGCACCGGCGTGGGCCGCGGCGGTCGAGCTGGGTGCCGAGCGGGTCGCCGTCCTGCCCGACGACGAGGCGTGGCTGGCCGCCCGCGCGGGTGAGGCGGTGCGCTCCCCGGTGGACCGCGGCTGGCTCGCCGTCGTCGGGGGCGCCTGCGGCGGAGCGGGTGCGAGCACGCTGGCCACCGCCCTCGCCGTCGCCACCGCGGCCCGCGGCGAGGGCGTCCTGCTCCTCGACGCCGACCCGTGGGGCGGCGGGCTCGACCTGCTGCTCGGTGCCGAGGACGCCAAGGGCCTGCGCTGGCCGGCGCTGGCCGGTGTGCGCGGGAGGCTGGCCGGGGACGCGCTGCTCGCGGCCCTGCCCGAGGCCGCCGGCGTGCACGTGCTGGCCGCCGCGCGCGACGAGCCGGCGCCGGTGGCCGCCGAGGCTCTCGCGGTGGTCGTCGAGGCCGCGCGCGGGTGCGGACTGGCCGTGGTGGTCGACCTGCCGCGGGGCGCCGGGCCCGACCCCGCGGCCGAGGCGGTGCTCGCCGAGGCCGACCTCGCCCTGCTGGTCGTGCCCGCCGGCTGCGGGCTGCCTCGGCCGCGCGCTCCCTGATGGCCGCGGGTCCCTGGTCGGCGGCCCGGCTGGTGGTGCGCACCGTGCCCGGCGGCCTGTCGGCCGCGGAGGTCGCCGCCGTGACCGGGTCCACGGTGCTCGCCGAGCTGGGGCACGACCGCGGCGCCCCGTCCCGCGGCGAGCGCGGTGAGCCGCCCGCGGTGGCGCCGCGCAGCCCGCTGGGCGCGGTGACCCGGCTTCTGCTCGGAGAACTCGCCCGGCCGGAGCGCGCGGCGTGAGCGGCCTGCCGCTGGTCGAGCGGGTGCGCGCCCGGCTGGCGCTGGAGTCCGGGCCGCCGAGCCGGGCTGCGGTCGCGGCCCTCGTGCGGGAGGAGGCCGGCCTGCTCGGGGAGACCGACGTCCTCGAGGCGGTGCGCGACGCGGTGTCCGAGCTGGCCGGCGCCGGGCCGCTCGAGCCGCTGCTGAGAGCGCCCGGCGTCACCGACGTGCTGGTCAACGGCCCCGGCGAGGTGTGGGTGGACCGGGGGACCGGCCTGGAGCCCGCGGACGTGCGCTTCCCCGACGAGGACGCCGTCCGCCGCCTGGCGGTGCGGCTGGCCGCCAGCGCCGGCCACCGGCTCGACGACGCCGCGCCGTGGGTCGACGCCGGCCTGCCCGACGGCACGCGGCTGCACGCGGTGCTGCCCCCGGTGTCGGGCGGGGGCACCTGCCTGTCGCTGCGGGTGCTGCGCCGGTGCGCGCTGGACCTGGCCGACCTCGCCGCGCGCGGGACGCTGCCTGGGGACTCGGAGGCTCTGCTGCGGGCGGTCGTGCGCCGGCGGCTGGCCTTCCTGGTCACCGGCGGCACCGGGTCGGGCAAGACGACGCTGCTGTCGGCGCTGCTCGGGGAGGTGCCGCCGGGCGAGCGGATGGTGCTCTGCGAGGACGCGCCGGAGCTCACCCCGGCGCACCCGCACGTGGTCCGGCTGCTCACCCGGCCGCCCAACGTGGAGGGCGCCGGCCAGGTGACGCTGCGCGACCTGGTGCGCCAGGCGCTGCGGATGCGGCCCGACCGGCTCGTCGTGGGGGAGGTGCGCGGCGCGGAGGTCACCGACCTGCTGGCCGCGCTGAACACCGGGCACGACGGCGGCTGCGGCACCCTGCACGCCAACCGGCCGGCCGAGGTACCGGCGCGGCTGGAGGCGCTGGGCGTGGCCGCGGGCCTGGACCGGCGGGCCGTGCACAGCCAGGCCGCGGCCGCGCTCGCCGCCGTCGTCCACCTCCGGCGCACTCCGGAGGGCCGGCAGGTGGCCGAGGTCGGCGTGGTGCGCCGCGACGGCGACCTGGTCGCCGTGGACGCCGGCTGGCGGGCCGACGGAGGCCCGTGTCCGGGCGCGGACCGGCTGGCCGGCCTGCTCGACGGCGGTCCGGCGTGACCGCGGCGCTGGTGGCCGGCGCCCTCGCGCTGCTCGCCTGGCCCGGCGCGGCATCCCGGCGGCGGGAGCGACTGCGGCGGCTCGCGGGCGGACCGCGGGCGGCCGCAGCGTGGTCCGCGGCCGGCACCCCGGCCGCCTGGCCGGTCCTGGCCGGGGCAGCAGGGATGGTCGCGGGCGCGCTGGCCGGTCCGCTGCTGGTGGCCGTCCTCGCGGGGGCGGTCGCAGCGGGAGCGGCCCGTGCCGTGCTCCGGCAGCGCGAGGGTCACCGGGAGGAGGAGTCGCTCGAGGTCCTCGCCGATGCCCTCGCCGCGCTGGCCGCCGAGCTCCGCAGCGGCCGGCCGCTGGAGGCGGCCACCGCGTCAGCCGTGGCGGTCGTCCCCGATCCCGGAGCGGCGCGGGAACTCGCTCGTGCCCTGCGCGCCCCGGAGGCGGTCCCGGCGGAGGCGTCGTCGGAGCTCGGCCGGGCGCACGAGCGGCTCGCGGCGGCCGTGCGGCTCAGCAACCGCACGGGGTGCTCGCTCGCCGCCGTCGCCGGCGCGGTGGAGGACGACCTGCGCGCTCGCCGGCGTCAGCGCGACGAGCTGCGCTCGGCGACCGCCGGCCCGCGGGCGAGCGCCGCGCTGCTGGCCGGGCTGCCGCTGCTGGCGCTGGCGATGGGCGGCGGCATCGGCGCCCGTCCGTGGGCGGTGCTCACCACGACCGTCGTCGGCCAGGTGCTCCTCGTGGCCGGGGTGGCCCTGGAGGCCGCCGGGCTGGCCTGGTCGGCGCGGCTGGTCCGCCGGGCGCTGCGGTGACGCAGGCCGGAGCGCTGCTGGCGGTCGCCGGTGCGCTGCTGGCGTGGCCGTCCCCGGGCGGGCGCCGCAGCGCCCGGCTGCACGCGGCGGGCATGCCGCGGACGCTTCGCAGGGCCGGGGCGGCCGGGCCGGCCCGGCGCCCGGTGCTGCCGGTCCTCGCCGGCCTGGGCGCGGCGCTGCTCGTCGGCGGCGAGACCGGGGTGGCGCTCGGAGCCGGGGTGGCGGTGCTCGCCGACCGGTGGCTGCGGCGGGTCCCCCGCGACGAGCCGGCCGCCGGTCACCTGGCCGCGGAGCTGCCGGTGGCGTGTGACCTGCTGGGTGTCTGCCTCGCCGCCGGGCTGACCGTGGGCGGCGCGCTGACCGCCGTCGCGACCGCGCTGCCCGGGCCGCTGGGGGACGCGCTGGCCGCCGTCGCCGGCCGGCTGCGGCTGGGCGCGGCGCCCCGCACGGCCTGGCACGACACGCCGCCGGAGCTGGCCGGGCTGGGCCGGGTCCTGGTCCGGGCGGGGGAGTCGGGAGCGGCGGCGGTGCCGCTGCTGCGCGGCCTCGCGGCGGAGGCACGGGCCGCGGCCCGCAGCCGCGCCGAGGCGGGGGTGCGCCGGGCCGGCGTCTGGGTGCTGGCCCCGCTGGGTCTGTGCTTCCTGCCGGCCTTCGTGTGCCTCGGGATCGCGCCGATGGTCATCGGCATCGCGGGCCAGGTCTTCGGGTGACGACCCGTGTCAGGCGGGAGGGGTCAGCGGACGCGGACCGGCATCGACGCGGTGTGCGCCGGCACCAAGGACCACGCGGCCGGGACCGACGCGGGCACGGACCGGGCGGCGGGGGCGAGGTCGAGCACCATGCGCGTGGGCTGGAAGGCCTCGGCGTAACCGATCCGCGCCTGCGCGCCCCAGTGGCGGGCGGAGGCCACGATCGCGTCGGGCTCCACCATCGCCGAGCGCTCCACCTGCGAGGCGTGCGCGGCCAGGGCGGCCAGCTTGCCGCTGAGGTGGGCGGTCACGTCGACGTAGACGGTCGGCGCGAAGGTCAGCGTCGAGGGGCTCTGGTAGTGCAGCACCCGCGGCAGGCGGCGGGCCGCGCCCAGCGTGGCCGCGGCGACGGCGCGGTGGTCCTGGTGGCTGTCGTCGGGAGCGTGCACGTACACGAGGTCGGCGGCCGTGGCCTGCAGGACCTGCTCGACGCGGCGGATGGCGGCGGAGTCGGCCACGACCTCGCAGTCGCGCAGCCCGCCCCACACCACCGTGGCGCCGATGACGCCCGCCGCCCGCTCCTGCTCGGCGCGCCGGCCGATGCCCTGTGCGTCGTCGCCGGGGCCGTTCTCGCCGCCGGTCATCACCAGCATCGTCACCGTGTCGCCGGCCGCCACGTGCGCCAGCAGGGCGCCCCCGCAGCCCAGCTCGATGTCGTCGGGGTGCGCCCCGATGGCCAGGACGCTGCGTCCCGTGCTCCGCGTGCCTGCGCCGTCCATGGCCGCTGTCCCGTCCGTCCGGGGCGGTGGTCCCGCCTGTCGTCCTCCCATCGGCGGCCGCGGCCGCCCGCTCCACCCCGGCGACCGGCACCCCCCTCGATGGGGGGAGGACCGGTCGTGCACGACGTTTCAGTCCGCGGTGGCGGCCGCAGCGAGCGCCGCGCGGTGCTGCGTTCGGCGCTGGGCGAGCCACATGGAGCCCCCCGCGACGGCCCCCGAGGCGGCCAGCGCGATCACGATGCCCAGGCCGTTGCCGTCGGCCGGCAACTCGGTGGAGGCGGGGCAGGGGGTGCTGCGGTCGCGGTAGGCGGTGACGCGCCGGTCTCCGAGCTCCCACTGGATGCTCGAGTACCCCGACGGGACGCTCACCGAGAAGGCGCCCTGGTACGCCCCCGGCCGGAAGGTCTCGATCTGGGGACCGTTGAAGCGGTCGGGGTCGAAGTCGTTGTCGCCGCCCCGGCGCACGGTGAGGGCCGACGACGACGTGTTCGTGTAGCCGAAGACCGCCGTCCAGGAGCCGTTCGGGGCCTGCTGGACGCAGGTCACCGTCGGGGTGAGCGGGTCGCCGGTGGCCATCGCCGGCCCCGGCGTCGCGAGCACCACCGCGGCGCCGATCCCGGCGGTCACCGCCAGCCGCGTCCTCAGCGACGGTCGTGCCCGCCGCGTGCTGCCTGCCATGCCAGGCCTCCTCTCGTCCGGTGGGGCGCACCTCGCCCACCGGAGGGCCATCGGCCGGTCCGGGGGACGGGTGGAGGCGGGCGCGCGGGCCGTCACCCGGAGGAGGGGCCCCGGCGGCGGCCCCGCGACGTCCTGCGCGGGCGGCTCAGGTCGCCGACGCCGCGGCGGTGACCTGCGCGGGATCGCGGCGCCGCCGCGCGACCCACGCCGACCCGCCCGCGACCGCGCCCGAGGCGACCAGCGCGATGACCATGCCGAGGCCGTTGCCGTCGGCCGGCAGCGGCGTCGAGGCGGGCACCGCGGGCTGCTGTCCCGGCGCGCGATCCCGTACATCCCGAGGACCTGCCACTGCACGGCCGACACCGAGGACGGGACACGCACGGAGAACGCGGCCTGCCGGGTCCCCGACGAGAAGCGCGTGACCTGCTGACCGTCGAACCGGTCCGGGGTCATGTCGTTGTTGCTCCCGCGGGCCACCGAGAACGCCTACGACGTCGTGTTCGTGTAGCCGAAGGCCGCCGTCCAGTAGCCGTCCTGGACCGGCGTCACGCAGGTGACCAGCGGCCGCACCCAGCCGTA
Source organism: Geodermatophilus amargosae (assembly GCF_900116515.1). Taxonomy (GTDB): domain Bacteria; phylum Actinomycetota; class Actinomycetes; order Mycobacteriales; family Geodermatophilaceae; genus Geodermatophilus; species Geodermatophilus amargosae. Next base: position 421,111 of record NZ_FPBA01000001.1, read on the forward strand.
GTGCGCGCTCGCCGGCCAGGGCGTGCAGAGGACCACGGCGAGGGCGACCGTGGCCACCACCGCGAGACGTGTCCCGCGCGGCCCCCGCCGTCCCGCGTCGCCTGCCATGTGGACCCCTCTGACCGGGGCCTCCGCCGGCCCCACCGTGGGGCCATCGGACGGGCCGGGCGGCGGGTGCAGGCGACAGGGACCGGGGGTCACCCGCGGAGGGAGCCGGGTGGTCAGCCGGCGACGGCCACCGGGGCTCTCAGGACGGCCAGCGCCAGGGCCGCGGCGGAGGGGAGGTCCCCGGTGACCGCCCAGGCGGCCGGGTCGTCGACGGCCGAGGAGTACTCGCCCCGCCGCACGCGGATCGCCCGGGCGCCCACCGCGGCCGCGACCGCGACGTCCTTGCCCGGCCGGTCACCGATGACCAGCACCCGGTCGGCAGGCACACCGAGCCGAGCGGCCAGCACCCGCAGCCCCTCCGGAGCCGGCTTGCGGGACGCCCGGCCGCCGAGCGTGTCGGTGACCAGCACCTCGGACAGCAGCGGGAGCAGGCCCGTTGCGGCGAGCTTGGCGTCCTGGATCACCGGGTTGCCGTCGGTCAGGCAGCCCACCGGCACGACCGCGCCGAGCGCCGCCAACGCCTCCGGGACACCCGGGTAGGTCGGGAGCGACGCCGGCACGTGAGCGGTGAACGCGGCGACCAGCGGCGGCACCAGGATCGGCAGGTCGCCGGCCGGCACGCCCGCGGCCAGCAGCGCGCGGTCGATCGTGCCGCCGCGGTCGGAGCCGGCCGCCAGCTCCCGGACGAGCGCGGCGTGCACCGCTGGGCCGTCCAGGCCCGCTTCCGTGGCGGCCGCGCCCACGTCGGCCGCGGCGCCGGCCAGGTAGGCCGCCTGTGGGTACAGCGTGTCGTCGAGGTCGACCACCACCGCCAGCGGCGGGAGGCCGTCCCAGGTCGGCGCCGCCGTCACCACGGCAACCGGCCGTCGGTGAAGTCGGGCTCCGTGATGGCCAGCAGCGCGTCGGTCGCCGCGTCGGCGAGCAGCGCGGCCACCTGCGGGCCGGTCGTGCCGTCGCCGTAGGGACAGGGGAGGGCGGCCGCGCGGGCCTGCCCCTCCGCGCTGGTGTGCCGGGCGGCGGCGGCGAGGACGGCGTCGGCGGCGGAGTCGTCGGCGAGCCCGGCCAGGGTCGTCGTGCCGGCCTCCACGCCCTCCCACCGGGGCGTCGAGCCGCGCAGGACGACGACGGGGACGCCCAGGAACGCCGCCTCCTCCTGGATCCCCCCGGAGTCGGTGACCGCGAGCCGCGCCGAGGCGAGCGAGGCCAGCAGCGAGTCGTAGCCGACCGGGCCGGTCAGCGTGATCGCCGGGTGCTCGAGCTCGGCGTCCAGGCCGGTGGCCGCGAGCCGCGCCGCGGTGCGCGGGTGCACCGGGAAGGTGACCGGCCCGACCTCGTCGGCCAGCGCCCGGACGACGCCGACCAGCCGCTTGAGCCGCACGGGGTCGTCGACGTTGGTCGGGCGGTGCGCGGTCACCAGCACGCCGCGCCGCTGCGCCACCGGCACCGGCCGGACGCCCCGGGCCACGAGCGTGTCGACCACCGGGTTGCCGACGACGAACACCCGCTCGGCGGGCACGCCCTCGGCGACGAGGAACGCCGCGGCCCGCCGGGTGGGCGCCAGGTGCAGCGCGGCGACCGCCGCGGCCACCCGCCGGTTGACCTCCTCGACGCTGCGCGGGTTGAGGCTGCGCAGGCCGGCCTCCAGGTGCGCGAACGGCACGCCGGCGCCGCGGGCGGCCAGCGCGTAGGCGGGGACGGTGTTCGTGTCGCCCAGGGCCAGCACCAGGTCGGGCCGGAACCGCGCCACGGCGCGCGCCGCGTCGGCGTGCAGCGCCCCGTACCGCGCGGCCGGGTCGTCGGTGGGCAGGCTGAACCGGCACGTGGGCGCCAGCCCGAGCGTCTCCTGCAGGCGTGTGGACAGGTCCGGGTCGGTGTGCTGGCCGGTGTCGACGACGTCGACCCGGTGCCCCGCCGCGATCAGCGCCGTGACCACCGGGGCGAGCTTCACGACCTCCGGCCGGGTGCCGAAGGGGACGAGGACGTGCCGCGCGCGGCTCACGCCCGCACCGCCGTGGCGGCGCAGGGGTCGGCCACCGCACTGCCGTCGTCGGCCGTGTAGGTCTCGGCGAAGTAGCGGCTCATCCGCACCCCCGGGGTGAACCACAGGTGGGGGAGGACGGCACGCCGGTCGCGGATGCCGGTCAGGTACGCGCTGACGACGTCGGCGCCCGCGGCCAGGGTCAGCGGCAGCCCGCCGGAGAAACGCGGGTTGACCTCGACGACGGTCGCCCGGCCGTCGTCGGCCACGAACCCCTGCACGTTGGCCGGGCCGGTGAGCTGCACCGCCTCGAGCGCGGCGGCCACGACCGTGGTCACCTCGGCCGAGTCGAAGGTGGTGCCCTTCACCGAGATGCCGGCGCGGGTGTCGTCGCGCCAGCGCGGGACGACGGTGACCAGCTCGCCGTCGCGGCCGACGAGGGCGTCAGCGGTGAACTCGCGGCCCGACAGCCGGGTCTGGGTGATGAGCGCGGGGTCGGCGTGCATCGCCTCGACGACGTCGGCGCGGGAGTCCAGCAGGCGCACGCCGCGGCTGCCCCGGCCGGCGCGGGGCTTGACGACCCAGGGGCCGGGGACGGTAACGAGGCCGGCGGGGGTGTCGGTGGTCGCGGGGTGCGGCACACCGGCGGTGCGCAGGGCGCGGGCGAAGGCGGCCTTGTCACAGCACACCTCGACGGCGGCCGGGTCGGGCAGCCAGGTGGCCACACCGGCCGCGGCGAGCCGGTCGGCGCCCGCGGCGAGGGCGGGCAGCTCCTCGGCGACGGTGCCGATGAGGGCGTCGGCGCCGTGCGCGGTGGCCAGCGCCAGGAGGGCGTCGACGAAGCGGACGTGGTCGGCGCGCGGGACGACCGCGCCGACGGTGGCCAGCGCCGCGCCGGCCGCGGTCGCGTCGGCGTCCACCCCGACGACGCGGTGACCCAGCGCGGTCAGCCGGCGGACGACGGCGACGCCGGCCGGGCCACCGGCGCCGGTGACGAGCACTGCGGGCCGGCCGGGGCGGTCCCGCTCGTCGGGCAGCGGAGGGACGGGCGAGGTCGTCCGGCTCGGCAGGGTCGAGGTCACCGGGGCGTCTCCGGGGGGTGCGGGGGAGTGGACGGGCGGGCGAAGCTGGCCGGGCCCGGGGACCCGGCGGCGTGCGGGCGGCGGTCCGGCGGGGGCGGTGTGGTCCCGGCGGCCGGCGTCGCCGGCGGCACCGGGATCCGGGCCACCGCGACCGGGGCGCCGTCGTCGACGGCGGCGCTGTCGGGCACCGGGGAGGAGGTGCCGGCCGTGGGCCGCGCCAGCAGCCAGCCGCGCGCCCACAGCCGCAGGGCGGTCACCCGGTGGTCGGTCACCGGCTCCCACTGGCGGGCGGCGACGGCGTCGGCGAGGGCGTCGAGGACGACCGGGTCGGTCTCGTAGGTGGCCACGGCGACGAGCGAGGCGCTGTGCGCGCCGAGGCCGTCGGCGGCCAGCTCGCGGACCCGCTCGACCCGCCGGTAGGCCGGCACGTGCCCCAGCCGGTAGTCGACGCGGGCGGCCTCGCGGCGGGCGGCCAGCCAGGCGGAGAGCCGACGGGGCAGGACGTGGCGGTGCAGCAGCCCGGTCACCGTCGTCCGCCGGCGGCGGAGCCCGGTCTCCTCGGCCGCCACGGTGCGGTAGCCCAGCCCCGGCCGCGCCCAGCTGTCGGGACGGCGGGCGGTGTGCCGGCCCTCGACGTCCTGCTCGGCCCGCTCGGCGGCCGGGAGGGTGATCCACACCATGACCAGGAAGCCGAGGAGCGTGGCGACCAGGTTCCAGACGGTGCCGACCCAGTCGTGGAAGAGGACCAGGGCGCCCTCACCCCAGTGCAGACCGGCCAGGGCCGACAGCAGCAGCCGGCCGTGGTTGAGCACGACGACGGCGACGATCGCGACCGCCAGGCCGCCGAGCGCGTGCAGCTTTCGCCCGCGCAGGATGACCGCGGTCAGGGCGACCAGGCCCAGGACGGACAGGATCGACGAGCACGACGCCGTGACGACCGCGTCGATGATCTCGTCGTCGCCGCGGAACAACAGGATGTGGCCGGGCAGCACGCCCGAGGACCACGCCGGGTCGATCCAGCCGAGCACAAGGGCGACGCCACGGGCATCGAGGACCTGCAGCGGCCCGGACAGCGTGGCGAAGCCGACGATGCAGATCACCCCGACCAGCGCGAGGTCGAGCACGACCGGCAGCAGCCGCTGCGTCGTCCCGCGGGAGAGCCGTCGCCGCCCGACGGCGGGTGCGGTGGTCACCGGTCCTCCCCGGGGAGTGCGAAGGAGGGGGGCCGCGCGGCGGGCTCGGTCGCGGCGGGTGCGGGGGCGGGGACGGCGGGGGCCAGGACCGTCGAGGTGGCGCCCGAGCGCGTGGTCTTCACCCAGCTGTAGGGCCGGCCGAGCATCCCGTCGAGGTAGGCGCGCGAGGTGATCCAGATCGACAGGGCGAAGGCCGGCAGGAAGCCCAGCAGCCGCCAGGCCGAACGACGCTCCACACGGCCGACCAGCAGGCCGACGCACAGCTCGGCGAGCGGGCCGATAAACAACAGCATCGACAGCGGTAGCAGCCCGATCACCGGCAGGTCGCCGACGCCCAGCGCCCGCAGGACGGTGAGCAGCAGGCCCAGTCCGCTGAGCACCGGCACGTGGTAGACGCCGAGGAACAGCGTCGTCTCCACCTTCTCCAGCAGGGAGAGGTGCGGCGAGCGCATGAGCGGACGCCAGTAGTCGCGCAGGCACTTCTGGTGACCGCGGGCCCAGCGGTAGCGCTGCTTCCAGAACCGCTGCGCGCTGACCACCGCCTCCTCGAAGTCGATGGCCGAGACGTCGTAGCGCACCCACTGGCCCATCAGCAGGATGCGCAGGGTCAGGTCGGTGTCCTCGGTGACCGTCTCGGGGTTCCACCCGCCGAGCGCGCGCAGCGTGGAGGCCCGGACGGCGCAGTTGGCGCCGCCGTAGGCGGGCAGCTCGAACAGCGCCTGCCGGCCGTACTCGTTGACGAGGTAGCCGGACAGGTAGTCGACGAAGACCGTGCTGGCCATGGAGGAGTCCTGGCCGTTGCGGATGACGCAGCGGCCCATGACCGCGGCGACGACGGGGTCGCGGAAGTGCCGCACCAGCCGGCGCAGCGCCGACGGCTCGGGCTCGTGGTCGGCGTCGAAGACCAGCACGATCTCGGACTCGACGAGGGCCAGCGCCTCGTTGAGCGCGCCGGACTTGCCCCCGCCGGCTCCCGGTGGCCGGTGCAGCACACGCAGCCGCGGGTCGCGGACGGCCCAGGCGTCGAGCTTGGCGCCGGTCGCGTCGGCCGAGCCGTCGTCGACGACGACGAGGGTGAGCCGGTCGGCCGGGTAGTCCAGCGCCAGCAGCGCCGCGACCATCCCGTCGACGACGAGTTCCTCGTCCTTGCATCCGACGAGGACGGCGACCGTCGGTGTGTAGCTGTCCAGCCCGACGTCGGCGGCCACCAGGTCGCGCTCGGCCCAGCGGGCGGCGGCGACGGCGAAGGCGAGGTGCCGGCAGAAGTAGATGCCGAACACCACGTTGAGCGCACCGGCGACGACACCCAGCGTGCGGTCGAAGCCGAACAGGACGGCGGCGCCCGCGAAGGCGACGGCGTAGCCGACGAGCACGAGCGGCCGGCCCTCGGGGCGGTCGGGATGTGCCACGGGTCCTCCTCCCGACGTGCCGGTGGTGCGGCCGCGCCACCACATGGCTGATACGGCACCTGAGGCGCCCAGCTGAAGCGGAAGGGCCGACAGCTGGCGCGCCGCCGTCCACAGGGCGCCCGCTGTCCACAGCCGACCCGCGGACGCCGGGCCGGCGGCTCGCGACGGCGAGGGTCGGGGCGTGCCCCGCGTCCGGGGCCGTCCGACCCGAGGAGGACCCCGTGACCGCCGACCCCGTGACCGCCGACCACCCGACCGCCGACCACCCGACCGCCGAACACCCGACCGCCGAGGCCCCGACCACGGGCGCCCCGTCCGCTGGGCGATCCGGCCGGCTGAGCGGCCGGTGGGCGCGGGTCCGCGCCACCGCCGAGGCGGGCATGAGCACCGCGGAGTACGCCGTCGGGACGGTGGCGGCGTGCGCCTTCGCCGCCGTCCTCTACCGGGTGGTGACCGGCGGCTCGGTCGTCACCGCGCTGGGCGATCTCGTCGACTCCGCGCTCGGGGTCCTGTCCTGACCGCGCGGCGAGCCCGGGAGCCGGCCGACCGGGGGGAGGCCGGGATGGTCACCGCCGAGACCGCCGTCGTGCTGCCGGTCCTGCTGCTGGTGCTCGCGGCCGTCGTCTCCGCCGTCGTGGTGGTCGGTGCCCACCTGCGCTGCGTGGACGCTGCGCGGGAGGGCGCCCGCGCGGCGGCCCGCGGCGAGGACGCGGCGCAGGTCCGAGCGCTGGCGGCGCGGACGGCTCCCGAGGGGGCGGTGACCGCGGTCGCCGTCGCGGGGGAGGAGGTGCGGGTCACCGTCAGCGCGCGGGTGCCGCCCCTGGGCGTCGGGCCGGCCGTCGCGGTCGGGGCGAGTGCGGTCGCGCGTCTGGAGCCGGGAGCGGTCCCGGGATGAGGACGCGCGGGCTCCGGGGAGCGGCGGCCGAGCGCGGGTCGGCGACGGTCTGGACGGTGGCCCTGGCCGGCGTGCTCGCGGTCGTCGGGCTGGCGGCGGTCCTGGTCGGCGCGGCGGCCGTCGCCCGCCACCGCGCCGGGTCCGCCGCCGACCTCGCCGCCCTCGCCGCCGCGGCGCGGGCCGCCACCGGCGACCCCGCCGCGTGCCCGGCCGCCGCGCAGGTCGCGGCGGCCAACGGCGCCACCCTCACCGACTGCACGGTCGGTGAGGGCGCGGTCGTCGACGTGCGGGTGGCCGTCACCGTCCCGCTCGGTCCGCTGGGCACCCGCCGGGCCGAGGCCCTCGCCCGCGCCGGGCCGGTTCCGCCGGAAGCCTCAGAAGACCAGGTCGTCCTCGACGTGCCCGCCGCCCGCGTCGGCGGGAGCATCCGGGGTGGGCGGGTCCCCGCCGACGTCCTCCTCCGGGCCGGCCGGCCGGCCGACGCCGGGCCGCCGCAGCAGGCCCCGGACCGGACCGGTCGGCATGACGTGGGTCGGGACGTCCTCGCCGTCGTCCCCACCGTCGTCGGTGTCCCCGGCCCCGTGCCCGGCCGCGTCCTCGGCCGTGGCCAGCTCGTCGAGGACGACGTCGAGCACGCGCACCGCGCCGGCCTTGTCCAGCGGGTCGTTGCCGTTGCCGCACTTCGGCGACTGCACGCAGGAGGGGCAGCCGCTCTCGCACTCGCAGCTGGACACGGTGGCCCGGGTGGCCCGCACCCACCGCCGCAGCGCCGCGTACCCGCGCTCGGAGAAGCCCGCGCCGCCCGGGTGCCCGTCGTAGACGAACACCGTCGCGGTGCCGGTGTCGGGGTGCAGCGCGGTCGACAGCCCGCCGAGGTCCCAGCGGTCGCAGGTGGCCAGCAGCGGCAGGATCCCGATCGAGGCGTGCTCGGCCGCGTGCAGCGAGCCGGGCAGCGCCAGGTCGTCGACGTCCGCGCGGGCCACCGCGTCGGCGTCGAGGGTCAGCCAGACCGCGCGGGTGCGCAGCTGGCGCGGCGGGAGGTCCAGGGGGAACTCCGCGAGCACCTCGCCGGTGCCGGCCCGCCGCCGCTGGTAGGCCACGACCTGGTTGGTGACGTCGACGACGCCGGTGTGTGCGGTGACCGTCCCCAGCCGGCGGGTCCGCTCGATGGTCACGATGGACAGGTCGGTGACGTCGCGGGCCACGGTGGTCCACTCCGGGCTCTCGGCGTGCACGACCGCGCAGGCGTCCTCGGGGTCGAACTCGTCGACGACGAAGGTCTCGCCGCGGTGCACGTAGAGCGCGCCGGCGTGCACGGTCGAGTGCGCCGCCCCGCCGTCGACGGTGCCCAGCAGCCGGCCGGTGTCGCCCTCGATGATCGCCACGGGCTCGCCGCCGCTGCCGCGGATGTCAACGTCGGGTCGCCCGCGGCCGGCCCAGTACCAGCCGGCCGGGCGCCGCCGCAGGTCCCCGGCGGCGACGAGCTCCTCGAGCCGGGCCTCGGCCACCGGGCCGCCGAAGTCGGGCAGGTCCTCCGGGGTCAGCGGGAGCTCGGCGGCCGCCGAGCACAGCTGCGGGCCGAGGACGTAGGGGTTGGCGGGGTCGGTGACGGTGGCCTCGACCGGCCGGCCGAACACCGCGCGCGGGTGGTGGGCCAGGTAGTGGTCCAGCGGGTCGTCCCGGGCCACGAAGACGACGAGGGACTCGCGCTGGGCGCGCCCGGCGCGGCCGGCCTGCTGCCAGAGGGAGGCCAGCGTGCCCGGGTAACCGGCGAGCACCACGGCGTCGAGGCCGGCGATGTCGATGCCGAGCTCGAGGGCGTTGGTGGTGGCCACGCCGAGCAGGTCACCCGCGGACAGCGCGCGCTCGAGCTCGCGGCGCTCCTCGGGCAGGTAGCCGCCGCGGTAGGAGTCGACCCGCCGGGTGAGGTCGCTGCGGCCGCGGTCGGCCAGCAGCCGGCGGGCCTGCTCGGCCACCGTCTCCGCGCTGCGCCGCGACCGGACGAACGCCAGCGTGCGGGCGCCGCGCTCGACCAGGTCGGCCAGCAGTCCGGCGGTGTCCGCGGCCGCTGACCGGCGCAGCGGCGCACCGTGCTCGCCGGTGTGCTCCGTCAGCGGGGGTTCCCACAGCGCGAAGGTGGCACCCGGGCGCGGCGAACCGTCGTCGGTGACGGCGACGACCGGCGCCCCGACCAGCCGGGTCGCCGCCGCGGCCGGCTCGGCCACGGTCGCCGAGGCCAGGACGAACACCGGGTCGGCCCCGTAGCGGCGGCAGATGCGGCGCAGCCGCCGCAGCACGTGCCCGACGTGGGAGCCGAACACCCCGCGATAGGCGTGGCACTCGTCGATGACGACGTAGGCCAGCCGGCGCAGGGTCGACGACCAGCGCTGGTGGGCCGGCAGCACACCGCGGTGCAGCATGTCCGGGTTGGTGACGATCCACCGCGAGTGGCGGCGCACCCAGTCGCGCTCCTCGGCGGGGGTGTCGCCGTCGTAGGCCGCCGGCCGCACCGACGGATCGGCGAGGGCGGCCACCGAGGCCAGCTGGTCGCGTGCCAGGGCCTTGGTCGGGGCGAGGTAGAGGACGCAGGCGCGCGGGTCCTCCACGAGGCGGGTGAGCGCCGACAGCTGGTAGGCCAGCGACTTGCCCGACGCGGTGCCCGTGGCCACCACGACCGAGGTGCCGTCGTGGGCGAGCTGGGCGGCCTCGACCTGGTGCCGCCACGGCTCGCGCACGCCCTGCTCGACCAGTCGCTCGCGCAGCGCCGGGTCCACCCACTCCGGCCAGGGCAGCGTCCGGCTCTGGCGCACCGCCAGCCGGTGCACGTGGGTGACCGGGGACTCCTCCTCGGCGGTGCCGGCCAGCAGGTCCTCGAGGAGCTCCGCCCCGGGCGGCACGTTGCCCGGGGACACCGCGGCCGACCCGTGCGCGGCGGCCGACCCGTGGACGGCCGGGGCGCCGCCCGCCCGCGCCTCCCGGGACGCGTCACCCCCCGATGACCCCTCGCGGCCGGATGGGGGAGCAGCCGGCCGGACCGGGTGGAGCGTGGTCACCCCACCACTGTCACATCCGGGGGCAACCCGCTGCCCGACCGTCGCCGGCCCTGCACCGAGCGGTTCGGCCGAAGGGGCAGACGCGGGGTGTGATCTCGCTTACAGTGGCGCGGCGTCCCCGGGCGGTCCGCTCGCCGACGTGCTCTCCGCCGACCGGGGACGCGAGCCGCCCGGCGGTATCCGACCGCTCGGAGGTACTGATGCCGGACAATGATCTCTCCGGCGGGGACGTCGTCCTCGTGACGGCAGCCCTCGTCGTCTCGCTGGCCGCGCTCGTCTTCGCCTGGTCCCTCGTGCGCGCCGTCCTGGCCACCGACCAGGGCACCCCCCGCATGCGCGAGATCGCCCAGGCGGTGCAGGAGGGCGCCGGGGCCTACCTGCGGCGGCAGTTCCGCACCCTCGCGGTCTTCGCCGTCATCGTCTTCCTGCTCCTGCTGGTCCTCCCGGTGTCCGAGGGCGGCTGGGGCACGCGCCTGGCCCGGGCCGTCTTCTTCCTCGTCGGCGCGCTGTTCTCCGCAGCCGTCGGCTTCATCGGCATGACGCTGGCCACGCGCGGCAACGTCCGGGTCGCGGCCGCAGCCCAGTCCGGCGGCTACCGGCCGGCCTTCCGCATCGCGTACCGGACCGGCGGGGTCTGCGGGATGATCACCGTCGGCCTGGGCCTGTTCGGCGCCTCGCTGGCGCTGCTGCTCTTCGACGAGACCGCGCCGGTCGTCCTCGAGGGCTTCGCCTTCGGCGGCGCCCTGCTGGCCATGTTCATGCGCGTCGGCGGGGGCATCTTCACCAAGGCCGCAGACGTCGGCGCCGACCTCGTCGGCAAGGTCGAGGCCGGCATCCCCGAGGACGACCCGCGCAACGCCGCCACCATCGCCGACAACGTGGGCGACAACGTGGGCGACTGCGCCGGGATGGCCGCGGACCTCTTCGAGTCCTACGCCGTCACCCTGGTCGCCGCGCTGATCCTGGGGCAGGTCTTCTTCGGCGCGGACGGCATGGTCTTCCCGATCGTCGTGGCCGCCATCGGCGTGCTCGCCTCCGTCGTCGGCATCCTCGCCAGCAACCCCGGCAAGAACGACTCCAGCGGGCTGGCGCCGATCAACCGCGGCTTCTTCACCTCCGCGGTGGTCTCGCTCGTGCTCGTCGTCGTCGCGGCCTTCACCGTGCTGCCGGGCGTGGCCGACGTCCCCGACTCCGTGGTCAACCCGCAGGTCCTCGGCTTCGTGTCCGTCCTCATCGGCATCGTCCTGGCCGCCGCCATCCAGCAGCTCACCGGCTACTTCACCGAGACCTCGCGCAAGCCCGTCCGCGACATCGGCCGCAGCTCGCTCACGGGGGCGGCGACCGTCGTCCTCTCGGGCATCTCGCTGGGCCTGGAGTCGGCGGTCTACGCCGCCCTGCTCATCGGCGGCGCGGTCTACGGCGCCTTCCTCGTCGGTGGCGGCGCCGCGCTCTACGCGGTCGCCCTCGCCGGCTGCGGGCTGCTCACCACCGCCGGCGTCATCGTCTCCATGGACACCTTCGGGCCGGTCAGCGACAACGCGCAGGGCATCGCGGAGATGTCCGGTGACATCGACGAGGAGGGCGCCCGCGTCCTCACCGACCTCGACGCCGTCGGCAACACGACCAAGGCGATCACCAAGGGCATCGCCATCGCGACCGCCGTCCTGGCCGCGACGGCGCTGTTCGGGTCGTACAACGAGCAGGTCCGCACCGCGCTCGGCGACGTCGACCTGGCGCAGTCGTTCAGCCTGGTCGAACCGGACAACGTCGTCGGCGCGATCATCGGCGCCGCGGTCGTCTTCCTCTTCTCCGGCCTGGCCATCAGCGCCGTCTCCCGCGCCGCAGGGCGGGTCGTGTTCGAGGTCCGCGAACAGTTCCGCACGCGGCCCGGGATCATGGACTACAGCGAGCGGCCCGACTACTCCGCCGTCGTCGACATCTGCACCAAGGACTCGCTGCGGGAGCTGGCCACCCCCGGCCTGCTCGCGGTCCTCGCGCCGGTCGCCGTCGGCTTCGGGCTCGGCTTCGGCCCGCTGGCGGCCTACCTCGTCGGCGCCATCGCCACCGGCACGCTCATGGCCGTGTTCCTCGCCAACTCCGGCGGCGCCTGGGACAACGCGAAGAAGATGGTGGAGGACGGCGCCTACGGCGGGAAGGGCAGCGAGGCGCACGCGGCGACCGTCATCGGCGACACCGTCGGCGACCCGTTCAAGGACACCGCCGGCCCCGCGATCAACCCGCTGCTCAAGGTGATGAACCTGGTCGCGCTGCTCATCGCGCCGGCGGTCGTCGGCCTCTCGGTCGGCGAGGACGCCAACACCACGGTGCGGCTGCTCATCGCGGGCGCCGCGGCGCTGGTGGTCATCGGTGCAGTGATCGTGTCCAAGCGCCGCTCGGTCGTCGTCGGCGGCGCCAGCGAGGAGCCGTCGGACACGCTCACGTCCTCCGCCACCTGAGCCCACCCCGCGAGCCTCCGCCCGGCCCGGCCGGGCGGGGGCCCGCGGCGGTGGTTGTGGACGGCCGGCCGGCTGTGGACGACGGGACGGGTCCGGGCGCAGCCCCGCCCTAGCGTCCGCGGCGCCGGACCACCGTGGTCCGGCGCCGACGCCGGGAGGGCCGTTGTCCGTACCGATCGCCATCCAGCTCGACGCCGTCCAGGCGCTGGGCGAGGAGCTCGCTGCGCTGGCCACCGAGCTGTCCGGGGACGCCGACCTGTGCGGCTCCACCGCCGTGTCGCTGGCGACGGCCGCGCCCGGCGAGGTGTCCGAGCAGGCCGGCGCCACCGGGCAGCTGTGGGCGGTGCTCGTCGCCGACCTGGTCGCGGGGGCGCAGGCGGCGTCCGTCGCCCTGCTCGGCGCGGTGCTGTCCTACCGGCTGGCCGACGCCGCCCTCTCCGACCGGCTGCTGGCCGCCCGGACGGCGCCGCCCATGGGCACCCGGTGAGCGCCCCGGGCCTGACCGCGGTCGCCGCCTGGGACGTCGCCCTGTTCGACGGCGCGGTCTACACGCTCGAGGCGGTCACCGAGCGGCTGCCGCCGTGGCGGGCGCGGATGGAGGCGGTGGCGCGCGTCCTGCACGACGCCGAGTGCTGGTCCGGCGACGCCGCCCAGGCCGCGGCGCGCGCCCTGGGCGAGGTGTCGGGCGTCGTGACGGCGGTGACCGGCGCCCTCGGCACGTCGCTGGACCGGTTGGAGGACACCGCCCGGGATGCCCGCACCGCCCAGGACCTGGCCGAGCAGGCGCTCGCCGAGGCGGCGGCCCTCGGGGTGACCGTGGACGAGGCCGGCGGCGTCGTGGTCCCCGCGGCGGCGGCACCGGCCGCCGGCGCGACACCCGAGGCGCTGGCCGACCACTACGAGGCGATCGCCGCGCAGGCGGCCGCGGCCGAGCGGGTCGCCGGGCTCGCGGCCGACGCACTCCGTGCCGCCGCCCGCGCCGCCTCCGCCGCCGCCGACTCGGCCACGCCACTGGGCTCCGTCGGCGTCACCAGGGGTGCGGCGCCCCCGGACTACGCCGGGCTCGCGGCCGCCGTCGCCCTCGGCGGCGTCTGGCAGCCCGCGTGCCTGCCCGTGACGGGGACGTCGCCGGAGTCCGTCGCCGCCTGGTGGGCCGGGTTGTCCGAGCCGGCCCGGTCGTACCTGACCTCGTCGCAGCCGGTGCTCGTCGGCAGCCTGGACGGCCTGCCCGCCTGGGCGCGTGACCGGGCCAACCGGCTGCTGCTCGAGCGTGCGCTGGAGGACCCGTCCTCGGCGGGGTACGGGACGGCGGTGGCCGTGGCGGCGGAGCTGGGCCACGAGGAGGCCGCCGGCCGCCCGGTCCAGCTGTGGTCGTTCGACGCCGACGACTCCCTCGTGGCCGTCGTCTACGGCGACCTCGACACCGCCGAGGACGTCGGGGTGCTGGTGCCCGGCGTCGGCAACGGCGTCGACGACGTCGACGACCTGGGGGTCGACGCGCGGGCGGTCGCGGAGGCCGCCCGGGAGGCCGCGCCGGCCGCGACGGTCGCGACCGTCGCCTGGCTCGGCTACCGGCCGCCGGCGGGACCGGGTCTGTGGCGGGCGGCCGGCCGGGACGTGGCCGCGCAGGGTGGTGCGGCGCTGGCCGGTGACCTGGCGGGCCTGGCGGCGTCCCGGGCGGCGGATCCCGTACGCCCCGCCGACCCCCGGGTGACCGTGGTGGGGCACAGCTACGGCACCGTGGTCGTCGACGAGGCCGGCGACCTGCCGGGTCGGCTGGACACCGACGCCGTCGTGCTGCTCGGGAGCCCGGGGATCGAGGAGGACCGGGCTGCCGACCTGGAGGCCGACGAGGTCTACGACGCGACGTCGCCCTTCGACCCCGTCTCCTGGCTCGGGTGGTTCGGCTTCAGCACTTGGGAGGAGTCCTTCGGCTCGACGGCCCTGCCGACCGAGTGGCACACCCAGCACGCCGAGTACCACAGCGCCCGCCACCCGACCCTGGCCGCCATCGGGGAGGTGGTGGCCGGGACGCGGGAACCGGGCTGAGCAGGCCGGGACCTGCACGGAGAGGGAGGGAACAGTCGCGCCGCTGCACCGTTGGACGCGGTGACGGCGCGCCCGCGCGGGGTCGCCAGCCGGTCGCGTTCCGCAGTCGTGGCCTACCGTGGCCCGCCGAGGGGGCGCACCGCGTGACGACGAGACCGCGCACCGCGTTGCCGCGACCAGCACCACCGACAGGAGCACCGTGCCCACGAAGACCACGAAGAACGGCCAGCCCGCCGACAAGACCGCCGGTGGTACGAGCACGCCTGCTCGCCGCCGGGGGGCCGCTGCCGGGGGTGGTCGTCCGCTGGTCATCGTGGAGTCGCCCACCAAGGCCGGGAAGATCGCCGGCTACCTGGGCAACGGCTACGTCGTGGAGGCCAGCGTCGGCCACATCCGCGACCTCCCGCGCAACGCCGCCGACGTCCCGGCCGAGCACAAGGGCGCCTCGTGGGCCCGGCTCGGCGTCGACGTCGACAACTCCTTCGAGCCGTTGTACGTGGTCAGCCCCGACCGCAGGCAGCAGGTGAGCCGGCTCAAGCAGCTGGTCAAGGACGCCAGCGAGGTCTACCTCGCCACGGACGAGGACCGCGAGGGCGAGGCCATCGCCTGGCACCTGGTCGACACGCTCAAGCCGCGGGTCCCCGTCCGCCGGATGGTCTTCCACGAGATCACCCCGGAGGCCATCGCCCGCGCCGTGGCCAACCCCCGCGAGCTCGACACCGCGCTGGTCGACGCGCAGGAGACCCGCCGCATCCTCGACCGGCTCTACGGCTACGAGGTCAGCCCGGTCCTGTGGAAGAAGGTCCTGCCCAAGCTCTCGGCCGGCCGCGTGCAGTCGGTGGCCACCCGCATCGTGGTGGAGCGCGAGCGCGAGCGGATGGCGTTCACCGCCGCCGACTACTGGTCCCTCGACGGCGTCTTCGCCGTCCCCGGCCGCACGGGTGCCGACGCGGGCGAGCCGACGACGCTGCGCGCCCGGCTGGTCAGCGTCGACGACAGCCGCGTGGCCACCGGTCGCGACTTCGACCCCGCCACCGGCCGGGTCACCGGCGACGTCGTCCACCTCGACGAGGCCGGTGCCCGCGGGCTGGCCGCCCGCCTCGAGGGCCGCCAGGTCAGCGTCAGCCGGGTCGACGAGAAGCCCTACCGGCGCCGTCCGTACGCGCCGTTCACCACGTCGACGCTGCAGATGGAGGCCGGTCGCAAGCTCGGCTGGTCCTCGGCGCAGGTCATGCGGGTGGCCCAGCGGCTGTACGAGAACGGCCACATCACCTACATGCGGACCGACTCGACGAACCTCTCCAACGAGGCGATCAACGCCGCCCGCACCCAGGCCCGCGAGCTCTACGGCGACGCCTACGTGCCCGCCGAGGCGCGGCGCTACAGCAAGAAGGCCAAGGGCGCGCAGGAGGCGCACGAGGCGATCCGCCCCGCCGGTGACTCCTTCCGGACGCCCGGCCAGCTCGCCGGCCAGCTCGCCCGCGACGAGTTCCGCCTCTACGAGCTGATCTGGCAGCGCACCGTGGCCTCGCAGATGGCCGACGCCGTCGGGCAGACCGTCAGCATCCGGCTGGCCGGCCGCAGCACCACCGACGAGCGGGTCGAGTTCACCGCCAGCGGCCGCACCATCACCTTCCCGGGCTTCCTGCGCGCCTACGTCGAGTCCCGCGACGAGAGCACCGGGACCGACGACGACCACGGCAGCGACGACGCCGAGCGGCGGCTGCCCCGGGTCGAGCGCGGCCAGCAGCTCGACACCCGCGAGCTCGAGCCCAAGGGCCACACCACGAGCCCGCCGTCGCGCTACACCGAGCCGAGCCTGGTCGCCCGGCTCGAGGAGCTCGGCATCGGCCGCCCGTCGACCTACGCGTCGATCATGCAGACGATCCAGGACCGCGGGTACGTGTGGAAGAAGGGCTCCGCGCTGGTGCCCTCGTTCGTCGCGTTCGCCGTGGTGAACCTGCTCGAGCAGCACTTCGCCGCGCTCGTCGACTACGACTTCACCGCCTCGCTGGAGAGCGAGCTCGACGAGATCGCCAGCGGCGAGCTGGGCCGGGTCGACTGGCTGACGGAGTTCTACTTCGGCGGCGAGGGCCGGCACGCCGGCGGCATCGCGGCCTCCGGTGGGCTCAAGTCGGTCATCGGCCACGAGCTCGAGGAGATCGACGCCCGCGGCGTCAACTCCATCCCGCTGCGCGCGACCGGGCCGAACGGGGAGCCGGTGGTCGTGCGGGTCGGCCGCTACGGCCCCTACCTGCAGGCTGGCGGCGACGACGGCGCGCGCGTGAGCATCCCCGAGGACCTCGCGCCCGACGAGCTGACCGCCGACCGGGTCGCCGAGCTGCTCACCGCCCCCTCGGGCGACCGGGAGCTCGGCACCGACCCCGGGACCGGCCACCCGGTCGTGGTGAAGGCCGGCCGCTACGGCCCCTACGTCACCACCGTCGTGCCCGAGGGCAGCAAGGAGAGCCCCCGCACGGCCAGCCTGTTCTCGTCCATGTCGCCGGAGACGGTGACCCTGGAGCAGGCGCTGCAGCTGCTCACCCTGCCCCGCACCGTCGGCGCCGCCCCCGACGGCGAGGAGATCCAGGCGCTCAACGGCCGGTACGGGCCCTACATCAAGAAGGGCACCGACTCGCGCTCGCTGGAGAGCGAGGACCGGCTGTTCACCGTCACCCTCGACGAGGCGCTGGCGATCTTCGCCCAGCCCAAGCAGCGCGGCCGCCGGGCTGCGGCGGCTCCGCTCAAGGAGCTCGGCCCCGATCCGGTGACCCAGGGTCAGGTCACCGTCCGCGAGGGCCGCTTCGGCCCCTACGTCACCGACGGCGAGACCAACGCCAGCCTGCGCAAGGGCGACGAGGTCGAGACCATCTCGCTGGACCGCGCCGCCGAGCTGCTGGCCGACCGCCGCAGCCGGCCCGCGGCCACCAAGAAGAAGGCGGCCAAGAAGACGACGCCGGCGGCGAAGAAGCCGACCGCGGCGAAGAAGACGGCGGCGAAGAAGACGGCGG
Organism: Geodermatophilus amargosae; assembly: GCF_900116515.1. GTDB lineage: Bacteria > Actinomycetota > Actinomycetes > Mycobacteriales > Geodermatophilaceae > Geodermatophilus > Geodermatophilus amargosae. The sequence continues at coordinate 438,345 of NZ_FPBA01000001.1, forward strand.
CGAAGAAGACGGCGGCGAAGAAGACGACGGCCACGAAGACGGCCACGAAGACGGCCACGAAGACCACGGCCCCGAGGACCACCGCGAAGAAGGCCGCCTCGGCCGACGCCGTCCCAGCGAGCTGACGCGGCCGTGACCGGCACGATCGATCCCGCCGACTGGGACCAGCGGCGCACGTCGTTCGGGTCGGTCGCGGCCGACTACGCCGCGCTGCGGCCGGGCTACCCGCCCGATGTGGTGGCGTTCCTGCTCGGCGACCGGCCGCGCCGCGTGCTCGACCTCGGCGCCGGCACCGGCCTGCTCACCGACGTCCTCGTCGCCGCCGGTCACGAGGTGATCGCCGTCGACCCGTCGGCGGAGATGCTCGGCCAGCTGTCCGCCCGGCACCCCGGTGTCCCCACCGACGTCGGCGGGGCGGAGGCCATCCCGCTGCCCGACGGCAGCGTCGACGCCGTCGTCGCCGGCCAGGCCGCGCACTGGTTCGACCCGGAGCCGGCCGCGGCGGAGCTGCGCCGCGTGCTGCGGCCCGGCGGCGTCGTCGGGCTGGTGTGGAACGTCCGCGACGAGACCGTCCCGTGGGTGGCCGCGCTGGGTGCCGCCCTCGCCGCGGAGGCACGGGGCCACGAGGCCGACCAGGGCGTGGTCGCGCGGATCGCCGCGGCGCTGCCCGCCGACGTCGCCACGGCGCGGTCGGAGATCGTCCAGCGGATGACGCCCGAGCAGGTGGTGGGCGGCATCGGCACCCGCAGCTACGTGGCGACGATGACCGCCGACGCCCGTGCCGCCTTCCTCGGCGGCATCCGCGACCTGCTGGCCGCCCATCCGCACACCCGCGGCCGCGACGTCCTGGACCTGCCCTACCGCACCGACGCCCACCGGCTCACCCCGCGCTGAGCGCCCGGCCCTCCGCGATGGCCCGCAGCGCCGCCACGTGCGCGTCGAAGGCCCGCCGGCCGGGTTCGGACAGCCGCAGCCAGGTCCGCGGCCGCTTGCCCACGTAGCCCTTGCGGACCTCGACGTAGCCGGCCCGCTCCAGAGCGGTCACCGTCTTCGACAGCACCGAGTCGCTGACCTGCACGCCGTCGCGGACGAAGCCGAACTCAGCCTCCTCGGCCGCGGCGAGGGTCGCCATCACCGAGAAGCGCACCGGCGCGTGGATGACGTCGTCGAGGGCGTGCCGCGGGTGCTCGGCGGCACTCACCGCGGCCGCTCCCGCCAGGCCCCGACCAGGCAGGGCGCCGCGACGGCGACCGCCAGCGGAGCCCACCACGACCAGTCGTAGGCCAGCCCCGGCACGGTCAGCCCCACCGCGAGCCCGATCGCGAGCACCGCTCCCCAGACGCCCATCGCGAGCGCGAACCGGGGAGAGAAGCCCGCCCTCGTCGTGCCGCGGCCGCTGAGCAGGGCCGCCGCGGCACCCAGGACGGCGAAGGTGAACACCGTCGCCGCGGCGCCGACGCCGCGCTCGCTGCCGGCCAGTGGCTGGGCGAGGAAGAAGCCGGCGCTGGCGCAGCCCAGCGTCACGAGGAACGCCGACGCGGCCGGGCTGGCGCCGCCGCGGACCCGCGCACGGGCGGCGTCGGCCTCGGCCAGCAGCGCGGCGGCGTACTCGGGGGTGGGAGCGGTCATGGCTGCCTCCTCGGTCGGATGCACGACAGGGTGGCAAGTACTTTCCAGGTAGTCAATTAGCTTCCGGCCGCTGTCCGACGGCGAACACCCGGCGGAACGGCAGCACGGTGGTCCCGTCTGCCCGCGCCGGATAGGCCTCCCGCAGCGCCGCGGCGTACTCGGCGGTGAAGTCGGCCGCGTCGTCGTCCAGCAGCGCCAGCACCGGCCGCAGCACCGTGCTGCGCACCCAGGACAGCACCGGGTCGGGACCGTGCAGCACGTGCAGGTAGGTGGTCTCCCAGACGTCGGCGGACAGCCCCGCCGCCGTGAGGACGTCGAGATAGCCGGCCGGGACGAGCACCGGGTCCGGCGGGGGAGCGGCCGCCGACAGCCGGCCTGCCCAGCGCGGCGAGGTGCACAGCCCGGCGAGCAGCCGGTGGGTCGGGGCGCCGTGGTTGCCGGGCACCTGCAGGGCGAGCCAGCCGCCCGGCGCCAGCGCTCCGGCCCACCGCGCCAGCAGGTCCGCGTGCCCGGGCACCCAGTGCAGGACGGCGTTGGTGACGACGACGTCGACCGGGCGGCCGGGCCGCCAGTCGCGCACGTCACCGCGGACGAACCCCAGCCGCCCGGGCACGGCGTGCGCCTCCGCGGCCGCCAGCATCTCCGGCGAGGAGTCGACGCCGGTGACCCGGGCGCCGGGCCAGCGCCGGGCGAGGGCGGCGGTCGTCTCCCCGGTGCCGCAGCCCAGGTCGACTACCTCGCGGGGCTCCGCGGCGTCCACGCGGGCCACCAGGTCGGCGAAGGGGCGCGCCCGCTCACCGGCGTGGCGGAGGTACGCGGCGGGGTCCCATGCGGCGGGGTCGGGAGCGGCGGTCACCCGCCGACCGTAGGACCGCGGGGGCGTCGTCCCCCGCCGGTACCGTGGACCGGCCCTCACCACCTCCTCGAGCACCCCCGGGAGCCCCCGATCGACGCCTCCGCCCGCGTGCCCGGCCGCGGCCTGTTCGTCGCCTTCGAGGGCGGGGAGGGAGCCGGCAAGTCCACCCAGGTGCACCGGCTGTTCGACTGGCTGGGACTGGTCGAGGTGCCCGCGCGGGTCACGCACGAGCCCGGCGGCACCCCGCCCGGCGCCCGCATCCGCGCGCTGCTGCTCGACCCGGCCACCGCCGGCCTCTCACCGCGCGCCGAGGCGCTGCTCTACGCCGCCGACCGCGCCCACCACGTCGACACGGTCGTGCGGCCCGCGCTGGACGCCGGCGAGGTGGTGGTCACCGACCGCTTCGTGGACAGCTCGCTGGCCTACCAGGGCGCCGGGCGCGCGCTCGCCCTCGAGGAGGTCCGGCGGCTGTCGCACTGGGCCACCGGCGGGCTGCTGCCCGACCTGACCGTGCTGCTCGACCTGCCGCCCGAGGCCGGCCTCGCCCGCGCCCGTGGCCGCGCCGCCGCCGACCGGCTGGAGTCGGAGTCGCTGGAGTTCCACGAGCGGGTGCGCGCCACCTTCCGCGCCCTCGCCGCCGCCGAGCCCGCGCGCTACCTCGTGCTCGACGCGCAGCGCCCCTCCGACGACCTCGCCGACGCCGTCCGCGAGCGGGTCGCCGCCCTCCTGCCCGGGCGGGTCGCGTGAGCGCGCCGGTCGCCGCCCACGGCGTCTGGGCGCAGGTCATCGGCCAGCCCGCGGTCGTCGCGGAGCTGCGGGCCGCCGTCGCCGACGCCGCGGCGATGACCCACGCCTGGCTGTTCACCGGGCCGCCCGGGTCGGGCCGCTCGGTGGCCGCGCGCGCCTTCGCCGCCGCCCTGCAGTGCCCCGCCGGCGGTGACGGCACCTGTCACCAGTGCCGGACCGTGCTCGCCGGCAGCCACGCCGACGTCGCGACCGTCGTCCCCGAGGGGTTGTCGATCGGCGTCGTGGAGGCCCGCGAGCTCGTGCGCCTGGCCGGCCGGGCGCCGTCGCAGGGCCGCTGGCAGGTCGTGGTGGTCGAGGACGCCGACCGCATGACCGAGCAGGCGTCCAACGCCGTGCTGAAGATGATCGAGGAGCCGCCGCCGCGGACGGTCTTCCTGCTCTGCGCGCCGAGCCTGCACCCCGACGACGTGCCGGTCACCATCCGCTCGCGCTGCCGCGTGGTGGGCCTGCGGACGCCGCCGGTCGACGCCGTCGCCGACGTGCTGGTGCGCCGCGACGGGATCGACCCGGCGCTGGCGGCGTGGGCGGCGGCCGCGGCCGGTGGGCACGTCGGGCGCGCGCGGCACCTGGCCCGCGACGAGGGTGCCCGGCTGGCCCGCAAGGCCGTGCTGGACGTCCCGTTGTCCCTGGTCTCGCTGGCCGCCTGCCTGAACGCGGCGGACGACCTGGTCAGCTCGGCGAAGGAGGAGTCCGACCGGACCACCGCCGTCCTCGACGGCGCGGAGACCGAGGCGGTCAAGACCAGCCTCGGCGTCGGCGCGCGCGGGCCCGGCGTCGCCGCCAGCCGGGGCGGCGCGGGCGTCCTCAAGGACCTGGAGAAGCGGCAGAAGAGCCGGGCCACCCGGCTGGGCCGCGACTCGCTGGACCGGGCGCTGGTCGACCTCGCCGGGCTCTACCGGGACGCGCTGGTGCTGGCCTCGGCGGGGGAGCAGGCCCCGGTGCTGTCGCACCCCGACCGGCGGGCCGACGCCGAGGAGCTGGCCCGGCGGATCGGTGCCGAGGGGGCGCTGCGCCGGATCGACGCGGTGCTGGCCTGCCGGACCGCGCTGGAGCTGAACGTGAAGCCGCAGATCGCGGTGGAGGCGCTCACCGTGGCGCTCCGGTTGCCGGCGACCTGACCCCCGGGTCCACGCGGGCCGCGGACGGCGGTGTCGTAGGCTGTTGCCCGCACGCCCGCCGCCTTAGCTCAGTCGGTAGAGCATCTCACTCGTAATGAGAAGGTCGTCGGTTCGATTCCGACAGGCGGCTCTCCTCCCGCCCGCGTCCCGGTCCTCCGGGAACGTGGCCGGCCCGTGGCACGATCCGCGGGTGCCCAGCAGCTCGGCCGAGCAGCGCCGCCGCGACCTCGCGCGGCTGCGTCGCGTGCGCGACCGGATCGACCGGGAGTACGCCCAGCCGCTCGACGTCGAGGCGCTCGCCCGCGGCGTGCACGTGTCGGCCGGCTACCTCAGCCGCGCGTTCCGGCAGGCCTACGGCGAGTCGCCCTACAGCTACCTGATGACCCGGCGCATCGAGCGGGCGATGGCGCTGCTGCGGCGGGGCGACCTCAGCGTCACCGAGGTGTGCTTCGCGGTCGGCTGCTCGTCGCTGGGCACCTTCAGCACCCGCTTCACCGAGCTGGTCGGGATGCCGCCGAGCACCTACCGGCGACTGGCGGCGGAGGCCACGGTGGGCATCCCGGCGTGCGTGGCCAAGCAGGTCACCCGACCGGTCAGGAATCGAGAAGCGCCGGCCGGCGAGCCGTCCCTAGCGTGATCGCCATGGACCTCACCATCCACTACACCTTCCTCCCGCAGGACGACCCCGACGCCGCCCTGGCCTTCTACCGGGACATCCTCGGCTTCGAGCTCCGCAACGACGTCGGGTACGACGGGATGCGCTGGCTCACGGTCGGGCCCCCCGGCGGAGCGGGGACGGCCATCGTCCTGCACCCGCCGGGCGCCGACCCGGGGATCACCGACGACGAGCGCCGCACCATCACCGAGATGATGGCGAAGGGCACCTACGCCTCCGTCGTCCTCGCCACCGAGGACCTCGACGGCGTCTTCGAGCGGCTGCAGGCCGGCGACGCCGAGGTCGTCCAGGAGCCGACCCAGCAGCCCTACGGGGTGCGTGACTGCGCCTTCCGGGACCCCGCCGGCAACATGGTCCGCATCCAGGAGCTGCACTGAGCCGTCCGGCCGGCACCGGTCACCCTCTGTCGGACACCACGGTCCGACGGGCCCTCACCGACGTCTCGCCGTACGCTGCGCCCGGTGACGGTCGCCCGGCTCGGTGGCACGGTCGGACGCCGCACGAGGCTCGTCGCCGGACTCCTCCGGCCGACCGTCCGGAACGCCCTCGACCGGCCGGTGACGGGGTACAAGGCATCTGGCTACTGGCTGGACTACCGCTCCGGGTTCGTGCGCCGCGGACTGCCGGGCGAGGTTCTGAGACGGGTCGCAGGGGGAGCGCCCACGTACTCCCAGGTGGAGCGGACGGCGATGGGCCTGGCGCGCGCATCAGCCCTCTCGGTCGTGCCCGTGGCGGTGGAGGCGGCCCTCCGCGCGCCGGGGGAGGTGCCGCGCACGGTGGCGGCCGGACTCCTGCTCTCCTCCCCGCTGACGTGCGGCCTCCTCCTGCGTGACGCCGGTCGGTACGACGCCGTCGGCGTGCTGGTGCTGGCGCTGATGTCAACCGGTCGGGCGCTCTGGCTGCCGCTGCCGCTGCCGATGGGCGCTGCCCTGCTAGCCGGAGCCGTCACCGCTGCGGTGGCGAGTGAGGAGTTCCTGCTCGCCGTGCTGACGCCCACGGCGATCGCCGCCGTCCGCCGTCTCGCCGACAGGCACGGGGCGAGCCAGACGGCACGACGGTGGATCCTCGGAGGCGTCCTGGGGCCCGGTGCGCTCGTGGCCGGTGCCAGCCTCCTCGTGCCGGCGCCGCGGGACGCCGTGGCCGCCGCGCGGGCGGAGGCGGCCCGCGCGGGAGCGGAACCGCCCGGCGCCATGGGGGACTCGCTCAGCGCCGTGGATCGTGGCTTCGTCGAGAACCTGGCGTTCTTCCGGCTCTTCCGGCCGACGGCGGTGGGGCTGTCCCTCGGCCTGTGGGCTGGGCTCTACACGGTCACCGCAGACGTCATCGGGAAACTGCTCGGCGCCGGTGCCGACGGCCGGTACCGTCTGGCGGCCAGCGCCCACGCCCTGGTCGCCACTGCCCTGTCCGCGGCGGGAGTCGACTTCCGCCGCTGGTGGGGACTGGCGCTCACGGGCCTGGTCTCCACCGTCGTCCTCGTCGAGCCGACCGGACCTCCCGAGCCGGTGTCCGTGGCGGCGATCGCTGCTGCGGTGGCGTTGGCGGTCGCCGGTGTTGCGTTCCGGGACCCCAGGGTCCACCCCTGGGGTCCACTGCGGGTCGACCGGGCACCGCCCTTGCGGCCCTGAGGTCAGCTCGGCACGCCCCTCCTGCACCGACTGGAGTCGCCGGTCCCGTCTGCTGCGACCTGGCGGTGGCGACCACGGGGGTGCGGTCCCGGCCACCGGTCGGCGGGCGCCGACGGTGGTACCGCCATACGGTGAACGTGACGGGCACTGCGATCGCTCCACGGCCACATCGCTCCGCACGACCCCAGGAGGAACACGGACACATGTCCGGGGAGACGTGGATGGTGCTCGCCGTGCAGCGGTGGACGATCGGGCCCCGGACCCTGCAGGCAGCGACGCTCCTCGACCGGGCAGGCGAGCACGCCGCCGCCTGGATCGCCGCCGGTCTGGTCGGTGCGGCAGTGGACGTCCGAGGCCGGCAGCACTGGGTGCAGGCGGTCGTGGCCGTCCTGGCGTCGCACGGCAGCAGCGTGGTCCTCAAGCGCGTGGTCCGTCGCGTCCGCCCCACACACCCGTCCCTGGGCGCCCACGTGGCGGTGCCGAGCCGGTGGAGCTTCCCCTCCAGCCACGCTGCGTCGACCACGACCGCCGCGATCCTGTACGGGCGCTTGGTGGGAACGCGACTGACCGCCGTCCTGCCGGTGGCCATGGCGTGGTCCCGGCTCGGGTTGGGCGTGCACTACCCCTCGGACGTCGCGTCGGGCATCGCGCTCGGCAGCGCCGTGGCAGCGCTGGCACCGATCGGTCACCGGCGGGGTGCACGGTGAGCTCACTCGTCGCCGTCGCACGGGTCACGCGGCCGCAACAGTGGACCAAGAACGTCCTCGTCCTGGCCCCGCTGCTGCCCGCCGGGCAGCTGCTGAGCTGGTCGGCGGTGGCCGGGGCCGCGATCGCCTTCGCCGCCTTCTGCGTCGCGGCGTCGGGCATCTACGTCCTGAACGACGTCCTCGACGTCGACGCCGACCGCGCGCACCCGGTCAAGCGGGGGCGGCCGATCGCGTCCGGTGAGCTCTCGCCGGACACGGCGACCGTCCTGGCGGTGCTGCTGCTCGGCGCTGCCCTGCTCGTGGCGCTGGCCGCGCGACCCGAACTGGTCCTCGTGATCGCCGTCTACGAGGCCATCCAGATCGCCTACTGCCTGGGGCTCAAGCACGAGCCGGTGCTCGAACTGGCGAGCGTCGCCAGCGGTTTCCTGCTCCGCGCGTTGGCGGGTGGGGTCGCCACGGGCATCCCGCTGTCCCAGTGGTTCCTCATGACCGCGGCCTTCGGGTCGCTGTTCATGGCGGCCGGCAAGCGCTACGCCGAGATCCGTCTCGGCGAGCGCACCGGGGAGCCCGTTCGCCAGGTACTCGAGCGCTACACCGCCAGCTACCTGCGCTTCGTCTGGACGATGTCGGGCACCGCCGTGGTCGTGACCTACTCACTGTGGGCGTTCGAGGTGGGGGAGGGCGCCGACTCGACGTGGCCCGTGGTGTCCCTGATCCCGTTCGTGCTGGCGGTCCTGCGCTTCGCCGTCGACGTCGACGCCGGTGTCGCGGAGGCGCCCGACCGGATGGTGGTCCGGGACCGCATCCTGCTCCTGCTCGGCGGGATCTGGGTCACGACACTCGCGGCGGCCGTCTACACCTGAGCCCACCGCACGCGCCGGTCGAGCCTCGTCAGACGGGGAGTCGCCGGAACAGCGGTGCCGGCAGCAGCCGCAGCACGACCATCACCAGCCGCAGCGCGGCAGGTGCGTACACGACCTCCCGGCCCGCGCGCCAGGCCCGGGCGACTGTCCGCGCGACGGCGTCCGCGTCGACGGCGAGTGGGGCGGCCGGCAGCCCCTCGGTCATCCTGGTCCGGACGAACCCGGGGCGGACGACGAGCACGGAGACCCCTGCCGGCCGGAGGGCCTCTCGCAGGCCGGTGAAGAAGTCGTCCATCCCGGACTTCGTCGCTCCGTAGACGAAGTTGGACCGCCGCGGACGCTGACCCGCGACGCTGCTGAGGGCGATGACCGATCCCCGTCCCTGGGCGGACAGGTGCCGCGCCAGCTCGACCCCGACCGAGACGGCCGCCGTGACGTTCACCTGAGCCAGCCGCACCGCCGCCCGGTGCTCCTGCCACGCCTGCTCCTGGTCCCCCAGCACCCCGAAGGCGACCACGGCCACGTCGACGTCGCCGTGGGCGAAGGCCTGCTCGATCACGCGCGGGTGGGACGCGACGTCCTCGGCGTCGAACGGCAGCACGGTGACGTCGTGGCCGGCGGCGCGCAGGTCGCTCGCGGCGGCGTCGAGGCGGTCGCCCGGGCGGCCGGCGAGCACGGCGCGGACCGGGCGGCCGCCGGCCAGCTCGCGCAGGACCGCGAGCCCGATGTCGGACGTGCCACCGAGCAGCAGGACCCGCTGCACGTTCCCGACGGCGTCCATCACAGGTCGAGCCTCCTGGCCAGGTCGGAGCGGAAGTGGCGGTTCGGGTCCACCCTGTCACGCACCTCTCGGAACTCCTCCGCGCCGGGGTACATGGCGTGGACCGTCCGGGCCGTGGCCCGCGAGTCCTTCGCGAGGTAGAGCCGGCCCCCGGCGTCCAGGACGCTGCGGTCCAGGTCGTCCAGGAACTCCCCGAGACCGCCGGCCAAGGGGATGTCGAGGGCGAGCGTCCAGCCAGGCGCAGGAAAGGACAGCAGCCCCTCGTTGCCGCTGCCGAAGCGCTTGAGCACGGCCAGGAAGGAGGCGGTCCCGGCGTCCGACAGCCGCCGCACGATGGTTCTCAGCGCCTGCTCCTCGCCGAACGGCACCACGAACTGGTACTGCACGAAGCCGCGCGGCCCGTAGACCCTGTTCCAGTCCCGCAGGGCGTCGAGGGGGTGGAAGAACTGGCTCAGACCCTGCACGTCCCGGCGGACCCTGCGCGGCGCCTTGCGGAACCACAGCTCGTTGAAGGCGCGCACCGTCAGGCCGTTGAGCACGCGCGGCGGGAAGACGTCGGGGACCGTCAGCCGGGTGTTCGGCCGGAAGGACAGCGGCGCCTGCTGCAGGCGCCGCGGAAGCTCCTCCACACGTGCCGAGCGGCCACGGGTGATCACCGACCGGCCCAGCGCCCTCCCGCCGGCGAGACAGTCGATCCACGCGACCGAGTGGGTGTACCGGTGGTCGTCGGCCTCCAGGCGCGCCATGAGGTCGTCCAGGTCGCGCGCCCGCTCGGTGTCGACGACGTAGTGGGCGCTGTCCACGGGGGACATCCGCAGCACCACCCGCAGGACGACCCCGGTCAGTCCCATGCCGCCGGCCGTCGCCCAGAACAGCTGCGCATCCGACTCGCGTGAGACCCGGCGGACCTCGCCGTCGGCGGTCAGCAGATCCAGGGACTCGACGTGGTCGCAGAAGCTGCCCGCCACGTGGTGGTTCTTGCCGTGGATGTCGGCGGCGACGGCTCCGCCCACCGTGACCTGACGCGTGCCGGGTGACACCGGGACCATGAGGCCCATGGGGAGCAGTTGCTGCATCAGCTGGTCCAGAGACGCACCCGCCTCGACCAGCACGCGTCCGCTGGGGACGTCCACCGACAGGATCCGGGCACGCGACGTCATGTCGAGCACGACGCCGCCGCCGTTCTGAGCGGGGTCGCCATAGGAACGGCCGAGGCCGCGGGCGATGACCCCACGACCCGTGGCCGCGGCCACCGCCCGGGCCAGCTGCTCGTCCTCGCCCGCCATGCGGACGTCGGCCATCGAGGGCGCCGTACGTCCCCACCCGGCGAGCGCCCTCATCAGACCAGCGTAGTGAGACCGCCGCGATCCGCTCGTCAGACGACCAGGGAACGCCGCCACCGTGTGAGCACGACGGCGTAGGACACGAGGGCGATGCCCGTCGAGGTCAGCCAGGCCGCCGTCTCGTAATGCGCCGGGTAGAGGACGTCGTGCAGGTAGTGCGCGATGAAGCTGCCCTCGTACGGCACCCTGCCGCCGACCTCGAGCAGCCACTTCTCCAGAGTGGTGAGGGGACACGTGAAGTCAGCCAGCGTCACGTAGGCCGCGTAGAGGGTCGACGCGACGCTCGGCCACAGCCAGGCCAGCCTGCGCAGCGCCAGGAACCCGCCGAACACGATGTAGGTCAGGAAGCCCATGTGCACGGTGGCGACCACCACCGCGGCCACCACAGCCAGCCCGCTCGCCACGTGGGGAGCATAGGACCCGGGTGACCTGCCGCACCGGGTCTGCGACGGGCGGGGCGGTGGGCGGTGCGGGGCGTCGCGGCACGGCGTCCGCGGTTGAATGAGGCGTGGCCTCGCCTGCGGCCCGGGACCTCGAGCCCGTCCCCTCCCCCCGGACCTCGACCCGGCGGTTCCTCGTCCCGCTCTGCCTGGTGGTGGTGCTCGTCCGCGCGACGTACGTGCTGAGGCCGCTGCGGAACGACGAGGGCGGCTACCTGCTGGTGGCGCGGCAGTGGCACACCGGCGGGGAGTTCCTGTACGGCGACTACTTCGTCGACCGGCCGCCGCTGCTGATGCTGCTCTTCGAGGTCGCGTCGCTCACGGAGTGGGACCAGGCGATCCGCGTCCTCGCGATCCCGTTCGTCCTGCTGTTCGTCCTCGCCGGCTGGCGCGCGGGCACGTTGCTGGCAGGCCCGGCCGGCGGGCGATGGGCCGCCGTGGTGGCCGCCGGGATCATGTGCTCTCCGGCGCTGGCGGCGGAGCAGGCGGACGGCGAGCTGTTCGGGGCGGCGTTCGTGATGGCGGCGCTCGCGCTGGCTCTGTCCGCATGGAACGCCGACTCCGCCACGCGCCGGTTCGGGTGGGCCGTCGCCGCCGGCGCGGCCGGCGCAGCCGCACCGCTGGTCAAGCAGAGCCTGCTGGAGGGCCTGCTCCTCCTCGCGGGCCTGGTGCTGTGGGGGTGGTGGTGCCAGGGCGCCGACCGCCGCCGCGCCCTCCTCGTCGGAGGCGGGGGCCTCCTCGGCGCGCTGCTCCCGGGTGCACTGTCCTGGCTGTGGCTGACGGTCGCCCGGATCGAGCCGGCCGACGCATGGCACGACCTCGTCGGTTCCCGTGGTGTCGCGTTCGACGCCCTGTGGTCGACCAGTCCCGACGACTCGATCCGCAGGGCGGGGTTGCTGCTCGTCCTGGGCTCGGTCACTGGCCTCCTGCCGATCGTGATCACCTGGCTCCTCACCGCGCGCCGCGGCCCGCGGCAGCGGTCGGTCGACGCGAGGGTCGTCACCCTGCTCCTCGTGTTCGGGCTCGTGGGCATCGCGTCGGGTGGCGCCTACTGGCCCCCCTACCTGCTGCAACTCGCGCCGGCGGCAGTCCTCTCCGCCGGCGCGCTGGCTCCGTCGGTCTCCCGCCCCGGCGCTTGGATGCGGGCCTGCTGCAGGCTGGTCGCAGCCGCCGCTCTCGTCGGCACCCTGGTCTCGGGCGTGGTCCACGCCACCGTCCCGTCGGCCTGGTCCAGCCAGCGGACCGGCGAGTGGCTGGCCGACTCGAAGGCGGCGAGCGACACGGGCTTCGTGGCGTACGGCCTGCCCTCCGTCCTGGAGACGGCGGACATGCCGTCGTCGTACCCCCACCTGTGGAGCGCGGCGATGCGCACGCTCGACCCCGGACAGACCCGGCTGCGGGCCACCCTGGCGGGGCCCGATGCGCCGTCGTGGGTCGTCCAGGTCAACGGGCTGAACGCCTGGGGCATCGACGAGGGGTCGCGGCTGCGGGACCTCCTGCACCAGCGCTACCGGGTCGTCGCCGAGATCTGCGGCTACCGGGTGTGGCTGCGTGCGGATCTCACCCGGGAGCTGGCGCCACCACCGCCCTGCTGACGAGCCCGTGATCCTCCGTCCGCGGCCGGACGGCGGTCAGCGGGGCACCTGCCGTCCGGGGACCGCCGCCGGCTGCAGGGAAGGAGGTCGGGCCCGGGTCAGCGCCGCTGCCTTCACGCCGTAGTCCAGGCCGGTGACCACCGTCCAGACGACGGTCGCCATCACCACGGCCGCCAGGACCTCCGTCCACCAGGGCGCCGCCAGCGCGAGCACGATCAGCGAGGTCTGCGCTGCCGTCTTCGCCTTGCCGCCGCGGCTCGCTGGGATGACACCGTGGTGCAGGACCGCAAGTCGCAGGACCGTGACAGCCGCCTCGCGGGTGAGGACCAGCACGGTCGCCCACCAGGGGACGAGGTCGCGGGCGGACATGCAGATCAGCGTCGTGGCGATCAGGGCCTTGTCGGCGATCGGGTCGACGAGGGCGCCGAAGTCGGTGCACTGGTTCCGCCGCCGTGCGAGCCAGCCGTCCGCGACGTCGGTGAGGGATGCAGCAACGAACAGGGCGAGGGCGATCCACCGGCCCCTGGAGGTGTCTCCCGAGACGACCAGCACCGAGCCGAGGACCGGCACGGCGAGCAGGCGCAGTCCGGTGAGGGCGTTGGGCAGCGTCCACATCTCGTTGGTCATCGCTGGAACACCATGAGGTGGTACCGGCAGGAGGCGCCCTGCCCGGCTGCCACGTGGGCGAGGCGGTACTCCGCCATGTCCGGGTGGTCGTGGATCGCCTGCTCGGTCGGGTAGTAGCCGACGAACCGGCTGTCGTCCCGGCTCGCGAGCACGAGGACGTCCGGGTCGCGGTCGTGCACGAGGTCCGCCCGCTCGCGGAACGGGATCCGGCCGGTCTCCTGGATCAGCGGCTCGTTGAGGAAGAAGTCGTCGATGACGAGCCGCCCCCCGGCGCGGGCCGGCACCAGGCCGGCGTCGGAGATGGCGAACGACGTGTCCGGCGGCGTCGCCAGCAGCCAGTCGACGGCCGACTCCCGGGCGCCGACCCTGCAGTCGGTGTACCGCTCCTGCATGGCGTGCACGCTCCGGACGTCGCCGGGAGGGAGCGCCAGCACCAGGAGGGCGGCGACGACGACCAGTGCGGCGGCGCTCACCGTGCGGCGGCGCCGGGCGAGGGCCGTGACGCCGTACCCGACGACGACCGCCGTCAGCAGCGCGACCAGGGGCCAGACCGGCATGAAGAACCGGCTGTAGGCGTTGGCGCTGTCCAGCGTGCCGATGGACCCCAGCCCGTAGACGAGCGCCGGGACCGCGAGGAGTCGCGCCCTGCCGGTCAGGATCAGTGCACCGACCGCCGCCAGCACCGTCGGCAGCAGGGCCTGGTCGAGGAACTTGCCGAGCACGGTGAACCCGTCGCCGGCGCCGGACTTGTAGAGCACCGAGTTGGGGAGCAGGTGCCCGTAGATCCCGAGCCGGACGGCCTCGAGCGCGATCTGCGAGCCGAGCGGGATGCCCCCGAGCAGCAGGGCACGTCGCCACGCGCGCCGGCGCGTCGCCGCCCGGAAGAGGCCCGGGACCTCGCCGAGCGCCACCACGGCCGCCGCAACGGCGAGGCCCTCCGGGCGCAGCCACGGCAGCACGGCGAACGCCGCGGCGGCGCGCAGGACCCTGCCGCCGTCCCGTCGGGCGACCTCGAGCGTGCCCGCGGTGACGGCGAAGGCCACCAGCAGCGTCTCCAGGCCGCCGACGGCCCACAGGGCGAACGGCGCGCTGCAGGCGGTCAGCACCGAGGCGATCCGGGCCGCGGACTCACCCACGACGCGGCGGCCCGCGACGTAGACGAGCACCACGCAGGCGAGGCCGCCCGCCACGCCCAGGAGGCGGGCCGCCCCGGGAGCGGACCAGCCGGCCCACGAGGCCAGCGCCTCCACGGCGACGAGCAGCGGGTTGCTGAAGCCCTCGACGCGAGGGCCTCCCGGGTTCCATACGAACCCCTCGCCGACCGCGAGGTTCTCCGCGTACCGGACCGAGATCCAGGCGTCGTCGGTCAGAAAGCCCCGGAAGAGCCAGCACAGCGCCAGGTGGACGACCGCGGAGAGTCCGACGACGGCCCAGCCGGGGCCCGGCCACCAGCGGCGGGGGTGTGGGCGAGGTGACGAGATCTCCTCGACCGGTAGACTGACCGTCCCCACAGCGCTCCGTTTCGGGCGGCTTCGAACGCAGAAGGCGATTCGGACGACGACGTGTGCTGGCCGACGATTCAGAGAAGATAGTCGCGTATGGACCAACCCGCCGCCCGTGGACCTCGCGACCGCCACGCCTACGGCATGGCCGTCGCCGTCGCGCTCGTCACGGGTGCCGTGGCCGTCGTCTGCGCCGTGGTCCTGGGTCTGCCGCTGCGCGACCCGGACGGGTTCCTCGGCCCGACCTACGTGCGGCTGCCGTTGATCGCGGCGCTGCTGCTCGCGGTCGACGTGCTGCCCCGCGCCCTGGTGCGCGCCCGCTCACCCAGGGCGGTTCCGGAGGAGGTCCTCGGCGTCGCTCGCGACCGCTGGCCCTGGCGCCGGCTCCGTCCGGTCCTGGTCGGGCTCGCGGCCTTCTACGTCACGTACGTCGCCTACCGGAACCTCAAGAACTACCTGCCCCTCCTCCGGCCTGGCCTGGTCGACGACGAGCTGGCGGGGACCGACCGGGCGCTCACGGGAGGCGTCGCGCCCGCCGAGGTGCTGCACGACCTGCTCGGCACCGGTGTCGCCGCGCACGTCCTGTCGTGGGTCTACCTGGCGTTCCTGGTGTTCGTGCCGGCCTCCCTGGGGCTCGCCCTCGTCCTGCGGGGCCGGTCCGGGCACGCCTGCTGGTACGTCACGGCGCTGTGCCTCAACTGGGCGCTCGGTACCGCCAGCTACTACGTCCTCCCGTCGAGAGGCCCGGTCTACGCGCAGCCGGGGCTGTTCTGGGACCTCCCCGAGACCGGCGTGTCCCGGCTCCAGGACAGCCTGCTGGTGTCCCGCTGGATCGTCCTCGGCGACCCACAGGGGACCGAGCGCCTCAACAGCATCGCCGCCTTCGCGTCGCTGCACGTGTCGATCATCTTCACCGCCGCGCTCATCGCGCAGTTCGTGGTCGCGTCGGTCGCGGTACGCGCGGCGCTCTGGGGCTTCTTCGGGCTGACCGCCATCGCGACGATCTACTTCGGCTGGCACTACCTCCTCGATGACGTCGCCGGGCTGGCGATCGGCGCACTCTCGGTCCTGCTCGCCGCATGGGGCACGGGTCAGTTCCGGGGCCGGCGGCAATCCGTGCGCGTGCCGCACGAGACCGGCGTGGCCGGGGCACGCGAGCGGCGACGCCGCTTCCGACGCCGCACGCAGGCGGCTCCGTCCCCGTCCTGACGCAGGGGGCGGTCCGGCCTCCCACACCGACGCCGATCAGGTCGCGGGCTGGTCCGGGAACACGTACCGCCGGTAGGTCAGGAAGCGGAAGAGGCTGCCGAGTGCGAGGCCGACCACGTTGGCCGCCACGTTGTCGGCGACCGGGCTCCTGAGGTCGAGGACGTAGCGCGAGACCGCGAGACAGACGAGCGAGATCACGAGAGCGACGGCGCTGAGCGCCATGTACAGCGAGTACTCCCGCGCGAGCCGGCCACGCGGCCGGTCCCGATACGTCCAGAACCGGTTCCCGACGTAGGCGACGGTGGTGCCCGCGACGAGAGAGATCGTCTTGGCGACCAGCGGCTGGTCGTCCAGCAGGCCGTCCCCGCCCAGGTGCACCAGGGCGTTGTACCCCCCGATGTCGACGACCACGCCGAACGCGCCGGCCGCCATGAACCCCGACGCCTCCCGCCCGAGGGCCCGTCCGCGTTCTCCCAGTGCCACGGTCCGCGGGCTCACACCGGCAGCCGCTGGAGGGCGGCTCCTGGCGCATGCCGCGGGAGGCCGGTCACCCGCGTCCTGGCGGACCCGCGCCGGACGACCTCCGGAGCGGACTCCCGGGCACCACGGCGGCCGGTCGGGGAACGGGACCCCGCGGGTCGCGGCGCCGTGTGCGCGGGATCCCAAGCCACCGCCCGATGGTACCGGTCGTAGATCCAGGTCAGCCGCCCGTGGAGGTCACCCCCCGCCGTGGACGTCCGCGGCGATCACCCCTCCGGCGGCGACCGGCGAGGCCGGCAGTCCACATGAGGGGCCCCTGCCGAGTGCACGTCGCCCTGTCCGGTCCGCCGACCGGCAGGGGCCGGTCGAGAATGCACCGCATGCGCGCTGCACCGCCGTTCGCACTGACGGCGACACGGCCCCGGGCCCACCTCGTCGGCCGGCTGAGCGCGCGACTGCGGAGAGTCGGACTCGACGGCGTCCTCGGCGACCTCGACCGCGCCGCCGAACGGTGCCCGGTCCCGGGCGAGGCCGCGGGTGAGGGCTTCACCTGGGACGACCTGGACCGCAACGACCCCACGTGGTGGCCGCAGGGTGTGGCGAGCACCCGGTCCGGCGGCGTGCTGTTCGTGAGCTGGTACGCCAAGCGCGGCCGGCTGTTCCGCACGCCGGGCTCGCGGATCTCGGTCGTCGACCGCTCGCACCCGGAGGGTCCCCGTTACCGGCACGTCCTGCTGGTCGTGCCACACCGGCGTCTCGGGGTCCTGGCCATGGGCACCGTCCCCGTGCACGCCGGGGGCATCGCCGTCCACGGTGACCTCCTCCTGGTCGCCGACACCCTCTTCGGGATGCGGGTCTTCCGCCTCGGGGACGTCATGGCGGTCCCTCGCCGGCCCACCGGGGCAGCGGGCGACGCGTCCCCCGCCAGGATCGGCGCGCTGCGGCGGTCCGCCGTGGACGGCTCCGATGTCTGGGGGTGCGACTACGTGCTCCCCCAGCTCATGGCGTTCCGCGTCCCGCTGCGCGCGGGACGGCGTCGACTGCGGTACTCGTTCCTGTCCACCGGGGAGGTGGAGGGCCGGCCGACGCTCGTCGTCGGGGAGTACCGGCGCAAGGACGATCGGCCGCCCCGGCTCGCGCGCTATCCCGTCGACCCTCGGACGGGCCTCCCGGCCGTCGACGGCCACGGCCGGTGGGCTCCGCTCGAGGTCCACGAGGACCAACCGCGCCGCATGCAGGGGGTGGCCGTGCACGAGTCCACGTGGTTCGTCACGGCGAGCAACGGCAGGGGGTCCGCCGGGGACCTGTACGTCGGCGCCCCGGGCACGTGGCACCGCAACCGGGGGGTGTTGCCGAGCGGGCCGGAGGACCTGGCCTGGACCTGCCCAGGGGAGGAGCTCTGGTGCGTCTCCGAGTGGCCCGGGCGCCGGTGGGTCTTCCCCGTCGCCACGGATCGCCGCTAGCAGCCGCGGCCGGCCCCGTCGCGTCGGACTCCCGTGGCCCATACGGGGATCTCGGTGGACGCGGGCGGTTCACGCAGGCGCTCCTGGGCACTCCCGAGCCTGGCCTCGCGCTGTGCGGAGCCTGCCGTTCCGGCTGCGGGGAGGCGGCGATGCAGCGGACGACCCGGGCCGCGAGTGCCGGCACGTCGGTGCCGGCGGACGCCGGCGTCGGCTGCCGCGCCCCCCTCGGGGACCTCCCCCCGGCCGGACGCCTGACACGCGTGGCATGGACGCATGCAGTCCGTGTCGTGCTGTGGCCGCTGGCCGTGGGCTCCCTGCTGCACGTGGCGGTGCGTTCGTCCACGGGGACCGCCTCGGACCTGGCGATCCTGTGGCGCAGCGGCGCCAGCCTGGCCGCCGGCGGGCCCCTGTACGACGCCCGCCTGGAGTTCATCTACCCCCCGCTGGCCGGCTGGCTCCTCGCGCCGCTGGGCCTGCTGCCGTTCCGTGGCGCGGTGGTCGTCGTCGTGCTCGTCGGCCTGGTCGCCGTGGTCGCTGCGACGGTGCTGCTGCTGCGCCTGGTCGGGATCCGTGTGACGTCGCCCGTCCTGCCCGGGGTGCTGCTGGTCCTCGCCCACAGCCGGCCGCTGGTCGGGCTGCTGGACCAGGGCAACGTCGACACCGTCCTCCTGCTCGCCGAGGCAGGCGTCATCGCACTGCTCCTGGCCCGCCGAGACGTCGCAGCCGGTGCCCTGCTCGGCGCCGTGTGCGCGGTCAAGCCCACCCTGGCCCCGGTCGTGGTCGCCCTCGTCGTCCTGGGGCGGGGACGGGCCCTGCTCGCGGCCGCCACCAGCGGAGTGGTGCTCACCGCGGTCGGGGTGCTGACCGTGCCGGACCGCGCCGTGTTCTTCAGCGACGTCCTGCCGCTGCTGGCCGGGGGCAACCGTCCCGAGCTGACCCCGTTCAACCGCTCCCTCCACGGTGCCGCCGTCCAGCTCGGCCTGCCGCCGGCGCTCGACCTGGCGCTGCGGGTGGCAGCGTTCGGTCTGGCCTGCTGGGTGGCGTGGCGCCGGCGGTCCCACCCGCAGGCCCCGTTGGAGGTCGTGCCGCTGCTGATGCTGGGCACGCTGCTGGCGTCGTCCTTCTCGTGGGCCAACTACAGCATCTACCTGCTGCCGCTCCTGGTGACCGCGGTCCGGCGCGACAGCCTGGTGCGCACCTGGCCGGCCTGGGCGGGGGTCTACCTGTTCGCGACCAACGACGCCTGGCACGTGGAAGACCTGACCGGGCTGCCCGACACGCTCCTGCGCCTGCTGCCGCTCGCGGGCTGGCTGCTGCTGCTCGGCGCCTGCGCCGTGGTCCCGCACCGCTCGGAGACGGCCGCGCCGTACCGCCGGTCCGGCATCTCCGCGTCCGGGCTCGGTGGTGTCCCGCCACTCCCGCTCGACACACCGATCAGGTAGACAGCCAACCGTTGACGCGACTGCGTGACGACTGCGGTCCTGCCTGACGGACGGAGAGACGATGAGCACCGTCACCAGCACCGACCCGCTGACGTCCGCGGAGCACGTCGCCGACAGCCATGACCTGATCCGCGTGCACGGAGCGCGCGAGAACAACCTCAAGGACGTCAGCGTCGAGATCCCGAAGCGCCGGCTGACCGTCTTCACCGGCGTGTCCGGCTCGGGCAAGAGCTCGCTGGTGTTTGGCACCATCGCCGCGGAGTCGCAGCGGCTGATCAACGAGACCTACAGCGCCTTCGTGCAGGGCTTCATGCCCACGCTGGCGCGGCCCGAGGTCGACCTGCTCGAGGGCCTGACGACGGCGATCATCGTCGACCAGGAGCGGATGGGCGCCAACCCGCGCTCCACCGTCGGCACCGCCACGGACGCCAACGCGATGCTCCGGATCCTGTTCAGCCGGCTGGGCACGCCGCACATCGGTCCCCCCACGGCGTTCTCGTTCAACGTCCCCACGCGGAAGGCGAGCGGGGTGATGAGCACCGAGAAGGCCGGCGGCCGGGTGGAGAAGGCCGTGGTCCGCGACGTGGTCTACATGGGCGGCATGTGCCCGCGCTGCGAGGGCATGGGCTCGGTCTCCGACTTCGACCTCACGGCGCTGTACGACGAGACCAAGTCGCTGGGCGAGGGCGCACTGACGGTCCCCGGCTACAGCATGGACGGCTGGTACGGCCGGATCTTCAGCGGCGCCGGCTTCGACATGGACAAGCCGATCGCGGAGTACACGAAGAGGGAGATGCACGACCTCCTCTACAAGGAGCCGACCAAGATCAAGGTCGAGGGCATCAACCTCACCTACGAGGGCCTCATCCCCAAGATCCAGAAGTCGATGCTCTCCAAGGACGTCGACGCGATGCAGCCCCACATCCGCGCCTTCGTGGAGCGCGCGATCACCTTCCAGCCCTGCCCCGCGTGCGACGGCACCCGGCTCAGCCCGGAGGCCAGGTCGTCGAGGATCCAGGGCAAGAACATCGCCGACCTCTGCACGATGCAGATCAGCGACCTGGCCGCCTGGGTCCGCGCGCTCGACGAGCCGTCCGTCGCCCCGCTCCTCGCCGGCCTGCGGCACCTCCTCGACTCCTTCGCGGAGATCGGGCTGGGCTACCTCTCCCTCGACCGGCCGGCGGGGACCCTGTCGGGTGGCGAGGCGCAGCGCACCAAGATGATCCGCCACCTCGGCTCGTCGCTCACCGACGTCACCTACGTCTTCGACGAGCCCTCGATCGGGCTGCACCCCCACGACATCCAGCGGATGAACGGCCTGCTGCTCCAGCTGCGGGACAAGGGCAACACCGTGCTCGTGGTGGAGCACAAGCCGGAGATGATCGCGATCGCCGACCACGTCGTCGACCTCGGCCCCGGCGCCGGCACGGGCGGTGGGGAGGTGGTGTTCGAGGGCACCGTGGAGGGGCTGCGCGCCAGCGGCACCACCACCGGCCGGCACCTCGACGACCGGGCGGGCGTCAAGGACTCGGTGCGTCCGTCGTCCGGTGCGCTGGAGGTCCGCGGCGCGTCGACGCACAACCTCCGGGACGTCGACGTCGACATCCCGCTGGGAGTGCTCTGCGTGCTCACCGGCGTCGCCGGCTCCGGCAAGAGCTCGCTGGTCAACGGCTCGGTCGCCGGCCGGGACGGCGTGGTCCTGATCGACCAGGGCGCGATCCGGGGCTCGCGTCGCAGCAACCCGGCCACCTACACCGGCCTGCTCGAGCCGATCCGCAAGGCGTTCGCGAAGGCCAACGGCGTGAAGCCGGCGCTGTTCAGCTCCAACTCCGAGGGTGCCTGCCCCACCTGCAACGGCGCCGGCGTCATCTTCACCGACCTGGGGGTCATGGCGACCGTCGAGTCGCCCTGCGAGGAGTGCGAGGGCAAGCGCTTCCAGGCGGCGGTGCTGGAGTACCGGCTCGGCGGCGGCGACAACGGCAAGGACATCAGCGAGGTGCTCGCCATGTCGGTGACGCAGGCCCAGGAGTTCTTCGGCGACGGCGAGGCGCGCATCCCGGCCGCCCACAAGATCCTGTCCCGCCTCGCCGACGTCGGGCTGGGCTACCTGAGCCTCGGCCAGCCGCTCACCACGCTGTCCGGCGGGGAGCGGCAGCGGCTCAAGCTCGCCACGCAGATGGGCGAGAGCGGCGAGGTCTACGTCCTCGACGAACCGACCACCGGCCTGCACCTCGCCGACGTCGAGAACCTGCTCGGCCTGCTCGATCGGCTGGTGGACTCCGGCAGGTCGATGATCGTCATCGAGCACCACCAGGCGGTCATGGCGCACGCGGACTGGATCATCGACCTCGGTCCCGGTGCGGGGCACGACGGCGGCCGGGTCGTCTTCGAGGGCACACCCGCCGACCTCGTCGCCGCCCGCTCGACCCTCACCGGCGAGCACCTGGCGGCCTACGTCGGAGCCTGAGGGCGGCGGCGTCACCGCCTTCCGCGTCTTCCGACTCCACTTCCCGCAGGTCCGTGCCGATGTCCATCCCGGTGTACCCGGACACGCGGACAGGGAGGGCGATGATGGCGACGCCTGGAGTGGACCACCCCGAGGAGAGGGCGGTGCTCGACATCAAGGCGAGCAGCCGTTCCGACGTGCTGATCAGCTTCGTCGAGGAGGTGTCGGGCTCGGAGCTGGTGGTCAGCGTCGGCGAGGACGCCCAGAAGCGCCGCGTGCGGCTGGACACCGGCGAGCACGTCGAGCTGATCTGGCGGGGGCCCGAGGAGCTGCGGTCCCTACCCGCGCAGCTGGTCGAGGTGGTCGCCGGCGACTCGCCGACGTGGCGGCTGAAGGTCGTCGGGCCCGCGTCGCGCGGCCAGCGGCGCAGCGCCGTCCGCGCCCCGATGTCGGTGTCGATCGAGGTGGCCCTGGGGGACCGGGTGCTGGTCGGGACCACCGTCGACCTCAGCGAGGGCGGCACCCGCTGCCTGCTGACCGGCAGGCCAGGCGTGGCGAAGCCGGAGATCGAGGTCGGTGCCGTCCTCCCCGTCGTCGTGGACCTCCACGGCGACCGCCTCGCGGTCAAGGCCGAGGTCATCCGTCGGCACGCGCGGGAGGACCACCACAGCGAGTTGTCCCTCCGCTTCGTCGGGCTCGGGGAGAAGCGCGAGGACGCCATCCGGCGGCGGGTCTTCGCCGAACTGCGCGACCTGCGGTCACGCGGCCTCATCTGACGCCCGCACCTGAGCCGCTGCGCCAGACTGCGCGGGTGGACAGCACCCTGGACCGGGCCCTGGTCAGCGCGGTCGCGCACCGCTGGCACCCGGTCGCCGCCCCGGTCTCCGACGACGCCCTCGCGCGGCTCCTGGAGCGGCTCGCCCCGCTCGCGCGGGGGCGGGTGCTCGACCTCGGCTGCGGCTCGGGCGCGTGGCTGCTCCCGCTGCTGGCCGCGCGGCCCGAGCTGGTGGGCGTCGGCGTGGACACCTCGGCGCCCGCGCTGGACGCCGCGCGGGACCGGGCCGCCATGCGCGGCGTGACGGGCCGCGTGGAGTTCGTGCAGGACGACGCCGCGACCTGGCAGGGCGGCCCCTTCGACGCCGTCGTGTGCATCGGCGCCACGCACGTCTTCGGCGGTCCGGCCGGGACCCTCGACGCCGTCCGCCGCTCCCTGCGCCCCGGCGGCCGGGTGCTCTTCGGCGACGGCTTCTGGGAGTCCGGCCCCGGTGAGGCGGCGCTGGCCGGCCTCGGCGCCGAGCCCGGCGAGCTGCCCGACCTGCCCGGGCTGCTGGCCGAGGTGCAGGGCTGCGGCTTCGAGCCCGGCTACGCGCACCTGTCCACGCTCGCCGAGTGGGACGAGTACGAGTGGTGCTGGACCGGCGCGCTGACGGAGTGGGCGCTCACCGAGGCGGCCGGAGCCGAACGGGAGGCCGCCCTGGAGGCCGCCCGCACGCACCGCCGCCAGTGGCTGGAGGGCTACCGCGGCGAGCTGGGGTTCCTGACCGTCGTCCTGCACGACAGGGGTTCCTGACCGTCGTCCTGCACGACAGGGGTCGCTGAGTCGTCCTGCACGACGTCCGGTCCTGAGACGACGACGGCGGTGCGACCCCGGGTGGGGTGCACCGCCGTCCGTCGTCCGTCGTGCGCTCAGGAGGGTCGGGGGGAGGGGGCCGTCAGTGGCCGCCGGCCTCCTGGGCCCGCTTGATGGAGGCCTCGATCTCGGCCTGCGCCTCGGCGCGGCCGACCCAGTTGGCACCCTCGACCGACTTGCCCGGCTCCAGGTCCTTGTAGGTCTCGAAGAAGTGCTGGATCTCCAGCCGGTCGAACTCCGAGACGTCGGTGATGTCCTGGAGGTGGGCCATGCGGGGGTCGGTGGCCGGGACGGTGAGGACCTTGTCGTCGCCACCCGCCTCGTCGGTCATCCGGAACATGCCGATGGCCCGGCAGGTGATCAGGCACCCGGGGAAGGTCGGCTCCTCGAGGAGCACGAGGGCGTCGAGCGGGTCACCGTCCTGACCCAGGGTGTTCTCGATGTACCCGTAGTCGGCCGGGTACCGGGTCGAGGTGAACAGCATCCGGTCGAGCCGGATGCGCCCGGTGGCGTGGTCCAGCTCGTACTTGTTCCGCTGGCCCTTGGGGATCTCTACCGTCACGTCGAACTGCACGGCACGTAGTGTGGCCCACCGGTATCAGGCCCACCGGCGCAGGTCCGCCCCGGGGGTCTCTTCCGGGGGGTGGGCACCATCGAGCCGAGTGGGTCGACGACCGTCACGCCGAGCTACGGGCGGCTGCGCCGGCGCCTCCTGCTGAGCCTCGTGGCCCTCCTCGTGGTTGCCGCGCTGGTCGTCGGCGCGGTGCTGTTCCTCGGCCGCGACGACGACGCCACGGGCGGCGCGGCGGCCGGGCCCACCGCGGAGCTCCCCGGCGTCGGCGAGCCGGCACCCGTGCTCGCCGCGCTGTCCTCCGACGCCCCCGCACCCGACCCCGGTGCCGTCGCGGCCGCGCTCGCCCCGCTGCTGGCGACGCCCGCGCTCGCCGGGGGCGTGAGCGCCGAGGTGGTCGACGTCGCCGCCGGGGACACCCTGTTCGACCAGGGCGCCGACGAGCCCGTGACGCCGGCCTCGACGGCCAAGCTGCTGACCTCCGTCGCCGCGCTCACCGCCCTCGACCCCGACGACACGCTGGAGACGACGGTCGTCGCCGGGGCCACGCCGGACGAGGTCGTGCTGGTCGGCGGCGGGGACCCCACCCTCTCGACGACGAGCCCCTCGCTCACCTACCCGGGCGCGGCGACCGTGGCCGACCTCGCCGCCCAGGTGCAGGCCGCGCTACCGCCGGGGACCACGGTCGGCCGGGTCGTCGTCGACACCACGCTGTTCGAGGGGCCGCTCACCGCGGACGGCTGGGGACCCGAGGACGCGCCGTCGAGCTACGCCGCCCCGGTCACCGCCGCCGCGGTGGACGGCGCGCGGGTGACCCCCGGGGAGAACGCCCGCAGCGGCGCACCGGGCACCGACGCCGGACGGGCGCTGGCCGCCGCGCTCGGCGTCCCCGGCGCGACCGTCGAGCTGGGCGAGGCCCCCGACGGCGCCACGACGCTGGGCAGCGTCTCCTCGGCGCCGATCGCGCGCCTGGTCGAGCAGGCGCTGTCGCAGTCGGACAACCTGCTGGCCGACTCCCTGGCCCGCCACGTGGCCCTGGCCCGCGGCCTCCCGGCGACCTTCGACGGGGGAGCGCAGGCGGTCACCGGGGCGCTCGCCGACGCCGGCGTCGACACCTCCGAGGTCGACCTGCACGACGGCAGCGGGCTGTCCCGGCTGGACCTCGTGACCCCCGCCGTCCTGGCCGACGTCCTCGCGGGCGCCGCCGACGGCTCCCTCGCCGGTGCCTCGGCCGTCGTCTCGGGCCTGGCGGTGGCCGGCTACGACGGCACCCTGGCCGACCGCGGCGACGCCGACCCCGCCACCGCACCCGGCGCCGTCCGCGGCAAGACCGGCACCCTGCTCGGCGTGCACGCCCTGGCCGGCACCGTGGTGACCGCCGACGGCCGGCTGCTGGCCTACGCGCTGGTGGCCAACGGGACCACCGGCGGGGGCGGGCCGGAGGAGGCCGCGCTCGACGCCGTGGCCGCCGCGCTGGCCGGCTGCGGATGCCGCTGACCGGGGGTGGCGCAGAGGTCGCCCGCGTACCGTGAGGTGATGAGCAGCAGCGCACTCGTCGACTGGCAGCTCGCCGGGCGGACCGCCCGCAAGCTGGCCGGGGCAGGTCCGGCGACCACCCGCGAGGAGGCCACCGCGGTCGTCTCCGAGCTGCACGCGGCCGCCGCGGCCGCCGTCGCCCACGTCGAGGGGCTGACCGGGCTGCACCCGGTCGAGGGCGGGCCGGTCCCGGAGGTCGCCGTCGTCGACCGGCCCGGCTGGATCGACGCCAACACCACCGGCATGGCCGCGCTGCTCGACCCGCTGGCCGGTGCGCTCCTCGAGCGGTCGGAGAACCCGCCCGGGCCGCTGGCCACCGCCATCGGCTCGCGCGCCACCGGCGTGCAGGCCGGCGGCCTGCTCGCGTTCCTCTCCTCCCGGGTGCTCGGCCAGTACGAGGTGTTCGGCACCGGCGGCCGGCTGCTCCTGGTGGCGCCGAACATCGTCGACGCCGAGCGGCGCCTGGGCGTCGACCCGACCGACTTCCGCATGTGGGTCTGCCTGCACGAGGTCACCCACCAGCTGCAGTTCACCGCCTTCCCGTGGCTGCGCGACCACCTCGAGGCGCAGATCTCCGAGTTCGTCGAGGCCACCGACCTCAGCCCCGACGCGCTGCGCGACCGCATGTCCGACCTGATGCGCGGCCTCGCCGACGCCGTCCGCGGCACCGACGACGACGGCGCCTCGGCTGGCCTCATGGCCCTGGTCCGCGACCCCGAGCAGCGCGCCGTCCTCGACCGGGTCACCGCCGTGATGAGCCTGGTCGAGGGGCACGCCGAGTTCGTGATGGACGGCGTGGGCCCCGACGTCGTGCCCTCGGTGCGCACCCTGCGCAAGCGCTTCGCCCAGCGGCGCAAGGGCCGCGGCCCGCTCGACCGCGTGCTGCGCCGGCTGCTCGGCCTGGAGCAGAAGATGAAGCAGTACGCCGACGGGCGGACCTTCGTGGGTGGCGTCGTCGACCTGGTCGGCATGGAGGGGTTCAACCGGGTGTGGGCGGGCCCGGAGAACCTGCCGCTGGTCGAGGAGCTCACCGAGCCGGCCCGCTGGGTCGAGCGGGTGCACGGCCGCCCGGCCGTCACCGCCTGACGCCCCGGCTGCGGTGAGCGGCCCGCCGCCGGCGGTCGCGGCCGTCCGCAGCGCCGTCCGGCCGGGCCTGCGGGCGTCGTCGCAGCCGGTGCTGGTGGCGGTCAGCGGGGGAGCGGACTCCCTCGCGCTGGCCGCCGCCGTCGCGTTCGAGGCCCCGCGCGCCGGGGTGCCGGCCGGGGCGGTGACCGTGGACCACGGCCTGCAGCCCGGCTCCTCGCAGCGGGCACGGGACACCGTCGGCCTTCTGCGCGGCCTCGGCCTGGACCCGGTGCTCGTCGTCCCCGTCGCCGTCGGCACCGCGGGTGGCCCCGAGGCCGCGGCCCGCACCGCCCGGTACGACGCACTGACCCGGTGCGCCGGCGGGGCCGGGGCGCGGGTCGCCCTCGGCCACACCCTCGACGACCAGGCCGAGACCGTGCTGCTGGGCCTCGGCCGCGGGTCCGGCCCGCGGTCGGTGGCCGGGATGGTGGCCGAGCGCCCGCCGTTCTGGCGGCCGCTGCTCGGCGTCCGGCGCGAGACCACCCGCGCCGCCTGCGCCGCCCAGGGCCTGCCGGTGTGGGACGACCCGTGGAACACCGACCCGGCCTACCGCCGCGCCCGGCTGCGCGCCGAGGTCCTGCCGCTGCTGGAGGACGTCCTCGGCGGCGGTGTCGCCCCCGCCCTCGCCCGGACGGCGGACCTGCTGCGCGAGGACCTCGACGCCCTCGACGCCCTGGCCGGGGAACACCTCGCCCGGCTGGCCGGCCCGGCCGGGCTGCCGGCTGCGGACGGGTTGCCGGCGGCGGGCGTCGCGGACCTGCCGGCCGCGCTGCGCCGCCGGGTGCTGCGCGGGTGGCTGCGCGGTGCGGGGGTGGGCGACCTCCAGGCGGTGCACCTGGGCGCCGTCGACGCGCTGGTGACCGGGTGGCACGGGCAGGGACCGGTCGCCCTGCCGGGCGGTGCGGAGGCGCTCCGGGCGTCTGGCAGGCTGGTGCTGCGGCCCGCCGGCTCCTCGGGCGGGAGGGCCGGAGTCGCCCCCGATCCGGAGGAGCAGCATCCGTGAGCGAGACCGCGTCGACCCCTGCTGGACTGGGGCCCGACCACGGCTACGGCCCCGACATCGACCACGTGCTCCTGTCCGAGCAGCAGATCCAGGGCAAGATCACCGAGCTCGCCGACCGGATCGCGCGGGACTACGAGGGCCGCGAGGTCCTGCTCGTCGGCGTCCTCAAGGGCGCGGTGCTGTTCATGAGCGACTTCGCCCGGGCGCTGCGGCTGCCCACCCAGATGGAGTTCATGGCCGTCTCCTCCTACGGCAGCTCGACCAGCTCCTCGGGGGTCGTGCGCATCCTCAAGGACCTCGACCGCGACATCTCCGGCATGGACGTGCTGGTGCTCGAGGACATCATCGACTCGGGCCTGACGCTGTCCTGGCTGCTCAAGAACCTCGGCAGCCGCCGCCCGGCCTCGCTGGAGGTCTGCGCCCTGCTGCGCAAGCCCGACGCGATCAAGGTCGAGGTCCCGGTGCGCTACGTCGGCTTCGACATCCCCAACGAGTTCGTCGTCGGCTACGGCCTGGACTACGCCGAGCGCTACCGCGACCTGCCCTACATCGGGACGCTCAAGCCCCAGGTCTACTCGACGTAGGCGGGTCCTCCGGACGGGGGAGCGGCCGGTCCCCGGGCAGCGCGATCACAGGGGATCGCCAGCTTCCCCGGTGTACCGTCGACCGCAACGACGCTGGACCGAGCGCCAGGGTGCCCTCCCGGGTCGCGCGGAGCGTCACCCGGACGATCAGGAGGGTCGACGGGCCAGGCCGGAGCCCTCCGGCCGCCCGGCATCGGTGTATGGAACGCAAGAAGATCTTCCGCTCCGTGTGGTTCTGGGTCGTCCTCGTCGTCCTGGTGGCCCTCGGTCTGTCCTCCTTCCTCGGTGGCGGCTCCAGCTACGAGCAGGTCAAGACGTCGGTCGCCCTGCAGCAGATCCAGGCCGGCAACGTCGAGACGGTCACGATCAACGACAAGGAACAGACCCTCGACCTCGACCTGCGCGATGCCGTCGACGGCAACGAGCAGATCACCGCGTCGTACCCGATCGGGGCCTCCGACGACGTCTTCTCGCTGGTCTCGGGCATCGACGGCGACGGGCAGACCACCGGTGAGGGCGTCGACTTCACGACGAACGTCACGCAGGACAACGTCCTCGTCAGCATCCTGATCAGCTTCCTGCCCTTCCTGATCCTCCTGCTGCTGCTGTTCTGGCTGTTCAACTCCATGCAGGGCGGCGGCCGCGGCGTCATGGCCTTCGGCAAGTCCAAGGCCAAGCAGATCACCAAGGACACGCCGAAGACGACGTTCGCCGACGTCGCCGGCGCGGACGAGGCCATCGAGGAACTGCAGGAGATCAAGGACTTCCTGGCCAACCCGGTCAAGTTCCAGGCCGTGGGCGCGAAGATCCCCAAGGGCGTGCTGCTGTTCGGCCCGCCCGGGACCGGCAAGACCCTGCTCGCCCGCGCGGTGGCCGGTGAGGCCGGCGTGCCGTTCTTCTCCATCTCCGGCTCGGACTTCGTCGAGATGTTCGTCGGCGTCGGTGCCAGCCGGGTCCGCGACCTTTTCGAGCAGGCCAAGACCAACGCCCCGGCGATCATCTTCGTCGACGAGATCGACGCCGTCGGCCGGCACCGCGGCGCCGGCATGGGCGGCGGCCACGACGAGCGCGAGCAGACGCTCAACCAGATGCTCGTCGAGATGGACGGCTTCGACGTCAAGGGCGGCGTCATCATGATCGCCGCCACCAACCGGCCGGACATCCTCGACCCCGCGCTGCTGCGCCCGGGCCGCTTCGACCGGCAGATCGCCGTCGACCGGCCCGACCTGCTGGGCCGCAAGCAGATCCTCCAGGTGCACGCCAAGGGCAAGCCGCTCGCTCCCGACGTCGACCTCGAGACCGTCGCCCGCCGCACCCCCGGCTTCACCGGCGCGGACCTGGCGAACGTCCTCAACGAGGGCGCGCTGCTCACCGCCCGCCACGGCGGCTCGGTCATCGACGACGCCACGCTCGAGGAGGCGATCGACCGCGTCATCGCCGGTCCCGAGCGCAAGACGCGGGCGATGAGCGAGAAGGAGAAGAAGGTCACCGCCTACCACGAGGGCGGCCACGCCCTGGTGGCGCACGCGCTGCCCAACCTCGACCCCGTGCACAAGGTGACGATCCTGCCGCGCGGCCGCTCGCTCGGGCACACGCTCGTCCTGCCGACCGAGGACAAGTACACCCAGACCCGCTCGGAGATGATCGACACCCTGGCCTACGCCCTCGGCGGGCGCGCGGCCGAGGAGCTGGTCTTCCACGAGCCGACGACGGGTGCCGGCAACGACATCGAGAAGGCCACGTCGATGGCCCGCGCGATGGTCACTCAGTACGGCATGAGCGCCAAGCTGGGTGCGGTCAAGTACGGCAGCACCGACTCCGAGCCGTTCCTCGGCCGGGACATGGGCTCGCGGCCGGACTACTCCGAGGCCGTCGCCGCCGACATCGACGCCGAGGTCCGCGCGCTCATCGAGGCCGCGCACGACGAGGCCTGGGAGATCCTGGTGGAGTACCGGGCGGTGCTCGACCAGCTCGTGCTCGAGCTGATGGAGCGCGAGACCCTCTCCCGCGAGGACATGGCCCGCATCTGCGCGCCGGTCACCAAGCGGCCGGCCCTGGCGCCCTACAACGGCTTCGGCAAGCGGACGCCGTCGGACCAGCCGCCGGTGCTCACGCCCACCGAGCTCGCCGCGCAGTCCAACGGCAACGGGCACGGCGCGACCGCCGTCGGGCAGCACGGCGTCGGCAACGGCAACGGCCTGGTCAAGGGCGGCAACAACCCGGTCGGTGACGTCGGCGCCCCTGCCCAGAGATGAGCCTGGTCCCCGAGGACGAGGTCCGCGCGGATCCCTCGCACGTCGACACCGCGCGGGCCGCGGCCGCGGTCCGGGAACTGCTGCTCGCGGTGGGGGAGGACCCGGACCGGCCCGGGCTGCGCGACACGCCCACCCGGGTCGCCCGGGCCTACGCCGAGACCTTCGCCGGCCTCTGGCAGGACCCGGCCGAGGTGCTCGCGACCGTCTTCGACGAGGACCACGACGAGCTGGTCCTGGTCAAGGACATCCCGATGTACTCGACCTGCGAGCACCACCTGGTGCCCTTCCACGGCGCCGCGCACGTCGGCTACATCCCCGCCGAGGACGGCCGGGTCACCGGGCTGTCCAAGCTCGCCCGCCTGGTCGACGTCTACGCGCGCCGGCCGCAGGTGCAGGAGCGCATGACCCGGCAGATCGCCGACGCCCTCGACGAGAACCTCAAGCCCCGCGGCGTGATCGTCGTCGTGGAGGCCGAGCACCTGTGCATGGGCATGCGCGGCATCCGCAAGCCCGGGTCGACGACGGTCACCTCGGCGGTCCGCGGCATCTTCCGCGACAACGCCGCCACCCGCGCCGAGGCGATGAGCCTCGTCCTGGGCCGGTGAGCGGGCACCGCGCC
Source organism: Geodermatophilus amargosae (assembly GCF_900116515.1). GTDB lineage: Bacteria > Actinomycetota > Actinomycetes > Mycobacteriales > Geodermatophilaceae > Geodermatophilus > Geodermatophilus amargosae. The sequence continues at coordinate 469,277 of NZ_FPBA01000001.1, forward strand.
GAGCTGCTGCACCCGGGCCGGTGCGTGGTCATGGGCGTCCTCAACGTCACGCCTGACTCCTTCTCCGACGGCGGCTGCTTCGCCGACACGGCCTCCGCGGTCGCGCACGGGCTGGCGATGGCCGCGGCGGGCGCCGACTACGTCGACGTCGGCGGCGAGTCCACCCGCCCCGGTGCCGACCGCGTCGACGCCGCCGAGGAGCGCCGCCGCGTCGTCCCCGTCGTCCGCGAGCTGACCGCCGCCGGCGTCCGGGTCAGCGTCGACACGACCCGCACCGAGGTCGCCGAGGCGGCGCTGGAGGCCGGCGCGGTGCTGGTCAACGACATCAGCGGCGGCCTGGCCGACGACGGGATGGCCACGCTGGTCGCCGACGCCGGCGTCCCGTGGGTGCTCATGCACTGGCGCGGCCACAGCCGGGAGATGTACGCCGAGGCCGTCTACGGCGACGTCGTCGCGGAGGTCTGCGCGGAGCTGTCCGCCCGGGTCGACGCCGCGCTGTCGGCCGGCGTGGACGCCGCCCAGCTGGTCCTCGACCCCGGCCTCGGCTTCGCCAAGCAGGCGGCGCACAACTGGGCGCTGCTGGCCGCGCTGCCCCACGTGGTGTCCCTCGGCCTGCCGGTCCTGGTCGGCGCCTCCCGCAAGTCCTTCCTCGGCCGCCTGCTCGCCGGTCCCGACGGTGCGCTGCGCCCGGCGCCGGAGCGGGACGCCGCCAGCCTGGCCACGACCGTCCTGGCCGCGGAGGCCGGCGCCTGGGGCGTGCGGGTGCACGACGCCGCGGGCTCGGCCGACGCGGTCCGCACGGTGGCCGCCGTGCACCGCGCCCGCGAGGAGGCCCGCCGTGACTGACCGCCCCACCCCCGACCGGATCGCCGTCCGCGGCCTGACCGCGCACGCCCACCACGGCGTCTACGGCTTCGAGCGGGAGAACGGGCAGACCTTCTCCGTCGACGCCGTTCTGGAGCTCGACACCGCGCCCGCCGCGGCCGGGGACGACCTGACCAGGACGGTCAACTACGCCGAGCTGGCCCAGCGGCTGCACGCCGTCCTCGCCGGCGACCCGGTCGACCTGCTCGAGACGCTGTGTCAGCGCCTGGCCGACGTCTGCCTCGCCGATCCGCTGGTCCAGGCCGCCGAGATCACCGTGCACAAGCCGCAGGCCGACCTCGGCGTGCCCTTCGACGACGTCACCGTCACCATCCGGCGAGAGCGCGCGTGACCCGCGCGGTGCTGTCCCTGGGCGCCAACCTCGGCGACCGCGCCCGCGCGCTGCGCACGGCGGTGGAGGCGCTCAAGGCCGACGGTCTCGTCGCCCGCTCGACGCTGTACGAGACGCCGCCGTGGGGACCGGTCGAGCAGCCGCCGTACCTGAACGCGGTGGTGTTCGTCCGCGGCGACCGCGACGCCGCCGGCTGGCTGGCCCGCGCACAGGAGCTCGAGCAGGCCGCCGGCCGCACCCGCGAGGTGCGGTGGGGCGCGCGCACCCTCGACGTCGACGTGGTCACCGTGACCGCCGACGACGGGACGCCGGTGGTCTCCGACGACCCGGCCCTCACGCTGCCGCACCCGCGCGCGCACGAGCGGGCGTTCGTGCTGGTCCCGTGGCTGTCGCTGGACCCCACCGCCGTGCTGCCCGGGCACGGGCGGGTCGCCGACCTGGTCGCCGCACTGCCGGCCGACGACGTCGCCGCGGTCGTGAAGTGGGAGCACCTGCATTGAGGCCGGTGAACCGCCGCGACCTGGTCGTCGTCGCCGCCGGGCTGGCGCTGGCCGCCTGGCTGCTCGTCCGCGCCACCTACGGCAGCCTGCCGCCGCTGCGCTGGTGGCTGCCGCTGCCGCTCGCGGTGCTGGCCGTCGCCGAGGCGCTCGGCGCCCGCACGCTGCGCGCCCGCCTGACCGCCGAGCGGGCCGCCCGGCGCTCGGCCCGCGGCGGGGAGACGGCGCGGACCGCCGACGCGGGCACGCCGCTGGTGCGCCCGGTGGAGCCGATGCTGGTGGCCCGGCTGGCGGTGCTCGCCCAGGCCAGCGCCTTCGTGGGCGCGGCCTTCGTCGGCATCTGGGCCGGGGTGCTGCTGCACGTCGGGCCGGCCGTGTCCCGGCTGCAGGTGGCCGGCAGCGACACGGTGACCGCCGTCGTCGGCGTGCTGTGTGCCGCGGCGCTGACCGCGGCCGCGCTGTGGCTCGAGTCGGTGTGCCGCGTGCCCCCGGAGGAACGCGACGACGGGCGACCCGGGGACGGCGTCCGGGCCTAACCCCTCACCGGGACGGCGGCGCCGGCGGTCTCGGGGACCGTGCCGTCGACCGAGCGGCGCAGCGCGGCGTGCAGCGACTCCGGCGTCAGCACCCCGAGGAAGACGTCGCCGTCGAGGACCGCCACCCAGCCGGCCTCGTGCTGCAGCATCGTGGAGAACGCGGTCTTGAGCGTCGCGCCGGCCGGCACCCAGGCCTCCATCCGCCGCGCCGCCGAGCCCACCGTGCCCGCGCCCGCGGCCCGGTCGGCCGACAGCCAGCCGTGCAGCCGGTCGTCGTCGTCGAGGACGACCGCCCACCGGGCGCCGGTGACCTGCAGGGAGGCCCGGGCGTCGGCCAGGCCGTCGGCCACGTGCACCACCGGGGGGCGCTCGAGGTCGTCGGCGCCGATGCCGGTGACCGCCAGGCGCTTGAGACCGCGGTCGGCACCGACGAAGTCGGCCACGAAGGGGCCGGCCGGCCGGCCGAGCAGCTCGGCGGGCGGCGCGAACTGCTCGACCCGGCCGCCGGTGCTCATCACCGCGATCCGGTCACCGAGCCGCACGGCCTCCTCGATGTCGTGGGTGACGAAGACGATGGTCTTGCGCACCGCCTCCTGCAGCCGCAGGAACTCCGCCTGCAGCCGCTCGCGGACCACCGGGTCGACGGCGGAGAACGGCTCGTCCATCAGCAGGACGGCGGGGTCGGCGGCCAGTGCCCGGGCCACTCCGGCCCGCTGCCGCTGGCCGCCGGAGAGCTGGGCCGGGTAGCGCGTGCCGTGGACGGCGGGGTCGAGGCCCACGGTGGACAGCAGCTCGTCCACGCGGGCGCGGGTGCGCCGCTTGTCCCAGCCCAGCAGCCGCGGCACCGTGGCCACGTTGTCCCGGACGGTCAGGTGGGGGAACAGGCCGACGTTCTGGATGACGTAGCCGATGCGGCGGCGCAGCCGGTCGGGGTCGACGCGGGTGACGTCCTCACCGTCGAGCAGGATCCGCCCCGTCGTCGGCTCGATGACCCGGTTGATCATCTTCATCGTCGTGGTCTTGCCGCAGCCCGAGGGGCCGACGAGGACCGACAACTCGCCGGCGGCGAAGGTCAGGTCCAGCCGCTCGACGCCGACCGTCCCGTCGGCGTAGGTCTTGCTGACCCCCTCGAGCCGGATCTCCTGGGCAGCACCCGTGCCGCCGTCCGGAGCGCTCGCGGCAGTAGCGTCCACCGGGTGACCTCCCTGGGTGCGCGCCCTTCCCTGGACGCGGTGAGCGACCCCGCGGTGGGGCTGCTCGCGGTGGACGAGGCCCCGAACCCGTGGTTCGACCCGTCCTACGTGACCGACAACTGGGACTCCATCCTGACCTACACCGGCGAGCACGTGCGCCTGACCGTGCTCGCGGTGGTCATCGGCGCGGTCATCGCACTGCCGTTGGCGCTGCTCGCGCGGCGCAGCCGCTACCTGTCGGCGCCGGTCCTGGGCCTGTCCACGATCGTCTACACGATCCCGTCGCTGGCGCTGTTCGCGCTGCTCGTGCCGTTCACGGGGCTGTCGTCGAACACCGTGCTCATCGGCCTGGTCGCCTACTCGCTGGTGATCCTCGTGCGGAACTTCCTCGCCGGCCTGCAGGGCGTCCCCGCCGACGTCCGCGAGGCGGCGCGGGGGATGGGGCTCTCGGCCGCCCAGACGTTCTGGCGGGTGGACCTGCCGCTCGCGCTGCCGGCGTTCATGGCCGGGCTGAGGATCGCCACGGTGTCCACGGTGGCGCTGACGACGGTCGGCGTCCTGGTCGGCCACGGCGGGCTGGGACAGCTGATCACCGGCGGGTTCGCCGCGAACTTCTACCGCGCCGAGATCGTCACCGGCGCGGTCGGCTGCGTGCTGCTCGCGCTGCTGGCCGACGTCCTGCTGGCCGGCGCGGAGCGGGCGCTGACGCCCTGGGCGCGGGCGGTGCGGTCGTGAACGACTTCTCGCGGGCGATCACCTACCTCAACGACCCGTTCAACTGGAGCCGGCCCAACGGCATCGCCGACCTGGCGCTGGAGCACATCGGCATCTCCGCCGTCGCGGTCCTGGCGGCGATGGTCGTGGCGCTGCCGATCGGCGTCGCCCTCGGCACGGCCCGCCGCGGCGCAGGCCTGGTCGTCGTCCTGTCCAACGTGAGCCGGGCCGTCCCGACGCTGGCGCTGCTCACCCTGTTCGCCGTCAGCCCGATCGGCTTCGGCAACCGCGCGACGACGATCGCGCTGGCGGTGTTCGCGATCCCGCCGATCCTGACCAACACCTTCGTCGGCTTCCGCGGGGTCGACGCCGAGGTCCGCGAGGCGGCGCGCGGGATGGGCATGAGCCGCGCCCAGGTCCTCGGCCGCGTGGAGCTGCCGCTGGCCCTCCCGCTGGTGACCACCGGCATCCGCACCGCGGCGGTGCAGGTGGTGGCGACGGCGGGCCTGGCCGCGCTGGTCGGCGGGGGAGGACTGGGCCGGCTGATCAACCTCGGTTTCGGCCAGCAGGACTACGGCGTGATGATCGCCGGCGCCATCCTCGTGGCGGGCCTGGCGCTGCTCACCGAACTGGTGCTCGCGACGCTGTCCTGGGCGGTGACCCCGGGCCCGCGGCGGCTGCCGTTCCTGCAGGTCAGGACGACGCCGAAGGCCGCAGCCGTTCCGGAACCCACGGCCAGCGGCGTCCCGCTGTGAGCTGGGTCCCCGCCTGAGCGCGACCGTGTAACGACCGCGCAACACATCCGTGCGGCGATTGCCCGGGTCGCGGCCCCGGGGGTTGCATGTGCCGCGCGGGTGATCCCCGCCAGACACGCGTCGCGGCCGCACGCCGCACGGGACACAGAAGGCGGACCACCATGCGCACGCAGCGCGCCCTCGCTCCTCTCCTGCTCACCGGCCTCCTGCTGACCGCCGCCTGCGGCGAGTCCGGCTCCTCGGGCACCGGCGGCTCCACCGGCACCAGCGGCTCGGCCGCCAGCGGCGACGCCTGCGCCCCCGTGCCCGGCGACCAGCTCGTCGTCCTCGAGGACGACCAGGAGCTGCAGAACGCCGACAACATCGTGCCGGCCATCACGGCGGCCACCGCCGCGGCCAACCCGGCGCTGGTCCCGGCCCTCGACGCGGTCTCGGCCGCGCTGACCACCGACCAGCTCATCGACATGAACGCCGCCGTCGACCTGGAGCGGCAGAGCGCCGAGGACGTCGCGGCCGCGTGGGTCGAGGAGAGCGGCGTCACCGACGGCCTGGAGCAGGGCAGCGGCCCGATCGTCGTCGGCGCGGGCAACTTCACCGAGTCGACGATCCTGGGCAACATCTACGCCGGGGTCCTGCAGGCGGCGGGCTTCGACGCCACCGTGCGCGAGGTCGGCAACCGCGACCTCTACCTGCCGGCCCTCATCTCCGGCACCGACCTGCAGGTCTTCCCGGAGTACCTGGCCACCGTGACCGAGGCGCTCAACGCGCAGGTCAACGGCGCCAACCCGACGCCGATCGCCAGCGGGGACGCGCAGGCCACCCGCGACGCGCTGCAGCCGCTGGCCGATCAGGTCGGGCTGACCTTCGGCGCGCCGTCGGAGGCCGCCGACCAGAACGCCTTCGCCGTGACGCAGGAGTTCGCCGACCAGCTCGGCGTGACCACGCTCTCGGAGCTCGCCGACGCGTGCGGCGACGGGTCGCTGGTCCTGGGCGGGCCGGCCGAGTGCCCGACCCGGCCGTTCTGCCAGCCGGGCCTGGAGGAGACCTACGGCCTGACGTTCGCCGAGTTCCGTGAGTTCGACGCCGGCGGCCCGGCCACCAAGGCCGCCATCACGCAGGGCGAGGTCTCGATGGGCCTGGTCTTCAGCTCCGACGGCGCCCTCGCCCAGGGCTGACCCCACCTGCAGCACGACCGATCGAGCCTCCGACTCCGGCACACGGCGATTCCGTGCCGGAGTCGGGGGCTCGCTCACCGTTACGCTGACGACCATGCGGACGGGGGGACGGATGCGTGTCGCCGGGCTGCTGGTCGGGTGTGGTGCTGCCGTCGCGGCCACCGCCGTCGTCTTCCTGTCCGACGACCCACAGGTGCTGCGCGTGGCCGTGGTCGCCGTGGCGTGGGCCTGCCTGGGTGCCGCCTTCGCCGCCGGACGGCGTCCCGAGCCCGTCGTGCCCGAGGGGCCCGACGTCGCGGCGGTCGAGGCGGAGCTGCGCCGCGCCCACGAGGCCGAGCTCGAGCGCGAGACGGCGGTGCACCGGCAGGCCGAGCTGGAGCTGGAGCTGCAGGTCCGAGGCGAGGCGGAGGCCGCGATGCGCCGCGAGCTCGACGGCCTGCGCAGCGAGCTGGCCGGGCTGCGCGGGGACCTGACCGGCCTCGACGCGCTGCGCACCGAGGTGGCCGCGATCGGTGCGCTGCGGGCCGACCTCGCCGAGCTGGCCGGCCTGCGCGCCGACGTCGCCGAGATGGCCGGCCTGCGCGCCGACGTCGGCCGGCTGCGCGCCGAGCTGACCGAGCGGCACGCCGGCGAGCTGCACCACGCGGGCGAGATGCACGTCGAGCGCGTGGTCATGCGGACCCAGTCCGTGCGCAGCGGCCGCGAGCCGCTGGAGCCGGCGACGGCGGCGGCATGGCACGCCGACGTCACCCGCGAGCTCGGCGGCTGGCCCCGGACCCCCGAGGCCCCGGCAGCGGTGGCGTCTGCGACGGTGGCTCCGGCGACCGTCGCCGTCCCGGTCGTGACCCCGGAGCCCGAGCCGGTCGCCCGCGTGCTGACCCCACCGCCGGTCCCCGTGGACGCGGGCGCCCCGCGGCGCCGGCGCACCGACCCGCCGGCACCGGCCGAGCAGCTGACCGTCGAGCGGCCCTCCGTGCACGCCGCCGCCGCGGCACACGGCGGGTACGCGACGCCCGTCCCGCCGGCCGAGTACGAGGCCGGTGCCGCGCGGCTGGCGGCGATCCTCGCCGAGAGCGGGGTCACCCCCGGCGGGCGCCGGCGGCGCTACCGCGAGTAGGGCTCAGGCGGGGCCGCGGGAGAGCGCGCCGCCGTCGAGCACCAGGGTCTGGCCGGTGACCCAGCCGGCGCCGAGCAGGTAGGCCGCGGCCTCGCCGACGTCCTCGGGCTCGCCGAGTCGCCCGGCGGGGTAGGCGCGGGCGGCCTCCTGCTCGCGGCCCTCGTAGAGCGCGCCGGCGAAGCGGGTCTTGACGACGGCCGGCGCGACGGCGTTGACCGTCACCTTCGGGCCGAGCTCGACGGCCAGCTGGGTGACCAGGTTGATCAGCGCGGCTTTGCTCACGCCGTAGCCGGCGATGTTCGGCGAGGCCTTGACCCCGGCCACCGACGCGACGACGAGCACCGAGCCGCCGTGCTCGGCCATCCACGCCCGCCAGGCCTCCTGCACCAGCCCGAGCGTGCCGACGACGTTGGTGTCGAGGATCTTGCGGAAGGCGTCGAGCTCGAGGTCGACCATCGGGCCGTAGACCGGGTTGATCCCGACGTTGCCCACGAGGTGGTCGAGCCGCCCGAAGCGCTCGATCGCGGTGCGCACCGCCTCGGCCCGGTGCGCGGCGTCCCCGGCGTTGCCCGGCACGCCGACGGCGACCTCGGGTCCGCCCAGCGCGGTCACGGCCTCCTCGAGCGCCTCCGGCTTGCGGGCGGTGAGCACCACGCGCGCCCCCCGGTCGACCAGGCTGCGGGCGATGGCCAGCCCGATGCCGCGGCTGCCGCCGGTGACCAGTGCGGTGCGTCCCTCGAACGTGCCCACGTCGCGCTCCTGTCGGTGTCGGCCGGCCTCGGCGCCGGTGCCGTCGCACACGGTAGGGCGGGCCGCGCAGCCGTCACCGACCCCCTCCGGGTGGGCACGTGAGGCAGCCCACAGTGCCGCTGCGTTGCACGGGACCGCAGACGGTCACACACTCGCCATCGGCACGTCGCCCGCGTGACACACCCGGTCGCAGCGGACGGCCCGCCGGAACCCCGCACCACCGAGCAGCACGACACCACAGCGGCACGGCACCACAGCGGCACGGCACCACCCAGCAGCACGGCACCACCCAGCAGCACGGCACCACCCGGCACGACCGAGCACCACCTGGGCCGCCAGCGCCGACGGCCCGACCCACCGAGTCCGGTACCCGTCAGGGACTGGAACGAGGAGCGTCCCGATGCCTGCTGCCCGCAGGACCCCCCGCGCTGCCGGGCTCCCGCCCGTCGCCAGCGCCCCCGCCCGCCTCCGGATCGGAGTCGTCGGCGCCGGCCGCGTCGGCGCCGTCCTCGGCGCCGCCCTCGCCGCCGCCGGCCACGACGTGGTCGCCGCCTCCGGCGTCTCCACGGCCTCCGCCGAGCGCGCCGCCCGGCTGCTGCCCGGCACCCCGCTCCTGCCCGCCGACGAGGTGGTCGCCGCCTCCGACCTCGTGGTGCTGGCCGTCCCCGACGACACGCTGCCCGGCCTGGTCACGGGTCTCGCGGAGACCGGCTCCTGGCGGGCCGGCCAGCTCGCCTTCCACACCTCCGGCGCGCACGGCCTGGCCGCGCTCGCTCCCGCGGAGCAGGCCGGCGTCCTCCCGCTGGCCCTGCACCCGGCCATGACCTTCACCGGCGCCCCCGAGGACGCCGACCGGCTCACCGGCGCACCGTTCGGCGTCACCAGCCGCCCCGAGCACCGCCCCGTCGCCGAGACCCTGGTCCTGGAGATGGGCGGCGAGCCGTTCTTCGTCGCCGAGGCCGACCGGCGGCTCTACCACGCCGCGCTCGTCACCGGCGCCAACCACCTGGTCACCCTCGTCGCCGAGGCCGCCGACCTGCTGCGCGAGGCCGGCGTCGACGCCCCGGCCCGGGTGCTCACCCCGCTGCTCACCGCCGCGCTGGACAACGGCCTGCGCCGCGGCGACCGCGGGCTGACCGGCCCGGTGAGCCGCGGCGACGTCGGCACGGTGGCCGACCACCTCGAGACGCTCACCGACCGGGCGCCGGAGTCGGTGGCCGCCTACGTCGCCATGGCGCAGCGGACCACCGAGCGTGCGCTTGCCGCCGGGCGGCTCAAGCGGCACGAGGGCGCACCACTGCTCGACCTGCTCTACGAGGCCGCCGACCCGGCGGGCTCCCGGTGACCACGAGCACCGGCGCCCTGTCGTCCACCCGCCCCGCCACCCCGGCGGTCGCGGAGACGGCCGCCGCGCTGCGGGACCTGGTCGCCGGGCTGCCCGGCCCGGTCGCGCTGGTCCCCACCATGGGCGCCCTGCACGAGGGGCACCGCGCGCTGGTCCGCGCCGCCCGCGAGCGCGCCGGCAGCGTCGTCGTGTCGGTCTTCGTCAACCCGACCCAGTTCGGCGCCGGCGAGGACCTCGACCGCTATCCGCGCACCTGGGACGCCGACCTCGCCGCGCTCACCGAGGAGGGCGCCGACGTCGTCTTCCACCCGCCGGTCGACGAGGTCTACCAGCCCGGCGCGCTCGGCGTCACCGTCGACCCCGGCCCGCTCGGCAACGTCCTCGAGGGAGCGGTGCGCCCGGGCCACTTCGCCGGCGTGCTGACCGTCGTCGCCAAGCTGTTCGGCCTGGCCCGGCCCGACCTCGCCCTCTTCGGCGAGAAGGACTACCAGCAGCTCACGCTCGTCCGGGCGATGGTCCGCGAGCTGGCCCTGCCGGTGGAGGTCGTCGGCGTGCCCACCGTCCGCGAGGACGACGGCATGGCCCTGTCCAGCCGCAACCGCTACCTGGCGCCGGAAGAGCGGACCCGCGCCGTGACGTTGAACAGGGCGCTGCGTGCCGGCGCCGACGCCGGCCCGCACGGCGCCGACGCCGTCCTCGCCGCCGCCCGCGAGGTGCTGGCCGGCGCGCCCGAGCTGGTGCCCGACTACCTCGAGCTCACCGACCCCGACCTGGGCCCGGCGCCGGCGGCCGGCCCGGCCCGGCTCCTGCTGGCCGCCCGAGCCGGCAGCACCCGACTCCTCGACAACGTCCCCGTCACCCTGGGAGAGCCCCGATGATGCGCACGATGCTCAAGTCCAAGATCCACCGGGCGACCGTGACGCAGGCCGACCTGCACTACGTGGGCTCGGTGACGGTCGACGAGGACCTGCTCGACGCCGCCGACCTCATCCCCGGCGAGCAGGTGGCCATCGTCGACATCACCAACGGCGCCCGGCTGGAGACCTACGTCATCCCCGGCGAGCGGGGCAGCGGCGTCATCGGCATCAACGGCGCGGCCGCGCACCTGGTGCACCCCGGCGACCTGGTCATCCTGATCAGCTACGGCCTGATGGACGAGACCGAGGCCAAGTCCCACATCCCGAAGGTCGTGCACGTCGACGGCGCCAACCGCGTCGTCGAGCTCGGCGGGGACCCCTCCGCGCCGGTGCCCGGCGCAGCGGACCACCGGCGCAGCGACCTCGGCGTCCCCGTCCGGTGACGACGCTGGCGCCCGTCGTCGGCCTGCCCACCCGGCTGGCCGCCCCGGCGCCCGGGTGGGAGCTGTCGGCCGACGTCTGCGTCGTCGGCTCCGGCGTCGCGGGCCTGTGCGTCGCGCTGCACGCGCGGGCGGCGGGCCTGTCGGTCGCCGTCGTCACCAAGGTCCGGGTCGACGACGGTTCGACCCGCTGGGCGCAGGGCGGCATCGCCGCCGTGCTCGACCCCGCCGACACCCCGGAGGCGCACGCCCGCGACACCGAGGTCGCCGGCGTCGGGCTGTGCGAGCCCGACGCCGTCTCCGCGCTGGTGACCGAGGGGCCGTCGCGGCTGCACCAGCTCATCGACTGGGGCGCGGCCTTCGACCGCGACCCGTCGGGCCGGCTGCTGCTCACCCGCGAGGGCGGGCACTCGGCCGACCGGATCGTGCACGCCGGCGGTGACGCCACCGGCTCGGAGGTGCAGCGCGCGCTGCACGCCGCCGTCCGCAGCGCCCCCGGCATCACGCTCGTCGAGCACGCCATGGTGCTCGACCTGCTCGCCGACGACGCCGGCCGCGCGGCGGGCGTCACCCTGCACGTCCTGGGCGAGGGCACCGAGGACGGCGTCGGCGCGGTCCGCGCCCGCGCCGTCGTCCTGGCCACCGGCGGGATGGGGCAGGTCTACGCCGCGACGACGAACCCGTCGGTGTCCACCGGCGACGGCGTGGCCCTCGGCCTGCGCGCCGGCGCGGTCGCCACCGACCTGGAGTTCGTCCAGTTCCACCCGACGTCGCTCTACCTCGGCCCGGACGCCCGCGGGCAGCAGCCGCTGGTCAGCGAGGCGCTGCGCGGCGAGGGCGCGGTGCTCCGCGACGGCGCAGGGGAGCGGTTCATGGTCGGCGTCCACCCGCTGGCCGAGCTCGCGCCGCGCGACGTCGTCGCCAAGGCGATCACCCGCGTGCAGCTGCGCGACGGCGTGGACCACGTCTGGCTCGACGCCCGCTCCGTGCCCGGCCTCGCGCAGCGCTTCCCGACCATCGTGGCCCGCTGCCGGGCGGCCGGGGTCGACCCGGTCACCGACCTGGTGCCGGTCACGCCCGCCGCGCACTACGCCTCCGGCGGTCTGGTCACCGACCTCGCCGGGCGGACCACCGTCCCCGGCCTGTACGCCTGCGGCGAGGTGGCGTGCACCGGCGTGCACGGCGCCAACCGGCTGGCGTCGAACTCGCTGCTCGAGGGCCTGGTGTTCGCCGCGCGCATCGGCGACGAGCTGGCCCGCTCCCTGCCCCCGGCGATGCCGGCCCGCGCGGCCGTCGCCGGGACGTCCGGGCTGCTCGACCCGGCCGGGCGGCGCGCGGTCACCGAGACCATGTCCGGCCGGGTGGCCGCGCTGCGGTCGGGCGCGGGCCTGGCCGAGGCCACCGCGCAGCTGGGCGGGCTCGCCGCCGGGCTGGCCGACGGTCCCGGCGCCGCGCCGGGCGTGCCGAGCTGGGAGGCCACCGACCTGCTCACCGTCGCCAGTGCCCTCGCCGCCGCCGCCACCGCCCGCCGGGAGACCCGCGGCTGCCACTGGCGCGAGGACCACCCCGACACCGAGGCCGACTGGCGGGTGCACCTCGACGTCCGGCTCGACGCCGACGGCGCGCTGTGCCTGACCCGGCGCCCGGTGGGCACGCCGGCGGTGCCGCCGTGGTGAGCGGGAACGCGGTGGACCGGGACCCGCGGTCGCTGGAGGGCACCGGGCTGTCGGAGGCCTGGGTCGAGGACCTGGTCGAGCGCACGCTGGCCGAGGACCTCGCCGGCGGCGCGGTGCTGCCCAGCGCTCCGGACCTCGCCGTCGCGCTCGACGTCACCAGCGCCGCCACCGTGCCACCGGCGCAGTACGGCACCGCCGACCTCGTCGCCCGCGCCGACGGCGTCGTCGCCGGCCTGCCCGTGGCCGCCCGCGTGTTCACCCGGCTGGCCCCCGGCGCCACGCTCACCGCGGGCGCGGCCGACGGCGACCGGGTGCGCCGCGGCGACGTGCTGCTCACCGTGCGCGGGCCGGTGCGGGCGCTGCTGGCCGCCGAGCGCAGCGCGCTGAACATCGCCAGCCGGGCCAGCGGCATCGCCACCGCCACCCGCGCCTGGGTCGACGCCGTCGAGGGCACCGGCGCCGCCGTCCTGGACACCCGCAAGACCACCCCGGGCCTGCGGCCGCTGGAGAAGTACGCCGTGCGCTGCGGCGGCGGGTCGAACAAGCGGATGGGCCTCTACGACGTCGCGATGGTGAAGGACAACCACGTCGCCGCCGCGGGCTCGGTGGCCGCCGCCGTCGCCGCCGTGCGCGAGCGGGCGCCGCGGGTGCCGGTCCAGGTGGAGGCCGACACCCCCGCGCAGGCGCTGGAGGCGGTCGAGGCCGGCGCGGACTTCCTGCTGCTGGACAACATGGCGCCCGCGCAGCTGCGCGAGGTGGTGGCGCTGGTCGGCGGCCGCGCGGAGCTGGAGGCCACCGGCGGGCTGACCCTCGCCGTCGCCCGCGCGGTCGCCTCCACCGGCGTGGACTTCCTCTCCGTCGGCGCGCTCACGCACTCCTCGCCCATCCTCGACCTCGCGCTCGACCTGCGGGGCTGAGGCCGGTGCTGCTCACCGTCGACGTCGGCAACAGCCAGACGGTGCTGGCCACCTTCGACGGCGCCCGCCGCGTCGGGAGCTGGCGGGTGACGACGCACCCGCGGGCCACCTCCGACGAGCTGCGGATGCTCTGGCGGGGGCTGCTGCGCGACACCGAGGTCACCGGCGTCGCCGCCTGCTCCACCGTGCCGGCGCTGCTCCCGGCGCTGCGCCGGCTGCTGGACTCCCTCGAGGTGCCGGTCGTGCTCATCGGCCCCGGCGTGCGCACCGGCGTCCCGCTGCACGTGGACAACCCGCGCGAGGTCGGCGCCGACCGCGTGGTCACCGCGCTGGCCGCCCACGAGTTGTTCGGCCGCGCCCCCGACGGCAGCGGTCGCCCGGTCGTCGTCGTCGACTTCGGCACCTCCACCAACGTCGACGCCGTCGGCCCGGACGGCCAGTTCCTCGGCGGGGCGCTGGCCCCCGGCGTCGAGGTCAGCCTGGAGGCCCTGGCCACCCGCGCGGCGCAGCTGCGCTCGGTGGAGCTCACCGTGCCGTCGCAGGCCATCGGCAAGAACACCGTCGCCGCGCTGCAGTCGGGGGTGGTGCTCGGCTTCGCCGGCCTGGTCGACGGGCTGGTCGGCCGGATCGCCGGCGAGCTCGTGGCGCAGTTCGGCGACCCGCCGGTCGTCGTCGCCACCGGGGGACTGGCGCCCCTGGTCGCCGGCAGCTGCCGGACCATCGGCGAGCGCGAGCCGGACCTGACGGTGCACGGCCTGCGGCTGGCCTTCGAGCGGCAGCAGGCCGCCGGCCGCCGGTAGCGCGTCGGGGGTGGTGCGGCCCACGGCCGTAGGCTCGGGCGCCGTGACCGACGAACCCCCGGGCCCCCCGGACGACGAGCTCCCCGAACAGCTCCGGGTCCGCCGTGCCAAGCTCGACCGCCTGCGCGAGACCGGCGTCGACCCCTATCCGGTCACGCTGGAGCGCACCACCGCGCTGGCCGACGTCCGCGCCGCCCACCCCGACCTGCCGCCGGACACCATGACCGGCGGGAAGGTCGGCGTCACCGGCCGGGTGATCTTCAGCCGCAACACCGGGAAGCTCTGCTTCGCCACGCTGCGCGAAGGCGACGCCGAGCTGCAGGTCATGCTCTCCCGCGACCGGGTGGGCGAGGAGGCCCTGGCCGCGTGGAAGGCCGACGTCGACCTCGGCGACCACGTCCTCGTCACGGGCGAGGTGGGCACCTCCCGCCGCGGCGAGCTGTCGGTGTTCGCCGACTCCTGGCAGATGGCGGCCAAGGCGCTGCGGCCGCTGCCGGTGGCGCACAAGCCGATGAGCGAGGAGCTGCGGGTCCGCCGGCGCTACGTCGACCTCATCGTCCGCGACGAGGCGCGCCGCACGGTGCGCCAGCGGGCCCAGGTGACGGCGGCGCTGCGCGCCGGGCTCACCGGCCGCGGCTTCCTCGAGGTCGAGACGCCGATGCTGCAGACCGTGCACGGCGGCGCCGCGGCCCGGCCGTTCCGCACGCACGTGAACGCCTTCGACCTCGACCTGTACCTGCGCATCGCGCCCGAGCTGTTCCTCAAGCGGTGCATCGTCGGCGGGCTGGAGAAGGTCTTCGAGATCAACCGCAACTTCCGCAACGAGGGCGCCGACAGCTCGCACTCGCCGGAGTTCGCGATGCTCGAGTTCTACGAGGCCTGGTCGGACTACCAGGGTGTGGCGCGCACCACCCGGGAACTGATCCAGGAGTGCTGCGCGGCGCTGTTCGGCGACCACGTCGCCCGCCACCACGACGGCACCGAGGTCGACCTGTCGGGGGAGTGGCCGCAGGTGCCGCTGTACACGCTGGTCTCCGACGCCGTCGGCGAGGAGGTCACCCCCGGGACGCCGGTCGAGCGGCTGCGGGAGCTGGCCGGGCGCCACGACGTCGGCGTCGACCCGGCGTGGCTGCCCGGCAAGGTCGTCGAGGAGCTGTTCGAGGCGCTGGTGCAGGACACCCTGCAGGCGCCGACGTTCGTCGTCGACTACCCCGTCGACACCTCGCCGCTGACCCGCGCGCACCGGTCCACGCCGGGCCTGGCGGAGAAGTGGGACCTCTACATCGGGGGCCTGGAGCGCGGCACCGGGTACTCCGAACTGGTCGACCCGGTGGTGCAGCGCGAGCGGTTCACCCAGCAGGCGCTGCTGGCCGCGGCCGGCGACCCCGAGGCGATGGTCCTCGACGAGGACTTCCTCGAGGCGCTCGAGTACGGGATGCCGCCCAGCGGCGGCGTCGGCATGGGCATCGACCGGCTGATGATGACGCTGACCGGTCTCGGCATCAGAGAGACGATCCTGTTCCCTTTAGTGCGCCCCATTTCCTGAAACACCCCGTGCCGATGTCGCCGATTCCCCGGAAAGGGCGACCCGCCGCCACTGATTTGACCTGGTGCGCCGATTGTGTGGTGGAATGGGCGCGTCGTCCACATAGGCGGCATTGTTCATCCGGCCACGGGGGCCGAGGAGGAGTGAGGAAAGAATGGCGCGCAAGGTCCAGGTGATCCTGAGTGACGACCTCGACGAGGACCTCCCCGCCGACGAGACGGTGAGTTTCTCGCTCGACGGGACCAGCTACGAGATCGACCTGTCCGACAAGAACGCGAAGGAACTGCGCGACGCCTTCTCCCGTTACGTGCAGGCCGCCCGCAAGGTCGGCCGCGGCGGAGGCCGGGCCTCCGGTGCCGGCAAGTCCCGTGCCACCGGCGGCGGCGGGCGGATGGACCGCGAGCAGGCCGGCGCGATCCGCGACTGGGCCCGCAAGAACGGCCACAACGTCAGCGACCGCGGGCGCATCCCGGCCAGCGTCGTCGACGCCTACGAGGCCGCCCACTAGGAGCAGGAGCCCGCTGCCCCCCATCGCTCGCACGCTCGCGGCGGGACCCTGCAGCGGGGCCGTTCCAGGACGTCGCCGACGGCCCGGCACCCGGTGGGTGCCGGGCCGTCGGCGTCCGCTGTCGGCGTAACCGGATCGGAACACCACTCGTCCACCATCGGTTGGACGGGACAGCCACCCACCGCCCCGCCGGTCGCAGCCGACGGGACGGCGTGGTCCGTGACTACAGTGGAATGACCGGTGCCCCAGCGCGCCGACGGACGTCGGGTGCTCCTCCCCACGAACGGGGAGGGCAGTGCCGGACCAGCCGGTCAGAGGAGAAGCAGCAGATGTTCGAACGGTTCACCGACCGAGCCCGACGGGTGGTCGTCCTGGCGCAGGAAGAGGCCAGGATGCTCAACCACAACTACATCGGCACCGAGCACATCCTCCTGGGCCTGATCCACGAGGGTGAGGGCGTCGCTGCCAAGGCCCTCGAGTCCCTCGGCATCTCGCTCGAGGGTGTCCGCCAGCAGGTCGAGGAGATCATCGGTCAGGGCCAGCAGGCCCCGTCCGGGCACATCCCCTTCACGCCGCGGGCGAAGAAGGTGCTCGAGCTGTCGCTGCGCGAGGCGCTGCAGCTCGGCCACAACTACATCGGCACCGAGCACATCCTGCTCGGCCTGATCCGCGAGGGCGAGGGCGTCGCCGCCCAGGTCCTCGTGAAGCTCGGGGCCGACCTCAACCGTGTCCGCCAGCAGGTCATCCAGCTGCTCTCCGGCTACCAGGGCAAGGAGCCGGCCGCGGCCGGCGGGCCCTCGGAGGGCACGCCGTCGACCTCGCTCGTACTCGACCAGTTCGGCCGCAACCTGACCCAGGCCGCGCGCGACTCCAAGCTCGACCCGGTCATCGGGCGGGCCAAGGAGATCGAGCGGGTCATGCAGGTCCTCTCGCGGCGGACCAAGAACAACCCCGTCCTCATCGGCGAGCCCGGCGTCGGCAAGACCGCCGTCGTCGAGGGCCTGGCCCAGGCGATCGTCAAGGGCGAGGTCCCCGAGACGCTGAAGGACAAGCAGCTCTACACCCTCGACCTCGGCGCCCTCGTCGCCGGGTCGCGCTACCGCGGTGACTTCGAGGAGCGCCTCAAGAAGGTGCTCAAGGAGATCCGCACCCGCGGCGACATCATCCTGTTCATCGACGAGATCCACACCCTCGTCGGTGCCGGTGCCGCCGAGGGCGCGATCGACGCCGCCAGCATCCTCAAGCCGATGCTGGCCCGCGGTGAGCTGCAGACCATCGGTGCGACCACGCTCGACGAGTACCGCAAGCACCTGGAGAAGGACGCTGCCCTCGAGCGGCGCTTCCAGCCGATCCAGGTGGGCGAGCCGACGCTCACCCACACGATCGAGATCCTCAAGGGCCTGCGTGACCGCTACGAGGCCCACCACCGGATCAGCATCACCGACGGCGCCCTCGTCGCCGCCGCGACGCTGGCCGACCGCTACATCTCCGACCGCTTCCTGCCGGACAAGGCGATCGACCTGATCGACGAGGCCGGTGCCCGGATGCGGATCAAGCGGATGACCGCGCCCCCGGACCTGCGCGAGTTCGACGAGCGGATCGCCGGCATCCGCCGCGAGAAGGAGTCGGCGATCGACGCCCAGGACTTCGAGAAGGCCGCGTCGCTGCGCGACAAGGAGAAGACCCTCCTGGCCGAGAAGGCCGAGCGGGAGAAGGCGTGGAAGGCCGGCGACATGGACGTCGTCGCCGAGGTCGACGACGAGCAGATCGCCGAGGTGCTGGCCAACTGGACCGGCATCCCCGTCTTCAAGCTCACCGAGGAGGAGACGACCCGTCTGCTCCGCATGGAGGACGAGCTCCACAAGCGGATCATCGGCCAGGAAGAGGCCATCAAGAGCGTCAGCCAGGCGATCCGGCGCACCCGCGCGGGCCTCAAGGACCCGCGTCGCCCCGGTGGCTCGTTCATCTTCGCCGGCCCCTCGGGTGTCGGTAAGACCGAGCTGGCCAAGGCGCTCGCGCAGTTCCTGTTCGGAGAGGACGACGCCCTCATCCAGATCGACATGGGCGAGTTCCACGACCGGTTCACCGTGTCGCGGCTCGTCGGTGCCCCTCCCGGCTACGTCGGCTACGACGAGGGTGGCCAGCTGACCGAGAAGGTGCGGCGCAAGCCGTTCTCGGTGGTCCTCTTCGACGAGATCGAGAAGGCGCACGCGGACGTGTTCAACACGCTCCTGCAGGTGCTGGAGGACGGCCGGCTCACCGACGGTCAGGGCCGGATCGTGGACTTCAAGAACACGATCCTGATCCTCACGACCAACCTCGGTACGCGGGACATCTCCAAGGCCGTGGGTCTGGGCTTCCAGGTCGGCAACGACACCCAGTCGAACTACGAGCGGATGAAGCTCAAGGTCAACGAGGAGCTCAAGCAGCACTTCCGGCCGGAGTTCCTCAACCGCATCGACGACATCGTCGTGTTCCACCAGCTGACCGAGGACGAGATCATCGAGATCGTCGACCTCATGGTGGCCCGCGTCGAGGGCCAGTTGGCGAACAAGGACATGTCGCTGGAGATCACGACGGAGGCCAAGAAGCTCCTGGCCCACCGCGGGTTCGACCCGGTGCTGGGCGCCCGGCCGCTGCGCCGGACCATCCAGCGCGAGATCGAGGACGCGCTGTCGGAGAAGATCCTCTACGGCGAGCTGACCGCCGGTCAGATCATCGTGGTCGACGTCGAGGGCGAGGGCCCCACCGCGAAGTTCACCTTCCGCGGCGAGCCCAAGCCGATCGACCTGCCCGACACGCCGCCGGTGGCCCTGGCCGTCGGCGACGACGAGGACGGCGACGGGCGCACCTCGCTCACCAAGGGCGAGTGATCCCCTAGCAGGACCCGACAGGGGCCGTCTCCCGCGAGGGAGGCGGCCCCTGTCGCGTCCGGGCGGAAGGCGTCCGGCGGGGAGCGTCCAGGCGGAGGGCGTTCAAGCGGGGAGTGCGAAGCGGCCGTCGGGGGTCTGCTCGACCAGCCCGTCGGCCAGCAGCGAGTCCAGGCACCGCGAGCGCTGCGCGGCGTCGTCCCAGGCCTCGTCGAGCGAGGACGCCGCCACCGGCCCCTCAGCGGCCCGCAGGACGTCCAGCAGCCGCCCCCGCACCTGGCGGTCGGTCCCGGTGAAGCGCTGCACCCGGCGGGCCGGACCGTCGTGCGCCGGTGACCCGGCCAGCCGCCAGGCGCAGCGGTCCCGCACCGGGCAGACGGCGCAGCGCGGCGTGCGGGCCACGCAGACCAGGGCGCCGAGCTCCATCGCCGCCACCGAGAACCGGCACGCCCGCTCCCGGCCGGCCGGCGCCAGCGCCGCGACGTCGGTGAGGTCGGAGGGGCGCGCGGTCCCGGCCTCGGCGCGGCCGTGCACCAGCCGGGCCACCACCCGCCGCACGTTGGTGTCCACCACCGGCTGGGGCGTCCCGTGGCCGAAGCAGGCGACCGCCCGGGCGGTGTAGGTGCCGATGCCCGGCAGCGCCTCCAGGGCCGCCACGTCGGCCGGGACGGCGCCGCCGTGCCGCTCGGTGAGCGCGACGGCGGTCTCGCGCAGCCGCAGGGCCCGGCGCGGATAGCCGAGCTTCCCCCACATGCGGATGACCTCCGCCGGTGAGGCCGCGGCCAGGTCGGCCGGCGTCGGCCAGCGGGCCATCCAGGCGGCCCACACCGGCTCGACCCGGGCCACCGGGGTCTGCTGCAGCATCACCTCGCTGACGAGCACCGCCCACGGGTCCACGCCTGGCCGGCGCCAGGGCAGGTTGCGGGCGGCGGTGTCGTACCAGTCGACGAGGGCGTCCCCCAGTCCGGCCGTGCTGCTCACGGGGGACCAGTGTGCCCGGCCCGGACCACGGCGTGCCCCCTCGGGACGGCCTGGCGGTGCCGACTACGGTCGCCTTCGTGCTGCACCCGGTCGGGCCCCTGCCGGCCGCCGTCTACTGGAGACGGCGGCTGCTCGTGCTCGTGCTGCTGGTGGCCGTCCTCGGGGGCGGCAGCTGGCTCGGGGTGGCGCTGCTGACCGGCTCGGAGGGGACCGCGTCGGCCGCCGGGACCTCCGAGGCCGCGTCGTCGTCGTCCGCCGCGGAGCCGCCCGCGCTGGACCGGGTGGTCCCGTCGCTGGCCGGCGTCCAGACCCCCACGCCGCCGCCCACCGCGGCACCGGCCGAGCCCGTGCCCCCGGCCGCCCCGGTCCAGGAGGCCGGTGCGCCCTGTTCCGACGACGTCGTCGCGCTGGAGGTCCGCACGCCCGGCACCGTCGCCGCGGGGTCCTCGCCGACGCTCGAGCTGGTCGTCACGAACACCGCGGCGGTGCCGTGCACGCGGGTGCTGGACGCCCAGCTGCAGGAGATGGTGCTGCTCGACGCGGCGGGCACGCGGGTGTGGGGGAGCAACGACTGCCAGCCCGAGACGAGCGCCGACACGCGCACGCTGGCGCCCGGCGAGCAGGTGGTGTTCCCGCTGACGTGGAGCGGCCTGACCAGCGAGCCGAGCTGCACCGCGCCGCGGGTGGCGGTGGCGCCGGGTCAGTACGTGGTGCGCGCCCGGCTGGATGCGAAGACCAGCCCCGACGCCGTGCTCCAGGTGACCTGACCGGCCCCGTCCCGAGCTCGTGGGGGACGAGGAGGACGGGGTCCTTGCTTCAGCTGTAGCGGTCGAGGATCGAGGTCTCGGCCAGCCGGGACAGGCCCTCGCGGATGCCCCGGGCCCGGGCCTCACCCACGCCCTCGACGGCGAGCAGGTCCTCGATGGTGGCCGCCAGCAGCTTCTGCAGGCCGCCGAAGTGGTCGACCAGGCGGTCGATGATCGCGGCCGGCAGGCGCGGCACCCGGGCCAGCAGCCGGTAGCCGCGCGGGCTGACGGGGGAGTCCAGCGCGTCGGCCGACGTGGGCAGGCCGTAGCACCGGGAGACGGCGGACAGGTCGAGCAGCTCGGTGGCCGACAGCGTGCGCAGGTCGGTGAGCACGTCCTCGATGGTGCGTGGCCGGCGGGTGCCCGCGGCGGGCAGGTAGTCGCGCACCAGCAGCGCACGGTCCTCCTCGACGCCGGCGAGCATCTCGTCGAGCTGCAGCGCCAGCAGCCGGCCGTCGGTGCCCAGCTCGACGACGAAGCCCTCGATCTCGTCGGCGATGCGACGCACCATCTCCAGCCGCTGGCTGACGCTCATCGCGTCGCGGACGGTGACGAGGTCCTCGATCTCCAGCGCCGACAGGGTGCTGGCGACCTCGTCGAGGCGCAGCTTGTAGCGCTCCAGCGCCGCCAGGGCCTGGTTGGCGCGGGCGAGGATCGTCGTCGGGTGCTCGAGGGTGTAGCGCCGTCCGGCGACGTAGACGCTGATGATGTGCATCGACTGGCTGACCGAGATGACCGGGAAGCCGCTCTGCACGGCCACCCGCTCGGCGGTCCGGTGCCGGGTGCCCGACTCCTCGGTGGGCACGGTCGGGTCGGGCATCAGGTGCACGCCGGCCCGCACGATGCGCAGCCCGTCGGAGGACAGGATGACCGCGCCGTCCATCTTGGCCAGCTCGCGCAGCCGCGTCGCCGACAGTGCGACGTCGAGGGCGAAGCCGCCGGTGCAGATGGACTCCACGACCCGGTCGTAGCCGAGCACGATCAGCGCGCCGGTGCGGCCGGCCAGGATGCGCTCCAGGCCGTCGCGCAGCGCGGTCCCCGGGGCGATGCGGCCGAGGAGTTCGCGCAGGGCGACCTCGGAGTCCACAGCGGGGGGCACGGGCGCTCCTGACGTCGTCGTGGTACGGCGGCTGAGTCTACGTGGCACGCGGGCCCGCCGGTCGCGAGCGGGGGGTGGCAGACGCGGGGACCGCGCTCACCCGGGGAAGAGCCCGGCGAGCGCGGCGCCCAGGTCGGGGACCTCCATGAGCCGCATGCCCTGCGGCGCCTGGCCGGCGTCGGGTGGCACCAACGCGAGCCGGTAGCCCTGGCGGGCCGCCTCGGCGAGCCGCCGGCCGGTGCCGCCGACCCGGCGGATCTCGCCGGACAGCCCGACCTCGCCGAGCGCGATCATGCCCTCGGGCAGCGGGGTGTCCTTGGACGCCGAGGCGATGGCCAGCGCCAGCGCGAGGTCGGCCGCGGGCTCGGCGATCTTCACGCCGCCGACCGAGGCGGCGAAGACGTCGGCGTCGGCCAGGCGGACACCACCCCGTCGCTCGACGACGGCGTTCACCATCGCGACCCGCTGCGAGTCCAGCCCGCTGACCGCCCGGCGCGGGGAACCGCCGCCGGCGCTCGTGGCCACCAGCGCCTGCACCTCGGCGAGCAGCGGCCGGCTGCCCTCCATGGTCACGGTGACGCAACTGCCGGGCACCGAGGCGGTGCGGCGGGACACGAACAGGTGCGACGGGTCCGGGACCCCGACCACGCCGCCGTCACCGATCTCGAAGCAGCCGATCTCGTCGGCCGGGCCGAAGCGGTTCTTGGTGGCCCGCACCAGGCGCAGCGTGGAGTGCCGCTCGCCGTCGAAGGACACCACGACGTCGACCAGGTGCTCCAGGGCCCGGGGGCCGGCGATGGCGCCGTCCTTGGTGACGTGCCCGACCAGGATCGTGGTCATCCCGCGGGACTTGGCGACGGCGGCCAGCGCCGTGGCGACCGCGCGGACCTGGCTGGCGCCGCCGTCGGTGCCGTCGACGGCGGGGGAGCGGACGGTCTGCACGCTGTCGAGGACCAGCAGCGAGGGGGCGACCTGCTCGACGTGGGCGAGGACGGCCGACAGCTCGGTCTCGGCGGCCAGGTACAGCCGGGGGTGCAGCGCGTCGATCCGCTCGGCGCGCAGCCGGACCTGCGCGGCGGACTCCTCGCCGGAGACCACGAGCGTGGGTCCGTTGGCCGCCGCGACCCGGTGGGCGACCTCGAGCAGCAGCGTGGACTTGCCCACCCCGGGCTCGCCGGCCACCAGCACGACGGCGCCGGGGACCAGGCCGCCGCCGAGGACGCGGTCGAACTCGGCGATCCCGGTGGGGACCGCACGGGCGCCGGCGAGCTCGACCTGGGCGATCGGGCGGGCCGGCGCGGTGACCGGGCCCGCGGCGACCGCGCGCAGGGCCGGCGCCGGGGCGCTGACCTCCTGCAGGGTGCCCCAGGCCTGGCACTCCGGGCACTTGCCCATCCACTTCGCCGACGCGTAGCCGCACTCGGTGCAGCGGTGGGCGGGACGGGCGGACTTCACTCCGGAGGGGGGCACGCCGCCACGGTAGGTGCGGCCACCGACACTCCCGGGGGAGGCGCGGACGGGGAGGTGCAGGAGGCTGACGAGGCGTCACTCCGCCTCGGTGTCCTCCTCGCTCTCCGGGTTCTCCTGCTCGGTGCCCTCCTCGAAGTTGAAGGGCTCCGGGCGCTCGATGGCCTCCTCCGGGCCGGCCACCAGCACCTGCGTGGTGATCTCGCCGGCCTGCTCGAAGGAGAACGTGACGGTCAGCGTCTGGCCGGGCGTCAGCTCCTCGCCGAGGTCCTGCAGCGTGATCGTGGCGCCGTCCTCGCGCCCGATGTAGAGCGCGGTGTCGGCGGGGAGGTCGAGCGAGAGCGTGCTGCTCGCCGAGGGGGTCGCGCTCGGCGCGGCGGGCGCGGAGGGGGAGGACCCCGGGGTGGCGCCGGTGGTGCCCGGCGTCGGGGTGGCCGTGGGCTGGTCGCCCGCCGGTGACGACGGCGAGGGGGTGGGGCCGGTCGCCGCGACCAGCACGCCGTCGAAGCCCTCGCCCTCGATGCCGGTGAGGGTGTCGTCGGCGTTCGAGGCGTTGATGATCGAGATGATCAGCTCGGCGTCGTCACCTTCCTCGTACCGGCCGCCCTCGGGGTAGGCGAGCAGCACCTGGCGCAGCAGGATGTCCTCCACCTGCGCCTGGGGGCCGACCTTGTCGCGGTCCTGGGTGCCGGTCTGGGTGACCTGTCCGCCACTGCACGCGCCGAGCGCGACCGGGCTGAGGACGAGGGCACCAGTCACGGCGGCGCGCAGCGCGCGGTTCACAGCGGTCGACCTCCAGCGAGCACGTGCCGGCCACCGTGTCTTCGATGGCCCGAGTCGCGCCGAGCCTAACGGTCCCCCCACGATGTCCGCCGGGAGGTGAGGCCGATGGTGCGCCCCGGACCCGGTGGCGGCGCCGCGGAGCGCGACCCTGCCCTGGCCGACTTCCCCGAGCGGTCCCCGGCCACCCGCCGCTGGACCTTCGCCGACCAGCTGGGCCCGCACTTCCTCGACGCGCCGGACCAGCCCGTCCTGCTCATCGAGTCCAAGGCGGTGTTCGCGCGGCGGCGGTTCCACCGGCAGAAGGCGCACCTGGTGCTCTCCGCGCTGCGCCACCGCGCCGCGGAGCTCGGCGACCAGGCGCACCTGCACCAGGTCACCACCTACGCCGAGGCGCTGGACCGCTACGACGAGCCGGTGAGCGTGTGCGCGCCCACCACCTGGAGCAGCCGCGACTACGTGCTGCGCCGTCCCGGGCTGCAGGTGCTCGCCGCGCGCGGGTTCGTCAGCAGCCAGGGCGAGTTCGCGCGCTGGGCGGAGGGACGCGGGCGGCGCCGGCTGCTGATGGAGGACTTCTACCGCGACGCCCGCCGGCGCCTCGGCGTCCTCATGGACGGCGCGGAGCCGCTGGGCGGCACGTGGAACCTCGACCACGAGAACCGCGAGCCCGCGCCGGCGGACGGCCGGTCCCCGGCGCCGGAGCCCTGGTGGCCGACCGAGGACGAGATCGACGAGCAGGTGCGCGCCGACCTCGACCGCTGGGAGGCCGACGGCGAGGTCTCCTTCGTCGGCGACGACGGCCGCCGGCTGTTCCCGGTCACCCGCGAGGAGGCGATCACCCGGCTGCACGACTTCCTGCGCTCGCGGCTGGGCGCCTTCGGCCCGCACGAGGACGCGATGCTCGCCGGCGAGCGCTGGCTGGCGCACTCGCTGCTGTCGCCGGCGATCAACCTCGGCCTGCTCGACCCGCTGGAGGTCGTGCACGCCGCCGAGGACACCGCCCGCGCGGCCGCCGCGGACGGGGAGCCGCTGCCGCTCAACAGCGTCGAGGGCTTCGTCCGGCAGGTCATGGGCTGGCGCGACTACATCTGGCACATGTACTGGCACCTGGGCCGGGACTTCCGGCACGCCAACTTCCTCCGCGCCACCGAGCCGGTGCCGGGGTGGATGGCCGAGCTCGACGGGTCCGCCGTCGACGCCGCGTGCCTGTCCGACGTCCTGGACGACCTGCGCCGTGACGGCTGGGTGCACCACATCCCGCGGCTGATGGTGCTCGGCAACTACGCGCTGCAGCGCGGCATCGACCCGCTGGCGATGACCGACTGGTTCCACCGCACGTTCGTCGACGGCTACGACTGGGTGATGGTCGCCAACGTCGTCGGGATGAGCCAGCACGCCGACGGCGGGGCGCTGGCGACCAAGCCCTACGCCGCCGGTGGCGCCTACATCGACCGGATGAGCGACTACTGCGGCGGGTGCCCCTACGACCCGAAGCGGCGGCTCGGCGACGACGCCTGCCCGTACACCGCCGGCTACTGGGCCTTCCTCGAGCGCAACCGCGAGCGGCTGGCCGGCAACCAGCGCATGCGCCGTCCGCTGCAGGGCCTGGACCGGCTGAAGGACCTGCCGCTGGTCGTCGAGCAGGAGGCCGCCCGGGGCACGTCGGCACCCTGACGGGTGGCGCCGGTCCAGTCCGGCCCTCCACCTGCCGATGCCTCTCCCGCACGGGGGACGGCACGGGAGGTGCGGATGGCGGTGGGACCGGCGTTCGACGACGTCCTCGCGGCGGCCCGGGCGGGTGCCGCGTGGGCCTTCGAGGTGCTCTACCGGGACCTGTCCCCGGTGATCACCGGGTACCTGCGCCTGCACGGCGCCCCGGACCCCGACGACCTGGCCAGCGAGACGTTCCTCGCGGTCTTCCGCGGGCTGCCCGGGTTCACCGGCGACGAGGCGGGGCTGCGGTCGTGGGTGTTCACCATCGCCCACCGGCGGCTGGTCGACGACCTGCGGCGGCGCAGCCGGCGGCCCCAGCTGGCCGACGGCGGCGGGGAGATGCTCCCCGAGGTCGCCGGCGGCGACGTGGAGGACGACGTCCTGACCCGGCTGGGCGCCGAGGCGGTGCACCGGCTGTGTGCCGGGCTGCCGGAGGACCAGCGCTCGGTCCTGCTGCTGCGTGTGCTGGCCGACCTCACCGTGGAGCAGGTGGCGGGCGTGATGAGCCGCTCGGTGGGCTCGATCAAGGCGCTGCAGCGGCGCGGGCTGCACCGGTTGCGCGAGCAACTGGAGCCCGCGGGGACCACCCCGACGGGGGAGACGACGACGGGCCGCGCACCCCTGCGGGCCCGCCCGGCGATGACGGGGGCGAGATGACCACGCCAGCCGATGCCCGGTCCGCCGAGGAGGCCCTCGAGGCCTGCCTCGCCGGCCGCCCCGTGCCCGGGGGTGAGCAGTACCTGGCCGCGTTCGCCGACGCGGTCCGGTCCTCCGCCTCCGCGCCGGGACGGCCGAACGCGGCCCTGGCCGAGCTCCTGGCGACCGGTCCGCTCACCGACCAGTCGGAACCGTCCACGCGGACGACCGGGCACCCCGCCCGGGCCTCACGGAAGAGACCCCGCATGCTCCTCAGCACCCTGACCGCCAAGCTCGCCGCCGCCGGCATCGCCGCCAAGGCCGCCGCCGCGACCGGCGCCGTCGCCGTCGCGCTGACGGCCGGCGCCACCGCCGTCGTCCTGCCCGACGACACCCCCTCGATCGCCGAGAGCAGCGACAGCGTCGCCGTCGACGGCACCGACACCGGCACCGGCACCGAGACCGGCACCGGCACCGGGACCGACACCGAGACCAACATCGACACGGACACCGAGACCGACACCGGCACGGACACCGGGACCGGCACCGAGACCGGCACAGGCACCGGCAACGGCACCGGCACCGGCGACGACGGCACGGACACCGGCGACGAGGCCACCGGGACCGAGGACGAGGACGGGGACGGGGACGGCAGCGAGGAGGACCCGCTCGCCGGCCTCGACGAGGGGCAGCCCTTCGGTCACCTCGTGCACGCCCTCAAGCGGGCGGCCGAGACGACCGGCTCCGGGATCGGTCAGCAGGTCAGTGCCATGGCGCACGCGCGCAACGAGGCCCGTCAGGTGACCCGCCAGGGCGTCACGCCTCCGGTGGTCGAGGAGCCCCCGGCCGAGGAGCCGGTGGTCGAGGAGCCCGCGACGCCGGCGCCGGTCGTCGAGGAGCCCGTCGTCGAGGAGCCGGCCCCCGCGCCGGCCGCCACGAGCAGCACCGGCGGCAACGGCGGTCAGGGCAACGGCCACGGGAACGGGAACGGCGGCCAGGGCAACGGCGGCGGCAACGGCAACGGCAACGGCCGGAAGTGACCCGCGGCGGGGCTGCGCTCAGGTGAGCGCGGCCCCGCCGGCCAGCAGCAGCACCACGTCGAGGACGGTCAGCAGCATCACCGCCGGGAACGCCAGCCGGCGGAAGCGGGCCGTCCCCGCCAGGGCGGCGATCGCCACCGCGGGCACCGCCAGCACCAGCCCGGCCCAGCCCCACCACGCGGGCTGGCCGGCCGGGCCGAGCACGAGCACCAGCGACGCCGTCCCGAGCAGCACCGCCCCCACGGCCGCCGAGACGCGCGGGCCCAGCCGGTGCGGCAGCCCGCGCACCCCGGTGGCGAGGTCGTCGGCGATGTCGGGGGCGACGTTGGCCAGGTGTGCCGCGGCTCCCAGCGCCGCGCCGGCGGCCGGCAGCCACCACGGCGCGGCCGGCACACCGGGCGCCGCGGCCACCACCCCGGCCGGCAGCGCGCCGAACCCGGTGACGTAGGGCAGCCCCGAGGCCGCCGTGCGCTTGAGCCCCGCGTTGTAGGCCCACCCGCTGGCCACCAGGACCAGCAGCAGCAGACCGGGCACCCACCCGAGCAGCAGCGACAGGACGACGGCTGCCGCGGCCGAGGCGAGGGCCGCCGAGCGCAGCACCGCGGGGTCGACGGCGCCCTGCACGACCGGCTTGTCGGCCCGCGCGACGGCGCGGTCGCGGTCGGCGTCGAGCCAGTCGTTGCTCCACCCGATGGACGCCTGACCTGCGAGGACGGCCAGCCCCACGAGGACCACGCGCCCCGGCGACACCTGCGCGGTCACCGCCAGCAGGGTGGCGACGAGGGTGACCGCGACCGCCGGCGGCGCGTGCGTGGCCAGGACGAGCGCCCGGACCGACGGCCTCCGGGAGGCCCGCGCACGCACACCGACCACGCCCTGTCAACCCCTCCCCGAGAGTTCATCAGGCCTCTGACCTGCGGATATCCATCGGCCTGCCGTTCCGGCCGTCAGTCTGCCGTGCTAACCTTGGGGCAGCGAAAGGGGTCTAACACACATGGGCTTCACTGTCGGCGAGACCGTCGTCTACCCGCACCACGGTGCCGCTCTGATCGAGGCGATCGAGACGCGGGTCATCAAGGGTGAAGAGAGGGCCTACCTCGTGCTGAAGGTCGCCCAGGGCGACCTGACCGTGCGCGTGCCGGCCGACAACGCAGAGATCGTCGGGGTCCGCGACGTCGTCGGGCAGGACGGGCTCAACCGCGTGTTCGAGGTCCTGCGGGCCCCGCACACCGAGGAGCCGACCAACTGGTCGCGCCGCTACAAGGCCAACCTCGAGAAGCTGGCCTCGGGTGACGTGAACAAGGTGGCCGAGGTCGTCCGCGACCTGTGGCGCCGCGACAAGGACCGCGGCCTGTCCGCCGGCGAGAAGCGGATGCTGTCGAAGGCCCGCCAGATCCTGGTGAGCGAGCTCGCGCTCGCCGAGGGCACCAACGAGGACAAGGCCGAGGTCCTGCTCGACGAGGTCCTCGCCAGCTGAGCTCCGCACCCTCGTACCACCGGACCACTCCCGTGTCCGCTGTCGGCATCGTCGCAGCGGCCGGGAGTGGTTCGCGTCTGGGGGCCGATCGGCCGAAGGCGCTGGTCGAGCTCGCCGGCCGCCCGCTGGTCGCCTGGGCGGTCGACACCCTGCTCGCCGGCGGGGTCGGCGAGGTCGTCGTCGTCGTTCCGGCCGCCGAGCGGGAGGCCTTCGCCGCGGTCCTGCCCGGCGGCGTCCGGCTCGTCGACGGCGGCGCCACCCGCACCGCCTCGGTCCGCGCCGGCCTGGCCGCGGCCGGCACCGCCGCCGACGCCGTCCTCGTGCACGACGCCGCCCGCCCGCTGACGCCGCCCGACGTCGTGGCGCGTGTCCTGGCCGCGCTGGCGGCCGGTGCCCCCGCCGTCGTCCCGGTGCTGCCGGTCGTCGACACCACCGTCGTCGTCGACGCGGCCGGCACCGTCACCGAGGCCGTACCCCGCGGGCCGCTGCGCCGCGTGCAGACGCCGCAGGGCTTCCACCGCGCCGTCCTGGTGGCCGCCTACGCCGCCCTCGACGACGCCGCCGAGCTCACCGACGACGCCGCCGTCGTGCGCGCCGACGGCATCCCGGTGGCCACCGTGGCCGGCGACGAGCGCGCCGCGAAGGTGACCGTCGCGCACGACCTGCGCATCGCCGAGGTGCTGGCCGCCGTGCCCCTCGGGTCGTCGTGACCGACCTGCCCCGCGTCGGCCTCGGCGTCGACGTGCACCCGGTCGAGACCGGCCGGGACTGCTGGCTGGCCGGCCTGTCCTGGCCCGGCGCCGACGGGTGCGCCGGGCACTCCGACGGCGACGTCGTCGCCCACGCGCTCACCGACGCGGTGCTGTCGGCCGCCGGTCTCGGGGACATCGGCGGGCTGCTCGGTACCGACGACCCGCGCTGGGCCGGTGCCCGTGGGATCGCCGTCCTGGAGCACGTCCGGGAGACCCTGGCCGCCGCCGGGTGGCGGGTCGGCAACGCGGCCGTGCAGCTCGTGGCGCCCACCCCGAAGCTCGGCCCGCGGCGGGCCGAGGCGGAGGCGGCGCTGTCGGCCGCCCTGGGCGCCCCGGTCAGCGTCACGGCCACCACCACCGACGGCCTGGGGCTGGTCGGCCGCGGCGAGGGTCGGGCGGCGTTGGCGACGGCCCTGGTCGTCCGGGAGGGGTCCGTGGACTCCGCGCCGGGCTGACGGTGCGCTCCGTAGACTCCGCGCAGTGACCCTCCGCCTCCACGACACGGCCGCGCGCGCGGTCCGGGACTTCACGCCCCTGCGTCCCGGGCAGGCCTCCGTGTACGTGTGCGGGCTCACCGTGCAGGGCCCCCCGCACGTCGGGCACGTGCGCGCCGCCGTCGCCTTCGACGTGCTGCGCCGGTGGCTGACCGAGGGCGGCCTCGAGGTCACCTACGTCCGCAACGTCACCGACATCGACGACAAGATCCTCGCCAAGGCCGACGAGCACGGCGTGCCGTGGTGGGCGTGGGCGTACACCAACGAGCTGGCCTGCACCCGCGCCTACGACGTCCTCGGCGTCCTGCCGCCCACCTACGAGCCGCGCGCCACCGGGCACGTCCCGGACATGGTGGCGCTCGTGGAGCGGCTCGTCGAGCGCGGGCACGCCTACGCGGTGGACGGCGACGTCTACTTCGACGTCCGCTCCTTCCCGGAGTACGGCGCGCTGACCCGCCAGAAGGTGGAGGACCTCGAGCCCGCCGCCGACACCGACACCGACGACCGCAAGCGCGACCCCCGCGACTTCGCCCTGTGGAAGGCGGTCAAGCCCGGCGAGCCGGACACCGCCAGCTGGCCCACGCCCTGGGGGCGCGGCCGGCCCGGCTGGCACCTGGAGTGCTCGGCGATGGCCGGGCGGTACCTCGGGCCGACGTTCGACATCCACGGCGGCGGGCTGGACCTGCGCTTCCCGCACCACGAGAACGAGCAGGCCCAGTCGCGGGCCGCCGGCGACCCGTTCGCCCGGTACTGGATGCACAACGGCTGGGTGACCCTCGGCGGCGAGAAGATGAGCAAGTCGCTGGGCAACACCGCGCTGGTCGACGAGGTGGTCCGGCGGGTGCGGCCGGTCGAGCTCCGCTACTACCTCGTGGCGCCGCACTACCGGTCGACCGTCGAGTTCACCGACGCCGCGCTGGCCGAGGCCGGTGCCGCCTACCGGCGGATCGAGTCGTTCGTGCAGCGCGCCGCCGAGCGGGCCGGCCGGGACACCCCGACCAGCCTGCCGGCGGCCTTCCGCGAGGCGATGGACGACGACCTGGGCACGCCGGCCGCCGTCGCGGTCGTGCACGACGCGGTCCGGGCCGGGAACACCGCCCTGGCCGACGGCGACGACGCCGCGCTGACCGAGGCCCTCGGCGCGGTGCGCGGCATGCTCGGCGTGCTCGGACTGGACCCGCTCGACCCGCACTGGGCGGCCGGCGGCAGCACCGACGACCGGCTCGCCGGGGTGACCGACGGCCTCGTGCGGCTCGCGCTCGAGCAGCGGCAGGCCGCCCGCGCCCGCAAGGACTACGCGGCGGCCGACGCGCTGCGCGACCAGCTCACCGCCCTCGGCGTACAGGTCGAGGACACCCCGCAGGGACCCCGATGGGAGCTGACCCGCTGATGGCCGGCAACAGCCAGCGCCGCGGCCGCACGAGCGGTGCCGGCAAGAAGACCGCCACCGCCGGGACGGGCGGCAAGAACCGCCGGTCCCTGGCCGGCCGGGGGGCCACGCCGCCGGCGGAGATGCGCAAGGGCCACCCGGCGCAGCGCAAGGCGCAGGCCGACGCCCGCCGCCGGACCGACCGCGACCGCAGCCGCCAGCGCGCCGAGGAGACGCCGGAGCTGCTCCTCGGCCGCAACCCCGTCGTCGAGGCGCTGCGTGCGCGCATCCCGGCGACCGCGCTGTACGTCGTCACCGGGGACAGCCGCGCGACCACCGACGAGCGGATCGCCGAGGCCGTCCAGCTCGCCGGCGACCGGGGGCTGCCGCTGCTGGAGGTCGGCAGGGCCGAGTTCGACCGCATGTCCGGCGGGGCGCTGCACCAGGGCATCGGCCTGCAGGTCCCGCCCTACGAGTACGCCCACCCCGACGACCTGCTCGACGTCGCCCGCGATTCCGGCCGCCCGCCGCTGGTGGTGGCCATGGACGGCGTCACCGACCCGCGCAACCTCGGCGCGGTGGTGCGCTCGGCAGCCGCGTTCGCCGCGCACGGCGTCGTCGTGCCGCAGCGTCGCTCGGTCGGCATGACCGCCTCGGCCTGGCGCACCAGCGCCGGCGCGGCCGCCCGGCTGCCGGTGGCCCGCGCGGTC
The DNA here is from genome assembly GCF_900116515.1 of Geodermatophilus amargosae. Lineage (GTDB taxonomy): Bacteria > Actinomycetota > Actinomycetes > Mycobacteriales > Geodermatophilaceae > Geodermatophilus > Geodermatophilus amargosae. The sequence continues at coordinate 501,513 of NZ_FPBA01000001.1, forward strand.
AACCTCGCCCGCGCGCTCGCCTCCTACCAGGACGCCGGGCTGCAGACGGTGGGCCTGGCCGGCGACGGCGACATGGACCTGGCCGACTACGACGGCCTGGCCGACCCGGTGGCCCTCGTCGTCGGCGCGGAGGGCGCGGGGCTCTCGCGGCTGGTGCGCGAGCGCTGCGACGTCGTCGTGCGCATCCCGATCGCCCGCGACACCGAGTCCCTCAACGTCAGCGTCGCCGCGAGCATCGCCCTCTACGCCACGGCCCAGGCGCGCGGCTGATCCCCCGGCCGGACGAGATCGGCGATCTCGTACGGCTCCGGGCCGGTTCGCGTACGAGACCGCCGATCTCGGCGGGAGGAGGAGCTGCGACTCAGCCGAGCAGCTGGGCGACGGTGTAGATGACCAGCCCGGCCAGGCCGCCGACGACGGTGCCGTTGATGCGGATGAACTGCAGGTCGCGGCCGACCTGCAGCTCGATGCGCCGGCTGGTCTCCTCGGTGTCCCAGCGCGCCACGGTGGCGCCGACGACCTCGGCGACGTCGCCGGCGAAGCGCTCGACCAGGTAGCCGGCCACCCGCACCGACTGCCGCTGCACCCGCTCGCGCACCCGGGGGTCGGTCTGCAGCAGCCGGGCGCCGTCGTGGACCAGCCCGGCCATCCGCGCCCGCAGGCGGGAGTCGGGGTCGGCGGCGGCGGTGAGGAACGCGGTCTTCGCGTTGGTCCACAGCGACGAGGACCAGGTGCGCACCGCCGGGTGCTCGAGCAGCTCCTTCTTGAACGCCTCGACCCGCGCCGCGGTGTCGGGGTCGGTCCGCAGCTGGTGCACGTACTCGCGCAGCCGGGCGTCGTAGACCCGGCGCAGCTCGTGGTCCCGCTCGGCGCCGACCTCCTCGAGGAAGCCCTGCAGCGCGGCGAAGATGCGGTCGAACACCCGGTCGTCGACCCAGTCGGGCACCCAGGACGGCGAGGCGTCCCCGAGCTGGGCGCGGAAGACGATCCGGTTCTCCTCGAGGAAGCGGGCGAGGTAGCGCAGCGCCGCCGAGAGCACCTCCTGGTGCCGGTCGCCGTCGACCACCAGCTCCAGCACCCGGGCGAGGACCGGTGCGGCCGGCGTCTCGTGCAGCTTGCGGTCGACCAGGCCCGACACCGCCTCCTGCACGTCGTCGTCGCGCAGCAGGTCGGTGAGGCCGGCCAGCGCGGCGGAGGCGTCGGCGGCCAGCCGCTCGGCGCGGCCGGGCGCGGCCAGGAAGTCGCCCAGCCGGCGGGGGACGTCCATGGTGGCCAGCTTGTCCTCGACCACGGCCCGGGTCAGGAAGTTCTCCTCGACGAACGCGCCGAGGCTGGCGCCGATCTGGTCCTTCTTGCGCGGGATGATCGCCGTGTGCGGGATGGGTATCCGCATCGGGTGCCGGAACAGCGCGGTGACGGCGAACCAGTCGGCCAGCGCGCCGACCATGGAGGCCTCGGCGGTGGCCCGCACGTAGCCGACCCAGGGGCCGGTCTCCTCGCCGAGCAGCACGCAGACGAGGAAGACGGCCGCGGCGACCAGGAAGAGGCTGGTGGCCAGCCGCTTCATCCGCCGCAGGCCCGCGGCGCGCTCCGGGTCGTCGAGCGAGGAGGCCAGTGGGGCACTCACGGACGACGACACCCTCCCCAGCCTAGAGGCGGGGGAGGGTGCCGTCCCGGGCCGGAGGGGATCAGCCCGCACTGCTGCCGAGGGTGACCTCGACCGTGGTCGTCTGCCCGCCGCGCTCGACGGTGAGCCGGACCGTGTCGCCGGGGGCGGAGCCGCGGATCGCGGCGGTGAGCTCGGTGGAGCTCGTGACCGCCCGGTCGCCGACCGCGGTCACCACGTCGCCGGCCTGCAGCCCGGCGTCCTCGGCCGCGCCGCCCGGCTGCACCTGGACGACCTGCGCGCCCGTGCCGACCTCGCTGGAGCCGTCGGCGCCGGCGGTCTGGGCGTTCACCCCGAGGACGGCGTGGGTGGCCGACCCGGTCTGCACGATCTCGTCGGCGATCCGCTTCGCGGTGTTGCTCGGGATGGCGAACCCGACGCCGATGTTGCCGCTCTGCGACGACGAGCCGGGCGCCCCGGAGGCCACGGAGGCGATCGCGGTGTTGATGCCGACGACCTCGCCGGCCGCGTCGACCAGCGCACCGCCGGAGTTGCCGGGGTTGATGGCCGCGTCCGTCTGCAGGGCGTCGATCACCGTGGCGTCGTCCTGGGTCGAGCCGGTGGCCACCGCCCGGTCGGTCGCGCTGATGATCCCGTCGGTGACGGTGTCGGACAGGCCCAGCGGCGCGCCGATCGCCACGGCGAGGTCGCCGACCTGCACGTCGTCGGAGTCGGCGAAGGTGGCCGGGGTCAGCCCACTGGCGCCCTGGAGCCGGATGACGGCCAGGTCCGACGTCGGGTCGGTGCCGACGACGGTGGCGTCGTAGAGCGTGCCGTCGGAGGTGCGCACCTGGACGGTCGCGCCGTCGGTGCTGCTGTCCAGCGTGACGACGTGGTCGTTCGTGAGCACGTAGCCGTCGTCGGAGAGCACCACGCCCGAACCGCTGCCCGAGCCCGAGCCGCTGGTGACGTACACGGTGACGACGCTCGGCGCGGCCTTCGCGGCGGCGGCGGTCACCGCGGTCGCGTTCTCGGGGTCCCGGATGACCACCGACTGCGCCGAGGGGGTCGTGCCGCCGCTGGTGCCGCCGCCGTCGGTGAGGGCGACGACGCCGGCTCCCGTGCCGCCGCCGACGAGGGCACCGGCCAACAGCCCGGCGACGCCGATCCGCAGCCGCCCGGCGCGCCGCCTCTCCGGCGCCGGCACCGGGGGAGGCGCCATCGGCGGCAGGATCGCCGTCGCGGTTCCGGCCGGCGGGTACCAGGAGTCGCCGGGCGGCGGGGTCCAGCCCGGGGTCGCAGCGCTCGGCTGCCGCGCCGGGTCCGGGTACGGGTGTCCGTTCACTGTCCTGGTCCTCCTCCTGGGCGGTCGTCCGCCGCTCTGGGGACCACCTTCGGCGCGGCGACTGGCCGGGCCCTGGGGAGCGCCTGTGAGTCGTCTGGAGGCGTCAGCGGGGGAGCCCGCACAGCACCTGCCCGCGGGCGACCAACTCGGTGACCAGCCAGATCGCCGCGACCTCGACGGCGAGCAGGCCGAGCAGGACCAGCAGCTGGGCGGCGCCGGCGGCCAGCGGGCTCCCGCCGCCGAGCAGCACGCCGACGTAGGCGCCGGGCAGGGTCACCAGGCCCACCGTGCGGGTCTGGTCCAGCGGCGGGAGGAGCGCGGTGGCCGCCGACGGCCGGGCGACCTCGAGGACGGCGTCGCGGGGAAGCAGGCCCAGTGCCAGCGCCCCCTCCACCTCGCCGCGGCGGGTGGTCAGCTCCTCGCGCAGCCGCCGCCCGGCCAGCGACGTCGCCGTCATCGCGCCGCCGACGAGGATGCCGGCGACCGGGACGACCGCCTCCCCGCGCAGCGGCACCGTCCCGCTGGCCAGGACCAGCAGCACCACGGGCAGCGCGCCGCCGGCGACCGCGAGGGCCGCCGCGGCGACCCGGCGGGGCGCGCCGGGCGCCCGCAGCGGCAGGCCGCTCACCCGCCCGGCCGCCGTGACCGCCGCGACGGTGACCATCAGCAGCACGAACGCCGCCGACAGCCACAGCGAGCGGACGACGGCCAGCAGCACCGCCGACACCGCCGCCAGCTGCGCGGTGGCCCGCAGCGCCGCGACGACCACCGGCCGCTCCTGGCCCAGCCCGGACAGCCGCCCGCCGGCCGCCGCCAGGCCCGTGAGCAGCACCAGGACGACGGCCAGCCGCGGGCCGAGCTCGACGACGGAGGCACCCACGGCCGCCGATCCTGCCGTCCGCCGCGCGGCGGCCGGCGACACGCCGACCACCGTGTGCGATCGGACGGTGGCTGGGTATAGGGGGAGCCCGGTCGCTCCCCCGGAGCGGACGGGCCCTCCTGCCCGGCCTGCTCTCCTGGAGGCTGCTCGTGTCCACCCGCGGTCTGCCCGCCCGCCTGCTCGTCGGCCTCGCCGGCGTGACCGCGATCGCGGTGGCCGGGATCGGTGGCCTGGCCCTGCGACCTCCCGGACTGCTCGCCGTGGGCCTCGCCGCGGTGGTCACCGCCTGCCTGGCCGGCGGCGTGGCCCGCGAGTCCCTGGCCGAGGCCGGTGGGCAGGCGCGCCGCACGCCGCTGGAGGCGGCCTGGCGCACCGGCGCGGCCACCGTCGGCGTACTGCTGTTCCTGTCGGGCACCGCGGTGCTGGGCGGGGCCGCGCTGACCGCGCTGGCCGGTGCGGTCCTCGCCGTCGGCGCGCTGGGTCTGTGGCTGCTGCGCGCCGGCTCCCCGGCGCGGCCGGTGGGACCCGACGACCTCCCGGCCGGCGGCCGGCTCACCGCGCCGGGGCCGCAGCGGCCGGTGGCCGGCGTCCGCCCGGGCGAGCCCGGCAACACGGTGACGTTCCTGCCCCCGGTGTCGACCCTGACCACCGCGGCGCTGGGCCGCGAGTGGCTGGGCACGACGGCGGCCCTCGCCGGCCGGCTGGACCCGGCGGCACGGCAGTCGATCGTCCGGCGCCGCCAGGACACCCTGGACGAGCTCGAGCGCCGCGACCCGGCCGGCTTCGCCCGCTGGCTGGCCGAGGGGCCGCTGCCGGGCAGCGACCCGGCCGGCTACCTGGCCGAGGGGCCGGCGGCCGCGGGGCCCGACGCCGCCTGAGCCGCCACCTGAGCCGCCTCTTGGGCCGCCACCCGGGTCGCCTCGGGTGTCGCCTCCTCGAAGACGGCGCCGGGGTCGACGTTCATCACGACCTCGCAGTCGCAGAAACCGCCGAACTCCTCGAGGCACTCGTGCAGGCGGTCGAGGGCGATGCCGTGCCCGGCGGCCCACGCGTCGGTGGCGCGGTGGGTCCGGTCGCAGCCCCCTGCCGCGATCACGGCGTCGAGGTGCTCGCGCAGTGCGTCCAGCTGGGTCCGATCGAGCGGCAGGAGCCCGGCCGGGTCGTCGATCGGTGCCACGCCGTCAGCATCGGCAGGGAGGGCCCCCCAGTCGACCCCTATCGTGGTGCCGTCCCGCCGGCGTGGCGCAACTGGTAGCGCACCCGACTTGTAATCGGGCGGTTGGGGGTTCGAGTCCCCCCGTCGGCTCCACACCCGCGCGGGTGCTCGCTGTCAGCGCGCGGTGACGCAGCGGCGCCCGCGTCGGCCGCGTACCCGCTGGTCGGACCGGGTACCGGTGCCGGATGGTCCCAGCAGCGGACGACGGGCAGCTCATCGCCGGGCGCTACCAGCCGGGTGAACAGGTGAGCGCCGGTGGGACGGGCGTCGTCCGGCGCGCGGAGGACGTCGTCCTCGGGCGGAGGGTGACCCTGCGGGAGGTCCGCCTCCCGGACGACTGGCCCGAGGCCGCGCGCGCCGCCGGCCGTCAACGCTGCCTGCAGGAGGTCCGAGCCGTGGCGGAGCTCGACCACCCCGGCTGCCTGGCCGTCCTCGACGTGGTGGACGACGGGGCGGTCACCTCCGTCGTCCAGCCCGACGTCCCGGGCGCGCGGCTGTCCGAGGTGCTGGCGCGCGAGGGACCCCTGTCGCCGCAGCGGGCCGCGCTGGTCGGGCTCGCCGTGCTCGGCGTCCTCGAGGCGGCCCACGAGCGGGGTCTCCTGCACCGGGACGTCACGCCCGGCAGCGTGCTGCTCAGCACGCCGTCGGACGGCTCGCCGGGCCGCACGCTGCTCACCGGCTTCGGGGTCGTTCACCGGGCCGGGGACGCCGTCCTGACCGGCGCGGGACTCGTGGTCGCCTCGCCGGGCTACTGCGCCCCGGAGGTCGCCCGCGGCGAGGCGCCCGGCCCCGCCGCGGACACCTGGTCGCTGGGCGCGACGCTCTCCACCGCGGTGGAGGGCCGACCGCCCTACCAGGGCGACGACGCCCGGGGGACGCTGGCCGCCGTCGTGCGGGGCGGGCACGTCCCCTCCGCCCGCGCCGGCGACCTGCAGCCGGTGCTCGCCCGGATGCTCGAGCCGGACCCCGCGCGGCGCATCGGGGCGCGGGAGCTGGAGCAGGCGCTGGGCGCGGTCGCCACGTCGCGGGCCGCCGGGACCGCGCCGGCCGGTCAGCCGCTGCACGCCGTCGTCCCGGACCTCGTCACCCGCACCGCCGTGCTGCCCGTGGTGGCTCCCGACCCCGTCGTCGCCCCACCCCCGCCGGTCCCTCCGGCGGCGCCCGCCCGCCACGGCGCCGCCCGTGTCCCGCTGCACACCAGCCACCGCGCCCCCGTGCGGTACCGCCGGCGCGCGCTGGTCCTCGCCGGCCTGGCGGCGGCCGTCCTGCTCGCCGTGGTCCTCGTGACGGTCCGGGGCGGTGCCGACCCGTCCGGCAGCGGCGTCGCGGAGCCGCCGGGCTCGAGCGCACCGGCCACCGTCGGCGCGACCCTGCCACCGCCTCCTGAGGGGACCCCGGCGGAGCAGCTCAGCGCCACGATCCCCGCCCTCGCCGAGCTGGTGGCGCGTGACCCCGCCGCCGTGGGACCGGGAGCCGGTGGTCTGGTCGAGGACCTCCGGCGCATCGAGTCGCTGGACGGACCCGGGCAGCGCTCGGCCGCCCTGGCCACGGCCGCGGCCGTCGACGAGGCGTCCCGGGCCGGCGACCTGGCTCCCGCGGTCGCGCGGCAGGTCGGGCAGGTCCTCGGCGACGTCGTCCGGCCCGACCGGCTCGTCGACCTGGTGGCCGCGCTCGACCTGGACCCGCTCGCCGCGGGTCCGGACGGAGCGGCGCTCTTCGACGGGCTGTGGGGGCTCGACCACCAGGTGCCCGGTGACCGGACGGCCGCCGAGGCCGCGGCCCTCCTGGAGACCGTGACCGCCGCCGCGGCGCAGGGCCGGCTGACCGACGCCGCGGCGCAGGCGGTGCTCCCCACGCTGCGCGAGCTGGCCGACCCGGCGCCCCTGGAGGACCTGGCCGGCCTCCTGGAGCGGGCCGAGGCGGACCCGGAGGCCGTGGGCCCCGCCGCCGACGACGTCCTCGAGGCGCTGCGCGGCATGCCGGCGCTGCCGGTCTACGACCTGGGGAACCGGGCCGCCGGTCTGCTCGAGCTGCTCGGGCAGGAGGGGCGGGTGGAGCCGGCGTTCCGGGACGCCGCCGTCCCCGTCCTCGTGCGGCTGGTGCGGTGACCCCCGCTCTAGTCGAAGCTGCCGGAACCGCCCACGCGGTAGGGGTGGCGGTGCTCGGCGCGGGCCTCCCGCGTGCGCTCGGCGCGCTCCTCGCGCACCCGCGCCGCGGTGCCCGCGGGGTAACCGGCCTTGGCGACCCGGTGCTCGGTGGTCTCCACCATGAACGCCAGCGAGTACATGAGCCCCACCATCAGGCCCCCGAACGCCGCGGTCAGCCGGTAGCCCATCCCCACGGGGACGGCGACCAGGCAGATCACGACCAGCGGGGAGAGCTGCACCAGCGACCGCACGACGTGCCGGCGCACCCAGCCGGCCCGCGTGGTGTCCGACAGCACCCACGGCGCGAGGGCCCGGGGCAGCCCGCCGCCGAAGGCGTAGCGGAGCCACTGCAGGGGCGTGGGGCGGGACGTCGCGGGTGCGGCGTGCTGGGTGCGCACACCTCGACGGTAGGCCCCCGTGTCCAGTCCGGCGCCGGTCCCGGAAGACGGGGACGGAGCCGGTTGTCCGGGAGCGCCGGCGGGTGGAGACTCCAGCCGCCGAGAGAGGGAGGGCGTCCGTGCAGATCGCCCAGCTGCTCCGCCACAAGGGCCCCGACGTGGCCACCATCGCGCCCGACCGATCGGTCCGTGACGCCCTGGCCGTGCTCGCCGAGCGCGGCGTCGGCGCACTGGTCGTCTCCGCGGGCGGCGATGCGGTCGACGGCATCGTGTCCGAGCGCGACGTCGTCCGCGCCCTGCACGCGTCCGGGCCGGGCGTCCTCGACGGGCCGGTGTCGGCGCTGATGACCGTCGACGTGCGCACCTGCGTGCCCGGTGCCTCGGTGCACGACCTCGCCCGCACGATGACCGACCACCGCGTCCGGCACGTCCCCGTCGTCGAGGACGGCCGGCTGCTCGGGATCGTCTCGATCGGCGACGTCGTCAAGGCCCGCCTCGACGAGCTCGAGGAGGAGCGCGCGCACCTGGTGGACTACATCCAGGCCTGAGCCCCCGGCGTACGGTGCCCGCCGTGGACGAGCGGCGGCTGGGGACGGCGGCGGGGCTGTCCGCGTACGGCTTGTGGGGCGTCTTCCCGCTGTACTTCCCGCTGCTCGAGCCGGCCGGCGGCGTGGAGATCGTCGCCCACCGCATCGTGTGGTCGCTGCTGTTCGTGGCGCTGCTGCTGACCGTGCTGCGGAGGTGGCCGCTCGTGCGTGCGGCGGTCACCGACCGGCGCACCCTGCTCGTCCTCGCCGGCGCCTCGGTGCTCATCGCCGCCAACTGGCTGGTGTTCGTCTACGGCGTCAACTCCGGCCACGTCGTGGAGACCTCGCTCGGGTACTTCATCAACCCGCTGGTCAGCGTGCTGCTCGGCGTCGTCGTCTTCGCCGAGCGGCTGCGGCCGCTGCAGTGGGCCGCCGTCGGGCTGGCCGCCGTGGCGGTCGTCGTCCTGACCGTCGACCACGGCCGGCCCCCGTGGATCGCCCTGGCCCTGGCCGCCACCTTCGGCAGCTACGGCCTGCTCAAGAAGCTCGTGCGGGTGGAGGCGGCGCCGGGGCTGTTCGTGGAGACGGCGGTGGCCTTCCTCCCCGCCCTGGTGCTCCTCGGCGTGCTGCAGGCCACCGGGCGGGGGACCGCGGGCTCGGCCGGCACCGGCCACCTGCTGCTGCTCGTGGCCTCGGGCATCGCCACCGCGGTGCCGCTGCTGCTGTTCGCCGCGGCCGCCCGGCGGATCCCGCTGTCGACCGTCGGCCTGCTGCAGTACGTCACCCCGCTCATGCAGCTGGCGCTGGGCGTCTTCGTGTTCCACGAGCCGATGCCGCCGGCGCGGTTGGTGGGCTTCGCCATCGTGTGGGCGGCCCTGGCGGTCTTCACCGTGGACGGCCTGCGGGCGGCGCGCGCCGCGCACCGGCGGGCGGGAGCCGAGCAGGTGCCGGCCGCGGTCTGATCCGCCCGCGCGTTCGGGCTGTGTCTGTCACCCCCTGGGCCTACCGTTCTGGGTGACGGCTTCCCCCCGATCGAACGGACACGACCATGACCCCCGACCCTGCTCCCGCGGTCTCCCCGCCCGGGGGCACGGCGTCCGGTGAGGGCCCCGCGCAGCCCGCGGGCCTGACCCGGCGCGAGCACGAGATGCTGGCCTTCGAGCGGCAGTGGTGGCGCCACGCCGGTGCCAAGGAGACGGCCATCCGCGAGCAGTTCGGCGTCCCGCCGACCCGCTACTACCAGGTGCTGAACGCGCTGGTGGACCGCCCGGCAGCACTCGCCGCAGACCCCCTGCTGGTCCGCCGTCTGCGCCGCCTGCGCAGCGCCCGGCGCCAGCGCCGTTCGCCTCACCTGCTGGGCAAGGGCTCCTCCGCCCTCTAGATTTGGTCACCGTGGGCAGGCATGCGGCGCCAGGTGGTGACCAACCGGACCGGCCGTCAGCCCCGGTGGGCGGCGGTCGACGCCGGACCGACCAGCCCGCTGCCGCCCCCGCGCCCGACCTCCCGACGGCGCCGCACCCGGGCGCCGGCGCCACTGTCACGCCTGCGCCGACCCCTCCGCCGACGCCTGCGCCCGAACTGAGCGACCACCCCACGACGCCCGGCCGCAGCCGCGCCGACCGCCGGCGGGACGCCCTGAACGGCGACGACACGGGCCGGCGACGCCTGGTCACCGGCCGGCCCGTCAGCGCGGCGGCGCCCGCCCGCCCGGCTGCGCGGTCGCGTGCCCCGCAACCCGAGGCGCCGGCCGCCCGGTCGCGGCCCGCGGAGCCCGCCCCGGCGAGCCGCCCGCGGGTCCCCTCGCCGGTGCCGGCCGGTGGCGCCACGCGGCAGGCTCCCGCGCCGCCGCGTCGCGTCTCCCTCCCCGCCTCCCCACCGCAGGTGGCCCAGCCGGCACCGCAGCCACTGCCCGTGCAGCCACCGCCCGTGCAGCCACCGCCCGTGCAGCCGTCGTTCGTCCGGCCGCCGGCCGTCCGGGCTCCCGCGGGGCGGCGTCCGGTGGCCCAGCCGCAGGTCCGACGTCCCGCCGCCGAGCCGCCGACCGCCCAGTCGCCGGTCGTCGCGCGGCCCGCAGCGCAGCCGCCGGCCCGACCCGCCGCCCCCGAGACGACGGTCGCGCCGTTCCAGGCGGTCCCGACGCCCCTGGCCGACGCCGCCGAGCCGGCCTCCCCGCCGCTGGACCCGTGGGACCAGCCGGCCCGCCCGCCGGCCCGCGGCCGGACGACGGCGCCGAAGGCCGCACCGGACGCTCCCGCGTCGCCGGTCACCCCCACGCACCCGGAGGCCGACGGCGCGGACGGCTACCGCGACTGGACCCGCCCCTCCGGCGCCGGCACCGCCACACCGGCGGCCCCGCCCACCGAGGCGATCCCCGACCGCGAGGTGGTCCGCGAGAGGGAGCCGGCCCGCGCCCCCGTCGCACCGCCCACCGAGGCGATCCCCGACCGCGAGGTGGCCGCGCGACGCGGGACACGCGACGAGCGGGACGCCGAGCCCGAGACCGGGCACGACACCGGTTCCACCGGGGTCGTGGGCAACCGGGCCGCGATGCGCGCCGAGCGCGCGGCGCGCGAGGCCGAGCGCCAGGCGATGGAGGTCGAGCGCCGCAAGGCCGCGCGCCGGGCCGGGGTCTCCCGCGCCGCGCTCCGTGCGGCCGAGGGCGACGACGCCCCCCCGCGCCGCCGCCGCGGGCTGGCGATGCTCGCCGTCGTCGTGATCGCGCTGGTCGTGCTGGGCGTCTACAGCTTCACCTCCCCGGCGGCGCAGGAGGCCGGGTCGACGCAGGACCCGACCCCGCAGACGTCGGCGCCGGCCTCGGTGGCCCCCTCGACCGGTCCGCTGCCCCCGCTGTCGGCCGAGCCGCTGCCCCCGGTCGAGGAGGCGTCCGGCACCCCGGTCCGCGTGCCGGTGACCGTGCTCAACGCCACGGGCACCAGCGGGCTGGCCGCCGAGGTGGCCGCCGCCTTCGACGCCGAGGGCTGGACCTCGGCCGGCATCGGGACCTACGACGGCGGCGACGTCGCGGCGACGACCGTCTACTTCGACCCGGGCGACGAGGCCCAGCGGCTGTCGGCCCTGCAGCTCATGGACGTCTTCCCGAGCATCACCACCGGCCCGGCGGCCCGCTTCTTCGACGTGCCGGACGTGGCCGACCCCGGCCTGGTCGTCGTCGTCACCGGCGAGCTGTAGCCCTTCCTCCCGCCGCCGGCGCCACGCCGACGGGACCGTCCCGGAACACCTGCGCGACACCGTCCGTTGGCCGCAGCGTGCGTCCCGTCCGCGGGCCCGTGACACCTCGCCCGCGCTCCGGCGCCCGCGCGGCGCTCGGCGCCCTGCTCGCCCTCCTGTTCACCGGCACGCTCGTCGGTGCCTCTCCGGCGACGGCTGCCGCGGCCGAGGACGTGGCGACCGAGGAGGCCCGGGTCCCCTCCGGCTCCGGTGGCGACGCCGTCGAGCTCGACACCACGCTCTACCGGCCGGCCTCGGCCACGGCCGACGCCCCTGCGCCGGCGGTGGTGCTCGCGCACGGCTTCGGCGGCAGCAAGCAGTCGGTCGCCGACGACGCCCGTGACCTGGCCGACCGCGGCTACGTCGTCCTCACGTACTCCGCGCGCGGCTTCGGGGCGAGCACCGGCCAGATCGGCCTGGACGACCCGCGCTACGAGGTGGCCGACCTCTCTACGCTGCTCGACCTGCTGGCCGAGCGCGACGACGTCCTCCTCGACGGCGACGGCGACCCGCGGGTGGGCGTGGCCGGCGCCTCGTACGGCGGGGCGCTCTCGCTGCTGGCCGCGGCCTACGACGACCGGGTCGACGCGATCGCGCCGCAGATCACCTGGAACTCCCTGACCGCCGCGCTCTTCCCCTCCCAGTCCGGCACCCCCGACGACGCCACACCCGCCGCCACGGCGCAGGCCACCGACAGCGGCGTCTACAAGCGGCTGTGGGCCGGGCTGTTCTTCGGCGTCGGCTCGGTCCCCACCGGCGGCCTGCTCGACGCGCTCGGCGGCGGGGGAGCGGCCGAGGCGGAGGACGGCGAGGACTCCGGCAGCGACTCCGGCTCCGGCGGCGCGGCCCCGGCGTCCGGCAACGCCGCGCCGACCCTCCCGTTCGACCCGGCGTCGGTGGACCCCGCCGTGGTGGAGCAGGCGCTGACCTGCGGCCGGTTCCGCGCCGACATCTGTGCCGCCTACCAGTCCGCCGCGGCCTCCGGCACGCTCACGCCCGAGGTGGCCGCGGTGCTCGACCGCAGCAGCCCCGCCGCCGTCCTCGACCGGATCACCGCCCCGACCCTGCTGGTCCAGGGCACCGAGGACTCGCTGTTCGGCCTCGGCCAGGCCGACGCCAACGCCCGCGGCATCGCCGCGAACGGCACCGACGTCAAGGTGCTCTGGTACGCGGGCGGGCACGACTCCCAGGCCTCCGAGTGGGAGACCGCCGACCTGCGCGACGCGGTCGCCGGCTGGTTCGACTGGCACCTGCGCGACGAGGGCGACCCCGCCCGCGGCGAGGACCCCGGCACCGGGTTCGAGTACCCGGCGCCCACCGGCCTGGGCAGCGGGCTCGGCAGTGTGCAGGGCGGCACCCAGAGCGTGCTCGCCGACGCCTACCCCGGTCTCGACGGCGACCGGCCGGTCCAGCGGGAGAGCATGGCCCTCGCCGGCCCGACCCAGCCGGTGGTCACCCCCGCCGGCGGCACTCCGGCCGCCATCACCACGGTCCCGGGCCTGGGCGCGCTGGCCTCGGCGCTCGGCGGGACCACGGTGGAGATCCCCGGCCAGTTCGCCGCGTTCACCAGCGAGCCGCTCGACGCGGCCGTCGAGGTGGTCGGCGCACCGACCGTCGGGCTCGCCGTCGCCTCGCCCTCGGGCAGCGCCACGCTGTTCGCCAAGTTGTACGACGTCGGCCCCGACGGCGCGCAGACGCTGCCCGGCGGCCTGGTCGCCCCGCTGGCGCTGACCGGCCTGTCGGCGGACCCGGCCGCGCCGACCGAGGTCGCGGTCACGCTGCCGGCGATCGTGCACCGGTTCGAGGCCGGGCACACGATGCGCGTCGTCGTCTCCTCGACCGACCAGGCCTTCGCGCTGCCGGCCGAGGCCACCGTCTACTCCGTCGCCCTCGCCGGGGCCGGCAACGGCGGCACCGCGCTGGCGGTGCCCACCGTCGAGGGGCAGACCCAGGCCACCGGCGGCACCTCCCGCTGGTGGTGGCTGCTCGGTGCCCTCGTCGTGCTCGGCCTGCTGGGCCGGCTCGCGGCGGTCCTCTGGGGCCGCCGCGCACGCCGGGTCACCTCGGCCGTCGAGCCCGACGGCGAGGACGTCCCGCTGCGCTTCGAGGGCATCACCAAGGCCTACAAGGACGGCTTCGTCGCCGTCCGCGACCTGTCCTTCGAGGTCCGCCGCGGCCAGGTGCTCGGCCTGCTCGGCCCCAACGGCGCGGGCAAGACGACCTCGCTGCGGATGCTCATGGGCCTCATCAAGCCGAACTCGGGGCGGATCACCGTGTTCGGCCACGAGGTCCGGCCCGGCGCGCCGGTGCTCTCCCGGCTGGGCTCGTTCGTCGAGGGCACCGGCCTGCAGCCGCACCTGTCCGGCCGCGACAACCTGCGCCTGTACTGGGCCGCCACCGGCCGCCCGGCCGAGGACGCGCACATGGAGGAGGCGATCGAGGTCGCCGGCCTCGGTGCCGCCCTCGACCGCCCGGTGCGCCGCTACAGCCAGGGCATGCGCCAGCGGGTGGCGATCGCCCAGGCCATGCTCGGGCTGCCCGACCTGCTGGTCCTCGACGAGCCGACCAACGGGCTGGACCCGCCGCAGATCCACGCCATGCGCGAGGTGCTGCGCTCCTACGCCGCCACCGGCCGCACGGTGATCGTCTCCAGCCACCTGCTCAGCGAGATCGAGCAGACCTGCACCCACGTCGTCGTCATGGCGCGGGGCCAGAAGATCGCGCAGGGGACGGTCGACGAGATCGTGGGTGCCGGCGGTGCGGTCCTGGTGGGCCTGGCCGACGACGCCGAGACCGACCGCGCGGCCGCCGTGCTGACCGGGCTGCCGGGCGTCACCGTCGAGCACACCGACGACGGCCTGGTCGCCGACCTCGGTCCGCGGACCTCGCGGGCCACGGCGCTGCAGGCGCTGGTGACCGCCGGGGTCGCCGTCGACCAGTTCACACCGCGCCGCCGCCTGGAGGACGCGTTCCTGGCCTTGGTGGGGGAGTCGTGACCGCAACCGAACCGCACGTCCAGCCGACCGGCGCCGTCGCCGGCTACCGGCCCGAGCGCACGCTGCGGCTGTCGGTGGAGCTGCGCCGGCAGTTCAAGCGGCGCCGCACGATCGGCGTCTACGTGGCGATGGCGGCGCTACCGCTGGTCCTCATCGCCGCGCTGCGGCTCGGCGCCAGCGAGGAGGCGCAGACCAACGGCCGGATCAACCTGGTCGACGTCGCCACCTCCAGCGGGCTGAACTTCACCCTGTTCGTCCTCTTCGCGACGACGACGTTCTTCCTCGTCGTGGTCTACGCGCTGTTCTTCGGTGACACGGTGGCCAGCGAGGCGGCGTGGGGGTCGCTGCGCTACACGCTGGCCACGCCGGTGCCCCGGATGCGGCTGCTCCGGCAGAAGTGGGCCGCGGCACTGGTCCAGTCGGTCGGCGCGCTGCTCACCCTCGCCGCCGTGGCGGTGGTCGCCGGCGGCATCGCCTTCGGCTTCGACGACATCCAGACGCCGATCGGGGTCACGCTCTCGCAGGGCGAGGGACTGCTGCGGCTGGCCGGGATGCTCGGCTACCTCGCCGTCCACCTGCTCGTCGTGGGCACGCTGGCGTTCTGGCTGTCCACGATCACCGACGCGCCGCTGGCCGCCGTCGGCGGGGCGGTTTTCTCGATGGTCGTCTTCGCGATCCTCGACCAGGTCGAGCAGCTGGGGTCCCTGCGCGACTGGTTCCCCACCGCCGAGGAGTTCGCCTGGACCGACCTGCTGCAGACGCCGGTCGACTCCTCCGACCTGTTCCGCGGCGTCGTCCAGTCGCTGGTCTACGCCGCCGTCTTCACCGCGCTGGGCTTCCGGCACTTCGCCCGCCGCGACGTCACCAGTTAGAGGCTGGCGCGCACCGCCTGGGCCCAGCCGACGCCCATCGGCTCGTCGGTCACCGACACGTTAGGGACGGCGGCCAGCAGCCCGGCCATGCCGTCGACCCCGGCGCCGTTGGCGGTGATCCACAGCCGGCCGACGGCGGGCGCCATCTCCAGGTCGCTGGCGCTGTCGCCGATCGCGACGGCGTCGGCGGGGTCGACCCCGCGCCGCTCGAGGTCCCAGGCGATCGCCGCGCCCTTGGTGATGCCGCGCGGCATGAGGTGGTAGACCCGCGCCAGCTGGCCCTCGGGCGCCAGGTCCAGCCGCGCCGACGCGGGGATGGCGCCGTTGTCCTTGAGCGTCAGCCAGCCCAGGTCGCGCTCGGCCAGCCACGCGTCGACGGCGAGCGGGTCGACGAACCCGCGCAGCAGCGCGTCGCCGGAGTGGGTGGTGTGCCAGGGCGCGTGCCACTCCAGCCGGCCGGGGTGGGCGGCGGTCAGCGCCTCGACGACGCCGAGCTCGGCCATCACGTCCATCGGCGTGCGCCCGGCGTACTCCCCGGGCAGGTCGCCGGTCAGCCCGTGCCGCGCGCGGCCGCCCTTCCACGTCACCAGCGACCCCAGCTCGGCGATCGCGCCGTCGGCGGCGAAGATCCGCCCCGCCTCGGTGACCTGGTCGACCGTGCGGCCGCTGACGATCACCAGCGCGACGCCGGCGGTGTGCAGCTCGAGCAGGGCCGCGGCGGGCTCGGCGGTCGGGGAGCCGTCGGCGGTGTGCCAGAACGACCCCCGCGGGCCGACCATCGTGCCGTCGAGGTCGGTGTAGACGATGCGTGCTGCCACGGGCGTCAGCATGGCCGGAGCCCGGAGCGGCTCGGGCAGCCGGGTAGAGTCGCGACCGTTCCACTCATCCAGAGGGGCAGAGGGACACGGCCCGGTGAAGCCCCGGCAACCGCGCTCGCGCGAGCGGCGAGAGGTGCCAATTCCGTCCCGCGCGGCTCGACGGCCCGACGCGGGGAAGATGAGGAGGTAGTCGTCGCATGACCCTGACCGCTCCCGGCTCCAACCCGACCAGCCCAGCGCTCCAGGCCGACTCCGCTGCCGGCGGCCCGGTCCCGCCGTGCCCCGCCCGCGGCCTCGTGTGTCGCAACTGCGGCGCCACCTTCGGCCTGATCGCCGAGCACGCCTGCGCGCAGTGCTTCGGCCCGCTGGAGGTCGACTACGACCCCCAGCGCATGCGCGCGGTCACCCGCGAGCAGATCGAGGCCGGCCCGCAGAACATCTGGCGCTACGCCGCCCTGCTGCCGGTGGGCCAGGACCCCGCCGACCGCGTCTCGCTCGACCCGGGCATGACGCCGCTGGTGCGCGCCGACCGGCTGGCCGCCGAGCTCCGCATCACCGGGGGGCTGTGGGTCAAGGACGACTCGGCCAACCCCACCCACTCGTTCAAGGACCGCGTGGTCAGCCTCGCCGCCACCGCGGCCCGGGGCCTGGGCTACCGCAAGATCGCCGCGGCCTCCACCGGCAACCTGGCCAACTCGGTGGCCGCGCACGCCGCCCGCGTCGGCATCCCGTCCTTCGTCTTCATCCCGGCCGACCTCGAGCCCGGCAAGGTCGTGCAGTCGGCGGTGTACGGCCAGACGCTGGTCGCCGTCGACGGGTCCTACGACGACGTCAACCGGCTGACCAGCGAGCTCGCCGAGACCGACGAGTTCGAGGACACCGCCTTCGTCAACCAGAACGTGCGGCCCTACTACGCCGAGGGCTCCAAGACGATGGGCTACGAGATCGCCGAGCAGCTCGGCTGGCGGATCCCGGCCCAGGTGGTCATCCCCATGGCGTCGGGCTCGCTGCTCACCAAGGTGGACAAGGCCTGGCGGGAGCTGGCCGCCGCCGGGATCGTCGAGGACACCGGGTGGCGGGTCTTCGGCGCCCAGTCGGCCGGCTGCGACCCGATCGCCACCGCCTTCGACAACGGCTGGGACGTCGTCAAGCCGGTCAAGCCCACCGGGATCGCCAAGTCGCTGAACATCGGCAACCCCGCCGACGGCCCCTACGCGCTCGACGCCATCCGCCGCACCGGCGGCGCCGTCGGCCGGGTCGGCGACGACGCGATCGTGCAGGGCATCCGCGACCTCGCCCGCACCACCGGCGTCTTCGCCGAGACCGCGGGCGGCGTGACCGTGGCCGTGCTGCGGCAGCTCGTCGAGGACGGGAGGCTCGACCCCACGAAGGAGACGGTCGTCCTCAACACCGGCGAGGGCCTCAAGACCCTGGACCCCCTCGAGCCGGTCGTCGGCCCGACCCATCGGGTGGAGCCGTCGCTGCGGTCGGCCAGGGCGGCGGGCCTCATCGGCTGAGGCGTAGGCTCGGCGACGTCGATCCGGCGGGTGACATCCCGGCCCGGTCGTCCCCGAGTCGTGTGGTGAGGATCTCCCCACGGCGGTGTCCCTGTTGTACCGTCTCGCGCGGTCGTCAGTTCCACGCACGTGTCCGACGGGCGGAAGAGCTGTACCCCGGTCCCCGGATCACGGGGGTCGTCCGCACGCACGAAACGTGGGAGCACACGTGGCACAGGGCACCGTGAAGTGGTTCAACGCCGAGAAGGGCTTCGGCTTCATCGCCGTCGACGGCGGCCAGGACGTCTTCGTCCACTACTCGGCCATCCAGATGGACGGCTACAAGAGCCTCGACGAGGGCCAGCGGGTCTCCTTCGAGGTCGTCCAGGGCGAGAAGGGCCCGCAGGCCGACGGCGTCCGCGTCGCCTGATCCCCTCAGCTCCTCCGTGCCACGGCCCGGTTCCCCGCGCGGGAGCCGGGCCGTCGCCGTCCCCGGTGAGCCCCGGCGACCGCCGCTCCGCTGGGCACCGGCGCTGCTGGTCCCGGTGACCGCGTTCGGCGCGCTCGTCGCGGCCCTCCTCGCCGTCATCGACGACTGACGGGAACAGCCGCGTGGCACCCCCCGTTCTTGCACTCGGCAGGGGCGAGTGCCAGACTTCGGATTGGCACTCGACAGTGCCGAGTGCCAATCAGGTCGGAACGGTGAGGCACTGGAGCGCGGGCCACAAGGGCGCCCGCCGCGCTGGTGTCGTCCGTCGCGGGCGCCGGTCCCGGCCGTGCAGCGATCCATGCATGGAGGACATCACCACATGGCCAAGATGATCGCCTTCGAGGAAGAGGCGCGCCGCGGCCTCGAGCGGGGCATGAACACCCTCGCCGACGCCGTCAAGGTGACGCTCGGCCCCAAGGGCCGCAACGTCGTCCTCGAGAAGAAGTGGGGCGCTCCCACCATCACCAACGACGGTGTGAGCATCGCCAAGGAGATCGAGCTCGAGGACCCCTGGGAGAAGATCGGCGCCGAGCTGGTCAAGGAGGTCGCCAAGAAGACCGACGACGTCGCGGGTGACGGCACCACCACCGCCACCGTGCTCGCCCAGGCGCTCGTGCGCGAGGGTCTGCGCAACGTCGCCGCCGGCGCCAACCCGATGGCCCTGAAGAAGGGCATCGAGAAGGCCGTCGCCTCGGTCACCGAGTACCTCCTCTCGACCGCCAAGGACGTCGAGACCAAGGAGCAGATCGCCGCCACCGCGTCGATCTCCGCCGCCGACCCGGCCATCGGCGAGCTCATCGCCGAGGCGATGGACAAGGTCGGCAAGGAAGGCGTCATCACCGTCGAGGAGAGCAACACCTTCGGCCTCGAGCTCGAGCTCACCGAGGGCATGCGCTTCGACAAGGGCTACATCTCGCCCTACTTCGTCACTGACGCCGAGCGCATGGAGGCCGTCCTCGACGACCCGTACGTGCTCGTCGTCAACTCGAAGATCAGCTCGGTCAAGGACCTGCTCCCGCTGCTGGAGAAGGTCATGCAGTCGGGCAAGCCGCTGGCCATCATCGCCGAGGACGTCGAGGGCGAGGCCCTGGCGACCCTGGTCGTGAACAAGATCCGCGGCACCTTCAAGTCGCTGGCCGTCAAGGCCCCCGGCTTCGGCGACCGCCGCAAGGCCATGCTGACCGACATCGCCATCCTCACCGGTGGCCAGGTCATCAGCGAGGAGGTCGGCCTCAAGCTCGACACCGCCGACGTCTCCCTGCTCGGCCGCGCCCGCAAGGTCGTCGTCACCAAGGACGAGACGACGATCGTCGAGGGCGCCGGTGACAGCGACCAGATCTCCGGCCGGGTGAACCAGATCCGCGCCGAGATCGAGAAGTCGGACTCCGACTACGACCGCGAGAAGCTGCAGGAGCGCCTGGCCAAGCTGGCCGGTGGCGTCGCCGTCATCAAGGCCGGCGCCGCGACCGAGGTCGAGCTCAAGGAGCGCAAGCACCGCATCGAGGACGCGGTGCGCAACGCCAAGGCCGCCGTCGAGGAGGGCATCGTCGCCGGTGGTGGCGTCGCTCTCGCGCAGGCCACCGCCGTCGCGTTCGACAAGCTCGAGCTCGAGGGTGACGAGGCGACCGGTGCCAACATCGTGCGCGTCGCGCTCGAGGCGCCGCTGAAGCAGATCGCCATCAACGCCGGCCTCGAGGGCGGCGTCGTGGCGGAGAAGGTCCGCAACTCCGAGGTGGGCTTCGGCCTCAACGCCGCCACCGGCGAGTACGTGGACCTGGTCGCGGCCGGCATCATCGACCCGGCCAAGGTCACCCGCTCGGCGCTGCAGAACGCCGCCTCCATCGCGGCGCTCTTCCTCACCACCGAGGCCGTCATCGCCGACAAGCCGGAGAAGTCCGCTCCGGCCATGCCGGGTGGCGACGGCGGCATGGGCGGCATGGACTTCTGAGTCCCGCCGCTGCCGTCCGGTAGCACCAGCACTGCCCGGCAGGGGCGGTCCCGCATCGCGGGGCCGCCCCTGTCGGCGTCCGTGGGTCCGGCCGCGCCCGAGCACACGTGCAGCGCCCCCTCCGCCGCCGGGAGGGGGCGCTCACCGTGTGCTCGGCACCGCGACTGCGGGGAAGCTGCCGTTCCCCGCGGCCCACGGACGACGACTGCCCTGTACTCGTCGGCCCGGTCACTGCGGCGGCCGGCGCCTGGTGGTCGCGGGCGTCGATGCAGACGTCCTCGAAGCGGGCGGGGGCGTCGGCCATGACGGCGCAGGGTAGGCCGTCGGCGTGGCCGTGGTGATCGGGACGTCAGGGTGGCAGTACCGCGACTGGCGCGGCCGCTTCTACCCCCAGCGCATGCCGCAGCGGCTGTGGCTCGAGCACCACGCACAGCACTTCGCCACCGTCGAGAGCAACGCCGCCTTCTACCGGCTGCCCGCGCGGGACACCTTCGCCGCCTGGCGCGAGCGGACCCCGCCGGACTACCGCTGGGCGGTCAAGGCCAGCCGGTTCCTCACCCACGTCAAGCGGCTGCGCGAGCCCGAGGAGCCGGTGGCCCGGCTGGTGCAGCACGCCGAGGGGCTCGGCGACCGGCTCGACGTCGTCCTGCTGCAGCTGCCGCCCACGCTCAAGGCCGACACCGGTCTGCTGCGCGACTGCCTCGCCTGCTTCCCGCCCGGCGTGCGCGTGGCCGTCGAGCCCCGTCACCCGACCTGGGAGACCGACGAGGTGCGGGGGCTGCTCGAGCGCTACGGCGCCGCGCTGTGCTGGGCCGACCGCGCCGAGCGGCCGGTGACGCCGCTGTGGCGGACCACCGGCTGGGGCTACCTGCGGCTGCACACCGGCGCCGAGGGGTGGGGCTACCCGCCCGCCGTGCTCGAGGAGTGGGCCCAGCGGCTGGCGGCCACCTACGCCGACGACGAGGACGTGTTCGTCTACCTCAACAACGACCCCGGCGGCGCTGCGGTGGTCGACGCCGTCGCCCTGGCCGGTGCCGTGCGGCGGGCCGGACGCACGCCCACCCGGGTGCCCACGCCGGAGGAGGCGACCGGCGCGGCCTGGGCGGCGGCCTGAGGGTCAGTCGTCCCGGCCGCCGTGGCCCGAGGAGCCCGACCCGCCGTGCCCGGACCCGCTGTGGTCCTCGTCGGAGTCGTCGTCGGTGTGGTGACCGGAGTGGGAGCCGGAGTCGTCGAGGTCGCTCGCCGGGTCGCGGCCCGAGTCGTCGGTCTCGTCGTCGTCCGGGCTCGGCGACGCGGCGGAGGGCGTGGCGTCGTCCTCGGGGTGGTCCCGCCCGGAGCCGGAGCCCGAGGTCGCCGACGCCAGAGAGCGCTGCCCGTGCCCGTCGGCCGCGGGGTCGGCTCTGGAGTTCCCGTTGCGGCGGGGTGCGGGTCGGGACGGCGGTGTCGGAGTCGTCGGGTGCGCCCGTCGGGTCGCTGTCGTCCGCGGCGTCGGAGGTCGGCCCGGACGGAGTCGGTGCGGCGGAGGTGGGCGTGGGGGAGGCCGGGGTGGAGCTGGGGGCCGGCGTGTCGGAGCTGACGCGGGGGGCGGCGTCGTCAGCGGAGTCCGGCAGGTCGAACGGCGTCACCGACTCCAGGACGACCGCGACGCCGTCCTGCACCGGACCGGGCAGGACCCCGCCGGCGCCCGCGCCCCTGACGCCCGCGACGGCGATGCCCACCCCGCCGTGGCCTACGTCACGGCGGAGGCGGACGTGATTCTCGCGAGCGCGGCGGTGAGCCCGGTCAGCAGCGGCATGCAGGTGTCGTCGGCAGTCGACCCGAGAACGTGAACCGTCAAGCAGAGAGGACGTGCGGGTCCTCGCGGTGGTGGACGCCGAGCTGCGCAGCCGCCTGACCCAGGACGTCCTGGACGGCGAGCGTGTCGGCCAGCGGCATGACCTCGCTCTCGGTGCGTCCCTCCTGCAGGCACCGCGTGACCTCGGCCAGCTCGTGCGAGTAGCCCACGCCGGACGCCGGGCGGGTGATCTCCTCGGGCTCGGCGCCGGTGCGGTGCAGCACGATCGTGGCCGGGTGGTGGAAGCGGGGGAGGACGTCGATCCAGCCACCCGTGCCGAACACCCGCGCCTGGCCGGGCGTCGGGTAGCGCAGCGACGTCGTCAGCGTGGCCGAGCGGCCGTCGTCCCAGCCGAGCAGGACGGCCGCCTCGGCGTCGGCGCCGGTGGGGTAGGTGGAGCCCGCGGCGGTGACCGTGTCGGGCGTGCCGAGCACCATCTGGGCGAAGGAGACGACGTAGACGCCGAGGTCGAGCAGCGCGCCGCCGCCGAGCTCGAGGGCGAACAACCGGTCGTCGGGGTCGTAGACGCGGTCGACGCCGAGGTCGGCCTGCACCGACCGCACCTCGCCGATGGCGCCGTCGGCGACGAGCTCCCGCAGCGCGACGACGGCGGGCTGGAAGCGCGTCCACATCGCCTCCATGACGAAGACGCCGGCCCCGCGGGCCGCCCTCACCACCTCCTGGGCGCCGGCCGTCGTCGCGGTGAACGCCTTCTCGACCAGCAGCGCCTTGCCGGCCTCGATGGCGGCCAGCGCGATCGCGTGGTGCTGCGGGTGCGGCGTGGCGAGGTAGAGGACGTCGACGTCCGGGTCGGCGAGGACCTCCGCGTACGAGCCATACGCCCGCTCGAGCCCGTGCTGCTGCGCGAAGGCCTGCGCCCGGTCGGCCGAGCGCGACGCGACGGCCACCGGCCGGGCTCCCTCGACGTGCGCGAAGTCGCCCATCACGCTCTGCGCGATGCGCCCCGGTCCGACGATGCCCCAGCGGATCTCCTGACTCACGGCGACGACGCTAACGGGCCCGGGCAGACTGCACTCCGTGGCCGTGCTGATCGACAGCCCCGTCTGGCCCTGGCGGGGGCGCCGGTGGTCGCACCTGGTCAGCGACGTGTCCTACGAGGAGCTGCACGCCTTCGTCGCCGCCGAGCTCGGCATCCCGCGCCGGGCGTTCCAGGGCGACCACTACGACGTCCCCGAGGACCTCTACGACGTCGCCGTGGCCGCCGGCGCGCAGCCGGTGGGCGCCCGCGAGCTGCTGGCCCGGCTGATGGCGGCGGGCCTGCGGCTCAGGAAGCGCGACCGCGCAGCAGGCCGATCTCCGCGGTGATGTTGGCCCGCGCCCGCGGTTCCCAGTCCGCCGTCGCGGGCAGCCGGTAGAGCGCGGGCAGGGCGAGCAGGGACTCGAGGACCGCGATCCGGCCCGCGGTGAACACCTCGTCGGACAGGTGTCCGTACTCCTCGCGGACGGCGGAGGCGTACGCGGCGTAGGCCTCCGGCGGCCCGGCCAGCACCGCGAGGTCGGCGTCGCAGAGGACGGCGCCGTTCCCGTCGTCCGGCGCGGCGTCGTGGCCGGCGGTCAGCAACACCAGCCGGACCACCTCGTCGAGCCGTGCGGGCGGCACGAGGCCGGTCAGCCCGGCGCGCGCCCGCTCGGCACTGACCTGCTCGTTGTCGCCGCGGCGCGGGTCGTAGACGACGTCGTGGTACCAGGCGGCCAGCGCCACGGCGGCCGGGTCGGGAGCGGACCGGCCCAGCTCTCCGGCCAGCCCCAGGACGGCGGCCAGGTGGTGCAGGTCGTGGTAGCGGCGGTGCGGCTCGCTCCACGCGGCGAGGACGGCCGCCCACTCGGTGCGCGCGGTGGGGGAGTCGCCGGCCAGCGCGGCGAAGGCCTCGAAGCCGATGCCGGTCACGCGACCCCGCAGCGGCGCAGGACCAGCAGCGCCAGCGTGCGGGCCACGGCGGTCACCTCGGCCACCGGCACCCGCTCGGCCGGGCCGTGCGCCAGGTGCAGGTCGCCCGGGCCCAGGTGCAGCGCCGGGATCCCGGCGGCGGCGTAGAGGCGCAGGTCGGTGCCGGCCGCCACCGCCCGCTCCGGCGGCGGTGCCCCGCCCGCCTCGACGACGGCGTCGCGGACCTGACCGAGCAGGTCGTGCGCCGGCGGCAGCTGCCCGCTGGCGAAGGCGCCGCCGGTCCAGGTCACCCGCACCGGGTGCGCGGCCAGCCACGGGTCCCCGGCGCAGAACGCGGCGACACGGGCCTCGAACGCCGCGCGGGCGACCTCGACCGGCTCGCCCAGGCGCACGCCGTAGCGGCCCTCGGCCACCAGCCGGTCGGGCACCGACGACGCCCAGTCGCCGGCGTGCACCGTGCCGATCGACAGCCCGAACGGGTACCGCTCGCCGGCGAAGCGCGGGTCGGCGTCGCGCTGCCGCTCGGCCTCGAACGCGCGCAGGTCCGCGTGGGCTCGCGCGAACAGCTCGACCGCGCTCACGCCGCGGTCGCGCATCGCCGCGTGGGCCGCGTGCCCGGTCACCTCGAGCCGGAAGGTGAGCGCGCCGGCCGCGGCGGTGACGACGGCGCCGTCGGTGGGCTCGGGAATGACGCAGGCGTCGCCGCGGTGCCCGCGGGCCAGGGTCGCCCACGCGCCCAGCCCGCCGTCCTCCTCGCCGACGACGCTGTGCAGCGCCACCGGCCGGCGCAACCGCACACCCGCGGCCCGGACGGCGGCCAGCGCGGCGAGCGCCGAGACCAGGCCGCCCTTCATGTCGCAGGTGCCGCGGCCGTGCACCGCGCCGCCGTCCAGGCGGGGGGTGAACGGGTCGCCGGCCCACAGCGCGCGGTCGCCGGTGGGGACGACGTCGGTGTGCCCGCACAGCACCAGCGCCGGGTCGCCGTCCTCGCGGCCGGGGAGCGTGCCGACGATCCCCAGCGCCTCCTCGCGCTCGACCTCCTGGCCGGGCGCGTCCGGTGCGGTGGCGGCGGCCTCGAGGTCGATGGCCCAGCGGTCGACGTCGCAGCCCAGCGCGTCCAGCTCGCCGGCGACCAGGGCCTGCACCTCGCTCTCGGCCGCCGTGCCGCCGACGGAGGGCACGGCGACCAGCCGGCAGAGCAGGCCGACCGCGGCGGCCTCGTCCACGGCGTCGAGCACGGCGGCCTCGGTGCGGGTCAGGTCGGCCACGGCTCGGCAGTCTGGCACGCACGGCGCCGGCGGTTACCGTCGCCGCCGTGACACAGCCCTCCCCGCCGCCCGGGTGGTACCCCGACCCCGCCGGCAGCGGCGGTTCCCGCTGGTGGGACGGCCGGACCTGGACCGAGCACGTGCAGCAGCCGCCCACCCCGCAGCCCGCCCCCGCGCAGGCCCCGCCGGTGCAGCAGCAGTACGGGCAGCAGTACGGGGCGCAGCAGCAGTACGGGCAGCAGCAGTACGGCGGGCAGCAGCAGTACGGTGCCACCCCGCGGCGCTCGGTCCTGCACGACCAGCCGGTCCTGCTGGTCAACCAGAAGACCAAGCTCGTCGAGCTCACCAACGAGTACGCCGTGCTCGACGCCCACGAGGTGCAGATCGGCGCGGTCGTCGAGGTCGGTCAGTCGACGGCGAAGAAGGTCGTCCGCTTCGTCAGCAGCCTCGACCAGTACCTCACCCACCGCCTCGAGGTGCGTGACGCGCACGGGCCGGTCCTCGTCCTGACCCGCCCGGCCAAGCTGGTCAAGTCGCGGGTCGTCGTCGAGACGCCCGAGGGCGCGCCGGTGGGCGAGATCGTCCAGGCCAACGTCTTCGGCCGGATCCGCTTCGACCTCGTCGTCGGCGGTCAGCCGGCCGGCGCGATCCAGGCGGAGAACTGGCGGGCCTGGGACTTCTCCATCACCGACTCCGTGGGGACCGAGGTCGCCCGCATCACCAAGACGTGGGAGGGCCTGGCGCGGACGCTGTTCACCACCGCCGACCGCTACGTCGTCCGCGTGCACGCGCGGCTGCCCGAGCCGCTGGCGAGCCTGGTGCTGGCCTCGGCGCTGACCGTCGACACGGCGCTCAAGCAGGACGCGCGCGGCCTCGGATAGTGGCCGTGTCCCGGTGTGTGCGCGCCGGGACGGGGGTAACGTCATGGGTGTCCGGACCGGGCGATCTGTGTCCCCGGGTGCCAATTGGATACCGCCTTCGCGGACCACCGCTCCGATCTCGGTCGGGGGTCTGGAGCCGCGTCGTGCTTCTCGCCGCGAGGCGACCAGCGCCCGGTCCGGACCCTCCTCTCAGCCGCCCGACCCCACGGCCCAGCCGCACGGGGCGGCGAGCGCCGTCGCCTCCTCCGGCCCCCAGGAGCCCGGCTCGTAGGGGCGCACCTCCGGCCGGTCCTCGAGCACCGGCCGCACCGCCCGCCAGGCGTGCTCGAGCCCGGCGCTGGTGGTGAACAGCGACCGGTCGCCGGTCAGCACGTCGAGCAGCAGCGAGGCGTAGGGCGGCAGCGGGTCCCCGCCCGGGACCGCGGCCAGGTCCAGTGAGGCCCCGGCGACGGCGAGCTCCAGGCCCGGGCCCGGTCGCTTGGCCACCAGCCCGAGGTCCAGCGCGCCGGAACCAGACAGCGACAGCGAGACGGTGTTGCCCCCGCCCGGCAGCGTGCCCACCGGGCCCTCGGGGCGGCGCATCACCAGCGTCACCCGCTGCTGGCTCACGGCCATCCGCTTGCCGGTGCGCAGCAGGAACGGCACGCCGCGCCACCGGTCGGTGTCGACCCACAGCCGCGCGGCCACGAACGTGTCGGTGGTGCTGTCGTCGGCGACGTCGTCGAGGTCCCGGTAGCCGCTGAACTGCCCGAGGACGACGTCCTCGCGGGCCAGGGGCCGGAACGCCGCCAGCACCGCCTCGCGCGCCTCCTGCAGGTCTCCCGGCGTCAGGGACACCGGCGGCTCCATCGCCACCTCGGCGGCCACCTGGAACAGGTGTGTGACCAGCATGTCGAGGGTGGCGCCGGTGGCGTCGTAGAAGTCGGCGCGGTCGGCGACGTCGAGGGTCTCGGGGACGTCGACCTGCACCTGTGCCACGTGCTCGCGGCTCCACACCGACTCGAACAGCCCGTTGGCGAACCGCAGGACGTGCAGGTCCTGCGTGGCCTCCTTGCCGAGGAAGTGGTCGATGCGGAAGACCTGGTCCTCGTCGAGCACCGAGTGCACCAGCTCGTCGAGCTCGCGGAAGTCGTCGGGAGAGGTGCCGTACGGCTTCTCGAAGACGACGCGGGCGCCCTTGGCCAGGTCGTGGGCGTCCAGTCCCCGGGTGATGCCCTCGAACGCGCCGGGCGGGACGGCGAGGTAGTGCACGAGCTGGGCGTCCTCGCCGAGTTCCTCGCGGGCGCCCGCCACGGCGTCGGCCAGCTGCCCGGGGTCGTCGGGGGTGAAGCCGCCGCCGGCGAAGCGCAGCCGCTCGGAGAGGCCCTCGGCCGGCTCGCCGTCGCCGTGCTGGGACAGGGCGTCGCGGACCAGGTCGCGGAAGTCGTCGTCGGAGCGGTCGCCGCGCCCGCTGCCGACCAGGCGCCAGTCGGGCGGCAGCAGGCCGCGCCGGTGCAGGACGTCGAAGGCCGGCAGGACCATGCGCGCGGCGAGGTCGCCCGTCGCGCCGAAGAGGACGAAGACGGTCGGGGGCAGGTCGGCCATGACCCCGGCCCTTCCCCGATGGAGTGGTCGGCAAGCGCGCAGCGCGTCTGAGGTGTCCCTGAGGGGCCCTCAGACGCCGGGGGTGCGCCCAGGACTGCGCGGACGACCGATGCCCGGGCCCGGGCCTCAGCACGAGCGTGGTCGTCGACACCGGACGACGACACGAGGAGACGATCGTGCACACCTACCCCAACCCCGGACTCGAGGCCGAGCTCGCCTACCGGCGCGAGGTCCTGCAGGCGATCGGCCGCGGCACCCGCACCCACACCCGCCGTGGATCGTGGCGGTCCCGCTGGTCCCGCGGGTGACGGCACCGTCGGTGGCCCGTGCCACGATCGGCGCCGTGCCGAGGTGGGACGAGCGACCCCTGGTGGGGAGGGCCGGCGAGCTGGCCACCCTCCTGGCCGCCGTCGACCGGGCCGCGGCCGGCCGCGGCTCGGCCGTGCTCGTCGCCGGTGACGCCGGCGTCGGCAAGTCCCGCCTGCTCGACGAGCTCGCCGCGCGCGCCTCCGGCCGCGGCCTGCGGGTGCTCGCCGGGCACTGCGTCGACCTCGGCGAGGTCGGCCTGCCCTACCTGCCCTTCGTCGACCTCCTCCGCCCCGTCGCCGCCGAGCTCGGCGACGGGGCGGCCGGCCTGTTCGCGGCCCGGTCGGCCGCCGCGCGCGAGCCGGACGCCGCCGACCTGGGCAGCCCGGTCCGTTCCCTGCGCCCACCGGTCGACGACGGCCGGCTGCAGCTGTTCGAGGCGGTCGCCGCGGCGCTGGCCGAGCTGGCGGCGGACGCCCCGCTGCTGGTGGTGCTCGAGGACCTGCACTGGGCCGACCGGTCCAGCCGCGACCTGCTGCGCTACCTGCTGGCCCGGCTGGCCGACGAGCCGGTCGCCGTCGTCGCCTCCTACCGCTCCGACGACCTGCACCGGCGCCACCCGCTGCGCCCGCTGCTGGCCGAGCTGGTCCGGCTGCCCGGCGTGGAGCGCCTCGACCTGGGCCCGCTGCCCGACGCGCAGGTGGAGCAGCTGGTCCGCGGCCTGGCCACCGGGGTGGCCGACCGCACGGTCGACGACGTCGTGGCCCGCGCCGAGGGCAACGCCTTCTACGCCGAGGAGCTGCTGGCCGCGGGGCTCGCGGGGGAGACGCTGCCCCTCGGGCTCACCGACGTGCTGCTGGCACGGGTCGAGCAGCTGACCCCGGCCGCGCAGCAGGTGCTCCGGGTGGCCGCGGTCGCCGGGCGCCGGGTTCGGCACGAGCTCGTGGCGGCGGTGGTCTGGCCGTCGGCCGAGGGCGACCTCGACGCCGCGCTGGCCGAGGCCGTGCACTCCCACCTGCTCGTCGTCGACCCCGACGGCGCCTACCGCTTCCGGCACGCGCTGGTGCGCGAGGCGGTCCTCGCCGACCTGCTCCCCGGCGAGCGGGTGCGGCTGCACGCCGCCGTCGCCGGGCACCTGGCGGCCGAGCCGACGGCGGGCACCGCGGCCGAGCGGGCCCACCACCTGCGCGAGAGCCACGACCTGGCCGGCGCGCTGTCGGCCTCCCTCGAGGCTGCCGACGCCGCCCGCTGCGTGGGCGCCCCGGCCGAGTGGCTGCAGCACCTGGAGACGGTGCTGGCGCTGTGGCCGGCGGTGCCCGACGCCGCGGAGCGGGCCGGGCGCGGGCAGGCCGAGCTGCTGCTGGACACCGCGGCCGCCGCGCGCCGCGGCGGCGAGCTGCACCGCGCGGTCGCGCTGCTGCGCTCGGCGCAGGACCTCCTCGGCGCCGAGGGCGACCCCGAACTCCGCGCGCGGGTGCACTACACGCTGGCGCAGGTGCTGGCCCGCATCGAGGACCAGGCGTCCGCGTTGCGCGAGAGCACCGCGGCGATGGAGCTGGTGCCGGCCGCGCCGCCCTCGCCGGTGCGCACCTGGGCGGCGGCCACCCACGCCCGCGCCTGCTACGACCTGGAGCGCCGGGCGGACGGGGACGCCGCCGCCGAGGAGGCCCTCGCCGCCGCCGACGCGCTGGGCCTGGACAGCGCCTGGGCCGACGTCGCGGTGACGCTGGTGCGGTCGCAGGCCGTCGAGGGTGGCGACCCGGCCGCGACGCGCCCCCGGCTGGAGGAGGCGCTGGCCCGCGCGCGCCGGTCCGGCGACGCCGACGTCGAGATGCGGGTGCTGTTCAACCTCGCGACCGTCGCCTGGGAGGCCGGGCAGTCGGCCGAGACGCTGCGGTGGAGCGACGTGGGCCTGGAGCGGGCCCGTGCCCTGGGCGTCGAGTGGTCGTTCTACGCCGCGGAGCTGCGGCACCTCGGTGTCGTCTCCCGGTACGTGATGGGCGACTGGGACGGCAGCCTGGCGCTGGCCGACCGGCTGGCGCGGGTGCCGGAGATGGCCGCGCACGTGCGGGCGGCGGGTCTGCTGGTGCAGGTCGGCCGCGGCGACCCGTCGGTGGCCGAGCGGGTCGCCTGGGCGCGCGGGCTGGTCGAGCGGCTCGACGCGCACGTGCTCCTGCTGCTGGCCACCGCGGGTGCCGAGATCGACCTGGCCGCGTGGGCAGGCGACGCCGACACCGCGGTCGCCCGGACGCAGGAGGCCGCGGAGACGCTGGAACGGCTGTGGGGCGCCAGCCGGCTCGCCGTCCTGCGGCTGGGGGCCATGGCGATGGCCGCCGTCGCCGACGCGGCGGCGACCGCCCGGCTGACCGGGGACGCCGACGCGGAGCGCCGGTGGGCCGATGCGGGGGAGTCGGTGGCCGGGCTGGCCCGGGACGCGGTCGCCGACCACACGCGCGTCTTCGGCGGGCACGGGATCGAGGCCACCGCGTGGCTGGCGCGGCTGGAGGCGGAGGCCGCCCGGCTGGCCGGGCGCGCGGACCCGGAGCTGTGGGCGGCCGTCGTCGACGCGTTCGGCTACGGCCACGCCTACGAGCAGGCGCGCAGCCGGTGGCGGCTGGCCGAGGCGCTCGTCGCCACCGGCGACCGGGACGCCGCCCTCGCGCCGCTGACCGCCGCGGCCGGGACCGCGCGGGAGCTGGGGGCCGCGCCGCTGCTGGGTGCGGTCACCGCGCTGGCCCGCCGGGCACGGCTGGAGCTGCCGGGCACCGGGCGGGTGGTGGAGACCGCGGCGGTGTTCACCCCGCGCGAGGCCGAGGTGCTGGCGCTGCTCGCCCGCGGTCGCACCAACCGGCAGATCGGCAGCGAGCTCTACATCAGCGAGAAGACCGCCAGCGTGCACGTGAGCAACATCCTGGCCAAGCTCGGCGCCGGCTCGCGCACCGAGGCCGTCGCCCTGGCCGCGTCGAGGGGCCTCCTGCCCACGGGCTAGACACTCGCGGTGATCATGGAGGCCCGACAGCAACACGCCGACGCGGAACGGCGTGTCGCCGCGGCGGCTCCGTGATCGCCGCGGGGATGTGCCCGGTCGGCGCCGCAGCGGGGACCGGGGACCTCGTCCGGCCTCAGAGCATGGTGCGGAGGCGCTCGCGGCGGGCGCGCAGGACGTCGACCGACGCCGAGGCAGACGGCGGCCCGGGCACGTGCTGGCGCAGCTGGGTGTGCACCACCGCGTGCGGCGTCGACGTCTTCGCCGACACCCGGCTGACCAGGCGGTTGATCTCCCGGCGCAGCTCGGCGACGTCGCGCCAGGAGCGGCCGGCGTCGTCCTCCTCGGGGTGGTCCTCGACGACCGGCAGCTCGCCGGTGTCCTCGTCGTGCACCCGCTGGGCGATGCGCACCCGCAGCTCGTCGTCCCGCCTGGCCAGCAGCGACGCCGTCTGCTCGGGGGTGAGCAGGCCGGGGATGCCGAGGAAGTCCTCCTCCTCGTCCCCGAGGGGCGCGGCGGCCATGCCCTCAGCCGGCCCACCCGACCCGTCGCCGGTGTGCGCCGTCCCGCCGTGCAGCACGTGCGCGAACCGGGCGTCGGCCTCCAGCGCCTCCCACTGCTTGAGACCCACCGCCTCGCGCTCCTTCGGCGGCAGCGGGTCGAGGTCGAGCGCCTCGGGGTCCTGCGCCTTGGGCGGCGGCATGACGTGGTTGCGTTCCTTCTCCATCGACGCGGCCAGGCCGAGCAGCGGCCGGACGGCGGGGAGGAACACGGTGGCCGTCTCGTGCGGCGCCCGCGAGCGGACGACACGGCCGACGGCCTGGGCGAAGAACAGCGGCGTCCGGTAGGAGGTCATCCACGCGAGGACGGCGGCGCGGGGGACGTCGACGCCCTCGGAGATCATCCGCACGCAGACGGCGATCCGCGCCGACCCGGTGGCGAACCGCTCGATCTTCTTCGACGCCTTGGGGTCGTCGGACAGGATGAGCTCGGGCGCCTTGCCGGTGATGCGCTTGACGATGCGGGCGTAGGCGCGGGCGTCGTCCTGGTCGCTGGCCAGCACCAGCCCCGCGGCGTCGGCCATGCCGTTCTCGCGCAGGTGGGTGATCCGCTCGTCCATCGCCGCGATGACGTGCGGCACCCACTGGCCCTTCGGGTCCAGCGCGGTGCGCCAGGCCGCCATCTCGACCGAGCGGGTGCCGGCCTCCGACAGCGAGGCGGCCACCACCTCGCCGGCGGAGTTCCGCCAGCGCGCGGTGCCGGTGTAGGCGGCGAAGACGACCGGGCGGACGACGCTGTCGGCCAGGGCCTCCTTGTAGCCGTAGGTGTAGTCGGCGCGGCTGACCAGCCCCGCGCCGGCCTCTCCGCCGTCACCCTCGAAACCGTCCTCCTCGTAGCGCACGAAGGGGATCCGCTCGTCGGCCTTGGTGCGGAACGGTGTCCCGGTCAGGCACAGCCGGCGGGCGGCGAAGCCGTAGGCCTCCTCGATCGCCTCGCCCCACGACAGGCCGTCCCCGGCGTGGTGGACCTCGTCGAGGATGACCAGTGTCTTGACGGCGGTGGCGCGGGCGGCGTGCAGCATCGGCTTGCCGGCGACCTGCGCGTACGTGGTCACGTAACCCTGGGTGCCGGCGCGCACCGGGCCCACGGCGTTGGTCAGGCCGGGGTCGAGCACGATGCCCACCCGGTCGGCGGCGTCGGCCCACTGCAGCCGCAGGTGGTCGGTCGGGCAGACGACGATCACGCGGGCCACCTCGCGCCGCTGCAGCAGCCGCGAGGCGAGGGTCAGGGCGAACGTCGTCTTGCCGGCGCCGGGGGTCGCGGTGACCAGGAAGTCCTTCGGCCGGGACTCCTCGTAGCGCTCGAGGGCGGCCTGCTGCCATGCCCGGAGCGGTCGGCTGGTCGTCTGCGGGGCGACCGCCCCGGCCCGTGCTGCACTCGCCATCTCGCGGACCATCCTGCCTGCGCCGGAGGGGACACGCCCAACCGGCCACCTCCCGCGCGCCCACCGGGACCCGTCGTATACGCGGCACTGCGCACCGCGCTGACCTGCGCTTTCCCTGCGAGCTCCGCGCGGACGTGGCACGCCTCACACCGCGGGGGGACCGGTCCGTCGCGTCCCGGCCGTCCCATCCGCACCGGGTGCGGCGCTAGCCTGGCGACGGCTCCTCGACCAGGCAGCCCCGGCCCGCGCACCGGCTCACCCGCCTCCGAGCGCCCCGCCGTCCCGCCCGTCGAACCTCTCCCGCAGGAGCCCCCGTGACCTCCCTGGCGTCCGCCCCGACCCCCGCGCCCGCCGCCCGCCTGCGCGGGGTGGCCAGCTCGCCGGTGCGCGAGCTGCTCGCGCTGCTGGACCGCCCCGAGGTGATCTCCTTCGCCGGCGGCCTGCCCGCGCCGGAGCTGTTCGACGTCGAGGGGCTGCGCGCCGCCGCCGACGCCGTCCTCTCCGGCCCCGGCGCCCGGCGCGCCCTGCAGTACGCACCGACCGAGGGCGACCCCGACCTGCGCGCGCAGGTGGCCGCCCGCGTGAGCGCCCGCGGCCTGCCGACCGACGCGGCCGACCTGCTGGTCACCACCGGCTCGCAGCAGGCGCTCACCCTCGTGGCCACGGCACTGCTCGATCCCGGTGCCGTGGTCGCCGTCGAGGACCCGACCTACCTGGCCGCGCTGCAGTGCTTCTCGCTGGCCGGCGCCCGCGTCGTCCCCGTGCCCTCGGACGCGTCCGGCATCGACCCGGACGCGCTGGCCGACGTCGTCGCCCGCGAGCGGCCCACGCTGCTCTACCTGGTGCCCACCTTCGCCAACCCGACCGGACGGACGCTGCCCGCGGAGCGCCGGGCCGCCGTCGCCGCGATCGCCGCGCGGGAGGGCCTGTGGGTGGTCGAGGACGACCCGTACGGCGAGCTGCGCTACCGCGGCGAGCCGGTCGCCCCGCTGGCCACCCAGCCGGGGGCCGCCGACCGCGTCCTGTACCTGGGCAGCTTCTCCAAGCTCGCCGCACCCGGACTGCGGCTGGGCTGGCTGCGCGCCCCGGCAGCGCTGCTGCGGGTGCTCACCGTGGCCAAGCAGGCCGCCGACCTGCACACCTCCACGCTCGACCAGGCCACCGCGGCCGCCTGGCTGGCCGCCACCGACCTCGACGCCCACGTGCGGCGGCTGTGCGCCGCCTACCGCGAGCGCCGCGACGCGATGGTGGCCGCGCTGCCCGGCACCCTCCCGAGCGGGAGCACCTGGACCGACCCCGACGGCGGCATGTTCGTCTGGGCCCGGCTCCCCGACGACGTCGACACCGCCGACGTCCTGCGGGACGCGCTGGCCGCCGACGTCGCCTTCGTGCCCGGGGCGCCGTTCTCCGCCGGGACGCCGGACCGCGCGACGCTGCGCCTGTCGTTCACCACGAACACGGCCGGGACGATCGCCGAGGGCATGCGCCGGCTCGCGACCGTGCTCTGAGGCTCAGGCCCTGCCGGCGGCCCGGTCGCTGAACTCGTCGGTGACCAGGCGCAGGTGCGGGCCGGTGGGGACGTCCGCGCGCGGGTCGTGCACCTCGGGCAGGTCGGCGGCGCGGCGCACCCGGTTCTCCGGCACGTCGAGCACACGGGCCAGGTGCCCGGCGAGGCGGGCGCTGATGAAGGCGCGCCCGCGGGAGCGGGCGAGCCGCTCGATGACCTCCGGCGCGATGGTCCCCCGCGCGCGGCGCGAGACCTCGTGCACGGTCATCCCCAGCTCCCACAGGCGGCGCCGGACGAGGTCCGGCAGGTCCTTGGCAGGCAGCACCCCAGGAACGGTAGTCTTGGACGCCCGGGGCAGCCCGGGCAGGGATCTTGTCCAGGGCACCGGCAGGTGCCGCGCCGGACGCCGGGGACCCACCGTCACCACCTCACCGCCCTGCTGCGCGGGGCGGACGTGCCGGGTCAGTGCGTGAGCTTCAGCCCCACCACGCACGCGACGATGCCCAGCAGGAGCAGCACCCGCAGCGCCGACAGCGGCTCCTGACCCGACGCCATCGCGTAGCCGGCGGTCAGCGCCGCCCCGATGCCCACCCAGACCGCGTACGCCGTCCCGACGGGGAGGCTGCGCATCGCGTACGCGAGCCCCAGCATGCTGGCCACCAGGCCGAGGACGAACACCACCGTGGGTGCAGGTCGGGTGAAGCCCTCCGTGCGGCCGAGGGCGGTCGCCCACACGGCCTCGAGGACACCGGACAGCACGAGGACGAACCAGGACACGACGACTCCCGAGGCTGCCGTCTTGTCGCTGTCCGGGTACGGCGCCGCTCGTCCGGGAGTCCACCGCGGACCCGCCTCCACCCTCGCACGCCCCGGACGGCGCCGGCTGGTGAGAACGGCCACCGCCCTGCGCGGCCGGTCCGGCAGACACCGCGGCGCCCGGCACGGTGGCGGACACGTACGTCCCGGGAGCGCGCCGTGGCGCCGTGCCGCTCGGCAGCCGATGGAGGTCCCGTCCACCGCCCACGGGAGCATCCTGCAGGCATGAGCGACGCCGAGTACGCCGACCTCCGCCGGCGCGCGGCGACGGGAGACCGCGACGCCGTCGACGAGCTGATCGAGGTCGCCGGTGAGCGAGGCGACCTGGCCGAGCTGCGCCGGCTGGCCGACCGCGGCTCCCGCGACGCCACCGACGAGCTCGTGCAGCGGGCGAGCGAGCTGGACGACCTCACCGAGCTGCGCCGGCTCGCCCAGGAGGGCAACGCCGACGCCGCCGACGTCCTGCACGAGCTCACCGAGGAGTGAGACGACCGCGGCCCCCGGGTCACGAGGACCAGGGGCCGCGGCGAGAGGTGTGGCCCCGCTGCAGGGTCCCACCGCGAGCTCGCGAGTGGTGGGGGACAGCGGGGTCCTTCGTCAGTCGGCGGGCTCGTCGACCCAGTCGGGGCCGTTGACCTCGCCCGGTCCGGCGAGGTCGGCGGCGTCGACGATCGTGTACGCGTAGCCCTGCTCGGCGAGGAAGCGCTGCCGGTGGGCGGCGTACTCGGCGTCGAGGGTGTCGCGGCTGACCACCGTGTAGAAGTGCGCCTGCCGGCCGTCGGCCTTGGGCCGCAGCACGCGCCCGAGCCGCTGCGCCTCCTCCTGCCGCGACCCGAAGGTCCCCGACACCTGGACGGCGACGGCGGCCTCGGGCAGGTCGATCGAGAAGTTGGCGACCTTGGACACCACCAGGGTCTTGATCTCCCCGACGCGGAAGGCCTGGAACAGCCGCTCGCGCTCCTTGTTGGTCGTCGAGCCCTGGATGACCGGGGCGTCCAGCGCCCGCCCGAGCTCGTCGAGCTGGTCGAGGTAGGCCCCGATGACCAGCTTCTGCTCGTCGGGGTGCCGCTCGAGCACGCGCCGGATCACCGGCAGCTTCGACGTCGCCGTCGCCGCGATCCGGTACCGCTCCTCGGGCTCGGCGACGGCGTAGGTCATCCGCTCCTCGTCGTCGAGACCGACCCGCACCTCGATGCAATCGGCCGGGGCGATGTAGCCCTGGGCCTCGATGTCCTTCCACGGCGCGTCGTAGCGCTTGGGCCCGATGAGGGAGAAGACGTCGTCCTCGCGCCCGTCCTCGCGCACCAGCGTGGCGGTGAGGCCGAGCCGGCGGCGGGACTGCAGGTCGGCGGTGAGCCGGAAGATCGGCGCGGGCAGCAGGTGCACCTCGTCGTAGACGATGAGGCCCCAGTCCTGGGCGTCGAAGAGGTCCAGGTGCCGGTACTCGCCCTTCCGGCGGGTCGTCATCACCTGGTAGGTCGCGATGGTGACCGGGCGGATCTCCTTGCGCTCACCGGAGTACTCGCCGATCTCCTCCTCGGTCAGCGACGTGCGCGCGATCAGCTCGCGCTTCCACTGCCGCCCCGAGACGGTGTTGGTGACCAGGATCAGCGTGGTCGCCTTGGCCTGGGCCATCGCCGCGGCGCCGACCAGCGTCTTGCCCGCGCCGCACGGCAGGACGACGACGCCCGAGCCACCGGCCCAGAAGCCCTCGACGGCCTCCTGCTGGTAGTCCCGCAGGTGCCAGTCCTCCTGGTCCAGCTCGATCGGGTGCGCCTGGCCGTCGACGTAGCCGGCGAGGTCCTCGGCGGGCCAGCCCACCTTGAGCAGCGCCTGCTTGAGCCGACCGCGCTCAGAGGGGTGGACGACGACCGTGTCGGGGTCGATGCGCGCACCGAGCATCGGCGCCACCCGCTTGGAGCGGATGACCTCCTCGAGCACGGCGCGGTCGGTGGTGGCCAGCGTCAGCCCGTGCACCGGGTGGTTGACCAGGGTCAGCCGGCCGTAGCGGTCCATCGTGTCGGCGACGTCGACCAGCAGCGCGTGCGGCACCGGGTAGCGCGAGAAGCGCACCAGCGCGTCGACGACCTGCTCGGCGTCGTGCCCGGCGGCGCGCGCGTTCCACAGCGCCAGCGGGGTGACCCGGTAGGTGTGCACGTGCTCCGGCGAGCGCTCGAGCTCGGCGAACGGAGCGATGGCCGCGCGGCACTCGCGGGCGGCCGGGTGGTCGACCTCGAGCAGCAGCGTCTTGTCCGACTGGACGATGAGGGGTCCGTCGTTCACGGGGATGGGTTGCCTCTCCTCGCAGGGTGGGCGTCTGTCAGGTCAACCGTTGCCGGCGGCCGCTGCTTCCTCGTCGGCCAGCGCGACCGAGGTGATCCGGTGCACCGCGAAGGTGCGGTTCTCCTGCCGGCGCTCGTCCCACCCCTGGAGGAAACCACCCGCCAGTGACACCGGCTGCACCACGCGCTGGCTGCCGCTGCCCTGCGCGTCGACGTAGCCCAGCCACACCGGGATGCCCTCGCGGATCGCGCGGGACAGCAGCTCCAGGGTGCCCGCGGTGGTCACGCCGGGGACCTGCCGCACGGGCGTGGCCGGGCGGGCGGCGAGGGCGGCGTCGCCGGCGCGGATCTCGCGGACGGTGGCAGCGGCCTCCGCCTCGGTGAGCGGGCGGCCGGCCGGCGACGGCGGGGCCCCGGGGCGCCGTCCTGCCGCGCGGGGACGGGCCGGGGGCCGGGTGAGGACCGCACCGCCCGGCGACTCCCCGGCCGGGGCGTACCCGGCCTGCCGCAGCACGGTGAGCACCTCGTCGGCGCCCAGCCCGCTGACCAGCACGCCCGGGGCGAGCCGGCGCAGCTCGGCGTTCGCGGTCCGCCGGTCGCCGAGCACCTGGGACAGCAGGCCGTGGTCGTCGGAGCGCACGTAGCACTCGACGGCGCCCACGCGCAGCCGGCCGTGCTGCCGCGCGACGTCGTCGACGAGGTAGTCCAGCGCCTGCGGCACCGGCGTCCGGGAGGCGCGGGTGAACAGGTCGTGCAGGTCGGTGGCCGACCACCCGGCGTCCAGGGCCCGCCGGACCGAGGACTCCGACACCCGGAACACCGTCGCCCCGCCCGAGGACTCGACGTCGGCGACGACGGCGAGGGTGTCGGCGAGCTCGGCCACCAGCGGGCCGGGGGCGACGAGCGTGAGGTCGGGCTGGGCGAGCACGTGGTCGACCGGCTCGGGCAGCAGCCCCTGCATCCCGTCGGCGGCGCCCTCCTCGCCGCGGGTCAGCAGGCCGCGCCCGCCGGCGGACAGCACGCCGCCCACGAGGACGCCGACCCGCCCGGCCTCGGCCAGCATGTCCGGAACCGGCGCGAGCCGGTCGGCCCGCCGCGGGGTGCGCCAGCGCAGCAGCGCGACGAGGTCGTCGGGGGCCAGCCCGCGCCCGGGCGGGGAGTCGACGAGCGCGGTCAGCGCCGAGCGCCGGATCGCCGGGGCGGTGTGCCGCACGAGGTCGGGGGACAGCGCGTTGACCGCCTTGCCGGCGACGTCGCGCGAGCCGACCAGCGAGGGCAGCCGCGTGCTGTCCAGCCAGCCGGCCGCCAGCGCCGCCCACCGGTCGGGCAGCGGCTGCTCCCGCCACAGGTCGTAGCCGCGGGTGGGCAGCCACTCGTCGCGGTGCGGACCGCCGACGTCGAGCAGCCCCGCGGCGAAGGCCAGCTCCAGCAGCCAGCCGGCATCGGTCTCCGACACCGTCAGCGCCTTCGCCAGCCGCTTGCGGTCCCGGACGGCGACCCCGCCGCTGCGCAGCAACCCGGCCGGCTCCTCCTCGAGCACCGCCAGCAGCTCGCCGACCCGCCCGACCACCTCGAGCGCGGCGCCCGCGGCCTGCCGGTCGACCACGGCGGGATCCCGCTCCACGGTGGCCGGCTCGGGGCGCAGCCGCGGCGGGCCGTAGGGCCGGTCGCCGCGCAGGTACAGGCCGATCTCCCGCGGCAGCTCGACGTTGAGCGCGTCGATGCGGGCCAGCAGGCCCGCCTGCAGCAGCCGCCGGGCCGGGGAGGCGCCGGGGCCGCCGGTCTCGGGCAGGTGCCCGACCGGGCGGTCGCCGGCCAGCCGCTCGAGCACCCCGCGCTCGCCGGGGTCCAGCGCGCCGACGGCGGCGGGCAGGTCCGCGGGCAGCGCCACCCGCAGCTCGGCGGCCCGGCGGCCCAGCCCCGCGGGGTACCGGACCGCGCGGCGCACCTGGTCGGGGGCGTGCAGGACGTCCTCGCCCCACAGCAGCGCCCGCGTGGTCAGCCGCCCGGCCGCCGCGTCGACGACGTCGTCGGGCAGCCCGGGCAGCGCGGCGTGCACGTCCTCGGCGGGCACGCCGTCGGTGGGGGCGAGCAGCACGACGTCGAGCACCTGCAGGGTGGCCGCGTCGAGGTCGTCGAGCGCCCGGTCGACCGACACCGGCACCGCCAGCCGGCTGGCCAGCGCCACGACGTCGGAGGGCGCGGGCCGGGCCACGTCGGGCCGCGCGGCCAGCAGCGCCGCGAGCTGGGCGTCGCTGCGGGTGCGCAGCCACGCGGCCAGCGTGGCGGGACGGTCGGCAGGCATCCGGACCACGCTACGTCGCCGCGGGCGCCGGTGCCGCCGGCCGACGGGGGCTGCGAGCATGGACACCGTGCTGCCGGCCGCCGACGACCCGCACACCCGTGCCGCGCTGGAGGGCTACCGGGCCGGTGCGCTGCGCTGGCTGGCCGGTGGCGTGATCGCCGTCGTCCTGGCCGTGCTGCTCGGCGCCGTCGCGATCAGCCTCGCCGAGGACCGCGGCCGCCCGGTGCCGCTGGCCGGCATGGTCGTCGTCGTCCTGGTCGTCGGCGGCGCGGGGGCGGCGTTCGCCGGGCTCGGCGCGCTGGCCCGCGCCCTGCGCTGGCGTCGGGCGCTGGGCGCCGTCCCGTGGCAGCGCGGGCTGCTGCGCATCGCGGGGCCGGCGATCGTCGCCTTCGAGCCCGAGGGCTACGACGAGTGGGACCCCACGCACGAGCCGGTGCGGCTGCGGCTGGTGAGCACCTCGGTCTGGCGCACCCGCCAGGTGCAGGAGCTCGACGGCGGGGAGGTGCGGCTCGCGCCGGTGGGTACCGGGCAGTGGGTGCTGACCGCCGAGGGGCTGCCCACCCTCTACGGCGCGCGCTCGGCCCGGCGTTCGGCTCGCCGGGACACGGGAGAGCGGGGCTCGTGCGGGTAGGACCAGCGAGCCGCCAGAATGGCGACGACGCGCGCACCGCCCGGTGCGCCCGGTAGACGGAGGCGAGATGGCCAAGCGCAAGGAGAAGCACGCTCACCTGGTCGAGCCGACCTGGGGTCAGTCCGAGGACGCCGGTCCGCCGGTGACCGAGCTGGTCAGTGAGATGGCCGGTGGGCTGTCGCCCTTCGGCGAGGACCACAGCTTCCCGCTGCCGGTCGACCGGATCCGGTATGCCCACCCCACGGACAAGCCCAACCGGGCCGGCGTCCAGCTGCCCGAGAACCGGCGGCCGTGAGCACGCCCGCGCTGCCGTCCTACGCGAGCGGCACCTCTGCCGTCCCCCTGCTGGGGGACACGATCGGGGCCGACCTCGACCGGACGGCGGCGCGGGTGGGCGACCACGAGGCGCTCGTCGAGTGCGCCACGGGCCGCCGCTGGACCTATCCGCAGCTGGTCGCCGACGTCGACGCCTGCGCCCTCGGCCTGGACGCCCTCGGCGTGCACAAGGGCGACCGGGTCGGCATCTGGGCGCCCAACTGCGCGGAGTGGGTCTTCGTCCAGTACGGCACCGCCAAGCTCGGCGCCGTCCTGGTCACCATCAACCCGGCCTACCGCACGCACGAGCTGGCGTTCGTGCTGAAACAGGCCGGGATCTCCGTGCTCGTCGCGGCGCCCGAGTTCAAGACCAGCGACTACCGGGCGATGGTGGCCGAGGTCCGCGGCGACTGCCCCGGCCTGCGCGAGGTCCTCTTCCTCGGCGACCCGGAGTGGGAGCAGCTGCTGGCCACCGGCCGCGCCGCCGACCGCGGCCTGCTCGAGCGCCGCGCCGCCGAGCTCTCGCCCGACGACCCGATCAACATCCAGTACACGTCGGGGACGACCGGCTTCCCCAAGGGCGCCACGCTCAGCCACCACAACCTGCTCAACAACGGGTTCTTCGTGGGCGAGGGCTGCGGCTACACCGAGGCC
Organism: Geodermatophilus amargosae; assembly: GCF_900116515.1. Classification (GTDB taxonomy): domain Bacteria; phylum Actinomycetota; class Actinomycetes; order Mycobacteriales; family Geodermatophilaceae; genus Geodermatophilus; species Geodermatophilus amargosae. The sequence goes on from NZ_FPBA01000001.1 coordinate 542,703, forward strand.
GACCGGATCTGCATCCCGGTGCCCTACTACCACTGCTTCGGCATGGGGATGGGCAACCTCGGGGCCACCTCGCACGGCGCCACGATGGTCGTCCCGGCGCCCGCCTTCGACCCGGCGGCCACGCTGCGGGCGGTGCAGGAGGAGCGCTGCACCTCCCTCTACGGCGTCCCGACGATGTTCATCGCCGAGCTCGCGCTGCCCGACTTCGGCACCTACGACCTCTCCAGCCTGCGCACCGGCATCATGGCCGGCTCGCCGTGCCCGGTGGAGGTGATGAAGCGGGTGGTCGCCGAGATGGGCATGACCGAGGTGACCATCTGCTACGGCATGACCGAGACCTCCCCGGTCTCCACCCAGACCGGCGCCGACGACGACCTCGACCGCCGCACCGCCACCGTCGGCCGGGTGCACCCGCACCTCGAGGTGAAGGTGGTCGACCCCACGACCGGCATCACCGTGCCGCGCGGCACCCCGGGGGAGTTCTGCACCCGCGGCTACTCGGTGATGCTCGGCTACTGGGACGAGCCGGAGAAGACCGCCGACGTCATCGACGCCGCCCGCTGGATGCACACCGGCGACCTCGCCGTCATGGACGAGGCCGGCTACCTCAACATCGTCGGCCGGATCAAGGACATGGTCATCCGCGGTGGGGAGAACGTGTACCCGCGCGAGGTGGAGGAGTTCCTCTACACCCACCCCGACGTCGTCGACGCGCAGGTGATCGGCGTCCCCGACGAGCGGTACGGCGAGGAGCTCATGGCCTGGGTGCGGCTGCGGGAGGGCGCCGAGCCGCTCACCCCGGAGGCGCTGCGCGAGTTCTGCGCCGGCAGGCTCGCGCACTACAAGGTCCCGCGCTACGTCAAGGTCGTCGACGCGTTCCCGATGACGGTGACCGGCAAGGTGCGCAAGGTCGAGATGCGTGAGGCGTCGGTGCAGGAGCTGGGTCTCGAGGCCGCGGCGGCCATCAGGAACGCCTGAGATGCTCCTATGCCTCGTCAAGCGGTCAGGACGTGGTGGATCTCGCGGGCGATGTAGCGCTTGAGGCAGCGGATGATCTCGAGGTTGCTCA
>NZ_FPBA01000002.1 GCF_900116515.1 Geodermatophilus amargosae
CCGGTGTCATCGACCACCCACGCATCCGGGGCGATCGCCTTCACGGCCCGGTGGGCCAGCCGCCGGCGCACCGCCTCCACCGGCCAGGTCGAGGTAGAGACGAACTGCTGCAGGCCCTGGTGGTCGACCCCGAGCCGCTCGGCCATCGGCTGCATCGACTTACGCCGCCCGTCCAACAGCAACCCGCGCAGATATGTCGCGCCCTTGTCGCGCTGATCGGTCCGGGCCAGGGGCGCGAACACCTCCGCGGCGAACCCCTCCAGCCGCCCGCGGACCGCGGCCAACTCCTCCGGAGTCATTCACCCATCGCAGCGCCAAGCAACGGCTCAGACAAGACCTAACGAAGCACTACTAGGCCGCGTCGGACGTCACGCAGGTCGACGTCAGGATCCTCTCGCCCGATCCGACCACAACGGTCAAGCCCAAGCTCAACAACAGCCATTGATTTCCGACAGCTCGACCACTCCAATCGAACAGCCCAGACCTATCAACGCCCCGAGTCTTCACCCAAGCATTTACTAGAGAACGGCACCCATGCCAGCTCGGGGAGTGGAGGCACCCCCTGCGCAGGGTCGTTGATCAGCGGTGCCAGACCCCACCAGGAAGGACTCGGCGCCACATTGGTACACGCTGGGTACACAACAGCTCCGTAAGCGGCTCACATCAGCCGTGGCCAACCATCGGTCGAATGGACGGTTGACCAGCGCGTTCATCATCGGCCAACGTCAGTCAAACGGCCCCGGGCCGCTCTCCGGAGGCGGGTGCGCAGGTTCGAATCCTGCCGGGGGCACAGTGACAAGTAGCGGGTCAGCCCCTTGTCAGCACGGCCCGGACGGTCCTCCGTCCGGGCCGTTCTTGTCTCCAGTCCGCAGATGGTCCGCAAGACCGACGCGGACCAGCTGGGCCGCGTCGTCCAGCCGGTCCGCCACCGCGTCGAGGTCGTCGTCGAACAGGTCGGCGTAGGTGTCGAGCGTCAGTGCGGCCGAGGCGTGGCCCAGCATCCGCTGGACCGCCTTGACATTCGCCCCGGAGGAGACAGCGAGGCTGGCAGCGGTGTGCCGCAGCTCGTGCGGCACCAGGCCCTCGAGTCCGACGGCTGCAGCCGCGCGGTCGAAGCCGGCACGGCGGAAGATCCGGTTGCGCAACACTCCGCCACCGCGGAGGCCGGTGAACAGCAGGTCGTCCGGCCCTCGGCCCTCCAGGTGCCTGTGCAGTTCCTCCAGTAGGAAGGCCGGAACGGGAACGGACCGGCGCTCGTAGCCAACGCGACGATCCCGACGATCCGATGAGGACGGCCATGCGCCAGATGGCCGGCGTCTTCGCGGAGTTGGATCGGCGGTTGATCATCAAGCGCCTGCGTGACGGTCGACGCGCCAAGGCTGCCCAGGGAGGCAAGGCGGTCGGGCGCTACCCGTTCGGCCGGTCCAAGGACGGTGACGTCCCCGCGAGCAGCGCGTGCTCGTCGCCGTCCGGGACATGCGCCGCGACGGGCTGCGCTGGCAGGACGTCGCCGACCGGCTCAACGCCGGCGGCGCTGCCTACCGGCCCCGGAGCGCCGACGCGTGGACGGCGACAGGGTTGGCGAAGGTCGGCCGGCGAGCTGGTATCGGTTGAGCCCGCCCACCAGGACGGTGAGCGCCCGTCCAGCCCACGGTGACGCCCGCTGCGATCGAACCGCGCAGCGGGCGTAGTCGCGTGGCGTTCAGGCCATCTTAGGCGGGGCCTTCCGATCTTGGAGAAAGCGTGAAGCGCACACCTCCGCCGAATGCCCGACTCGGCGCATGAGTGATGGGCAGTTTCACCTCATGCCCAGGAGGGGTGAAATCAGTCGCGGTGGTTGCCGTTCTTGTGCCCGTTCCCGTTGCCGTTGCCGTTGCCGTGACCGCGGTTCCCGTCGAACCACGTGCACAGGTCGATCACCCGAGCATCCACGTCGGCCTCCTCGGTGACGGCCTGACCGGTCTCCGGATCGATGACCAGGTCGAACCTGACGACTCCCTTCTTGACGTACGCCAGGTCGGGGATGCCCGCTGCCTCGAAGGCCGCGGCGTCCACCGGTCCGAGCTCGGGGTACGGATACAGGATGGTGGGTGCCTCGTAGATGCCGATGATGTAGGTGCCGTCGGCGGAGACCACCTCGAAGTACGGCCCGGACACATTGAGCTCATCGATCATCTGCCCGGTGTCCTGACGCGTCAGGTCGATCGTCTGCGCACCGCGGCTCTCGATCACGAGGCGCCCGTCGGGCAGCTCCGTGATGCGGCCCTCCCGGTCGGCGACGTCACCAGGGGTGATGGCGACAGTCGTGCCGCATGCCGCGACATCGACCGGGTCGTAGTAGCCGGGCAGGACCTCCTCGACCGGTGCCCATGGACCGCTGCCCTCCGGAACAGCTCCCGTGTCCTCCCCCGCCAGGGCCGGCGATGCCGTGAGGACCAGCCCGCTGCTCGCGGCAACGACCAGCAGACTGCGTATCGTACGACGGTTCATGAGGGGCTCCTAGCTGCGCAGTGTCAACCTGTGGTTGATTGTCTGGACGTCGCAGGGCCCTGATGAGCCTCCCCCTGACCCCGGGGGGACTGTGACCTGGGCCACATGGCATGTCCAGGGCTGTCTCAGCGAGTATCAGGATGGCCGTCGTCGTCGGCCCGCCAGTCGTCACAAAAGGCAGGCAGTCGTTTACGCGTCAGTGCGGGTCAGTCATAAATAAGCCGCAGATCAGCTGCTCACGTGAACGGCCCGGACGGTCCTCCGTCCGGGCCGTTCACGCGTTCGGTCTGCAACTGGTCCGCAAGACCGCTGCACACCACCCGTGCCGCGTCGTCGGACTGGACCGCCTCGTTGGTCGACGACGCGGATCGTCCGCAGTCGCCTTGGCTCCGCCCGCCGCGGCGTCATCCTCGGAGGTGGCGCCTCCGTTCCTCCTGGGAGCAGCCGGCAGCCCCTAGGTTCGGCCGGGTGACTCCGCAGTTGTTCGCCTACCTCAGCTACCGCGACGCCCCGGCCGCACTCGACTGGCTGGCCGCGCTCGGCTTCTCGGAGGTGCGGCGTCAGCAGGCGCAGGACGGGCAGGTGACGCACGCCGAGGTCCGCTGGGGGGATGTCGCCTTGATGGTGAGCAGTGACGACGCCGACCACCAGGTGCCGCCGCTGATCGGGCGGTCCACCGGACGGGGTCTCTACCTGCGCGTCGAGGACGTCGACGGGGTGTTCGATCGGGCCGTTGCCGCCGGTGCCCAGCCGGTGATCTCGCCCGAGAACACTCCCTTCCACACCCGGCGGGCCCGGGTCCTGGACCCCGGCGGTCAGGAGTGGAGCTTCGGGACCTACGAGCCCGGCGTCTCCTGGTAGGCGGTGGAGGAGCCGGGCTCGACCGCTGCGCGGGAGGCCACCGCAGACCACCGCTGCTCGTCACCGCCGCCGTCCGGCTCCTGCCGGTGCCGCATCAGCGGGAACGGTGCCCACTCGTCGAGCCCGCACACGCCATCGCTGACCTGTCGAGGCCGGTGCGCCGCTCTCGCCCGCGCTGGTAGACCCGCCCCCGGTGTCCTGGTGGGCCCGGATCATCGTCGCTGACGCTCACCTATTGATGTTCGATAGATGGACGCCGATACTCGATGCATGACGACCACCCTCGGCAGGATCGACCTCTCCCAGGGGACGCCGTGAAGTCATTCGCCCTCGTCGTCGCCCTCCTCGCCGTCGTCGCGATCGGCGTCGCAGGCGTCGTGCTCGGGGAGGCCGATGACTCACCCGGCCTGCAGGGCCTGGGGGTCCTGCTGGTCATCGGCGCGGTCGTCCTCGGCGTGCGGGCCGCCCGGCGCGCCCGGTAGCGGTGCACCGGCCGCCCGACCCGCCGGCGGCCGAGGCCGGTCAGTGGAGCCGGTGGGCGCGGTAGCCCGCGGAGTGGTGCACGTGCGGCGCGAGACCGGGCTGCGCTCCGTCGCCCGCCGCCACGACGTCCTCCGCACCGACGCCCAGCAGGGTGCGCGTGACCTGCTGGGTGCTGTCGAGCAGGTCGTCGAGGGCGCGGTCGAGGTGCGCGCCGGTGACCGCGACGACGGGGTCCTGCTCGTGCAGCGACTCGAGGACGGCGCGGCGCAGCAGCTCCTTGAGGAACGACGCCGTCACGCCGTCGGAGCGTTCGACGGCCCGCGTCACGTCGTCGTCGGTCAGTCGCAGCGGCACGTCGCGGCCGTAGAGCCGCAGCAGCTCGCGGCGGGCGGCGGCGTCGGGCAGGTCGACCTCGACGGCGACGTCGATGCGGCCCGGCCGTGCGGCCAGCGCCGGCTCGAGCAGGTCGGCCCGGTTGGTGGTCAGCACGAACAGCAGGTCGGCGTCCGGCGCGGCGCCGTCCATGGCATCGAGCAGGTCGAACAGCACCGGGCTGCCGCCGGGCCCGAAGGAGCGGTCGGCGGCCACGAGGTCGACGTCCTCGAGCACCACCACGGCCGGCTGCAGGTCGCGCGCGAGATCGGCGACCGAGCCGACCAGGCCCAGTGAGCGGCCGGTGAGCAGCAGGCGGCTGTAGTCGTCCATCCGGCCCAGCAGGTAGCGGACGGTGTGCGTCTTGCCGGTCCCGGGCGGCCCGTAGAGCAGCAGCCCGCGCTTGAGGTGCTGCCCGGCGGCGCGCAGGCCGGCACGGTGCTCGGCGACGCCGAGGGCGTGCCGCTCGACGCGGTCGAGCACGGCCGCGGGCAGCACGACGTCGTCGCGGGCGAGGTCCGGCGGGTCGAGGAAGGTCAGGGCGACGCCGCCCATCGGCGTCGGGGTGACCTCGACGAGCCGGCCGCGGTACACGTTGAGCTCCCGCCGCAGCCGGTCGAGCTCGGCCAGGACGGCCTGCGCCCGGTGCACCGGCAGCCCGGCCACCTCGACGCCGAGCGTCTCCCGGTGCTCCCCCGGCCCCTGCACCAGGACCAGGTAGCGGCCGTCGTCGTCGGTGACCAGCAGCAGCGCCAGGCGCAGGCAGGCCAGCGTCGACCCCGGGCCGTTGGGCAGGTCGGCCACCGCGGGAGCGCTCAGCCGCACCGGGGGCAGCCCCTCGCCGGTGATCAGCAGCTGCAGGTCGATGCCGCCGTAGTGCGGCGGGAGGGCGACGCCGCGCACCTCGACGGTGCGTCCCGGCGCGGCACTCCAGGCGTCCAGCGCGGTCTGCAGGTTGACGTGTTCGAAGGGCGGCAGCTCGCGGCCCACCACCGACTGCTCGAGGCCCGCGGGCCCGAGCACCTCCTGCACCAGCGCGACGACGTCGTTGCGCGCCCCCTGGCCCGGCACGTGCAGCCAGTCGAGCAGCGCCCGCAGCCCCGCGGCGAACTCCTGGGCCCCGGCCCCCGACGCCCCCGACGCCCCCGACGCCTCCACCGCGATCCCCGCCCTCGTCCGCCCGCACGTGGCGGCGGAGCCTAGCGGCACCGGCAGCGCCCGCGAGCCGGTTCCCGGGTGCCCGTGCCGACCGGTCCTGTGACGGGCGGCTCGGCGTCGGCCGGAGCGCCGAACTAGCGTGCGCGGCATGGAGACCACCGGGGTGCAGACCGCCCGCGTCGGGGAGATCGAGCTGGCCTACGAGACGTTCGGCTCGGCGGAGGACACGCCGCTGCTGCTCGTCATGGGCCTGGCCACGCAGATGGTCGGCTGGCCCGACGAGTTCTGCCGCATGCTGGCCGGCCGCGGCCACTTCGTCGTCCGTTTCGACAACCGCGACATCGGCCTGTCCACGCACCTGTACGACGCCGGTGCGCCGGACGTGCTCGCCGTGATGGGCGGCGACCACTCCCGGGTCGCCTACCGCTTGGACGACCTGGCCGACGACACCGCCGGCCTGCTCGACGTCCTCGGCATCGAGAGCGCGCACGTGGTCGGCGCCTCGATGGGCGGGATGATCGCCCAGCTGCTCGCCATCCGGCACCCCGGGAAGGTGCGCAGCCTGACCTCGATCATGTCGACGACCGGCGATCCCGCGGTCGGGTCGCCGGCCGAGGCCGCGATGGGCGTCCTGCTCGCCCCGCCGGCCACCGACCGGGACAGCGCCCTGCAGCGCGCCGTCGACACCTACCGGGTCATCGGGTCCCCCGGCTTCGAGTTCGACGAGGCCGGCCTCCGCGAGCGGGCGGGGCTCTCCTTCGACCGCGCCCACGACCCCGCCGGCGTGGCCCGCCAGCTCGCCGCCATCCTCGCCAGCCCCGACCGCACCGCCGACCTCGCCCGGGTCGGCGTCCCGACGCTGGTGATCCACGGTGAGCAGGACGCGCTGGTCAACGTCTCCGGTGGCCGCGCCACCGCGGCGGCGATCCCCGGCGCCGAGCTGCTCGTCGTCGACGGGATGGGCCACGACCTGCCCCGCGACGTGTGGCCGCAGCTGGTCGACCGGATCGCGGCGCTGGCCGACCGCGCCGACGGCCGCTGAGCCGGCCGGGGCCCCGCACCGCGTGCGGGGCCCCGGGATCCCTCAGCTGGTGAGCATGCCGCCCTCCACCGGGATGGTCGTCCCGGTGACGTAGCCGCCGGCGTCGCTGACCAGGAACACCAGCGCCGCGGCCAGCTCCTCGGGGTCACCGGCCCGGCCGACGAGCACCCGGCTCATCTGCTGGTCGAGGTAGCCCTCGGGGTACTGGTCGGTCATCTCCGACGCGAAGAAGCCCGGCGCCAGCGCGTTGACCCGGATCCCCTTGCGCCCGGTCCACTGCTGCGCGAGGTCGCGGGTCAGCCCGATCAAGCCGGCCTTGCTCGCCGCGTAGGCGGCCTGCGGCAGCCCGGCGGTGGTCAGCCCCAGGACGCTGGAGATGTTCACGATCGAGCTGCCCGGCTTCATCACCCGCCCGCAGGCCTGGGCCATCCAGTAGCAGCCGTTGAGGTTGACGTCGATGACCGCCCGGAACTCCTCGGGCTTCTCGCGCGTGGCCGGGGCCGCGGTGCCGATGCCGGCGTTGTTGACCAGGACGTCGACCCGGCCGAACTCGGCCATGGCGGCGTCGACCAGCGCCTGGCAGTCCTCGACCTTCGCGACGTCGGTGCGCACCGTGATCGCCCGCCGCCCCGCGGCCTCGACGGCCTCCTTCGTGGCCGCCATCCGGTCCTCGCGCCGGGCGCCCAGCGCCAGGTCGGCACCGGCCTCCGCCAGCGCCCGGGCGAACACCACGCCCAGCCCCGAGGACGCGCCCGTCACGACGGCGACCTTCCCGTCGAGCCGGAACATGTCCAGGATCGTCCTGTCCGCCACCGTGGTCTCCTCTCACGTGCCCGAACCGTCCCGAGGACCGTATCGGCGCTGTGCGGTAGATCACCGGGCGGGCGGGTAGGGGACCCCGGCGGACAGACGGTCCCACGCGGAGGAGGTACGTCGATGACGGCGCAGACACCACCGGGCACGCCCCTGTGGCGGCAGGCGTTCGACGCCGCCGAGAAGCGCGTGACCCCGCACGCCGAGAGCCTGGTGCGCACGCCACAGTTCGCCACCGGCGTCGGCCTCCTGCGCCGTGCACAGAACCTCGCCAAGGACACCGCCCGAGGCGTGTCCGCGCGCGCCTGGCACCTGGTCAACCTGCCCGCGGGCACCGACCTCGCCCGGCTGCGCGCCCAGATCGGCGCGCTCGACCGCGAGGTCCGGCGGCTGACCGTCCAGCTCGAGACCGAACGCCGCCGTCCCCCGACGGCGGACGCCACCCCGGAGGAGACCGATGCCGACGGTGCCCAGCCCGCAGTCAGTGCTCGACCGCGTCCGGCGCGACGTGGAGCGCAACGCCCTCCGCGCGCGTAACGGCATCAAGCTCGTCGCCGGCGTCGACCGGCCCGGCGTCGGGCTCACGCCCAAGGACGTCGTCTGGGAGCGTGGCCGCACCCAGCTGTGGCACTACCGCAGCGACAAGGTCAAGTACTCGCCGCCGCTCCTGATCGTGTTCAGCCTGATCAGCCGCAGCTACATCCTGGACCTGACGCCGGGCAACAGCTTCATCGAGCAGCTGCTCGACGCCGGCTTCGACGTCTACATGGTCGACTGGGGCGAGCCCGACGAGCGCGACGCGCAGAACCGGCTCGAGGACTACGTCGACGACTACATCCCGGCGGCGATCGACCGGGTGCGGGAGATCTCCGGGGCCGAGGAGGTCAACCTCTTCGGCTACTGCTTCGGCGGCGACCTCTCGCTGCTGTACGCCGCGCACCACCCCGACGCGCCCGTCCGCAGCCTGAGCGTGCTGGCCACCCCGGTCGACTTCACGAAGATGGGGCCGATGGCCGACATCTTCCGCAGCGGCGGGATGGAGATCGACGACGTCGTCGACGAGAACGGCAACGTGCCCCCGCGCGTGGTGGTCCAGGGTTTCCGCACCCTCACGCCCACGTCCGAGGTCACCCGCTACGTGACGCTGTGGGAGCGGCTCTGGAACGACGAGTACGTGTCGGCCTACTCGGCGATGACCGGCTGGTCCGACGACCACATCCCGTTCGCCGGCGCCGCCGCACGCGAGACGGTGCAGATGCTGGTGCGGGACAACGGGATGGTCACCGACCGGCTGACCGTGGGCGGTGACCGGGTGCACCTGTCCGACATCCGGCTGCCGTTCCTCACCGTGCGCGCCGACCGCGACCACATCGTGCCGCCGGACGCGACCGCGCCGCTGATCGACCTGGTCGGCTCGGAGGACAAGCACGAGCTGCGCCTGTCCGCCGGCCACATGGGCCTGGTGGTCGGCAAGACCGCGGCCAAGACGACCGTGCCGGAGATCATCGGGTTCCTGCGCAAGCGCAGCGACGAGAGCGCGCCCGGCCCCGCCGCCGGGCAGGAGGAGGAGTGACCGTGGACGTCGTGGAGCTCGGGACGGCGCACAGCGACGCGCTGGTGCGCTTCTTCCAGGGCCTGCCCGAGGGGGACCTGACCTTCATCGAGGAGCAGGTCACCGACCCTGACGTCGTCCGCTCCTGGGCCACCGGTTCCGGCGGTGCACGGCGCTGGGTCGCCGTCGACGGCGGGGAGGTCGCCGGCTACGTGGCCGTGCGGCCGCTGACCGGCTGGTCGTCGCACGTCGGCGAGGTGCGGCTGGTCGTCTCCCCCACCCGGCGCGGGACGGGCCTGGGCCGGCAGCTGGCCCGGCACGCGCTGGTGGCGGCGGTCGGCGGCGGGCTGGCGAAGCTGGTCGTGGAGGTCGTCGCCGAGCAGGGCGCGGCCCTGGCGCTGTTCACCGACCTCGGGTTCACCGGGGAGGCGCTGCTGCGCGACCAGGTCCGGGACCGGGAGGGGAACCTGCGCGACCTCATGGTGCTGGCCCACCACGTCGACGACACCTGGTCGGGCATGGCCACCGTCGGCCTCTCGGACGCCCTGGGCCAGGACCTCTAGCCGAGCGACTCGGTGACCCGGCCGCGGTCGACGGCGATCCGCCGGGTGGTGGCGACCGCCTCGAGCATCCGGCGGTCGTGGGTGACCAGCAGCAGCGTGCCCGGGTAGGCGGCCAGCGCCGACTCCAACTGCTCGATGGCCGGCAGGTCGAGGTGGTTGGTCGGCTCGTCGAGGACCAGCACGTTCACCCCGCGCGCCTGCAGCAGCGCCAGGGCCGCCCGGGTGCGCTCCCCCGGCGACAGCGTGGCCGCGGTCCGCAGCACGTGCTCGCCGGTCAGCCCGAACTTGGCCAGCAGGGTGCGCACCTCGGCGGTCGGCCAGTCGGGCACCTCCTCGCCGAAGGCGTCGAGCAGCCGCCGGTCGCCGGTGAACAGCCCGCGGGCCTGGTCGACCTCGCCCAGCCGCACCGCCGGGCCGAGCGAGGCGGCGCCGTCGTCCAGCGGCACGCGGCCCAGCAGCGCGCCGAGCAACGTCGTCTTGCCCGACCCGTTCGGCCCAGTGATCGCCAGCCGGTCGCCCCAGTCGACCTGCAGGCTCACCGGCCCGAGGGTGAAGTCCCCGCGTCGCACGACGGCGTCGCGCAGCGTGGCGACGACGGCCCCGGCGCGCGGGGCGGCGGCGATGGTCATCCGCAGCTCCCACTCCTTGCGGGGCTCCTCGACCACCTCCAGCCGCTCGATACGGCGCTCGGTCTGCTTGGCCTTGGCGCCCTGCTTCTCCGCCGTCGCCCGGTTGTGCGCCTTGATGAACTTGTCGGGGTCCTTCTGCTTCTTGACCGCGTCCCGCACGCCCTTGGCCAGCCAGTTGCGCTGCATCCGCGCGCGGGCCTCCAGCTGGGCCTTGGTCTCGGCGAACTCCTCGTACTCCTCGCGCGCGTGCCGGCGGGCGACCTCGCGCTCGGCCAGGTAGGCCTCGTAGCCGCCGTCGACGACGCGGACCAGCTGCTGGGCGAGGTCGAGCTCGACGACGCGGGTGACCGTGCGGGCGAGGAACTCGCGGTCGTGGCTGACCAGGACGATGCCGCTGCGCGTGCCGGCGACGAAGGCCTCCAGCTGCTCGAGGCCGGCCAGGTCGAGGTCGTTGGTCGGCTCGTCGAGCAGCAGCACGTCGTAGCGGGACAGCAGCAGCGCGGCCAGCCCGACCCGCGCCGCCTGGCCACCGGAGAGCGCGGGCATCGCCGCGTCCGCCCCGACACCGGGGGCGACCTCGGCCAGCACCTGCTCGAGCCGCTCGTCGAGGTCGGCGCCGCCGAGGGCCAGCCAGCGCTCCAGCGCCTCGGCGTAGGCGTCGTCGGCGCCGGGGCGGCCCTCGGTGAGGTCAGCGGTGGCGGTGTCGAGGGCGGCCTGCGCGGCGGTCACACCGGTGCGGCGGGCCAGCGCGGCGGCCACGGTCTCGCCCTCGCGCCGCTCGCGCTCCTGCGGTAGGGAGCCGACGGTCGCCGTCGGCGGGCTCAGGGTGATCGAGCCGGAGCCGGCCGGCAGCTCGCCGGCCAGCGTGCGCAGCAGGGTGGACTTGCCGGCCCCGTTGACGCCGACCAGGCCGACGACGTCACCGGGTGCGACGACGAGGTCGAGGCCGGAGAAGAGGACGCGGGCACCGTGGCCGGCGGCCAGGCCGCGCGCGACGAGGGTGGCGCTCATGGAGGTGCTCCCGGGAGGACGGAACGGTCACGGTCGACGTCGTCTCCGGTTCACAGCACGGGACCACGGTAGCGCGCGGGCCGGTCAGCCGTCGCGCGCGATCCCGTCGTCCGGGTCGTCGTCCGGGTCGTCGTCCTCGGCGGCGAGCACCTCGTCGGCCATCTCGTCGAGCATCTCCTCGAGCGCGATGTCCTCCTCGTCCCCGGGCCGCCGGCGCACCAGCCACGGCTGCAGGTGGTCGTACCCGCGCACCGACACCCGCCGCAGCGGCCGCACCCGGTACCCCGGCACGCCGCGCAGCCGCTTGGCGAGCTCGCGGTCGACCAGCACCGTCCCGGCGTGCGCGACGGACGTCAGCCGGCTGGCCATGTTGACCACCGGTGAGTAGACGTCGCCGAGCCGGGTGAGCACCGCGCCGTAGGCGGCGCCGACCCGCAGCGGCGGCCGGTCGGGGGCGTCCCAGGCCTCCGGCAGGGTCAGCCCGATCTCGACCGCGTCGACGGCCGAGGCGGCGGTGTAGAGGACGCCGTCGCCGACGGTCTTGACCACCCGGCCGTGCGAGCGGGCGATGACCTCGCTCGCGGTCGCCTCGAAGGCCTCGACCATCGCGCCGAGCTCGCGGCCGCCCATGCCCCGCGAGCGGGTGGTGTAGCCGACCAGGTCGGCGAAGCCGACGGCGAGCTCGCGGCGGTCGCCGTCCGTCCCGGCCGACATGAGCCGGTCGAGGTTGGCCGTGAGGTGCCGGCGCCACACGTAGTCCTGCGTGCGCGCCAGCAGCGGCACCAGGAGCTCGGCCGCGGCGACCGGGTCGACGGCGTCGGGCCCCAGCTCGCGGGCCTGCCGGAGGAGGGTGTCGGCGAGCAGGTCGGTCTGCCAGTCGGCCAGCCGCGACAGCGCCTGCCCGGTGGCCCGGGCGATGGAGGCCTCCGTGTCGGGGTCGACGAAGCCGGAGTCGATGAGCGCCGACAGGGTCCCCAGCGCGCCGACGTCGGCGAGGGTGAAGGCGGGGTCGTCGTCGGCGACGTCGGGGAAGCCCAGCGCGCGCCACAGCCGCTGGGTGCGCTCGGGCGGCATGCCGGCCGCCGCGGCCACCTCCAGCCGGGTCAGCCGGCGCGGCCCGCCCAGCAGCAGCCGCTCCAGCGCGGCGCGCACGGCGGCGCGGTCGGCGTCTCCCGGCTGGGGTCCGGCGGGGTCCACGACGCGTCCCGGCTCAGCCCGTCGTGTGGACGACGAGCACGTCGCACGTCGAGCGGCGGGTGGCGTCGGAGGGCACCGAGCCCAGCAGCCGGCCCTGGACGCTGGTGAGCCCGCGGTCGCCCACGACGAGCAGGTCGGCCTCCTCGCGGGCGACGACGTCGAGCGGCGCCTCCACCGGCGAGCCGACGACGGTGACCGTGCGGACCTCCCCCGCACCGGCGGCCCGGGCGGCGTCAGCGGCCCGGCGGACGGTGTCCTCGGCGGGGTGCGACCCGACCACCTGGTGGGCCCCGTCACGCAGCACGTCCCGGGCCCGGGACAGCTCCCGGTCGTCCACCTCGGTGGGCAGGTGGGCGGAGGCCACGACGAGGGTCGCCCCGCAGGAACCGGCGAGGGCGCCGGCCCGCGCGACCGCCCGCAGGGAGGACTCCGAGCCGTCGGTCCCGGCCACCACCGTCCGACAGGCGCTCACGGCGCGCACTGTAGTGATCGCACCGGGCGCCTGTGCCACCGTCACGGGACGGCTCCCCGATCAGGGGTCGGGGAAACGGCAGGTGGACGGCGGGTTGCCGGTCCGCGACGGGCGGCGCGCCGCCGCGCCGGTCCCTCGGCAGCGGGAGCCGGGTACGCCAGGATGACGGCTGCACGGGGACCGACGGTGAGGAGGACCGATGACCAGCGCGACTGCCGGGCGCACGAGGCCCGTGCGGGTCGAGGTGTCCGGTCTGAGCAAGACGTTCGGGACGGTGCGGGCGGTCTCCGACCTCGGCTTCACCGTGGAGCCCGGCTCGGTGACCGGCTTCCTCGGGCCCAACGGCGCGGGCAAGACGACGACCCTGCGGATGGTGCTCGGCCTCGTCTCCCCCGACGCGGGCAGCGCGACCTTCGACGGCGTCCCGTACGCGGGCCTGCGCGAGCCGGTGCGCACCGTCGGCGCCGTCCTCGAGACCGCCTTCCACCCGGCCCGCTCCGGCCGCGACCACCTGCGCGTGTACTGCCGCGCCGCGGGCCTGCCGGTCACCCGCGCCGACGAGGTGCTCGACCAGGTGGGGCTCACCGGCGCCGGGAAGCGCCGGGCCGGCGGCTACTCCCTCGGCATGCGGCAGCGGCTGGCGCTGGCCACCGCGCTGCTGGGCGACCCACCGGTGCTCGTCCTCGACGAGCCGGCCAACGGCCTGGACCCCGAGGGCATCCTCTGGCTGCGCGGCTTCCTGCGGCACCTGGCCCACGACGAGGGCCGCACCGTCCTGGTCTCCAGCCACCTGCTGTCGGAGGTCGAGCAGACCGCCGACCGCGTCGTCATCGTCGGCGCCGGCCGGCTGGTGCGGCAGGGCTCGATCGCCGAGCTGCGCGAGGGCGCCTCCGGCGGCAGCGTGCTCGCCCGCAGCCCCGAGGCCGACCGTCTGGCCGCCGTCCTGACCGAGGCGGGCATCTCCGCCACCCGGAGCGACGACGGCCTGGTCACCTCCGCCGACACGACGCCGGCCGACGTGGGCGCCCGCGCCTTCGCCGCCGGGATCGAGCTGCACGAGCTGCGCGCCGAGGCCACCGGCCTCGAGGAGCTGTACTTCCGGCTCACCGCCGGCCAGGAGCAGTTCGCGGCGGGCCCGACCGCCCCGGGGGCGACCGCCGCGACCGCCGTGACCACCGAGGGGGCCCTCCGATGACCGCGCTCGTCCGCGCCGAGTGGACCAAGCTGTTCACCACCCGCGTGTGGATCGGCCTGCTGCTGGGCGCCTGCCTCATGGCCGGGGGCTTCGCCGCCCTGTTCACCGGCCTGGCCGGCGCTGAGGAGAACGGCCAGCCCGGGCTGCCGGCGGTGGGCACGCCGCAGTACGAGGAGGTCGTCTTCTCCGTCGCGGCCAACGCCAGCGTGCTGTTCCTGATCCTCGGCATCATCGGGATGACCCAGGAGTACCGGCACCGGACCGCGACGCCGACCTTCCTCACCACCCCGCGCCGCGGCCGCGTGGTCGTCGGCAAGCTCCTCGCCTACGCCGCCGCGGCGGTGCCGTTCGCGCTGCTCGTCCTCGCCGTCGTCGTCGCGGTGGTGCTGGTCTACGCCGGGGCCCGCGGGGCAGCACCGTCGCTGGACGCCGACAACCTGCGGACGCTGGCCGCGGCCGGGCTGGTGCTCGTCGTCTTCGCCGTCATCGGCGTGGGCGTCGGCGCGCTGCTGCGCAACCAGGTCGGCGCGATCGTCGGCGCGCTGGTCTACCTCTACGTGGCCGAGCCGATCATCTCCTCGATCGGCGCCATCCAGGGCGCCTACAAGTGGCTGCCCGGCGGCGCGGTGCAGGCGATCACCTCCGACTTCCAGGCACCGGACCTCCTGGAGCCCTGGCAGGGCGGCCTGCTGCTGCTCGGTTACGGTCTGCTCGCGGCGCTGCTCGGCACCTTCCTCGCCGTCCGCCGTGACGTCGGCTGAGCCCACGCCGGCACGCCTGCACGACTCCCCCCGCACCCAGGAGGGCCCCCGCATGACCGTTCCCAGGACGATGCGCATGACCGCCTCGCGACTCGGCCGGCTCGTCGCCGACGCCGACACCGACGCCGTGCGCGCCGCCGTCGCCGACGCCCCGCGGCTGCTGGCCGGCACGGTCGAACGCGGCGGGGACGACGGCTGGACGCCGCTGCACCTCGCTGTCGCGCAGGGCCGAGAGGACGTCGTCCGGGTGCTCGTGGACGCCGGCGCGGACCTCGGCGCGCGCACCGGGTCGGGCCGGACGCCGCTGCACGTGGCGGTCGAGCACGCACCGCACCTCGTCGGCGTGCTCACCGGCCTGGGCGCGGCGGTCGACGCGCCGGCCGCCGCGTACCTCGACGACGCCGACCGGCTGGCCGCCGAGCTCGACGCCGGAGCGCCGCTGCGCGACCCCGCCGGCGGCTGGGACCTGCTCACCGTCGCCGCGGCCGGTGGTGCCGCCCGCACCGTGCGCCTGCTGCTCGACCGCGGCGCCGACCCCGACGGCGGTGCGCTGGCCGCCGCGGCCGGGGCCAGCCGGCCGGACCTGGTGCGCGTGCTGCTCGACGCCGGCGCCACCGTCGGTCGCCGCGACCCCGACACCGGCCGCACCGCGCTGCACGAGGCCGTCGCGGCCGGTCCGGGCGGCGACGCGCCCGAGGTCGTGCGGCTCCTGGTCGCCGCCGGTGCCGACGTCAACGCCACGACCAGCGACGGCGCGAGCGCCCTGGACATCAGCCGGGTCGCCGCGGCCCGCCACCGGCGTGACGCTGGTCAGGCCGGCGCCCTGGACGCGCTCGTCGACCTGCTCGTCGCCTCCGGCGCCAGGGACTGACCAGCCGGGTCCCGGGCGCGGACGGCCTGCTCCGCGCGGGTCCGGGCATCCGGACGGGCGTAGACTCCGACCCCGGTCCAGCGACGTCCACCGACGACGAAGAAGGCACTCGCCCCGTGTCACGCGACAACTCATCCCGGCCGTCCACCACCTCGTCCTCCTCCGCGGTGGCAGGCTTCGGCACCAACGAGTGGCTGGTCGAGGAGATGTACCAGCAGTACCTCGCCGACCCGTCCAGCGTGGACCAGGCCTGGCACGAGTTCTTCGCCGACTACCGGCCGGGTAGCCCGGTCGCCGCCAGCGACGACCGCGACCAGGCCCAGTCCCAGTCGCAGGCACCGGCCCAGGCCCCGGCCTCGGCCCAGGCCCCGGCCCCGGCCCCGGAAGCCGACGGCGCTCCCGCCGACGGTGCGGCCCCGAAGCCGGCACCGGCCCCGGTGGCCGCCGCGACGGCGCCCGAGCGCCCGGCCGTCACCGACGCCGAGGGGTCGGCCACCCGGCCCAGCAGCCCCGCCGTCGCCCCCGACGCCCCGGAGCCCACGCCGCGCTCGACCCGCGTGCCCGAACGCACCGACGCCACCGTCGTCGACCGGGCCGCCGACCGCGCCGACCAGAAGACCGCGGCCGCACCCGCACCGAAGCCGGCCACCCCGGCGCCGGCCGCGGCCTCCTCCGACGGGCCGAAGCGGACGCCGCTGCGCGGTGCCGCCGCGAGCGTCGTGAAGAACATGAACGCCTCGCTCACCGTCCCGACGGCGACGAGCGTGCGCGCGGTCCCGGCCAAGCTGCTGGCCGACAACCGCATCGTCCTGAACAACCACCTCAAGCGCTCGCGCGGCGGGAAGGTCTCGTTCACGCACCTGATCGGCTACGCGCTGGTCCGGGCGCTCGACGACTTCCCGAACATGAACGCCGCGTTCGCCGAGGTCGACGGCAAGCCGACCCTCGTGCAGCCCGAGCACGTCAACTTCGGCCTGGCCATCGACCTGCCCAAGTCCGACGGCTCCCGCTCGCTCGTCGTCGCCTCGATCAAGGGCGCCGAGCAGATGGACTTCGCCCAGTTCTGGGGCGCCTACGAGGACGTCATCCGCCGCGCCCGCGCCGGCAAGCTGACCCTCGAGGACTTCGCCGGCACCACGATCAGCCTGACCAACCCCGGCACGATCGGCACCGTCCACTCGGTGCCGCGGCTGACCGCCGGCCAGGGCGCGATCATCGGCGTCGGGGCCATGGAGTACCCGGCCGAGTTCCAGGGGATGAGCCCCGAGGCGCTGACCGAGCTCGGCATCTCGAAGATCATCACGCTGACCTCGACCTACGACCACCGGATCATCCAGGGGGCCGAGTCCGGCGACTTCCTGCGCCGGCTGCACGCGCTGCTGCTCGGCGAGGACGGCTTCTACGACGACGTCTTCCGGTCGCTGCGCTGCCCCTACGAGCCGGTGCGCTGGATGCCCGACGTCCGGGTCAGCCGCGAGGGGGAGATCGACAAGGAAGCCCGGGTCATCGAGGTCATCGAGTCCTACCGGCGCAACGGCCACCTGCTGGCCGACACCGACCCCCTCGAGTTCAAGGTCCGCAGCCACCCCGACCTGGACATCCTCCAGCACGGGCTCACGCTGTGGGACCTCGACCGCACCTTCCCCGTCGGCGGCTTCGCCGGCGAGAAGGTCATGGCCCTGCGCGACATCCTCGGCGTGCTGCGCAACTCCTACTGCCGCACCGTCGGCGTGGAGTACATGCACATCACCGACCCCGAGGAGCGCGAGTGGCTCCAGTCGCGGGTCGAGGTCAAGGCCGAGCAGCCCGACCGGGACAAGCAGAAGCACATCCTGGGCCGGCTCAACGCCGCCGAGGCGTTCGAGACCTTCCTGCAGACCAAGTACGTCGGGCAGAAGCGGTTCAGCCTCGAGGGCGGTGAGTCGCTGATCCCGGTCCTCGACGAGGTGCTCATCGCCGGCACCGACCACGGCCTCGACGAGGTCGCGATCGGCATGCCGCACCGCGGCCGGCTCAACGTGCTGGCCAACGTGCTGGGCAAGAGCTACGCCAAGATCTTCGGCGAGTTCGAGGGCAACATCGACCCCGGCACCGTCCAGGGCTCCGGCGACGTCAAGTACCACCTCGGCGCCGAGGGGACCTTCGAGAACCCGTTCCGCCCGGGCGCGCGGATCGACGTCTCGCTGGCCAGCAACCCCTCGCACCTGGAGACGGTCAACCCCGTCCTCGAGGGCGTCGTCCGCGCCAAGCAGGACATGATCGACAAGGGCGAGCAGGGCTTCACCGTCCTGCCGGTCCTGCTGCACGGCGACGCGGCCTTCGCCGGCCAGGGCGTCGTCCAGGAGACGCTGAACCTCTCCCAGCTGCGCGGCTACCGCACCGGCGGCACCGTGCACGTCGTCGTCAACAACCAGGTCGGCTTCACCACCAGCCCGGCCTCGTCCCGGTCGAGCCTCTACTCGACCGACGTCGCGCGGATGGTCAACGCGCCGGTCTTCCACGTCAACGGCGACGACCCCGAGGCGTGCGTGCGGGTGGCCCGGCTGGCCGTCGAGTACCGGCAGGCGTTCAAGAAGGACGTCGTCATCGACCTGGTCTGCTACCGCCGCCGCGGGCACAACGAGGGCGACGACCCGTCGATGACCCAGCCGCTGATGTACGAGATCATCGACCGCAAGCGCTCGGTGCGGAAGCTCTACACCGAGGCGCTGGTCGGCCGCGGCGACATCACGCTGCAGGAGGCCGAGGAGGCCCTCAAGGACTACCGCGGTCAGCTCGAGCGGGCCTTCTCCGAGACGCACGACGTCACCGAGACCCCGAAGCCCCAGCCGCCCATGGACCAGCCGGCGCAGCAGGCGACCGTCGCCACCGCCGTCTCGGCCGAGGTGATGAAGGCGATCGGCGACGCGCACGTCTCGCTGCCGCAGGACTTCACCGCGCACCCGAAGCTCAAGCGGATGCTCGAGCGGCGCGCGGCGATGGTCAGCGAGGGCGGCATCGACTGGGCGATGGGCGAGCTGCTCGCCTTCGGCTCGCTGCTCGTGCAGGGCGTCCCGGTGCGGCTGGCCGGTCAGGACTCCCGCCGCGGCACGTTCGTGCAGCGGCACGCGGTCCTCATCGACCGGGAGACCGCCGGTGAGTACACGCCGCTGGCCCACCTGTCCGGGGACCAGGCGAAGTTCTTCGTCTACGACTCGCTGCTCAGCGAGTACGCCGCGCTCGGCTTCGAGTACGGCTACTCGGTGGCCAACCCCAAGGCGCTGGTCCTCTGGGAGGCGCAGTTCGGCGACTTCGTCAACGGCGCGCAGATGGTCATCGACGAGTTCATCTCCTCCGGCGAGGCCAAGTGGGGACAGCGCTCGGGCGTGGTGCTGCTCCTGCCGCACGGCCTCGAGGGCCAGGGCCCGGACCACTCCAGCGGCCGCATCGAGCGGTTCCTGCAGCTGTCGGCGGAGAACAACATCACCGTCGCCAACTGCTCGACGCCGGCGAACTACTTCCACCTGCTGCGCCGGCAGGCGCTCTCCGACGTGCACCGGCCGCTGGTCGTGTTCACGCCGAAGTCGCTCCTGCGGGCCAAGGCGGCGGTGAGCCCGGTGGCGGACTTCACCGACGAGGACTTCCGCCCGGTGCTCGCCGACCCCGGGGTGGGTGGCGAGCCGCTCGACGACGCCGCGGTGCGCCGGGTCCTGCTGTGCAGCGGCAAGGTCTCCTACGACCTGCTCGCCCAGCGGGAGAGCGAGGGCCGTGCCGACACCGCCGTCCTGCGGGTCGAGCAGCTCTACCCGCTGCCGGCCGAGCAGCTCCGCACCGCGCTCGACCGCTACCCGAACGCGAAGGACCTCGTCTGGGTGCAGGAGGAGCCGGCCAACATGGGCGCCTGGCAGTTCATGGCCTGCAACCTCCCCGAGCACCTCGACGGCCAGACGCTGCGGCGGGTCAGCCGGAAGGCCTCGGCCAGCCCGGCGGTCGGCTCGGCCAAGGTGCACGAGGTCGAGCAGAAGGAGCTCGTCGCCCAGGCCTTCGCCGACTGAGCACGAGCGTGTACTTCACTGATCGCGGCCTGGAGGAGCTGGCCGACCGGCGGGGCGGGGAGCAGGTCACCCTCGCCTGGCTGGCCGACCAGCTGCAGGCCTTCGTCGACCAGCACCCGGACTTCGAGGTGCCGATCGAGCGGCTGGCCACCTGGCTGGCGCGCGGCGGCACCGACGACGTCGACGACGACGAGGAGTGAGCCCGCGCCCGGCTGACGGGCGTGCAGGCGACGGGGGCGCCCGCTGGACCACCCGGTCCAGCGGGCGCCCCTGCCGGCGTTCGGCCGCCGTCCGGAGCGCCTCCCCCGCTCCCGGCGCGGCGGGCGGGACGCTGCGCACGTGCTCGGTCACTCGCACGCTCTCTCCGGTCTCGCGGCCGGCGCGGCGACCCTGCCCTGGGCGCCCGTCGAGGGCACCGTCGCCCAGGTCGCCTGGGTCGCCGCCGTCGGCGGGTTCGCCATGCTGCCCGACCTCGACCACACCGGCTCCACGGTCTCGGACATGTGGGGGCCGGTGACCGACGTGCCCTCCGGGGCCATCGGCCGGCTCGCCGGCGGGCACCGCTGGGGCACCCACGACGCCGTCCTCGCGCCGCTCGCCTTCGGGGCGGTGGCCCTCGCCGCGGCCAACCTGTTCTGGTCCAGCCTGGTGGTGATGGCGCTGGCGATCGGGCTGGCACTGCGGGCGCTGCACTTCGTCATCCCCGGCCGCGCGGAGAACACCGTCGTCGGCAACCTGCTGCTGTCCTTCGGCGCGGCGTGGCTGCTGCTCGACCACTCCCCCCAGCCCACGTGGCTGCCCGTCGCGGTCGGGCTCGGCGTCCTCACGCACGTCGCCGGCGACCTGATCACCAAGCAGGGCGTGCCGCTGCCGGTGCTGTGGCTGGCCAGGCGCAAGCGGATCGCGCTCACGCCGATGCGCACCGGCACCACGCTGGAGAAGGCGGTGCTCGCGCCGCTGTTCCTCGGCGTCGCGGTGTGGTTCGTCTACGCCAACACCGGCGCCCGCGAGGCGCTCGACCCCTACCTGCAGGACCTGCTCAGCCTCGGCTAGGGCCCGACGGCGCTAGCGTGCGCGGACGATGACCGAGGTCCGCTCCACGCCGCGCTGGTGGCTGCCGATGCTGCGCGCCGTCCCCCGCGCGGTGGCCGCCGCGCTGTGGACCGCCGTCGACACCGGCCGGCCTCCGTGGCGGCCCCGCCGCCGACGGTGGGACCGGGCGCTGCTCCTGGTGGCCGTCGTCTACGCGTTCGTCATCGCGACGACGACGTCGGGTTCCGGCGAGCAGCGGGTCAGCGGCGGCTTGTTCACCCTGTGCGCCGCGCCCCTGCTGCTCGGGCTCGTCCTCGCGTTGCGGCGGCCGCTGGACGGCTGGCGGCTGTCGCTGCTGGGCCTGGTCCTCACCGGGTACGTGCTGCCCCCTCCCCCGGCGCCGGCGCCCGTCCTGGAGGGCTGGCAGTGGCTGCTCAGGTGCCCGGTGCTGCTCGCCGCGGCGTGGGCCTCGGCGCGGCGCGTCAGCGTCGGCGTGGCCGTCGTCTCGCTGGTGCTCGTGACGGTGCTGGGCGCGACCACCCCCTGGCCGGTCGACCTGCGACTGACGCTGCCGATCGCGTACGTCGGCGTCCTGGCGCCGCTGGTCGTGGGCGGCAGCCTCGGCGCCCGGTGGGCGCCCGGCGGGCGCTGGAGGCCGAGCAGGCCCGGACGGCGGAGGCGCAGGCCGCGCGCGGTGCGCTGGCCGAGCGGGCGCGGATCGCCCGCGAGATGCACGACGTCGTCGCCCACCACCTGTCGCTGATCGCCGTCCGCTGCGAGACCGCGCCCTACCGGCTCGCACCCCTCGACGAGCGGGCCGGCGCCGAGCTCGCCGAGGTGGCCGGCACCGCGCGCTCGGCGCTCACCGAGCTGCAGCGGCTGCTCGGCGTGCTGCGTGCCGAGGACCAGTCCCCCGAGCGCGCTCCGCAGCCGGGGACGGCCGACCTGGCCGAGCTGTTCGCCGGCGTCCGGGCGGCGGGGACCGACCTGCAGGTCTCGGTCGAGGACGTCGACCTGCCCGACACCCTCGGCCTGACCGTGTACCGGATCGTGCAGCAGGCGGTGTCCAACGCCGCCCAGCACGCCCCCGGGGCGCCGGTGCGGGTGACGGTGGGCCGCGCGGACGGCGTCCTGCGGGTGGAGGTCGTCAACGGCCCCGGCCGCGCACCCGGCACCCCCGAGGCCGGCACCGGGCTGGCCGGGATGCGCGAGCGGGCCGAGCTGCACGGCGGCCGGCTGTCGGCCGGGCCGACCCCCGACGCCGGGTACCGGGTGCTCGCCGAGCTGCCCCTGGCGCAGGTGGCGCCGTGATCCGGGTGGTGCTGGTCGACGACCAGGAGATGGTCCGCGAGGGCTTCGCCGCGCTGCTCGGCGCCCAGCCCGACATCGAGGTGGTCGGCGCGGCCGGCGACGGCGCGGCGGCGCTGCGCGCCCACGCCGAGCTGGTCGCCTCCGGCCGCGCTCCCGACGTCGTCCTCATGGACGTCCGGATGCCGGTGCTCGACGGGCTGGAGGCCACGCGGACCCTGCTGGCCGGGGACGGCCCGCACCCGCGGGTGCTCGTCCTCACCACCTTCGACCTCGACGACCACGTCTACGACGCGCTGCGCGCCGGGGCGAGCGGCTTCCTGCTCAAGCACGCGCCGGCCGCCGAGCTGCTGCACGCCGTCCGGGTGGTCGCCGCGGGCGACGCGCTGCTCGCGCCCGCCGTCACCCGGAGGCTGATCGCCGACTTCGTCGCCGCCCGCCCGGCGGCACCGGCCCCGACGCGGCCGCAGGTGCTCACGGTGCTCACCGAGCGGGAGGCCGAGGTGCTCGGGCTGGTCGCGCGCGGGCTGTCGAACACCGAGATCGCCGCGCACCTGGTGCTCGCCGAGCAGACGGTGAAGACGCACGTGAGCCGCGTCCTCACCAAGCTGGGGCTGCGCGACCGGGCACAGGCGGTGGTACTGGCGTACGAGACGGGACTGGTCGCACCGGGCTCCTGAGTACCCCGGTAGCACCCGCGAGACGGCTCCCCGGTGTGACGACCCCGACCGCCGGTCTGCCTAGCGTCGGGCAACGTGAGAAACCGCTGGGGAGCCACGTTCCTGCTGCTCAGCGCACTGTGGGCGGCGTCGGCGCAGCCCTCGGAGGCGGCCGTGCCGGAGCCCGTGCGGCTCGACGCGGCGTGCGCCGCCGACCTGTCCGCGCGGCTCGGGGACGGCACCGTGCTCGGCTGCGACCCGGCCGGCCGCGGCCTGGCCGTGGTCGTCCTCGGCGACCTCGCGACCGCCGCGCACGTGGCCGTCCTGGCGCCCGGCTCCGACGTCGACCTGGCCCGGCTGCACGACCCCGGGGACCCGCAGCGGCGGCCGTTCGGCTGGGCGCAGTCGCTGGCCGGCGCCGGCGGTCCCGGCCTCGCCGTCGTCGTCCGGGTCGGCTACGTGACGCCGGACGGGCTGGGGGTCGACGCCGCGAGCGGCCGGCTGGCCCGCGCCGGGGCGGCCGCGCTGGTCCGCTTCGTCGGCGACCTGCCCCCCGGCGCGCACGTCAGCGTGGTCGGGCACAGCTACGGCGCGGTGGTGACCGCCCTGGCCGCGCGGGACCTGGCGGCCGACGACCTCGTCCTGCTGGCGAGCCCCGGCGCGCGGGCCGGGTCGGTCGGCGAGCTCGGCAGCGGTGCCCGCGTGTGGGCCGGCACCGCCGAGGACGACTGGATCGGCCGGGTGCCGAACGCGCGCATCGGCGACCTCGGGCACGGCGCCGACCCGGCCGATCCGGACTTCGGCGCGCGGCCCCTCCCGGTCGACGGCGTCACGGGGCACGACGGCTACCTCGCACCGGGCACGGCGTCCCTCGAGGCCGTCGCCGACGTCGTCACCGGCCGCACCGTGGCGGTCGTGGCGTGACCCGGGACCGCGGCGTCGACGCGCTGCGCGGGCTGGCGCTCACCGGCGTTGTCGCCGGGCACTGGCTGGTCACCGCGCCGGGCGTGCCCGGTGCCGTGGACGGGCGGGTGGCCACGGGCAGCCCGCTGCGGGAGATGCCGGCGCTGGCGCCCGTGAGCTGGCTGCTGCAGACGCTGGCGCTGTTCTTCCTGCTGGCCTGCTGGGCCGCTGCCCGGGGCACCGGCGGGACCCCGTGGACGGCGCAGCCGCGGCGCCTCGCCCTGCCGGTCGGAGCCCTCGTGGCCGGGGTCGCGGGGCCGGGGTCGCGGGGCCGGCGACCGCGCTGGCCGTGACGGGAGCGCCGCAGGGCGTCGTCCGGACGGTCGTCGTCCTGTCGCTGCGGCCGCTGTGGTTCCTCGGCGTGTACCTGGTGCTCTCGCTGGCCACGCCGTTGCTCGTGCGGCTCGACGCCCGCCTCGGCCCGGCGGCCGCGGCGGTCCCGCTCGGGCTCGCGCTGGCCGGTCCCCTGCTGCCTGCCGGCCCCGCGGCGACCGTCGGGACGACCCTGGCCGCCTGGTGGGTGCCGTGGCAGCTCGGCGTCGCGACGGCCCGCCGGCCGCTCGGCCGAGGGACCTGCGTCGCGCTGCTCGCCGGCGGGACGGCCGCGGTGCTGCTGCTGGTCGAGGTCGCCGGGCTGCCCGCCACCGCCGTCGGGGTGCCGGGCGCCGCGGCGTCCAACCTCGACCCGCCCTCGGCCGCGACGCTGGCCCTCGGCCTGGCGCAGGCCGGCGCCGCGGGACTGCTGCTGCCGCTGCTGCGCCGCGCTCGCGGACCGCTGTCCGACCTCGCGGTGCGGCTGGGACGCGCGGCCCTCCCGGTCTTCCTGCTGCACCAGCCGCTGTTCGTGCTGCTGTGGCTGGGCACCCTCCCGCTCGGGCCCCTGCCGGGCCTGCACGACGCCCCCGACGGCGCCGCCTGGCTCCTGGCGCGGGCCGGCTGGGGAGCCGTCCTCGCGCTGGTGCTGAACCGGGTGCTCCGGCCGGCTCCCCGGGAGGCGGGACGGCGCTAGCGTCCGGACGTGGCCCGGCTGCGCGTCCTGCTGCTGGCCCTCGCCTGCGCCGGCTGCGGGGATCCCTCCACGACGGCCGACCCGGCGCCGGACGCCGGTGCGCCGCCGGCAGCCTTCACCGGCCGGGACCCGCTGCCGGCCTGCCCGGCCCAGGACCTCGGCCAGGGCGGGGCCGTCACCGGCGAGGTGCTTGCCTGCCTGGACGCCGGACGGACCGGGGACGGCGCCGAGCTCGCGGTCACCCGGCCGACCACCGAGGGCGACCCGATCACCTCCTGGTACCGCGCCCGGCCCGGCGTCCCCGGCCTGGAGGTGTTCGTCGACGGCAGTCGCGACCGCTTCGGCACCGGCGACTGGCTGCGGCTGGAGTGCCCCGGCGCCGCCTCCCCGGACGACCTCGGCGACTGCACCGAGGACGTCCTGGGCTGACGCCGCGGCTCAGCCGGCGCGGGTCAGCCGGCGCGGGTCAGCCGGTGCGGGTCATCGTGGACGCGTACCCGCCGCCCGGCCACCGCCACGCGCCGTCGTTGACCGTGCCGTCGGCGCTGAAGCGCCCCTCGAAGCGGGCCGGGGAGTCGGTGCCGCCGAACCAGATGGTGAGCAGGTCGCCCTCGATCCGGTAGGTGTACTCGAGGTGCTCCCCGCCGGCGCCGAAGAAGTGGGAGCGCAGCTCGCCGGCGTCCTCGTCCCAGCCGACGTACTCCACACCGCGCGTGGGCTCCTCGCCGCGCAGGTCGACGGACTGGACCAGCCAGTTCCCGCCGTCCATCCACGCGTAGCGGACCTCGCCGGTCAGGCCGTCGGGGTTCGACACGGTCCAGGTGCCGACCAGGCGGTCGAGGCTGCGCAGCGCCGCCGCGCGGACGTCGGTGCTGTCGGTGGTCATGGCCTGCTCCTGCGGAGACGGGGCCCGGCGGGACGCGGGGCCACACCGGTCAGACCGACCGGGGGCCGCCGCCTCATCGGTGGACAGCCGGGGCCGTCCCGGACCGTTCCGTGCCGGAGGCGGCTACGGTCCCCCGCTGTGACCGCCGTCGCACCCCACCTCGGCCGGGGCACCCATCTCGGCTACGCCGCCGGCTCGATCGGGACGGCCGCCTTCGGGACCGTGCCCGGCCTGCTGCTGCTGTACTACCTGACCGACGTCCTGGGGATCGCCGCCGGCCTCGCCGGGCTGGTCGTGTTCGCGCCCAAGGCCTGGGACGTGCTGCTCAACCCCTGGATCGGCAGCCGCTCGGACCGCACCACCGGCCGCTGGGGACCGCGCCGGCCCTGGATGCTCGCCGGCGGGCTGGCGCTGCCGCCGCTGTTCGTCCTCGTCTTCGCCGGCCCCGGGGCGCCGCCCGCCCTGGCCGCGACGTGGGTGGCCGTCGCCTTCCTGCTCGCCGCGACCGCCTACGGCTGCTTCCAGGTCCCTTACGTCGCCCAGCCGGCCGAGATCACCGACGACCCCGGCGAGCGGGCGACGCTCATGTCGTGGCGGGTGGCCGCGCTGGCGCTGGGCATCCTGCTCGCCGGCGCCGGCGCCCCCGCGGTGGTCGACGCCTTCGGCGGCGGGCGCGGCGGGCACCTGGCGATGGCGGTGTTCGTGGCGCTGCTGCTCGCCGGCGGGATGCTCGGCGCGGTCGTCGGCACCCGCAACGCCCCCACCCTCACCCGCGTCACCAGCGAGGGCCGGCTCGGCGCCACGCTGGCGCTCACCTGGCGGTCCCGGCCGTTCCGGGTGCTGCTCACCGGCTTCGTCGTCCAGGCCCTCGGGATCGGCATCATGCTCGCCGGCGTCCCGTACTACTCCGAGCAGGTGCTCGGCGACCCCGCGGCCGGCTCGCTGCTGTTCGCCGCGCTGGTCGGCCCGGCGATCCTCGTCATGCCGCTGTGGCTGCGGGTGAGCCGGCGGCTCGGCAAGCGCACCGGCCTGCTCGCCTCCTCGGCGCTGTTCACCGTCGGCGCGGCGGCGCTGGTGGTCGGCGACGCCGGCGGCACCGGCCTCGTCGTGGCGCTGGTCGTGCTGGTGGGGGTGGGCTACGCCGGCATGCAGATGTTCCCGCTGGCCATGCTGCCCGACGTCGTGGCCGCCGACGAGGCCGCGTCCGGGCAGCGGCGGGCCGGGGTCTTCACCGGCGTCTGGACGGCGGCCGAGACGCTCGGCCTCGCCGTCGGCCCCGGCCTGCTCGGGCTGCTGCTCGGCGCGGCCGGCTACGTGTCCTCCAGCGGGGGCGACGCCGTCCAGTCCGGCGGCGCGGTGCTCGCCGTGCGGCTCGGCTTCTCGGTCGTCCCGGCGCTGTTCGTGCTCGCCAGCCTCCCGGTACTGGCCCGCTACCGGCTCGACCCCGTCCCCACCCCGGCCCAGGAGGTCCCCGCGTGACGCCGCAGGAGGTGCTGGCCGAGCTCACCGCGCTGCAGGCCGGCGACGTGCCCACCCACGGGGGCTCGACGATGGCCTACGTCTACGACTCGGGCCGGGTCGGCGTCGACTCCCTGGCGGCTGCCGCCCAGGCCACCTTCCAGTGGACGAACGCGCTGGACCCGACCGCCTTCCCCAGCGTCGCCCGCATCGAGGACGACCTGGTGGGCGCCGCGGCCGACCTGCTCGGCGGCGGCCCGGCCACGGTCGGCACGGTCACCAGCGGCGGCACCGAGAGCTGCCTGCTGGCGGTGCTGGCCGCCCGCGAGCGGTGGCGCGCACGCGGCGGCACCGGGCGGCCGCGGCTGCTGCTGCCGGTCACCGCGCACGCCGCGTTCCGCAAGGCAGCGCACCTGTTCGACCTCGAGGTCGCCGACGTCGCCGTCGACCCGGTCACCTGCCGCGCGCTGCCCTCGGAGGTGGCCGGAGCGCTGGACGACGCCGCGGCGCTGGTCGTCGTCAGCGCGCCGTCGTACCCGCACGGCGTGCTCGACCCGGTCGGCGAGGTGGCCGCGCTCGCCGCCGCCGCCGGCGTCCCCTGCCACGTCGACGCGTGCATCGGCGGGTGGGTGCTGCCCTTCCTCGACGACGTGCCGGAGCCCTTCGACCTGTCGGTTCCCGGGGTGACCTCGCTGTCGGTGGACCTGCACAAGTACGGCTACGCGCCCAAGGGCGTCTCCGTGCTGCTCACCGCCGAGCCCGAGCTGCGGCAGGGGCACTGGTTCAGCACCGCGGGCTGGCCGGGATACCCGGTGGTGAACCCGACGCTGGCCGGCACCCGCCCGGCCGGGCCGATGGCCGCGGCGTGGGCGGTGCACCGGTGGCTGGGCCGCGACGGCTACGCGGAGCTCGCGCGGGCGACGCGGGCGGCCACGGTCGCGCTGGCCGGGGGCGCGGCCGCGATCCCCGGGCTGCGGGTGGTCGGCACGCCGGTGGCCACGCTGGTCGCGCTCGCGCAGGACGGCCCGGACGGCGTCGACGTGCTCAACCTCGCCGACGAGGCCACCGCGCGCGGGTGGCTGCTGCAGCCGCAGCCGCCGTTCGCCCAGCCCGGCGGTGCGGACCTCCCGGCCACGCTGCACCTCACCGTCACCGGCGCGACGGCCGGCCGGGTCGACGCCCTGCTCGCCGACCTCGCCGACGCCGCCCGTGCCGCCGCGGCGCTGCCCGCGCCGGTGGCCGACCCCGGCCTGGTCGCGGCGGCCGCGACGATCGACCCGGCGACGCTGACCGTGGCCGAGGTCGACGCGCTGCTGGAGCTGGCCGGCGTCGGCGGCGGGCGGCTGCCCGAGCGCATGGCGCCGGTGCACGCGCTGGTGGCGGCGCTCCCCCGCCCGGTGGCCGAGCGGCTGCTCGCCGGCGTCCTCGACCTGGTCTACCGGCCGCGCCGCGGGGCGGCCGTCACCGGGTGACGCCCTGTTCCCGGGCACAGGCGGCCACGGCCTCGGCGACGGCGGTGGCCACCCGCCGGTCCAGCGGGCTCGGGACGACGTGGCCGGGCGCGAGGTCCCCGCCGACGACGCCGGCGATCGCCCCGGCCGCCGCCAGCTTCATCTCCTCTGTGATCGCGGTGGCGCCGGCGTCGATCGCCCCCCGGAACACCCCGGGGAAGGCAAGCACGTTGTTGATCTGGTTCGGCAGGTCGCTGCGCCCGGTGGCCACCACCGCGGCGTACCGCGCGGCCATCTCCGGGTCGACCTCCGGCGTGGGGTTGGCCAGCGAGAACACGATGCAGCCCGGCGCCATCGAGGCGACCGCGGACTCGGGCACCGAGCCGCCGGACAGCCCCAGGTAGACGTCGGCACCCTCGAGCGCGCCGGTCATCGTGCCCGCGTAGCCCGACCGGTTGGTGTGCTCGGCGACCCAGCGCTTCACCGGGTTGAGGTCCTCGCGGCCCTCGTGCAGCACCCCGCGGGAGTCGGCGACGCAGATGTCGCCCACGCCGGCCCCCAGCAGGATCCGCGTGCACGCGATGCCGGCCGCCCCGGCTCCCGCGACGACCACCCGCAGGTCCCCCAGCGCGCGCCCGGTCACCCGCGCCGCGTTGCGCAGCGCGGCCAGCACGACGATCGCCGTCCCGTGCTGGTCGTCGTGCATGACCGGGATGTCGAGCCGCTCGCGCAGCCGGGCCTCGATCTCGAAGCAGCGGGGCGCGCTGATGTCCTCGAGGTTGATCCCGCCGAAGGACGGCGCGATCGCGACGACGGTCTCGACGATCGCGTCGACGTCGGTGGTCGACAGCACGATCGGCACCGACGACAGCCCAGCGAACTCGCTGAACAGGCAGGCCTTGCCCTCCATCACCGGCAGCGCCGCGGCCGGGCCGATGTCGCCCAGACCCAGGACGGCGGTGCCGTCGGAGACGACGGCCACCACCCGCGGAGCCCAGGTGAAGCGG
Source organism: Geodermatophilus amargosae (assembly GCF_900116515.1). Taxonomy (GTDB): domain Bacteria; phylum Actinomycetota; class Actinomycetes; order Mycobacteriales; family Geodermatophilaceae; genus Geodermatophilus; species Geodermatophilus amargosae. The sequence goes on from NZ_FPBA01000002.1 coordinate 29,278, forward strand.
CGGGCCAGCGCCGGCTCCGCGGCGATCGCGCTGGAGACCCGCGCGACGCCCGGCGTGTAGGTCAGCGCGAGGTCCTCGCGGGTCTCGATCGGGCGGGTCGGACGTACCACGAGCTTGCCGCCCTCGTGGACGGCGAACGCCGCGTCGTCCGAGAAGCGATCGGCACCGCCGCCGACGGAGCCCGTCTCTGCGCCCATGGACCCAGCAGGGTAGTGCTGTGACCCAGGTCGCCGTCCGCCTGACCCCGCAGGGCGACGCCGGAGGCGGGGGGTCCTCGCTACCGTGCCGCCCGTGGAGATCCGCGAGCTCGCCGTCCCGGACAGCTACGTGCTCGACCTGGTGCCGCACGGCGACGACCGGGGCCGCTTCACCGAGTGGTACCGCGCCGACGTGCTCGCCTTGGCCACCGGGTGGGCGCTGCCGCTGGCCCAGGCCAACCACAGCGTCTCGGCGCGCGGCGTCCTGCGCGGCGTTCACTTCGCGCTCGTGCCGCCGGGGCAGGCCAAGTACGTGTACTGCCCGGCCGGGCGGGTGCTCGACGTCGTCGTCGACGTCCGGGTCGGCTCCCCCACCTTCGGCGTCTCCGACGCCGTCCTGCTGGAGTCCGCGCAGCCGCGCGCGGTCTTCCTCGCCGAGGGGCTCGGCCACGCGTTCCTCGCGCTGGAGGACGGCTCGTCGGTGACCTACCTGGTCTCCTCGGGCTACTCCCCCGGCCGGGAGTTCGGGGTCTCGCCGCTGGACCCCGAGCTCGACCTGCCCTGGCCGGCCGACGTCGAGCTGCGGCTGTCGGACAAGGACCGGGCCGCGCCCACGCTGGCGCAGGCCCGGGAGCAGGGGATCCTGCCGACGACGGAGCAGTGCACCGCGCACTACGCGCAGCGGCGCGCCCAGGCCTAGCCGAGGGGCGGCGGCGCCAGCCGGCCGGGGCGGGGACGCAGCCGGGCCACCACCCGGCCCACCGCCACCGCCGGCCCGTAGGCCCGGCTGTCGTCGGTGACCAGCGGGTTGTCGCCGCGGACGTCGACGGTGCCGCGGGCGAGGACCCGGTGCACGCGCTTGACCACCAGCAGGTCGGGGCGGGACGGGAACCGGGCCAGGACGACGTCGCCCACCCGGGCGTGGCCGGAGCGCAGCCGGCGCACCAGCAGCCGGTCGCCGTGGCGCACGGTCGGCGTCATCGACGGGCCGGTGACCCGCGCGAGGACCCACGCGGCCGGCAACGGCGGGACGGGGCGCTCGCCGGTGTGGGGGGTGATCACCGCGAGTAGGGTCGCAGACGACCACATCCCGCGACATCCGGAGGATAGGGACATGCTGTTCAGCCGCGTGTTCTCCGCCGTGGAGGCCACCGCGCACTGCGACCTCCCGTGCGGCGTGTACGACCCGGCCCAGGCCCGCATCGAGGCGGAGTCCGTCAAGGCCATCCAGGAGAAGTACCAGGGCAGCGACGACGAGGTCTTCAAGCAGCGCTGCGTGCTGATCAAGGAGCAGCGCTCCGACCTGGTCAAGCACCACCTGTGGGTGCTGTGGACCGACTACTTCAAGCCCCCGCACTTCGAGAAGTACCCGCAGCTGCACGAGCTGTTCAACAAGGCCACCAAGCAGGCCGGTGCGGCCGGCGGCAAGGGCAGCATGGACCCCGCCGAGGGCCAGAAGCTGCTCGACCACATCGCCGAGATCGACAAGATCTTCTGGGAGACCAAGGCCGCCGCCTAGGAGGAGGACCCCCTCGCCCCCCACCGCTCGCACGCTCGCGGCGGGGCCCTGCGAGGGGGCCGTACGGCACGACACCGACGGCCGGTGGGCACCTCGCCCGCCGGCCGTCGCCGTCCCGCGACCCCCGGAGCAGCCGATGGGCCCCGAGTTCCTGCTCACCTCGCTGGTCCTGGCGGTCACGCCCGGGACCGGCGTGCTCTACACCGTCGCGGCGGCGCTGGCCCGCGGTGCGCGGGCGGGGGCGCTGGCCGCGCTCGCCTGCACGCTGGGGATCGTCCCGCACGCCGTCGCGGCGCTGACCGGCCTGGCGGCGCTCCTGCACGCCAGCGCCGTGGCCTTCGAGGTGGTCCGGTACGCGGGCGTCGCCTACCTGCTGTACCTGGCCTGGAGCACCCTGCGCGAGACCGGCGCCCTGCGCGTCGAGCCCGCCGACCGGACGCCACGGCCGGCCCGGCGCGTCCTCCTCGACGGGATCGCCGTCAACCTGCTGAACCCGAAGCTGACGATCTTCTTCGTCGCCTTCCTGCCGCAGTTCGTGGACCCGGGCGCGGGCTCGGCGGTGCCGGCGATGCTCGGGCTGTCCGTCGTCTTCATGGCCGTGACCCTGGTGGTCTTCCTCGGCTACGGCGCCCTCGCCGCCCGGGTGCGCGACCGGGTGCTCGCCCGCCCGCGGGTGATGGCCTGGCTCCGCCGCACGTTCGCCGCGGCGTTCGTGGCCCTGGGCGCCCGGCTCGCGCTCGCCGACCGCTGAGTCCCGGCCGTCACCGCGGCAGGGGCGGCGGCGAGTACCCCGAGGACGGCGTCCTGCCCGCCTCCCTGCGCACCGAGCACGGCCTGGAGCCGATGGCCTCCGGCGGCCACGACCCGGACGGCGGCGGCCCGGACGAGGTCTCCCTGTCGCTGTCCGGCGACGACCGGCAGACGCCGTCCCGCTGGTTCGAGGCGCTGGCCACCCCCGCCCGGGGCCGAGCCGGGGGCGTCGCGCGACCCGCCGGGACGCCCCGGGAGGTGGGCCGGGGCGCCGGGTGGCCCCGGTACCGTCGGGCCTCGATGCGCATCGACCGGGCCGGGTGGCCCTTCATCACCGGACCCCTCGCGCCGGCCGCCCTGCTGGCCGCGGCCGGCGCCGGCACGGGACGCCGCTGGGCACGGGTGGCCGCCTGGCCGTTCCTCGCCCTGTCGGCCTACATGCTGCTGTTCTTCCGCGACCCCGAGCGCGCCTGCGACCGCGTCGAGCCGCCGGCCGACGTCGTGCTCTCCCCCGCCGACGGCATGGTGATGGTCGCCGGGGAGCCGCAGGAGGGCGTGGCCCCGGAGCCCGCGCCCGAGGGCGGCTGGCAGCAGGTCAGCGTCTTCCTCTCCGTGGTCGACGTGCACGTCAACCGCTCGCCGTACCGCGGCGAGGTCGTGGAGAGCTCCTACCGCCCGGGCAGCTTCCTGGCCGCCTACCGGGCGGAGTCGGCGCACCGCAACGAGCGCAGCGAGCTGTGGCTGCGCGAGGGAGAGCGCACCGTCGTCTTCCGCCAGCTGGTCGGCGTGCTGGCGCGCCGGATCGTCACGCGCACCGGCGTCGGCCGGCGGCTGGCCACCGGCGAGCGCTTCGGCCTCATGAAGTTCGGCTCGCGGATGGACGTCTTCCTGCCGGCCGAGTGCACGCTGACCGTCCGGAAGGGACAGCGGGTGCGCGGCGGGGAGACCGTCATCGCCCGCTGGCCCGCCGCCGGCTGAGGAGCCCCGGTGCCCAGTTCCGCCTCGGGTGAGGGGCGGCCGGCCGCGACGCGGCGCACGGCCACGGTCGAGTTCGTCCGCGGCTCGGTGCGCGGCAGCCGCCGCCGCGCGCTGGCGACCCTGCCCAGCCTGTTCACGCTGGGCAACATGCTGTGCGGCTTCGCCGCCATCCTGGTGTCCATCCGCGGGCAGTACACGCTCGCCGCGGTGCTCATCGGCCTGTCGGTGCTCTTCGACATCACCGACGGCGCGGTCGCCCGGCTGGTCGGCGCGGTGAGCTCCTTCGGCCTGCAGTTCGACTCGCTGGCCGACCTGGTCTCCTTCGGCCTGGCCCCGGCCCTGCTGGCGTTCACGTTGTTCTCCGAGGGCCGCGACGAGTGGGACCCGGTGGGCTGGGTGGTCTGCTTCCTGTGGGTGGCCTGCGCCGCGATCCGGCTCGCCCGCTTCAACACGACCATCGACCCGACGGCGGACAAGCGGTACTTCACCGGCATGCCGAGCCCCGGCGCGGCCGGCGTCGTGCTGGCCTCGGTCTTCGCGTTCGGCGAGCAGATGCAGGGCCGCGACCGGCTCTGGGTGCTGCTCATCGTCGCGGTACCGGCGCTGCTGATGGTCAGCACCGTCCGGTTCCGCTCGTTCCGGTCACTGGTCAGCCCGAAGAGCGGCCGCCCCTACGGCCTGGTCCTGGCCGCGCTGGCGCTCGTGGCCGGCTTCGCGACCGTGCCGGTGGTCACCGGCTGCGTCCTGGCCTACGGCTACCTCCTGGCGCCGGTGCTCAACCCGGTGCTCTCGCCCCTCGGCAGGTTGGTCCCGGACCGCGTCCGGGAGGTCCTGACGTGACGGTGCGCCCGATCCGTCCCGACGACGTCCCGGCCGCGGTCGGCCTGGTGCGCGAGCTCGCCGAGTACGAGGAGGCCGCGCACGAGGTGCGGCTGACCGAGGAGCAGCTGCGGACCGCGCTGTTCGGCGACTCCCCCGCGCTGTTCGGCCACGTGGCCCTCGCCCCCGACGGGGCCGTCGTCGGCACGGCGCTGTGGTTCCTGAACTTCTCCACCTGGCGCGGCACGCACGGCATCCACCTCGAGGACCTCTTCGTCCAGCCGCAGCACCGCGGCAGCGGACTCGGCCGGGAGCTGCTGCGCACGCTGGCCGCCACCTGCGTCGAGCGGGGCTACGACCGGCTGGAGTGGTCGGTGCTCGACTGGAACGAGCCCTCGATCGCCTTCTACCGGGCCGCCGGCGCCGTCCCGCTGGACGGGTGGACGGTGTTCCGTCTCACCGACGACGCGCTGGCCGGCTTCGCGGCCGACCGCCGCGGTACGGCAGGCTGACCGCGTGACCATCGAGCGCGGCCGGGCCGAGTGCTGGCTGACCGACATGGACGGCGTCCTCGTGCACGAGGGGCAGGCCCTCCCCGGGGCCGCGGACTTCCTCGCCCGGCTGGTCGAGGCAGGACGGCGTTTCCTCGTCCTCACCAACAACTCGATCTTCACCCCCCGTGACCTCGCCGCCCGGCTGTCGCGCTCGGGCCTGCAGGTGCCCGAGGAGTCGATCTGGACCTCGGCCCTGGCGACGGCGGACTTCCTGGCCTCCCAGCTGCCCGGCGGCTCCGCCTACGTCATCGGCGAGGCCGGCCTGACCACCGCGCTCCACGAGGCCGGCTACACCCTCACCGACACCGACCCCGACTACGTCGTCCTCGGGGAGACCCGCACCTACTCGTTCGAGGCGATCACCCGGGCGATCCGGCTGATCGGCGCCGGGGCGCGGTTCATCGCCACCAACCCCGACGTCACCGGGCCCTCCCCGGAGGGCCCGCTGCCGGCGACCGGATCGGTGGCCGCGGCGATCACCGCCGCCACCGGCGCGAAGCCCTACTTCGTGGGCAAGCCCAACCCGATGATGTTCCGGAGCGCCATGAACCGCATCGAGGCGCACTCGGAGACCACGGTGATGATCGGCGACCGCATGGACACCGACGTCGTCGCCGGCATCGAGGCGGGCCTCGAGACGATCCTCGTGCTCACCGGCTCGACCACCGCAGCCGACGTCGCACAGTTCCCGTTCCGGCCCAGCCGGGTGCTCGCCTCGATCGCCGACGTCGTCGAGCTGGTCTAGCTGCGTTCGTAGAAGGCCAGCCGCGCCTCGGGCGTGGCCAGGAAGTAGAGCTCGGCGACCGCCAGGACGATCAGCGGGATGCCCAGCAGCGGCTGGCCGCCGGGGAACGCGGTGCTGTAGCCGAACAGGCCCAGCAGGATCTGCAGGACGATCACCGGCCCGCGCGCCCACGCCGACACCCGCCGCAGGCCGACGGCCGCCGCGGCCAGGACGGCGCCGAAGATCCCGACGTAGACCACCTCGGCCAGCGCGCGGCCCACGCTGTCGGGGTCGCTGGTGAGGGTCAGCCACAGGATCACCAGTGCGGCGCCGATCAGCAGCGCCGCCTCGACGGCGGCCACCAGCGCCGCCCGGACGACCGCGGGCGGCGCGTCGGGCCGCGGGGGCCGGGGCGGGCGGGTGGAGGGCTGCGCAGCACCGCCGAGGAGCCGCTCGGCCCGGCTGGGGTGGAGGCTCCCGTCCTCGTCCGTCACAGCAGCGAGGCTACGCGCCAGCGGTCACGCCAGGACCCGTCCGGGCAGGTCGGGAGCCCGCCGGCTGGATAGCCTGACGGGCATGCGTGCGCTCGTGGTGGCCAACCCCGCGGCGACGACGACCACCGGCCGCGTCCGCGACGTGCTGGTAGGGGCACTGGCCAGCGAGCTGAAGGTCGACCTCGCCGAGACCACCCACCGCGGCCACGCGCGCGAGCTCGGCCGGCAGGCGCTGGCCGACGGGGTCGACGTCGTCGTCGCGCTCGGCGGCGACGGCACCGTCAACGAGGTCGTCAACGGCCTGCTGACCGACGGCCCCGGCGCGCACGTGCCCACGCTGGCCGTCGTCCCCGGCGGCTCCACCAACGTCTTCTCGCGGGCGCTGGGCCGCTCGCGCGACCCCGTCGAGGCCACCGGCGAGATCCTGGACTCGCTGCGCTCCGGCCGCACGCACCGGGTCTCGCTCGGCACCGCCAGCGCCACCGGCACCAGCACCGCGCCGCTGGGCGGGACGGACCCGGGGACGGCGGCCGCCGTCGCCGAGGCCGACGCCGCCGCCGACGACGGGTGGACCGAGCCGCGCTGGTTCGTCTTCGCCGCGGGCCTGGGCTTCGACGCCGACGTGATCTCCCGGGTCGAGGCGCAGCGGGCGCGCGGCCGCCGCTCGACCGGCGCGCTCTACGTCCGGGAGGCCACGCGGGCGTTCGTCCTCGGCCGCGAGCGCCGGCGCCCGGCGATGACGCTGTCGGTCCCGGGCTCCGACGACCTCGACGGGCTGTTCCTCTGCCTGGTCTCCAACGTCAGCCCGTGGACCTACCTGGGCGCCCGGCCGGTCAACCCCAGTCCCGAGGCCTCCTTCGACGCCGGCCTCGACGTCTTCGCCCTCGGCCGGATGGGCGTGCTGCGGATGCTGCACCACACCCGCCAGGTGCTGGCCCGCCGTCCCGACGCGCGCGGCCGGGGCGTGCACCGCCTCCACGACCTGGCCGGACTGGAGCTCCGGGCGTCGCGGCCGCAGGGCTGGCAGCTCGACGGCGACCACCTCGGGACGGCGACCGGGCTGCGCGTCCGGTCGGTGCCCGAGGCGCTCTGCGTCGTCCCCTGATCGCCGCCCGGGCACGTCCCGGGGGCTGTGTCAAGGACCACCGCGATGCCGAGTGGCGGCCATAGCATGCCCGTGGTGAGCTTGCTCACGCGGGGTCGACCCAGGACCTCCGCGCGCTTGACACGCCGTCCTCAGGTGAAAACATCGCGAGAGGAACGCAACCTGCCGGTAACAAGCGGTAGGCGGTCGCTGGAACGAGGCGCTGGGCAACCGGTGTCGCGCCCGCGCGAGCGGCCCGATGTCAGCGAATTCCGCAAGCAATGTAGTCGACACCGAGGAGTGCACCGACATGGACTGGCGCCACCGCGCGCTCTGCCGGGACGAGGACCCTGAGCTGTTCTTCCCCATCGGGACGACCGGCCCGGCCACCGTACAGATCGAGCAGGCGAAGGCGGTCTGCCGCCGTTGCTCGGTCGTGGAGTCCTGTCTGGACTGGGCCTTGCGCTCCGGCCAGGACTCCGGCGTCTGGGGCGGGCTCTCCGAGGACGAGCGGCGCGCTCTCAAGCGCCGTCAGTCCCGCACCCGCGTCCGCGCCTGACGGATCGCCCGCCGGCACCAGCCGGCAGAGCAACGGCGTGAGGCCGGTCCCCCGAGCGGGGACCGGCCTCGCGCCGTTCTATCGGCGGGGTCTCGCGGCGCCGGGGATGTCGAGGACGACCTCGGTGCCCGGACGGCCCGGGCCCGGTGGGTCCTCCGGCGTCCGCATGAGCAGCGACCCGCCCAGCTCACTGGTCACCAGCGTCCGCACGATCTGCAGCCCCAGTCCGTCGCTGCGCGCCGGGTCGAAGCCGTCGGGCAGCCCCTGGCCGTCGTCGCGGACCCGCACCACCAGGTCGTCACCGTCCCGCTCGGCCACCAGCTCGATCGCCCCTGGCTGGCCGTCGGCCGGGAAGGCGTGCTCGGCGGCGTTGTGCAGCAGCTCGGTGACCGCCAGCACCAGCGGCGTCGCGGTGGCCGCTGGCAGCTCGCCGAAGCCGCCCACCCTCCGGGTCCGCGCCGCCGGGCCGATCGAGGTGAGGTCGCCGAGCATCGGCAGCACCTGGTCGAGCACGTCGTCGACGTCGACGACGTCCTCCCGGCTGCCGGCGAGCGTCTCGTGCACGACGGCGATCGAGGCGACCCGCCGCACCGACTCCTCCAGCGCCGCCCGGGCGGCCGGCTCGGTCATCCGCCGGGCCTGCAGCCGCAGCAGCGCGGCCACCGTCTGCAGGTTGTTCTTCACGCGGTGGTGGATCTCGCGGATCGTCGCGTCCTTGGTGAGCAGCGCCCGGTCCCGGCTCCGGACGTCGGTGACGTCGCGGACCAGCACCAGTGCCCCCTCCTCCGCGCCGGGCGCCTGCAGCGGCAGCGCGCGCACCAGCAGCGTCGCCGACGCGGCCTCGACGTCCATCGGGTCGGGGAACCGCCCGGCCACCGCCGCGGCGATGCCGGCGGCCACCGCCTCCCCCGCCACCCCGTCGACGGCGGCGCCGCGCGTCACCCGGGCCAGGTCGGCCCCGACCAGGTCGCCGTCGACGCCGAGCCGCCGGTAGGCCGACAGGGCGTTGGGACTTGCGTAGACGGCGCGGCCGGCGGCGTCCAGGCGCACCAGCCCGTCGCCGACCCGCGGGCTCATCTCGGCGTCGAGCAGCTTCTCCGGCGGGAAGGTGCCGGCCGAGACCATGAGGCAGAGGTCCGCGGCGATGTCGAGGTAGGTCAGCTCCAGCGTCGACGGCGACCGGGTCACCGCGAGGTTGGTGTCCTTGGCCAGCACCGCGACGACGACGCCGTCGTGGCGGACCGGGATGATCTCCCGCCGTCGCGGGCTGGGGCCCGACCGGTCCGGCTCGCCCTCGGTGACCGGCCGGCCCTCGCGGTGCGCCTGGCGGAACGGGTCGGCGTCCGGGCCGTCGACCTCGCTGCCGACCAGGTCCTCGGGCTGGCTGGTCGGCGCGGTCAGCGGGCGCACCTGCGCGACGCACCACCACGCGCCGGTGCGCAGCGGCACCCACAGGGTCAGGTCGGCGAATGCCAGGTCGGCCAGCAGCTGCCAGTCGGCCACGAGCCGGCGGGCGTGGTCGACCTGGGAGGGGGCGGTCGCCGCACCGCGGTGCAGACGCTCGGAGAGGGTGCTCATCGCCCCCGAGCGTATGGCGGCCGCCGACCTAGGCTGGTCCCCCGTGGCTGCCCCGTCCCCCGCTCCCCTGCCCGTGACCGTCGACGACGCCGTCCCCGCCGACTTCCCGGCCATCGCGGACCTGACCGTCGGCGTCTACCGCGACGAGGAGCTGGCCTCCGACGCCTACCTGCCGCAGCTGGCCGACGTCGAGGGGCGGGCGGGCCGCTCCCGGCTGTTCGTGGCCCGGGAGGGGAGCCGGGTGGTGGGCGCCGTGGCGCTGGTGCTCGACGGCGACTTCGGCGAGATCACCGAGTCCGCGGACGAGGCCGCGTTCCGCATGCTCGTCGTCGACCCGGCGGTGCGCGGGCGCGGCATCGGTGAGGTCCTGGTGACCGAGTGCCTGGACCGGGCCCGCGCGGCCGGCAAGCGCCGGATGGTGCTCTCCACCGACCCGGTCATGACCGCCGCGCACCGGCTGTACGGCCGGCTCGGCTTCACCCGGCTGCCCGAGCGCGACTGGGCCCCGCGGCCCGGCATCGACCTGCTGGTCTACGCCCTGGACCTCTGAGCCCTGGACCCCTGAGCCCTGGACCTCTGAGCCCTGGACCTCTGAGCCGGGAGGGTCAGCCCCGGGTGCGCGCCCGGCCGCCGGCCGACCTCGCCTGACGGGGCTTCGCTGGCGCGGCCGGCTCCGATCCCGGCACCGCGACGCCCGCCGCGGCGGCGAGCGCGTCCATCTCGTCGAGGATGTCGGCGAGCAGCACGTCGACGTCGGGCAGCAGCTCGGCGCAGGAGACCAGCCCCCAGTCCAGGCGGTCGAGGTAGCTCTGCACCGTGATGTTGAGGCCCTGCCCCTCCACGATCGTCGAGACCGGGAAGTAGTGCTCGAGCCGCGCCCCAGCGGCGTACAGCGGCGCGCGCGGGCCTGGCACGTTGGAGATCACGAGGTTGCCCGGCGACAGTCGGGAGCCCAGCCGCAGGCGGGCGCTCAGGCGCATCGCCCGCGCGAAGACCGCCGGCGGCGGGAACTCGGCGAAGTCGGTCAGCCGGTCGGCGGGCAGCGCCGAGAAGAGCTCCTTGCTGCTGGCCATCGACTCGTGGACGCGCCGCAGGCGGCGGACGGGATCGGGCTCGTCGGTGGGCAGGACGGCCGACAGCATCGACACCCGGTTGGTCCAGCGGTCGGTCTCCTCCCCGGTCCGCACCGAGACGGGCACCAGCGCCACCAGCGGGTCCGTGGGCAGCGCGCCGCGGCGGTCGAGCCAGGTGCGCAGGCCACCGGCGCACGCGGCCATGACGACGTCGTTGACGGTGACGCCGAGCGCCGACTTCACCTGCTTGACCACGTCCAGCGACGTGGACCGGATGGCCAGCTTGCGGTGCGGCGTGATCGGCCCGTTGAACGGGGTCCGCGGCGGCCGGACGCTGGGCATCGCGGACGGCTGGTCGGGCTCCTCGGGCCGCTGCCGGCCGAGGTTGAGCACGGTACCGAGCGGCCCGCGCAGGCTCCGGCGGACGTCGTTCGCGGCCCGGACGAGCACGGGGTTGCGCGTCGCCCGGCCGACCTCGCGGGCCGACCAGGCGGCGAGCAGCAGCCCGCGCGCGGGCTTGCGGGCCAGGCCGAGCGCGCCCCGGGCGAGCATCTCCAGGTCACCGGGAGGCCGTTCGGGCGTCCACCCGTCGGTCTCGGGCGGCACGGGAGCCCCCTCGGGACGGTCGTCGAGCATCAGCGTCATCAGCTCGACGCCGGAGGCGCCGTCGATCGTGGCGTGGTGGACGATCGTCAGGACGGCGAAGCGGCGGTCGGCCAGGCCCTCGATGACGTAGGAGAGCCACAGCGGCCTGCGGCGGTCCAGGGGCCGGGAGACCAGCCGCCCGGCCAGCACCGCGAGCTGGTCGTCGGTGCCGGGCGGCGGGACGGCCGTGTGGCGGACGTGGAAGTCGAGGTCGAAGTCGGGGTCGGCGATCCAGTACGGGTGGTCGAGGCCCAGGGGCACCTCGGCGAGGCGGCGGCGCAGCGGCTCGAGCAGGTGCAGCCGCCGCTGCAGCTGCCCCTTCCAGGCGTCGTAGGGGCGGTAGTCGGGCGAGTCCGGGCGGGTGTAGATCGACAGGCTCGAGACGTGGCCGAACTGCGCGGAGGTCTCGAGGTGGAGGAACGTCGCGTCCAGTCCTGACAACTGCTTCATCGCCCTGCCCTCCTGAGCCGGCACGCGGGTCGCCGTGCGCTCCCGTGGTGTGAGGCAGTGTGTCAGGGGCCACACTGCTCCGCAGGGCCCGGTGCCCGGGCATCCCCGGCGGGTGCTTGACCGGCCCGGAGGACGGACGCAGAAGAGGACGGGGACATGACCAGCACGACGTCGGCACACCGGGCACGGGACGAGGGAGACCCGCCGTGGGTCGGCGCGTCCCCGGTCGCCGCGGCGCTGGCCGCGCAGCGGCCGTGGCGCGAGGCGGCCGCCCTGCTCCGCTCCCCCGTGTGGCGCGGGCGGGGCGTGCCGGACGGCGGCGGCCTGCCGGTCCTGCTCGTGCCCGGCTTCCTGGCCGGTGACCCGTCGCTGGCGGTGATGGAGCGCTGGCTGCGCGCCCGGGGCTACCGGACCTGCACGTCGCAGATCCGCGTCAACGTCGACTGCACCCGCAAGGCGGTCGAGCGCCTCGAGCGCCGCCTGGTCGAGTTCACCGACCGGACGGGACGGCCCGCGGCTGTCGTCGGGCAGAGCCGCGGCGGGCTGTTCGCCAAGATCGTGGCCATGCGCCGGCCCGACCGGGTCAGCGGCATCGTCACGCTGGGCAGTCCCAACGTCGACCACATGGCCATCAACCCGCTCGTCGCCGCGCAGGTGCGGCTGGTCGCCGCGCTGGGGAGCGTCGGCGTCCCCGGCGTGTTCGTCGACGACTGCCTGCAGGGACGCTGCGCCGGGGAGCTGGCCGCGGAGCTGGACCGGCCGTTCCCCGCCCACGTCCCGTACGTCTCGGTGCACTCGCGCAGCGACTGGGTGGTCGACTGGCGTGCCTGCCTCGACCCGGCCGCCGACAACGTGGAGATCGACTCCAGCCACGTCGGCATGAGCGTCCACCCGGAGGTCTACCGGCTGCTGGGCAAACGGCTGCCCGCCCTGGCGGGGGTCCGCTGAGGATCAGCCGCCGACGACGGTGGCGATCAGGTCGCCCTCCTGCAGCACCTCGCCCTCGACGACGTGCAGCTCCTGCACGACGCCGGCGCGCTCGGTGAGGACGGGGATCTCCATCTTCATCGACTCGAGGATCACCAGGGTGTCCCCGGCGGTGACCTCGCTGCCCGGGGCGACCAGCACCTTCCAGACGCTGGAGACCATCTCGGCGTGGATCTCCTCGACCGCCACGCGGCACCTCCTCGCTGACCAGGACCCATCCAAGCACGCGGCGCGGTCGCCGGGCCGCGGCTAGCTGCCCGGTGCCGGATCTCCCTCGGCCAGCTGCTGCAGGACCGCGCAGACCTCGTCGCCGTCGTGCGGCACTCCGGTGTCGGGGAGCCCGGCGAGTGCCGAGGCGGCCGCCCGGGCCGCGGTGGCCGTGTCGGCCGCACCGGCGCTGACGGTGGCCAGCAGGGCGTCGTACCAGCCGTCGAGCCGGTCACCGGGGTCGTAGCCGCTGACCGCGACCACCTCGGTCTGCCCGGTCGCGCCGCGCAGCAGGCCGGCGGACGGCAGGGCACCGGTCACCCGGCCGGCCCTCCCGGGAGGCAGCGTCGCGCGCAACTGCACGGCGACGGCGGCCCGCGGCGGGTGCTCGTCGACGGTGCGGCGGCGCGCGGCCCGCCGGCCGGCCGCCGCGGCCAGCGCGACGTCCACCGCGTCCACCCGGTGCGCCCGCTCGAGCACGGCCATGTCGAGGGAGAAGCCGGCCGCGACCTCCCCCAGCTCGCCGTCCTCCGAGACCCCGACGGTGACCAGCCCACGCCAGCCGACCTCGGCCAGTCGCTTGGCGCCCGGCGGCACGTCGCCGACCGGGTCGGGCGTCCAGGACACCCGGGCGATGCCGGCCGCACGGTCGCGGGCGACCGCCGTCGGGAAGAGCAGGCCGTCCTCGGTGACGACGGCGAGCAGCCCGTGTTCGCTGGCCGGCTCCACGCCGTCGCCGCCGAGCCGCTCGAGCACCTCGGCCGGCGGGCCGACCCAGGTCAGCCCCGCGGCGGCCACCTCGCCGGCCAGCGCGGCGTTGCCGGCCAGCGCCGGCGGTACCGGCAGGACGGCGCGCGCACCGCTGCGGCGCGCGGCCTCCACGATCCGGTCGACGGCGAGGTAGGACTCGGCGGCCGACGCCGGCCCGAGCAGCACGGCGTCGTCGGCGAGCCGCACGTGCCGCGCCGAGCGCTCGGCCTCGGAGTATACGGCCACCGATTTCACGTCGAGGCGGGAGCAGGCCGCGATCACCGCGCACGCCGCGGGCCCCCGCCCCGCCACGAGCACGCTCTCGATCCCGTGCTGGGCCACGCTCCCCGGCCTCCCGTCCCCGTGCCGGACCCCGCGGGCCCGGTCTCCCTGCATGGTGCCCCCCCGGGCCGGCACCCACGCCACCGGCCGGGGAGCGACCACCCCCTGTGGGACGCTGGGTACGACCTCGAGCACTCCGGACCCGACGACGAGAGGAGGGCAGCGATGTCCAAGCGCGGACGCAAGCGGCGCTCCCGCAAGGGGAGCAAGGCCAACCACGGCAAGCGCCCCAACGCCTGAACGACGCGACGCCCCGCCCCGGGAGACCGGGGCGGGGCGTCGTCGTGTGTGGTGTCCCGTGCTACTGAGGGACCGTGCTACTGAGGGGCCGTGCTACTGAGGGGCCTGGGCCTCGTCGGACCACTGGGTGGTGACCACCTCGGTGCTGACCTGCTCGACGCTGACGTGGGTGCCGTCCTCGTCGAAGGAGACGGTGGTCAGCTGCATCTTGATCCGGTCGCGCAGGCCCATCGGCGTGGGGTCCCCGCCGCAGCGGCGGCGGACCAGCGCCTTGAACTCCTGCTCGATGCCGAACTGCCGCAGACACGGGGAACAGTCCTCGAGGTGCTCGGCGATGACCGCGCGGCGGGCGTCGTCGGTCTCGTGGTCGAGGAACTCGAAGACGTGCGACAGGACGTCGTCGCACGAGGAGGCGTGCTCGTGGTCGGCGCTCACGACCGCCCCTCCTCCCCGGCTCCGGCGCGGACGAAGCCGCGCTCACGGGCGTAGTCGGCCAGCAGCTTCTGCAGGCCCCGCCGGCCGCGGTGCAGCCGGGACATCACCGTGCCGATGGGCGTGCCCATGATCTCGGCGATCTCCTTGTAGGCGAAACCCTCGACGTCGGCGAGGTACACCGCCAGCCGGAAGTCCTCGGGCAGCTGCTGCAGGGCCTCCTTGATGTCGGAGTCCGGCAGGTGGTCCAGCGCCTCGATCTCGGCCGAGCGCAGGCCGCTGGAGCTGTGCTCCTCGGCGGCGTACAGCTGCCAGTCCTGCACCTGGTCGGTGGGGTACTGCTGCGGCTGCCGCTGCTTCTTGCGGTAGCTGTTGATGTAGGTGTTCGTCAGGATCCGGTACAGCCAGGCCTTGAGGTTGGTCCCCTCGGCGAACTGGTGGAACGCGGAGTAGGCCTTGACGAAGGTCTCCTGGACCAGGTCCTCGGCGTCGGCGGGGTTGCGGGTCATCCGCAGCGCGGCCGGGTAGAGCTGGTCGAGGTAGGGCAACGCGTCGCGCTCGAACCGGGCATCGCGGGCGGCGCGGGTCTCGGCGACCTCGGTCCGACTGCCGCCCTCGCGGGCCTCGGGCACCTCCACCGGCGCACCGACGACCGGCTCGACAGCGGGGTTCCCGCCTGCGGACTCCTCAGGCACCAGCCGTCCTCTCTGCGGCGCCCGGGAGCGGGCGACCACATCGGACGATCCTAGTCGCGCGGCGTCGGGCCGGCCCGGGGGCCGCCGGCGTGGGGCCCGTACGCGGGCGTTCGAGACGGTGCTGCTCACGGCCCGTACAACCGCGGCCCCGGCGGAGGTCATTCCCGGGCGGGGAACTCGGCGACGGCGCCCGGGAGCCGCCGATACAGTGCCCGGCCGTGGCGGCGACCCCCGCGGTGCGGGCCCTGGAGAAGGCGCGGGTGGCACACACGCTGCACCCCTACGACCCCGAGCACCCCGGCGACCAGGGCCACGGGGAGGCGGCGGTGGCCGCGCTCGGCGCCGACCCGCGCCAGGTGTTCAAGACGCTGGTCACCCGCGTCGACGGGGCGCTGACCGTCGCCGTCGTCCCGGTCAGCGGCACCCTGGACCTCAAGGCCCTGGCCGCCGCCGCCGGCGGGCGGAAGGCGGCGATGGCCGACCCCGCCGACGCCGAGCGGACGACCGGCTACGTCGTCGGCGGGATCAGCCCGCTGGGCCAGCGCAAGGCGCTGCCGACGGTGGTCGACGAGTCGGCGCTGGGCTTCGCGACGGTGATGGTCAGCGCCGGCCGGCGCGGGCTGCAGGTGGAGCTGCCGCCGGCCGACCTGGTGCGCCTGACCCGCGCCCGCACCGCCCCGATCGGGCGGTGAGCGCCCGTGGGTGCGCCGACGATCACGGGACGCGGTTGACGACACGCCGCGGTTGATCCGCGCGTCGCCACCGCAGCTCCATGATCACCACGACGGCACCAGCGAGGCGGCCGCGTGCAGGGGCGGTGAGGGCGGACGCCGGGTCGAGGGCTCAGGAGCCCGGGGCGCCATAGGGCGTGAGCAGCTGGTCGACCGGCGCGGCGTCGTCGGTGAGGACCTGCGCGTCCCCGGCGAAGGCAGCGACCTCCTCGTCGGAGGCGACCTGCCAGGTGGAGTCCTGCGCGAGCAGCGCGTCGGCGAGCAGCGCCCCGTCCAGCGGCCGGGACGACGCGACGGCCACCAGGTTGCCGCCGTCCTCCCCCGCCAGCACCGGGGCGCGCGCGAGCAGCAGCACGTGCGGCCAGACCTCGCGCATCGTGGCCAGCTCCGCGCGGACGAAGGCCAGCGGCGGGTGGTCGATGAGGTTGGCGACGTACACGCCGTCGTCGGTGAGCGCGCGGTCGACCAGCCGCAGCGCCTCCACGGTGGCCAGCTGCCAGGGCACCGACAGCCCGCCGAAGGCGTCGCCGACGACGAGGTCGCGGGTGCCGGCGGGCTCGGCGGCCAACCCGACCCGCGCGTCGCCGACCCGCACCTGCAGGTCCTCCGACGTCTCCAGGCCCAGCTGCTCGCGGTCGATGGCGACCACGCCGGGGTCGACCTCCAGCACCAGACTCCCCGTGCCGGGACGCACCTCCGCGAGGTAGCGCGGGACGGTCGCACCGCCGCCGCCCAGGTGCAGCGCCGACAGCGGCTGCCCGGGGGGCGCGAGGACGTCGGTGACCGCGGCGATCGCCCGGACGTACTCGAACTCGAGGTACGTGGGGTCGGCGAGGTCGACGTAGCTGTGCCGCAGGGTGTCGAGCACCAGCACCCGGCCGGTGTCCCGCTCGGGATCGGCCACGACACGGGCGCAGTGGTAGGCCGTCTCCTCCTCGCACGGCGTCGGCGCGACCGCGGCCAGCAGCGACCCCGCGACGGCGAGCAGCAGCAGCGCGGCGGGGACCCGGCCCGCGCCGCCCGGCGACCGGCGGCGCAGCAGCACCCACACCGCCGCGCCGGCGACGGCGGTGACCAGCCCGGTGCCGACGAGGATGCCGCTGCTCGGGAAGACCGCGATGAGCAGGAACCCGGTGACGAAGGTGGCCGCGATGCCGCCGAGCGTCCCGATACCGGACAGCTTCCCGACCACCGAGCCGGTGTCGGCCAGGCTGGCCAGCTGCAGCTTGACCACCATCGGCGGCACCGCCGACAGCAGCGTCGCCGGCACCACGATCGCGACGGCGGCCAGCAGCAGCACGCCGCCGGCGTCGGCGCCGGTGAGGAACGAGCCGGCGAAGCGCACCAGCGGCAGGACGGCGACCACCAGCGCGCCGCCGGCGACCAGCAGCGGCGCGATCAGCGCGCTCGGGTCGCGGCGGTCGGCCGCCGCTCCCCCGGACCACGCCCCGATCGCGATCGCGGCCAGGGCGAACCCGATGACGGCGGTGTTGGTCTGCAGCGTGACGCCGACGTAGGGGGCGATGAGCCGCAGCCCGACGATCTCGAGCACCAGCACGGCGCCGGAGGCCAGGAAGGTGACACCGGCGGCCACCCACCCGGGCAGCGCGGCACCGGGGGGTGGCGCGGCGGGCGGGTCGGTCGGCTCGACGGCGGACGCGCGCTCGCTCAGGGGACGGCTCCTCAGAAGAGCGCGGGCTGGTCGGCCGGGGCGCTCGTGCCCTCGACGCGGGCCACCAGCTCGGCGCCGTTGTTGCGGACGTTGTTGACCGCGGTGGCGACCGGGCGCAGCTCGAGGCCCTCGACCACCGCCGGCGGGGTGGGCTCGGTCAGCGCCTCGACGTCGTCCCGGGCCGGGTCGAGCCAGTCGGCCCAGCGCTCGGGCGGCAGGACCAGCGGCATGCGGTCGTGGATCTCGGTGAGCGCCCCGACGGCGGGCGCGGTGACCACGGTGCAGGTGTAGAGCCGGTCCTCGCCCTTGCCCCACACCTCGTAGAGGCCGGCCATGGCGAGCACCGACCCGTCGGCCGGCGTGATGAAGAAGGGCTGCTTGCCCGGGGAGTCGAGCTTCTTCTGCCACTCGTACCAGCCGTCGGCCGGCACCAGGCAGCGGCGAGAGCGGGCGGCCGACCGGAAGGCCGGCTTCTCGGTGAGCGACTCGACCCGGGCGTTGAGCAGCCGGTTGCCCATCGACACGTCCTTGGCCCACGAGGGCACCAGGCCCCAGCGGACGGACCTCAGCTCGCGGTGCCCGGCGCCGGTGGGGCGGCCCTCGGGGTCGCGCTCCCGCTTCACCCGGACGATGTGGACGTCCTTGGTCGGCGCGACGTTGTAGTCGGCCGGCAGCGGCTGCTGCCCCTCGGCGGGGACCGCCTCCAACTCGACGACGAGGTCCTCGGGACGGCGGCTGGCGGCGTAGCGACCGCACATGGCTGGTCCTCCCGGCTGCTGTCGGGCCGGCCCCGGACGGGCCCGCGGGACCGACTCTAGGCGGGACCGGGGACAGTGCGAGTGCCCTGCTGGGCGCCGGGTACGCCCGGAGTGGATGCAGGAGCGAGCAGAGACGAGGATCACCACGTGACCGCGACCCAGAACCCCCCGCACGAGCAGCCGAAGACCGCGAGCGAGTCCGCCGAGCGGCGCTACGCGACGGTCAACCCCTTCACCGGGGAGACCGAGAAGGAGTTCGACTTCACCCCGACCGAGGCGATCGACGGCATCGTCGAGCGCGCCCACGCCGCCTACCAGGAGTGGCGTCAGCGTCCGGTCGAGGAGCGCGCGGCCGTCGTCCGGCGGGCCGCCGAGCTCATGGACGAGCGCCGCGACGACCTCGCCAGGCTCATCACCACCGAGATGGGCAAGCGGCAGGAGGAGGCCACGGGCGAGCTCTACCTCTGCTCGATGATCCTCAAGTACTACGCCGACAACGGCCCCGGCTTCCTCGAGCCCACGTCCGTGCAGCCGCTGATGGGCAAGGGCGAGGCGGTCATCGAGACCCAGCCGATCGGCGTCCTGCTGGCCATCGAGCCGTGGAACTACCCCTTCTACCAGGTGGTCCGCGTGGCCGGCCCCAACCTGGTGCTGGGCAACACCGTCATCCTCAAGCACGCCGAGATCACCCCGCAGTGCGCGGTGGCCGTCGAGCAGCTCTTCACCGACGCCGGCGCCCCCGAGGGCGTCTTCACCAACACCTTCCTGCGCATCGACGACGTCGAGCAGGTCATCGCCGACCCCCGCATCCAGGGCGTGACGCTGACCGGCAGCGAGCGCGCCGGCAGCGCCGTCGCTGCCCTGGCCGGCAAGTACCTCAAGAAGTCGGTGCTCGAGCTCGGCGGCAGCGACCCGTTCATCGTGCTCGACGCCGAGGACCTCGGCGCCACGGTGAAGGCCGCGACCATGGGCCGGATGCAGAACACCGGCCAGGCCTGCACCGCCTCCAAGCGGCTGATCGTCACCGAGGAGCTCTACGAGCCCTTCGTCGAGGGCCTGAAGCAGGCGTTCTCGACCTTCTCCCCCGGCGACCCGTCCGACCCGTCGACGTCGCTGGCGCCGCTGTCGAGCGAGCGCGCCGCGCAGGACCTGCACGCGCAGATCCAGGACGCGATCGACAAGGGCGCCACCGTCGTCGCCGGCGGTAAGCGCCCCGACCAGCCGGGTGCGTTCGTCGAGGCCACCATCCTCACCGACGTCACCCCGGAGATGCGGGCCTACCGCGAGGAGCTGTTCGGGCCCGCGGCCGTCGTCTACAAGGTGAAGGACGCCGACGAGGCGGTCGCGCTGGCCAACGACAGCGACTTCGGCCTCGGCGCCACCGTCATGAGCAGCGACCTCGACCGCGCCCGGTCGGTGGCCGACCGGCTCGAGGCCGGCATGGTGTGGATCAACCAGCCCACCGGGTCCTCCCCCGAGCTGCCCTTCGGCGGCGTGAAGCGGTCCGGTTACGGCCGCGAGCTCTCCGAGCTGGCCATGTTCGAGTTCGCCAACCGGCGGCTGGTCCGCACGGTGCCGGTGAAGAAGGCCGACCGGCCGATCGGCGGCTGAGCGTGCGGGCGGTGCGGCTGTCCGCCGGGCAGGGCGCCACGGGCAGGATGGACCCGTGAGCCAGGTCTGGACGACGCCGCACCGCCCGACGCCCGTCGCGGCGCACGTCCCGCTGCCCGGCTCCAAGTCGATCACCGCGCGGGCGCTGGTCCTCGCGGCGCTGGCCGACGGGCCGAGCCGGGTCGTACGGCCGTTGCGCGCCCGCGACACCGACCTGATGGCCGCCTGCCTGCGCGCGCTGGGCGTCGGCATCGCCGACGACGGCGGCGACTGGCTGGTCACGCCCGGGCAGCTGCGCGGGCCGGCCGAGGTCGACGCCGGGCTCGCGGGGACCGTGCTGCGCTTCCTCCCGCCGGTGGCCGCGCTGGCCGACGGCCCGGTCCGGCTCGACGGCGACCCGCGGCTGCGCGAGCGCCCCAACGCCGGGCTCATCGCGGCCCTGCGCGACCTGGGCGTGCAGGTCGACGACGACGGCCGCGGCCGGGCGCCGTTCACCGTCCACGGCACCGGCGCGGTGCGCGGCGGAGCGGTGACGGTCGACGCGAGCGAGTCCTCGCAGATCGTCTCGGGCCTGCTGCTGGCCGCCGCCCGGTTCGCCGACGGCCTCGACCTGGCGCTGACCGGCGGGGTGCCGTCGATGCCGCACGTCGAGATGACCGTCGTCGCGCTGCGCGAGCACGGCGTCGAGGTGGCCGCCACCGACCGCGGGTGGCGGGTCGCCCCCGGGCCGGTCGCCGCGCTGGACCGGGTCGTCGAGCCCGACCTGTCCAACGCCGCCCCGTTCCTCGCCGCGGCGCTGATCACCGGCGGCCGGGTCACCGTGCCCGACTGGCCCGCCGTGACCACCCAGCCCGGCGCGCAGCTCGACCGCCTGCTGGCCGCCATGGGTGGGGAGGTCGAGCGGACGCCCAACGGCCTGCAGGTCACCGGCACCCGCCGGATCTCCCCGCTGGTCGCCGACCTCGGCGACGTCGGGGAGCTGACGCCGGTGCTCGCCGCGCTGTGCGCGCTGGCCGACGGTCCCTCGCGGCTCACCGGCATCGGGCACCTGCGCGGCCACGAGACCGACCGGCTGCAGGCCCTCGACGAGGTGCTCACCGCGGTCGGCGCGCGGGTGCGGCAGCTGCCCGACGGGCTGGAGGTCGAGCCGGGCCCGCTGCGGCCGGCGCTGCTGGACTCCTACGACGACCACCGCATGGTCATGGCCGCCGCCGTCCTCGGCCTGGCCGTCGACGGCGTCCGGGTGGCCGGACCCGAGGCGGTCACCAAGACGCTGCCGGACTTCCGCGAGCGCTGGGCCGGGATGCTCGGGATCGCCGTGTCCGGAGTGACCGCGGGGGTGGGCTCCTGAGCCCGCGGCGGCTGGACAGCCGCTCCGACGAGGACGACGTCCGGACCCGGCCGGGCCGGCACGGTTCCCGCCCACGCACCCGGACCCGCCCGGCGCACGGCGACGCCGTCCCGGGACTGGTGGTCGCCGTCGACCGCGGCCGGATGACGGTGCGGGTCGAGGGTCCCGACGGCGCCCCGGTCGAGGTGACCGCGATGCGTGCCCGCGAGCTCGGGCGGCACGGCGTCGTCGTCGGGGACCGGGTGCGGCTAGTCGGCGACACCACCGGCCGCCCGGACACGCTGGCCCGGATCGTGTTCATCGAGGAGCGGGTGACGTCGCTGCGGCGCACCGCCGACGACACCGACCCGACCGAGCGGGTGGTCGTCGCCAACGCCGAGCAGCTCGTCGTCGTCACCTCGGTGGCCGACCCCGACCCGGCGCTGGGGTTCCTCGACCGGTGCCTGGTGGCCGCCTACGCCGGCGGGCTGGAGCCGTTGTTCTGCCTGACCAAGACCGACCTGGCCAGCCCGCAGCCGCTGCTGGACCGCTACGCCGGGCTGGACGTCGGCGCGGTGCCGGTGTCCCGGGACACGCCGCTGGACCCGCTGCTCGAGCTGCTGACCGACCGCACCAGCGTGTTCGTCGGCCAGTCGGGCGTCGGCAAGTCGACGCTGGTCAACCGGCTGGTACCCGACGCCGACCGGGCCATCGGCGACGTCAGCAAGGTGGGCAAGGGGCGGCACACGTCGTCGTCGGCGGTGCTGTTCGACCTGCCCGGCGGCGGGACGATCGTCGACACCCCCGGCATCCGCTCCCTCGGGCTGGCGCACGTCACCGCCGACGACGTCGTCGGGGCGTTCGAGGACCTCGCCGAGGCAGCTGCCGACTGCCCGCCCGGGTGCGGGCACTCCGCCGAGGACCCCGACTGCGCGCTCGACGCCTGGGCCGCCGGCGGACCGCCCGGCCGCGCCGAGCGGCTGGCCAGCGTGCGGCGGCTGCTCGACGCCGTCGGCCAGGTCGGCCCCGGCTACTGAGCGGGCGGCCGATCCGTACAAGACGCCGCGCCTCCGGCCCGGACAGGGTGGAGGCGTGCGGGCGGCGTCAGGAGCGGAGCAGCCGGCGGGGTGGCAGCCCGGCGAAGCGGGTCACCTCGCGGGTGAGGTGCGCCTGGTCGGTGTAGCCGGCGTCCACGGCCACCCGGGCCAGCGGCGTGCCGCGGCGGGCCAGGTCGAGCGCCCGCTGGACCCGGCGGATGCGGGCCAGGGTCTGGGGCGCGTGGCCGAACGCCCGCAGGGCCACCCGGTGCAGGGTGCGCAGCGGGAGGCCGAGCCCGGTCGCGACGGCGGCCACCGGCATCCCGGCCGCGAGCCGGCGGTCGACGGCGGCGGCCAGGCGCAGCGCGGCGAGGTCGGGGTCGGCGCGCCGCCACAACCCGACGAGGACGCGCTCGAGCAGCTCACCGACGTCGGCGGGCGGACGGCCGGGGTCGGCGGCGCGGTGCCCGACCAGGCCGGCGAGCTCGGGACGGGTGTCGACGAGCTCGGAGGCCGGCACGCCCAGCACCTCGGCGACCGCGCCGGGCGGCAGCCGCAGCCCGGCCACCTCCTCCCCCGGCTCGGCGTCGACGAGCACGGCCCGGGTGTCCGGACCGGCCACCACCAGCCGCTCGCGCCACCAGAGCAGGTCGACCGCACCGTCGGGCAGCACCCGGTGGCCCGGGCCGGCCGTGACCCGCCAGAGCACCGCACCGGCGCGCGCCGCGCTCCTCCCGGTGCCCGCCCACGTCCCCGAGTCTGCCCCGACGAACCCCTGGAGACCCCGTGGAACAGCAGGTCCACTTCCTCACCCTGTCCACCGCCGACCTCGACGCCGCCCGGCGGTTCTACGTCGACGGCCTCGACTGGACGCCGCTGCTCGACGTGCCCGGCGAGATCGTCTTCTTCCAGGTGGCGCCCGGGACGGTGCTGGCGTTCTTCGAGGCGGCGCAGTTCGCGCAGGACCTCGGCACCGGCCCGGCGCGGCCGGCGGTGTCGGGCGTGACGCTGGCGCACAACGTCGCCGACCGCGACGCGGTCACCGCACTGACCGACCGCATGGCGGCCGCCGGCGGCACGGTGCTGACCGCGCCGGAGGAGGGCGCCTTCGGCGGCGTGTTCCACGCCCTCGTGCGCGACCCGAACGGCGTCGTCTGGGAGATCGGGCACAACCCCGGCTGGTCGGTCGACGCCGACGGGACCGTCCGGCTGTCCTAGTCCCGGCCCCTC
Organism: Geodermatophilus amargosae; assembly: GCF_900116515.1. Classification (GTDB taxonomy): domain Bacteria; phylum Actinomycetota; class Actinomycetes; order Mycobacteriales; family Geodermatophilaceae; genus Geodermatophilus; species Geodermatophilus amargosae. The sequence continues at coordinate 52,724 of NZ_FPBA01000002.1, forward strand.
CGGCGCCGCCGGCGCTCCAGGTACTCCTCGGGTGTGCGCGACCCGCCGGAGACCGCACCCTGACGCCGAGGGCGCGGGAAGAGGTCGTCGGCCATCGGCTCGTCGACGGCCTCGATGCGCAGGTCGTGGGTGTCCCCGGCGAAGGTGCCGTCGAGCGCCTCGGCCCACACGCACACGCCGGTACGCACGTCGAGCCGGACGAACGACGCGCTGGGGTACTCCCGCCCCTCGGGGACGCTGCCCCACTCGAGCTCGTCGACCCGGCGGCTGCGCAGCAGCGGGCAGCACCCGCAGCGCGGCTCGTAGGCCCCGGTCGGCACGACGAGCGCCTCCCAGGCCGCCCGGCCGGCGTGCTCGACCTCCCGGACGCCCTCGATGACCAGCGGGGCGCCGTCGTCGAGGCCGTCGGCCAGCTCGGCGGGGTCGAGCTCCGCGACCCAGCGGTAGTCCTGCCACATCGGGTCGTCAGCCTGCAGCCCGTCGGGCCGGACGGCGACGAGCCCGTCGGGCCGCAGCACCGGCCCGGTCACCGGCGGGGGCGGGTCCCAGGGACCACTGCCGAGGACGCCGCTCACGGACGACCGCTCACGGATGACCTCGAGCAGGTGCCCGTCGGCGTCCTCGACCCGCAGCAGGTCGGGCCGCCACAGCCACGCGCGGACCGGCCCGGACCACGTGCTCCCGTGCCGCCGGCGCTCGGTGAAGCGCAACGTCGTCCAGCGCCACGGCGAGGACCGGGCGAGCGCGCGGAAGTCGTCGGCGTCGGGCACGTGCGCAGTGTGGGCCGCGGCCGGGCACCTGTCTCGCGAGTAGTCGTGCTCTGCCCACACGGGTGGGCAGAGCACGAGCGTCGGCCGGAGGACTACGGGTCGACGTCGACCCAGCCGCCGGAGCGCCAGTACAGCCCGGCCTCGCGGGAGAGCAGCCCCTCGTCGACCAGGTAGCGGCGCAGCGCCGCGGTGTCGGGGTGCCAGACGGCGAGCAGGGCGTTGACCTCGCGCTCGGGATAGCGCACGCCGACCTCGAACACCCGCACCACGTGCTCGAGCACCACCCGCCGCTTGCTCTGCTGCGCCGGGATGGTGGTCAGTCGGCCGTCGCGGATGAACGCGGCGAGGACCGCGGACTCGGCGGGGTCGTCCGAGAGCGGCTCCGGCGGCGGCGCGGAGGCGGCCGCGGCGCGGGCGGCGGCGCCGAAGCGGTCGGTCAGCAGCTCGAGCACGTGTCCGTCCCGGCGCACCAGCCCGGCGCGGCCGAGGCGGCGGGCGGCCAGGGCCACGTCCTTGAGCGCCAGGCCCGAGGCGCCGGCGACCTCCTCGATCGTCCCCGCACCCAGGGCCAGGGCCGCCACCACCTTCAGCCGGGTGGGGTCGGCCAGCAACCCCACGATCGTCGCCGCCTCCACGGGAGCGACGGTATCCGCGCATCGGAGCACGTGGGCGGGGGTAGCGGGACCTCATGGTGAGCCCGATCGACATCCAGAAGGCCCTCAAGGGCATGGAGTACCCGGCGACGAAGGAGAAGATCCTCGAGCACGCCAAGGGCGGCGACGAGGACGTCGTCACCGCGCTGCAGAAGATCGACGACCGGGAGTACGAGGGGCCCAGCGGCGTGAGTGCCGCGGTCTTCGACTGACGCCCGGCTAGGTTCGGTGCCCATGACACCGGGCCGGGACTTCACGGGGGACATGCACCTCGCGCACGTGCTCGCCGACCAGGCGGACTCCATCAGCATGGAGCGCTTCCGGGCCCTCGACCTGGAGGTCGAGACCAAGCCGGACCTCACGCCGGTCACCGACGCCGACCGCGCCGTCGAGGAGCAGTTGCGGATCACCCTCTCCCGGGCCCGCACGCGCGACGCCGTGCTGGGCGAGGAGTTCGGGGTGACCGGCCACGGGCCGCGCCGCTGGGTGCTCGACCCGATCGACGGGACGAAGAACTTCGTCCGCGGCGTGCCGGTGTGGGCGACCCTCATCGCGCTGTTCGACGGCGACGAGGCGGTCGTCGGCCTGGTCTCGGCGCCGGCGCTGAACCGGCGCTGGTGGGCGGCGAAGGACGTCGGCGCCTGGACCGGCCGGCGGCTGGAGTCGGCCAGCCGCTGCCGCGTCTCCGGCGTCACCGACCTGGGCGACGCGAGCCTGTCCTACTCGAGTCTGTCGGGCTGGGAGGAGCGCGGCCTGCTCGACGGTTTCCTCGACCTGACCCGGTCGGTGTGGCGCACCCGCGCCTACGGCGACTTCTGGAGCTACGTGCTCCTCGCCGAGGGAGCGGTCGACGTCGCCTGCGAGCCCGAGGTGTCGCTGTGGGACCTGGCCGCCCTCGACGTCATCGTGCGCGAGGCCGGCGGGCGCTTCACCGACCTGACCGGCGCCGCCGGCCCGGCCGGTGGGAGCGCGCTGGCCACCAACGGCGCGCTGCACGACGCGGCACTGAGCCACCTCCGGCTCCCCGACCCCGCGGTGTAGGACGCAGACGGTGTAGGACGCAGACGACGACGGCCGCTCCCCGGCTCGGGAGGGGCCGCCGTCGGCCTGCCGTACGGGACTAGACCGCCGGGGGCGTGGTCCCGCCCGTCCCCGTGCCGCCACGGCCACCGGAGAACCGGCGGCGCGCGTCGTCGATCCGCGCCCGCGTCTTCGGGTCCTTCGCCATCTGCTGCGCCTTCGCGGACACCTGCCGCAGGGCCTGCTGGCCCTTGGGGCTGCGGGCGAACTGGGCCACCTTGTCGAACACCGACGCCATCTCGTGCGCCTCCTCTCGCCGGGACCCCGGGATGGGCCCCTCACCGGGATCAACGGTGCCCGGACCGGCGCCGTTCCATGCGGCTGGACCGGTCACGCCCGCGGCGTCACCGGCGGCTGGGGCGCCCGCCGCGGCTCCACGGGCAGGCCGACGCCCCGTCCGGCCAGCACCGCCGCGCCGACGGCCGACGCGCTGCGCAGCGGCAGGTACGCGACCGGCCGGCCGAGGGAGTCGGCGAGCACCTGCCGCACCAGTGGCGAGCGTCCCCCACCGCCGGTCAGCACGACGGGCCCGCCGGGCACCTCCCCGAGCAGCCCGGCCGCGGCGGCCACCGCGGACAGCACGCCCTCGACGGCGGCACGGGCGAGATCGGCGCGGGTCGTGCCGGCGCCCAGGCCGCTCCAGCCGGCGCGGTCACCGGGACCGGCCACGCCGCCGCGCTCGCCAGTGAGGAACGGCCGGAACACCGCTCCCCCGGCCCCGGGCGGCGACGTCGCGGCGAGCTCGAGCAGTTCTGCGGACCCGACGCCGAGCACGCCGGCCACCCACGTCCAGGCCGAGCCGCCGTTCCGCAGCGCGGCCATCGCGTACCAGCCGCACTCGGCGTCGGCGTAGCCGTGCACCGGCGGGTCGTCGGCGGGCGCGGGCGCCCACCCGGGGCGCAGCACCTGCGCCCCGGTGCCGAGGTTGACCTGCAGCCCGCCGGACGTCCCGGCCGCGAGCAGCGCCAGCGGGGTGTCCGCGCCGCCGACGACGACCGGCACCTCCGCGCCGCCGAGCACCGCCGTCCCGGCGACCTCCGCCGAGGGCCGCACCGCGGGCAGCAGCTCCGCCCGCACCCGCGCCGCGGCCCGCGCGGCGTCCGACCAGCCGTCGGCGACGACGTCCCAGAGCAGCGTGGCCGAGGCGTCGCTGCGGTCGGTGACCCGCGGGTCGGCGCCGGGCAGCAGCGTGGCCCGGAACGCGTCCTTGGGGAGCAGCACCGCGGCGGCGCGGTCGACGAGATCGGGACGGTGCGTGGCCAGCCAGGCCAGCACCGGCCCGGTCATCCCGGGGACCAGCGGGTTGGCCAGCGCGGCGCGCTCGCCGGCCGGCAGCGCCCGCCACCGGGCGACCTCCGCGGCGGCGCGCCCGTCGGGCCACAGCACCGCGGGCGCCAGGGCGGCGCCGGCGTCGTCGACGAGCACCGTGCCGTGCATCTGGCCCGACAGACCCAGCCCGGCCACCGGCCGACCGCCCAGCGCGGGCAGCAGCCGGGCCAGCGCGTCGTCGAACGCCGCGCGCCAGGTGCCGACCGCGCACTCGGCCCAGCCCTCCCGCGGGCTGTCCACCGCGTAGCCGGCCTCGGTCCCGGCGACCGTGCCGCCGTCCTCCCCCAGCGCGACGAGCTTGAGTCCGCTGGTGCCCAGGTCCGCGCCGAGCAGGACGCCGGACACCGTCAGCGGCCGTGCGGGGCGCCGGACCGGCCGTTGCGGTCGGCCAGCAGCCCGGCGAGTGTGCTCAGCGCGATCTCGGCCGGAGTGCGCGAGCCGATGTCCAGCCCGATCGGCCGGTGCACCCGGGCCACCTCCTCGGGCGGGACGCCGAGCGCGGCCAGCGCCGCCACGTGCGGGCCCTCGTGCCGCGGGTTGCCCATGACGCCCACCCAGCGCACCGGCCGGGCCAGCGCGTCGCGCAGCACCTCGCCGAGCTCCGGCCGGTGGTGGTCGGTGACCACGACGTCGGCGTCGGACAGGTCCTCGGGGAGGTCGTCGAACGCCAGGACACCGGCTCCGCGGGCGGGGTCGGGGTCGAGCAGCACGATGCGGAAGCCGAGCTCGGGCGAACACCGCAGCAGCACCCCGGCCACCGGGGAGTCGAACACCGCCACCAGCACCCGGCCGGCCGGCTGCTCGGCGGCCAGCCCGTGCGCGACGCCGCAGGCCGGGTCGGTCACGGCTCCCCCAGGAAGTCGACGAGCGCCGCGGCGAAAGCCGGCGCCCGGAGCGCGGTCGTGTGGTCACCGGGGACGACGGCCACCCGGGCACCCGGGATGGCAGCGGCGAGCGTCTCGGGGCGGGCCGCGAGCGGATCGGCATCGCCGGCGAGGACCAGGGTGGGCGCCGTGACGGCGGCCAGGTCGGCACTCCTGGTGTGCACCGCGCGGGCGTGCGCGGCCAGGGCGCGCCGGTCGGCGCCGAGCGCGTCGGCGATCCGGCGGAAGGCGAGTGCGGTGGGGTGGCGCACGCCGGCGACGTCGGCCGCCTCGAGCGCGGCGGCCAGCTCGGCCATCAGGACGGCGTGGTGGCGGGCACCGCCGGGCTCGACGAACGCGGCACCGGCGCCACCGACGACCAGCCGGCGCACCCTCCGGTCGGCGACCGCGACCAGCATCGCGACCGTCGCGCCCATCGAGTAGCCGGCCAGGTCGAAGGAGTCGTGGCCCAGCGCGTCGGCCACCCGGCGCAGGTCGTCGGCCATCCGGAGCTCGCCGTAGGCGGCGGGGTCGTGCGGCTTGTCCGACCTCCCGTGCCCGCGGGCGTCGACGCCGACGACCTGCCGCCCGGCCGACAGCAGGACCGCGACCGTCCCGGTGCCCACCCAGTTGAGCCGGGTGTCCGCGACGAAGCCGTGCTGGAGGTAGACCGGTGGGAGCTCCCCGGGGTCCCCCCACCGGTGGACCGCGACCTCGACGCCGTCGGCGCCGGGCACCCGCAGGGCCGCCAGGGACGCGGTCACGAGGTGCGCTCGGGGCTGTCGCCGTAGGCATAGCCGGCGTCGGCGTACCGGCCACCGACGGCGACCCCCGGCGGGGCGATCTCGCCCAGCCGGGTCAGGTCCTCCGCGGTGAGCTCCACGGCGAGCGCGCCGGCGTTCTCCTCCAGGTAGGACCGCCGCTTGGTGCCGGGGATGGGGACGACGTCGTCGCCCTGGGCGAGCACCCAGGCCAGCGCGAGCTGCCCGGGCGTGCAGCCCTTCCCGGCCGCCAGGTCCCGGACGGCCTCGACCAGGCGCAGGTTCGCCGCGAACGCCTCGCCGGTGAAGCGCGGGTGGGTGCGCCGCCAGTCGTCCTCGGCGATGTCCTCGGGGCCGGTGATGGCGCCGGTGAGGAAGCCGCGGCCGAGCGGGCTGAACGGCACGATCCCGATCCCGGCCTCCCGTGCGGCGCCGAGGACGGCGTCTCCGCCCGCCCCACCACCCCCGCTGCCCTCCAGGTCCCGGGTCCACAGCGACCACTCACTCTGCAGCGCCGCGATCGGGTGCACGGCCACCGCCCGCCGGACGGAGGCGGCCGAGGCCTCGGACAGCCCCAGGTACCGGACCTTGCCCTGCTGCACGAGCTCGGCCATCGCGCCGACGGTGTCCTCGATCGGCACCCGCGGGTCGACCCGGTGCTGGTAGTAGAGGTCGATGACGTCGACCCCGAGCCGGCGCAGGCTGGCCTCGGCGCATGCCCGCACGTTCTCGGGCCGGCCGTCGATGTCCATGCCCCCGCGGTCGTTGCTGCGCAGCGAGAACTTCGTCGCGAGCTGGACCTCGTCGCGCCGGGCGCGGATCGCCTCGCCGACCAGTTCCTCGTTGTGGCCGTCGCCGTAGACGTCGGAGGTGTCGAGGAAGGTCACGCCGAGGTCGAGAGCCCGGTGCACGGTGGCGATCGACTCGTCGCGGTCGGCGGCGCCGTACATCTGGCTCATGCCCATGCAGCCCAGGCCGAGCGCGGAGACCGTCAGGCCGTTCCGGCCGAGCGTGCGGGTAGCGGCGGGAGAGGTCATGTCGGCATCCTCGTCCCGGCGGGAGCGGACCCGCCACCGGCCGTTTCCGGACCGCAGGCCCGGGTAGCCGCCCCGGGCAGCAACCCTCCTGGAGGACCCATGAGCGCGCGCCCCGCCCGCCGCACGGCCCGACTGCTCGGCCTCACCAGTCTCGGTCTCGGGACCTCGATGCTGGTGTCCCCCACCGGCGTCGCCCGCTTCGCCGGGGTCGACGACTCCCCGGTCGCCGTGCCCGTCATCACCGCCGTCGGGGCGCGGGAGCTGGCGCACGCCGCCGGCCTGCTCGCCGGCCGGCCCGGCTGGGCGTGGACCCGCGTCCTCGGCGACGCGGTCGACCTCACCGCCATGAGCGTCGCGCTGTCCAACCGCCGGGGCGCGCGGGAGCAGCAGCTGCGCAACGTCCTCGTCGGCGCCTCCGCGCTGGCCCTGCTCGACCTGCTGACGGCGCTGCGCTCGCGGCGCCGGAGGACCCCGGTGCCGTCCAGTGACGCCCGCCCGGGCGGCACCGGCCTGGTGGCGCCGCTCATCGACGTCCGCCCGGCGCTGGCCGGCGAGCCCCGGCGTCCGGTCGTCCCGGCGTCGGTCGCCGCCACCTCGGACGTGCGTGCGTCGGACGCCCTGGCCCCGGAGGACGCGACGCGGGAGACCGCGACCCCCGACACCCTGACCTCGGACATCCTGACCCCGGGCACCACGGCCCCGGCCACCCCGGTCCCGGCCACCCCGGTCCCGGCCACCACAACGCCGGACACCACGACGCCGGACACCACGACGTCCGACATCGCCGCGGGCGAGCGAGGCGGCCCCGCCGTCAGCTGACGGGGAGGAAGCCGTCCACGACGGTCGCCAGCTCCGGAGCCGAGGCGATGTCGTAGTGGGTGCGCCCGGGCAGGATGGCCAGCTGCGACGCCGGCCGGCCCGATCCGTCCCACCCGGCGTCGCGCAGCCCGCCGCCCAGCAGTGCGAAGAACTCCGCGGCGTGCGCCGACGGGATGCTGTCGGCGTCGCCGTAGACCAGGAGCACCGGCGCCGAGATCGCGCGCACGTCCTCGCGTCAGTCGTACGGGGTGCGCAGCAGGTGGCCGGTCTTGTCCATCAGTGCGGGGAACGCCCCGACGTCGGGCGCCACGGCGGCGTAGGCGGCGTACATCGGGGACTGGCGCATCCACTCGAACCCGGCGCTGCTGACGCCGGCCATCCCCTCGAGGACGTCGGGCAGCCACCCCTCGCGGCGGCACGGCGCGGAGACGACGACCAGCCGGCGCACGACCTCCGGGTGCCGCACCGTCGCACGCTGCACGACGCCGCCGCCGAGGGAGTAGCCCAGCAGGTCGGCCGGCCCGAGGTCGAGGTGGCCGATCAGCGCCGCGACGTCGTCGCCGAGGGGCCGGTCGACGTCGGCGGTGTGCCCGTGGCCCTGCAACTCGACGGCGACCACCCGGCGGCGCGCAGCCAGCCGCTCGAGGACGTCGCCGAACACCGTCGTCACGCCGAAGCCGCCGTGGACGACGACCAGCGGCGTGCCGCCCTCCCCCATGCTGCGCCAGTACATCCGCACGCCCCCGGTCACCGGCGCGTGCCCCTCGTCGACCCGCAGGTCCGTCGTCGTCATGCGGGTAGGACGGCGCGGGCGACCGGAACTCACCGGTGGTGGTGGGATGGGACGGAACACGGCGCCCACCCCGGGTGCCGGCGAGGAGGTCCGCGTGCAGTACGCCGAGTCCGTCGTCGACCTGATCGGCGGCACCCCGCTGGTCCGGCTGTCGAGCGTCACCGCCGACCTCGGCCCGGACGCACCCCTGGTGCTGGCCAAGGTCGAGTACATGAACCCGGGTGGGTCGGTGAAGGACCGCATCGCCGTGCGCATGGTCGACGACGCCGAGGCCAGCGGGGCCCTGCGGCCGGGCGGGACCATCGTGGAGCCGACCAGCGGCAACACCGGCGTCGGCCTGGCGCTGGTCGCCCAGCAGCGCGGTTACTCGTGCGTCTTCGTGTGCCCCGACAAGGTCAGCCAGGACAAGGTCAACACGCTGCGGGCCTACGGCGCCGAGGTCGTGGTCTGCCCCACCGCCGTCGACCCGGCCGACCCGCGGTCCTACTACTCGGTGTCCGACCGGCTGGCCCGCGAGACCCCGGGCGGCTGGAAGCCCGACCAGTACGCCAACCCGGCCAACCCGCGCTCGCACTACGAGACCACCGGCCCGGAGATCTGGGAGCAGACCGAGGGCCGGGTGACCTGCTTCGTCACCGGCGTCGGCACCGGCGGCACGATCAGCGGCATCGGCCGCTACCTCAAGGAGGTGAGCGACGGCCGGGTGCGGGTGGTCGGCGTCGACCCCGAGGGCTCGGTCTACTCCGGCGGCACCGGCCGGCCCTACCTCGTCGAGGGCGTCGGCGAGGACTTCTGGCCCGACGCCTACGACCGCTCGGTCGCCGACGACATCGTCGCCGTCACCGACGCCGACTCCTTCCGCATGACCCGGCGGCTGGCCCGCGAGGAGGGCCTGCTGGTCGGCGGCTCCTGCGGCATGGCCGTCGTCGGCGCGCTGCGCGCGGCCGAGCAGCTCGGTCCCGACGACGTCGTGGTGGTGCTGCTGCCCGACGGCGGCCGCGGCTACCTGAACAAGATCTTCAACGACCGCTGGATGGCCGACTACGGCTTCCTCGACGTCACCACGGGCGAGACCGTGGGCGAGCTGCTGGAGGCCAAGTCACGCGAGGGGGCCGGCGCGACACCGGTGCTCGTGCACACCCACCCCAACGAGACGGTCCGCGACGCCATCGACATCCTGCGCGAGTACGGGGTCAGCCAGATGCCCGTCGTCCGCGCCGAACCGCCGGTGACCGCCGGGGAGGTGGTCGGGTCGGTCGACGAGAAGGTGCTGCTCGACGCGCTGTTCGCCGGCCGGGCCTCGCTGTCCGACCGCGTGGAGAAGCACATGTCGGATCCGCTGCCGATCATCGGCTCGGGTGAGCCGGTGAGCGCCGCGGTGGCCGAGTTCGGCGAGGCCGACGCACTCGTCGTGCACGTCGACGGCAAGCCCGCCGGGGTCGTCACCCGGCAGGACGTCCTCGGCCACCTCGCGGGGGTGACCCGGTGAGCGGCCCCTCCTCCTCCGGCTTCGACACCCGGGCGATCCACGCCGGGCAGGACCCGAACCCGGCCACCGGCGACGTCGTCGTCCCGCTGCACCTGGCCACGACGTTCAAGCAGGACGGCGTCGGCGGGCTGCGCGACGGCTACGAGTACGCCCGCAGCGGCAACCCGACGCGCACCGCGCTGCAGGACCTGCTCGCCTCGCTCGAGGAGGGAGTCGCGGGCCTGGCGTTCGCCTCCGGACTGGCCGCCGAGGACACGCTGCTGCGCACCGTCTGCGAGCCGGGCAGCCACGTCGTCCTCGGCGGGGACGCCTACGGCGGCACGTTCCGGCTCATCTCGCGGGTGGCGTCGCGCTGGGGCGTCGAGCACACGCCGGCCGACCTCAACGACGCCGACGCCCTCCGCGCGGCGATCCGGCCGGAGACGCGGGTCGTGTGGTGCGAGACGCCGACCAACCCGCTGCTCAACATCGCCGACATCGCACGCACCGCCGAGATCGCGCACGACGCCGGCGCGCTGCTCGTCGTCGACAACACCTTCGCCTCGCCGTACCTGCAGCGGCCGCTGACCCTGGGCGCCGACGTCGTCGTGCACTCCACGACGAAGTACCTCGGCGGGCACTCCGACGTCGTGGGCGGGGCGCTGGTCGTCGGCGACGGGGACCTCGCCGAGCAGCTGGCCTACCACCAGAACGCGATGGGGGCGGTCTCCGGCCCGCTGTCGGACTGGCTGGTGGTGCGCGGCATCAAGACCCTCGGCGTGCGGATGGACCGGCACCAGGCCAACGCCGCCCGGATCGCGGAGTACCTCCTCGCCTCGCCCGCGGTCTCGCGCGTCCTCTACCCCGGCCTGCCCGAGCACCCCGGCCACGAGATCGCGATGAAGCAGATGTCCGGCTTCGGCGGGATGCTGTCGTTCCGGCTGGCCGATGGCGAGGAGGCCGCGCTGCGGGCGTGCGAGCGCTTCGGGCTGTTCACGCTGGCCGAGTCGCTCGGCGGCGTCGAGTCGCTGGTGGAGCACCCGCACCGGATGACCCACGCCAGCGCCGCGGGCTCGCCGTTGGAGGTCCCGGCCGACCTGGTCCGGCTCTCGGTGGGCATCGAGGACGTCGACGACCTGCTCGCCGACCTGGAGCAGGCCCTGGGCTGACCCTCAGTCCTCCAGCGACAAAGCCCGGGTCGGGCACTGCTGCGCGGCCTGCCGGACGGCGTCCTCGTCGTCCGGCTCGGCCTGGAGCACCCGCACCGCGCCGTCGTCGTCGACCTCGAAGACGTCGGGAGCGAGCACCTCGCACGCGCCCGAGCCGACGCACAGCTCGCGGTCGACGGTGACCCGCATCAGCGGGTCCCGCCGATCCGGGCCGGCAGCCGCTTGAGGCCGTTGACGAACGACGACGCCAGCCGGTGCGGTGGGCCGGTCACCTCGAGGTCGGGCAGCTGCTCGAAGACCGCGCGGAAGGTGACCTGCAGCTCGCGGCGGGCCAGGTGCGCGCCCAGGCAGAAGTGTGGGCCCTTGGAGCCGAAGCCGACGTGCGGGTTGGGGTCGCGGCCGACGTCGAAGCGCTGCGGGTCGGCGAAGACCTCGGGGTCGCGGTTGGCGGCGTTGTAGAAGAGCAGGAACTTCTCGCCCGCGGTGAAGCGGTGGCCGCCGACCTCGCCGTCCTGCGTCGCGGTGCGGCGCATCCAGGTGACCGGGCTGACCCAGCGCACGACCTCCTCGACGCCGGTGCGGTCCAGGGACGGGTCGGCGGCCCACCGCGCCCGCTCCTGCGGCCACTCCTCGAGCGCCAGCAGGCCCTGCGAGATGGCGTTGCGGGTGGTCTCGTTGCCGGCCACCAGCAGCAGGATGAAGAACGACGCGATCTCCTGGTGCGAGAGGCGCTCGCCGTCGACCTCGTACCGGACCAGCGCCGTGGTCAGGTCGTCCCGCGGGTCGGCCAGCCGCTCGGCCGCCAGCCGCTCCATCAGCGTGGCCATCTCCATGCCGGCGGTGAGGAAGGCGGTGAGCGGGTCGTCGTTCTCGATCAGCTCCGGGTCGCCGCCGCTGAGGACGATGTTCGAGTTGGCCAGCACGCCCGGCCGGTCGGCCTCGGGGACGCCCATCATGTCGCAGATGACCCGCAGCGGGATCGGCGCGGCGAGGTCGGCGACGACGTCGATCGCACCGTCGTCCGCCTCCGCCGTGGCCCGGGCCCGCGCCAGGACGTCGTCGACGATCGTGCGCACCGAGTCCAGCGTCCGCTCGAGCATCCGCGGGGTGAAGGTCTTCGAGACGATCCGGCGGATCTTGGCGTGCCGCGGGTCGTCCATGCTGATCAGCGAACCGTAGAACTCGTGGAGCTCGGCCGGGACGTCCTGCATCGACACCGCGCCCTTGCCGGAGCAGAACACCGCCGGCTGCGAGCTGATCGCCTCGAGGTCGGCGTAGCGGGTGACCGCGTGGTAGCCGGGGCCGGCCGGGATGCCGGGGATCTCGGGCTCGGCGAAGAAGGCGAAGGGCCGCTCCGCCCGCAGCCGGTCCAGCGCCGCGTGCCGCTCGGCCGGCGGGCGCACCCACCACTCACGGTCGGACAGGTCCACGGTCGCCAGATCGACGTCCGCCGGCGGGATCGGGGCCTCGACGCTCACGGTCGACCTCCTCGTCAACGGTCAGCTGTGACCGTCAACCTAGAGAGGCCGCCGTGTGGTGGGCAACACACCCCGGGCGCGTCGCCGGCCGGCCGGTCACACGTCGCTGCGGTCGACCAGGTCGCCGTACTCGGGGTGGCGCTCGATCCAGCCACGCACGAACGAGCAGCGGGGCACCACCCGCTCCCCGCGCGACCGGACGTCGTCCAGAGCGGCGCGCACGAGCTTCCCGCCCAGCCCGGAACCCTCGGCGTCGGGGTCGATCTCGGTGTGGGTGAACACCACCTGGTCGCCGCGACGGCTGTAGGCGGCCAACCCCAGGAGGCGGTCGCCGTCGCGGATCTCGTAACGCTCGGCCTCGGGGGCGTCCTGCACGGTCGGCTCCATGACGTCGGCCAACGGCAGGAGACGCCGGAGTGTTCCACCGGCACGACGAGGGCCCCGGAGCATGTGCTCCGGGGCCCTCGTGCCAGTAGCGGGGACAGGATTCGAACCTGTGACCTCTGGGTTATGAGCCCAGCGAGCTACCGAGCTGCTCCACCCCGCGTCGGTAACTCCGACTGTACACGCCCGCACCGGGGTGCTGCCGCGGGGGTGGGCGGCCGGTCGCCCGGGTACGACAGGCCGTGCCGGGGAGCAGGTCCCGGCGGCACCTCGTACCCCGGGGAGCGACCGATGACCGCGAGCACCGACGACCGGGACGTCGTCGACGTCCTGACCACCGACCACCACGAGGTCCTCGACCTGGTCGGCCGGATACCGACCGCCGAAGCCGCCGCGCGGCGCGACATGGCCGACACCGTGATCGCCGAGCTGATGCGGCACTCCGTGGCCGAGGAGATGTACGTCTACCCGGCGATGCGCGAGCACCTGCCCGGCGGCGAGGCCGCCGTCCAGGACGACATCGAGGAGCACCAGCAGCTCGTCGAGGTGATGAAGGAGCTGGAGGACGTCGACTCGGCCGACCCCCGCTTCCTCGAGGTCCTCGGCCGGCTCGAGGGGGTGCTCCGCCACCACGTCTCCGACGAGGAGACCGAGCAGTTCCCCCAGCTGCGGGCCAGGCTGCCGCGCGAGCAGCTGGTCGAGATCGGCCGGAAGGTGGAGACGGCGAAGAAGGCCGCCCCCACCCGCCCGCACCCGTCCGCACCGCACAGCGCGCTGTTCCACAAGACGCTGGGCCCCGGCGTCGGGATGGTCGACCGCCTGCGCGACGCGCTGACCGGCCGGTCGCGCAACACCTGACCGCCGGGGCGGGGACGCACCGGACCCGGCCCTCCCGTGGGAGGACCGGGTCCGATCCCTGCGCGGCGTCGCGGCAGCACCCCTCGACCTCCGGCCTGCGGGACACGATGATCACCGGCGCCGAGTCCGCCCCTGCCCCTCCGGAGGACGCCCCCGTGTCGCACCCGTCCCCGCCCGCCGGCCACGGCCCGGACCAGAGCCCGGCGCCCCGTCAGCGGGTGGTCGGCATGCTCGGCGGGATGAGCTGGGAGTCCACCGCCGAGTACTACCGGCTGGCCAACGAGCTGGTCCGCGAGCGGCTCGGTGGACTGCACTCGGCACGGCTGCTGCTCGCCTCCGTGGACTTCGCCGAGATCGAACGCCTGCAGGTCGCCGGCGAGTGGGACCGCGCCGGGCAGGTCCTGGCTGCGGAGGCGGCGCGGCTGCAGGCGGCCGGGGCCGAGCTCCTGGTGCTCTGCACCAACACGATGCACCGCGTGGCCGACCAGGTGCAGGCCGCGGTGGACGTCCCGCTGCTGCACCTGGCCGACGCGACCGCTGCCGCCGTGCACGCCGCCGGGCTGTCCACGGTCGGACTGCTGGGCACCGCGTTCACGATGGAGCAGGCGTTCTACCGGGACCGGCTGGCCGGGCGCGGCCTGCGCGTGCTGGTGCCCGACGCCGCCGACCGGGCCGAGGTCCACCGGGTGATCTACGACGAGCTGTGCCTCGGCGTCGTGCGGCCGGAGTCCCGCGAGGCGTACCGGCAGGTCATCGGGCGGCTCGTGGACGCCGGCGCGCAGGGTGTGGTCCTCGGCTGCACCGAGATCGAGCTCCTCGTCGGCGCCGAGGACAGTCCCGTCCCGGTCTTCCCGACCACGAGGCTGCACGTGGAGGCGGCGGTCACCGCCGCGCTCGAGGGTGTGCCGGTCGGCTGACCCGAGTCCTCCCCGGGAGACGACGATGGCCCCCACAGGGATCTGTGAGGGCCATCGTCCGGTGGTAGCGGGGGCAGGATTCGAACCTGCGACCTCTGGGTTATGAGCCCAGCGAGCTACCGAGCTGCTCCACCCCGCGTCGGTGAAGCCGACTCTACACGCCTCCCGCGCGGCGTCGACGCGGGGCCGCGGTCCGACGCGGTCCGACGGGGTCCGCGGCGGCGCTGCCTAGGCCGGGCGGCCGCGGCCCTCCCGCAGCAGCCGCACCAGCGCGTTGGTCGAGGAGTCCGAGTCGTAGTCCGGCGCGCCCTCGCTCTGCAGCTTCGGCGCCAGCTCGTTGGCCATCACCTTGCCCAGCTCGACGCCCCACTGGTCGAAGCTGTTGATCCCCCAGACGACGCCCTGGGTGAAGACGCGGTGCTCGTAGGCGGCGACCAGCTGGCCCAGCGTCGACGGGGTCAGCTCCGGGGCCACGATCGCGTTGGACGGGTGGTTGCCCGGCATGACCTTGTGCGGCACCACGTCCGGCGCCGTCCCGTCGGCGGCCACCTCCTCGGCCGTCCGCCCGAAGGCCAGCGCCCGGGGCTGGGCGAGGAAGTTCGACAGGAACAGGTCGTGCATGCCGTCGAGGTCCCTGTCATGGGCGAGATCGTTGGGCCGGACGAAGGCGAGGAAGTCCGCCGGTACGAGCACCGTGCCCTGGTGCAGCAGCTGGTAGAAGGCGTGCTGACCGTTGGTGCCCGGCTCGCCCCAGACGATCTCCCCCGTCGCGACGTCGACCGGTGACCCGTCCAGCCGCACCGACTTGCCGTTGGACTCCATGCACAGCTGCTGCAGGTAGGCCGGGAAGCGGGCGAGGTACTGCGCGTAGGGCAGCACCGCCTGGGTCCGGGTCCCGAAGAAGTCGATGTACCAGACGCTGATCAGCCCGAGCAGCGCCGGCAGGTTCTCCTCCCACGGCGCGGTCCGGAAGTGCTCGTCCACGGTGTGGAACCCGTCGAGCATCTCGCGGTAGCGCTCCGGCCCGATGGCGACCATCAGGGAGAGGCCGATCGCGGCCGTGAACGAGTACCGCCCGCCGACCCAGTCCCAGAACCCGAACATGTTCTCGGTGTCGATGCCGAAGTCGGCGACCTTCTCCGCGTTGGTCGACACGGCGGCGAAGTGCTTGGCGACCGCGGCCTCGTCGCCGCCCAGCCCCTCCAGCAGCCAGCGCCGGGCCTCGCGGGCGTTGGTGAGGGTCTCCTGGGTGGTGAAGGTCTTCGACGCGACGATGAACAGCGTGCTGGCCGGGTCCAGGTCGCGGGTGGCCTCGGCGAGGTCGGTGGGGTCGATGTTGGAGACGAACCGGAAGGTGATCGACCGGTCGGAGTAGTCGCGCAGGGCCTGGTAGGCCATCGCCGGGCCGAGGTCGGAGCCGCCGATGCCGATGTTGACCACCGCCCGGATCCGCTCGCCGGTGTGCCCGGTCCAGTGGCCGCCGCGGACCCGGTCGGCGAACGACGCCATCCGGTCCAGCACCTCGTGCACCTCGGCGTTGACGTCGCGTCCGTCGACGACCAGCCCGCTGGTGGCCGGGTCACGCAGCGCGACGTGCAGGACGGCGCGGTCCTCCGTGGTGTTGACGTGCTCCCCGCGGAACATCGCCTCCGTGCGCTCGCGCAGCCCCGCGGCGTCGGCGAGCGCGGCCAGCAGCCGGACCGTCTCGCGGGTCAGCCGGTTCTTCGAGTAGTCGAGGCGGAGGTCGCCGGCGGTGACCACCAGGTCGGTGCCCCGCTCCGGGTCCTCCGCAAAAAGATCCCGCAGGTGGCGGTCCCTGATCTGGCCGTGGTGCTCGGCCAGGGCCTGCCACTGCGGGGTCTCGCTGATCCGCTGGTCTCCTCCTGCGCGCATCCGCCCACCCTGGCGCACGGGCGGCTCCGCGGCCACGGAAGCCCGGAGCTCCCCTCCGCCGGGCCGCTGGACCTCGGTCGCAGCGGACCCCGGCCCTCCTCGAGGAGGGTCGGGGTCCGGACTGCTGTGCCCTCGGGCTTCAACCGGTGGGCTCGGCCGGTGCCGCGGCGCCACCCTTGGCCGCCTCGTAGGCCTCGGCGGCCCGCTGCAGGTCCTCCAGCGCCTGACCCTGCGCTGCGAAGTCGCCGTTGCGCTGCGCGTCCTCCAGCCGCTGCAGGGCGGCGTCGAGGTCCTGGACGGCCTGGTCCAGCGTCGGATCGGACCCGGTGCCGCCGTCGGCCGGCGGCGGGGTCGGCTCCGTGGGCGTGGTCGGCTCCGTCGGCGGCGTCGGCTCCTCGGTGTCCGGGGTGGTGCCGGCGTCGTCGGAGTCGGTGGCGGTGGCGCCCGCCCCGGCCCCGAAGACCAGGTCCAGCGCCTCGGACAGGGTGTCGGCGTAGCCGACCCGGCCGCCGTAGTTGACCAGCACCTTGCGCAGCAGCGGGAAGGAGTTCTCCCCCGTCCCCTGCACGTACAGCGGTTGCACGTACAGCAGGCCGTTGCCGCCGATCGGCAGGGTCAGCAGGTTCCCGAACACCGCCCGGGAGTCCCTGCTGTTGAACAGCGTCAGGTCCTGCGCGACCTCGTCGTCGGTGTTGAACGACTGCTGCACCTGCTGCGGCCCGCGGAAGGGCGTGTTCCCCGGCAGGCGGAGCACCTGGATCTGGCCGTAGGTGTCCGGGTCGCTCGACGCGGAGATGAACGCCGAGAGGTTCTGCCGCCGGAACGCGTTGAGCGCGCTGGTCAGCTGGAACGTCGCGCCTGCCTCGTTCGGACGCGCGGCGAGGATGTAGTACGGCGGCTGCGCCTCCTCGGTCTGCGTGTCCTGCGTCGGGTCCGACGGCACCGCCCAGCGGTCGTTCTGGCTGTAGAAGTCGCTGGGGTTGGCCACGTGATAGCGGGTGAGGATGTCGCGCTGCAGCTTGAACAGGTCCTCGGGGTAGCGCACGTGGGCGATGAGCTCGTCGCTCATGTCGGACTTCGGCTGGACGGTCCCGGGGAACGCGGCCTGGTAGGCCTGCAGCACCGGGTCCTCCACGTCCCACTCGTACAGGGTCACGGTGCCGTCCTCGGCATCCACCGTGGCCTTGACCGAGTTGCGGATGTAGTTGAACTGCTCGTTGGGCAGCGCCGAGGTCCCCTGCCCGGTGAGCGCGTCGGCCGCGGCCTCGCCGAGCTCCATCCGCTCGCTGTAGGGATAGGCGTCCGACGTCGTGTAGCCGTCGAGGATCCAGGTCACCCGGCCGCCGATGACCGCCGGGTACGGGTCGCCGTCGACCTCGAGGAACGGTGCGGCCTTCTCCACCCGCTCGCGCGGGTCGCGGACGTAGAGCACCTTCGAGGCGTCGTTGACCGCACCGGAGAGCAGGAAGTTGCGCTCCCGGTAGTAGATGGCGAACGTCAACTGCCGGAAGAAGCTGCCGATCGCGACGCCGCCCTCGCCGTCGTAGGTGTTGTTGACCTCGCCCTCGGAGCCGTCCTCGGGCCGGTCGAACTCGCGCGCGTCGGCGCCCTCGGGCGCCCCGACGACGGAGTAGTTGTCGTTGCCGATCAGCTCGCCGTAGTAGATGCGGCCCTGCTCGACCTCGATGTCGCCGGTGGTGGGCAGGTCGCGGCTGGTGAAGTTCGGCTCGCCACCCTCCGCGCCGGTGACCACCTGGTTGGCCGGCGCGGCCACGAAGCCGTTGCCGTGCGTGTAGACGGTGTGCCGGTTGATCCAGGTGTCCTGGTTCTCCGACAGGCTGTCGCTGTCGAGCTCACGGACGGCGACGACGTAGTCGCGGGTCTCGCCGTTGATCGTGTAGCGGTCGATGTCGAGCTTCTCCGGGAAGCCGTAGACGTTGCGGATCTGCTGGCGCGCGGTGAACGTCCCGGCCAGCACGTTGGGGTCGAGCAGCCGGGCGTTCGGGATCGTCGCGTCGTCGGCCCGCAGCTGGGCGAGCGCGGCGTCGGTGTCGACGTCGTCGCCGGTGGCCTCCTCGGCGAAGTCGGTGTACTCGACCTCGCTGAGGCCGTAGGCGTCGCGGGTCGAGGCGATGGCCCGCTCGATGTAGTCGGCCTCGCGCTCGTTGGCGCTCGGGCGCACGACGAACTGCTGCACGATGGCCGGGTAGGCGACGCCGATGACCAGGCTGGACAGCAGCAGCAGGACCAGTGCGGCGGCCGGCAGCCGGAAGTTGCGGACGACGACGTTGGCGAAGAACGCGACGGCACAGAAGGCCGCGGCGAACACCAGGATCGTCTTGGCCGGTAGCAGCGCGTTGACGTCGGTGTAGCTCGCGCCGCTGAACAGCTCGCCGCGGTCGGAGTAGACCAGCTCGTAGCGGTCGAACCAGTAGGCGAGCGCCTTGAGCGCCACGAACAGGCCCAGCAGCACCGACAGCTGGACCATCGCCGCGCCGGTGAGCTTCTGCCCCGGCGTCTGCAGCCGCAGCCCGCCGAACACGTAGTGGGTGAGCAGCGAGCCGATCAGCGACAGCAGCACGATCGCGAAGCCGAAGCTCAGCAGCAGCCGGTAGAAGGGGTACTCGAAGACGAAGAAGGACAGGTCCAGGCCGAACTGCGGATCGGTGTCCCCGAAGGGCACCGAGTTCCGGAAGGTCAGCCAGGTCTGCCAGCTGCCCTGCGCGGTGAACCCGGCGAACAGGCCGACGACGACGGCGACGGCGCTGAGCACCAGCGTGCGGCGGGGCTCCAGCGACTGCCGGTAGCGCTCCAGGTTCTGCTGTTCCAGCGACATCGGCCGGAACGCCGGCCGGAACCGGTAGGCGAGGTAGATCGCCAGCGCGGTCAGTCCGCCGGTGGCCACGCCGGCCACCGCGAACAGCAGCGCGCGCGTCTGGAGCTCGGTCCAGAACACCTCGGTGTAGCCGGTCTCGTCGAACCAGAGGTAGTCGACGTAGACGTTGGTCAGCGTCCCGATGGCCGTGAACAGCACCAGCAGCACGGCGATGGACCCGATGACCACCTTCGCGCGCCGCGACAGCGTCGGCACGGACACGGGGGGCCTCATGGCCACGAGCGGTCTCCTTCAGTTGCAGGTGCGGCGGGCACCGGGGTGCGCCGTCGCGGTATGGCGACCGCGGGCGGTCGTACGTGAGCGCGGGACGGTCTGCGTCGGCTCGGGCGCCGGGCCGGCACAGGACCATCCGGTGTCGCCCTTGCCAACGCTCGGCACGGCACCGGGTTCCCCGGCGACCCGGTGCTGGCCGACAGCTTCCTCCAAGCCGACGGGTGTGCGCCCGCACGGCCCCCCGGGCGGTCAGCAGCCGGCAGGGGTGCGGCCCTCCCGGACGTCCTCCAGCGCGGTCAGCGCGTCGTCGAGCGTGCCCACCCGGGCGAGGGTCAGCCCGGTGGCCGGTGAGCCGAGGGCGTCGGCGCAGTTGTCGGCCGGGACGAGGAAGAGCTCGGCGCCGATCTCCTGGGCGGCGACCATCTTCAGCTGGATGCCGCCGACCGGGCCGACCGTGCCCTCGGGGGCGATCGTGCCGCTGCCGGCCACCACGGCGCCCTCGGTCAGGTCGGTGTCGCCGACCAGGTCGAGGATGCCGAGCGAGAGCATGAGCCCGGCCGAGGGGCCTCCGACGTCGGCCACGTCGATGTCGACGTCGAAGGGCGCCGAGGGCTGCTCGCGGACCGTGACGCCGAGCACGGAGCCCTCCCGGTCCGGGGCGTCCCCGGCGGTGACGGTGGCTGTGCCCGGCTGCCCGAGCCGGGTGTAGGCCACCTGCACGGACGAGCCGGCCGGGATGGCGGTGAGGACGGCGGCCAGCGTGGCCGAGTCCGGTGTCGGCTGCCCGTCCACGGACTCGATCGCGTCGTTCTCCTCGAGCAGCCCGTCCGAGGGCGAGTCGTCGCCGGCGATGCCGCGGACGACGACCTTCACCGGGTAGCCGAGCTCGCCGAGTGCCGCGGC
The DNA here is from genome assembly GCF_900116515.1 of Geodermatophilus amargosae. Lineage (GTDB taxonomy): Bacteria > Actinomycetota > Actinomycetes > Mycobacteriales > Geodermatophilaceae > Geodermatophilus > Geodermatophilus amargosae. The sequence continues at coordinate 73,008 of NZ_FPBA01000002.1, forward strand.
CTCGGCCGACTCCTCGGAGGTGAGGAAGGCCTGCCGGTTGGCCTGCTCGATCTCCTCCTCGGTCCGGTCCGGCGGGTACACCGACTCCTCGGGCACCACGCTCACCTCGTCGTCGAACCAGCCGCGGACCGCCTCCACCAGGCTCAGCCCCGCCCGGCCGACGCCGACCGTGGTCAGGTTCAGGTTCCCGTCGACGTCGTTGCGGTCGCGGCCGCGGACGGTGATGACGGGGTCGCCGTCGATGTCGCCGAGGGTGTTGAAGGTGGGGCCGGGCACCTGGGCGACGTAGGGCACGGGCAGGGCCGCGCCGAGGATCCCGGCGACCAGGAGCAGCACCACACCGACGGCGAGGACGGCGATCCGACGGGTCACGACCGGCCACTCTAGGTGGGGTCGGGGCCCGGCACGTCCGCCGAGAGCGGACAGGACCGGCCCCGATCCGTCCGCTCCGGCGTGATCACGCGTCTACCGTGGGGGCATGAGCGACGTGCCGTTCGGCTTCGGGCCTCCCGACCGCGACCCGGAGCGCCGGGACCAGCCGGGCTCGGGTGACCCGTTCGGCTTCGGGGCCCTGTTCGGGTTCGGTGGCCCGGGCGGCGCCGGGGGCGGCAGCCCGGAGGACCTGCTGGGCAAGATGCCGCTGTTCGCCGAGCTGCAGAAGCTCATGAACTGGTCGGGCGGACCGGTCAACTGGGACCTCGCCCGCCAGGGCGCGATCAGCTCGCTGGCCACCGGCACGCAGCCGACGTCGGAGGCCGAGCGGGGCGCCGTCGCCGAGGCGCTGCGCCTGGCCGACCTGTGGCTCGACCAGGTCACCGACCTGCCCTCCGGCGCCGACCGGCCGCTGGCCTGGTCGCGGGTCGAGTGGATCGAGCAGACGCTGCCGGCCTGGAGCGCGCTCATCGACCCGCTGGCCGAGAAGGTCGTGGCCGCGATGACCGCCGCGCTGCCGCAGGAGGCCATGGCGATGGCCGGCCCGCTGGCCGGGATCATGGGCCAGATGGGCGGGCTGATGTTCGGCGCCCAGGTCGGCCAGGCCCTCGGCCGGCTGGCCGGTGAGGTGGTCACCGGCACCGAGGTCGGCCTGCCGCTGGCGCCGGCCGGGTCGGCGGTGCTCGTCCCGCAGAACGTCGCGAGCTTCGCCGAGGGCCTCGACCGCCCCGCCGACGAGGTCCGCCTCTTCCTCGCGCTGCGCGAGGCCGCCTCGCTGCGGCTGTTCGCGCACGTGCCGTGGCTGCGCCAGCAGCTGCACGACGCCGTCCACGCCTACGCCCGCGGCATCACCATCGACCGCGAGGCGATCGAGCGCGGCCTCACCGACGCCATGGGCTCGATGGAGGGCGGTTTCGACCCGTCCAACCCCGAGGCCATCCAGGAGCTGCTCGGCAGCGGCCTGCTGGAGCCGGAGGAGACCCCGGAGCAGCAGATGGCGCTGCGCCGGCTGGAGACCCTGCTCGCGCTGGTCGAGGGCTGGATCGACGCCGTCGTGGCCGCGGCCGCCGGTGAGCGGCTGCCCGGGCACGGGGCGCTGGCCGAGACCATGCGCCGCCGTCGCGCCTCCGGCGGGCCGGCCGAGCAGACCTTCGCCACGCTGGTGGGCCTGCAGCTGCGCCCGCGCCGGCTGCGCGACGCCGCGACCGTCTGGGGCGCGATGGCGCAGCGCTACGGCACGGCCGAGCGCGACCGCCTGTGGTCGCACCCGGACCTGCTGCCGACGTCGGACGACCTCGACGAGCCGATGGACTTCGTGGCCCGCCAGGGTGTCGACGACGAGCTGCGTGCGCTCACCGCCGAGGCGGAGGACGCCGGCACGGACACGGACACCACCCCGCCGGACGACGACTCCCCGGCTCGCTGAGGACGCCCTGCGAGGCGCCGCGAGGAGTGGGGGCCGGAGGCTCCCGCGATCGAGTGGCGGGAACGGCTCCGTGCACGTCGGGGACGGCACCTGGCCGCGGTGTCGGCCGGTAGGCCGACGAGGTGAGCAGTGCTCAGTCCACGAGGTCGCCGTCGTCCCCGCCGGCGCCGTCGGCGCGGACGGACTCCACGCCCTCGAGGAAGCCGCGGGCCCGCTCGGCGCGCGGGTAGCGGGCGACCAGCGCCCAGAAGCGGGCGTCGTGGCTGGGCTCGATCAGGTGCGCCAGCTCGTGGACGAGCACGTAGTCGACGACGTACTCCGGCATCGACCGCAGCCGGCTCGACAGCCGGATGCTGCCGTCGGCCGGGGTGCACGAGCCCCAGCGGCGCTGCTGGTTGCCCACCCACCGCACGCTGGCCGGCTGCGGGACGCCGTCGAGGTGGGCGGCCGACAGCGCCCGCGCCCGGCCCATGAGCTCCTCGTCGCCGCCCAGCGACCTGCGGCGGCGCTCCTCTCGGGTCTGCAGCTTGGCCACCATCTGGGCCACCCAGCGCCGCTCCTCGGCGGGGGTGAAGGCCGCCGGGATGAGCACGACCGTCCGCCCGGACTCCTGGTACGCGGTCACCGTCCGACGGCGGCGCGCACTGCGGCGCACCTCCACCGGCCCGCTCGTCGAGAGGGGGCCGCGCGAGGAGTCGGAGGTCGAACCGGGCACGGGACGACCGTAGCCACCGGCGGTCGCCGACGCGCCCGGGGGCGCCACCCGCTCGGGTACGAGTCGCACGGACGGTGGACAGCCGGCGCGCGCGCCGGGGGGCGGTCCGTCCACAACCGCCCGGGGAGCATCCCCGCAGGTGACGGCCGTGCGACGTGCGCATGACGGCCGGGTGGCCGACGGCCCCTCCCCCGGCTGCGCACAGGGACACGCCGACGGGTCCCCACCGTCTCCACAGGCCTGTCCACAGGCTGTGGGAACCACGTCCCCGGAGGTCCCCCGGCCGCTCCGAGCGGACGGCACGGTCCGGGTAGCGTTCCGCGAAGGACGGCGCTCGCAGGGGTGCCGAGCAGCCGAGGGAGGAGGCACCGTGGCGGAGAGCTACAACGGTTACTGCGTGAAGTGCAAGGAGAAGCGGGACTTCGACGGCGAGGTCAAGGTCAGCGAGTCCGGCCGCCGTATGGCCCAGGGCACCTGCCCGGTCTGCGGCACCAAGATGAACCGGATCCTCGGCAAGGCCTGAACGAGAACCCTCCTGCCCCCACCGCTCGGGCACCCGCGGCGGGACCCTGCAGGAGCCAGAACGCCCGACGGCGGCGTCCCCCACGGCGGGGCGCCGCCGTCGTGGTCCCCGGGTACGCCTGTGGACGACGACAGCGGGGCCGGGTGCGCTGCTGCCACCCTGCCCGGGTGTCCGACACCGCCCACCCCCTCCTGCCCCCGGGCACGCCGCTGCTGCGCCGCGCCACCGACGCCGTCCAGGTCGGCGGGGTCGACGGCGGGGACGGAGTCCTGGTGGGGCCGGCCCCGGGCGCGGTGACCGAGCTGCTGCGGGGCCTCGACGGCCGGCGCACGCAGGGGGCCGTGCTCGCCGACGCCGCCGGTGCCGGCCTGGAGCCCCGCTCGGTCGCCGCCCTGCTCGACCACCTGCGGGTGACCGGAGCGCTGGTGGACCTCGACGCCGCCGACCTGCTGGCCGCCGACGCCGGACCGGCTGCTGCGGCCCGCACCGCCGCCGAGGTGCCTGCCGCCCGCGATCCGGACGGCGCGGTGCGCTGGCACGCCCGGCGCCGCGCGTGCGTGGTGGTCGAGGGCGCGACCCGGGTCGGTGTCCCCGTGGCCACGCTGCTCGCCGCCAGCGGCGTGGGCCGGGTCAGCGTCCGCGACGAGGGCGTGGCCACCGCGGGCGACACCGTCGCCGGAGGGCTGACCGCGGCCGACGAGGGCCGCCCCAGGACGCTCGCCGCCGCCGACGCCGTCCGCCGCGCGAGCCCGCTCACCGACCTGCGCCCGCTGCCGCCGGGCACCACTCCCGACCTCGTCGTCCTCGCCCGACCGTGGGGAGCCTCCGACCCGCTCCTCGCCGGGCTGCACGACGCCGGCGTCACGCACCTGGTGGCCGCCGTCCGCGGGGACACCGGCGTCGTCGGGCCCTGGTGGTGCCCGGCGTGACCAGCTGCCTGCGCTGCGCCGACCTGCGCCGCCGCGACGCCGATCCGCACTGGCCGGTGCTCGCCGCCCAGCTCACCGCGGCCGACGCACCGGGCGGGTCCACGCTCACCTGCTGGGCGACGGCGCTGGTCGCGGCCCAGCAGGTCCTGGCCTACCTCGACGGCAGCGGCAGCCCCGCGGCGCTCTCGGCGTCGGTGGAGCTGTGCCCACCGGGGCTCGTCCCGCGGCTGCGCCGCTGGCCACCGCACCCGTCCTGCGGGTGCACGGGCGCCGCCCGCCCCTCCGGGTGACGGCGGACACGCCTCCACCAGCGGTCCGGGCTCCGCGTCGGGGACAATGGCACCGTGACCGACGACGCACAGGGGATCCCCAGGGGCTCGATCTCGCGCACGGCGCGGCTGGCCTCGCTGCCCCTCGGTGCGGCGGGCCGCGCCACGCTCGGCATCGGCAAGCGGCTGTCGGGCCAGTCGCCCGACGCCGTCACGGCCGAACTGCAGCAGCGCACCGCCGAGCAGCTGTTCGCCGTCCTCGGCCAGCTCAAGGGCGGCGCGATGAAGCTCGGCCAGACGCTGTCGGTGTTCGAGGCCGCGGTGCCCGAGGAGGTGGCGGCGCCCTACCGGCAGGCGCTGGTCAAGCTCCAGGAGGAGGCGCCGCCGATGCCGGTGCGCACCGTCCACGCGGTGCTCGCCGAGCAGCTCGGCGGGACGTGGCGCACCCGCTTCCGCGAGTTCGACGACCAGCCGGCCGCGGCGGCGAGCATCGGCCAGGTGCACCGCGCGACCTGGCGCGACGGCCGCGACGTCGCCGTCAAGATCCAGTACCCGGGTGCGGCCACCGCGCTCATGGCCGACCTCAACCAGCTCTCCCGCTTCGCCCGGCTGTTCGCCGCGGTCTTCCCCGGCATGGACGTCAAGCCGCTCATCGCCGAACTGCGGGCCCGCGTGGTCGAGGAGCTCGACTACGGCTTGGAGGCCGACGCGCAGCGGCAGTTCTCGGCCGCGTACGCCGGTGACCCGGAGATCGTCGTCCCCCGCGTGGTGGCCAGCGCGCCGAAGGTCATCGTCTCCGAGTGGCTGGAGGGCCTGCCGCTCTCCCGGGTCATCACCGACGGCACCCGCGAGCAGCGCGACCGCGCCGGTCACCTGATGGCCCAGCTGCACTTCTCCGCGCCGCACCGGGCCGGGCTGCTGCACGCCGACCCGCACCCGGGCAACTTCCGGCTCGTCGACGGCGACCGGCTCGGTGTCATCGACTTCGGCGCCACGGCCCGGCTGCCCGACGGGCTGCCCGAGCCGATCGGCCGTCTGGTGCGGTGGGCCCTGGAGGGGCGCGCCGAGGAGGTGCTGACCGACCTGCGCGCCGAGGGGTTCGTCCGGCCGGGGATCCAGGTCGACGCCCAGGGCGTGCTCGACTACCTGAGGCCCCTGCTCGAGCCCATCGAGAACTCCACCTTCCGCTTCACCCGCGCCTGGATGCAGGAGCAGGCCGCCCGCCTCGCCGACCCCCGCAGCGAGGCCAACAAGCTGGGCCGCCAGCTGAACCTGCCGCCTGCCTACCTGCTCATCCACCGGGTGACGGTCGGCTCGATCGGCGTCCTCTGCCAGCTGGACGCCGCCGCCGGCTACCGCGGCGTCCTCGAGGAGTGGCTGCCGGGCTTCAAGGCCTGACCGGACGACAGGAGGCCAGGCCCCCGACGCACCGGGAGCGTCGGGAGCCCGGCCTCGACCGGGAGGGGCTCGGCGCGCCGCCGGGCCCCGGAGTGGCCCCGCTGCAGGAGCCCACCGCGAGCCTGCGAGCGGTGGGGGGGCAGCGGGGTGTCTATCGGACGGCGGCGCTGGCCCGCGCGGCTCGCCGCGTCGCGTACTCCGCGCGACGGGCCCACCGGCGGGCGGCCCGCAGCCGGCGCACGCGGCCGGCGTTGTCGGCCTCGGCGCGCAGCTCGCGCAGCCGCGTGGTGGCCAGGTCGTACTCGTAGCTGTTCATGGCTGGTCCTCGGTGCTCACCGGGCGTCGGTGCCCGATCGGATGGGGATCGCTGCTGCTGGCTGTCGGTGGTCCGGGTCGTCGCCGTCACGGTCACGCCGCGACGACCTTGCGGGGACGGCCCCGCGGGCGCTTGCGCGGGATGACCACACCCCGCTCGAAGATCTCGCCGCCCCACACGCCCCACGGCTCGCCGCGGTCCAGCGCACCGGTCAGGCAGGCGTCGCGGACCGGGCACTCCCCGCACAGGACCTTGGCCTGCTCGAGCAGCGCGGGGCTCTCGGCGAACCACAGGTCCGGGTCGTCGGTCCCGCGGCACGGCAGGGGACGCCGCACCGGTGCCGGGGCCAGGGGGGTGTGCGGTGTCCTCGGGGTGGCATCGCCGGTCCGGGGGAGCCCGGGTCGGCGGTGGGACGTCGGGCGGTCGATCGTCTGCTGCACTGCCGCTCCTCCTCGTACTCGTCGTCTGCGCGGCCGGCGGGGGCCCGCCGACCGGGTGGTCGGGGCCGGGTGCCGCAGAAAAAGACGAAGGCCGCGGATCCCGGGGTTCGGGTTCCGCGGCCTCGAGGAGGACCGGTCGAGCAGTCAGCTCTGCGGTCTCCCCGGGGGGTGGATCCCGAGGGTGTGGCGCTGGGTGGAGATGTCGGTGGTGGGCGCATCGGTGCCGCCGACGCCGGTGCCGAACTGGCCGGCGATGGGCAGACCGGTCCCCGAGAACGGAGCGGTGGGCGCAGCAAGGGCCGTACCGGTCAGGTCGAACGGCGTCATGGACCGGACGAGGGCGTAGCGCGGACGGGCGGTCGGGACGGCGTCACCGGCAGCCGGACGCACGACGAGGGCGCCCCAGGCGGAGACCCCGGCGGGGGCGAAGGCGCAGCGCATGTCGATCATCGTTCCCCCTCCTCCCGGGGTCGGAGTCCGGCTGTCGGGCCGGGCTCGGTCTGGCGCGCCCGCGGGTGTCCGTCGAGCGCGATCAGGACAGTAGGGAAGGTCACCGGAGCGGCGCAACGCAATTAACCGGCACTCTCCCCCGTGACGGGGAACACGCCGGAGGAGCCGTGCGGTCTGCACGCGCGGTGACCGGTCAGCCGCTGACGGTGGCGAGAACGTCCTCGGCGTACATCTCGAGCTTGCGGGCGCCCACACCGGGCAGGCCGGACAGCTCGCGGACGCTCGTGGGCTTCGACTCGGCGATGGCCTGCAGGGTGGCGTCGCTGAAGACGACGTAGGCGGGCACCGAGGCCGCCTGCGCCGTGCTGCTGCGCCAGGCGCGCAGCCGCTCGAAGATCTCGGCGGCCTCGCCCTCCAGGACGACCTTGGTCTTCTTCGCCTTGCGCTGCGGGGGCGGTGCCGTCGGCGTCGAGCCCGGCACCAGGCCGTCGAGGAACCGGCTGCGCGGGCGGGCCCGCTTGGCGCCGGGGTTGCGCACCAGCGACCACGAGAGCGTGAGCTGCTCGCGGGCCCGGGTCACCGCGACGTAGAGCAGCCGCCGCTCCTCCTCCACCGCCTCGGGGCGCGACAGCGACTGTGCGATGGGCAGCACGCCGTCGACGAGGCCGACGACGAAGACCGCGTCCCACTCCAGGCCCTTCGCCGCGTGCATCGACGCCAGCGTGACGCCCTGGACGGTCGGCGCGTGCTGGGCGTCGGCGCGCTCGGCGAGGTGGGCGACGAAGCGCGGCAGGTCGGTGGTCGGGTCCTCGGCCACGAGGTCGACGGCGAGGTCGACCAGCGCGGCCAGCGACTGCCAGCGGTCCCGCGCCGCACCCCCGGCCGGCGGGCGGTGCTCCACCCACCCGGTCGAGGCCAGCACGTCGCGCACCGTGGGCACCAGGGCGCCGGGGTCGCTGCCACCGGCGGCCGCGCCGCGCAGCAGGACGACGGCCTCGCGGACCTCGGGTCGCTCGAAGAACCGCTCGCCGCCCTTGAGCACGTAGGGCACACCCGCGTCGGCCAGCGCCGACTCGTACACCTGGGACTGGGCGTTGATGCGGAACAGGACGGCGATCTCCGACGCCGGCATCCCCGCCTCGACGAGTGCCCGGCACGCCTGGGCGACGGCGGCGGCCTCGGTCGGCTCGTCGGGGTGCTCGAAGAACCGCGGCGCCGGGCCCTCGGGGCGCTGGCCGAGCAGCCGCAGCCCGGGCAGCCCCCGGCGCGGCGGCGCCTGGCCGATGAGCTTGTTGGCCAGCGCGACCACCTGCGGCGTGGAGCGGTAGTCCCGCTCGAGCTTGACCACCGCGGCGTCGGGATAGCGGTCGGCGAAGCCGAGCAGGTGGTCGGGGTCGGCGCCGGTGAAGGAGTAGATCGTCTGGTTGGGGTCGCCGACGACGCACACGTCGGCCCGGCCGCCGAGCCAGGCGTCGAGCAGGCGCTGCTGCAGCGGGTTGACGTCCTGGTACTCGTCGACGACGAAGTGGCGGTACTGCCCGCGCACCTGCCGGGCGACGTCGGGGTGCTCCTCCAGCGCGAACGCGGTGACCAGCAGCAGGTCCTCGAAGTCGAGGGCACCGTCGCGCTGCTTGGCCGACTCGTAGGAGGCGTACACCCGCGCGACCGTCTCGGCGTCGAACGGCGGCTCGCGCCCGGCGGCCGCGGCGCGCGCCGGGTAGTCCTCGGGCGTGGCCAGCGTGGTCTTGGCCCACTCGATCTCGCTGGCGAGGTCGCGCAGGCTGGTGCGGTCGGTGGTCAGCCGGTTGCGCGTGGCGGCGGAGGCGACGACGCGGAGCTTGTTCTCCACCAGGGGCGGCAGCGGGCCGCCGAGCACCCGTGGGGCGAAGTAGCGCAACTGACGCATCGCCGCGGCGTGGAACGTCCGCGCCTGCACGCCTCCGACGCCGAGGGCGGCCAGCCGGGTGCGCAGCTCGCCGGCCGCGCGGGCGGTGAAGGTCACCGCGAGCACCTGCTCCGGGACGAACGCGCCGGTGTGCACGCCGTAGGCGATGCGGTGGGTGATGGTGCGGGTCTTCCCCGTACCGGCGCCGGCGAGGATGCACACCGGGCCGGTGACCTCCGACGCGGCGGTGCGCTGCTCCTCGTCCAGGCCGGCCAGCACCGCCTCGGCGCCGGCGGAGGTCCCCGGGGACCCGGGGGGCGCGTCGGCTGTCCGGGGCATGCGGTGCTTCCTCCAACGGGACGGTTCTCGGAGCGGGGATCCGGCGGCCGGCGGGCCGCACCCGCGAGTGTCCCAGCCGGCGCCGACAGACGACGGGGACACCCCGCACCGGTGGACGGCGGGGACGCCTGGGGAAGAGGGGACGCGACCGGGGCGTTGCCTCCCCGTCGGGACGTCGTCCGTCCCGCACCGACCGACCCGTCCCTGGGAGGACCCCGAGTGACTGCCGCACCCGCCGCCGTGACCATGTACACCACCACCTGGTGCGGGTACTGCGTGCGGCTGAAGAAGCTCATGCAGGTCGAGGGCATCGACTACGCCGAGGTGGACATCGAGCGCGACGCGGGCGCGGCCGACGTCGTGATGCAGGCCAACGGCGGCAACCGGACCGTCCCGACCCTGGTCTTCGCCGACGGCAGCGCGCTGACCAACCCGAGCATCGACCAGGTGAAGGCCCAGCTGGCGCAGCAGCAGGGGGCCTGACCGGCGGGTGCTGCACGGGACACGATCCCCGGCGGTGCATCATCGTCCCCCGGCGGGTCGCGACCGTGACGCGCCGACCGTCCCCCGGCCACCGGCCGGAGCACCCGCGGGAGCCGCTGTCGTGACCTCGGACGCCGTGCACCGCCCCGCGCCCGGACCGGCCGCGGAGGAGGTCCCCGCCGACCGTCCCTCCGTCGTCCTCGCGCGCACCTGCCGGGGGTGGAGCGTGCTCTCCCCCGGGAGGGCCGACGACGTCGGCGACCTGATGGAGGGCCTCTCGCTGGCCGACCTCGTCGCCGAGGAGCTCGGCTGCCCCGCCGAGCCCGACCGCGCCACCCGCCGGGCCGCGCGCGGGAGTGCCGACGACGAGGCCGCGGGTGACCCGCGGGACACCCGGATCGCCGCGCTCGAGCGGACCGTCGCCCAGCTCGAGCACGCGCTGGCCGCCCGGGTCTCCACCGAGCGGGCGATCGGCGTGCTCGCCGAGCGCGACGCCACGTCGCCGCGGGCGGCGTTCGAGACGCTGCGGGGACAGGCCCGGTCGCTGGGGCGGCCGGTGCACGAGCTGGCCCGTGAGGTGCTCACGGCCCTCGAGCGGGCCGCCGCGGTGCCGTCCGCCGCCGAGCCGGCCACGGGCCTGCCGCCGGCCCCCCGCCGCACGCCCGGCCGGCGGGTCGAGCGCGGCGCCGCCCGGCACGCCTCGGTCCCGGCGGACGGCCGCCGCTGAGCGGTCCGGAGCCGCTGACCCCGGGCGCGCTGGCCGACCGGCTGGCCGCCCTCCTCGCCGACGTCGAGCCGCTGCCCGGAGCGGCCGCGGTACGGGTCGCCGTCGACGGGCCCGACGTCGCCGCGCCCGCCGACCTCGCCTCCGCGGTGGCCGAGCGGCTCCCCGCGCTGGGCCGGCCGGCCGTCGCCGTCCCGGCCGACGGGTTCCTCCGGCCCGCGTCGGTGCGCCTCGAGCACGGCCGCACCGATCCCGACGCCCGCTACACCGACTGGCTCGACGCCGGCGCGCTGGCCCGCGAGGTGCTCGACCGGGTGGGGCCCGGCGGGCCGGCGGAGTACCTGCCGGTCCTGTGGGACGTCACCCGTGACCGGGCCGCCCGGGCCGCCTACCGCCCGATGCCGCCACGCGGGGTGCTGCTCGTCCCCGGCCCGCTCCTGCAGGGCGTCGGGCTGGCGTTCGACGTCGTCGTGCACCTGCGGGTGGCGCCGGCCGCCCGGCGGCGGCGGTTCCCCGCCGAGCAGGCGTGGGAGCTGCCCGTCTTCGACCGCTACGACGACGAGGTCGACCCGGTCCCGCTCGCCGACGCCGTCGTGCTGGCCGACCGCCCCGAGCACCCGGCGCTGGTGCTGCAGAACCGCTGGTCGTAGTCCGCCGGCGTGCCTAGTCGAGCTCGCCGGCCACCCAGCGGTCGATGATGTGCCGGGCGATCGACACCGGCGGCGGCAGCGCCTCGGGACCGCGGCCCGAGCGGAGCTCGTCGCGGGTCCACCAGCGGGCCTCCTCGATCTCGGTCGGGTCCAGCCGCAGGGTGTCGTCGCCGTCGAGGCGGGCGGTGAAGCCGAGCATCAGCGACTGCGGGAACGGCCAGGGCTGGCTGCTCACGTAGCGGACGTCGGTGACCTGCAGCCCGACCTCCTCGGCGACCTCGCGGGCCACCGCGCCCTCGGCGGACTCCCCCGGCTCGACGAACCCGGCGAGGATCGAGAAGCGCCCGGGCGGCCACACCGCCTGCCGGCCGAGCACGCAGCGGTCGCCGCCGTCGTGGACCAGCATGATCACCGCGGGGTCGGTGCGGGGGAACAGCTCGGCGCCGGTGACCGGGTCGCGCTGCACCCAGCCGGCCCGCTCGATCGTCGTCGCGGCGCCCGACAGCGGGCTGAACCGGGCCCGCTCGTGCCACTCGAGGATGCCGACGGCCTCGGCGAGCAGGCCGGCGTCGAGGTCGCCGAGCTCGCTGCCGACCTCGCGCAATCCGGTCCACAGGTCCACCGGCCGGCCGTTCACCGTCAGCGCGCGCTCCCCGCGGACCGCGGCGTAGGGCACGCCGTCGGCCTCGCCCAGGTACACCGCACCGAGCGGCAGGGTCGGCTGCTCGTCCCAGACCAGCAACGGGCCGCCCTCGCCCTCGTGCACGGGGACGGCGCGGCGCTCGTCGACGGTGAGCACCCGCACCGGGCGCCCGCGGGTGGGGTCCTCGAGCGCGCGGCCGAGGTGGTCGCGGTCGTGCGCCGAGCGGGACAGCACCGGGACCGTTCCGGTGGTGTCCGGCGTGCCGGCCGGCCAGAAGCCGCGCACGGCCTCCGGCGGGTTGTCGGCCGGGGTGCTGCCGCCCGGCGGGACGCTCACGCGGGGTCCGGCGCGGCGGCCGCGCTGGCGGTCACGTCGACCGGGCCGAGGGCCCGCAGCGCGTCGGTCACCCGCTCGGCGTCACCGACGACGACGGCGGTCAGCGCGGCCGGCGCCAGGTAGCGGCGTGAGGCCTCCTGGACCTGCTCGACGGTGACCTCGGCCAGCGCCCGCTGGTGCCCGGCGAGCCACTCCACCGACAGGCCCGACCCGGCCAGTGCCGAGAGCGTGCTGGCCAGCCCCGCGTGGGTGGACGTCGACAGCGCCATGCTGCCCAGCACGTAGCGACGGGCGGCGTCGAGCTCGGCCTCGGTGACCGGCGCCAGCGCCATCCGGCCGAGCTCGGCCCACGTCTCGAGGAAGGCCGCGCCCGTCACCTCGGTGGCGACGTCGGCCTCGACGAGGAACGACGAGGCCGCGGCCAGGTGGTCGACGGCGCTGCGCGGGCTGTAGGAGTAGCCGCGCCGCTCACGGATGTTCTCGACCAGCCGCGAGGAGAAGTAGCCGCCGAACACCATGCTGGCCAGCCGGACCGCGGGCAGGTCGGGGTCGGTGCGGCCCGGCGCCGGCCCGCCGAGGCGGATGTTGGACTGCACCGCGCCCGGCCGGTCGACGACCTCCAGGTGCCCCGGCGCCAGGGTCGGCGCGGGCGGGGCGCCGGCGGCGGTGCCCTCCCCCGTCCAGTCGCCGAGCGCGGTGGCGACGGCGTCGGTGGCCGCGGCGGGATCGAGGTCGCCGACGAGGACCATCGTGCTGCCGGCGGGCAGCAGCCGCTCGCGGTGCAGCTTGCGCAGCGCGGCAGCGGCGACCTTGCCGACCAGGTCCGGGGCGGGGAGCTGCGCGGCGTAGGGGTGGGTGCCGTAGCGGCGGGCGGCCAGCGCGCTGCGGGCGATGACGCCGGGCTGTGAGCGGGCGATCGCGATCCGCTCGGCCACCCGGTCGCGCTCGGCCTCGACCTGGTCGCCGGGGTAGGCGGCCTGGGTGAGCACCTCGGCGAGCACGCCGAGGACCGGTGCGAGGCCCTCGGCGAGCAGCGTGGTCGAGAGCAGCAGCCGGTCGGGGTCCGCGGCCACCGACAGCTCTGCCCCGTGGCCCTGCAGCGCCTCGGCGATGCCCATGGCGTCGCGCTGCGCGGTGCCGAGCAGCACCGCGCCGGAGAGCACCGAGGCCCGGGCGACGTGCTGCAGGGCACCGCGCGGGGAGGTCGCGGCGAACGGGACGCGCAGCCGCAGCTCCACCAGCGGGACGCCGGGCCGCGGGACGACGACGACGGTCAGCCCGCTCGGCAGCGTCGTCGTGGCGACCTCCGGGACCGGGTGCGGCCGCGGCTCGCCCAGCGGCGGGACGAGGTCGAGGTCGAGCACGGGGGCGCTCACTTGGCTCCTCCGGTGGCCCGCAGCTCCAGCACGGCGGCGGTGCCGGGATCGAGTCCCTTCGCGGCGGCCTGCACCGCGTCGGGGGGAACGGCGGCCAGCCGGGCGGCCAGCTCGCCGGCCAGCTCGGCGCGGCCGTGGACGAGCTCGGCACCGGCGAAGGCGAGGGTGCGGCCCAGCACCGAGTCGGCCTGGCGCAGCAGCTGGGCACTGGTGCGCGCCTGCACGCGGGCCAGCTCCTCGACACTGACGCCCTCGGTGGACACCCGGCCGATCTCGTCGTGGACGGCGGCCAGCACGTCGTCGACACCGATCGCGGCCGGGTGGTGCACCTGGGTGGTGAGCAGCGTGGCGTCGCGGACGTCGAACGGGTCGCCGAAGAGCCCGACGTAGCTGGCCTGCGCCACCGCCAGGCGGTCGTCGTGCACCAGCCGGCGCTCGAGCCGGGAGGCGTCGCCCTCGCTGAGCAGCTCGGCCAGCAGCACGGTGCCGAGGTAGGTGTCGAGGTCACCGACCGGGTCGGGCACCCGCCAGCCCAGGGCGACGGCAGGCGCGGGGGCCAGCCGGTCCTCGACGACGTCGCGGCGCACGGTCGTGGGCGAGGGCTCGCCGGTGTTCGGCGTCGGCGGCACCTCGCGGGCCTCGACCTGGCCGAACCAGCGGCGGACCAGGCGCTCGGTCTCGCCGACGTCGAGGTCCCCGCCGATGCACAGCACCGCGTTGCCCGGCGCGTAGTAGCGGGAGAAGAAGTCCGTGGCGTCGGCGACCGTGGAGCTCTCCAGGTCGACGAAGGAGCCGTAACCGTCGTGGGTGTTGGCGAAGCTCTCGAACGCCACCTGCGGCAGCTGCAGCCAGGGGAAGGCGCCGTAGGGCCGGTTGAGCACGTTGACCCGGATCTCCTCCTTCACCACGTCGATCTGGTTGCGGAGGTTCTCCTCGGTGATGGCCGGGGCGGCCATGCGGTCGGCCTCGAGGAACAGCGCGCGCTCCAGCGCCTCGGACGGCAGCGCCTCGTAGTAGTTCGTGTAGTCCTGGTGGGTCGAGCCGTTGAACGTGCCACCCGCGGCCTGCACCAGGCGGGCGTGCTCCATCTTCGGCACGTGCGCCGAGCCCTGGAACATCACGTGCTCGAAGAGGTGGGCGAACCCGGTGCGGCCCTCCGGCTCGTTGCGCATGCCCACGTCGTAGAAGACGCTCACGGCGACGACCGGCACGCTGCGGTCGGGCGCGAGGACGACGCGCAGCCCGTTGTCGAGGGAGAAGCGCTCCACCGGGTGCCGCAGTGTCAGGTCGGCCCCAGTCGCTGCTGTCACGGACCGACCCTAACCACGCGGGACGACGCCCCGCCGGGCGGTCACAACACGTCGATGTCGGCGACGAGCCGGTCGATGGTCCCGTACAGCTCCGCGTGCGTGTTCGGGATGGAGACGTAGAGCAGCGCGGGGTCGGGCCGGCCGACGTCGACGACCAGCAGCGCCGCGCGCTCGCCGGTCGAGTCGTAGCCCTCGACGTCCCAGGTCAGCTGGAACTCGATCAGGTGCGCGGCGTGGCCGTCGACGGTCAGGGCCTCGTCGCGCAGCACCTCCCGCTCGTTCGGGTACGGGTAGTAGGCGGCGCGCACGCTGTCGGCCAGGGCGGTGACCGTGGCCTGCTCGCTGCCCGGGCCGGTCCAGCCGTAGCCGTCGGCGACCGGCCCCGAGGTGCACTGGGCGATGAAGATGCCGCCGTCGGGCGTCTGCTCCTGGGTGATGAAGTACTGCCCGGCGATGGTGCGGGTCTCGGGCATCGGGCCGCGGTCGTACTCGTACCAGCCGTTGCCGAGGAACGGGTACGAGATCCCCGACTCCTCGTCGATGATCCGCACGGTGCCCGGCGGGAAGGTGCTGCCGGCCGGCGGGGAGCTCGCCACGGGTGGGTCGGTGACGGCGCCCGGGCCGGTGGGGCTGCCGCCGGACAGCCCGACGACCAGCGCGACGACGACGACGGCCACCACGGCGAGCACCGAGCCGCCGATCCACCAGGCCGTGCGGGCACCCCGGCGCGGCTCCGACGCCGGCCCGGGTTGCCAGGCGTCGCTCCCCCACGTCGACGGCGCCGGCGGGCGGGGCGGGGCGGGCACCGGGGACGCCTGGACGGCGACGCCCGGGCCGGCCGGCGTCGTGACGTCCGACCAGCTCTCGCCGTTCCACCAGCGCACCATCCCGGTGGCACCGTCGGGGTCGGGGTACCACCCCGCGGGTGCGGCCGTCAGCCCAGGTCCGGTCACGGGGGTCAGGGTAGGACGGGGAGCCCGCCGATCCTGGTTCCCGCGGCGCGGGCGGTCAGCTGTAGCCGCGGTCGGCGTTGCTGTCCCACCAGCTGCGCAGGTTCGACAGCTGCGAGTCGCCGCCGCCGCGCACCTCCGCGACGCCGTACGTGCCCAGGTCGTCCCAGGTCCAGGCGAACACCGCGTCGCCGTCGCCGTCGACCCAGCAGGCCGCGCGGCCGACCTCGGTGCCGCCGTCGTCGAGGTCGCCGTCCGCGATCGGGAACCAGCCCACCGGGCCGCTGCTGCTCGACCCGCACCCGAAGCGGTCCTCGAGCGGCTCGAGCCCCTGCTGCTCGATGTCGGCGGCCAGGGCCTGCGGGGCGCCGTCGTCCTCGTGGGCGGTGAACGTGCTGCTGGTGACCCCGGTCCCCGGGTCGGCCGGGCAGGCGACCTCCCGCAGCACGCCGTCGGCGGGCTCCTGCCCGGTGCAGTCGCCGAGCTCCACGCCGGCCGGGAGGGTGGCGGCCACGAGCCGCTGCCCGGCTCCGGCAGCAGCGTCGCCGGCGTCGTCGGACCGGAGGGCGACCAGCACCAGGGAGACGGCGAGGACGAGGGAGAGGACGGCCCCGAGTGCCGCGAGCACCCACGGCAGGCGGGCGGCCCGCTGCCCAGCGGGTGCGGCCGGCGGTCGCGGTCCGACGGTGGTGGGCGGCGCGAGCGGCCGCGGCGCGGCCTGCTGCCGGGTGACCGCCCGCCCGTTCCCGCCCCCGGGACCCGGGCCCACCGTCGTCCCGGCGTCGCCGCTGGGCACCGGGACGCCACTGTCGGCCAGCGCGGCACGCGCGGCGGCGGCCATGGCCCCGGCCGTCGCCCAGCGCTGCTCGCGGTCCTTCGCCAGGCCGCGCAGCACGACGCCGTCGAGCGCCGGCGGGATGCCGGGCGTCAGTGACGACGGCGGGGGCGGCGGCTGGTGCATGTGCGCGGCCATGAGCGCCACGGGGTCGGCGCCGGGGAACAGCCGGCGGCCGGTGAGCGCCTCGAAGAGCACGCAGGCGAGGGAGTAGACGTCGGCGCGGGCGTCGAGCGCGGTCGAGCCGAAGCGCTCCGGCGCCATGTACTCGGTGCTGCCCACGGCCATGCCGGTGCCGGTGAGCGCCGGGCCGGGAGCGTCCTCGGAGGTGCGGGCGATGCCGAAGTCGGCGAGGTAGCAGAAGTCCTCGCCGGGCGCGGAGCCGGCGAGGTCGCCGCCGTCGGAGCGGGCGACCAGCAGCACGTTGGAGGGCTTGACGTCGCGGTGCACCAGCCCGCCGGCGTGCGCGGCGTCGAGCGCCCGGGCCACCTGCCCGACGACGTCGACGGCGCGCGCCGGGGCCAGCCGCCCGGCGCGGCGCAGCAGCGAGGCGAGGTCCTCGCCCTCGACCAGCCGCATGTCGAGGAACAGCTGCCCGTCGATCTCGCCGAAGCGGTGGATCGGGACGACGTGCGGCTCGTTGAGGCGGGCGGCGATGCGGGCCTCGCGGCGGAAGCGCTCGCGGTAACCCTCGTCGGCGGCCCACTGCTGGTGCAGGACCTTGAGGGCGACGTCGCGCTCGTGCTCGTCGTCGTGCGCCCGCAGCACCGACCCCATGCCGCCGCTGCCCAGCAGGCCGAGGACGCGGTAGGGGCCGAAGCGCCCGCCGGGCTCGGGAACGGTCACCGGGCCGCCAGCTCCCGCCACAGGTGGGCCGCCGCCTCGGCGCCGCGGTACAGCATCGGCAGCAGGACCCGCTCGTTCGGCGAGTGGATGCGGTCGGTGGGCAGCCCCGCGCCGAGGAAGACCAGCGGGGCGCCGAGCACCTCGACCAGGTCGGCCTCGGGGCCGCTGCCGCCCTCGCGGGTGAACAGGACGTCGTCGGGCGCGGTGTCGAAGGCCTGCGCGATGGCCCGCAGGAGGGCGCCCGTGTACGGGGAGTCGAGGTCGCTGGCGCACGGGGAGACGCCGCCGGGCGGGGTGTGCACCTCGGCCACGATGCCCTCGGGCACGCGCTCGTCCACCCACTGCCGCAGCAGCGGGCCGACGTCCCCGGGGTGCTGGTCGGCGACCAGCCGGAAGGTGAGCTTGGCGTGCGCCTCGGCCGGGACGATGGTCTTGTGGCCGGGGCCGGTGTAGCCGCCCCACATGCCGTTGACCTCGGCGGTCGGCCGGGCACCGATCCGCTCCAGCGTGCTGAAGCCCTCCTCCCCCGCGGTGGCGCGGGAGGCGGCCGGGCCGGCCAGCCAGGCGGCCTCGTCGAAGGGCACGCGGGCCATGAGCTCGCGCCCGCGGTCGGTCAGCGGCCGCACCTTGTCGTAGAAGCCCGGCAGCGTGACCCGGCCGTGCTCGTCGTGCAGCGCGGCCAGCAGCTCCGCCATCGCGTGCAGCGGGTTGGGCACGCCGCCGCCGAAGGAGCCCGAGTGCAGGTCGACGGCGGGGCCGCGCAGGGTGATCTCGGCGTCGGCCAGGCCGCGCATGGCGACGACGGCGCTCGGCACGTCGGGTGCGGCCATGCCGGTGTCGCTGACGACGACCACGTCGCAGGCCAGCCGGTCGGCGCGCTCGCGCAGCAGGTCGGCGAAGTGCGGCGAGCCGGACTCCTCCTCGCCCTCGACCAGCAGCTTCACCGTGACGGCGGGGGTGTCGCGGCCGGTGGCGGCCAGGTGCGCGCGGATGCCGAGCAGGTGGAAGGCGACGTTGCCCTTGTCGTCGATGGCGCCGCGGGCGTGCAGCTCCGGGCCGTCGAGGGTCTCGACGCGGGTCGGCTCGAAGGGCGGGCGCTCCCACAGCTCCAGCGGGTCGACCGGCTGCACGTCGTGGTGGCCGTAGACCAGCGCGACCGGCGCAGCGTCGTCCGCGCTGGGCCACTCGGCGTAGACGGCCGGCGCGCCCGGGGTCGGCCAGATCTCGACGACGGGGAAGCCGGTGCGCCGCAGCGCCCCGGCCAGCCACTCGGCGCTGGCGGCGACGTCGCCGGCGTGCGCGGGGTCGGCCGAGATCGACGGGATGCGCAGCCAGGCGTCGAGGTCGGCGTGGAGGTCGTCGAGGTGGGCCTGCACGAAGGCGCGTTCCGGGCTGGTCACGAGCGCCGACCGTAGCGGCGCGCGGGTGGCGCGTCCGCCCCGGCCACTAGGTTCGGCGACATGGGCGGAGAGCTGCTGCGGGTCGACGTCGGTGACCTGACCTTCGACGTGCGGGCCGACGGCCCCGGGGACGGGCGGCCGGTGGTGCTGCTGCACGGCTTCCCGGAGACCTCGGCGTCGTGGGCGGCGGTGACGCCGCGGCTGGTCGAGGCGGGGCTGCGCACCTACGCCGTCGACCAGCTGGGCTACTCCCCCGGCGCCCGGCCGCAGGAGGTGGAGGCCTACGCGCTGACCAACCTCGCGCAGGTCACCGCCGACCTCATGACGGCGATGGAGGTGCCGGTCGCCGACGTCGTCGGGCACGACTGGGGCGCCAACGTCGCGTGGGCGCTGGCCGCCTGGCACCCCGACCGGGTGCGCTCGCTGACCGCCGTCTCGGTGCCGCACCCGACGGCGTTCACCGCCGCCTTCCGCAGCGATCCCGAGCAGAAGGAGCGCTCCGCCTACATCCGGCTGTTCTGGCAGGCGGGCAAGGCCGAGGAGGTGCTGCTCGCCGACGACGCCCGCCGGCTGCGCCGCATGTACGGCGACGGCGTCGACCCGGAGTCGATCGACGAGTACGTGGCCGTGCTGTCGGCGCCGGGCGCGCTGACCGCCGCGCTGAACTGGTACCGGGCGATGAGCTCGGCGACGCCGGTGGACGACGTCGCGGTGCCCACCACGTACGTGTGGAGCGACGCCGACATGGCGATCGGCCGCACCGCCGCCAAGGGCTGCGCCGCGCACGTCACCGGCGACTACCGCTTCGTGGAGCTGGCCGGCATCAGCCACTGGATCCCCGAGCAGGCACCCGACCGGCTCGCCACCGCGATCCTCGACCGGGTCGCCTCCAGCTGACAGCTGCCCGCTGCGGTGGGTCCGCCGCCCTCACCGCCCGGTGCCCGACCTCGCGCCGCGGGGTGAGGTCGGGCACCGCACGGTGAGGGCGGAGAGCAGAAGAGGGGTCAGAGCAGCCGATAGTAGCGGACCAGCGGCAACGGCGTGAAGCCGGCCGCCTCGTAGGTCCGGCGGGCCGGCGCGTGCCCGGGGTCGCCGCCGGTACCGATGACGGCCAGCCGCACGCCGGCGTCCCGGAGCACGGCCAGCCCGGCCTCCAGCAGCCGCGCGCCGGTGCCGCGCCGCTGGGCGGCCGGGTCCACGGCGAGCATCTCGACCTCGCCGCTGCCCGGCTCGTCGTGCGTCTCGCCGTGGACGACGACGGCCACGAAGCCCACCGGCCGGTCGTCCTCGGTGGCCACCAGCACCTGCATCGCGGGGTCGCGGCAGGTCCTCTCGACCGCCGCGGCCTGCGACCGCTCCCAGTCCGGGTAGAGGTGCCGGTGGACCGCCGGGCCCAGGACGGCCGCGAAGGAGGCGAACACCGGCGCCCACGCCTGCAGCGACAGGTCCACGACCGCGGCGACGTCGGCGTCCTCGAGGTCCCGGATCACGACGGTCACCCGGTCAGGGTCGCGACCGCGTCAAACGGGTTCGAGGTCGTCCTCGGGCGGCGGGGGCAGCTCGTCATCGGGCTCGGGCGGCAGGTCGTCGCCGGCGGCCTCGCCGGTGACGAGGGCCAGCAGGCCGGCCTCGTCGAGCAGGTCGACCGGGCGCACGGTCACGCCCGCGGCGACGTGGTGGAAGCCCGCGCTGACCCTCTCGACCGGGACACCGGCCAGCCGCGACCAGCCGAGCCGGTAGGCGGCCAGCTGCACGGCGGCCGCCGCCAGCTCAGCGCCCGAGGGCGGCGGGCCGGTCTTCCAGTCGACGACCTCGAACCCGCCCGCGTCGTCGGCGAAGACGGCGTCGATCCGGCCGCGGAGGGTGAGCGGGCCCAGCGGCGTCTCGAACGGCACCTCGACCTCGACCGGCTGGCGGTCGGCCCACGGGCCGGCGAGGAACGCCTCCTGCAGGGCCGCCAGCGCGCCGTCGGGAGGCGCGGACTCATCACCGGAGCCGGGCAGCTCGTCGAGGTCGAGCAGCCGGGAGGCGCCGAAGCGCTCCTCCAGCCAGGCGTGGAACGCGGTGCCGCGGCGGGCCAGCGGCGCGGGCGCGGCCGGCATCGGCCGCCGCAGCCGGCGGGCCAGCTCGGCCGGGTCGCGGCGCAGGGCCACCAGTTCCGACACCGACAGGTGGCTGGGCAACGGCACCTCGACGGTCGGGCGGGCGGTGCGCCGGCGCTCGCGCAGCAACAGGTCGGCGTCGCGGACCCAGTCCTCGACCACCGGGTCGCCGGCGCCGAGCACGGTGCCGGCGTCGAGCGGGTGCGGAGCCGAGTTGGCGACCAGCTCCGCGGCGGCGGTGAGCGCCCGGCGGCGCGGCTCGGACAGCGGGTCGGCCGGCCACGTCCCGACCGGCCACTCCTCCAGCGCGGGGTTGGTGGCGCCCTCCTCGGGCCGCTCCGCCCACGCCACGACGACGCCGGCCCCGGCGGTGCACGCCCGGCGGACGGTGTCGAGCAGCACCGAGGGGCCGTTGGGCTTCACGCCCTCGCGCCACCAGCTGCCCGAGCACAGCAGCAGGGACTTGGCGCGGGTGACCGCGACGTAGCCGAGCCGGATCTCCTCGGCCTCGCCGAAGTCCTTCCACTCCTGCACGTAGTCCTCGAGCGCGGCGCGCACCACGGCCTGGTCGCCCGAGCCGGGCACCGGCAGCCGCAGCCGCGGGAGGTCCTCGCGGTCGGTGGTGCGCAGGTCGACCGGGACCGCGCCGGGGTCCTTGACCCAGGAGTCGCTGGTGTCGGTGCGCGAGGGGAACTG
Source organism: Geodermatophilus amargosae (assembly GCF_900116515.1). Lineage (GTDB taxonomy): Bacteria > Actinomycetota > Actinomycetes > Mycobacteriales > Geodermatophilaceae > Geodermatophilus > Geodermatophilus amargosae. The sequence goes on from NZ_FPBA01000002.1 coordinate 94,481, forward strand.
GTCGGCGGTCATGCCGGGGACGGCGACGACGTCCCACTCCAGGCCCTTGGCCGAGTGCACGGTGAGCAGCTGCACCGACTCCGGGTCGACCGCCACCTCGCCGGGATCGAGGCCCCGCTCGCGCTCCTCGGCGTCGCGCAGGTAGCCGAGGAAGGCCGGCAGCGAGGGCAGCTCGGCCAGCTCGGTGAACTCCGCGGCGACGGCGTACAGCGCGTCCAGGTGTGCCCGCGCCGCACCGGGGCTGACGCCGGGCGCGCTGGCCAGCTCGGTCTCCAGCCCCAGGGTGCGGGCGACCTCGTCGACCAGGTCAGGGAGGGACTCCCCCAGCCGCGCCCGCAGGGAGGACAGCTCGGCGCCGAGTCGCCGCAGCCGCCGGTGGGCCGCGGCCGAGTAGGCGCCCGGGTCGCCGAGGTCGTCGAGCGCCTCCACGATGCTGCCGCGCTCGGAGGGGCGGGGAGCCCCGTCGTCGTCCTCGGGGGCGGGCCTGCGGGAGTGCACCAGCGCGCGGGCGCGGGCCTCCAGCGCGGCGAGGTCGCGGGGGCCGATCCGCCACCGCGCGCCGGTGAGCAGCCGGCCCAGGGCGTCACCGGCGGTGGGGTCGACCAGCACGGTGAGGGTGGCGACGACGTCGGAGACCTCGGGCACCTCGAGCAGCCCGCCGAGCCCGACGACGGTCACCGGCAGCCCGCGGGCGCGCAGCGCGGCGGCGATCCCGGGCAGCTGCTTGCGCGTGCGGACGAGCACCGCCGTCGTCGGGGGGCGGCCGTCGGGCCGGGCGGGCAGCAGCGGGTCCTCGCCGCGCCAGCAGGCGGCCAGCCGGTCGGCGAGCGCCTCTGTCTCCTCGGCGACCGTGGAGTACAGACCGGCGAGGACGGTGCCCCGGCCGGCGCCCGGGCGGGCGGTGAGGTCGGGCAGCTCGACGACCGGAGCGGGCAGCATCCCCGCGACGGCGTTGGCGACGTCGAGCACCGCGGCGTCGTTGCGCCAGCTGGTGGCCAGCGTCAGCCGCTGCGCCTCCTTCCCGCGGGCGCCGGGGAAGGTGCGGTCGAAGCGCTCGATCGTCCCGGAGGAGGCGCCACGCCAGCCGTAGATGGACTGGCGGGGGTCACCGACGGCGAGCACCGGGTGGCCGGCGGCCCGGCCGAACAGCGCCTCGAGCATCCGCAGCTGGCCGACGCTGGTGTCCTGGTACTCGTCGAGCAGGACGATCTGCCAGCGCGTCCGCTCGCGGCGGCCCACCTCGGGCGCGGAGACGGCGATCCGGGCGGCGTGCGCGACCTGGTCGGAGTAGTCGATGGCCCCGGCGGCCCGCTTGCGCGCCTCGAAGGCCTCGACCAGCGGCAGCAGCGCCACCCGCGCCCGCTGCCGGGCGAGCATGTCGGTGACCGGCTTGTACGGGCCGCGCTTGCCCTTCGCGTCGGGGTAGCCGGCCACCTGCGCCTCGAGGCGCGCGGTCCACGCCCGCAACGCGGCCGGGCTGACGTCGTGCTCGCCCAGCTCGGCGGCCAGCGCCAGGACGTCCTCGGTGGTGGTCAGCGGGGTGAGCGGGACGTCGTCCATGTCGCCGGTCCAGCCGGTGACGACGGCGGCCGCCTGCCCCCAGCACATGGCCGGGCCGAGCACGCCGGCGCCGGGCTCGACGCCGATCCGCAGCCCGTGCTCGGCCACCAGCGAGGCGGCGTAGCCGTGGTAGGTCGACACCGTGGGCACGGCGACGGCGAGGCGGTCGCGCAGCCGCTCGTCGGTCTGGGGGTGGCGGGCCAGCGCACCCAGCCGCAGCCGGATCCGCTCGTTGAGCTCGCTGGCGGCCTTGCGGGTGAAGGTCAGCCCGAGGACCTCCTCCGGGGCGACCAGCTCGTTGGCCACCAGCCAGCAGACGCGGGCGGCCATGGTCTCGGTCTTGCCCGACCCGGCTCCCGCGACGACGACCAGCGGCCGGTCGGCCGGGGCGGACACCACGCCGGCCTGCTCGGGCGAGGGCGCGTGGGACAGCCCGCAGCGGGCGGCGACCTCTGCGGGGTCGAGCAGCCGGCGCTCCCGCACCGGCTCGGGTGCGCCACCGAACAGGTCGTCGTCGAAGGAGAGCTGGTCCTCGACCGGCGTCGGTGTCCTCCGGCTCACGACGTGACCTGGCGGCCGCGCTCGTGCAGCGGGCAGCTGCGCCGCGCCGGGCACCGCGAGCAGTGGCTGCCGGTGCGCACCTCGAAGGTGGCCGCGCCCATGCCCTCGCCCACCTCGGCGACCAGCTGCCCGGCCCAGGTCTCGCCCACCGGCACCTCCGGCGGCAGCGGGTCCTGCGCCTGCTCCTTGGCCTTCGCCCCCGTGCCGACCTGCAGCAGCGCGGCTCCGCCGGGCGCGCTGCCGTGGTCGCCGAACGCGCCGGCGGCGACGGCCACCTGATAGGCGGCGAGCTGCCCGTGGGTGTCGATCTCCTTCGCCTGGGTCCGGCCGGTCTTGAGGTCGACGACGACGAGGCGGCCGGCGCCGTCGCGCTCCAGGCGGTCGACCTGGCCGCGGATGCGGGCCCGGCCTACGGTGACGTCGAAGTCCGCCTCGGCGGCCAGCACTTCGCGGCGGTTGGCGGCGTGCCAGCCGAGGAAGCGCTCGAGCATGTCGCGGGCGGCGATCCGCTGCCGCTGGTCGGCCCAGCCGGGACCGAGGTCCAGGGCGTCGAGCTCCTCGACCAGCGCGGCCCGCGCCTCGGCGGCCGGCAGTCCCTCGGCCACCTTCTGCGCGACCGAGTGCACCGCCGAGCCGACGGTGCGGGTGGTGTCCGGGGCGGCCTCGGCGCCGACCGCGCCGAGCACCCACTTCAGCGGGCAGCGCTGGAAGGTCTCGATCGCCGAGGGACGCACCCGCACCGGGTCCTCGGCCGGCACCAGCGGGGCGTCGTCGGACAGCGGCGCGAGACCCCACCAGTCGGCGGGCGAGGCGCCGGGGACGCCCTCGGCGGCCAGCCTCTGGAGCACCGCCGCGGCCGCAGAACGGCGGGCGGGGTCGGTCTGCGGGTCGCTGACCGCGCGGCGCAGGTCGGCCACCAGCGCCGGCAGCCGCAGCGAGCGCGGCAACGGCGTCAGCGGGCGCCCCTCCTCCGGCGAGGGGACGACGAGGTCGAGGAAGCGCGAGGCGGTGGCCCCGGCGTCGGCACCGTCGAGGGCGCCCTCGACGGCGGTGACCACGAGCCGGCGACGGGCGCGGGTGCAGGCGACGTAGAACAGCCGCCGTTCCTCGGCCAGCATCTGCGTGCGCCGGTCGACCGAGGTGCCGTCGATGCCGGCCACCCGCTCGACGAGCAGCTCGGTGCCCAGCAGCGTGCCGCGGTCGCGCAGGTCGGGCCAGATGCCGTCCTGCACGCCGGCCACGCAGACGACGTCCCACTCCAGGCCCTTGGACGCGTGCGCGGTCAGCAGCCGGACGGCGTCGCTGGCGGAATCGCGCTCGAGGCCGGTGAGGCCGGGCAGCTCCTGCGCCGAGAGGTGCTCGACGAAGGCGGCGACGGTGGCCGAGGGCAGCCGGTCGACGAAGCCGGCGGCGGCGTCGAAGAGCGCGACGACGGCGTCGAGGTCGCGGTCGGCACCGGCGCCGGCGGCTCCCCCGGCGGCGCTGGCACGGGCCCACCGGCCGGCCAGGCCGCTGCGCTGCCACATCGCCCACAGGACGTCCTCGGCCGTGCCGTCGCGGGCCAGCGCGATCCGTCCGGCGGCCAGCACCGCGGCGACCCGGCGGGCCGGACCGGCCAGCGCGGGGGACAACTCCTCCAGCAGCGCCTCGTCGGCGAGGGCCGTGGCCAGCGGCGCGCCCCGCTCGTCGGCGTCCACGCCGCGCTGGGCCTGGGCGATGCGCACCGCCCGGCGAAGCCGGCGCAGGTCGAGCACGGTGGCGCCGCCCAGCGGGGACGCCAGCAGCGCCTCCGCGCCCGCCTCGTCGAGCGCGAGGGTGCCCGGCCCGGCGCCCGGCCGGGGCAGCAGCGCGCTCAGCGCCGTCAGCAGCGGCGCGACGGCCGGCTGCGCAGCGAGCGGGAGGTCGTCGGCGGACACCTCGACCGGCACGCCCGCCGAGGTGAGCGCGCGGCGCAGCGGGCCGATGGCCAGCACGGTGCGGACGACGACGGCCATCTCCGACCACGGGACGCCGTCGACCAGGTGCGCCCGGCGCAGCGTGTCGGCGACGTAGGCGGCCTCGACGGCGGCCGAGCCGAACACGTGCACCTCGGCGCGGCCCTCGTCGGCGCCCCCGGCCGGCTGCAGCCGGCGGTGCTCCCACGGGCCGGGCAGCGCCTCGGCGACCCGGCGGCTGACGTCGAGCAGCACCGGGCCCGAGCGGCGGCAGACGCCGAGCGAGAGCCGCTGCGCCGGTCGGCCGTCGGCGGTGCGGAAGCGGTCGGGGAACTCGACGATCCCGCGCGGCTCGGCGCCGCGGAAGGCGTAGATCGCCTGGTCGGGGTCGCCGACGACGACCAGGTCCCCGCCGCCGCCGGCGAGCAGCTCCAGCAGCTCGACCTGCGCAGGGTCGGTGTCCTGGTACTCGTCGACGAACAGCCAGCGGGCCCGCGCGCGCTCCTGGCGCAGCAGCTCGGGGTCGTCCTCGAGCTCGGCCATGGCGGCGCGGACCAGCTCGGCGGGGTCGTAGCCGGACGCGTCGCCGCCGCCGGCGGTGGAGAAGGCGGTGACCGCCTCGTACTGCTCCAGGAACGCCGCGGCGTGCAGCCACGCCTCGGTGCCCGTCTCGCGGCCCCAGGCGGCCAGCAGCTCGGGGTCGACCCCGCGCTCGGTGGCCCGCAGCAGCAGCTCGCGCAGCTCGCCGCGGAAACCGGCGGTGGCCAGCGCGGGCAGCAGCGACGCCGGCCAGCGCACCGCGCCCTCCCCGGCCAGGTCACCGCGCAGCAGCTCGGCGACGACGGCGTCCTGCTCGGCGGCGGTGAGCAATCGGGGCGGCGCCTCCCCGCGCAGCAGCGCGGCGCGGCGGAGCACGCCCCAGGCGTAGGAGTGGAAGGTGCGGGCCAGCGGCTCGCGGATGGTGCGGTCGACCCGCGCGGTGATGCGGGTGCGCAGCTCCGCGGCGGCCTTGCGGCTGAAGGTCAGGACCAGGATCTGCTCGGGGTCGACGCCGCGGTCGATGCGGGCGGCGACCGCCTCGACGATGGTCGTCGTCTTGCCGGTGCCGGGCCCGGCGAGGACGAGCAGCGGGCCGCCGGCGTGGTCGACGACGGCCTGCTGGGTGGGGTCCAGCAGCGGCGGCCGGACCGGTTCGGGGTGCAGCTGCACGAGCCGGTAGACCGGCGCCGACTCGTCCCCCCGGAGTGCCACCCTCCGATGACACCACGATCCGCCGACAACGGCGGGCACCCTCAGACGAACGGCGCGGACCCCAGCGCGGCGGCCGCTCCGGTGCAGGCGACCACCCGCACCGTGTTCCACCGGGTCCAGACGCGCAGGTACCGGGCCCAGACGGCGTCGCCCTCCGGTGTGCCCGGTACCGACCGCCGCAGCTCCTCGTTGAGCGGCACGTTCGCCCCCGCGGTGACCAGGACCGCACCCGCGAGGTAGGCCGCGGCCCCGGTCAGCACCGGCGCCACCGGTCCCCCGCCGGACAGGACCGCCACGGCCGCCGCCACGCACAGCGCGGCGGTGCCGGAGAGGGCGGTCATGAGCGGCGGGCGCAGCGCCGTGACGTCGACCGCCTGCATCGCGGCGGCGCCCGTCGCCGGGGGCAGCGCCCCCAGCGCGCGCATGACGAAGCCGGAGAACGTGGCGAAGACCCCGGCCACGACCGCGCTGCCGAGGGCCGCGGCCAGCACGAGCGCCGTGGTCACCCCACCGGCTCCGGGTGCAGCGCACCGGCGAGCACGGCGGCCCGGAGGTGCCCGGCCACGTCGGCCGGGCGACGGCCCAGGGCGTGCGGCACCCCGTCGCCGACCGCGCTGTTGCGGCCGTCGAGCACGGTGGTGAACAGGTACGTCATCAGCGCGACCTCCTCCGCCGGGACGCCGAGCCCGGCCAGCTCGGCGGCCCAGGCGTCGGCGGGCACGCGCTCGTACCGGACCGCCGGCCCGCCGGCCCGCCCGACCTCCGCCGTCAGCTCCGCGAAGGTCAGCGCCCGCGGCCCGGTGACCTCGTACACGCGGCCGCCGTGACCCGCGTCCGCCAGCGCCGCGGCGGCGACGTCGGCCACGTCGTCGGCGTCGACGAAGGGCTCCGCCACGTCGCCCGCGGGCAGCGCCAGCAGGCCCGCGGCGACGGCGTCGCGGAAGGCGCCCTCGGTGAGGTTCTGCACGAACCACGACGCCCGGACGACGGTCCACGCCGCCCCGCCGGACTCCGCGACGGTCCGCACCCGGGCCTCGGTCTCCTGCGCCTCGGGCTCTCCCCGGCCGGACAGCAGGACGAGCCGCTCGGCGCCCGCCGCGACGGCGGCCGAGGCGAGGTCGGCCACGGTCTCCGGCGCACCCGGGACGGCCAGGTCGGGCGCGAAGCACAGGTACACGGCGCGGACACCGGCGACGGCGGCCGGCCAGGTGGCGCGGTCGGCCCAGTCGAAGGGAGGCGTGCCGCCGCGGGAGGCGACGCGGACGCCGACGCCGCGGGCACGCAGCCGGGCGGCGACGCGGCGGCCGGTCCTGCCGGTGCCGCCGAGGACGAGGACGGGTCGGTCGGTGTCTGTCATGACCCGAGCCAACCGCCGCGGGACGAGACGCGGAATGGTCCAGGAGCTTAGGGACATGCGCGAGCGTCTACGCTGCGCCCCGTGGACGCCGTCGCCGCGCTGCTCGACGGCCCGCGGGCGCGCGGGGCGTTCGTGCTGCGCTCGCTGCTCGCGCCGCCGTGGTCGCTGCGGATCGAGGACCGGGCACCGCTCACCCTCGTCACCGTGGTCAGCGGCCGGGCGCACCTGCGCTGCGACGTCGGCGAGGAGACGACGCTGACCGCCGGCGACGTCGCGGTGCTGCGCGGCCCGGACGGCTACACCGTCGCCGACGCCGCCGGCACCCCGCCGCAGGTGGTGATCGGCCCCCGCCAGGTGTGCACGCCCGTCCCCGGCTCCGGCGCACCGCCGATGACCGACCTCGGCGTGCGGACCTGGGGCAACACCGCCGAGGGCGGCGACGTCCTGGTCACCGGCACCTACCAGGCGCACGGCGAGGTCAGCCGGGGCCTGCTGGCCGCCCTGCCGCCGCTGCTCGTGCAGCGCGCCGGCACGGTCGAGGGGCCGGCCGGTGCGTGGCTGGCGCGCGAGGCCGGCCGGGACGGGCCCGGTCAGGGCGCGGTGCTCGACCGCCTGCTCGACCTGCTGCTGGTGGCCACGCTGCGCGCCTGGTTCGACCGGCCGGAGGCCGAGCCGCCGGGGTGGTACCGGGCTGCCGCCGACCCCGTCGTGGGTCCCGCGCTGCGGGCGCTGCAGTCCTCCCCGGCACGTGCGTGGACCGTGGCCGCCCTCGCCGCCGAGGCGGGGGTCTCGCGGGCGGCGCTGGCCCGGCGGTTCACCGAGCTGGTCGGTGAGCCGCCGATGGCGCACCTGACGTCGTGGCGGCTGGCGCTGGCCGCCGACCTGCTGCTCGAGCCGGGCGCCACGGTGGCCGCGGTGGCGCGGAAGGTGGGCTACGGCAGCCCCTACGCGCTGTCGGCGGCGTTCACGCGGGTGCACGGCGTCAGCCCGCGGGACCACCGCGCGCGGGCCGGCTGACCCCGGCTCGGTACCGGACGCGGTACCAGTGCTCCGTCTCGCCGGGGACCCGGGTCCAGGAGCACCTGTGTCCCGCCGGGGGAGTCGAAGACGCGCACGCCGTCGCCGAGCAGGACCGGCGCGAGGAACAGCAGGACCTCGTCGAGCAGCCGCGCCTCGATGCACTGCCGCGCGACGTCGGCTCCGAGCACGTCGACCACGCCGTCCCCGGCGGCCTCCGAGGCCAGGGCGACGGCGTGGTGCAGGTCGCCGGCGAAGGTGACGCCGTCGGGTGCCGTGTCCGCCGGCCGGTGCGTGAGCACCACTACGGGCCCGTCGTACTGCCCGCCGAAGGCGCCCTCCTGCTCGGTGCCCCGGTTCGGGTCGTCGCCGCCGAAGGTGGTCGCGCCGGCGAGGATCGCGCCGACCCGGGACAGCAGCCGGTCGGCGGTCGGGTTCGGGCCGGCCAGGTGCGGGGTCAGCCAGGACATGTCGCCGCCGGGACCGGCGATGAAGCCGTCCAGCGACGCGGTCGCGGAGTACAGCAGCGTGGCCACGGCCCGATCCTGCCGCTCAGGGCCAGGCGACGGCGGCCAGGTCCACCCGGCCGTCGCGCACGGGCACGCCCTCCCCGGCGAGCAGTTCGAGCTGGCGCACCCGCACCGGCTCGGCGCACGTCCCGTCGGCGCGGACCACCCGGTACCAGGGCACCGCTCCCCCGCCGCCGGACAGCGCCCGGGCGACCCGCCGCGGCCCCACACCCACGAGCCGCCCGATGGCCCCGTAGGTGCTCACCCGCCCCGGCGGGATCGACTCGACGACGTCGTAGACGGCCTCGTCGACGTCCGCGGGGTCCACCGCGGGCGGGCGGGCGCCCGGGGGCCGCGGCTCCCCGGGCGCCCGCGGGCTCACAGCTGGTAGTCGCTGTTCGCCGTCCACCACGCGTACAGCGCGGCGAGGTCGCCCTGGGTGGTGCCGGGTGCCGCGACGATGCCCTCGACGAGCGCCGCGTCGTCGGTCCAGGTGATGACCACCGCGCCGTTCTCGGTGTCGATGGCGCACGCCACCAGGCCGGTGTTGCTCCCGCCGCCCCACGCGCCGACGCCGGTCGTGGTGGTGCAGTCCTGACCGTCGGGGACCTCCGACAGGCCCTGCGCCGAGACGTCGTTGGTGAAGACCGAGTCCATCGTCGCCTGGTCGGGGTACTGGAAGAACTCGGCCTGCTGCGGGCCGGGTTGCGTGGTGCTCGCGCCGCAGGAGGCGTGCGCGACGTCGCCGTCGCCGGCCAGCTCCGCCTCCGCGCAGTCGGGGAAGTCCGCCGGGACGATCGCCAGCAGGTTGCCCCCGGATCCCGGTGCGCCGGTGGACGGCGACGCGCTGGTCGACGACGGGGAGCTCGACGAGGGACGGGACGTCGAGCTGCTGCTGGAGGAGCCGGCCGACGAGCTCGACGACGTGGTCGCCGCCGCCGGGGCGGGGTCGTCGTCGCGGAGGACGAAGAACAGGGCGACGGCGGCGGCGACGACGAGCACGACCAGGCCGGCCACGAGGGCGACGACCGGGCCGCGCTTGCGCGGAGGCTGCTGCCCGGGACCGCCCGGCTGGCGTAACGGCGGCTGCCCGTACTGCCCGGGCTGGCCGTACTGACCCGGCTGGCCGTACTGACCCGGCTGCCCGTACTGCCCGGGTTGCCCGTACTGCGGAGGCTCGCCGGGCTGGCCGTACTGCGGGGGCTGGCCGTACTGCCCGGGCTGGCCGGGCTGCCCGTACGGCGGCTGGCCGGGGCCGCCGGGGTACTGCCCAGGGGGCGGCTGGCTCATGGGGACCTCCTGCTGACGTGGAGTCGCAGGATACGAAGGCCCGGGTGCCCGCGGGATGGTCCGCCACGGCTCGGGCACCCTGACGAGCTACCCCCTGCGGCCCAACCGGGCCAGCAGCCGCTGCTGGGGCGAGGCGCCGTCGGGGAGCTCGACCGGCGGCGCGAACAAGCCGGGGACGCCGTCGCCGGGCAGCCGGCCGGCCATCCGCTCGGCGGCCCGCACCAGCGCCGGGTCGAGCTCCTCGTCCCCACCGGTCGCGTGGGCGAGGTCCCAGGAGTGCACGGTGAGGTCGGCCGTCAGCTCCTCCACGTACTCCCACGCCGGCGTCGGCCCACGGGAGAGTTGCACCGTGCCGGACCGCAGGTCGGCGGCGGCCACGGCGGCCAGCGCCTCGTCCGCGACGGCCTCCCACGCGGTGAGCGGGTCCTCGCCCAGCAGGGTCCCGGTCCCGGCCGGCACCCGCGCCGCGACGTCGTCGAGCGGCTCACCGGCCAGCAGGCCGGGCACCCAGTGCGCCTCGCCGACGAGGTGGGCGACCAGGTCGGCCACCGTCCAGCCCGGCAGCGCCTCGAGGTCCCACTGCCCCGGCTCGACGGCGTCGACGCGGTCGGTGAAGGCGGCCTGCGCGCGCTGGAACAGCTCGAGCAGCTCGGTCGGGGACGGCGTCGCGTCGGGCACGGCCCCAGTCAACACGGACGCCGAGCGCCCGGCACCCGCGACGGGTGCCGGGCCCGGTGAGCTACCGGAACGGCCTCGTCCCAGGGTCCCCCGGCGCGCGAAGCGTGTCGTGGGGAGGGACGAGGTCCTTCTAGTAGGTGGGGAGCGTCTTGTCGATGCGCGTCGCCCACGCCGTCACGCCGCCCTGGACGTGCACGGCGTCCTTGAAGCCGGCGTTCTTGACCGCGGCCAGCGCCTCGGCCGAGCGCACACCGGTCTTGCAGTGCAGCACGATCGGCCTGTCCTGCGGCAGCTGTGCCAGCGCCCGGCCGGAGAGGATCTCGTCCTTGGGGATCAGCGTCGCGCCGGGGATGGAGACGATCTCGTACTCGTTGGGCTCGCGGACGTCGATGAGCTCGAAGTCCTTGCCCGCGTCCATCATGTCCTTGAGCTCGTCGACGGTGATCGTCGAGCCGGCGGCCGCCTCCTGGGCCTCGACCGAGACGACGCCGCAGAAGGCCTCGTAGTCGATGAGCCCGGTGATCGGCTCACCCTCGGGGTCCTTGCGCACCTTGATCGTGCGGAAGGTCATCTCCAGGGCGTCGTAGACCATCAGCCGGCCCAGCAGCGTCTCGCCGATGCCGGTGATGAGCTTGACCGCCTCGGTGGCCTGGATGGCGCCGATGGTCGCGCACAGCACACCCAGCACGCCGCCCTCGGCGCAGGAGGGGACCATCCCGGGCGGCGGGGGCACCGGGTAGAGGTCGCGGTAGTTGGGCCCGTGCTCGTTCCAGAAGACCGAGACCTGGCCGTCGAAGCGGTAGATCGAGCCCCAGACGTAGGGCTTGTCGAGCAGCACGCAGGCGTCGTTGACCAGGTAACGGGTGGCGAAGTTGTCGGTGCCGTCGACGATCAGGTCGTACTCGCGGAAGATGTCGAGCACGTTGTCGCTGTCCAGCCGCACCTCGTGCAGGCGGACGTCGACGTAGGGGTTGATCTCCTCGATCGAGTCCCGGGCGCTCTCGGCCTTCGACCGGCCGACGTCGGACTGCCCGTGGATGATCTGCCGCTGCAGGTTCGACTCGTCGACGGTGTCGAACTCGACGATGCCCAGCGTGCCGACGCCTGCGGCGGCCAGGTACATGAGCACCGGCGAGCCGAGACCGCCGGCGCCGACGGCGAGCACCTTGGCGTTCTTCAGCCGCTTCTGCCCGTCCATCCCGACGTCCGGGATGATCAGATGGCGGCTGTAGCGGCGGACCTCGTCGATCGACAGGTCGGCGGCGGGCTCCACCAGGGGTGGCAGGGACACGCTTGCTCCTCGGGTCTCGACCAGCGGCCCCGGTCGGCGGGGCCTGCGTTCGTCGGTCCAACAGGGTGGCACGCGGCTGTGTTCCCGCCCCGGCCCGCCCGTGACGGGCTCAGGGATACGGCCAGGCGTTCCTGGCGCAGCCGTCGAGGCCCAGGGTCTGCTGCTGCATCACCGGGGCGACCTGGCCGGCGCCCGGACAGGGCTGGTGGCCGTTGCCCAGCGCGTGCCCGACCTCGTGGTTGACGACGTACTGGCGGTAGGTGGCGACGTCGCCCTCGTAGTGGGGGACGGCGGTCTCCCAGCGGGCCAGGTTGATGACCGCCCGCTCGCCGTAGCGGCAGGAGGTGTAGCCGCCGGTGCCCACGCCCGGGCAGTACCGCTCCATGCTGCCGGGGCTGACCAGGCTCACGCGGAACTCGTAGGCGCCCGGGTCGGTGCCGTCGACGCGCTGGAAGGACATCCGGCCGCCGCTGCCCCACGAGCGCAGGTCGCCCAGCGTGGCCTCCACGGCGGCGGCGAAGGTCGCGCCGTCGACGCCGATGCCGTCCTCGACCTCGACGACGAAGCGCTGCAGCGGACCGCTGCCGTAGACCGCCGAGGTGCCCGGGACGACCGCCACGCTGCCCGCGCCCTGCTCGGCGTAGGTGCCGGCCGCGGGCGCGCCGGGCACCTCGGCCGGTCCTGCGTCGCCCTCGGCCGGCGCCGTGGGGGTGGCCGTCGGGGCCGGCGCCGTCGTCGGAGGAGCCGGTGACGGGGCGTCCGTCGACCGGGGGGCCGACGCCGTGCTGCCCGCCGTCGTGCCGACCCGCGCCGCGGACTCCCCGGCCGGGCCCAGCAGGTCGACCAGCGCCAGCACGGTCGCCACGGTGAGCAGCGGGATCGCGTAGGCGCGCCAGCCCCAGCGGGCGGCGAACCGGCGCAGCCGGCCCCGCGGGCGACGGGACCGTCGCGGGTCGGGCGGTCCGGGGGTGCGGTGCTGCACCGGTCGCGCGGGGGGCAGTGGCGGGAGCGGGGACAGGCCGCGCGCCGGCTCCCGGCCGGACCGGGTCCCGGGCGGCTGGCCGGACGGGGGACCTGCCACGGTGCCGCCTCCTCGCCGCGTCGGGTCCCGCAGCCGTGCGGCCGCCGGTCCCCTGCCGGTCACGTCGTCCTGCGGTCACGCAGTGTCGTGGAGCACGTCACCGCGCGTCCAGATCAGGCTCTCACGCGCCCCACCCGACACGCGGAACCCACCGGCGGCGCGTCAGCCGGCGCGTGCCTCGTCGAGGTCGCCGTCGAGGTCGCCGTCGAGGTCGCCGTCGAGAGCGCCGTCGATACCGCCGTCGAGAGGGGTGGTCCGCGGTGTCCGGAGGTCCTCGAGCAGCCCCAGCACCGCGCGGGCGGTCTCCTCCGGCGCCTCGAGCATCGCCACGTGCCCGACGGTCTCCAGGACCAGCAGCCGCGCCCGCGGCACGACGGCGGCCAGCCGCGGGGCCAGCCGGGGGTCGACCAGGCGGTCGCGGTCGCCCCACACCACGAGGGTCGGCATCGGCAGCGAGTGGGCCAGCCGCCAGGCGTTGGCGCGGCCGACGCGCAGGTAGGACGCGATCAGGCCGCGCATGCTCCGGGTCAGCGCCCGGTTGGCCCACTCATTCGCCGCCCGCTCGCGGGTCTCCTCCACAGCGGCGTCGATCCGCTCCGGCGGCACCCGCGAGGGCTCGCCGAAGCACATCTGCAGCATCCCGCGCACCGACTGCTCCGGCGTCACCCCGGCCAGCCGGCGCTCGGCGATCGTGGGGACGCCGGGGAGCAGGAGCAGCAGCAGGGCGCGGCCGAAGGCCTGCGGCACCCGGTAGACCGGCATGGCCGGCGAGACCAGCGTCAGCGACGCCACGAGGTCCGGGCGCCGGGCGGCGACGAGCAGGCTGACCAGCCCGCCGAGGCTGTTGCCGAGCAGGTGCACCGGCGCGCCCTGCCCCTCCCCGGGCTGGTCGCGCACGTGCTCGAGGACGTCGACCACCGCGCGCACGTGCCCGCGGATCGAGTACGACCCGCGCGGCGGCGGCTGGGAGCGGCCGAAGCCGGGCAGGTCGACGGCCCAGCCGGCACAGCGGACGGCGAGCAGCGCGGCCAGGTCGGTCCAGTTGGTGGACGCGCCGCCGAGCCCGTGGACGTAGAGGGCGCGTTCGTGCGGGCCGCCGGGCGTCCCCGCCCACGGCGTGGTGCGGACGTACACGGAGCCGCCGCGGACCGGCACGTCCTCGCCGGGCCACGCGTCCGGCGGCGGGTCGGTGCTCGGCAGGGCCGCCGTCGACAGCCGGGCGGTGGACGACGGGGCGACGGACGGGGGCACCGGCAGACGGCGGGCGCGCGCGCGACGGGCCTCGGGCACCCGGCGACGGTATGTCAGACCGACGGGACGCGTGCGGCGCGTGACCCGCCGGTAACATCCCCGGCGCCATGCAGTCCTCGCGCCCGGTCCCCGTCCGCCGCACCTCGCGGCTGCCGCGTGGTGCCCGGCGGCTGCAACTGCTGCAGGCCGCGCAGGAGGTCTTCGTCGCGCACGGCTTCCACGCCGCCGCGATGGACGACATCGCCGACCGCGCCGGCGTCAGCAAGCCCGTGCTCTACCAGCACTTCCCGGGCAAGCGGGAGCTCTACCTCGCGCTGCTCGAGCAGCAGGTGACCGAGCTGACCGACCGGGTGCGCGAGGCCATGGCCGGCACCGAGGACAACCGGCAGCGGGTCCACGGCGCGGTCGGTGCCTACTTCGACTTCGTCGACGCCGACGGCGGCGCGTTCCGGCTGGTCTTCGAGTCCGACCTCCGCAACGACGACGACGTCCGCACGCTGGTCGACCGCGGCAACCGAGCGTGCGTCGAGGCGATCGCCGAGGTGATCGCCGGCGACACCGGCAGCTCGCCGGAGCAGGCGCACCTGCTGGCCTCCGGGCTGACCGGGCTGGCCGAGACCAGCGCCCGCTGGTGGCTGGCGCAGAAGGGCACCGTGTCGCGGGACGAGGCCGTGTCGCTCATGTCGGCGCTGGCCTGGCGGGGCATCTCCCGCTTCCCGCGGGTCGAGGGCGAGCCGGCCGACCCCACCGTTCGCTGACGGCGCAGCTCCGCGCCGGGGCCGGGTGCCCGCCGCTGGACTAGCGTGGTCGGCAGCCGTGCAACCCGAGGAGGCATCCCGAGTGGAAGTCAAGATCGGTGTCCAGCACTCCCCCCGGGAGCTGGTCGTCGACAGCCCGAACACCCCCGAAGAGATCGCCGCCGCCGTGGCCTCCGCCATGTCCGGTGGCACGAAGGACGGGTTGTTGACCCTGGAGGACGACCGGGGCCGTCGCGTCCTCGTCCCGGTCGACCGGATCGCCTACGTCGAGATCGCCCAGCCCGACCAGCGCCGGGTGGGCTTCGTCGCGGGCAACTAGCGCCCAGCACGTCCCGACGGGGCGTCCCCGCACTCCGCGGGGGCGCCCCGTCGTCGTGTCGGGCCGAGCGGGCCCCGAAGGGGTCCGCGCAGGCGCGACAGAGACGCCGTGCGCGACAGGGGGACGGCGCCCGGCCGCGGCACGTGACGTGAGTCGCCCCGCGAGGCGTGTGCGAGGCGTGTGCGAGGCGTGTGCGAGGAGTGGGGGCCGGAGGTCCCCCGACGAGTGCGCGGGTGGGGCTCAGCTCGGCCGGGGGACGCTCCCTGGCCGCGCTGCGATCCGGAGGATCGCCATGCCATCGCGTCAGGGGTTCAGGCCGAGGGCCTTCATGCGCTCGGTGTGCGCGGCGGTGATGCGCTCCTGGAGCCGGACCACGCCGGTCAGGTCGCCGGTGCCGCCCATGATCAGCCGGGCCAGGCCGTCGCGCTCGGCGATGACCGCCTGCGACTGGGAGATCGCCTCCCCCACCAGGCGGCGGCCCCACAGCGCCAGCCGCCCGGCCAGCGTGCGCTGCGCGGCTATCGCGGCCCGCACCTCGCGGACGGCGAAGTCGGCGTGCCCGGTGTCGGCGAGCACCTCGAGGATCAGCGAGCGGTCCGGCTCGGCGAGGAAGCCGGCGATCTCGCGGTAGAAGTCGGCGGCCAGACCGTCGCCGACGTAGGCCTTGACCAGGCCCTCGAGCCAGGTGCGCGGGCGGGTGCCCTCGTGGAAGCCGTCGAGCGCCGCGACGAACGGGCTCATGGCCTCGGTGGGGTCGGCGCCGAGCTCGGTCAGCCGCTGCGCCAGGCGGTCGTGGTGGCCCATCTCGGCGGCGGCCATGCGCGCGAGGGCGGCGCGGCCGGCGAGGGTCGGTGCCATCCGCGCGTCCTCGGCGAGCCGGTCGAACGCCGTCAGCTCCGCGTAGGCCAGCACGCCGAGCAGGTCGACGACGGCTCGGGTGTCGACCGTGGTCACGTGCCACCTCCGGGTAGTGGTCGGGGCGGGTGGCCCGCGCGGCGACCGAGGCTAACCGCTGTCCGCGCTACCATGGGAACAGGCGAGCCGCCAGGTTCGCTGGTATCTGTGCGCTGACGAACGTCGGACGACGCCCCGAGGAGCCCCACTGGGCACCGGGTGCGTCCCCCGGATCCCCTCGGTCCGCTGGCCGTGTCGGCGCTGGAGACGCATCCCGCGACAACCGACCGCGGAGCGCCCGGGCGACGACGCCGTCGCCCCTGGCCGCTCCCCCAGCCACCAGAGGCGAGAGCACTGACCTCCACCGAGAACACCCCTGTTAAGAACGTCCCCACCACGCCCGAGCTCGAGCACGCCGAGACCGGCGCGCCCGCTCCGGAGCAGGTCGAGCAGACCGTCGAGCAGCTCGGCGGCGCGCCGGTCGAGGAGACCGCGCCGCTGTTCAGCGACTTCGACGTGCACCCCGACGTCGTCGCGGCGCTCGCCGATGCCGGCATCACCCGCACCTTCGCCATCCAGGAGCTCACCCTCCCCTTGGCGCTGGCCGGCCACGACCTCATCGGCCAGGCGCGCACCGGCACCGGCAAGACCCTCGGCTTCGGCGTCCCGATGCTGCAGCGCGTCGTCCCGCCGGCCGAGGGCGGCGACGGCGTCCCGCAGGCGCTGGTCGTCGTCCCCACCCGTGAGCTCTGTGTGCAGGTCGCCCGCGACCTCGGCACCGCCGGCGCCCGGCGGGGCACCCGCGTGCAGGCCATCTACGGCGGCCGCGCCTTCGAGCCGCAGGTCGCCGCGCTGCAGGCCGGTGTCGAGATCGTCGTCGGCACCCCCGGCCGGCTGCTCGACCTGGCGCAGCAGGGCCACCTCATCCTGGGCAAGGTCCGCGTCCTGGTCCTCGACGAGGCCGACGAGATGCTCGACCTGGGCTTCCTGCCCGACATCGAGCGGATCCTGACCATGGTCCCGACGCAGCGTCAGACGATGCTGTTCTCGGCTACCATGCCCGGCCCGATCGTCACGCTGTCGCGGTCGTTCATGACCCAGCCGACCCACATCCGGGCGCACGGCAACGACGAGGGCTCGACCGTCCCGCAGACCACCCAGTTCATCTACCGGGCCCACAACCTGGACAAGCCCGAGCTGCTCTCCCGCGTGCTGCAGGCGCGCGGCCGCGGCCTGGCGATGGTCTTCTGCCGCACCAAGCGCACCGCGCAGAAGGTCGCCGACGAGCTGGTCGACCGCGGTTTCGCGGCCGCCGCCGTGCACGGTGACCTCGGCCAGGGCGCCCGCGAGCAGGCGCTGCGCGCCTTCCGCAGCGGCAAGGTCGACGTCCTGGTGGCCACCGACGTCGCCGCGCGCGGCATCGACGTCACCGGCGTCAGCCACGTCGTGAACTACCAGTGCCCCGAGGACGAGAAGACCTACGTGCACCGGATCGGCCGCACCGGCCGCGCCGGCCGCGAGGGCGTCGCCGTCACGCTGGTCGACTGGGACGACATCCCGCGGTGGCAGCTGATCAACAAGGCGCTCGACCTGCCCTTCGCCGACCCGCCGGAGACCTACTCCACCTCGCCGTGGGTCTACACCGACCTCGACGTGCCCGAGGGCGCCAAGGGCCGGCTGCCCCGCTCCCAGCGCACCCGCGAGGGCCTCGACGCCGAGGTGCTCGAGGACCTCGGCGAGACCGGCAAGAGGACGAAGGGCGCCGGCCGTGGGCCCGCCCGCGGCGACTCCGGCCCCGAGGCCCGCACCGAGGAGGAGCGCCCGGCCCGGTCCTCCCGGCCCCGCCGCCGGACCCGTGGGAGCGCGGCCGAGGCCGTCGCCGCCGCGCCCACCGAGTCCACCGAGTCCACCGAGTCCACCGAGTCCACCGAGTCCACCGAGTCCACCGGGAGCGGCACCGAGGGCACCGCGGCTCCGGCCGGGGACGCCGCCGACTCCGGCGAGGGTACGGGCACGCCGCGCCGACGCCGTCGCCGTCGTGGTGGCCGTGGCCGCTCCGGCGCCTCCGCCGGGTCCGACGGGGCCGACTCCGGCCGCGGGGACTCCGACGGCTCGGGCGACGGCGGCGACTCCGAGTCCGCCGCCTGAGCCGGTAGGCCGTGGCGCTGCGTCCCCCGCCGCTGCGGGTGTGGGTCTGGACGGCGGCCACGCTCGCGCTGGTCGTCGTCGCCACCCTCCTGTGGCGGGGGTCGAGCGTCGCGGCCACCGACAGCACCACCGCGCCCGCGCCGGAGGCCCTTCCCGGCACCCCGTCCGGGGACCTGGCGCAGGCCTGGTCGGTCGACACCGGCGTCCCGCTGCCCCCCGGCGTCGTCGAGGGCGGCCGGGTGGTCGTGCCCTCCGCCGACGGCGTGACGGCGCTGGACCCGGCAACCGGCGAGGAGGCGTGGCACTACCGCCGCGCCGACGCCGCGCTGTGCGGCCTGAGCGCCAGCAACGGCCTGGTGGTCGCCGTCTTCCGCGCCGGCGACCGCTGTGACGAGGCGCTGGCGCTCACCGCCACCACCGGGGTGCGCGCCTGGACCCGCAACCTCAGCCTGCGCGGCGACGCGACGATCGCCGGCACCGACCAGGTGGTCCTCGCCAGCAGCGACACCGGGATCGTCGTGATCGACCCGGTCGGTGACAACGTCCGCTGGCGGTCGGCCGCCGAGCCGGGCTGCGCGCTGGTGGACACCGCCGTCGGCAGCGCGGGGGTGGCGGTGCTGCAGCGCTGCGACGGCACGGCCGCCGTACAGCTGCGGCTGTTCGACTCCTTCTCCGGCCAGGCCCGCTGGACCCGCGACCTGACCGTCGCCGACGGCTCCGACGTGCGGCTGGCCGGCGTCGACCGGCTCGTCGACGTCGTCGCCGGCGACGCGCTGCTGGTCCACCGTCCCGACGACGGCGCGCAGCTGCAGGAGCTCGCGCTCCCGGCCGCCACCGACGGCGGCGCGGAGGGCGACCCGGTCCTGCAGGGCGGCGTCGGCGACGTCGCCCTGGTGTGGGCGCGCGGCACCCTCTCGGCGCTGGACGGCACCACCGGGGCGCAGCTGTGGCAGGTGCCCGCACTCGGCCTGCCCACCGCGTCCGCCGTGGGCAAGGGCGAGGTGGGACGGGCCGGCGTGTGGGTCCCCGAGTCCGGCAGCCTGGTCCTGCGCGACCCGGCCACCGGCGCGGAGACCGCCCGGGTGGCGGTCGAGGACGCGCTGGAGCCCGGCGGCCGGGCCGCCGTCGTCGGGCCGGTGCTGGTCTACGCCCTCCCCGACCGGGTGGCCGGCTGGTCCTAGGAGGCCTCCCTGCCCCCCGCCACTCGCGAGCTCGCGGCGGGACCCTGCAGGGTCGCCCGGCGGCGCGGTCCCGACAGGCGGGGTTCACTGGGACCATGGTCCTGCCCGGTACCTCCGACAGCCCCGACCTCGCCATCGCCCCCGACGACCTGCGCCAGCTGGCCGAACACGACGCCTCGCCGCGCACCCTGCCGGGCCGGGCCGGGCCGCTGGCCGCGCTGGACACCGGCGGCGACGGGCGCAGCGGCACGGTGCTGCTGGTCGCCGGCTACACGGGCAGCAAGGAGGACTTCGCCCCGCTGCTCGCGCCGCTGGCCGCCGGGGGCCACCGCGTCGTCGCGATCGACCAGCGCGGGCAGTACGAGTCCCCCGGCCCCGACGACCCGGACGCCTACTCGGTCGCCGAGCTCGCCGCCGACGTCGTCGAGGTGGCGCACCTGCTCCGGGAGGAGACCGGCACCCCGCACCTCCTCGGGCACAGCTTCGGCGGGCTGGTCAGCCGGGCCGCCGTCCTGGCCGACCCCGCTGCCTTCCGGTCGCTGACCCTGCTGGGGTCGGGTCCCTCGAAGCTCGTCGGCCCGCGCGCCGACCTGCTCGAGCACCTCGGCCCGCTGCTGGAGCAGGGCGGCGTCGAACTGGTGCACGCCACGCTCGAGCAGCTGGCCATGACCGACGAGCGCGCCCAGGTGGTGCCCGAGGCCACCCGTGCCTTCTACGCCCGCCGGTTCCTCGCCAACACCGCCGCCGGGCTGCGCGGCATGGCCGACGCCATGACCTCCGAGCCCGACCGGGTCGCCGAGCTGGCCGCCACCGGGATCCCGGTGCTGGTCGCCCACGGCGCCGCCGACGACGCGTGGACGCCGGCCGCGCAGGCGGAGATGGCCCGGCGGCTGGGCGCCCGCCACGAGGTCATCGCCGGCGCGATCCACTCCCCCGCCGTCGAGAACCCACCCCGCACCCTCGAGGTGCTCACGTCGTTCTGGTCGTCGCTGTCGGACGACGCCCGGTGACCGGTGCCCGGATCTCGGCCCGCGACTGGTCGGCCGAGGAGGACCTGCTCGGCTTCTTCGGTCCCGACAGCGTCACCTGGAAGGTGCACGCCGACCCCGTCTACAGCGTCGGCGGGCTGCGCGCGCTGCTGCTGCAGGCGCTGCACCCGGTGGCGATGGACGGCGTCGCCCGCAACTCGACGTTCCGCGAGTCGCCGTGGCAGCGGCTGGTGCGCACCGCCGAGTACGTGGACGTGCTGACCTTCGGTACCCGGCGGGAGGCGGTGCGCGCCGTCCGGCGGGTCCGCGGGCTGCACCGGCCGCTGAGCGGCACCGAGGAGACCACCGGGCGCAGCTACCGCGTCGACGACCCCGACCTGCTGCTGTGGGTGCACAACTGCGAGGTCGACTCGCTGCTCGACGTCGCCCGCCGGGTCGGTGTGGTCACCGACGTCGAGGCCGACCGCTACGTGGCCGAGCAGGTGACCGCCGCCGAGCTGATCGGCGTCGACCGCGCCGACGTCCCGGCGTCGGTGGCGGAGCTGGCGGACTACTTCGAGCGGGTCCGGCCGCAGCTCGCGCTCACCCCGGCCGGGCGGGAGGCCTGGCGCTTCCTCGTCGTCCCGCCGATGCCGCGCTGGGTGCAGTTCCTGACCCCGGCCCGGCCGGCGTGGGGCTCGCTGGCCTCGCTGGGTGTGGCGACGCTGCCGCCGTGGGCGCGGAAGCTGGCCTCGCTGCCCGGCCTGACGCTGACCGACGCCGCGGCGACGGCGGCGCTGCGGGCGTTCCGCACCGGGATGCTGGCGCTGCCCGAGCGGGCGCGGCACTCGCCGACCCGGCGGGCCGGGTTCGAGCGGACGGCGTCCGCGGTGGCGGTGGGCGCCTGAGTCACGGGGCGGGACCGCCCCGGGGACCCACTCAGGCCGAGGGCGTCGCCGCCAGGACGTGGTCGACGACGGTCGTCACGTAGGGGACCTTGAGCAACGCGTTGTGGTCGCAGTCGACCTCCACCACGTCGTGCTCCCCGGTGAGCAGCCGATCCCAGCGGCGGGGGTCGTCGGGGTTCTCGTTGGACAACACAGCGAGTGCGCGACCC
Source organism: Geodermatophilus amargosae (assembly GCF_900116515.1). Taxonomy (GTDB): domain Bacteria; phylum Actinomycetota; class Actinomycetes; order Mycobacteriales; family Geodermatophilaceae; genus Geodermatophilus; species Geodermatophilus amargosae. The sequence continues at coordinate 115,646 of NZ_FPBA01000002.1, forward strand.
GGCCACGGCGTGGGGCGGTGGAAGCGGGCCACCCGGGCGCCGAGCTGGTGGAAGACGTCCTTGCGCTCCTCGGCCGAGTAGGCCACCAGGCCCGCGCCGAGGATGCGCAGCCTGGTACGCCACAGCTGCCGCCGGCTCTGCGGCGAGAACTGCGGACCCATGGGGGCCATGCCCGGCCCGACGGTCTCCCCGGGCAGGTAGGTGTCGAGCAGGGTGAGCAGCTCGACCCGCCGACCGCGCGCCGACAACAGGTGGGCCAGAGCGAGGACGACCAAGCCGCCCATCGAGTGGCCGACGAGCTGCACCGGGCCCTCGGGCGCGATCCGCTCGACCACCCGCAGACAGCGGCGGGCGGCGCGCCCCACTGTCCAGTCGGGGATGCCGCGCCCGTCGAAGCCGTGCGCTTGCAGCGCGTACACCGGCTGGTCGGGCCCGAGGGCCGCGGCGAAGGCCTCGAAGTAGGCCGCCTCACCGCCCGCTCCGGCCAGGCAGAACATCGGCGTGCGCGTCCCGGTGGTTCGCAGCCGCACCAGGTCGGGCACCCGATCGGTGCTCCCCCCACGCCGCGCGAGGACGACCCGCCCGGTGAAGTCGGCCAGCGTCGGGTGCTCGGCGAGATCCCCGGCGACCAGAGCGACACCGAGCTCGGCCTGCAGCCGGGCCAGCATCTCCTCGACGGCCAACGAGTCCCCGCCCAGGGCGGTGAAGCTCTCGTCCCGCCCGACGACGTCCAGGCGCAGCACCACGGCCCAGATGCGAGCCACCTGCCGCTCCGCCTCGCCCGCCGGAGGCACCGGTTCCGGCCGCGGCGGCGGCTCGGGCAGCCCGCGGACGTCGACCTTGCCGCGCTCGCTGCGCGGCAGCACCGGCAACAGCACGACGTCGCGCGGGACCATGTAGTCGGGCAGCACGCGTGCGACCGCGCTGCGCAGCGCCGCCGGGGACGGCGTCCGCCGCGCCGGGTCGGGCACCACCCAGGCGACCAGCCGAACCTGCCCCGCCCCGTCGGTCCGGCCTCGGACCACAGCGTCGGCGACCTCGGGCAGGGAGCGCAGCACCGCCTCGACCTCCGCGGGCTCGACCAGGTAGCCGCGCACCTTCACGGCGTCATCGGCGCGCCCGACCAGGTGCAGCACGCCGTCGGCATCGAGTCGCGCTCTGTCGCCGGTGCGGAACCGCGTCCGGCCGTCGGGCAGCGGGGTGAACACGGCCGCGGTCGCCTCGGGGTCCTTCCAGTAGCCGGCGGACATGTACTCCGAGACCACGTGGAGGACGCCCACCTCACCCGGCGGCACCGGATCGCCGCCGGCATCCAGGACGACGAGCTCGCGCAGGGGCACCGCCCGCCCGGCCGGCACCACGCCGTCGGGCAGCGGGTCGCCTGGGCCGATCGGGTGGATGGTGAGGTCGCAGCTCTCCGAGGAGCCCATCCAGTTGGCGAAGACCGCGTCCTCGCGCAGCCGGGGCCGGAACGCGGCGACATCGGCGCCGTGGACCTTCTCCCCGGCCGTGGTGACGATGCGCACCGAGTCCAGGACAGCACCCTCGGGCAGGGCCTCCCCGATCGACCGCAGCAGCGACGGGGTGCAGTGCAGGGTGGTGACGCGGCTGGTGGCCAGCCAGTCGACGAGGTCGCGCAAGCCGTGTACCCGGGGGTCGCGGGTGACCACCGTGGCGCCGTTGAGCAGCGCCGCGAAGACCAGGATCTGACCAGCCGCGAACGACGCCGGCAGCACGAGCGAGACGCGGTCCCCCGGCACGAGCGCCAGGGCGTCGCGGCAGGTGTGACCGATGCCGAGCACGGTGCGCTGCGTGTACACCACGCCCTTGGGCACGCCGGTGGTGCCCGAGGTGAAGATGATCGACGCCGGCGCGTCCAGGCCGGGAGTGGGCAGGTCGGCGGTGTCCCCCGTCCCCGCGCCGGGTAGCAGGCCGCGCACCGACTCGACCCCGGGCAACCGCGCAGCGAGCGCGGAGCGGGCGTCGTCGGCCAGGACGACCTCGACGCCGGCCCGCTCGGCGATGACGCCGATGCGCTCCTCGGGCAGCGCGACATCGAGGAAGACCGCGGGCCGGCCGGAGACGAGGACGGCGGCGAAGGCCGCGATGCTGTCGGTGCCCTGCTCGGCCAGGACGGCGACGGGGCGCGGCGGCACGTCGGGATCGGCGTCCGGCAGCTCGGCGACGAGGGCACGGATGCGGCTGCCGAGCTCGCGGTAACTGAGCGACCCCTCGGCCGACTCGATGGCGGGGATGTCGCCGAAGGCTGCGACGACCTCCTCGAGGCGCTGGCGGACGTCGGTCCAGTACCCGGGCATCACGAGGGGGGTCAGCGCGCCCACGACCTCGGCGTTCGTCGTCGACATGGGCCGACTCTGGGACGCCGACCCCACGCGGTGCAACGATTCCTGCGGAAAGAACGAGCGTTCACCCTTTCGAGGCACCGACTCGTGCCCTGCGGTGGCCGCCCGGAGCGCTCCGCCTGCCCGGTCACCCCGGAGGTGCGTCCTCAGGAGGTAGGAAGCTCCACGTCTCGCGCGGCGGGGTCGCCGCCTGGCCGGCCGGGCAGCTGGGCCGGAAGTCGCACCAGCCGCACTGCCGGCCGGTGACCGTGGGGAACGCCTCGTCCGGTGGCACGCCGTCCTCGAGCGCCCGGGTGGCGACGGCGATGTCGGCGGCCACGTCCTCGGCGCGGCGCACGTGGTTGGCCAGCGACCGCTCGGTGTGCTCGAAGGAGGCCACCGTGCCGCTGGGCAGGTGGTGCAGCTCGACCCGGCTGCACGGCCGGCGCAGCGTGCGCCGCACGCCGAGCACGTAGGCGGCCAGCGCCGCCGACCCGCGGGCCTCGTCGTCGGTGCTGGGCACCCGGCCGGTCTTGTAGTCGACGACGACCAGCTCGTCGCCGCGCTGGTCGATGCGGTCGACCCGGCCGGTCAGCACGAGCCGCTCGGTGGTGCACGAGACCTGCCGCTCCAGCCCGACCGGCTCCTCGGCGGGGTCCAGCGACTCGACGTAGCCGGTGATCCAGCCGGCCGCCGTGGCGCGCCACCGGGCGGCCTGCTCGTCGTCACGGAAGCCGTTGGCACTCCAGACGCCGTAGAGCAGCTGCCGGGCGGCTCCCGCCGTGCGGCGGGCCCGCGGCTGGTCCCACCAGGAGCGCAGCGCGGCGTGCACCGCCGACCCGACCGAGTTGTGCGCCCACGGCGGGCCCTTGGCTGGCGCCGGCCGGTCGACGTAGGCGTACCGGTAGCGGCGCGGGCAGTCGGCGAAGGTGGCCAGCTTGCTCGGCGTCGCGGGGAAGAGCCGGCGCGGCATGCCGGGCATCTCCAGCTGCGCGCCGTCGGACTGCCTCATCCGGTCACGCTAACCGGCAGCGCCGCCTCGGCCGGCCAGTGGCACGCTGCCCGTGGACGCGGCCACCAGCGCCTCGTACTGGGCGGGGTCGGTGGTGCACGCGCCGATCGGCGTCGCCTTGTTGGCGCCGTGGTAGTCGCTGGACCCGGTCACCAGCAGGCCGAGGTCGCCGGCCAGGCCGCGCAGGTGCGCGCGCTCGGCCGGGCTGTGGTCGGGGTGGTCGACCTCCAGCCCGACCAGCCCGGCGCCGGCCATCGCCGCGATCGCGACGTCGTCGACCACCCGGCCGCGCCGGGTGGCCAGTCCGTGCGCGAACACCGGCACGCCGCCGGCGGCGCGGACCATGCGGATCCCCTCGAGGACGTCGGTGTCGGCCTTGGTCACGTGGAAGGGGCTGCCCTGGTGCAGCAGGGTGGCGAAGGCCTGGTCCACCGAGTCGACGACGCCGGCCTCGACCAGGGCGCGGGCCACGTGCGGGCGCCCCACCACCGCGCCGCCGCTGGCGTCCAGGATCCGCTCCCACTCGACCGGGTAGCCGGCCGCGGCGAGCGCGGCGACGATCCGCTGCCCCCGGTCCAGCCGCTCCTCCCGCAGCCGCCGGCGCTCCTCGGCGAGCTCGGGGTGGTCGGGGTCGAAGAGGTAGGCCAGCAGGTGCACGCTGACCGGCCGGCCCTCGGCGGGGAACCAGCGGGCCGACAGCTCCATGCCGGGGACGACGGTCAGCCCCTCCGGCCGGGCCGCGGCGGCGCTCGCCCACCCGTCGGTGGTGTCGTGGTCGGTGAGGGCGACGACGTCGAGGCCGGCGGCGCGGGCGGCGGCCACCAGGGTGGCCGGGCTGTCGGTGCCGTCGGAGACCGACGAGTGGGTGTGCAGGTCGATGCGCATCGGCCTCCAGCCTCCCCCAGCCCCCCGGCCCGCGCTCAGGCCGCGCCGGGTGCCCCGGGCAGGCGCGGGATCGGCTGGGTGTCGCGCCGCTGCCCGGTGGGGGCGGGGTGTCCGTTCTCCGGGTTGCCCTCGTCGTCGCCGCCCGCGGCTCCTCCCCAGTCGCTGCCGAAGAGGAGCTCGCTCACCTCGCGGTAGAGCAGGTCCGCGCGCGGCAGGAAGGTGATCTGGGACAGCGCCTGCTGCGAGCCGGCCGACTCGAAGCGGAAGGTGCCGTAGCCGAGGACCTGGCCGAGCACGGTCTCCTTCCAGGTCAGGTCGGTGATCCTTCGCAGCGGCAGCAGGGTGACGGTGCGCGCGACGATCCCGGAGGTCAGCAGCACGCGGCGGCGCGTGACGATGAAGTGCCGCATCCACCACTCGCCGGCCCGCAGCGCGAACCAGCCGAGGGCGCCGACGACGACGAGCAGGCCGACGCCGGAGCTGAACCGGTTGTCCGGGTCGAGGGTGAGCACCCACAGGCCGACCAGCAGGACGGCCAGGGCATTCGCGCCCGGCCACAGCAGCACCGCCCAGTGCCGGCGGGTGGCCACGACGGCCTGCTCGCCGGGGAGCAGGTACTTGGCGGCGTCCTTGGCCCACCGCGGCGGGCGGCCGCCGCCCGGGCCGGTCACGGCCGCCTAGACGAGCGAGGTGACGAACGCGGCGATGGAGGAGGCAGCGTCGCCGAGTGCCTCACCGGCGCTCTTCACCATCTGCGCCGAGGACTCCGGCTGCTGGATCACGTAGAAGACGACGAAGGCGACGGCCAGCCAGACGAGGACCTTCTTCAGGTTCACCGCCACCTCCGGGGATCAGTTCGGACCGGCGGGCACGGCGCCCACGCGGGTCGGCCCGGAGGCCGTCACATGGGTAACACAGGCACCAGGGCCCACCCGCCGGACACGCCGGGGAGAACCGGGCCGTTCACTCCCCCGGCAGCAGGTGCTCGCTGGGCGGGCCGAGCGGGAGGTCGGGATAGAGGCGGTCACGCAGGTCGAGCAGGCGCAGCTCCTCGGCCAGCAGCCAGCCCGCAGACATCGGCCACATGACCAGCCACAGCCACACGCCGTAGGCCTCGCCGACGAAGGCCGCCCGGTCGTCGGACGTGGGCACCGCCCACAGGGGTGCGCGCTGGCCGGCCGCCTCGACCGCCGCCGACGAGGGGCCGGTGATGACGTCGCCGGGGTCGAGTCCGGGCAGTCCCGCGTAGCCGCAGCCCACGCCCATCCCGGGCTCCTCGGCGACCAGCACCAGCTCCGCCGCCCCGCCCAGCGGCGCCGGGCCGGCGCAGCCGACGACGATCGCCCGCGCGCCGGGCTCCCCACCCCAGGCCAGGCCGGTCACCGTCCAGCCCGACGGCACGGGGTCGGGCACCCAGGCGGGCACCCGGGCGTCGGCGGTGACCGCCGCGATGGCGTCGTGGGCGATGAGCGCGGTGTGGTGCAGCGGGGTGACCGCGCCGTGCAGGTGGCACCAGGCCACCGCCGAGTCCCCGGGGCGCACCACCAGTGCTTCGCCGCAGCGGGGACAGACCGGGGAGGCGCTCATCGGATGACACCGTCCTGTCACGCGGGGCCGACGTCAAGCGCAGTCGGACGGTGCCGGGTCGCGTCACCGTACCCTGCGGCCGTGGCGCCCTCCTCCCCCGGCGGACCGTTGCCGGTGCAGGCCTGCGTGGGTGCCGTGGTCCTCGACGCGAAGGGGCGGCTGCTGCTCGTCCGGCGTCGCAACGCCCCCGGGCGGGGGCTGTGGTCGGTGCCGGGTGGGCGGGTGGAGCCGGGCGAGACGCTGTCCGCGGCGGTGGTCCGGGAGGTCCGGGAGGAGACGGGGCTGGAGGTCCGGGTCGGCGCCCAGGTCGGGCGGGTGACGATCCCCGGCAACGGCGTCGTCTACGAGGTCGCCGACTTCGTCTGCACGCTCGCCGACCCGTCCGCCGTGCCGTTGTCCGGCGACGACGCCGACGCGGTCACCTTCGCCGACGCCGCCGACCTCGACCGGCTGCCGTGCACGCCGGGGCTGGTAGCGACGCTGCGCGGCTGGGGCGCGCTGCCGTCCTGACCTGCGCCGGCAGCGCGCCCCTCGTCCTCAGGAGCGCGGTTTCGGCTCCGGGCGGCCCGGCTGCTCCCCGCCGCGGGCCTCGCCGTAGGAACGCTTGGGCACCATGACCTTGCGCCGGAAGACGCACACGACCGTGCCGTCCTGCTTGTAGCCGATCGTCTCGACGTGGACGATGCCGCGGTCGTCCTTCGACCTCGACTCCGTCTTGTCCAGCACGGTGGTCTCGCCGTAGACGGTGTCGCCGTGGAACGTCGGCGCCACGTGCCGCAGCGACTCGATCTCCAGGTTGGCGATGGCCTTGCCCGACACGTCGGGCACGCTCATGCCGAGCAGCAGCGAGTAGACGTAGTTGCCGACGACGACGTTCTTCCCGAAGTCCGTGGTCTCCGCCGCGTAGTGCGTGTCCAGGTGCAGCGGGTGGTGGTTCATCGTGATGAGGCAGAACAGGTGGTCGTCGTACTCGGTGACGGTCTTCCCCGGCCAGTGCTTGTAGACCGCACCGACCTCGAACTCCTCGTAGTACCGACCGAACTGCACGGTTGCTCTCCCGACGTCGTCGTGCGGTGGACGGGCGACGCGGCACGCGGACAGGGCCGTCCCGGGCCGGGCAGGCCAGTTGCCCACCACGCGGCGTCGGTGACCCATCTGGACGGCCGCCGATCCTACGATGCCCGCGTGATCCAGCCGTCCCGCGCCGGCGACCCCGCCGAGGCGGACGTCGTCGTGCTCTCCCCCGGCGGGCGCCGCGTCCGGTTCGCCGCCACGCTCGTCACCCTCGCGCTGGTCCTCGCCGGGACGCTGTGGGGCACCGACGCCTCGTTCCCGTTCGGCCCGTTCAAGATGTACTCGACCCGCGCCGACGCGAATGCACCGGTCGTCTCCACCCGCGTCGTCGGCCTCACCGGCGCCGGTGAGGAGGTGCGGCTCTCCGGCGGCGAGGTGGGGCTGCGCCGCGCCGAGTTCGAGGGACAGCTCCCCCGGATGGTCGACGACCCCGCGCTGCTGGTGACGCTCGCCGAGACCCACGCGCGGCGCCACCCGGACGCGCCCTCCCTCGTGGAGGTGCAGGTGGTGCAGCGGCACTTCGAGCTCGACGACGGCCTGCCGACCGGTGAGTGGACCGACCGGGTGCTCGTCGGCCAGGACCTGGAGGCCGGCTCGTGAGCACCCCCGCCGTCGGCTCCACCGCCCCCTCCCCCGGCTCCGTCCTCCGTGGCCTGCGCGGCTTCTGGACCCGACCGGTCCCGCTCGCCCGGATCGCGGTCTTCCGCACCATCGCCTACCTGTTCGTCCCGGTCGACGTCTTCCTCACCACCGCGTGGGTGCGCGCCCACGCCGAGGTGCCGACCGTCTGGTACCAGCCGCTCGAGATCGCCCGGGTGCTGCACCTGCCCACGCCGACGTCGACCGTCGTCCACGTCGTGCAGTGGGCCTTGGTGCTCACCGCCCTGGCCGCGGCCACCGGTCGCGCGCCCCGGCTGCTCGGGACCGCGGTCTTCGTGCTGTACCTCGAGTGGATGGTCATCGCGATGAGCTACGGCAAGGTCGACCACGACCGCATCGCCTACCTCGTCGCCCTCGCGGTCCTCCCCACGATCGGCCGGGTGCACTGGCGCGACCGTCGCCGGTCCGAGGCGGCCGGCTGGGCGATGGCGGCGGTGATGGTGACCGTGATGCTCACCTACTTCCTCGCCGCCTGGGCCAAGATGCGCTTCGGCGGGTGGGACTGGGCGACCGGCTCGACCATCACCCGGGCGGTGATCCGCCGCGGCACCGGCCTGTCGGAGTGGACGCTCGACGTGCCCGGCCTGCTCGTGGCGGTGCAGTGGGCGATGCTCGTGCTGGAGTTCGCCGCCCCGCTGATGCTGCTCGTCCGCTCCGACCGGGCCCGTGTGGCGCTCGTGGTCTTCCTGCTCGGCTTCCACCTGATGGTGTTCGGCGGCCTGCGGATCATCTTCCTGCCGCACTGCGTGGCGATCCTGTCGATCCTCCCCTGGGAGCGTGCGCCCGAGGTCCTGGCCGCGGCACGCAGGCGGCTGCAACCGGGGCGGGCCGCCGCACTGGCCACGGCCCCGCCCGGCTGAGCCCCGGTCAGACGAGCGCACCGATGCGCGCGGCCATCTCGGCCTCGTGCTGCTGGTAGGAGGCCGCGACCGCCGACAGCAGTGCGCCCATCCCGGTCAGCGCGTCGCTCACACCCTGCGCCGAGACCCGCCACTGCTCGTAGAGCGCGCTGAACTGCACCGCGGCCTGGCTGTCGGTCCAGCCGTCGAGCACCGAGCCCGTGACGGTGCTCGACAGCGTCGCGTGCCGGGAGGCGGTCTCGGCCGCCTCGCTCTGGCAGCGCCCGGCCATCGACTGCAGGGTGGCGATGTCGACCTTCATGGCTCCTCCTGTCCGTCCCGGGCACCTCCCGGGGTGGTCGCGGACGCTAGGCCGGACCTCCGCCGGGAGCGCTGCGCCGTCCACAGCGCCGCCTCCCGTCCACAGCCGGGCGCCGCGGCCGCCGGACCGGGGGCCGGCAGCGGGAGCGTCGCGCCCGTGTCCGCCCCTCTCCCCGCAGGTGCCGGGACCCGCTGCTGGACCGTGGTCGGCGCCGAGGGTGCCGTCGACGTCGAGATCCGTGCTGCCGACGACGCCCCGCTCGACGTGGTCCTGAGCGAGCTGGCCGCTGCCCTCGGCACCGCGCCGGCCGGGCTGTGGTCCGGCACCACACGGCTCCCCGGGGACCTGCTGCTGACCGACGACCGGCTCCTGCACGGCGCGGTGCTCGGCCTGGGCCGCCCGGTTCCGCGCTCCGGGGCGCCGGCCGCCAGCCCGCTGGAGCTGCACGTCGTGGGCGGCCCGGCAGCGGGCAGCACCGTGCCGCTGGTCACCGGCCGGCACGTCCTCGGCCGGGGCGCCGGAGCCACGCTGCCCCTCCCCGACCCCGCTGTCTCCCGGCGGCACGTCGCGCTCGAGGTCGGTGCCGGCGGGATCACCGTGTCCGACCTCGGATCCACCAACGGCAGCCGGCTCGACGACGCCGACCTGGGCGGTACCGCGCAGGAGTGGCGGACCGGTGCGGTGCTGCGGCTGGGCGCGAGCTCGGTGACCGTCACCGGTCCGCGGGACGGCCGGGCCGGGTCGCGTCCCGCTCCCGGCGGCCGCCGGCTGGTCCGCCCCGGTACCGCTCCCTCCGCGCACCGCCCGGAGGTGGAGGTGCCGCTGCCCGTCCCGCCCGCGGCGCCTCCCCGGCGCCGGCTGGGCTGGGTGGCCGTGGTGCTGCCCGCCGTCGCCGGTGTCGCGCTCGCGGTGCTGCTGTCCACGCCCACCTTCCTGTTCTTCGCGCTGCTGGGCCCGCTGGTGGCGGTGGGTTCGTGGGCCTCGGACCGGTGGAGCGGGTCCCGAACCGGGCGGCGGGCGGCCGCGGCCCACGCCCAGGAGCTGCGGGCGGCCGGCGCCCGGCTGGCCGACGCCGTGCGGTCCGACGTGCGGGCTGCGCGTGCGGAGGCCCCCGACCTCGCGGCGCTGGCCGCCGCGGCGCGCCGGGGCACGACGCTGCTGTGGTCCCGCCGCGCCGGGGACCCGACCGTCGCGACCGTGCGGATCGGCACCGGCGCGGGGACCACCCGGGTGGTGCGGATCGAGGATGGCCGGCGGGTTCTCGAGCCGGCGGCGGACCTGCCGGTGACCGTGGACCTGCGCCGCACCGGGGGTCTGGGTGTGACCGGTCCTCGGGAGCCGGCGCTGGGAGTGGCGAGGGCGGTGCTCGCGCAGCTGGTGACCCTGGCCGCGCCCGGCGAGGTGGACGTCGCCGTCCTCACCACGGCCGGGCGCCGCGTGGACTGGGCCTGGGCGCGGTGGCTGCCGCACCTGCCGGCCGGCGCCGTCTCCGTGCGGCCGGCGCGGGGACCGGCGGCCGCTGCGGCGGACGGGGCACTGGCGACCTGGCTGGCCGGGGTGGCCGAGGGGCGCGCGCCGTCCGGCCCGGCGGCGGGGGTGCTCGTCCTCGTCGTCGACCGGCCGGTCGATGCGGCGCTCGGGGATCAGCTGCGCGCGTGCCGGGAGCGGGGTGTGGTCCTGCTGGCGCTCGCCCGCCGCGGCGAGGACCTCGGTGGCTGCGTCCACGCGGTCCTCGAGGCGGGTGGCGAGACCGGGGACACCGGGCTGCTCGCCCTCGGGGACGACGCGGCGCCCGGCGAGGTCGTCGTCGACCGGCTGCCGCCGGCGGTCGCCGCCCGTCTGGCCCGCGACCTGGCTCCGCTGGCGCCCGCCCGGCGGGCCGCGGGGCTGCCGCGCACCGTGCGGCTGCTCGACCTCGTCAGGGGCGGTACGGCGGACGTCCCGGTCGCCTGGTCCGGCACGCGGTCGTCGCTGAGCGCCCCGCTGGGGGTCACCGCGGACGGCGTCGCCGAGGTCGACCTGGTGCGCGACGGGCCGCACGCGCTGGTGGCCGGCACGACCGGGTCGGGGAAGTCGGAGCTGCTGCAGACGCTGGTGGCCGGGCTGGCGCTGGCGCACCCACCGGACCGCTGCTCCTTCCTGCTGGTCGACTACAAGGGCGGAGCCGCCTTCGCCGAGGCGGTCGCGCTGCCGCACACCGTGGGGCTGGTGACCGACCTGGACGCCCCGGCCACCGCCCGGGCGCTGCGGTCGCTGACCGCGGAGCTGTCCCGCCGCGAGGCGCTGCTGGCGGCGGCCGGCGTCCCGGACCTCGCGGCTCTGCCGGCGGAGGTCGGGCTCGCGCGGCTGGTGATCGTCGTCGACGAGTTCGCCGGGCTCGCCGAGGAGCTGCCGGAGTTCGTCAGCGGGCTGGTGGGCATCGCCCAGCGCGGCCGCTCCCTCGGCGTGCACCTCGTGCTCGCCACGCAGCGCCCGGGCGGCGTCGTGTCCCCCGAGATCCGGGCCAACTGCTCGCTGCGGCTGTGCCTGCGCACCACCGACGAGTCCGACTCGCGTGACGTGCTCGGCAGCGCGGTCGCCGCGACCGTGCCGGCGGACCGTCCGGGACGCGGGTACGTCCGGATCGGCGGCGGGCGGCCGGTGTCCTTCCAGGCGGCGCGGGTGGCGCTCGGCGCGGACACGTCCTCCGCGGGCCCGGCCGTGACCCGCTGGTCGTGGCCGGGGACACCGGCTCGGGCGCCGACCGGAGCCACCGCCGGACCGACCGACCTGGCCCGGATCACCGCGGCGACCACCGCACGCGCCGGGGCTGCGGGCCTGGACCGGCCGCACCGGCCGTGGCAGCCGCCGCTGCCCGACCGGCTCGACGCTGCTGCCGTTCCCGCCGAGGGCGAGTGGCTGACGACCCGGCTGCCGCTCGGACTGGTCGACCGTCCCGACCGGCAGTCGCGCGAGCCGCTGGTCCTCGACCTCGCCCGCGGCGGAGGATGGCTGGCCGTCGGCGGACCGCGCAGCGGGCGCACCACCCTGCTGCGGACGGTGCTGGCCGAGGCGGTCGAGCGACTGCCGTCGGGGCGGCTGCACGTGCACGTCCTCGACCACGGCGGGGGCGCCCTCGCCGCGGAGGCAGGCGGACTGGCGCACGCCGGCACGGTCGTCGGTGCGGCGGACGCCCTGCGCACCGTCCGGCTGGTCTCCCGGCTGGCCGACAAGGTGGCCGGGCGGCGGGCCGGACCCGACGCGGACGCACCGGCGGTGCTGCTCCTCGTCGACGGCGTGGACGGGCTGCTGGCCCAACTCGACGAGGCGGTGCCGGGGTCGGGGTCCGCCGACTTCCTGCGGCTGGTCCGCGACGGCGGTGCCGCGGGCCTGACCTGCGTGATGACCGCCGACCGGGCGGTCCCCGGCGGGCGGCTGGCCGCGGCGGCGGGCACCCGCCTGGTCCTCCCCCTGCCCGACCGCGCCGACTACGCGGTGGCCGGCGTCCCGGTGCGCGCGATCCCCGGCTCCCGCCCGCCGGGCCGGGCGCTGCTGGGTGAGGAGGCACGGGAGTGCCAGGTCGCGCTGCCCCGGCCGCTGCGGCGGACGGCGCCCGCAGCCGCCCCGGGCAGCCGGGCGCTCACCATCCCCGAGCTGCCCGCGGATCCGGTGCCGGACACGCTCCCGCCCGGGACCGGCGTCGCCGACCTGCTGCGCGGGGTGCCGCTCGGTCCTGGCGGCGACGAGGGCGACGTGCTCCTCGTCGACCTCGCCCGTGCCGGCGGGCTGCTCGTCGTCGGCCCGTCCCGCAGCGGCCGCACCACCACGCTGGCGACCCTCGGGGCCATCCTCACCGGGGCCGGGGTCCCCGTGCTGCGCGTGACCCGCAGCGGCCGCGCCCGCGGAGGCGAGCTCCCGACGACGGCCGCCGACGACGTCCGCGGCTGGCGGGCGTGGTGCGAGGACCTGGGCGGGCGGCCCGGCGTGGTCCTCCTCGACGGCGCGGACCCGCTCGCCGACTCCCCCGTGGGCACGGCCCTGGCGGCCGGCGACCGTGGCGGGGTGGACGGGGGCGTCCTCGTCCTCGCCGCCGGGACGGCGGGTGAGCTGGGTGCCGCCTTCCGGGGCCCGGTCGCCGAGCTGCGCCGCAGCCGCAGCGGCGTGCTGCTCTGCCCGGGTCCCGGGGACGCCGACCTGCTCGGCATCCGGCTGCCCCGGACGCCGGTGCCGGTCCGGCCGGGCTCGGGCTGGCTGGTCACCGCGGGGGTCCCGCAGCGAGTCCAGGTCGCCCGCGCCCGGCAGGCGGCGTCGTGACCGTCCGGTCAGAGCAGGTCGAGCGCCGGGCCGATCTCCTGCGTCGCGTACCAGGCCAGCTCGTGCCCCTCGGCCTGGTCGACGACGAACTGCGCCTCGTCGCTGCCGAGGTCGGCCTCGAGCACCACGGCCACGGCGGCCCGGACGTCGTCCTCGGCCTCGGCGCCGTCGACGTGCGCGCTGGCCACGTCGGCGAGCGGGACGTCGACGGTCACCCGCACCGCACCGGGGTCGGTGTCGGGGTCGTCGACCGGGGTGACCGCCGCGTCCGGCACGTCGGCGGCGAGAACGACCCGGCGGCGGGCGGCGGTGGGGTCGACGTCGACGAGGCGCAGGCTGGCGCGGGCGGCCGTGAGCAGCGCCGCGTACTCCAGCTCCTCGAGGTCGGCCGCCGCGTCGCTGACCGCGTAGTGCTCGCGCAGTTGCGAGGTGACGGCGAAGCCGGTGTGCGGCCCGTGGAGCCGGCCCTCGTCCACCAGCGTGCGCAGCACGCTCGTCGTCGCCGGCAGGTAGATCCGCACCCGGCCGCTCCTCTCCTGTCGGGAAGGGCGACCGTATCCCGCGCGACCGGCCGGAGGGCCGCCGCCGGGTCAGCGCACCGACTCGACGAGCGCCCCGACCTCCTGCTCGACCATGTCCGCGAGGACGTCCACGTCGCCGACGCCGTCCCGGTCGGCGTTGAGCCCGACGTAGACGCGGCCGTCGTAGCTGGTCATCCCGACAGCCAGCCCCTGTCCACCGACCAGCGGCACGACCGGGAACACCTCGAGCATCCGGCTCCCGGCGGCGTAGAGCGGCACCTGCGGGCCCGGCACGTTGGTGACGACCAGGTTGAACAGCCGCCGCGACAGGCCACGGGCCGCGCGGGCGCCGAGCGCGTGCAGCGTCGGCGGGGCGAAGCCGGTCAGCGCGATGAGCGTGTCCGCGCGCACGGAGCGGCCCGAGCCGGTCACCCCGCGCATGGCGTAGCTGAGCCGCGCCAACCGCACCCACGGGTTGGGCTCCCCGACGGGCAGGTCGACCAGGTAGGCGGCGACGCTGCTGCCCGGCGCCTCCTGCTCCTCCCCCTGCACCGACACCGGGACCAGCGCCCGGACCGCGGTCGAGCCGAGGACCGGCTCGCCGCGGGACAGCAACCAGTCGCGCAGCGCGCCGGTCAGCACGGTGAGCAGGACGTCGTTGATCGTGCCGCCGTGCGCCTTGCGGATGGCCTTGAGGTCCTCGAGGTCGGCCCGGGCGACGGCGACCCGCCGCTGGGTGCCGACCGTGCGGTTGAGCGGGCCGTGCGGTGCCGGGAGGACCGCCGAGCCGGCCGCGCGTACCAGTCCCCCGGCCACGCCCCGCACCCGCGACACGGTGGAGCGCAGGTCCCCGACCGCCGCTCGCGCCGTCTCCAGCACCGCCGTCGGCCGCTGCACGTAGTCGACCAGCGCGTCGGCGATCAACTCGGCCCGGCCCGGTACGCGGTGCGGCGCCCACGGGTCGGCCGGCGGCACCGCCGCATCCGGCGACGACTCCAGCAGGACCTGCGCGATGTCGACGGTGCCCAGCCCGTCGACCAGCGCCGGGTGGGTCTTGGTGACCACCGCGACCCGGCCACCCGCCAGCCCCTCGACCAGGTAGACCTCCCACAGCGGCCGGCTCCGGTCCAGGGGGCGCGAGGTCACCCGGGAGACCAGGTCGAGCAGCTGCGTCTCGGTGCCCGGGCGCGGGACCGCCGAGCGCCGGACGTGGTAGGCGACGTCGAAGTCGGGGTCGTCGGCCCACACCGGGTTGGCCAGGTGCCCGGGCACCGGCACGATCCGCTGCCGGTAGCGCGGCACCAGCGGCAACCGGGCCTCCACCAGCGCGGCCAGGGCGTCGAGTCCGCCCTCGACAGGCTCGAGGACCAGCACACCGGAGAGGTGCATCGGCGCCCCGGCGTCCTCGAGGTAGAGGAACGACGCGTCCAGGGTGCTCAGCCGCTCGGCCATCGTCCTCCTCAGGATCAGTGGCCCACCGTACGTGGCGGACCGCAGCGGGTGCACCCGCCGAGGTGGGGACCGACCACCCCCGGTGCCGGCCTCATCCGGCCCTGCGGCGCGCGCGGCCCCGCCGTCGGGCGGCCGGCTCGGGCACCCGTGCCAGTCCCGCGGCCAGCGACCGCAGGGCGGCGCGCAGCGGGGACCCGGGGGCCACCTCCGCCAGCGTCCGACCGGAGGCGAGCGCGGCGTCGGTGGCGCGGCGGTCGGCGGGCAGGAAGGTCCGGACCGCACGTCCGGCGAACCGCTCGAGCGCGCCGGCGATCTCCTCGCGCGGGTCCCCGGGCACCGGCCCGCGGCGCACCTGGTTGACCACGACGGACGGCTCCACCTCCGGCAGCAGGTCGCGCAGCTGGCCGAGGGCGCGGATGGTGCGCTGCAGCGCCACCGGGTCGGCGCCGCTGACGCACAGGACGTCGTCGGCCTGCTCGAGGACGGTCACCGTGGCGCCGTTGCGCCGGGGCGCGGCCGTGTCGAAGGACAGCTCCTCGTCCTCCTCGAGGTTGAAGGCGCAGTCGACGACGACGAGGTCGGCGGTCCGCCGGGCCTCGGTGAGCACCGCGGCGACCGCGCCGGGCCGCAGCTCGGGCCAGCGGTCGGCGCGCGCCAGCCCGGTCAGAACGGCCAGGTGCGGGCGGACCGACCACGCCAGCCGGGTCAGTGCGGCCTCGTCGAGCGTCCCCGCGGCCGCCTGCCGCGCCGCGCCGGCCAGTCCCGGGGACTCGTCGAGCAGCCCGAGCACCTGCGCCACGACGCCGCCGTACACGTCCGCGTCGACGAGCAGCGTCGGCACGCCCATGCGGGCGGCCTCGTCGGCCAGGCCGACCGCGACGGTGGTCCGGCCCGGGGCGCCGGTCGGGCCCCACACCGCCACCACCCGGCCGCGCGGGGAGCGCCGCTCCTCCGCCTCGTCCCCCGACCGGGGCGGGACGGGGAGCGCCGCCCGCGGGTCGGCGACGTCGTGCCCGGCTCCCGGGACGCCGTCGACAGCGTCGCGCAGCGCGCGGACGACGTCCTCGGCGGCGGCGTCGGCCGGCAGGACCGTGAGCACGCCGAGGGCGCGCAGCCGGTCGCCGGCGCGCTCGTCCGCGGGGTCGGCCAGCCCGACGACCGCCACGCCGGCGGCGGTGAGCCGGGCGACGGCGTCGCCGTCGAGCCGGTGCAGGTCGGCGGACAGCAGCGCGGCCTGGGCGGTCCCGGTGGCCGCGGTGGCGAGCAGGTCCGAGGCGTCCACGCACCGCCGCACGACGGTGACGCCGTGGTCGGCGCGGTCGAGCGCGCCGACCAGCGCCGCCTCCCAGGCTGCTCCGGTGACGGCGGTGACGACCTGCAGCGCCATTAGGCGACGGGGGCGGCGGGCACGCCCGCCGCCGGGTCGGCGGGTGGGACCGCGGGGGCGCCCGGCGGGGCGGCGGGGTCGACCGCCACCGGCGGGACCGCGGGCGGACCGGGCTCGACGGGCGGCGGCGCGGTGCTCCGAGCCGGCGACGAGGAGGCGGTGGAGGAGGCCGGTGACGAGGACGCGGCCCCGGGCCGTGGGGCCGACGTCGCCGCGGCGCGCTCGACCGACCCGTGCACCACCACCACGAGCGGACGGCCACCGATCGCGGCCAGCACGTCCGGCGCGTCGGCGGCGGGCACGGCGACCACCACCTGCACGGACGTGGCCGTCGTCGACAGCACGCCTTCGGCCCGGCCACTGACCGCCTGCACCGGCGCAGCACCGACGACGAGCACGACCCCCTCCCCGGTCGTGGTGCCCGCAGGGTCGGTGACGCCGTAGACGTCCACGACCGCACCTCGGGCCAGGCCGGGCGGCACGTGGCCGGCCTGCACCGGCAGGGCCACCTGCACCAGGTCCTCCGGCTCCTCGAGGACGGTGCGCGGCAGGAGCTCACCGGCCCGCACCGCCCGGGCGAGCGTGCGGCCCGCCGGGTCGGTGCCGGTGGAGAGGTACGCGCCCGCGGCGTCGCCGAGCCGCACGTCCACGGCGGCAAGGTCCTCGGGGCCGAGCACCGTGCCGGCGGCGAGGTCGGCGGTCACCGACCAGACCGGCACCGTGGCGTCGGCGGTGGCCAGCACGCGGGCGCCCAGCAGGACCGAGCCCAGGACGAGGAGGACGCCGAGCACCAGGCGCAGGTCCAGCCACCGCGGTGGGCGTACCCGGCGCGGGACCGGGCCGGCCGGCGTCTCCCCGGCCGGCGCCGCCGGCACCGTGCGCGTCGCACCGCTCACCGCAGCGCCCCTCTCTCCGCCGGCCGGGCTCGCCCGGCGGCCCGCCGATCCGGCGGACGTCCGATCCGACCGGCGCAGCGAGGCACGGTCGGACGCAGATGATGCGGTACGGACGCGGATGCGTGCACCGGTTGTCCACACGTTCGGGTGTGGACGGGAGGCGTGCGGGTGAGTGCGTCCTGACAGACTGGCGGGGACCGGACGGAGAGCCCATGCCCACGCCACGTTTCCTGACCCTCGACGACGTCGCCGAGATCCTCAACGTCTCGTGGTCGCAGGCCTACGCGCTGGTCCGGCGGCGGGAGCTGATCGCCATCCAGATCGGCGGCCGCGGGCAGTGGCGGGTCGAGGTCGACGAGCTCGAGCGCTTCATCCAGCAGAAGTACGCCGAGGCCCGCGCCGGCGCGGTGCCCCCACCCGAGGAGCCGGCGGAGGTCCCTGCCGGACCCGCCACCGACGAGGAGGCACCTGCCGAGCCCGCCGCGCGCGGGCGGCGCGGCAGCCGCTGACCTCAGGCGGCGCCGGGCGCCAGCGTCCGCACCACCGCGACCGCCGACAGCCCCACCGCCCGCACGCCGCGCACGGAGCCCGCGCGGCGGAAGTCGTCGGCCGCGTGCTCGGCGAGCTCCACGAAGTCGGCGCCGACCCGATCGACCGTCCCGGTCAGCACCCCGCCGTCGTCGAGGACGACGGTCACCGCGCTGCGGTCGCGCGCGAGCCCGCGCAGCGCCCGGCGCAGGTCCAGCGCGGCCCGTACCGCGGAGGCGGGCCCGGCCGGCACGGTCGTCCGCACCAGCCCCGACACGGCGACGACGGACGGCAGCGCGACCAGCGCCTCGCGTCCCGATCCGTCGTCGAGCAGCGCCCAGTCCGGGCCGGTGTCGGTGAGCACGCCGGCCACCTCGCCGGCGCCGCGGCAGCGCAGCGACACCCGTCCGCCGACCGCGCCGCCGAGCCGGTCGGCCAGCCGGAGGGCACCCAACTCCGCCCGTGACCGGGCCGGGAGCTGAGCCCGCTCCTCGGCGGCCTCGGCCTCCTCGAACTCCGCCTGCAGGTCGGCGAACAGCTGTTGCCAGCGCATGCCGCAGAGCCTAGATGCACAAGGAAACTTGCGTTTGATGGCGTTTGCTTGCTTCAGTACGTCGACGTCAACTCAGAGGAGGGCTCGTGTCGGCACGTCGGCTCGTCGTCACGACTGCGGCCATGGCCGCGGTCGCGGTCGGCCTGCGCGCGCTCACCCCGGACCTCGCCGCGGTGGTGCACGGCCGCGGGGACCTACAGTCCCTCGTCGACACGGCCGGACCCGAGGCGCTGCTGCTCGCCGGGGTCGCCGCCCTCGCGTGGGCGGTCTGGGCCTGGGGCGCGCTCGGCCTGGCGCTCACCGCGCTGTCGGCGCTACCCGGGCTCGCCGGAGCCGCCGCCGGCCTCGTGCTGCGCTGCATCGTCCCCGCGTCCGGGCGGCGGGCGGCTGCCCTGGCCCTCGGGATCGGCCTCGCCACGGCACCGGCCTTGGCCGGCTGCGCGACCACGGCGCCGCCCCCGGCCGTCGTCGTCACGGCCACTGCGGAGACGACGGGGCAGGCGGCGAAGGAGGTCCCGGACTGGCCCGCCGCGGCACCCGCCGACGCCGTACCCGCTGACGCGGCACCCGCCGACGCCGCACCCGCACTGCCCGACTGGCCGGCTCCCGCGCCCGGCGACCACGTCGTCCTGCGCGGCGAGTGCCTTTGGACCATCGCCGCCGCCGACCTGCACACCCGCACCGGCGCCCAGCCGACCGACGCCCAGGTCGCCGCCGCCGTCGGCCGCTGGTGGTCGGCCAACGCGACCGTCATCGGGCCCGACCCCGACCTGCTGCTGCCCGGTCAGGTGCTGCGCCCGCCGCCCTGAGAGCCGGCAGCGCCGTCATCTCGTCCAGCCACACCGCCCAGCCGCACCGCCCAGCCACTCCGCCCGGCCGCTCCCCCGGCCCGCGTCGTCCCCGCCACCGACCCGACCCCGGGAGCTCCTGTGACCGCGTCCCCCCAGCCCACCGCGCCCACTCCGGTGCCCGCTGAGGCCCCCGCTGCTCCGCTCCGGACGCTGCGGCTCAGCATCGTCCCGGCGCTGCACCCGCCCCTGACCGGACCCGCCGTCGCCCTGGTCGACCCCACCACCCCGCCGCCCCGCCCACCGCACCGGCCCGGTCCGCGCCCCGCACCGGAAGGGCGTCGCAGCCGGTCGCAGGACCTGTTCGGCCCCGCGTGGTCGGTGCGGGCCGACCTGCCCGACCCGCGTGCCGCGGGCCGGCTGCTGTTCACCACCGCACTCGAGGCGCTGGCCGGACAGCGGCCGCTGACCCAGGTGCAGCGGCTGACCTCGCCGGGCGTCTACGCCGCGCTGGTGTCCGGACGGCGGCCCGCCTGGTGTGCCGCCGGCACCGGGCCGCTGCTCGTCGGGCCCGTGCACGTGTGCGAGCCGGTCGACGGCGTGGCCGAGGTCGGCACGGTGGCGCGGCGGAGCGGCCGGGCGCACGCGGTGGCCGCCCGCCTCGAGGGCGTCGACGGGCGGTGGCGATGCACCGCGCTCTCCATCGGCTGACGGACCACCGCCCCCTGCCGGGTGGCCGCGACGGCACGGCGCCCCGCCGACCACACGGGTCGGCGGGGCGCCGGGGCGGTGCGACGGAGGTGTCAGCGCGAGGCCGCTCCGTGGCAGACCTTGTACTTCTTGCCCGAGCCGCAGGGGCAGGGGGCGTTGCGCGCCGGCTCCTTGGTGCCGGTGACCGTCGCGGACTTCGCCGCCTTGGCCGGGCCGCTCTCCTTCGGGGAGGCGTCGAGCGAGGGCGCCGAGTAGGTCAGCTCCTCGGCGGGCCGGTGCGGCTCGTCGAGGCCCTTGACCGCCAGCTGCGGCCCGGTGCCCGACGGGGTCGGGGTCTCAAGCTCCGCGGCGGGCGCGGCGGGCGCCGCGTGCCGGGGGCCGGTCTTGCGGGCGGTCGGCCGCCCGGCCGGGGCGCCGGTCGAGGGCCGGGCCCCCGGCCCGCCCGCCGGCTTGGCCATCGACACCGGCGCGGAGCCGTCGCCGGAGACGGGAGCGGGGACGGCGGGAGCGGAGGCGGCGGCGGGAGCCGGGGCGGCAGGAGCGGGCGCAGGAGGAGCCTCGGCGGCCGGCGCCGGGGCGACCGGTGCCGGAGCGGCAGCGGCAGCGGCAGCGGCAGCGGCAGCGGCAGCGGCAGCGGCAGCGGCAGCCTGACGGGCGGCGGCCTCCTGCGCCTTCTGCCGGGCGAGCACCCGAGCGGTGCCCTCCTGCGCGGCGGCCAGCGCCTTGGCCTCGGCCTCGGCCTGCGAGGCCTTGGCCTCGGCCTCCTGCTGCTCCTTGGTCTTGACCTCCAGGTTGAACAGGAAGCCGACCGACTCCTCCTTGATGCCGTCGAGCATCGCGGTGAACATGTCGTAGCCCTCGCGCTGGTACTCCACGACCGGGTCGCGGTTGGCCATCGCGCGCAGGTGGATGCCGGCCCGCAGGTAGTCCATCTCGTAGAGGTGCTCGCGCCACTTGCGGTCGAGCACGCTGAGCAGCACCCGCCGCTCGAGCTCGCGCATGACCTCCGAGCCCAGCGCCGTCTCACGCGCCTCGTAGGCGCGGTGCGCGTCCTCGAGCAGCTCGGTCTTGAGCACGTCGGCGGTCAGCGCGGCCTGCTCGCCGTCGGCCACCCGGTCGAGCAGCTCCGTGCGGTCCAGGCCCACCGGGTAGAGCGCCTTGAGGCCGTTCCACAGCACCTCGAGGTCCCAGTCCTCGGCGTAGCCGGTCTCGGTCGCGCCGTCGACGTAGGCGGCGACGACGTCGTCGAGCATGTGCTGCACCTGCTCGTGCAGGTCCTCGCCGTCGAGGACCTTGCGGCGCTCGTCGTAGATGACGGTGCGCTGCCGGTTGAGGACCTCGTCGTACTTGAGGACGTCCTTGCGGACCTCGAAGTTCTGCTGCTCGACCTGCGTCTGCGCCGAGCGGATGGCCCGGGAGACCATCTTCGACTCGATCGGCTGGTCGTCGGGGACCCGCAGCGTGGTCATCATCGACTCGAGCATCGGGCCGTTGAACCGGCGCATCAGGTCGTCGCCGAGGGAGAGGTAGAACCGCGACTCCCCCGGGTCGCCCTGTCGGCCCGAGCGGCCGCGCAGCTGGTTGTCGATGCGGCGGCTCTCGTGCCGCTCGGTGCCGAGCACGTACAGCCCGCCGGCCTCGGCGACCTCCTCGTGCTCGGCCTTCACCTGCTCCTTCGCGGCGGCGAGCGCCTCGTCCCAGGCGGCCTCGTACTCCTCCGGCGTCTCCGACGGCGACAGCCCGCGGGCGCGCAGCTCCTCGTCGGCGATGAACTCGGGGTTGCCGCCGAGCTGGATGTCGGTGCCGCGGCCGGCCATGTTGGTGGCCACGGTGACCGCGCCGAGCCGCCCGGCCTGGGCGACGATGTGTGCCTCGCGCGCGTGGTTCTTCGCGTTGAGGACCTCGTGCGGGATCCCGCGGCGGAGCAGCAGCTTGGACAGGACCTCGGACTTCTCGACGCTGGCGGTGCCGACGAGGATCGGCTGGCCGGCCTCGTGCCGCTCGGAGATGTCGTCGATGACCGCGTCGAACTTGGCCTTCTCCGTCTTGTAGATGACGTCGGAGCGGTCCTCGCGGACCATCGGCCGGTTGGTCGGGATCGGGACGACGCCCAGCTTGTAGGTCTGCGAAAGCTCGGCCGCCTCCGTCTGGGCGGTGCCGGTCATCCCGGAGAGCTTCTCGTAGAGCCGGAAGTAGTTCTGCAACGTGATCGTGGCGAGGGTCTGGTTCTCGTCCTTGATCTGCACCTTCTCCTTGGCCTCGATGGCCTGGTGCATGCCCTCGTTGTAGCGGCGGCCGGCCAGCACGCGGCCGGTGAACTCGTCGACGATGAGCACCTCGCCGTTGCTGACGATGTACTGCTGGTCGCGGTGGAAGAGCTCCTTGGCCTTCAGCGCGTTGTTCAGGTAGCCGATCAGCGGGGTGTTGACCGCCTCGTAGAGGTTGTCGATGCCGAGCTGGTCCTCGACGAACTCCACGCCCTCCTCGCTGACGGCGACCGTGCGCTTGGCCTCCTCCACCTCGTAGTGCACGTCCCGCCTCATCAGCGGCACGATCCGCGCGAACTCCACGTACCACTTGCCGGCGGACTCGGCCGGGCCGCTGATGATCAGCGGGGTGCGGGCCTCGTCGATGAGGATCGAGTCGACCTCGTCGACGACCGCGAAGTGGTGGCCGCGCTGCACGAGGTCGGCCTTGCTCCAGGCCATGTTGTCGCGCAGGTAGTCGAAGCCGAACTCGTTGTTCGTGCCGTAGGTGATGTCGGCGGCGTACTGCTCGCGGCGGTGCGCCGGCTTCTCGCCGGAGAGGATCGTGCCGACCGACAGGCCCAGGAAGCGGTGCACCCGGCCCATCCACTCGGCGTCGCGCTTGGCCAGGTAGTCGTTGACCGTGATCACGTGCACGCCGTCGCCGGTCAGGGCGTTGAGGTAGGCCGGCAGCACGCCGGTCAGGGTCTTGCCCTCACCGGTGCGCATCTCGGCGATGTTGCCCAGGTGCAGCGCGGCGCCGCCCATGAGCTGCACCCGGAAGTGCCGCTGGCCGAGCGTGCGCGTGGCCGCCTCCCGGACGACGGCGAAGGCCTCCGGCAGCAGCTGGTCGAGCGTCTCGCCGTCGGAGTACCGCTCCTTGAACTCGTCGGTCTTCGCCCGGAGCTCGGCGTCGGTGAGCGGGGAGACGTCGTCCTCGAGGGACTCGATCGCGTTGGCGATCCGGTCCAGTCGTCGGAGGATCTTGCCCTCACCGGCTCGCAGAAGTCTGGAGAACACCACGCCACCAGCGTAGGCGGCGGTGCCAGCACCCCGGGGACGCCGCACGTGCCCGGCCGCAGCCGGGCGGGGTCACCGGACGACGAGCCGCCGTTCCCGCGGGTCGACGACGACCTCGCGCGCGCCCTGCCGCATGCCGTCGAGCACCGCGGACACCACCTCCCCGAGGTCGTGCCCGGCGGGCAGCCGCGGCGGCGTCCCGGCCAGCGCCCGGTCCACCAGGCCGGTGTCCACGTGCGGCGGCCGGACGTCGAGCACGCCGATCGACCGGCCGCGCAGCTCGCGCCGCAGCACCCCGGCCCACGCCGACAGCGCCGCCTTGCTCGCCGAGTACTCCGCCATGCCCAGCGTCGGGGCGTCGGCCACGACCGCCGACAGCAGCACGACCGCGCCGCCGTCGGCCAGGTGCGGCAGCGCGGCGCGGACCAGGCTCATCGGCGCGAGCGTGTTGACGGCGAACAGCTCCTCGGTGACCGCGTCGTCGGCGTCGGCTGCCGGACCGAAGGCCACCACGCCCCACGCGACGACGACGGCGTCGAGCCCGCCCAGCGCCGCGGCCGCGGCGTCGACCGCGGCCCCGACGGAGTCGACGTCGACGGCGTCCGCGGCCGTCGCCGGCACGCCGCCGAGCTCGCCGGCCAGCGCCTGCAGCCGGTCGGCGTCGCGCCCCGACAGCGCCACCCGCGCGCCGGCCGCGGCCAGCGCCCGGGCCAGCGACCCGCCCAGCACGCCCGTCGCACCGGCGACCAGCACCCGCGCACCCGCCAGCTCCACGCGCCGCCGGTGCCCGCCCCGGGAGCGACCTAACCTCGTCGGCGTGGCCCACGACCCGCACGACCTCGCGCCGGAACTGCTCGTCTTCCTCACCGAGCGCCACCTGGCCACGCTGACCACCCTGCGCGCCGACGGCTCGCCGCACGTGGTGCCCGTGGGCGTCACCTACGACCCGGGCACGGGCACCGCCCGCGTCATCACCTCGGGGACCTCGGCCAAGGCCCGCCACGTCCGCGCGGGGCAGGCCCGCGTCGCGGTCTGCCAGGTCGACGGCCGCCGCTGGCTGACCCTGGAGGGGTCGGCGGTGGTCCGCGACGACGCCGCGTCGGTGGCCGACGCCGAGGCGCGCTACGCGCAGCGCTACCGCACACCCCGGGAGAACCCGGCACGGGTCGTCGTCGAGATCTCGGTCGACCGGGTGCTCGGCAACGCCTGAGGATGGATCCGTGGAGCTCCCCGGCACCGACCTGACCACCGAGGTGGTGCGCACCGCCCGCCTGGTCCTGCGGCCCTTCACCGACGACGACGTCGACGCCGTGCACCGGGCGACGCAGGACCCCGAGGCGCAGCGCTGGATCACCGGGGCCCCGGTGCCCTACACGGTCGCCGATGCCCGCGCCTTCGTGGACACGGTCGTCCGGCAGCGCGCGGAGGGCACGGGCCTGTCGGTGGTGGCCGACGCCGGCGACGGACTCGTCGGCACCGGTGGACTGCTCCTGGGCGGCCGGCACCTCGGCCCCGAGATCGGCTACTCGGTGGCGCCGTGGGCCCGGCGCCGCGGGTACGCCACCGAGATCGCCGACGGCCTCGCCGCCTGGGCGTTCGCGCACGGCGCGCCGCGGGTGCACCTGGTGGTCGACGTGGACAACGGCGCCTCGCAGGAGGTGGCCGCGCGCGCCGGGTTCACCCGCGAGGGCGTCGTCCGCGCGGCGCTGCCCCGGCGGGACGGCACCCGCGGCGACGCCGTCCTGTTCGGCCGGCTGGCCACCGACTGAGGACCCGGACCCGCGCGGACACGGCGCAGGGGCCGTGCCGGTGCGGCACGGCCCCTCCCCCGGTACGGGTCAGCGCGGGACGACGGCGGGCTCGGCCGGTGCCTCGCTCTGCTCGTACACGGTCCCCAGAGGCGGCTCGACCAGCCGGATGAGGCCGTAGTCGAAGGCGTGCCGGCGGTAGACGACGGTCGGCTGGCCGGTGTCGGCGCACTGGAACAGGAAGAAGTCGTGCCCTACGAGCTCCATCTCGTGCAGGGCCTGGTCGACGGTCATGGGCACGGCCGGGTGGTGCTTCTCTCGCACGACACGGCCGGGCAGGTGCTCGTCGAGGTCGGTGACCAGGGGTTCCCCGTCGAACTGCTGCTCGACGTCGGGGATGCCCAGCGCCGGGGTCTCCAGCGGCGCGGCGGGGTGGCCGGACACGCGCACGGTGGGCGGGGTCCGCCGGCCGTGGTGCACGCGGCGGCGGTCGTTGGCCCGCCGCAGCCGGTTGTCGAGCTTGGCGCAGGCCAGGTCGAGCGCTGCGTGGAAGTCGGGCGCGCTGGCCTCGGCACGGACCACGGGTCCCTTGCCGCGGAGGGTGATCTCCACGCGCTGACAGTTGGCGGACTGGCGGGGGTTCTTCTCGTGGAACAACTCGACGTCGATGCGGGACAACTTGCCGTCGAACCGTTCGAGCTGGCCGACCTTGTCCTCGACGTGCTGCCGGTAGTGCTCCGGCACCTCCACGTTGCGGCCACGGACCACGATCTCCATAGGACCTCCCGGTCGTCGGGTGTGACCAATGGCACGCTAGTCGCT
Organism: Geodermatophilus amargosae; assembly: GCF_900116515.1. Lineage (GTDB taxonomy): Bacteria > Actinomycetota > Actinomycetes > Mycobacteriales > Geodermatophilaceae > Geodermatophilus > Geodermatophilus amargosae. The sequence goes on from NZ_FPBA01000002.1 coordinate 141,332, forward strand.
GTCACGTGGACCGGACAGTCGATCGAGACGCCCCGGCGGAGCACCGCACGGACCCTGCCCTGGACCGCCCGGGGAACGTCCCCGCGCGCCGGGCCGCGGCGTCGCGGCGACCACCGCGGCCAGCACCGGCGTGTCGTGGTCCCGGCGGGTCCCGCCCAGCGCGGCGGCCGCCTCGCTGAGCGTCGCGCCGCTGGTCACGACGTCGTCGACGACCACGAGCAGCGCTCCGGCGGGGAGCGTCCCCGGGCGGACGGCGAAGGTTCCGGCCAGGTTGGCCCGCCGCTGCGCCACCGACAGCCCCGCGGAGTCCCGCACCCGCCCGGCCCGGGTCAGCAGCCGCGCGGAGCCGGCGTCCACCCCGGCCGCGCGCAGGTCCGCGACGGCGACGGCGGCCAGCTCCCGCACGCAGTCGCGGCCGCGCGCCCGCAGCGCCGCCCGCGACGCCGGCACCGGGACCAGCAGCACCGGCCGCCCGGGCAGCAGCACGGCGTGCACCCCGACGGCGAGCGCCAGCGCCGCCCCGAGCGGGCCGGCGAGCTCGGCGCGGCCGTGCTCCTTGAAGGCGGCGACGGCAGGACGTACCGGCCCGGCGTAGGCGCCGGCGGCCACGGTGGGCGGCAGCCCCGGTGGCGGCCGCCGCGGCGTCGCCTCGCGCGGGGACGCGAGCGCGGCGGTGCAGCGCCGGCACAGCGCCGGTCCGGGCACGCCGCACCCGGCGCAGGTGCGCGGCAGCACCAGGTCCACGAGGCTGCCGGCCAGCGCCGCGCCGGGTCCTCGCACCGTCCCAGCCTGCGGCAGGCGCCGGCACACCGGAGCGGCCCGGCCGGATCTGTGGACGGCTACGCGGGGTAGAAGGGCTCGGTGCCCGGCACCGGCGCCTGGCCGCGGATGAGCGTCACCCACGTGCCTCCGGTGAGCCCCCACACCGCCCCGCCGGCGCTGACCAGCGCGTCCTGGCCGGGCGCGGCGGCCAGCGCGGTCGGCGGGCTGGGCAGGCCGGAGGTGGGCACCGTGGACAGCCCCCACCCGTCGACGCCGACGACGTAGGGCACCACGCCGTCCTCCCCGCCGTCGGCGAGCACCATCAGGCTGCCGGCCGTGCGCCAGGCGACGTCCACGACGGCGGGCAGCGACGGCGCCACCTCGCGCAGGTCGCGCAGCGCCACCGGCCCCTCGTCGGAGCGCACCACCGTGCCGACGAGCAGCACCGCGTCGTCCCCGCGGCTGACCACGACGGCGGCGCGCACGCCGTCGGGCGAGAGCTGCAGCACCTCCGTCCGGCCCAGACCGGCGAGGGTCGGGGCGTTCACCGGCTGCGGCGAGCCGGTGGCCGGCACCCGGACGACGGTGCTCTCGTCACGGACCACCCAGAACTCCGGGCGGGTCGCGGCGACCGTCGGGACCGACAACCGGCTCGCGCCGGTCACCGCCGGCGCGAGGTCCCCGTTGTAGGGGCCCAGCAGCAGGGACGCGGTGCCACCGGCGACGGAGACGCCGGCCATCGTGGTCAGCGCGCTGGTCCGCGGGTCGGCCGAGACCGCCGCACTCGTCAGCCCGTACACGCCCTGACCGGCGGGCCCCGGCGCCGGCTGCCCGTCGACGGTCATCAGCCGGCCGGCGTCGAGGTAGTGGCCGGCCGCGTCGGCGGGGACGGAGTCGGGACTGAAGGAGGCCCAGTCGTCGGTGCGCTGGACGGTCGGCACGCCCTCGGTGGTCACCGGCTCGCCGTTGGTGCGGACCTCCACGGAGCTGGTGCCCTCGACCTGGTCGAGGGTGAACACCAGCTGCGCCGACAGCTGCGCGAGCTGCTGCGGCGAGAGGTCGTCGAGACCGGCGAGGTCGACGACGACCGTGGACCCGGAGAGGGTGACCGCACGGGTGAGCGTGACGCCGCCGAGGGCGTTGCCGACACCGGCGGCCAGGGCCGGCGAGGGACCCTCGACCAGCCGCTGCACCAGCGTCGTCGGCTGGGCCTCCCCGGAGATCAGGTAGCGCGGGTCGGGCACGACGCGCGTCTGCAGCGGGTCCACGAAGTAGACGGCGAGGTCGTCGTAGAGGCGCTCGAAGTCGGGCACGAGCATGACCAGCCCGTCGGGCGGGTTGGTGATCCGCCACTCGCCGTCGACCTCGGTCAGCGTGAACTCGTGGGTGAAGACCGTGTCGGTGGCGGCCGTGAAGACGCCGCGCGGGTCCACCGTGCCGACCTGGTCGCCGGTCATGACGACGGCGCCGGAGCCGGTGGCCACCGTGGCGTAGTCCGGGCCCACGAGGGTGATGCCGGCCTCGTCGCTCCAGGTCGCGCCCGCCTCGGGGGTCAGGTGCTCGACGGCGACGGGGTGGCCGTTGACGGAGCTGGCGGCGGCGTCGACGAACCCGCGGACGATCTCCTCCGTCGTCGCACCGGCGCGCGGGCCGAGCGGCTCGATCCCGACGTCGCCGGTGGGCCGGGCCTCGGCGTCGGTGATGGCCTGCGGCGCGGAGCCGGTGGGCACGGTCGAGCACGCGGCAAGCAGGGCCAGCAGGAGGGCGGCCAGCGCCGCGGGCAGCCGCCTCACGGGCGCACCCCGGGACGGCGCACGATCGTCGGCCTCAGCGGCAGCGGGGAGCTGGTGAGGTCGGTGCCCGCCACCAGCGGGACGGTGAGCCGGAACTGCGCACCGAGCCCGGGCTGTCCCCACACCTGCAGCCAGCCGCCGTGCAGGCGGGCGTCCTCCAGGCTGATCGACAAGCCCAGGCCGCTGCCGCCGACGGTGCGCACCCGCGACGGGTCGGCCCGCCAGAACCGGTCGAAGACGTGCTGGGCCTCGGCGGAGGAGAGCCCGACGCCGCGGTCGCGGACGGTGACCGCGGCCGCCGTCCGGTTGGCCGCCAGGGTGACCTCGATCGGCTGCCCGCTGCCGTGCTCGACGGCGTTGCCGACCAGGTTGCGCAGGATCCGCTCCACGCGCCGCGCGTCGACCTCGGCGATCACCGGGTCGGCCGGGCCGGTCACCCGCAACTCGCAGCCGTGCCGCTCGGCCAGCGCGCTCATCCCGTCGACCACCCGCCCGACCAGTGAGCCGAGGTCGGTGGGCGCCCAGTCGAGGACGGCGGCGCCGGCGTCGTAGCGGCTGATCTCCAGCAGGTCCGACAGCAGCCGCTCGAAGCGGTCGAGCTCCTCGTGCAGCAACTCGGCCGAGCGGGCCACGTGCGGCGGGAAGTCCCCGCGCGACTCGTGCAGGACGTCGGCGGCCATCTGCACGGTCGTCAGGGGGGTGCGCGCTCGTGGCTGACGTCGGAGGTGAACCGCTGCTGCAGCTGGGACAGGCCCTCGAGCTGGGTGATCTGCCGCTGCAGGCTGTCGGCCATCGCGTTGAAGCTGGTGGCCAGCCGGGCCAGGTCGTCCTCACCGCGGACGGCCATCCGTTCCTCGAGCTGCCCCTCGGCCAGCCGTTGCGCGGTACCCGCCGCCCGGCGCACCGGGTCCACGACCAGCCGGGTCACGAGCACGCCGATCCCGGCCACGAACAGGGTGAGCGCGATGCCGCTGATCGCCACGGTGCTGCGGATCAGCGAGAGCGTCTCGTCCTCCTGGTCGAGGGGGAAGGCGTAGTACAGCTCGATCTCCTCGGAGGAGGAGACGTCGCCGGGCACCGGGGCACCGACGAGCAGCGTCGGCCGGGGCTCGCCGGCGTCGTCGGGCACCGGCGCGTACTGCGTGTACTGCCCGCCGCCCTGCACGCCGGCGCGCAGCTCGTCGGGCAGCGCCGGGTACACACCCGCCCGGCTGACCGCGGGCGGCCGCTCGGTGTTGCCCGTCCGGTAGACCATGACGACGTCGAAGTCGCCGGCCGAGCCGCCGCGGGTGAGCAGCCCGTTCACGGTGCGCCCGAGGGTGGCGCGGACGCTGGCGGCGTCACCCGCGGCGATGCCCACCACCTCCGACCGGGCGTACACGACGCCGGCCTGCGCCTGGTCGATCGCCGCCTGCTGCTTGACCGACAGCAGCTGCGTGCGGATCTGGCTGAACAGCACCAGGCTGACGATGACGACGACGGTGCCCGCCACGACCATCGTGATCGCGCCGATGCGGACGTGCAGCGACTTCCGCCAGGCCGAGAGCGCCCGGCCGACCAGCCGCCGGGTGCGGATCCGCGCCCGGACCGCACGCCGCCGCAGCCCGCGCCGCACGGTGCGCAGGTCCCGCGGGCGCGGCCGGCGGCGGGCCGGGACGGGGGCGCTCCCCGTCCCGCCCGCGGCCGCGGCCGGCGGCGCCGGGTGGGTGGTGCTCACCGGCGGCCCGCGGCAGGGCTGCCCGCGGTGGTCACGGGGGGCCGGCCTTGTACCCGACCCCGCGGACGGTCAGCACGATCTCCGGCTTCTCGGGGTCGCGCTCGATCTTGGCGCGCAGCCGCTGCACGTGGACGTTGACCAGCCGCGTGTCGGCGGCGTGCCGGTAGCCCCACACCTGCTCGAGCAGCAGCTCGCGGGTGAACACCTGGCGCGGCTTGCGGGCCAGGGCGACCAGCAGGTCGAACTCCAGCGGGGTCAGCGGGATGGGCGTGCCGTCGCGGGTGACCTGGTGGGCCGGGACGTCGATCTGCACGTCGCCGATGGACAGCGACTCGGCCTGGCCGGTCTCGCCGCGGCGCAGCTGCGCGCGCACCCGGGCGACGAGCTCCACGGGCTTGAACGGCTTGGTGACGTAGTCGTCGGCACCGGCCTCGAGCCCCTGGACGACGTCGATCGTGTCGCCCTTGGCGGTGAGCATGACGATCGGGACCGCCGACTGGTTGCGGATGTCCTGGCAGATCTGCAGGCCGTTGCGGCCCGGCAGCATCAGGTCGAGCAACACGAGGTCGGGGCGGGTCTGCTGGAAGACCGACAGCGCCCGGTTGCCGTCGGAGACGAAGGCGGGGTCGTACCCCTCCCGCCGCAGCACGATGCCGAGCATCTCGGCGAGGGCGGCGTCGTCGTCGACGACCAGGACGCGGCCGCGACTGGGCCCGTTGTTCGCTGCGGTCGGAGGCACGTGACCATTCTGCGACGTCACGAGCGGATAACGGTGGCGCCGGACCGGAGAACCCGGTCCGGCGCCCTCTTCTGTCCCAGCTCCACGCCGGAGAGCGACCCTGGCGACGTGCTGGAACGGCCACCCTCCAGGGTCCCGCGCCGAGTGTGCGAGGCGTGGGGGGAAGGGTGGTCCTCCTAGTAGCGGTAGTGCTCGCTCTTGTACGGGCCCTCGACCGGCACGCCGATGTAGTCGGCCTGCACCTTCGACAGCTCGGTGAGCTTCACGCCGAGCGCGTCGAGGTGCAGCCGGGCCACGTGCTCGTCGAGCCGCTTCGGCAGCACGGTGACCGTCGGGGTCTTGCCCTCGTAGGCCGCGCGGTTGCCCCACAGCTCGATCTGGGCGAGCACCTGGTTGGAGAACGAGGCGCTCATGACGAAGCTCGGGTGCCCGGTGGCGTTGCCCAGGTTCAGCAGCCGGCCCTCGGAGAGCAGGATGATCGTGTGGCCGTCGGCGAAGCGCCACTCGTCGACCTGCGGCTTGATCGTCGTCCGCTCGATGCCCGGGGTGCGGGCCAGGCCGGCCACGTCGATCTCGTTGTCGAAGTGGCCGATGTTGCCGATGATCGCCTGGTGCTTGGTCTGACCGAGCTGCTCGGCGCTGATGATGTCGCGGTTGCCGGTGGCCGTGATGATGATGTCGGCCTTGCCGATGACCTCGTCGAGCGTGGTCACCTCGTAGCCGTGCATCGCCGCCTGGAGGGCGTTGATCGGGTCGATCTCGGTGACGATGACCCGGGCGCCCTGGCCGCGCAGCGACTCCGCGCAGCCCTTGCCGACGTCGCCGTAACCGCAGACGACGGCGACCTTGCCGCCGATCATCACGTCGGTGGCGCGGTTGATGCCGTCGATGAGGGAGTGCCGGCAGCCGTAGAGGTTGTCGAACTTGCTCTTGGTCACCGAGTCGTTGACGTTGATCGCCGGGAACAGCAGCCGGCCGTCGCGGGCCAGCTCGTAGAGGCGCATCACGCCGGTGGTGGTCTCCTCGGTGACGCCCTTGATGCCCTGGCCGATGCGGGTCCAGTAGCCGGCGTCGGCGGTCAGCGAGCCGCGCAGGACGTCGAGGATGACGCCGTACTCCTCGGAGTCGGCCTCGGTGGTGTCCGGGACGGCGCCGTCGGCCTCGAAGCGGGTGCCGAGGTGCACCAGCAGCGTGGCGTCACCGCCGTCGTCGAGCAGCGTGTTCGGGCCCACGACGTCGCCGTTCGCGTCGCGGAACTCGAAGAGCCGCTGGGTGCACCACCAGTAGTCCTCGAGGGTCTCGCCCTTCCAGGCGAAGACGGGGACGCCGGCGGGCTCCTCGGGGGTGCCCTCCCCCACGACGATCGCCGCGGCGGCGTGGTCCTGGGTGGAGAAGATGTTGCAGGAGACCCAGCGGACGTCGGCGCCGAGCGCGGTCAGGGTCTCGATGAGGACGGCGGTCTGCACGGTCATGTGCAGCGAGCCGGCGATGCGGGCGCCGGCCAGCGGCTGCGCGTCGCCGTACTCCTCGCGCAGCGCCATCAGGCCGGGCATCTCGTGCTCGGCGAGCCGGATCTCCTTGCGGCCGAACGGGGCCAGGGAGAGGTCGGCGACCTTGAAGTCGGTCTCGCCGTCGGAGGTGGTCAGGGGACGGGTGCCGGTAGAGGCGGTCATGTCGCTCCAGGGTCGATGCCCCTGCCGCGGGCGGCGGGGGCTCGGGGTCACTGAGATGAGCGAGCATGCCGAGGCTTCGGCGGGGCTCGTGCCGTCCTCCAGGATAGCCGTGGGGTGCAATCCGGGGTGCCGGTCCGGGGTCAGCCCTCGCAGCCGTCGCCGTCGCCGTCGCCGTCCAGCGCCGGGTTCCAGCCCGGGTCCCCCTCGCGGATGGGTGCGGCGCCCGCGGCGCGCACCGCCGTGCAGTCCGGATAGGGCGGGACCGGCGCGGGCGGCCCGGTCGTGGGCGGCACGGTCGCGGGCAGCTGCGGGGCCGGCCGCGGGTCGCGGGAGGGCAGCGGCTGGTCGGGGCAGGTGCCGAGCACGCCGGCGACGGCGTCCCGCTCGGCGCGGGTCATCCACAGCTCGTAGGTGACCTTGACCGCGACCTGGCGGGCCACGTAGGCGCACCGGTAGGACCGGGTCGGGGGCAGCCAGGTGGCGGCGTCGGAGTCGCCCTTGGACTGGTTGAGCGGCCCGTCGACGGCGAGCAGGTTGAGCGGGTCGTTGGCGAACTCGGTGCGGCGGTCGGCGTCCCACTGCTGCGCGCCCTTCTGCCACGCGTCCGACAGCGGGACGACGTGGTCGATCTGCACCGCCTCGCTGGTCCCCTCACCGCGGCGGAACTCGATGGTGCGGCCGGAGTAGGGGTCGGCGAGGGTGCCGGCCTCGACGACGCAGTCCCGGGTGCCCGGCGCGAACACCTCGCCGGTGAGGTCGCGCGCCAGCACGTCGTTGCGGGTGTCGCAGCCGTTGTGGTCGGTGTCGACCCACCCGCTGCCGAACTGGTCGCGGGAGTAGCCGGTCTGCGGCGCACGGCCCCGGACCTGCACGGAGTCCAGCGTCTCCAGGGCGCTGCCGGCGGGCGGGACCGGCGGCTGGTCCCCGAGGAGCCCGGCGCAGCCCGCGGTCAGCGCGGCCGCCAGGACGAGCGTCACCGCCGCGCGCAGCGGGGCCGGGCGGAGGGGCACGACCGACGCTACGTCCGCCGTCGCGCCGTCCTCCGCCGCGACACGCGGCCCGCCTCAGCGGAGGTCGGTCACGAGGTCAGCGCAGGTTGGTGGTGGCCCGGTAGAGGACGGCGGGACCGCGGGCGCTGACCGGGGCGCCGGCCGGCACGAAGGCCGACTGACCCTTCTGCAGCCGGACCTCCCCCTCCGCGGACTCGAGGACCGCCTCGCCCTCCGTGCACAGCAGGACCTGCGGGCCGCGCGTGCCGAGGGAACCGGCCAGCTCGTCGAGCTGGCAGCGGGTGAGGTCGAAGTCGTCGACCGGCACCGGGTAGCGCAGGCCGCCGGGACCGAGCACGGGGTGCAGCACCGGGACCTTGCCGTCGGAGAAGTCCAGCACCTCGATGAGCGCGGCGAGGTCGACGTGCTTGTTGGTCAGGCCGCCGCGCAGCACGTTGTCCGAGCTGGCCATGACCTCCACGCCGGCCCCGGACAGGTAGGCGTGCAGGTTCCCGGCCGGCAGGAAGACCGCCTCGCCGGGCGCCAGCTTGAGGTGGTTGCACATCAGCGAGATGACGACGCCGGGGTCGCCCGGGTAGGCCTCGGCCAGCGTCGTGGCCCAGCGGTAGGTGTTGATGAACTCCGGGTCGTGGGCGGCCACGAAGGACGCCGCCTTCTGCGCGACGACCTCGACGAGGTGGGTGCGCCGCTTGCCCGACAGCGCCAGCAGCTGCGGGATGGCCGCCTGGAGACCGCCACGGGCCAGCGCCGCGATCGTCGGCTTGAGCTCGGGCAGCTGCAGCTTGGCCAGGCAGTGCAGCGACTCCTCCACCGGGCGGAAGCCGCACAGCGCCTCGAAGGTGGTCAGCGCCAGCAGCAGCTCCGGCTTGTGCCACGGGTCCTTGAAGGTCCGCGTCGGGTCGTCCTTCGGGACACCGGCGGCCTCCTCGGCGGCGAAGCCGGCCCGGGCCTGCGCCATGGTCGGGTGGGCCTGCAGCGACAGGGGCGCGTCGGCGGCCAGCACCTTCATGAGGAACGGCAGCCGCGCACCGAAGCTCTCGGCCACGTCGGGCCCGAGGAGGTCCGCGGGGCGCTCCGCGATCGCCTTGTCCAGCGGGATGCCGGTGGACAGGACGCTGGGCTGGTCGGGGTGGCCGCCCATCCAGAGCTCGGCGTAGGGCCGGTCGGCGGGGACCGGTTCACCGAGCAGGTCGGGGATGACCGTCCGGGAGCCCCAGGAGTAGTGCCGGACGGCGTTGCTCATCTGCCACATCGCCCCGGAGGCTACCGGCGTGCACGTCGCGGCCGAGCACGTCGTCACCCGGCCGTGGTGGCCGGGACGCGTCAGTGACCAGCGCTCTCGGGCTGGCGCGCCTCCGTCTTGGCCTTGCGGCGGTGCAGTGTGAGGCTCAGCACGAGCACGATCAGCGCGCCGACGACGAGCCCCACGATCGCGCTGGCCACCGTGTTGACCAGCCAGCCCACGACCCCGCCGAGGGCCCCGGTGGCCTCGTGCGCGAGCTCCTCCAGGTGGTGCACGAAGCCGTAGACGGCGTGCAGCCCGAGCTCGTCGCTGCCGACCAGCAGGATGTGGCCGCCGACCCACAGCATCGCGGCGGTCCCGATGATCGTCAGGGCGCTGAGCAGCTTCGGCATGCCCTTGACCAGCCCGCGGCCGAAGGCGGCCACGCCCTTCTTCCCGGTCTGGGACAGCCGCAGGCCGGCGTCGTCCATCTTCACGATGAGGGCGACGACGCCGTAGACGAGGATCGTGATGGCCAGCCCGACGACCGCGAGGATGATTGCGCGGGACCAGAAGCCCTCGCTGGCGACCTCGTTCAGCGAGATCACCATGATCTCCGCCGACAGGATGAAGTCGGTGCGCACGGCCCCGGACACGATGGTCTTCTCGTCCGGCATCGCCGGCTCGGCCGAGGCGTGGTCGTCGTGGTGGCCGCTGAACCGGTGCCAGATCTTCTCGGCGCCCTCGTAGCAGAGGTAGGCGCCGCCGACCATGAGGATCGGGGTGAGCAGCCAGGGCAGGAACTGGCTGAGCAGCAGGATCGCCGGGAGGATGATCAGCAGCTTGTTGCGCAGCGATCCGAGGGCGATCCGCCGGATGATCGGGATCTCGCGGTCGGCGGACAGGCCGCGCACGTACTGCGGCGTGACGGCGGTGTCGTCGACGACGACGCCGGCGGCCTTCACACCCGCCCGCCCCGCGGCGGCCCCGACGTCGTCGATGGAGGCAGCGGCGGCGCGGGCCAGCAGCGCCACGTCGTCGAACAGGGCCACGAGTCCACCGGCCACGGGAGGTCCTTCCAGTCGGTCAGCAGTCGAGTCAGCGCACGGTCGGGTCGGTGCGCCCCGTGCCGGTACCCCGGGCCGGCGCATCGGACACCGGCCACCGGGTCACCGCCGGAGCGCCCTCTCCTGGTCGAGGACCAGCGCCAGGTAGACGGCGCTGAAGTCGGCCACCGCCAGCTGCCGCGCGAGGCGGGGCAGCCGGCCATGACGGTCGGGGTCGCCGTGCTCGGCCAGCCCGCTGACCGGCACGTTGCTGGCCGCCGCGGTGCGCAGGACCTCGGTCATCGCCTCGTGCGCCGAGCGGGGTTCGCGCTCGCCGGCGCCGTCGTGGTGGGCGGCGTCGGTGTCGCGGATGGTGAGCAGCCGAAGCCGGCGGCCCTCGTCCTCGGCGCGGTCGCGGAAGAAGTCGTCGGCCTCGCGCGGCGCCAGCGGGCCACCCAGGACGGCGCAGGCGGCCACCCGCTGGTCGGGCAGCCGGAAGCCGCTGGTGGGGAGGCCGGCGAGGGTGGCGAGCTGGTCGGCGAAGCGGGCCGCCGCGGTGTCGGCCAGGGGCCCCTCGGCGGCGATGACCGGGAAGGCGTCGAGCAGCTCGAGCGCCAGCGTCTTGGCCGGGTTCGTGAACGACTCGCGGGCAGGGCCGCACTCCTCGGCGACCTCGTCGAGGGCCGAGGCGACCGCCTCGAGGTCGGCGGCCTCCGGGCGCAGGAGGCCGAGGTCGGTGGCCAGCCGCAGCAGCGGGGTGAGCAGTGACCACAGCGTGGCGTGCCGGACCCGTGCGCGCGGCAGCGGGACGTAGGGCATCCGCGCGGTGGAGCAGGCCGCCCGCAGCGGTGCGTCCTCGGCGCCGATGCCCAGCAGGGTCACGCCGCGGCGGGCCGCCTCGTAGGCCGGGGTGACCGCGTAGCGGCCGGCGCCGGTCCGGGTGGCGACGACGGCGATGTCGGTCGGGCCGGTCCACACCGGCAGGTCCGGGCCCGGGACGACGTCGACGGTGACCGGGCTGGACGGGCCGAGCAGCGCGCGCAGCACCGATGCGGCCACCGCGCCCTCGCGCCGGGCGACGATGACCAGGCCGCGCGGGCGGCCGCCGCCGGTGACGCGGTCGAGCCCCGCCTCCTCGGTCAGCCGCGCGGTCTCGCGCACCTGCGCACCCGCACCGGCGACCGCGGGCAGCAGGCCGCGCGGGTCGCGGGCGCGCAGCACGTCGAGGTCGTCGAGGACCTCCTCGGCCAGCTCGGGCGAGGTCACGGAGTTGCCGTTCCCGTTCCGCCGCGCTGTCGCGCCTCGTCCAGCAGCAGCACCGGGATGCCGTTCCGGACCGGGAACGCCCGGTCGCAGGTGGTGCACACCAGCTCGCTCGCCGCCTCGTCGACGGTGAGCGGGCTGTGGTGGGTGTCGGGGCAGGCCAGGATCTCCAGCAGCAGCAGGTCCAGCCCCAGCGGTCCCGACGTCGTCCCCTGCGTCATGAGCGCACCATCCCCAGCACCCGGTCCCTGAGCCGTTCCATCCGCGCCTGGTCGGGCGCCTCCACGTTGAGCCGCAGCAGCGGCTCGGTGTTGCTGGCACGCAGGTTGAACCACGACCCGTCGGGCAGGTCGACGGTCAGGCCGTCGACCTCGTCGAACGTCGCGCCCTCGGCCTCGAAGGACCCGCGCACGGCGGCGGTGCTCGCGGCGGCGTCGGCCACCGTGGAGTTGATCTCCCCCGAGGCGGCGTAGCGGCTGTAGGCGGCGGTCAGCTCCGACAGCGTCCGGCTCTGCTCACCGAGGGCCGCCAGCACGTGCATCGCGGCGAGCATGCCGGTGTCGGCCCGCCAGAAGTCACGGAAGTAGTAGTGCGCCGAGTGCTCGCCGCCGAAGACGGCGTCGGTGCGGGCCATCTCGGCCTTGATGTACGAGTGGCCGACCCGGGTGCGCACCGGCTGCCCGCCGTGCTCGCGGACGATCTCGGGCACCGCGCGCGAGGTGATGAGGTTGTGGATGACCGTCGTCCCCCGGCCCTTGGCCAGCTCGCGGACGGCGACCAGCGCGGTGATCGCCGAGGGGCTCACCGGCTCGCCGCGCTCGTCGACGACGAACACCCGGTCGGCGTCACCGTCGAAGGCCAGGCCGATGTCGGCGCCCTCGCGGCGGACCGCCTCCTGCAGGTCGACCAGGTTGGCCGGGTCCAGCGGGTTCGCCTCGTGGTTGGGGAACGTGCCGTCGAGCTCGAAGTACAGCGGGACGACGTCGAGCGGGAGGCCGTCCAGCACGACCGGGACGGTGTGCCCGCCCATGCCGTTGCCGGCGTCGACGACGACCCGGAGCGGGCGGATCGCCGACAGGTCGACCAGCGAGCGCAGGTGGGCGGCGTACGCCGACAGCAGGTCGCGCTGGGCGATCTCGGCAACCCGCGCGGGGGCGCGGTCGTAGCTGTCGCGCTCGGCCCACTCGCGGATGGTGACCAGACCGGACTCCTGCCCCACAGGGGCGGCTCCGGCGCGGCAGAGCTTGATGCCGTTGTACTGCGCCGGGTTGTGGCTGGCGGTGAACATCGCGCCGGGCACGTCGAGGGAGCCGGCGGCGAAGTACAGGAGGTCGGTGGAGCCCAGCCCCGCCTCGACCACGTCGACGCCGCGGGAGAGGACGCCCTCGGCGAAGGCGCGGGACAGGGGCACCGAGGAGGGGCGCATGTCGTGGGCGGTGACCACCGCGGTGGCGCCGCTCTCGACGCTCACGAACTCGGCGAAGGCGGCGCCGATGCGCCGCGCGACGTCCTCGTCCCACTGGTCGGGGACCACGCCCCGGACGTCGTAGGCCTTGATGATCGCCGACAGGTCCGTCACTGCCCACCCTCGCCTGGACTGGCCGGAGGCGGTCCCCCGGTCCGGACGACCCTAACGGCGGGCGCGGGACCCGGCTCCCGGTGGCCCTGCTGCGGGTCCCGCCCCGGGCTTCGAGGGGTGGTGGCAGCGGGTCCTCTACTCGAGGTCGGGCAGGACCCGGAGGTGTCCGCGGCGGGTGCCGCGGCCGTCGTCGGCCGGGGGCCGCGGCGGCTCGGGGCGGGCCGCCTCGCGGACGGCGTCGGCGAGGGCGAGCAGGTCGTCACCGGTCGGGCCGGAGTCCTCGACGTCGATCTCGTGCCGGACGACCTCCCACCCGCGCGGCACGGTGAGCCGCTCGGCGTGGAACTCGCAGAGGTCGTAGCTGTGCGGCTCCGAGTACGTGGCCAACGGACCGACGACCGCGGTCGACTCGGCGTACACGTAGGTCAGGGTCGCCGCAGCCGGTTGCGCGCAGCCGCTGCGACTGCAGCGACGTGACTGCCTCACCACCGGTTCCTCACGCAGGGCACAGTAGCCGCCCCGGGAGTCGGCGACAGACTCACCGAGTGGGAGTCCCTCGGATCCCATCCAACCCGACGTCCCCGCGCGCCCCGTCACCGGGGTGGACGAGCCGCCCGCCTCCGGAGTTCCCGCTGACCGCCTCCCCCGGCGCGCCGTAGGCTCCTCCCGCCATGAGCCGACCCGTCCGCCCCGACCGCTCCGGGCCCGCCCGGTCCCGCCGCGACCGGCACGGCCGGGGACTGCGCGGGCGCCTCGTGCCCGACGAGGTCCCCCTCGCCCGCAGCCGCGCCGAGCAGTTCGACGACCTCGTGCTCGACGTCGTCGAGGACCTCGAGCACCGCTGGGAGCGGGAGCTCGCCGGGGTGGAGTTCGCCGTCGAGGACGTGCCCTGGGTCGACCACACCGACCCCGACGAGGTCGTGCTCGACCCCGACGTGCTCGACGACGGCACCGTGCCGCTGGCGCGGGTGCTGCCGCCCCACCGCGAGGACGGCCGGGAGGTGCCGGCGCGGATCATCGTCTACCGGCGGCCCCTCGAGGTCCGGGCGCACGACCGCGACGACCTCGCCGACCTGGTGCGCGACGTCGTCGTCGACCAGGTGGCGGTGCTGCTCGGCCGCGACCCCGAGGAGATCGACCCGACGGGCTGACGACGGGGGCGGGTCACCTCCGGTCGACCGGGCTGCCGAGCTCGCGGGCCATCGCGCGCGCCTCGTCGAGGCGAGCCCGGGCGAAGGCGGCGTCCAGGCCGTCCCCGCGGTCGGCCCGCGTCAGCCGGGCCACCAGCTGCTCGAGGGCGACGGCGTGCCACAGCAGGCCGACGTCGGGCTCCTCCCAGCCGGCGGTCCGCGACAGCACCACCTCGCCGATCTGCGCGCGGTCCTGCGCGTCGGGGGTCGTGGCCCACAGGGTGAGCAGGTCGCGGTGCCGTGGGGCGGAGCGGACGCCGGACCACTCGAGGACCACCAGCCGCTCCTCGCCGTCGGCGTCCCCGGCGTCGATGACGGCGTTGGCCGCGCGCAGGTCGCCGTGCGCGACCTCGGACAGCGGCAGCTGCGCCGCGGCCGCCCGGACCGCCCGCAGCTCACCGATCCGCACGCCGCCGCGGACGAGCCGGGAGCCGTCCTGCAGCGTCCCCCGGGTCCGGCGCAGTGCCCCGCCGGCCGGGGGCTCCCACGGCTCGCCGGCCGGGGCGGGCAGCGGCGCGATGCGCACCGCGGCCTCGACCGCCGCGGCGGTCCAGCGGGGCCCGCCGGAGGGGGCGGGGTGGACGCGGCGGGACAGCAGCCACCGGCCGTCGTCGGCGGCGGCGACCACCTCGGGCACGCCGACCCGCCGCTCCTCGGCCCAGCGCCGGCCGCGCAGCTCGGCCAGCAGCCGGCCGCGGCCGCTCTCGGTGACCGCGAGGTCCAGGACCCGGTCGGCGAGCACGCCCTGGACCACGCCGAGGCGGGCGGACAGGTCAGCCACGGCGACGACCGGCTCGGCCACCCCCAGTTCGGCGAGCAGCGAGACGACCCGCTCGCCGGCTGCCGCCGCCGTCCCCGACGAGGTCGACCCCGGCCCGTTCTGCATCACCGGGGGATCCTGGCAGGAGCCCCGGCGCGCCGCTCGGAGGTCCCCGGCAGGGCGCCCTGCGATGCTCGTCCGGATGGACTCCGCCGTGCCGCTCGCCGCCTGGGTCGTGCTCGGCGCGGCCCTGCCGGCGCTCGGGGCGGTCGTCGCGGGCCTGCTGCTCACCCGCCGGCGTGGCGGACCCGCGCCGGCCCCGGCACCGCCGGCGCCGGCCCGCTCCCCCGGCCCGCGCTGGGCGGTCGACGACCTGCCCGGCTTCCTCGAGGCGCCCCCGGGCATCCCCGGCCCGCCGCCTCGGGTGGCCGGCCCGCCGCCCGCGCCCCTGGTCCCGGCGGGTCCGGACCCGGCGCCGCGCACCGTCGCCGGACTCGCCGCCGCGGCGCTGGCGCTGGTCGCCGTCCTCGCCGGCCTCGCGCTGGGCGGCGGGGCCCCGGAGCAGGCCGCCGGCGCTCCCCCGGCGGCGACCGCACCGCCGGCGCCGGCCGCCCCGACGACGGCCCGTCCCGACCTCCCACCCGTCCCCGGCGACCCGCTGCCCGGCGAGCGCGGTGCGGGCCTGCTCGCCGCGCGGTCGGTGCCCCTCGGCCGCGACGGTGCCACCGCACGGCTGGCCCTCGGCGGGCTGGTGCTCGAGCAGCGCGCCGTCGGGGTCACCGTCGGCTACCCGTCGGTGAGCGTCAGCGTGGGGACGGACGGGACGGCGCTGGCCCACGTGCGGCTGCCGACCTGGAACTGCCTCGGGACCACCGCGCCGGCCGATCCGCGCGCGGCCGGCTGCAGCCCCGCCGGGACCGAGTACGCCGACCTGCCCTCCCCCGCGCTCCGCGTGACCCGCGACGGCGACGCGCTCCGGCTCACCGGCCGCTTCCCCACCTACGCCCGCCCCTCGGGGACGCCGCCGGCCTACACCGGGCGGGTCTACGAGCTGACCGTCACCGTCGCCCCGGACGGGCCGGCCGTCGACGGCGAGGCACCCGCGGGCGGTGCGCTGTTCCTGGGCACCGAGCGGGCCGAGGCGCTGCCCGACCCGCTGCTCAGCCGGATCCGCGTCGCCGGCTGACCGGCACCGGCGGGACCAGCCGTGCCGCCCGGTCGAGCACCGGCCGTAGCACCCGGCCCCGGCCGGAGACGGTGACGCCGACGAGGGGCGCGCCGCGCACGGTGTCCAGCCCGCCGACCTCCGAGCGGCCCCGCCACGGCAGCCGGTCGGCACCGTCGACCAGCGTGAGCAGCCCGGCGCGCGACCGGCCGCCCGCGCCGACCGTGGCGACCTCGACCTGCCCGAGGGCGGCGTGCAGCCGGGACGCCGCACGGACCAGGTCGCGGGCGCGGACGTCGGGCTCGGCGGCGAGCAGGTACGGCAGCACCCGGTCCAGCACCCGCGGGTCCCGGCTGCGCAGGACCGGTCCGGCGGCGGCGGCGTCGAGGCGGTCGACCAGCAGCAGGCTGCGGGAGGTGGCCACCCGGGCGTCGGGCCGCAGCCGCGCCAGCGCGCGCACCACGGGGTCGCCGAGCGGCAGCCCGGCCAGCCGCAGCCGCCAGGGCCGGCACAGCCCGGCGAGCAGGTCCAGCACGCCCGCGGCGAGCCGATCGGCGGCGTCGTCGTCCCGGGCGAGCAGCCGGGCCGGCGGCCGGCCGCCGGGGACCGGCAGGCCGTCGCCGAGCAGGGTCGCGGTGACGACCGGGCCGGCGGTGGCCAGCGCCAGGAGGGCCAGCGCGTCGGGCCGGCCCGGGCCACGCGGCCCGACGACGACCGCGACGGGCCGCAGCCGGGGCCGGGGACGGGCCGCCTGCACCGAGAGGACGGCGGTCAGCCAGGGCGCCGCGGCGGTCACCGGGGCGGCCAGGTCGCGGGCGAGCGGGACGGCGGCGCGGACCTCGGCGGCGACGCGCGCCCGGCCCAGCGCCGTGCGCGTGTCCCTGTCGCCGGTCACCGGCCCATCCGACCACACGGACCGGCCCGCCCCGGGAACGCCGCAGCCCCCGACGGCGGTGCCGTCGGGGGCTGCGGTGGTGGACTGGGGGGTCGCACGTCGGTGTGCAGGACGTCCCGTCAGGCCCCTGGCGAGGGGCCGTCGTTCAGATGGCGCGGCGGCGCAGGCGGCGGCGCTCCCGCTCCGAGAGACCGCCCCAGATGCCGAAGCGCTCGTCGTTGGCGAGGGCGTACTCGAGGCACTCGGCCTTGACCTCGCAGCCGGTGCAGATCTTCTTCGCCTCGCGCGTGGAACCGCCCTTCTCGGGGAAGAAAGCCTCCGGGTCGGTCTCGGCGCACAGTGCGCGCTCCTGCCAGGACTGCACGTCGTCGGTCAGGCCCGTGCCGAGCATGCCCATCAGCCCCTGGTCGGCCGACCCGCTCCCCCGGGAGACCCGCTCCGACCCGCCGACGTAGTCGCTCAGCCACGAGACCTCTGCCATGACGATGCGTCCCCTCTCGCTCTCGTCCGCGACGCGGATCCCCGGGCCTGCCCCGACGTCATCCGTGCCGTACACCGCCGGAATTACACGCGTGTCGTTGCCCGAGCGTCAACTTCGCCCGGTGTAAGCGGTCGACCACACCGACCCCACGCGTCACACCTCGTTCGTCACATCTCGTGCACTCCCTCGACACGCCCGTCGAACAGTGGACAACTGCCCATGGGGCACGATGAGTTTCGTGGAGATCGTCGTGCTCGCCGGTGGTGTCGGCGGGGCCCGGTTCCTGACCGGTCTGCGGGAGGTCGCACCCCCGTCGTCGGTCACCGCGGTGGTCAACACCGGTGACGACGTGACGATGCACGGGCTGCGCATCTGCCCGGACCTGGACACCGTCGTCTACACCCTCGGCGGCGGCATCGACCCCGAGCGCGGCTGGGGCCGGGCGGGCGAGTCCTGGACGGTCAAGGAGGAACTGGCCGCCTACGGCGCCGAGCCCACGTGGTTCGGCCTCGGCGACCGCGATCTCGCCACGCACCTGGTCCGCACGCGGATGCTCGACGCCGGCTACCCGCTCTCCGACGTCACCGCGGCCCTCGCCGACCGGTGGCAGCCGGGGGTCACGGTGCTGCCGATGAGCGACCAGCGGGTCGAGACGCACGTCGTCGTCGACGACCCAGCCACCGGCCGGCGCACCGCCGTCCACTTCCAGGAGTGGTGGGTCCGCCACCGCGCCGAGCCGCAGGCGCACGCCTTCGTGCAGGTCGGCGCCGAGCAGGCGCGTCCGGCCCCCGGCGTGGTCGAGGCGCTGGCCCGCGCCGACGCCGTCGTGCTCGCGCCGTCGAACCCGGTCGTGTCGGTCGGCACGATCCTCGGCGTGCCCGGCCTGCGCGACGCGCTGCTGGCCACCCCCGGCCGCGTCGTCGGGATCTCCCCCGTCGTGGACGGTGGGGTGGTGCGCGGGATGGCCGACCGCTGCCTGCCGGTGCTCGGCGTCGAGGTCAGCGCCGAGGGCGTCGGCCGGCACTACGGCGCGCGCTCCGACGGCGGCCTGCTCGACGCCTGGCTGGTGCACACCGGCGACCCCGCGCAGGTCCCCGGCGTGGACGTGCGCGCCGTGCCGCTGCTGATGAGCTCCCCCGAGGCCACCGCCGCGATGGCCCGGGCCGCCCTGGACGCCGCCGGTGTCCGCCTCGATGGCTGAGGAAGGGCCCTCCTGCCCCCCGCCGCTCGCGAGCTCGCGGCGGGATCCTGCAGGAGGGCCGGTCGGCGGATTGCACGTGCTCCCCGTGCGGGGGCTGCCGGAGTTCACCGCCGGTGACGACCTGGCCGCGGCCGTCGCCGGGGCCGCGCCGTGGCTGGCCGACGCCGACGTCGTCGTCGTGACCTCCAAGGTCGTGTCCAAGGTCGAGGGCCGCGTCGTGCCGGTGCCGCCGGGCGCCGACCGCGAGGCCGTGCGGCAGCGCGCCATCGACGAGGAGACGGTGCGCGTGGTGGCCCGCCGCGGGCCGCTGAAGATCGTCGAGACGCGGCACGGCTGGGTGGTCGCCGCGGCCGGCATCGACGCCTCCAACGTGCCCGGCGACTCGCTCGTGCTGCTCCCCGCCGACGCCGACGCCTCCGCGCGCGGGCTGCGCGACCGGCTCCGGGAGCTCCTCGGTGTCGAGGTGGCGGTGGTCGTCAGCGACACCTTCGGCCGCACCTGGCGCGAGGGGCTCACCGACGTCGCGGTGGGGTCGGCCGGCATCACGGCACTCACCGACCACCGCGGCGCCGTGGACTCGCACGGGAACCGGCTGGAGACCACCCAGACGGCCGTCGTCGACGAGGTGGCCTCGGCCGCGGACCTGGTGAAGGGCAAGCTCGACGGCGTCCCGGTCGCCGTCGTCCGCGGGCTGCCGTTCGCGGCACCGGCCGAGGACACCGGGACCCGCCCGCTGGTCCGGCTCGGCCCCGGCGACCTGTTCCCCTACGGCAGCCGCGACCTGGTGGCCAGCCGGCAGCCGGCCGCCGACCTGGTCCCCCGCGACGGGGACCGCGAGGCGGTCGCCGAGGCCTTCCGGGTGGCCAGCGCCGCGCTGCCGGAGTTCCCGGTGGTGCTCCGGCACGGTGGCGAGGGCGACGGCGTGGTCGACGTCCACCTGCCGCAGCGCGCCGCCACCACCGGCGAGCGGATCGCCGCCGCGCTCAACCTCGGCGCGCTGCTGGGCGCCGTCGTCGTGCAGCTGCACGCGGAGGGCTGGGCGACCCGCTGGGAGCCGGTCGGCACGCAGGGCGGGTCGTCACTCGTCGGGAGGTTGTGGCTCGGCTCCCCCCGGGACTGAGCGGCCGGGTCTCGGTAGCGTCCGCCCCCATGCGGGGGATCATCCTGGCCGGGGGCACGGGCAGCCGCCTGTTCCCCATCACGCAGGCGGTCAGCAAGCAGCTCATGCCGGTCTACGACAAGCCGATGGTGTACTACCCGCTCTCGACGCTGATGATGGCCGGCGTCCGCGAGGTGCTGGTGATCACCACGCCCGGCGACCAGGCCGCCTTCCGCGCCCTGCTCGGCGACGGGGGCCGGCTCGGGATGCGGATCGAGTACGCCGCGCAGGAGCGGCCCGAGGGCCTGGCGCAGGCGTTCCTCATCGGCGCCGGTTTCGTCGGTGATGAGTCGGTCGCCCTGGTCCTGGGCGACAACATCTTCTACGGCGCGGGGCTCGGGACGGCCCTGGGACGGCTGCCCGACCCCGACGGCGGGCACGTCTTCGCCTACCACGTGGCCAACCCGCAGGACTACGGCGTCGTCGAGTTCGACGGCGCCGGGACGGTCCTCTCCATCGAGGAGAAGCCGGCCTCGCCCAAGAGCTCCTACGCCGTGCCGGGCCTGTACTTCTACGAGTCGTCGGTGGTGGAGGTGGCCCGCGGCATCCGGCCCAGCGCCCGCGGCGAGCTCGAGATCACCGCGGTCAACGAGCACTACCTGCACCAGGGCCGGCTGACCGTCACCGTCCTCGACCGCGGGACGGCGTGGCTCGACACCGGGACGTTCGCCTCGTTGCGTCAGGCGACGGAGTTCGTCTCGGTGGTCGAGGAGCGGCAGGGCCTCAAGATCGGCTGCATCGAGGAGGTCGCCTGGCGGCAGGGCTGGCTCGACGACGACGGCCTGCACCGCGCCGCCGAGCCCCTGGCCAAGAGCGGCTACGGCGACTACCTGCTGGGCCTGCTCGAGGACGGCCGCCGCTAGACGCGGCGGTAGTCGGTCGGCGCGGTCCGCGGGCCGCGCCGGGGCGGCATGCTCCCGCCGAGGTGCAGCAGCCGCACCACCCGCTGACGGTGCCCGTGCCAGGGCTCGAGCAGCTCCATCATCCCGTCGTCGTCGGTCTTGCGGCCGGCGAGCGACCAGCCCACCAGGTTCTTCAGGTGGTAGTCGCCGTAGCTGACGGTGTCCGGGCAGCCGAACGTGCGCTGCACGACCTCCGCGGCCGTCCAGACACCGATGCCGGGCACCGTGCGCAGCTTGCGCTGCAGGGTCGGTGAGTCGCAGTCGACGTCAGGCTCCAGGGCGTGCGCGACCGACGCGACGTGCAGCAGCGCCCGGCGGCGGGCGCCGTCGAGGCCGCAGCGGTGCCACTCCCAGTCGGTGATCCCGCGCAGGCGCCGCGGCGAGGGCAGGACCCGCATGCCCTCGGGCGCGGGGCCGGGCGCGGGGTCGCCGGCCAGCCGCAGCAGCGCCCGCCACACGCGGTGCGCCTCGACCACGGTGACCTTCTGCTCGAGCACCGCGGGGACCAGGGCGTCCCAGGTGCGGCCGGTGCGCCCCAGCCGCAGGTCCGGTGTGCGCCGCGCGATCTCGCCGACCAGGCGGTGGTGTCCCGGCTCGAAGCCGTCGGGGTCGTCGTCGGCGCCCAGCCACCCGGGCACCGCCGTCCCCGCCCACTCCGCCCCGGGGCCCCACGCCTGCACCCGCACCTCGCCGCAGCGGTGGGTGATGCGGACCGTGGCCGGGCCGCACGGGGTGGTCGTCGTCCGCCAGACGGCGTCCCCGTCCCACTGCATCGCCGGGTCCCCGGCGCTGCGCTGGTGCGGCCGCAGCACCGCCTTGAGGTCGAAGCCCCAGTCCGGCCGCCAGCAGTCGGTGAAGTCCGGATCGGTACCCGTGCCCGAGGGTGCCGTGCCCGAGGGTGCCGGGCCCCGGGGGGCCGGGAGCGCGGGTGCCGGCGGGGTCGGGGCCGGCAGTGCAGTGGTCACGCGGGGTCTCCGGGGAAGAGGGAGCCGTCAGGTCGGGAGACGGTCGGGGCAGCAGGCGGTCGGGTCAGCGGGGCGCCATGCGCAGGGCGCCGTCCATCCGGATGACCTCGCCGTTGAGATAGCCGTGCTCGATGATGCCGAGCGCCAGCCGGGCGAAGTCGTCGGGGCGGCCCAGGCGCTTGGGGAACGGGATGCCGTCGGCCAGCGCGGTGCGGGCCTCCTCGGGCAGCGCGCCCAGCAGCGGCGTGTCGACGAGGCCCGGCGCGATCGTGCAGACCCGCACGCCGACGGTGGACAGGTCGCGCGCGGCCGGCAGCGTCATGCCGACGATGCCGCCCTTGGAGGCGCTGTAGGCGACCTGGCCGATCTGGCCGTCGTAGGCGGCGATCGAGGCGGTGTTGACCACCACGCCGCGCTCGCCGTCCTCCTCCGGCTCGGTGGCGGCCATCGCGGCGGCGGACAGGCGCAGCACGTTGAAGGTGCCGACCAGGTTGACCATCACGGTGCGGAGGAACGGGTCCAGGTCGTGCGGGGTGTTGCCCTTGCCCACGGTGCGCTGCGCCCACCCGATGCCGGCGCAGTTGACCGCGATCCGCAGCGGCCGGTCCTTGCCGGTGGCGTCGGCGACCGCGGCGGCCACCTGGTCCTCGTCGGTGACGTCAGTGCGCACGAACGTCGTGTGCCCGCCCAGCTCGGCGGCCAGCGCCTTGCCGCGCTCCTCGTTGAGGTCCAGGACGGTCACCGCGGCACCGCGCGCGGCCAGCGCGCGGGTGGTGGCCTCCCCGAGGCCCGAGGCCCCACCGGACACGACAGCTGCGACGTCGAAGTTCTGCATGAGCGGCATCACACCACGCCCGGCGTCGCGCTCGGCAGACGCCTCCGGGCGCTCAGCCCTGGGAGACCTGCCGCTGGTCGGGCGGGGTCGCCACGGTCGCGCCGGCCGGTGGCAGCAGGACGGCCTCGCGCTGGAGGGCCTCACGCTGGAGGGCCTCACGCTGGTCGGTGCCCCGCTGGTCGGCCCCCCGGTGCCGCGGACCCCGGAAGTCCGGGGTCACCCCGAGCCCGATGCGGGCCTCGGCCTCGGCGAGCGCCACCTGCCGGGACAGTCGCACCAGGCGGGACTCCTGCTCGCGGAACCGGACACTGGTGCTGCCGACCAGGTAGATGAGGACCAGCGCCAGCCCGTAGAGCAGCAGGTCGGTGCCGCGGGTGACGCCGACGGCGTCAGCGGCGTACTGGGTGTAGTCCGGGAAGATCACCGCCAGCACGCCGGCGACGACGGTCAGCCCGGCGAGCAGCTTGCGGCGGGCCTGGCCGCGCAGCGAGGCGCGCGAGCGCAGCGAGGCCCAGACGGCGATGATCAGGGCCGGGACGAGCAGGAACTTGATGATCACGACCGACCTCCGTGGCTGATCCGGTGGGCGATCGTGTCGGCCAGGATGTTGACGCTGTTGAGCAGCGGCTGGCCCTTCGCCCGTGAGTAGTCGGTGTAGAGGATGTGCACCGGGTGCTCGACGACCCGCAGGTCGGGGCTGGTCAGCTGCTCCTCGAGCTCCGAGGCGTAGGCCATGCCGGTGTGCGAGAGGCGGATCCTCGCGGCGACGTCGCGGGTGATCAGCCGCAGGCCGTTGTGCGCGTCGGTGAGCCGGTGGCCGGACCTGCGGTTCATCACCCGGGTCGCCACCCGCAGGATGAACCGGCGCAGCGGGCTCATGTGCGTCCGCGAGTCGAGGAACCGCGAGCCCATGACGACGTCGTAGCCCTCGCGGATGCGCTCGATCATCGACAGCAGGTCCGACAGCTGGTGCTGGCCGTCGGCGTCGAAGCAGCCGATGTAGCGCGCGTCGGTGAAGCGCAGCGCGGCCTCGTAGCCGGTCTGCAGCGCACCGCCGGCGCCCAGGTTGACCGGGTGGCTGACCCGCAGCGCGCCGGCGGCGTCGATCTCGCGCGCCGAGGCGTCGGTGCTGGCGTCGTCGACGGCGATGACCGACAGGCCCGCCTGCACGAGCTCCTCGATGACGCTGCGGACGACGGTGGCCTCGTTGTAGACGCGCACCACCACGACCGTGTCGTCCCACGGCCCGGGTGCGCGCCCGTCGCGCTGGTCGGAGGTCGCCAGGTGCAGCTGCGGCTGGAGCCCCAGCTGTCCACGGTCGCCGTGCGCTGCAGCCATCGCCCGGGATGCTAGCCCGGTACGGGCGGCCGGCCGGACCACGGTCGCGGCGGCCTCCCCCGTCGACGGCGTCGCGGTCGGCGACTCCTCGGTGCTGATGGCGGTCACACGAGCTCCTCGAGCAGGAAGGGCGCCAGGCTGCGGCTGTACTGGGCGGTCAGGTGGTTGGCGTCCCAGTACACGACCGCCCCGCCGATCGCCGTGTAACAGGTCGTCTCGTCGCAGAACAGGTCGGTCAGGTCGACCAGGTGCAGCCCCGGTGCAGGGGTCCGCTCCACCGCGAGCGTGGCCGCGTCGGGGACCACGGCGTCGGCGCGTGGCCGCGAGCAGGCCAGCGGGTCGCCGGGGTGGGCCTGCAGGCACTCGGGCACGTGCGGGAGCCCGGTCGTCGGCACGTCGCGGAGCACGTCGACCTCCAGGCCGGCCTCGAGCCAGGTCGACCAGGTGGCCTGGAAGCCCTGCACACCCGCCTCGAGCGAGTCGGCGCCGTCGAAGGTGAACGCGGTGGTGAAGGAGGACGTGACGACGGCGTCCACGTCGTGCGAGGTGAGCCAGTCGGTGACCTCGCCACCCCAGCGGGCGCAGCCGTCGGTGTCGGTGTCCGCGCCCTGGAAGGCGAGCACGCGGGCCTCGGTGACCGGGCAGGCGCCGCGCAGGATCTCGACGAGCTCCCAGTTCTGCCGGCGGGCGACCTCGTGCACCGCGCCGCGCCAGTGCTCCGCGTGCGAGTCGCCGACCAGCGCGACCCGCCGGGTCGGCGGCTCGCTGCCGAAGCGGCAGGTGGTCACGTCGAGGTCGGTGTCGCTCCGCCCGCCCTCGGTCAGGCGGCAGGCCGGGTCGATGAACCACGGCTGGTCGTCGTCGGTGAGCGTGAGCGACGCGGGCGGCCCGTAGACGTCGCCGCAGCCGGTCGCCCCGGGCGCCAGGGAGCCGGCGCCGAAGCACGGGTCGTCCTGCGCGGCGGCCAGGGCGTCGCGCGCGTCCGCCTCCGCCATCGCGACCCGGTGGTACTGCCAGCCGGCGACACCGGCGACCAGCGCCATCGCCGCGACGGTCGACACGCCGACGACCAGCGGCCGGCGCAGGCGGCGCCACTGCAGGGCCGGCTGCTCGACGAGCCGGCGGGTGAGCCAGGCGAGCACCAGGGAGGCGGCGAGAACGGCGATCTTGTCGACGGTGGTCAGCGGCCGGGCGAGGGCGAACGGCGCGAGCACGATGAGCGGCCAGTGCCAGAGGTAGACGGCGTAGGAGACGTCGCCGACGAACTGCGTGGGGGCGAAGGAGACCAGCCGCGACGAGGGGTCGCGCGGGCCGGTGTCGCCGGCGGCGATGACGGCCGCGGTGCCCAGCACGGGCAGCAGCGCCAGGTAGCCCGGGAAGGGGGAGCTGCTGGAGAGGGTCACGGCCGCCACGGTGATCGCGGCGAACCCGGCCCAGCGCAGCACCAGCGGCGCGGCCGTGCCGGCGCGCAGCCAGGTGGCCAGGCGCCTGCCGGTCAGCGCCAGGGCCAGGACCGCACCGACCCCGAGCTCCCAGACGCGGGTCGGTGTCTGGAAGTAGGCGGCCGCGGGCTCGGTGGCCGTCCAGTACACCGACCAGGCCAGGGATGCGACCGTGACGACCGCGATGCCGGGCAGCAGCAGGGAGCGGCCCGGCCGGGTGCGCCCGGCGAGCCAGACCAGGAACAGCACGAGGAGCGGCCAGACGGCGTAGAACTGCTCCTCCACCGACAGCGACCAGTAGTGCTGGACGACCGAGGCCGCGTCCTGGGAGGCGGAGTAGTCGACCGCGCGCCCGGCCAGCGCCCAGTTCTGGGCATAGAAGGTGCTGGCCAGGACGTCGCCGGCGGTGGCGGCCCAGCGGCTGACCGGCAGCAGCAGGCCGGAGGCCAGGGCGGTGACCAGCAGCACCAGCAGGGCCGCGGGCAGCAGCCGCCGCGCGCGCCGGGCGTAGAAGGCCCGCAGCGACAGCGTCCCGGTCCGCTCCACCTCGCGCCGCAGGTGCGAGGTGATGAGGAAGCCGGAGATGACGAAGAAGACGTCGACCCCGACGTAGCCGCCGGTCAGCCGGTTCGGCCACAGGTGGTAGACGACCACCAGCAGGACGGCGAGGGCACGCAGCGCCTGGACCTCGGGCAGGAAGGTCCGCTCCCGGGGGAGGGCGGGCGCTTCGGGCGCGCGGAGCGAGAGCACTGGCGATCTCCGTGGAGGGTGCGTCCGCCGTCGGCGGTCGGGGGCCACCGGAACAGGCGGCCCCGGCCACGGTAACGGCCCTCGGCCGTCCGGCGGGGACGCGGCGGGTCGGGTGTGACGGAAGGGTCACACGCGCCGGGAGCGCGCTCGGGCGACCCCGGCGACGGTCAGCTGAACCGCGCGCCGTGCCGTTCCTCGACGGCGGCCAGCAGCTGCTTGACCCGCTCGGCGTCGGACACCGGGCAGACCATCGTCACGTCGGCGGTGGCCACCACGACGCTGTCCCGGACGCCGACCAGGGCCACCAGGTGCTCCGGGTCGTCGCTGAAGACGATGTTGCCCGCACTGTCGAGGGTCACCGCCAGCCCGCCGACCGCGTTGCCGTCGGCGGTGGCCAGCGTCTGCGCCAGCGCCGGCCACGAGCCGACGTCGAGCCAGTCGACGTCGAGGTCGGCCACCAGCACCCGGCCCGGTTCGGTGGCCGCGGGCTCCAGGACGGCGTAGTCGACGCTGGTCTTCGGCAGCGTGGGGAACACCTCGACGAGGACGGCGTCGCGCTCCGGCCCGGCGGGAGCGGCCACGACGCGGTCGAGGCCCTGGGCCGTCGCGGGCAGGTGGTCGGCGAGCGCGTCGAGCACGGTGCGGGCCCGCCACACGAACATCCCCGAGTTCCACAGGTACTCACCCGAGGCCAGGTAGGACTCGGCGGTGGCGCTGTCGGGCTTCTCCTTGAACGCGGCGGCCTCGGCCACGCCGGGCACCTCGGTCGGCGCGCCGCGGCGCACGTAGCCGAAGCCGGTGGCCGGGGCGGTGGGCCGGATGCCCAGGGTGACCAGCGCCCGCGGCCGCGCGGCCAGGGCGTCGAAGGCCGTGGTCAGCGCGGCGGCGAACCGCTCGACCGGCCGGATGACGTGGTCGGCGCTGACGACGGCGAGCTCGGCCTCGGGGTCGGCCTCGGCCACGAGGGCGGCGGCCAGCCCGACGGCGTTGGCGGTGTCGCGGGCGACCGGCTCGAGCACCAGCCGGTCGGGGCGCAGCCGCGGCAGGGCGGCCTGCACCTGGGCGCCGTAGCGCGCGGCGGTGCACACCCAGATCCGCTCGGCGGGGAGCACCGCCTCCAGCCGGGTGAACGCCTCGGCCAGCAGGCTGTGCGCGCCGCCCGTCCCGTCGGAGGGGTCCTGGATGACGTCGAGCAGCTGCTTGGGCCGGGCGGCGCGCGACAGCGGCCACAGCCGCGTGCCCGACCCGCCGGCCATCACCACCGCGTGCCTCATGCCCGCACCCCCCGGCCGGCGCGCCCGACGCCCTCGGCGCGGCGCTGGAAGCGGGCCCCGGCGGCCACCCGCCCGCTGACGTAGGAGACGAGCATCCGGGCGCCGAGTCCGGCGCGCAGCGCCGTCCGCAGCGGGACTTGCCGCCGGCCGGGGTACTGGCCGGAGAGGTAGCGCAGTGCGCTGGTGTGGTGCACCCGTTGCATCCGGTGCGGCTCCCGTCGGGTGGCGTGCCCGCCCTCGTGCACGACGACCGCGGTCGGCGCGTACACGTGCAGGTAGCCGGCGCGGCCCAGCCGCTCGGCGAGGTCGACGTCCTCGAAGTACATGAAGTAGCCCGGGTCGAAGCCGCCGACGGCGGAGAACGCCTCGAGGTCGACCAGGAAGCAGGAACCCGACAGCCAGCCGGCGGTGCGCTCCCGCGGCGCCTCGCGCTCCCGGCGGTAGCGCGCCGTCCACGGGTTGCCCGGCCAGGCCCAGCCCAGCAGCGCGTGCCCGGCGCCGGTGGACAGCCGCGGCAGGTCGCGCGCCGAGGGGTAGAGCTCGCCCTCGGGGGTCCGGATGGCCGGGCCGACGGTGGCGGCGCGCGGCCACCGGGCGGCGACGGCGAGCAGCTCGTCGACCGCGCCGGGCTCGAAGCGGACGTCGGGGTTGGCCACGAGGGCGTACCGGCCCGGGGCCCCGGCGAGGCCGGCGTTGACGGCGGCGCCGTAGCCGACGTTGCCCCCGGTGCGCAGCAGCCGCACCTGCGGGTGGCGCGCGGTGACCTGCTCGGGGACGCCGTCGGTGGAGCCGTTGTCGGCGAGCACGACGTCGACCGGCCGGGTCGTCGCCTCGGCCAGCGAGGTGACGAAGCCCTCGAGCGCCTCCCCGGGCGAGTACGTCACCGCCACGACGCGCAGCGGGAGGACGTCAGGGGAGCCGGGCACGGGGCGACTGTAGAAGGCCTGCCGGAGACCGGCGCGCGGCGCCGGGGGTCTGACGGGCCGGGTGTGACCGGTGGGACGTGGGGGACGGTCCCGTCACGAAAAGCCGTGGCGCACCCCGCCGGCGGCCTGAGCGACGGGGCCCCCGCCGGTACAGTCGCCAGGCGTGACCTCAGCGAGACCTGACCTCGTCGTCGTCGGCTCCGGCTTCTTCGGACTGACCGTGGCCGAGCGGGTGGCCGGCCAGCTGGACAAGCGCGTGCTCGTCCTCGACCGACGCGACCACATCGGTGGCAACGCCTACTCCGAGCCCGAGCCCGAGACCGGCATCGAGATCCACCGGTACGGCGCCCACCTGTTCCACACGTCCAACGAGCGGGTGTGGCAGTACGTCAACCAGTTCACCGAGTTCACCAAGTACCAGCACAAGGTGTACTCGATCTACCGGGACAAGACGTACTCCCTGCCGATCAACCTGGCCACGATCTGCCAGTACTTCGACAAGAGCTTCTCCCCCTCCGAGGCCCGGGCCCTGGTCGCCGAGCAGGCGGGCGAGATCGACACCGCCGAGGCGGCGAACCTCGAGGAGAAGGCGATCTCGCTGATCGGCCGGCCCCTCTACGAGGCCTTCATCCGCGGATACACCAAGAAGCAGTGGCAGACCGACCCCACGGAGCTGCCCGCCGCGGTCATCGCCCGGCTCCCCGTGCGCTACACGTTCGACAACCGGTACTTCAACGACACGTACGAGGGCCTGCCGGTCGGCGGCTACACCGCGTGGCTGCAGAAGATGGCCGACCACCCGAACATCGAGGTGCGTCTGTCGACGGACTGGTTCGACGTCCGCGACGAGCTGCCCGCCGACGTGCCGACCGTCTTCACCGGCCCGATCGACAAGTACTTCGACTACGAGGCCGGCGAGCTCGGCTGGCGCACGCTGGACTTCGAGACCGAGGTCCTGCCGATCGGCGACTTCCAGGGCACCTCGGTCATGAACTACGCCGACGAGGACGTCCCCTTCACGCGGATCCACGAGTTCCGGCACTTCCACCCCGAGCGGGAGTACCCGGCCGACAAGACCGTCGTGGTGCGGGAGTACTCGCGCTTCGCCGAGACCGGCGACGAGCCGTACTACCCGATCAACACCCCCGAGGACCGCGCGAAGCTCGAGCGCTACCGCGAGCTCGCCAAGCAGGAGGCCGCCGAGAAGCGTGTGCTCTTCGGCGGCCGGCTGGGCACCTACAAGTACCTGGACATGCACATGGCCATCGGTTCGGCCCTGAGCATGTACGACAACCGCATCCGACCGTTCTTCGACGAGGGCGGCTCTCTCGACGGCCGCCTCGACGACTGACCCGCGGCCCCGACCCCTGAGGACTCCCCGGTGACCACCACCCCGATCGAGAACACCCCGAGCTCCCCGGAGCGGGTCAGCGAGCCCGTCTCCAGCGAGCTGGCCGCCGGCCGGGCGACGACGCTGCTGCAGCGCTGCCTGATGCCCCGCCAGGGCGACCCGCTCAAGGTGCGCAGCCTCTACCTCGACGAGACTTCGGGGCGCGCCACCTGCCCGGACCGTGGCACGGCCACCGTGCAGGCCGGCCGCGAGCTGTCCTTCGCCACCTACTTCAACGCCTTCCCGGCCAGCTACTGGCGGCGCTGGACGGCGCTGGAGAACGTGATCCTGCGGGTCGAGGTCGACGGCCGCTGCCGCATCGACGTCTACCGCTCGAAGGCCAACGGCGACGTCATGCACGTCACCGGCGCCGCCACCGACGGCACCACCGGCCCGCTGGAGTTCGAGCTCGAGCTCGCGCCCTTCAGCGACGGCGGCTGGTACTGGTTCGACGTCACCGCCGACGACTCGGTGTCGCTGAGCAACGCCGGCTGGTACGCCGCCACCGCGCCGCTGCGCGAGGCCCGGCTGTCGGTCGGCATCTGCACCTTCAACCGGCCGGTCGACTGCGTGGCCGCGCTCGAGGCGCTGTCCTCCGACCCCGTCGTCATGGAGAAGGTCAGCCACGTGATCGTGGCCGACCAGGGCAACAAGAAGGTCGTCGACGCCCCCCGCTTCCCGGGCGTGGCGGAGGCCCTCGGCGACCGGCTGCGGGTGCTCGAGCAGGGCAACCTCGGCGGCAGCGGCGGCTTCGCCCGCACGATGCACGAGATGCTGACGGCGACCGACGCCACCCACCACGTCTTCCTCGACGACGACATCCTCATCGAGCCCGACAGCGTGGCGCGCGCGGTCACCTTCGCCCAGTACACGACCCACCCGACCCTGGTCGGCGGGCAGATGCTGGCCCTGCAGGACCGCTCGGTGCTGCACAGCATGGGCGAGGTCGTCGAG
This sequence comes from Geodermatophilus amargosae, assembly GCF_900116515.1. Lineage (GTDB taxonomy): Bacteria > Actinomycetota > Actinomycetes > Mycobacteriales > Geodermatophilaceae > Geodermatophilus > Geodermatophilus amargosae. Next base: position 171,763 of record NZ_FPBA01000002.1, read on the forward strand.
CGCGAGAAGTTCTTCTGGCGCAACGCCCCGAACACCAGCTACGGGCACGACTTCAGCAGGACCACGCTGCGCGAGGCGACGGCCCTGCACCGGCGGATCGACGTCGACTACAACGGCTGGTGGATGTGCCTCATCCCGCGTCAGGTGGCCGAGGAGATCGGCCTGCCGCTGCCGGTCTTCATCAAGTGGGACGACGCCGAGTACGGCCTGCGCGCCGCCTCGGCCGGCTACCCGACGGTGACGCTGCCCGGCGTCGCGATCTGGCACCTGTCCTGGAGCGACAAGGACGACACCGCCGACTGGCAGGCCTACTTCCACTGGCGCAACCGGCTCATCGTGGCCGCGCTGCAGAGCCCCTACCGGCACGGCGGCTCGCTGCTGCGTGACCTGTTCAAGTGGGACCTGAAGTACCTGATCATGCTGCAGTACTCAGCGACCGCGCTGCACCAGCGGGCCTACGAGGACTTCCTCGCCGGCCCCGAGCGGCTCTACGAGCTCCTGCCCACGGCCCTGCCGGAGGTCCGCAAGCAGCAGAGCGGCTTCGACGACGGGCGCGTGCTCAAGAGCACCAGTGACCTGCCGCTGCCCACGATGAGCCCGGTCAAGGCCGAGAAGATGCTCAAGCCGCCGACGAACCCGATGACCATCAGCCGGACCCTCGCCGGCGCCCTGGCGCACAACCTGTTCCCCGCCAAGGGGCACGAGGAGAAGCCGCAGCTCAACGTGGCCGCCCAGGACGCCCGCTGGTTCCTGCTGGCCCGGCTGGACTCGGCCACGGTCGGCACCGCCGACGGCCGCGGCGTCACCTACCGCCGGCGCGACCCCAAGGTCTTCTGGGGCCTGCTCAAGCGTTCGCTGGCCCTGGAGTGGCAGATCTACCGCCGCTTCCCGGCTCTGCGCCGCGCCTACCGCGACGCGCTGCCGGAGCTGACCAGCCCGCAGGCGTGGGAGAAGGTCTTCAGCGCCTGACCCCAGGTCGCACGACGACGGCCCGCCGTCCCCGAGGAGGGGGCGGCGGGCCGTTCGGCGTGAGGGCCGGCAGGCGCCGGTTCAGGGCCGGGTCATGGCCGGTTCAGGGCCGGGTCATTGCCGGGTCATGGCCGGTTCAGGGCCGGGTCAGGGCCGGGTGAGGCGCTCGCGCCGGCCGGCGCGGGTCAGCCGCAGCCACTCCCGCCAGCCGGCGCGGTCGCGGCGGGAGACCAGGAAGAACCAGCCGAAGCGGACGGTCTCCAGCGGCCGCAGCCAGCGCATGCCCGGCTGGGCCATCAGGTAGCCGCGGTTGCGGTAGGTGAAGTACCGCTTGACCTCGTCGGCCGGGTACTGCGCCGACAGCCGCCCGCCGAGGATGGGCGCGAACTCCGTCGTCCCCTCGGGGTGCAGGTAGGCCGCCTGCGGGCAGGTGCCGAACCGCAGGCCCGCGCGCAGCATCCGGCGGTGGATCTCGGTCTCGTCGCCGCGGAAGAACAGCCGGTAGTCCGGGACCCCGACGACGTCGAGCGCCTCGGCGCGGAACAGCGCCCCGTTGAACAGCGCGGCGTAGTCGGGCAGCAGGTCCAGGCCGTCGAAGTCGCTGCGCCGGCGCCGCCAGGCCAGGCCGCGGCGCAGGGGGAAGGCCAGCCGGTCGGGGTCGGCGAGGTCGGTGACCAGCGGGCTCACCTCGGCCAGCCCGTGCCGCTCCGCGGCGGCCAGCAGCGTGGCCAGCACCGTCTCGTCGGCGGGCCGGCCGTCGTCGTCGGCGCACCAGACCCAGTCCGCGCCCATCGCGAGGGCGTGCAGCATGCCGTAGGCGAAGCCGCCGGCCCCGCCGAGGTTGCGCCGGCTGGGCAGGTGGGTGGCCGGCAGCCCGCTCGCCGCGACGACGTCGGCGGCCGAGCGGTCCGGCCCGTTGTCCACGACGACGACGTGGTCGACGCGGCGGTCCTGCGTGGCGATCGCGGCCAGGCTCTGCGCGAGCAGCTCCCGGCGGTGCCGGGTCACGACGACGGCGACGACGCACTCCCCCGCCCCGGCGCCCGGCGCCGCGGCCGGCTGTGCGGCCGGCGCGGTCACGCCGGCAGGCCCTTGTAGGCGCGCAGCACCTCGTTGAGCTCGCCCTGCATCTTGATCTGCCCGTGTTCCATCCAGATCGCGGTGTCGCACAGCTCGCGCAGGAACTCGTCGGAGTGCGAGGCGAACACCAGCAGGCCGGAGCGCTCGACGAGCTGGACCAACCGCTGCTTGGACTTCTCGAGGAACGCGGCGTCGACCGCCCCGATCCCCTCGTCGAGCAGCAGGATCTCCGGGTCGATGCTGGTGACCACGCCGAGGGCCAGGCGCACCCGCATGCCGGTGGAGTAGGTGCGCAGCGGCATGCGGAGGAAGTCGCCGAGCTCGGTGAAGTCGGCGATGTCGTCGACCCGCTGGTCCATCTGCTTGCGGCTCATCCCGAGGAACAGGCCGCGGATCATGATGTTCTCGAGACCGGAGATCTCCGGGTCCATGCCCACGCCGAGGTCGAACACCGGGGCGACGCGGCCGCGGACCTCGGCGATGCCGCGGGTCGGCTCGTAGATGCCCGACAGCAGCCGCAGGAGCGTGGACTTGCCGGCCCCGTTGTGGCCGACCAGGCCGACGCGCGCCCCGTGCTCGAGGCTGACGGTGATGTCCCGCAGCGCCTCGATGACCGGCACCTTGGCGGCGCTGTCGATGTTGCCGCCGACCAGACCCATGACGGTCTTCTTCAACGAGCGGCTCTTGGCGTCGAAGATCGGGAAGTCGACGCAGGCGTCCTTGGTCGTGATGCTGACCGGGGCGCTCGTGGTCACCGTGTTGTCGTCGTTCACGCTCACACCCAGTAGGAGACGCGGGACCGGTAGCGGCGCATCACGAGCATCGTGAACAGCCAGCCGACCACCGTGATGGCGAGGACGACCACCCAGTACCGCAGCTGCTGGTCCTGACCCAGCAGCGGGCGGCGGATGATCTCCAGGAAGTGCAGGAAGGGGTTGAACTCGGCCAGCCGGGCCCGCTCGGCGATCGCGGGGTTCGGGCTGTTGATCAGCTCGTCGTAGATCCAGACGATCGGCGTGAGGAAGAACGCCAGCTGCACCACGCTCTGCGTGATCGGCAGGATGTCGCGGAACCGTGCGGTGATGATGCCGACGGCGAGAGCCACCCAGGCGCCGTTGAGGGCCAGCAGGAAGAAGGCCGGGACCGCGTAGACCACGGTCCACTTCAGCGGCTGCGGGAAGACCAGCAGCATCACCAGGTAGACGATCAGGTTGTGGGCGAAGAACAGCGTCTGCCGCCACACCAGGCGGTAGACGTGCACCGACAGCGGCGCGGGCAGGTGCTTGATCAGCCCCTCGTTGGCGATGAACACCTCGGAGCCCTCGGTGATGCAGCCGCTGATGAAGGCCCAGACGATGAAGCCGACGAGGACGTGCGGCAGCAGCCGCTCCAGCGGGACGTCGAAGAGCCCCGAGTAGAGGATGCCGAGCGCGACGGCGGTGACCGCCATGCTGATCGTGATCCAGACCGGGCCGAGGACCGAGCGCCGGTAGCGCTGGCGGATGTCCTGCCAGCCCAGGTGCCCCCAGAGGGTCCGCTGCTCCCAGCCGCGCCGGAGGTCGGCGACTGCCGCGGCGTATGTCCGGCCGGCCGGTTGTGCGAGTGCCACGCCGACCCACGCTACCTGCGCGGCCAGGGCCGGGCTGGCGGCGCTGGGGAGGCCGGGACCGGTGGGACACCCGTTCCAGGAGCACCGGATGAGGTGGCGGACCGCCCCGTCACGACGCCGCGCTGTCGTACGGTGACGCTCGACCGCTTCCCGGCCCGAGCGGGCCGACCGCACAGTCTGGACCCCCTTCCTTGACCCTGCACGACGTCCTCGTCCCGGTGGTCAGCGCCCTCGTCCTCGTCGTCCCGGGGCTCGTCCTCGCGCTGCTGGCCGGCCTGCGCCCCGGGACCTCCGTCGCCGTGGCCCCGCTGTTGACCTACGGCGTGGTGACCCTGTCGGCGACCGCCGCCACCTACGTGTCCTTCCCGTGGGAGCCGTGGACGCTCGCCGTCGCCACCCTGCTGGTCGCCGCCGTCGTCGTCGGGCTGCGGCTGCTGACCGGGCGGGGGCTGCCCTGGCAGCGGCGGCTCGCGGTCGAGCGGCCCGCGCGCCCGGGCCTGCGGGACCTCACCGTCGCCGGCGGCGTGCTCGCCGGCGGCCTCCTGGCCGCGGTGGTGCTGCGCGACGGCTTCGGCCGGCTGGACACGCCCAACCAGGACTGGGACTACGTCTTCCACGCCAGCGCCACGCGGCTGATCGCCGACTCCGGCGACCTCGCCCCCTCGGCGCTGGGCCGGGTCAACGACTGGGAGACGGCGAACTACTACTACCCGAACACCTTCCACGGGATGGCCGCCGTCGTGCGCGACCTGACCGGCGGCACGGTGTTCGAGGTGCTCAACAGCCAGGCCATGATCATGTGCCTGGTCGCGGGCCTGGGGCTGGCCGGCCTGCTGCACCGGCTGCGCGCGCCGCTGGCGGTCACCGCCGGGACGCCGGTGCTGCTCGCCGGCTTCGCCTCCTTCCCCTACGACGTGCTGTGGCGCGGCCCGCTGCTGCCCTTCGCCGCCGGCGTCGCCGTCGTCCCGGCGTTCGTCCTGCTGCTCGACGTCGTCCTGGACCTGCGCCGCCCCGCGCCGACCCTGCTGTTCACCCTCGGCGCCGCGGGTCTGCTGGGGCTGCACCCGAGCACCGCGCTGTCGGCGGCACTGTTCGCGCTGGTGTGGCTGACCGTCCGCTGGTGGCGCGCGCCGTCGACGGTGCCGCGCGACCTCGTCGTCCTGGTGGTCGGCGGCATGGCCGCCCTGCTGTGCGCCGCCCCGGCGGTCCTGGGCGCGATCAGCACCAGCTCGGAGGGCGCCGACGTCGACTGGCCGGCCATCGAGTCCCCCGGGCAGGCCGTCGGCGACATGCTGTTCCTCAACCACGAGCTGCCCGCGCCGCAGTACTGGCTCTCCGCACTCGTCGTCGCCGGGCTGCTCACCGTGCACCGCGCGCGCTACATGTGGGCCTGGCTGGCCGCCGCGGCCACCGCGTTCGTGCTGTTCGTGATGGCGGCCTCGTCGGACTCGCAGCTGGTCGCCGACCTGACCCGTCCCTGGTGGAACGACCGCTGGCGCTTCGCCGCCGTCGTCGCCCTCGGGCTGGCGCCGCTGGCGATGCACGGGCTGTGGACGACCGCCCGCACGCTGGCGCTGGCGGTGCGCCGCCGGCTGGGCGGGCGCGTGGCGCGCCTGCGCGGGCCGGCCCTCGCCCGCGGGCTGGTGGTCACGGGCCTGCTCGCGCTCCTGGTGCTGTCGGACGTGCTCTACGCGCCGCTCAACAGCTCGCGGGTGGCCCTCAACTACCAGCGCGACGACATGCTCGACGGCAACGAGATCGACGCCATGGAGTGGCTGGCCGAGAACTCGACCGGCGGCACCGTGATGAACGACTCCAACGACGGCTCGGCCTACCTGTCGGCGGTGACCGGCCTGCGCCCGCTGTTCGGGCACATCGTCGAGCCCCGGCTGGTGTCGAAGATGGGCCCGACGCAGCAGCTGCTCATCGAGCACTTCAACTGCCTGGACTCCGACCCGGAGGTCCGCGAGGCGATCGAGGACCTCGACATCCGCTACGTCTTCCTCGGCAACGGCTTCATCCGGGAGTGGTTCACCCGGCTGCCGGGGCTGCGCGGCATCGACGCCTCGCCGTCGCTGCGGCTGGTCCACCGGGAGCCCGGCGTCCGGGTGTTCGAGGTCGACCTGACCGACACGCCGACCCAGCCGGTGGCCGCCTGCGTGCCGCCGTCCGCGGACACCGACGGCCAGACCGGCTGACGGCCGGACCGACGACGGCCGGCCCACTGTCGTCGTGGGCCGGGCTCAGGAGGCGGGGGGGCGGGCTGCCGGTCCGGGCTCGCCGAGGCAGAGGCGGACAAGGCCGTAGCGCGAGCTCGCCTCGTGCGCGACCAGCACGCCGACGGCGACGACGGCGCTGACCACGACCATCCGGACCGGGGTGTCGCCGAACACCAGCAGCCCGACCGCCTGCACCACCGCGGCGACGGCGACGATGCCGATGAGCCGCCGGTCGCCGCGCGCCAGGGTGACCATGATGTGCACGTAGACCAGCGCGAGCAGGGTCATGACGCCGGCCAGCGGGCCGGCCAGCGCGTAGGCGTCGGCGTACGCCTCGCCGAAGACGCCGACCACCAGGGACGCCGGCGCGAGCACGATGGCCAGCACGACGGCGCCACCGGTGGCCAGGGTGGCCGCCATGGTGAGCAGCGCGGGGCTGCGCACGCTCAGGCCGGCCTCGAGCCGGGCCGCGACCTTGGGCAGCAGCATGAGCGCCAGCGCCGACGGCCCGTAGAGCGCGATCTTGCCCAGCAGCGCCGCCGAGGCGTACAGGCCGGCCTCCGTCGGCTCGAGCGTCACCTTGGCGACGAGCAGGTCCAGGTTGGTCAGCGAGGCGAACGCCGCGAGCGCCACGAGCGCGGGCCGGACGTTCAGCGCGACCCGCTGCGTCCGCGCCACGGACCGGCCGCCGGTGCGCCCGAGCGCCATGACCAGGCCGACCACCGTGGCCAGCACGAGCGCGCCGAGCGCGCCGACGACGCCGGCGACGGCGGCCAGCGGGACGAGCAGGACGGCGCGCAGGATGCCGAGGGGGCCGGCCAGGATGGCGCCGACCCGGCCGAAGTGCTCGCGGCCCTGGTGGATGCCCTGGCTCACCTGCAGGCCGAGGCCGAGCACGATCCACAGCGCGCCGGTCAGCCAGACGCCGACGGAGCCCAGGTCGAGGATCGCGACCGCCGCCGGCGCCGCGGCCAGCAGGACGACGAACAGGCCCGCCTGCACGAGGGCCATGCGGCGGGTGACGAACCGGATGAGGCCCTGCGCCTCGTCGGGCAGGCCGCGGGCGGTGAGCGCGGCGATCTCGCGGGCCATCGCCGCCTGCACGCCGGTGGCCGGCATGAGCGCGATCGTCGCCAGGCCGGTCATGGCACTGACCTCGGCGAACTCCGCGGGTGTGAGCGCCCGGGCGGCGAGGACGTAGTACATGTAGTTGCCGAGGTGCCCGGCCACCGAGCAGACCAGGAGCAGCAGACCGGAGCGGGCAGCCGGGGAGGCCAGCAGGCTCCCGAGCAGGCCGCGCCGGCCGGGGGTGGTGTCCGGGGTCCCGGTGTCGACGGGGGAGCCGCTCACGACTGACGGCACGGCATGTCGCGCCCTTCCTCTCCGGGGGCTTCGTCGTCCCGCGGGACGACCGGTTCGGGCCGGGGACACGACCGCCCGCGCCACGCCCTCCCGGACGGGTCACGACGCGCGTCGGAGAGCCCTCGCACTGTAACCCCGGCGCGAGGGCCCCCGCCGTGCTGCGCGGTCAGCCGACGGTCACCTCGGCGACGCCGTTGCGTTCGACGATCCAGCCGCGGGCGAAGTCGACGCGCTTGCCGCCGCCCCAGCCGTAGACGTCGCCCAGCGGGTCGCCGAGCTCACCGGCCGCGCCGCCGCGCTGGACGTGGGCGGCCAGGATGGCGTCGGTGGTGCGCAGCGATCCCGTGGCCGCCGACCAGTAGACGGTGCCGTCGGCGAAGCGCTGCGCGGCCCCGGTCGCGGCCGGGACCTCGGTGCCCAGCGGCGCGCCGAGCGGGCCGGTGAGCCCACCGCCGGCCTCCCAGGCCGCGCCGATCGCGCCGCGCACCGGGTGCGCGCCACCGGCGGAGGTCCACCAGATGCCGCCGGACTGGAACCGCTGCACCCTGCCCGGTCCCGACGCCGACTCCGCACCCACGGGGAAGCCCAGCGGACCGCCGGGACCACCGGCCTCGACGTAGGCCCGGCCGACGTCCCCGCGCACCGACTGGGGGCCGGTCGCGGCCGACCAGTAGACGGTGCCGCCCGTGAACCGCTGGGACGCACCGGCGCCGGTCGCGGTCTCGTCGCCCAGCGGCGCACCGAGCGGGCCGGTGAGCCCGCCGCCGGCCTCCCAGGCCGCGCCGATCGCGCCGCGCACCGGGTGCGCGCCACCGGCGGAGGTCCACCAGATCCCGCCGATCTGGAACCGCTGCACCCTCGCCGACCCCGACGTCGTCTCCGCCGCCGCCGGGAACCCGAGCGGACCGCCGGGCCCGCCGGTGGCCTCGTAGGCCTGCAGCAGTTCCCCGCGGACCGACTGCGGGCCCGTGGCCGCCGACCAGTAGACCGTGCCGCCCGTGAACCGCTGCACCGCGCCGCGACCGGCCGCGGTCTCGTCACCGACCGGGGCGCCCAGCGGACCGGTCAGCCCACCCGCCGCGTCCCAGCCCGTGGCGATGCCGCCGCGCACCGCGTGCGCGCCGCCCGCGGAGGTCCACCAGATGCCGCCGGACTGGAAGCGCTGCACCCTCGCCGACCCCGACGTCGTCTCGGCCGCCGCCGGGAACCCGAGCGGACCGGCCGGACCACCGGAGGTCTCGTAGGCCCGGGCGAGGTCGCCGAGCACCGCCTGCGGGCCCGTGGCCGCCGACCAGTGGACGCTGCCGCCGGTGAACCGCTGCGACGCGCCGGCACCGGCGGCGGCCTCGTCCGCGACGGGTGCACCCAGCGGACCGGTCAGCCCGCCGTCGGCCAGCCACCCCGTGTACAGGCCGCCCCGCACGACGCGGGAACCACCGTCCGCGGTCCAGAACACGAGACCGCGCTGGAACCTCTGGACCTGCGCGGCGCCCTCGGTGGTCTCCTCCCCGACGGGGAGTCCGAGCGCGCCGGCCTCGGCGCCGAGGGCCTGGTACCGGGCGAGCACCGGGCCGTCGACCTGCACGGTGCCGGAGGTCAGCGCGTACAGCGAGCCGTTCTGGAAGTCCTGTGCGGTGCCGGCGCCGCCTGCGAGGGTGCGGGCGTCGGAGACGGGGAGGCCCAGCGGGCCCGCCGCTCCCCCGCGCTCGCCCCAGACCGTCGCGAGCCGGCCGGTCACCGGGTGCCCGCCCGTCGTCCCGCTCCAGTGGACGGTGCCGCGCTGGAAGGCCTGCACCACGCCGCCGGCGACCGGACCGGCCGCCTCGGCGCCGGCCGGGTAGCCGAGGACGCCGGTGGCCCCGCCGACGCGCTCCCACGTCGCCAGCACGGCGCCCCGGACCGGCTGCGCGCCGGTGCCGTCCGAGTAGGCCATCACGCCGCCCTGGAACCGCTGCACGACCCCCGACCGGTCCGAGGCCACGACCTCGGGGGTCGTCGGGTAGCGCAGCGGCCCCGTCACGCCGCCACCGGAGCCCCAGACGGCCCTGATCGCCCCGCGGACGGGCGCGGCGCCCGTCGCGTCGGTGTAGTAGACGGTCCCGCCCTGGAACTCCTGGAGGGTCCCGACGCCGTCGCCGACCGGCTTCTCGTCGCTGGTCGGGAACCCGAGGGCGCCGTTGTCGCGGCCCTCGCGGTCCCACGCCGCCCGGATCCCGCCGCGCACCGGCAGGGCACCGGTGCCGGCGGTCCAGTAGACCCCGCCGCCCTGGAACAGCTGGTACGCCCCGGCGCCGTCGCCCGTGGCCGCCTCGGCGCTGATCGGGTAGCCGAGCGGTCCGTTCTCGCGGCCCCGCGCGGCCCACGAGTCGTAGATCGCGCCCCGGAGCGGGTGCGCGCCGGTGGCCGGCGTCCAGTAGATCGCCCCGCGGGCGAAGATCTGGTAGCAACCCCCGCCGGCCAGGCCGCACTGCACCGGGATGCTGGGCGCGCCCAGGACGTCGGGCCCGGTGCGGTAGTAGGAGTCGGAGATCGCCGCGGCGCCCGGCTCGTGCGTCGAGCCGAACCAGTCGGTGTAGTAGCTGAAGAAGTTGCGGTTGCCGTAGGCCGAGCAGCCGTCGCCGGTGCCGTAGCCGGCCCGCAGCGCCGCCGCGTTCGGCTGGTAGGGCGTGTACGTGTACAGACCGGCCGTAGCCTGGTTGTAGATGAACACCGACGAGCTGCCGCAGGCCCTGTTCGGGTTGTAGAGGATCGTGTTCCAGCGGCCCGGGAAGTAGTTGATCGGCTTGGCCGCGTACTCCTTGAACCGGTGGGCGGCGCTGTAGACCTGGTTGAAGAAGCCGTTGTAGGCGGGGTTGCAGGGCGCGGTGTCGGGACAGGCGAAGCCCATCGCCTCGCGGTAGCGGCGGGCGTACAGGTTGTCGCCGCCGGAGGTGGTGACGAGCGACTGCTCCTTCTGCAGCGTCACCAGCAGCACGCGCGGGTTGATGCCACAGGCCTGGCCGACCTTGGAGATGATCGCCGCCGCCGTCTCCTGCGGCTGGCCGTCGTAGAAGGCGCAGTGCGCGTCAGCGGCCCTGTCAGGCGTGTCCTGGCGGTAGACCCGGAGGCACGGGCTGCCGTCGGAGCCCGTCCGGCAGGAAGCGCCCTTCAGGTCGAGGAAGCGCTGCACGTCCCAGGTCGGCATCGACCAGCCGTCGAAGAAGATCGCGTCGCTGATGATGTCGCCGGCGCGGAACTGCGACAGGTCGGCCGCCTCGTCGAGGCGGTCGTCGTCACCGGGCAGCGACCCGGCGAGCAGGAGGGCCACCAGCGCGAGCAGGCCCGCCAGGGTGACCAGGCGGACACGAGTACGCGGCTGCCTCACGGGACCACGACCTCCACGTCGTCACTGGACGCGGACGAGTCGTCGGACCGGTAGTCCAGCCGGGCGGTCCGCGTGCCCGGGCTCAGCTGCCCGACCGGCACGGAGAGCAGGCCGCAGGACGTCGTCTGCACGTCCGCAACGGCGTCGCCCTCGACGCTGACGTCGTCCTGCCCGGCGCGGCCGAGCACCAGCACGCACCGCCCCCCGTCCTCGACGAGGCCCGGGACGAACCCGGCCACCTCGACGGCGCTGCCGGCCGGCTCGAGTCCGGCGTAGGACACCACGACGTAGAGGTCGGACGAGCCCGGGTCCGAGCCGCCGCGGGGCGGGTCGGTGGCGACGTCGGTCGGCTCCGGCCGGTCGGTCGAGGACGGACTCGGCGACGACGCCGTCTCCGTCGCCCCCGTCGCCGAGGCCGAGGTCGAGGTGGCGCTCGACGACGCCGCGGTCGTGCCGGCGCCCGCCTCCGTGCCGAGGAAGCCCGAGCAGGACGCCAGCGGGCCGACGAGCAGGGCGGCGGAGACGGCCCACGCCGTCCGGCGCGCGAGGGGGCGCGGAGCGCTCATCGGTAGGTGACCGCCGTCCGGCCGGTGCCCGCCGTCCAGGTGATCGTGCCGCCCTGGAACCGCTGCTCCGCCCCGCCGGAGGTCGCCGTCTCGGCGCCGGTCGGGAAGCCGAGCCGGCCTCCGGCCCCACCCGCGGCCAGGTACGCCGCGCCGATGCCACCCCGGACGACGTGGGCCCCGTCGGTGGCGGTCCAGTGGATCGAGCCGCCCTGGAAGGTCTGCACCCGCCCGGTGCCGCCGGCGCCGGTGGCGGTCGCCTCCGACGTGGGCAGGCCCAGGACGCCGGTCACGCCGCCGGCCGCCCGGTGGGCGGCGGCGATGTCGCCGCGCAGGACGTGCGCGCCGGTCGCGGCCGACCAGTAGATCTCGCCGTTCTCGAAGCTCTGCACCGCACCGCTGCCGTCGGCGGTGCTCCGCTCGCCCGAGGTCGGGAAACCCAGCGGGCCGCCGGCAGCGCCCGAGGCCGTGTAGACGGTCCCGATCGCGCCGCGGACGACCTCGGCGCCGTCGGTGGCGGTCCAGTAGATCGAGCCGCCCTGGAAGGTCTGCACCCGCCCGGTGCCGCCGGGCCCGGTGGCGGTCGCCTCGGCGGTGGGCAGGCCCAGGACGCCGGTCACGCCACCGGCCGCGTCGAACGCGGTGCCGATGTCGCCCCGCACGATGCGGGCGCCCGTGGCGGCCGACCAGTAGATGGCGCCCTTCTCGAACTGCTGGACCCGCCCGCCGCGCACGGCCGTGTCGGTCTCCCCCCGCGTCGGGTAGCCGAGCGGCCCGGTCGGTCCGCCCGAGGCCAGGTAGAGGGTGCGCACGGCGCCGCGCACCAGCCGCGCGCCGGTCGTCGCCGACCAGTGGATCGAGCCGCGCTCGAACTGCTGCACCGCACCCCGGCCGTCACCGGCGGGCTGCTCCGCGGTGGTGGGGTAGCCGGCCGGTCCGGCCTCGGCACCCTCGGCCGCCCAGGCCGCCCGCACGCCGCCCCGGACGGGGAACGCGCCGGTCCACGGTGACCAGTAGACGGCGCCGGACGCGAACTCCTGCACCCGGCCCACGCCGTCGGCGGTGCCGGTCTCGTTGCCGGCCGGGTAGCCGAGCGGGCCGGTGCCGCCACCCAGGGCGGTCCAGGTCGTGCGGATCCCGCCGTAGAGCAGCGCGCCGTACCTGGCCGCCGTCCAGTAGAGGTCGCCCCGCTGGAAGTGCTGGACGACGCCCGCGCCGCCGGGGAGGGCCTCCTCCCCCGTCGTCGGGTAGCCGAGCGGCCCGGTCTCCCGACCGGACGCCTCGTAGCTGCCGCGGATGCCGCCCCGGACGACGACGGGGCCGGTGGCCGGCGACCACATCACGGTGCCGCCCTCGAACGCCGTGAGCGCACCGACGCCGTCGCGGGCCAGGGCCTCGGAGGCGACCGGGTAGCCGAGCGAGCCGGTCGGGCCGCCGAGGGAGTTCCAGTAGGTGCGGATGGCGCCCTTGACGACCTGGCCGTCGGTGGTCGGCGTCCAGTAGACGGCCCCGTACTGGAACTCCGCCACGACACCGCGGCCGTCGGGCAGCGCCCGCTCCTCCGCCGTCGGGGCGCCGAGCACGGCCGGACCGCCGGCGCGCTGGTACGCCGCGAGCACGCCGCCGCGCACCAGCTTCACGCCGGTGGCCGGCGAGAAGAACAGCGCCCCGCCCTGGTACGGCTGCCAGGTGACGCCGGCGGCCTCCTGCTCGTAGGCGGTCTTGGCGCCGAGCAGGGCGCGCAGCCCGGCGTCGGAGTCGTAGCGCTGGGTGATCTGCGGGGTGAGGGAGTTGGCCAGCACCCAGGCGACCCGGTCGCGGATCTCCGGCAGCCGGGCGTAGCCGTACCGGCCCGGGCAGGCGGTCAGGCCACTGTCCCGGTGCCCGAAGACCGTCGGCAGGGTGACCCGCGTGCCGGCGGCGTAGCGCGCCGTGCTGCCACCGCCCGAGGTCATCACCGTGGTGCCGTAGGGGTTGACGTTGTAGAGCGAGAACTTCCACGCGATGACCTGGACGACCGCCTCGATGGCTGCCTGCGGGACGCCGGTGGTGTCGTAGTTGCCCATGATCGAGACGCCGAAGGTGCCGGTGTTGAAGCCCCCGGCGTGCGCACCGACGACCGTGCTCGCCAGGCCGCCCGAGCGGCCCTCCCAGAGCCGGCCGAACTTGTCGACGATGACGTTGTAGCCGATGTCGCCCCAGCCGCGGGTCACCGCGTGGTAGCGGTACATGCCCCGCAGGTACTCCGGCACGACGGCGGCCGTGTAGTCGTTCGTCTCGGCCGTGTGGTGCAGCGTCGCCGCCCGGATCGTCGGCGCGTACTCGGGGTCCCAGGTGCGCAGGCGCTCGTCGGCGCCCCACTGCGCGCGGGAGTAGATGGCCGGCATCGCCAGGGCGGCGTCCGCGGTGTCCTGGATCTCGGGGTCGCCGAGGTTCGTGTCGGCGTCGCTCGTGCCCGGGTCGATCAGGGTGAGCTGGACGTCGGTGGGCGCGGCGCCCGAGCGGGTGACCAGCTCGGCCTCCACGCCCGTGCTCGGCCCGGTCCACAGCGGCGCCGTGCCGCCCCGGACCTCGGTGTCGACGTCGGCGCCGGACTCCTGCTCCGCGTCCTCGATGGCGACCTCGGTCCAGCCGCCCCAGGCGCCGTCGCCGTCCTGGACGCGCACCTGCACCAGCACGTCGGTGACCGCGGGGTCGAAGGCCCAGGTGACACCGACCAGGGAGAAGGAGGTGACGTCGGTCTCCGTCACGGTGAGGACCGGAGCGGTGTCCGGGACGCCGGCGACCGGGTCGGTGGTGCCCTCCTGGACGTCGGCGGCGGGCGCCGGGTCCTCGACCGAGCCCAGGTCCACCTCCACCGAGTCGGTCTCGACCGGCACGGCCTCGGGCGAGGGTGAGGCGTAGACGGGCAGCACGGTGATGGTCGCGAGGGACGCGACGAACGCGAGCGAGCCCACGGCGAGACGGCGCAAGGGACTGGTCCTCCGGGTTACCGGGACGCGGACACCCCTCAGGCGTCCGGCTCTCCCCCGAGAGGATCGGCCGCGGGGCCCCGTCCCTTGAGGCTCCGACACGGGATCGTCCCTGCGGATCCGTCACACCAGTCCCACCGGACGCACCAGCCGCGGGCGTGGCGGACCGGTCGGTCACAGGGCCTGTCCACGGGTCCGGCGCCGCTCCTGCCGCACCCTCCCCCGCCGCGACCGGAGTGACCGGTGTGGCGGGTGCGGTCGTGCGCGACCAGACGGGCGGCCGGTGCCAGACGGACACCCGCGACGGCGGGACGGAGCGTTCCCCCGTGTCGCGGGCCCCTCGGCCGCACCGCTCGCCCCTAACCTCGGTCCCGTGAGCCGAGACCGCAACGAGCACGGTGGAGCCCCGGGGCGTCCGATCCCGGCGCGGCTCGACCCGCGCGCCGGCCGTCCCTCCCGTGGCCGCGCCCCGGGCTCCGCCGGCGACGACGCCGCGCCCCGGGCCGACCGCGCGACCGCCGGGCCGCGCCGCCGCACCGGCCGCGCCGCCGTCGTCGCCCGCGGCATCGCCGCCGTCCTGTCGGTGGTCCTGCTGGGCGCCAGCGGCTGGGGCTGGTACCTCGGGCGGGTCGCGGAGGCGACGGTCAACCGCACCGACGCCATCCCGACCGCCGGCAACTCCGACGCCGGGGACGCCCCCGAGGCGATGAACCTGCTGCTGGTCGGCAACGACAGCCGCGCCGACCTCACCCCCGAGCAGCTCGCCGAGCTCAACGCCGGCACCGACTCCGGGATCAACACCGACACGATGATCCTGGTGCACGTCCCCGCCGACGGGTCGCGCGCCTCGTTCGTCTCGTTCCCGCGCGACTCCTACGTGGAGATCCCCGGCCACGGCATGGACAAGCTCAACGCCGCCTACGCCTACGGCTACGGCGCGGTCGACGACGCCGCGTCCGAGGCCGCCAAGCAGGCCGGCGGCGCGCAGCTGCTGATCCAGACGCTCAGCCAGCTCACCGGCCTGCGGATCGACCACTACGCCGAGGTCGACCTGCTCGGGTTCTTCAACCTGACCAGCGTCGTCGGCGGTGTCGACGTCAACCTCTGCTACGCGGTCGACGACTCCGAGTACTCCGGCGCGGTGTTCCCCGCCGGGCAGCAGACCATCGCCGGCGCCGACGCGCTGAAGTTCGTCCGCCAGCGCCACGGCGTCCGCCCCGACGGCAGCGCCGCCCTCCCCCGCGGCGACCTGGACCGCATCGTGCGCCAGCAGGTCTTCATCGGCGGCGTGCTGCGCAAGATGCTGTCGGAGGACGTGCTGCTCGACCTCGGCAAGCAGCGGCAGCTGATCCAGGCGGCCTCGGAGTCGCTCACCATCGACCAGGACCTCGACCTGCTCGACCTGGCCCAGCAGATGCAGTCGGTGACCGCCGGCAACATCGAGTTCCAGACCATCCCCATCGTCGGCGACGACCGCGACGAGGAGGGCCGCTCGATCCTGCGGCTGGCCGACGAGGACACGCTGCGAGACTTCTTCGCCGAGCTGTCCGCCGAGCCCGAGGCGCCCGCCTCGGAGGCCCCGGCTCCGCCGGCGACGGTGGCACCGTCGGAGGTGTCGGTCGCGGTCTACAACGGCTCGGGCATCTCCGGCCTGGCCGCCGAGGCCGCCGACGAGCTGGAGGCCGCGGGCTTCACCGTGACCAGCACCGGCAACGCCGACAGCAACGACTACTCGCAGACGACGATCCGGTACGCCGCGGGCGACGAGGCGCCGGCCGCCACCCTGGCCGCGCAGATCCCCGGCGCCGTCTCCGAGGAGGCCGACGACGCCACCGCGGGGACCGTCCAGCTGGTCCTGGGTGAGGACTTCAACGGCATCGGGCAGCCCACCTCGGCGCCCGTCGACACCGGTGAGAGCGCCGCTCCCGTCGAGGAGCCCCGGACCGCAGCCGACACCAGCTGCATCAACTGAGCGAGGACCCCGCCCTCCCAGGCCTCCCCCGGCACACGCCGGGAGGCCTGGGAGGGTGAGGGCATGAGCCCCGCGCCGAGGACCCCGCCGGACCTGCTCGCGGCCGCCTTGCGGCGCGACGCCGCCACGCCGCTGGTCACCGCCTACGACGACGCGACCGGCGAGCGGGTGGAGCTCTCGGGCACCACCCTGGCCAACTGGGTGGCCAAGACGGCGAACCTGCTGCAGGACGAGTTCGACGTCGGCCCGGGCAGCACCGTGGCGCTCGCGCTGCCGGTGCACTGGCAGACGGCCGCGGTCCTGCTCGGCGTGTGGAGCTGCGGCGCGACCGTCCTCGACACCGCCGCCGAGGACGACGGCCGCCTCGACGCCGCCGACGTCGTCCTGGCCGCCCAGGACCGGCTCGCGCCGCTGGAGGAGCAGGACCTGCCCGACCTGCTGGGCCTCTCGCTGCACCCGCTGGGCCTGGGCATGACCGGGTACGCGGGCCCGGCCCGCGACTTCGCCCTCGAGGTGCGCGCGCACGGCGACGTCTTCTCCCCCTACGTGCCGCCGGACCCGGCCGCGCCCGGCCTTCTCGCCGGCGGCGTCGAGCTCACCCTCGGCGGGCTGGTCGCCGCGGCCACCGAGCTGGCCGGGCGGCTGGGCGTCACCGACGGCGACCGGCTGCTCGTCGACGACACGACCGCCGTCGAGGCCGGGCCGGTCGCCTGGCTGCTCGCGCCGCTGGCCGCCGGCGCCTCGATCGTGCTGTGCCGCAACGCCGACCCCGCCGCCCTGGGCGGCCGGGCGGCGGCCGAACGGGTCACCGCTACGCTCGGCGTCCGGATCGAGGGCTTCCGCGAGCTGGGCCGTCCTGCCTGAGGACGTGCGCCGCCGCGCCGGAGGAGACGGTGGTCGACTGATGGACGGTGTCGCCTGATGGACAAGGTCGTGGCGAGCGCTCGCGAGGCGGTGTCCGACGTCGGCGACGGCGCGGTGCTCGCCGTCGGCGGGTTCGGGCTGTGCGGCGTGCCGATCGCACTGATCGACGCGCTGCTGGAGCAGGGCACCAGCGGGCTGACGACGATCTCGAACAACTGCGGGGTCGACGACCAGGCGCTGGGCGTGCTGCTCTACGCCGGCCGGATCCGCCGCACGATCAGCTCGTTCGTGGGCGGGAACAAGGAGCTCGCGCGGCTGTACCTCTCCGGTGAGCTGGAGGTCGAGCTGACCCCGCAGGGCACGCTGGCCGAGCGGCTGCGTGCCGGCGGGGCCGGCATCCCCGCGTTCTTCACGCCCACCGGCGTGGGCACGATGGTCGCCGACGGCGGGATCCCGGTGCGCTACGACGCCGACGGCAACGTCGTCGAGACCAGCGCGCCGAAGGAGACCCGGCTCTTCGACGGCCAGGAGTACGTGCTGGAGACCGCGCTGACCGCCGACTTCGGACTGGTCCGCGCCGCGGTCGGGGACCGGCACGGAAACCTGGTCTTCCACGAGTCGGCCATGAACTTCAACCCGCTGGCCGGCATGGCCGGGCGGGTCACGATCGCCGAGGTCGAGGAGCTCGTCGAGCCCGGCGAGATCCGCCCCGAGCACGTGCACCTGCCCGGGGTCTTCGTCGACCGGGTGGTCGTCGTCGGCACCGAGGGCAAGAAGATCGAGCGGCGCACCACCCGCCCCCGCGCGTCGGCAGCTCCGCTGGCCGCCGGCGGAGAGGAAGCCACGGAGGAGAACCGGTGACCCTCACCCGCGACCAGCTCGCCGCCCGCGTCGCCCAGGAGCTCGAGGACGGCGCCTACGTCAACCTCGGCATCGGCATGCCCACGCTGGTGCCCAACCACGTGCCCGACGGCGTGCACGTCGTCCTGCACTCGGAGAACGGCGTCCTCGGCGTCGGCCCGTACCCGTTCGAGGGCGACGAGGACCCCGACCTGATCAACGCCGGCAAGGAGACCGTGACGGTCCTGCCGGGTGCCAGCTTCTTCGACTCCGCGATGAGCTTCGGCATGATCCGCGGCAAGCACCTGGACCTGGCCATCCTCGGCGCGATGCAGGTCAACCCCCGCGGCGACCTCGCCAACTGGCTGATCCCCGGGAAGATGGTCAACGGCATGGGCGGGGCGATGGACCTCGTCCACGGCGCCCGGCGCGTGGTGATCATGATGGAGCACGTGGCCCGCGACGGGACGCCGAAGCTGGTCGACGAGTGCTCGCTGCCCCTGACCGGCAAGGGCTGCGTCGACCGCGTCATCACCGACCTCGCCGTCGTCGACGTGACGCCGGAGGGGTTCGTGCTGCGCGAGGTCGCGCCCGGCGTCACCGCCGACGAGGTCGTCGAGAAGACCGGCGCTCCCCTGGCGGTGCCCGGCGACGTCCCGACGATGGCCCTCCCGGCGACGGTCTGAGCGCCGCGGCCCCCTGCCGGTGACGTTCTCGGTCGTCGCCCGCGACCCGGACACCGGGGAGATGGGCATCGCGGTCTCCTCCTGCATCCTCGCCGTCGGCCGGGCCGTACCCAGCGCCCGGCCGGGCGTCGGCGTCGTCGCGGTGCAGGCCCGCAGCCCGCGGGGCTCCGGGCACGTGCTGCTCTCCGGGCTGGCCGAGGGAACGGCGCCGGCGGTGCTGGTGCGCCGGGCCGCGCACGCCGCCGAGGACCAGGACCGGCAGATCGCGGTGCTCGACGCGGCCGGCGCGGTCGCCGCGGACACCGGGCCGGGCTCGTTCCCGGTCAGCGGTCACCTGCTGGGCGAGGGCTGGAGCGTGCAGGGCAACATGCTCACCTCGCCGGAGGTGCTGCCGGCGATGGCGCAGGCCTACGAGGCCGCCCGGGGCGACCTGGCCGACCGGCTGCTGGCCGCCCTGACCGTGGGCCAGGACACCGGCGGTGACCTGCGGGGACGGCAGTCCGCGGCACTGCTCGTGGTCAGCGGCGAGCCGGCCACCGAGGAGGACGACGGCGTGCGGACGGACCTGCGCGTCGACGACTCCGGGGACCCGGTCGCCCAGCTGCGGATGCTGCGCAACCTGCAGCGCGCCTACGACGAGCGCGACTACGAGACCCTCGCCCTGTTCGCCCCCGAGGGCGCGCGCGACCTCTACGCCGCCCTGGCCGCCTCCCGGCGCGGCGACCGGACCGCCGCGCGCGAGGCGCTCGAGGCGGTGCGCGCGCGGCCCGGCTGGTCGGCGTGGCTGGCCTCGATGGCCGGCGACTCGCGCCTGTCGGCGGTCTCCCGCCTGCTCGGCTGAGCGCTCAGCCGGCCGACCGCGAGCCGGAGGCGGCGACCACCCGGCGCAGCGCCTCCTCCATCATCACCGCCGCGGCGTCCCAGCTCAGCGCCTGGACGGCGGCGCGGGCCTGCTGCGCCTCGGCGGCCGAGCCCGGGGACCGCAGCAGGTCCTCGACCTGTGCGGCGAACTCCGCGCCGGTCGAGGCGATGCGCAGGTGCGCCCGGATCTCCGGCGGCAGACCGCGGCTGCCGATGGCGGTGGTGAGGACGCCGCGCCCGGCGGCCAGCGGCTCGAGGACCTTGTTGTTGACGCCGGCGCCGCGCACGACCGGGGCGACGGTGGCCCGGGCCTCCTCGTAGACCTGGGCGAGCGAGTCGACGAACCCGGCGTGCTGGACGAGGGTGCGCACCCGGTCCCAGCAGGCGTCGCCGGTGCCGCGGATGGTGCTTGGGTCGCCGGCGCCGAAGGTGCGCACGCGGGCGAGGACGTCGTCGGGCAGGTGCACCGCGACCTCCTCGACGAACCACTCGTAGGACTCGCGGTTGGGCGGGTAGCGCCAGTCGGCCAGCCAGGCCAGGTAGCCCTCGTCCGGAGGCGTGGTCAGCGGGAGGTCGAGCAGGCTGGACTCGATGCCGTTGGGCACCACGCTGTCCGGCGGCAGGCGCTTGACGTGCGCCCGGTCGACCTCGCCGTCCTCGTCGGAGATGTAGGTGACGGCGTCGGCCATCGGCAGCAGGACCTGCATGACCGGCACCAGCTGGGCGGCCTGGAACAGCGCGGAGGCGCGCTCGGCGGGCGTGCGCTTCGGCGCGGCCCCGACCAGCCGGTACGGGCTGTCGACGAGCTCCACCAGGACCGGGCGCCCGGTGCGGGCCAGCACCGGCATCATCGGCAGGACGAACACGTCGCCGAGCAGGACGACGTCGGCCGCCCGTGCCCGCTCGCGGAAGGCCGCGGTGAGCGACAGCCGCCCGGCGTTGGCGGCCGAGGCGATGCCCGGCGCGCCGGGGACGTCGAGCCGGTCGACGGAGTGGCCGCGGGCGGCGAGCGCCTGCAGCAGGTTGTCGCGCCGGAGCCGGCCGCCGGTCAGCGCGGTGTGCGGGCCGTAGCTGGTGGCGGCGAAGATCCGCAGCGGCGCGGCCGGCGACTCCGCGTGGGGCTGGGGTGACGGTGCGTCGGTGCTGCCGGACATGCCCCGACGCTAGCAACCCGGGGAGGACCCGGCCCGGCGCGCGTCCGGCACCGGGCCCGGGTCCTCCGGGCGGCTCAGCGCAGCAGCGAGCGGGCGATCACCATGCGCTGGACCTGGTTGGTGCCCTCGTAGATCTGGGTGATCTTGGCGTCGCGCATCATGCGCTCGACCGGGAAGTCCTGCGTGTAGCCGGCGCCCCCGAAGAGCTGGACGGCGTCGGTGGTGACCTTCATGGCGACGTCGGAGGCGAAGGCCTTGGCGGCGGCGCACAGCCGGCCCAGGTCGGGATCCACCTTGCCGCCGGAACGGCCCACCTCGCCACGGGCGGCGGCGACGTAGACCAGGTGCCGCGCGGCCTCGATCTGCATGGCCATGTCGGCGAGCATGAACTGCACGCCCTGGAAGTCGCTGACCGCCTTGCCGAACTGCTTGCGCTCGCGGGTGTACTCGACCGCGGCGTCCAGCGCGCCCTGCGCGACGCCCACGGCCTGCGCGCCGATGGTCGGGCGGGTGAAGTCCAGCGTCCGCAGCGCGGTCTTGAAGCCGGTACCGGGCTCGCCGATGATCCGGTCGGCCGGGATGGTGCAGTCGGTGAAGTAGAGCTCGCAGGTGGGCGAGCCCTTGATCCCCATCTTCCGCTCCTTGGGGCCGACGGCGAAGCCCGGGTCGTCGCGGTGGACGACGAAGGCGGAGATGCCGTTGGCCCGCTTCTCCGGGTCGGTGACGGCCATGACCGTGTACCACTCGGAGACGCCGGAGTTGGTGATCCAGGCCTTGGTGCCGTTGAGCACCCAGGTGTCGCCCTCGAGCCGGGCGCGGGTCTTCATGGCCGCGGCGTCCGAGCCGGCCTCCCGCTCGGAGAGGCCGTAGCTGATCATCGCCCGGCCCTCGGCGATCGACGGGAGCACCTTCTGCTTCAGGTCCTCCGACGCCGACAGGATGACCGGCATCGAGCCCAGCTTGTTCACCGCCGGGATGAGCGACGCCGCGACGTCGACCCGGGCGACCTCCTCGATGACGATGCAGGTGGCGATCGCGTCGGCACCCTCACCGCCGTAGCCCTCCGGGACGTGCGTGGCGTGGAAGCCGGCCGCCGTCAGCGCCTTGTGCGCCTCGACCGGGAACCGCGACTCGGCGTCGACCTCGGCCGCGTACGGCGCGATCTCCCGCTCGGCGATGTCGCGGACCGCGGCCCGGATCGCGTCGTGCTCCTCGGTCAGCTGGTACAGCCCGCTCGTACTCACGAGTAGATGCTAGGACGTCCCAGCAGTTCCGGGTGTGTCGCTCCGGTCACCGGCCAGTCGGGCGCGCAGGGCGGCGTCGCGGGCGACCACGGAGTCGGCGAGGTCGGCCTGGAACCGCTCGACCGCGGCCCGCAGCGCGTCGTCGGACGCGGCCAGGATGCGCACCGCCAGCAGGCCGGCGTTGCGGCCGCCGCCGATCGACACCGTGGCCACCGGCACGCCGGCGGGCATCTGCACGATCGACAGCAGGCTGTCGAGGCCGTCGAGCCGGTCCAGCGGGCGGGGGACGCCGATCACCGGCAGCGGGGTGGCCGCGGCGAGCATGCCCGGCAGGTGCGCCGCTCCCCCGGCGCCGGCGACGAGCACCCGCAGCCCGCGCCCGGCGGCCGCCGTGGCGTAGTCGAGCATCCGCTGCGGCGTGCGGTGCGCCGACAGGACGTGCACCTCGGACGGGACGCCGAACTCCGCGAGGGCCTGCGCGGCCGGCTCCATCGTCGGCCAGTCCGAGTCGCTGCCCATGACGATGCCGACGAGTGGCTCGGTCACCTCAGTGCTCCTCGGAGAAGGCGAACGCGGGGTCGATCTCACCGTCGGCGAGGTAGCGGGCCGCGGCGACGGCGCGGGCGCGCACCTCGGCGAGGTCCTCCCCCAGCGCCGTCACGTGCCCGAGCTTGCGGCCGGGGCGCTGGCCCTTGCCGTACCAGTGCAGCTTGACGTCGGGCCAGTGCGCCATGAGGTGGTGGACCCGCTCGTCGATGCCCGGGCCGTCCCAGTCCGCCTCCGCGGCACGGCCGCCGAGCACGTTGGCCATGACGACGACCGGCGCGGTCATCGCCGTCGAGCCGAGCGGGTAGTCGAGGACGGCGCGCAGGTGCTGCTCGAACTGGCTGGTGCGGGCGCCCTCGATCGTCCAGTGCCCGGAGTTGTGCGGGCGCATGGCCAGCTCGTTGACCAGCACGCCGTCCGGCGTCTGGAAGAGCTCGACGGCCATGACGCCGACGACGCCGACCCGGTCGGCGATCCGGACGGCGAGTTCCTGGGCGGCGCCGGCGGTGTCCTCGTCGAGCCCGGGGGCCGGGGCGAGGACCTCGGTGTTGATCCCGTCGCGCTGCACGGTCTCCACGACCGGCCAGACGGCGACCTGCCCGAACGGCGAGCGGGCCACCAGCACGGCCAGCTCGCGGACCAGCGGCACGCGCTCCTCCACCAGCAGGCTGCCGTGCGCCTCCAGCAGATCGGCCGCCTCCTCCGCCGCCTCGACGACGAAGACGCCCCGGCCGTCGTAGCCGCCGCGCGGGGTCTTCACGACCACCGGCCAGCCCACCGAGTCCGCGAGGTCGGTGATGCCCTGCAGGGTCTGCACCTCGGCCCAGGCCGGCTGCGGCTCCCCCGCGGCGGCCAGCGCCCGGCGCAGGACGAGCTTGTCCTGGGCGTGCACGAGCGCGTCGGGGCCGGGAGCGACGCGGACGCCCTCGCCGGCCAGGGTGCGCAGGTGCTCGGTCGGCACGTGCTCGTGGTCGAAAGTCAGCACGGTGGCGCCGTCGGCCACGGCGCGCAGTGCGTCGAGGTCGCGGTGGTCGCCGATGCGCACGTCGGCGGCGACGAGGGCGGCGGACTCGCCGGGGTCGGTGGCCAGCACCCGCAGCGACTGGCCGAGGGCGACCGCGGCCTGGTGGGTCATGCGGGCCAGCTGGCCGCCGCCCACCATGGCGACGACGGGCAGGCCCGTGCGCGGGTCGAGGGAGGTCATGGCGCAGCCGGACGTGTCATGGCGCGGCCGAGGCTAGTGGCCGCACCGTGCGCCTCATCCACCGGCGGCCCGGGCGAGGACGGCGGCCCGCAGGGTGCGGCCCACCTCGTCGGCCACCTCCTGGGTGGGATGGGTGCCGTCGACGCTCGCGCCGGGCACCCAGCCCTCGCCCTCCCGGGCGGTCTCCCACGGGTCGACGAAGGTCCAGCCCTGCTCGGTGGCGACCAGCCGCAGCCGCTCGTTGTAGGCGGTGGCGACCTCGGCCTGGTTGGCGGAGGGCGGGATCGCCGAGACGACGACGGCGCCGATCCGCATCGTCCGCGTGATCGTCAGGACGTTGTCGCGGCTGGCCTCCCAGTCGATGCCCTGCGCGATGTCGTTGGTCCCGGCCATCACCACGAGGACGTCGCCGTCGACCGGGGTGACGCCGCTGCGCATGTCCCCCGTGGTGGCCCCCGGCACCGCCCAGCCGCCGCCGAGCACGAGCGGGTCGCCGAGCGCCCCGGGCACCCACGAGCCCTCGCCCCGGACCTCGCCGTCGGTCAGGGGCTCGAAACCGGCGGTCAGCGAGTCGCCGACCACGACGAGGACGACGTTCCCGGGGTCCGTGTCGTCGGCCTGCACGTCCGGGTCGGCCGTGCACGCGGCCGAGAACAGCAGCACCAGGAGCACGACCGCGCAGAGCCGCCGCGCGGACTGCGACCGGGACCGGCGGGGACGGGAAGGCATGAGCGCGATTCTCGCCCGGGCGACCGGCAGGGTGGCGAACCGCGCGGCGGCGTGCCCGGGGATCGCCGGCCCGTACAGTCGGCGCTCATGGCCCTCGTCCCGGCGCTCCGCCGTCGCGCCGGGAGCACGTGGCACCTCCTGCTCAAGGAGCTGAGCGCCTTCGGGGCGGTCGGCGCGGTGTGTTTCGCCATCGACGTCGGGCTGTTCCAACTGCTGTACGCCTCGGGCACCGGCGCGGTGACGGCGAAGCTGGTGTCCACGGTGGTGTCCACCACCGCGGCCTACGCCGGGCACCGGTTCTGGTCGTTCGCGCACCGGGAGCGCACCGGGTACCGCCGGGAGTACGTCGTCTTCGTGCTGGTCAACGGGCTGACGCTGCTCGTCGGACTGGCGGTCGTCGCGGTCGTGCGCCATCCGCTGGGCCAGGAGCACGCGCTCGTGCTGCAGGCGGCCAACGTCGGCTCCATCGCGCTCGGCACGGTGGTCCGCTGGTTCGCCTACCGGCGCTGGGTCTTCCCCGCCCGGGTCGGGGCGGCGACCGAGGCGGGGACCAGGGCGGGGACCGGGGCGGCTGCGGAGCCCGCGCTCCCGAGGGCCCGCGCCGGGCGCCGGATGGCCACCGCCGACCCGGCCACCCCCGGGGTCTGACGGCCGGACCCAGCCGCAGGAGACCCCCGGGACGCACGGGGCCAGGCAGCCCCGTGGGGCGGCTGTGACTGCTGTGCAGCGAGGGCGTGACGGAGCCGTCCGCCTGCGGGTGTCGTCCTCGAGCCGAGTGTCGAGATCGTTACCTTCGAGCCGCCCGGAGGTCGATCGACGGGCGACGCGCGATCCGGCCGATGGGGAGGCCGGGCCGCAGCCCGGACGGGAGACACGCGATGCGCAGGGCCACGACCACACGTTCCGCCGAACGGCGACTGGGCGTGCTCGACGCGCTCCGCCTGTTCGCCGCGGTCAGCGTCCTCGCGTTCCACTACACCGCGCGGCAGAGCCCGGCGTGGGGTGGGCCGGCACCCGAGGAGCTGGCGGGCGTGGGCCGGTGGGCCGCCTACGGCCAGATGGGTGTCCCGCTGTTCTTCGTGATCAGTGGCTTCGTCCTGCTCATGAGCGCCTGGGGCAAGGACGTCCGGGGCTTCGTCGCCTCCCGGGTGGGTCGTCTCTTCCCCGCCTACTGGGTCGCCGTCGCGTTCAGCATCGTGCTCGTCCTGTTCATCTGGCCGGAGAACCCGGCCTTCCTGGGACACGAGATCACCAAGGGCGGTGCGGTCCTCAACCTCACGATGTTCCAGGGCGCCTTCGGCGTGCCGGACGTCGACGGCCCGTACTGGACCCTCTGGTACGAGGCCCGCTTCTACCTGCTCATCGCCCTGTTCATGCTCGTCGGCATCACCCGCAACCGGGTGCTGGCCTTCTGTGCCCTGTGGCCGGTCGTCGGGGCCATGGCCGCGGGTTCCGGGTCCAGCTTGGCGACGGCGTTCCTCATGCCCGACTACGCGCCCTTCTTCGCCGGCGGCATGCTGCTGTACCTCATCTACCGCGACGGGCACGACCTCGGCAGCTGGCTGCTGGTCGGCCTGCAGGTGGCCTTCGCCCTCCAGTTCGCCACGCGCTTCTATCCCGAGGTCCTCCGCATCGACACGCCCTGGGCACCGTCCGTCGCCGTCGTCGCCGTCATCTGCGTCGCCTGCTTCGGCCTGGTCGCCCTGGTCACGCTCACCCCGGTGGCCCGTCACAGCGCTGCCTGGATGACCCTCGCCGGCGCGCTCACCTACCCCGTCTACCTCGTGCACGAGAACCTCGGCTGGTGGGTGATCCACCTGGTACGCGACCGTGTCGGGCCGTGGGGCGCCGTCGCCCTGGCGACCGTCGTCGCGTTCGCCGCCGCGTTCGCCCTCCACCACCTGGTCGAGAAGCCGTTCGGCCCGCGGCTGCGCAAGGCGACGCTGCGGATGCTGGAGCGCAGCACGGAGCCCACGGCCGCGACCCCAGCCGTGACCCCGTCCGCGACCGCCGTCCAGGCCCCGTCGCCCGCCGTGGCCGCCGGCCCGGTCCGGCACACCCGGGCCGGGGAGGCCGACGTCCGGCCGGTCCCCGCGCGTCCGTCATCGGGTGACCTCCACGTGTCGGCCCGCGAGCGCCGGCCGTACGGGAGCCACCACGGCCTCGACGCGGTGCACGGCCTCGACGCGGTGCACGGCCTCGACGCGGCACACGGGGAGCCGGTGCACGTCGAGCGGCGCAGATCCAGGCGCGGTGAGCGCGACACCGCCGACGCGGAGCCCTCGACCGTGGTCTTCCCGCCGGCGATGCCGCAGCCGCGGGTGGACCGGACGCTGTCCGGCACGCCTTAGCCGTCGCGGCCCGGTTCGCCGCCCGGTCGGACGACCCCGGGGCGTCAGCCGGCCAGGCGTGAGCCCGACCGCCCGGTGACGACCTCCAGCCGGGTGGGGATGCGGGTGCGCAGCTCCTCGAGGTGGCTGATCACGCCGACGGTCCGCCCGCCGCGGCGCAGCTCGTCGAGCACGCCCATCACCGCGTCGAGCGCCTGGGCGTCGAGGGTGCCGAAGCCCTCGTCGACGAAGAGGGTGTCCATCTGCACCCCGCCGGCCTCGGCGGTGACGACGTCGGCCAGCCCGAGGGCCAGGGCGAGCGAGGCCATGAAGCTCTCGCCGCCGGACAGGGTCTTGGTCGGCCGCCGCACGCCGGTGTACTCGTCGAGGACGTCGAGGCCCAGGCCGCCGCGGGCGCCGTGGCGGCCCATCGCGTCGCTGTGCAGGAACGTGTAGCGCCCGCGGGACATCTCCTGCAGGCGCCGGCTGGCCACCTCGGCCACCTGCTCGAGCCGCGCGGCGAGCACGAAGGACTGCAGCCGCATCCGCAGGGTGTTGGCGCCGCGGCCACCCACCAGGTCGGCCAGGCCGGAGACCTGCTCGGCGCGGGCCCGGCGCTCGGACAGCTCAACCTCGGCGGAGACGACGTCGCCGGCGAGCGCGTCCAGCGCGCCCGCGCAACGGCGGGCCTGGTCGAGGGCGGTCACCGCCTCCTCGCGGCGTCCGGTCAGTTCGGCGCACCGCTGCTGCCACGCCTCGACGTCGGGGCGTTCGCCGAGGTCGGCGAGCTGCGGGTCGGCGAGGGTGGCGACCAGGACGGCGCGGGCCTCGTCGTGCGCGCGCAGCCGCCGGTCCAGCGTCGCCACCTCCCCGTCCGCCAGCAGGGCAGCCGCCGCGTCCAGGACGTCGGCGAAGCCCGCCTCGGCGGCCCGCTTCTCCGCGGTCTCCCGGGCCTCGCCGGCGGCCCCCAGCGCGCGCCGCTCCTCGTCGGCGGCGGCGACCGCGGCCTCGCAGCGGCCTGCCTCGGCGGTCAGCCGGGCGATGCGGGCCGGCAGGTCGCGGTCCCCGCCCCGGGCGGCGTCGAGGCGCGCGGCCAGCTCCGCGTGCGCCTCTGTGCGGGCGGCGTGCTCGGCGGTGACGCGCTGCAGCCTCTCCCGGTCGGCGGTCAGGGCGGTGGTGGCGGCGTCGCGCCGCTGCACGGCCGCGGCGAGCTCGCGGCGGGCGGGCCCGACCCCCCGGGCGGCGGCCGCCACCTGGCCGAGCTCGGCCGCGGCAGCGGCCGCGCGGTCGGTCAGCTCGGCGTCGGGCAGGTCGCCGGCCCGCGCGCGCAGCACGGCGAGCTCCCGGTCGAGCTCCTCGACCGCCCGCCCGGCCGCGGTGCGCCGCTCGTCGGCGGCGTCGACGGCGGCGCGGGCGCGCTCCTCGTCGTCGGGGGTGACCGCGGCGCCGGCCGGCACCGCCGGGCGCGGGTGCTCGGCCGACCCGCACACCGGGCAGTCGGCGCCCTCGGTGAGCCCGGCGGCGAGCTCGGCGGCCATCCCCTCGAGCCGGGCGCTGCGCACCTCGACCAGCCGCTCCCGCGCCTCCAGCCAGGTCAGCCGGGCGGCGTCGGCCGCGGCGCGGGCACGGTCGAGCCGGCCGGTCACCGCGGCAGCGCCGGTGGCGGCCTGGAGCGCGGCGCGGGCGGCCTGCTCGGCGGCGGTGAGACCGGCCAGACGGGCCTCGGCGGCCAGGGCGGCGTCGAGCCTCTCCTGCGCCGCGGCGACGCGGGCCGGCTCCTCCTCGACGGCGCGGGCTCCCTCGGCGACGCGGGTGGTGAGCCGCGCCGCCTCCCGGGCGAGGCGGCCGGCCTCGGCGGCCAGGTCCGCGGCGCGGCCGGCCTCGGGCAGCAGGGTGCGGGCCGCGGCGGCCGCGTCGCGCAGCTCCCGGGCCGGCCCGGCACCGGCCGGGCGGCCGCCGGACACGGCTGCCCACGCCGCCTCGGCGGCCGCACGCTCGGCGGCGGCGCGCTCGGCGGCCCGGGCCGCGCGACCGGCGGCCTCCAGGACGTCGCGGAGGACCTCGGCGCGGCGCCCGGCGTCGGCGCGCGCCCGCAGCGGCGCCAGCTCGGGCTCGCGGGCGGTGAGCCGCTCGAGGTCGGCGCGGGCGCGGTCGCGGCGGGTGTGCCGGTCGGCCAGCGCCCGGGCGGCGGTGAGCTCCGCGTCGACCCGCGCGGTGTCGGCGGCGGCCTCGTCCGCATCGGCCCGGGCGCGGGTCAGCCGCTCGGCCGCGCGGACCCGGACCTCGCGCACCCAGGTGCCGACCGAGGCCCCGGGGCGGGCGCCGACCAGCTCGGGGGCCAGCTCCTCGGGCACCTCGACGTCGGCGATCTGGGCGACGCGGTGCAGCAGCGTGCTGACCCGGTGCCGGTCGGCCCGCAACGCCTCCTCGGCGGCCCGCCGCTCGCCGGCCAGCCACTCCTCGGCGCGGGCGAAGCGGTCCACGTCGAAGAGCGTGCGCAGCAGCCGCCCGCGGTCCTCGGGCTCGGCGCGCAGGAAGCGGGCGAAGTCCCCCTGCGGCAGCAGCACCACCTGGCAGAACTGCTCGGCCGACAGTCCCAGGCGCACCCGCAGGTACTCCGAGCCCTCGTCGATGCGGGTGCTCACCGGCGCCCACCCCTCGGCGGTCCGGCGCTGGACGGTCAGCTTCGCCTGCTCGGTGGTCTCCCCCGCGCCGCGCTTCTTCGGCCGGGTCTGCTCGGGACGGCGGACGACCAGCAGCCGCTCGCCGGAGAGGGTGAGCTCGCAGGAGACCTCGGTGCGGGTGGCAGCGTCGGCGTGGTCGCTCCGCAGCCGGCGGGCCTCGCCGCGGGCGCCCGGGACCGTGCCGTAGAGGGCGAACACCACCGCGTCGAGCAGCGTCGTCTTGCCGGCGCCGGTGGGGCCCCACAGCAGGAACAACCCGTCGCGGGCGACGTCGTCGACCCGGACGGTCTCGGTGCCGGCGAAGGGGCCGAAGGCGGTCAGCGTGAGGGTGTGCAGCCTCACCTGGTGAGCTCCTCGCGGGCCGCTGCGCCGAGCGCCCGGGCCAGCAGGTCGCGCTCGGCGGCGGTGATCCCCACGCCGCCGCGCACGTGGGTGACGAACTCGCCGGCGACGTCGAGGTCGTCGCGGCCGCGCAGCCGCTCCTGGTAGCTGCGGCCGTCTCCGCCGCCGCTGCCACCGATCCACTCCAGGTGGACGCAGTGCGCGAACCGGCCGCGCAGCGCGCGCATCGGGTCGGCCGGGCGGACCGGGTCGGTGAGCCGCACGGACACCCAGGCCTCCTCGGCTGCGGTGTGGGCGGGGTCGGCGATCAGGTCGTCGAGCAGGCCGGTGAGCACGGTCAGCGGGCGGGGCACGGGCAACGGCACGGACCGCACCCCGGCCAGCCCGCCGGCGTCGAGGTCGACCAGCCACACCTGCTTGTCCTGCCCGGCCTCGCCGAAGGAGTACCCCAGCGGCGAGCCGCTGTAGCGCAGCCGGTCGGTGAGCGTCTGCGGGCGGTGCAGGTGACCCAGCGCCACGTAGTCGACCCCGTCGAAGACCGACGCCGGCACCACGTCGACCCCGCCGACGCAGATGTCGCGCTCGCTGTCGCTGGCCACGCCGCCGCCGACGAAGGCGTGCGCCATCACCACCGAGCGCACACCCGGCCGGAGGAACAGGTCGGCGCGCACCCGGTCCATGGCCGCGCGCAGCACGGTCTCGTGGCTGCGGGCGTCCGGCACCCCGAGCTCGTGGCGGGCGATCTCCGGCTCCAGGTAGGGCAGCCCGTAGACCGCCACCTCGCCGTGCGCGTCGGTCAGCAGCACCGGCTCGTCCAGCCGCGCGGTCTCCGCCCGCACGTGCAGCCCCGCCTTGGTCAGCAGCGAGGAGAAGGTGCCCAGCCGCCGCGCCGAGTCGTGGTTCCCGGGGGTGAGGACGACCGTGGCCCCGGCGCCGACCAGGCGGCCGACCACACGGTCGAGGACGGCCTGCGCGTCGGCCGAGGGCACCGCCCGGTCGTACACGTCACCGGCCACCACGACGGCGTCGATCCCCTCCGCGGCCACGACGCGGGCCAGGCCGGACAGCACCGCCTCCTGCTCACCAAACAGGTCCGCACCGTGGAGGGACCGCCCGATGTGCCAGTCGGAGGTGTGCAGGAGCCGCATGGGCGCGGAGGGTAGGTCGGGGGTCCGACAGAACCGTCCAGGCTCGCCGTGACCGCCCGGTCACACCGTTCCCCGGTGAGCCCCCGTCATCGGTACAGCGGACCGGTGCCGGAGCCGAACACGGCCATCGCGCCGGGCTGCTCCCCGTCGGCGTCCTCCTCGACCAGCTGCACCAGCAGCTGCTGGACGTCGTCGCAGGCGGGCAGGCGCTCGAGCACGACCGGGCCGCCGTCGCCCGCGGTCTCGACGGTCAGCGTCCCGGACCGCAGCACCCGCTGCCACAGCGTCTGCCGGGAGGACACGTCGGTGATCCGCGACAGCGGGACGTCGCGCCCCCGCCGCGTGAGGACGCCGGTGCGGACGAGCAGCCGTGAGGTGGTGACGACGGTGTGGGTGGTCCGCCAGCGCAGCACCGGCCGCGCGACGAGGACGGCGAGCACGACCACCGCGACGGCGAGCAGCGCCATCCGCAGCACGCCCTGCTGGCGGCCGGCCGGGACCAGCGCCGCGGTGTAGGCGCCGGCCCCCACGACGACGAGGAACCAGACGACCGGCCAGAACAGCGTCGTCCAGTGCGGGTGCAGGTGGACGACGACCTCCTCGTCGTCGGCGAGGAGCTTGTCGGGGTAGGGCATCCGGTCAGGATGACCGAGCCGGCCCCGCGCGTCAGGCTCCGGCGGGGCGTGTCCGGACGTGCTGCACGTCTCCGCTGGCCAGCTCCACGGTGCCCTCGCCGGTGTCGACCACCAGCCGGCCGTCCCAGTCGACGGCGGTGGCGGTGCCGGCCAGCGTCGAGCCGTCGGGCAGCGTGACGGTCACCTCCGCGCCCACCGTGGAGCACCACGCGAGGTAGTCGGCGGCCAGGCCGGTGGACACCGGGTCGCCGAGCGCCGCGGTCCAGGCCAGGTAGCGCCGCTCCAGCGCGCGGAGGAACGCCAGCAGCACCGGCCCGCGGTCCACCGGGCCGCCGGTGACCAGCGTCAGTGACGACCCGGTGGGCGGCAGCTCGTCGGTGCGGGTGGTGACGTTGAGACCGGTCCCGACGACGACCGCGGTGCCGGTGGCCTCGGCGAGGATCCCGGCCAGCTTCGTCCCGTCGACGGCGAGCAGGTCGTTGGGCCACTTGAGCGAGGTGCGCACGCCGGTGACCTCCCCGACGGCCTCGGCCAGCGCGACGCCGGTGAGCAGCGGCAGCCACCCGCGGCGGGCGGCGGGGACGTCGGGGCGCAGCAGCACCGAGACGGTCAGCCCGGCGCGCGGCGGGGAGGTCCAGGTGCGGTCGAGGCGGCCGCGGCCGGCGGCCTGGTGCTCGGCGACGAGGACGGCACCCTCGGCAGCGTCCTCGTCGGCCGCACGAGCGGCGAGGACGGCGTTCGTGGACCCGACCTCGGGGACCACCTCCAGCGAGCGCCAGAGCCGGCTGCCGCGGGTCAGGGCTGCCTCCAGCGCCGGGGCGTCGAGCGGCGGGCGGTCGAGGTCGGACCAGCGGCCGGAGGGCGTGTCGGGCACTCGCCTACGCTACGGCCCCGTGAGTGCGGCTGAACTGGAGAGCGCCGGCGAGCACGTCCCCGGTGACATCGACGTCCACACGACCGCCGGCAAGCTGGCGGACTTCGAGCGGCGGGTCGAGGAGGCCGTGCACGCGGGGTCCCAGCGTGCCGTCGACAAGCAGCACGCGGCGGGCAAGATGACCGCCCGCGAGCGGATCGAGGCGCTGCTGGACCCGGGCTCGTTCACCGAGCTCGACGAGTTCGCCCGCCACCGCTCCAGCAACTTCGGCATGGACGCCCGGCGCCCCTTCGGCGACGGCGTCGTCACCGGGTACGGGACCGTCGACGGCCGCCCGGTGTGCGTCTTCTCCCAGGACGTCACCGTCTTCGGCGGCAGCCTCGGCGAGGTCTACGGCGAGAAGATCGTCAAGGTGCTCGACATGGCCGTCCGCAACGGCTGCCCGGTCATCGGGATCAACGAGGGCGGCGGCGCGCGCATCCAGGAGGGCGTGGTCTCCCTCGGCCTCTACGGCGAGATCTTCCGGCGCAACGTGCACGCCTCCGGTGTCGTCCCGCAGATCTCGCTGGTGATGGGCGCCGCGGCCGGCGGGCACGTCTACTCCCCCGCGCTCACCGACTTCGTCGTCATGGTCGACAAGACCAGCCAGATGTTCATCACCGGCCCCGACGTGGTGAAGACCGTCACCGGCGAGGACGTCACCCTCGAGGAGCTCGGCGGCGCGCGCACGCACAACACCAAGTCCGGCGTCGCGCACTACCTGGCCGAGGACGAGACCGACGCGCTCGACTACGTCAAGGCGCTGCTGTCCTACCTGCCCAGCAACAACCTCGACCCGCTGCCGGTCGTCGAGGTCGCCCCGGCCGACGTCACGCTGCCCGACGCGGTGACCGACTCCGACCGCGAGCTCGACACCTTCATCCCGGACTCGCCGAACACGCCCTACGACATGCACACCGTCATCGAGCACGTCCTCGACGACGGCGAGTTCCTCGAGGTGCAGCCGCTGTTCGCGCCGAACATCCTGGTCGGCTTCGGCCGGGTCGAGGGCCGGCCGGTGGGCGTGGTGGCCAACCAGCCCACCCATTTCGCCGGCACGCTCGACATCGACGCCAGCGAGAAGGCCGCCCGCTTCGTGCGCACCTGCGACGCGTTCAACGTCCCGGTGCTCACCTTCGTCGACGTCCCCGGTTTCCTCCCCGGGACGTCGCAGGAGTGGGAGGGGATCATCCGCCGCGGCGCGAAGCTGATCTACGCCTATGCCGAGGCCACCGTCCCGAAGGTCACCGTCATCACGCGCAAGGCCTACGGCGGCGCCTACGACGTCATGGGCTCCAAGCACCTCGGCGCCGACGTCAACCTCGCCTGGCCGACCGCGCAGATCGCCGTCGTCGGGGCGCAGGGCGCCGTCGGGATCCTCTACCGCAAGGAGCTCGCCGCGGCCGAGGACCCCGAGGCCCGCCGCGCGGAGCTGATCGCGGAGTACGAGGACACCCTCGCCAACCCCTACATCGCCGCCGACCGCGGGTTCGTCGACCAGGTGGTCCTGCCGTCGCAGACACGGATCCAGGTCACCAAGGCGCTGCGGCTGCTGGCCAACAAGCGCCAGACCCTGCCCCCCAAGAAGCACGGGAACATCCCGCTGTGAGCGGGCCGCAGCGCCCGCTGCTGCGGGTGGTCAAGGGTGAGCCGACCGCCGAGGAGCTCGCCGCGCTGACCGTCGTCGTCGCCGCGCTCTCGCAGCGCCCGCCGCGCAGGCGCCCGGTCCCGGTGGCCGCGTGGGCCTCGAACGCCGACACCCACCGCCGTCCGCTGCAGCCCGGACCCGGCGGCTGGCGCGCATCGGGGCGGTTCACATGAGCCGGAGGCTGGTCCTCGCGTCGGCGTCGCCGGCCCGGCTGGCCCTGCTGCGCCAGGCCGGTCTTGCGCCCGAGGTCGTGGTCAGCGACGTCGACGAGTCGGTCGTGACCGCGCCGCGGGTCGCGGAGCGGGTCGCGCTGCTCGCCGCGGCCAAGGCCTCCGCCGTGGCGGGGCGGCAGGACGACGCCCTGGTGGTCGGCGCCGACTCGCTGCTGGAGTTCCGCGGCCAGGCGATGGGCAAGCCCGCCGACGCGCAGGACGTGCGGGAGCGCTGGCGGCGCATGGCGGGCCGCTCGGGCGTGCTGCACACCGGCCAGGCGCTGTTCGACGTGCGCGGCGGGGCGGTCGAGGCCCGCGACGTCGTCGTCACCTCGACGGTCGTGCACTTCGCCACGCCGACGGCCGCCGAGCTCGAGGCCTACCTCGCCACCGGCGAGCCGCTGGCGGTCGCCGGGGCGTTCACCCTCGACGGCCTGGGCGCTCCGTTCGTCCGGCGGGTCGAGGGCGACCCGGCGTCCGTCGTCGGGCTGTCCCTGGCGGCGCTGCGCGAGCAGCTGGGCCGGCGCGGCCTGGCCATCACCGACCTCTGGCGGCGCTGACCCACCTGCGTGTGGGACCGGTGTGACGACCGGGACGGACGGGGAGCGACACGGCCGCGACACCCCCGGCGAGGCGGAACGACCCGTCACGATCCGTACCCATGAGCACGCAGCGCGTGGTGATGCACGTCGGAACCCCCAAGTCGGGGACCACCTTCCTGCAGGAGCTGCTCTGGGAGTCGCGCACAGCACTGGCCGAGGCCGGCGTCCTGTACCCGGGTGAGCACCCCGCCGCGCACTTCCACGCCGTCCTCGACGCGCGGCAGCGCAGCTTCCACGGCCACGTCGACCCTGCCGTCGCCGGCGCCTGGGGCCGGCTCGTCGAGGCCGCCCGCGCCCACGAGGGGACGACGGTCGTCTCGCACGAGCTGTTCGGCGACCTGGACGAGGAAGAGGCCGCCCGCGCGCTGGCCGACCTGGACTTCGCCGAGGTGCACGTCATCGTCACCGTCCGGGACCTCGCCCGGCAGCTCCCGGCCGTCTGGCAGGAGGACGTCAAGAACCGGCACTTCCTGACGTTCGGCGACTTCCTCGAGATGGTGCGCCCCGGCTCGGGCCGGCCCGACGAGCAGCGGCCGGCCGCCGACACCACCGAGGGCCACGCCGAGGCCTTCTGGCTGCGCCACGACGTCCCGGCCGTGCTGCGCAGGTGGGGCGCCGGTCTGCCCGCTGACCGGGTGCACGTGGTGACGGTGCCGCCGCAGGGCACAGCTCCGGGCCTGCTCTGGGAGCGCTTCGCCGCCGTCGTCGGGGTCAACCCGGCCGTGGCCACCCTGCCCGACGGCCGGCGCAACCAGTCCCTGGGCCGGGCCGAGAGCGAGCTGCTGCGCCGGCTCAACGAGCGCCTCGGCTACGGCGTCGAGTGGCCGCTGTACGCCTCCCGCATCACCCACGGCCTCGCCGTCGGCGCCCTGGCCGGCCGCCCGGGGTCGGCACGGCTGACGCTGCCCGCCGCCGACCGGGGGTGGATCTCGGCCGCCGCGGACGCCGGCGTCGACGAGCTCGCGGCCCTGGGTTGCACCGTCACCGGCGACCTCGACGACCTGCGCGTGCCCGCGGAGGAGCAGGACGGCGACCGCGCGGCGGACCTCGCGGAGCTGCTCGACGCCGCCCTCGACGCGATGGTCGCCCTGCTGCCCGTCGGCCCCCCGCCCGCGCCGGCCCAGGAGCCCGTGTCCGCGGACGAGCCCGTCCCGGTCGAGGAGCCGGTGATCGAGGAGCCGGCCATCGAGGTACCGGCCGTCGAGGAGGCCGCCGCCCCGGAGCCGCGCGTGCCGGCCGAGCACGTGACCGCGGCCGCCGTGCGTGGCCGCGGTGCTCGGCTGTGGCGGCGGGCCGTCGGCCCCCGCGCCCTCGCGCCGAGACCCGCACCGGAGGCCGAGACCGCCGGCGTCTGAGCCCGCTGCACGCCCTCTCCGGCGCCCGTCTCCAGCGGAGGCGGGCGTCGGTCCGCGTCCGGCCCTGCCGCCAGCGCGCCGCCGTCGTCTGGCTACAGTCCGACCGGTCCACGAACGAGGGAGTCGTCCGGTGCAGAAGGTCCTCATCGCCAACCGCGGGGAGATCGCGGTCCGGGTCGCCCGCGCGTGCAGGGACGCCGGCCTGACCAGCGTCGCCGTCTACGCCGAGCCCGACCGGGACGCACTGCACGTCCGCACCGCTGACGAGGCCTTCGCCCTCGGCGGGACCACTCCCGGCGACTCCTACCTGGTCATCGACAAGATCCTCGACGCCGCCAAGCGCTCCGGCGCCGACGCCGTCCACCCCGGCTACGGCTTCCTGTCGGAGAACGCCGTTTTCGCCCAGGCCGTCCTCGACGCCGGGCTGACCTGGATCGGCCCCTCTCCCCAGGCGATCATCGACCTCGGCGACAAGGTCGCCGCCCGGCACATTGCCACCAAGGCCGGCGCGCCGCTGGTGCCCGGCACCAAGGACCCGGTCGGCGGCGCCGACGAGGTGCTCGCCTTCGCCCGCGAGCACGGCCTGCCGGTGGCCATCAAGGCCGCTTTCGGCGGTGGCGGGCGCGGGCTGAAGGTCGCCCGCACCGAGGAGGAGATCCCGGAGCTGTTCGACTCCGCCGTCCGCGAGGCCGTCGCCGCGTTCGGCCGCGGCGAGTGCTTCGTCGAGCGGTTCCTCGACAAGCCGCGGCACGTCGAGGCGCAGGTCCTGGCCGACACGCACGGCAACGTGATCGTCGTCGGCACCCGCGACTGCTCGCTGCAGCGGCGCAACCAGAAGCTGGTCGAGGAGGCCCCGGCGCCGTTCCTCACCGACGAGCAGCGGGCGCGCATCCACGAGTCGGCCAAGGCCATCTGCAGGGAGGCCGGCTACCACGGCGCCGGCACCGTCGAGTACCTCGTGGGCACCGACGGCTCGATCTCCTTCCTCGAGGTCAACACCCGCCTGCAGGTGGAGCACCCGGTCAGCGAGGAGACCAGCGGCATCGACCTCGTCCGCCAGCAGTTCCGCATCGCCGAGGGCCTGCCGCTGGAGATCACCGAGGACCCGGCCCCGCGCGGGCACAGCATCGAGTTCCGGATCAACGCCGAGGACGCCGGCCGCAACTTCATGCCGACACCCGGCCCGGTCGACCGCCTGGAGATCCCGCAGGGCCCCGGCGTGCGCTGGGACTCCGGGGTCGAGACCGGCGGCGAGGTGGCCGGCGCGTTCGACTCCATGCTGGCCAAGCTGATCGTCACCGGCGCCAGCCGCGAGGAGGCGCTGCAGCGCGCCCGCCGCGCCCTGGACGAGCTCGTCGTCGAGGGCATGCCGACGGTCGTCCCGTTCCACCGCGCCATCGTCCGCGACGAGGCCTTCACCAGCGAGCCGTTCACCGTGCACACCCGCTGGATCGAGACCGAGTGGGACAACCAGGTCCCGCCGTACTCCGCCGCGTCGGCCGGGGCCGACGAGGAGGCCCCGCGGCAGACCGTCGTCGTCGAGGTCGGCGGCCGTCGGCTGGAGGTCTCGCTGCCCGCGGGGCTGGCGGCTGGTGGCGGTGCGGCGCCGGCCGCCGGTGGGGCCAAGCCCCGCAAGCGGGGGTCCGGGCACGGCGGCTCCGGGGCGTCCGGGGACTCCCTGACCTCGCCGATGCAGGGCACGATCGTCAAGGTCGCCGTCGAGGAGGGCGCCTCGGTGCAGGCCGGCGACCTCGTCGTCGTCCTCGAGGCGATGAAGATGGAGCAGCCGATCACCGCGCACAAGGCGGGCACCGTGACCGGCCTGTCGGCCGAGGTCGGCGCCACCGTCACCAGCGGTGCGGTGCTCTGCACCATCGCCGACGCGGCCACCGAGTGAGTCCGGCGCCGGCGACCGGGGGGCTCCCGGTCGCCGGCGCCGCGGTCGCTAGCGGGTGACCTGGACCTGCCCTGTCGCGGCGATCCAGCGCAGCGACCCGCCCTGGAAGACCTGGAGGACGTCCCGGTCTGCCGCGCGGTGGACGGGCCTCCCCACGGGTACCCGAGGAAGCCGTTCTCCCGGCCCGTCTGCTCCCAGACGGCGCGGATCGCCCCGTTGACCGTGTGCGCGCCCGTGGCCGGTGACCAGAAGACCGACCCGTTCTGGAAGTGCTGGTAGCAGCCGCCGCCGCGCAGTCCGCAGAGCTCGTCGGTCGTCGGGTACCCGAGGCCGCGCGTCGAACGGGCGGACTCCCAGGCCTGCCCGATCGCCCCCCGGACGGTGTGCGCACCGGTGGCCGGGTGCCAGTACATCCACCCGGTCTGGAACTGCTGGAGGCAGCCGCCGGCGTACGCCCCGCACAGGGACTGGCCCACGGGGTACCCGAGGAAGCCGTACTCCCAGCCCATCGACGCCCACTTGGCGCCGATGGCGCCGTTGACCGGCTGCGCGCCGGAGGCGGCCGACCAGTAGACCGCCCCGCCCTGGAAGACCTGCCCGCACCCGCCGTCGCGCAGCCCGCACACCGCCGCACCCACCGGGTACCCGAGGAACCCGTTCTCGTAGCCCAGCGAGGCGTGCCGGCTGCGGATCGCGCCGTTCACCGCCTGCGCGCCGGAGGCGGCCGACCAGTAGACCGCCCCGCCCTGGAAGACCTGCCCGCACCCGCCGTCCCGCAGCCCGCACACCGCCGCACCCACCGGGTAACCCAGGTAGCCGGTCTCGGCGCCGAGCTGGCCCCACCGGCTGCGCAGGGCGCCGTTCACCGGCTGCGCCCCCGTCGCGGACGACCAGTAGACCGAGCCGTTGGCGAAGTCTTGGCGGCAGCCACCGTCGCGCAGCCCGCACACCTCCGCCGACACGGGCGCGCCGAGCCAGCCGCCGTTCCCGCCCAGGGAGCGCCACAGGACGGTGATCGGCGTGTCGGCGACCGGGCCGTCGGCCGGCGTCGCGACCGAGACGGTCGCACCGGTGCCCGAGGTGCTCACCACGCTGACGGTGAGCGACCCGCCCAGCGTGACCCGTCCCCCCGCCGGCAGCACCGTCTGGAAGTCGGCGTCCCACTGCGCCACGGGCGACGGCGTGCCGTCGAGCAGCAGCGACGTGTCACTGCGCGGACCCGGCCCCGTCCTGTGCACCAGGACGCCGGGCTCCACCTCCACCCAGTTGCGGTCGGGGGCGCCGAGCCAGTCGTCCTGGCCGACGGCGGTCCGGTACTCGACCCAGTAGCGGGCGCCGTCGGCGGCGGTCAGCGCCAGCACCCGGGTGCCGGTCCGGCCGCCCAGCGGGGCCAGGGTCCAGGTGCCGCCGGGCGCCGAGGAGCTGACCGCCACCTGCGCCGAGGGGGGCAGCAGACCCAGCCGGGCGGCCTGCGGCGCGTTGAGCGAGCCGAGCTCCCCCTACGAGTAGCCCATGACGTCGTAGAAGTCCGCGTAGGAGTCGGTCTCGCACGGCGCCGTCTCCGGCGACGCGTCGCACTGCAGCGCCGACGAGTGGCCCAGGCCGAAGTTGTGGCCGAGCTCGTGGGCGATCACCGGGGTCTCGACGGCGCGGACGTAGAGCGACCCGCCGGCGCCGCGCGAGGCGCCGACCTGCGCCAGGCCGAACGCACAGTCCGGCATGCCAAGGTCGTAGCCGGGGACGTAGAGCAGCAGGTGCTTGCCGGGCCCGGGGGTCCACTCCGTCAGCTGCCGGTCGACGTCGTTCCACAGCGCCGACGACGAGTCGCAGACCGCGGTGCTGGTGATCCACTCCTCCGGGCCGGCGGTGGCGTGGACGCGCACCGCGCCGTCGCTCTGCGTCTCCCAGAAGTCGGCGACCGGCCCGTTCACCTGGTCGACCAGCTGCTGCACGGTGGTGCCGTCCGGGGACAGGCCGCTGGGGACGACCCGCACGACGGTCACCTCGTTGGTGTACGGCGCCGAGGCCGGCGCCGGCGGGACGGTCTCCGCAGGGGCGACGACGTCGGCGTCGAGGACCTCACGGGCCGGCTCCTGGCTCCCCGCCGTCCCGGGCTCGTCGGGCACCTCGGCCCCGAGGGTGACCTCGACGGTGGCGCCGACCGGGACGTCGGCGACGCCCTCGCTGTCCACCCGGACGCTGCTGCCGTCCTCGGCGCTGACCCAGCTGAGCAGCGCGTCGTCGGCGTGCGCGGCCGCCTCGTCGGCGTCCGCGTGCTCGGCCCACGCCTGGACCAGCTCGCCGACGACGGTGTCGCCGACGGCGGGCTCGTCGTCGGCGGGCTCGTCGTCGGCGCTGGCCGGCCCTGTCCCCAGCAGGGCGACGAGGACGGCGGTGAGGGCCATGGCGGCGAAGGACCTGGCGGCGAAGGACCTGGCGGCGAGGGACCGCGGGCGGGTGGCGAGGTGCACGGACTTCTCCTGGTCAGGGGCCGTCGACGAGCGGCACTGCTCCCTCATCGGCTGGTCCGGGCCGGGACCGCACCCTCCGACAGGGGGAGTCAGCCGCGGCGCAGGAGCGGGAGGACCCGCTTGCCGGCCAGCACGGTCCCGCCCAGGCCGACGACGCCGCCGGCGGCCAGTGCCGGGGTGGTCCAGCTGCTGCCGGCCGGCTCCGTGGCGGCCGCCTCCACCGGCGCGGCGGCCATCGGGGCCGGGTCCCCGGCCGCGGGGACGGGGCCGACCGGAGCCGCCGCGGCGGGGACCGACGGCGCGGCCGGGGCGACGGCGGGCGCCGGGCCGGCAGCGGTGCGGCCGGTGCCCGGCAGGACCGCCGGCGCCGGGGCGGCCGGAGCCGGGGCGGGGACGGCGGCCGCCGGGGACGTGCGGACGACGGTGACCGTGGCACCGGCCGGCGTGACGGCGTCGACGGTGACGGTGAGCTCGCCGCCGGCCACGGTCACCGGCACGCCCGGCCGCAGCGCGGTCTGCAGGTCGGCCTCCCAGGCACCGGCCGCCGACGGGCTGCCGTCGAGCAGCAGCGAGGTGTCGGGCAGGTCGCCGGCGCGGTGCAGCAGCACGCCGCTGTCGAGCCGGTAGCGGTTGTCCGAGGCCAGCCAGGCGTCCCGGCCGACGGCGGTGCGGTACTCGAGCCAGTAGTCGGTGCCGGCCGCGCCGGTCACGCGCAGCGCGCGGGTGCCGGTGCCGCCGCTGACGGGCGCGAGCGTGGCCGTCGTCGTCCCGGTGCCGGCGGTCTGCGTGGCCGCGGCGGGCAGCACGCCGAGCCGGTCGGCTTGAGCGGCGGTCAGCGTGCCGGCGCGGTCCCAGGAGACGCCCATGACGTCGTAGAAGTCGCGGTAGGCGGCGGTGCGGCAGGTGCCGCCCTCGACCGTGCCGTCGCACTGCAGGCCGCTCGAGTGACCGAGGCCGAAGTTGTGACCGAGCTCGTGGGCGATGAGCGAGGCGAGGTCGTCGCGGACGTAGAGCCGCCCGCCCGACGCGATCCCGGTGCCGACCTGGCCGAGGGCGTAGGAACAGCCGGGCAGGTCCCGCGGCCGGCTGCTGACGTAGAGCAGGAGGTGACGGCCGGGGCCGGGCACGAAGCCCACCCGCGCGGCGACCTCGTCCCACAGCGCGGTGGGGTCGGCGCAGCCGGCGGCGGTGGTCATCCAGTCGTGCGCGGCGGTCACGCCGACGGTCACCGCGCCGCCGGTCTGCTCGGACCAGAACGCCGCGACGTCGTCGTTGACCGTGTCGACGACGTCGGCCAGCCCGGTCCCGTCCGGGACCCCGCCCAGCGGCGCCACCATCGCGACGGTGACCTGGTTGGTGACCGAGCCGGCGGGCACGGTGGTGCCCGGCCGGGCGGCCCGCACGACCTGCGTGTCGAGCACCTCGAGCGCGGGCTCGTAGCCGTCCGCGGCGGCCTGGTCGTCGGCGCTGTCGGTAGCGGTGCCGCCGACGGTCACCTCGACGGTGCTGCCGACGTCGATGCCCTCGACCGCGGCGGTCGGGACCCGCACCGAGGTGCCGTCGGCGCCCTCGACGAAGGTCAGCGGCTGCTCGTGCGACTCCCCCGCGTGCTGGCCCTCGGGCGAGGTCTCCGGCCAGGCCCGCACCAGTTCCCCGACCACGGTGGTGGCGGCGTCCTCGGCGTGCGCCACGGCCACCGGGCCGGCGCACAGCGCGACGACGGCACCGGTGAGGGCCAGCGTCCGTGACAGGGACCGCGACAGGACTCGGGAGGCGTGCATCCCTCCCGGCATCGGCGGCCCGGCGTCCCGGGTGCACCAGCCGGGAACCCGCCCGTTCCAGCCGTCACAGGCGTCCCGGCAGCCCCGTCCCGCCCGCCCCGGGCGTCACACCCGTCAGGCGAGCGCGTCTGCCCTCATCAGCCTCCGGCCGGCCTCGGTGATCGAGCCCGACATCGAGGGATAGATGGCGAAGGTCTGTGCGAGGTCGCTGACGGTGAGGCCCTTGGTGACCGCCAGGGCGATCGGCAGGATCAGCTCGCTGGCGCCGGGCGCCACGACCACCCCGCCGACGACGACACCGGTGGCCCGGCGGGCGAAGAGCTTCACGAAGCCGGCGTGCAGGTCGCTCATCTTGGCCCGCGCGTTGGTGGCCAGCGGCAGCCGGACGACGTCGAGGTCGTGGCCCTCGGGCAGCGTCTTCTCCTGCACGCCGACCGTGGCGATCTCCGGGTGGGTGAAGACGTTGGCCGACACGGTCTTGAGCCGGATCGGCTGCACGGCCTCGCCGAGGGCGTGCCACATGGCGATCCGGCCCTGCATGGCCGCGACGC
This sequence comes from Geodermatophilus amargosae, assembly GCF_900116515.1. Taxonomy (GTDB): domain Bacteria; phylum Actinomycetota; class Actinomycetes; order Mycobacteriales; family Geodermatophilaceae; genus Geodermatophilus; species Geodermatophilus amargosae. Next base: position 214,570 of record NZ_FPBA01000002.1, read on the forward strand.
TGGCGAGCTGGAAGACGCCGGTGACGTCGCCGGCGGCGTAGATCCCCGGCACGTTGGTGCGCGAGACCCGGTCGACGACGACGTGGCCGGACTCCCGCAGCTCCACGCCGCACGCCTCGAGGTTGAGCCCGGCGGTGTTCGGCACGGTGCCCACGGTCATGAGCGCGTGCGAGCCCTCGACGGTGCGCCCGTCGGTGAGCTCGACCAGCACGCCCTTCTCGGTGCGGGTGACGCCCGCGGCCCGGCTGCGCTCGGCGATCCGCCCGCCGCGGCACTGGAAGACCTCCTCGAGGACCTCGGCGGCGTCGGCGTCCTCGCCGGGCAGCACCTGGTCGCGGGAGGACACCAGCGTGACCGGGACACCGGCCTCCAGGTAGCCGGAGGCGAACTCCGCACCGGTGACGCCCGACCCGATGACCACGAGGTGCTCGGGCAGGTCGTCGAGCTCGTAGAGCTGGCGCCAGTCGAGGATGCGCTCGCCGTCGGGCTCGCTGCCGGGCAGCACGCGGGGGTCGGCCCCGGTGGCGATGAGGACGACGTCGCACTCGAGCGTCTCCCGCACGTCGCCGTCGCGGCCGAGGACCTCCACACGGTGCTCGACCAGCCCGCGGACGGCGTCGGCGAGCCGGCCCTGGCCGGAGAGGAGGCGCACGCCCTCGGCCTCCAGGCGGGCGTGAATGTCGGCCGACTGCGCCACGGCCAGGCCCTTGACCCGGGCGTTCACCGTGGCGAGGTCCAGGCCGACCGTGGCGAGGTCCGTGCCGCGCAGGCCCAGGACGCTGGAGTCGCGGACGGAGGTCATCGTGCCGGCGGCGGCGATGAGGGTCTTCGAGGGCACGCAGTCGGTCAGGACGCTGGCCCCACCGAGGCCGTCGCGTTCGACGACGGTGACCTGCGCGCCGAGCGAGGCGGCCACGAGCGCGGCCTCGTACCCGGCCGGGCCGCCGCCGATGATGACGATGCGGGTCATGGGGTCTCCTGCGTCGTGGTGCGGATGCAGGCCCATCCTCCCAGCCCGGGGCCGCTGTGTCGGCAGACTCACGGGTCGTACCGGCCACACCGCCCGTAGGCTCGGGCGGCCATGGTCCTCTACGCCGCCTACGGGTCCAACATGGACCCCGCCCAGATGCTGCGCCGCTGCCCGGCGTCGCCGCACGTGGGCACCGGCTGGATCCGCGGCTGGCGGCTCGCCTTCGGCGGCGAGGAGTACGGCTGGGAGGGCGCGCTGGCCACCCTCGTGCCGGCCGAGGACCGCGAGGAGCCCGGCGTCTTCGTCGCCCTCTACGACCTCACGCCCGCCGACGAGCGCGAGCTCGACGCCTGGGAGGGCGCCGACCGCGGCCTCTACCGCAAGCTCAACCTGCGGGTGCACACCCTCGGCGGCGACGTCGTCGCCTACGTCTACGCGCTGGACGCCTTCGAGGGCGGGCTGCCCTCGGCGCGGCACCTGGGCGCCATCGCCGACGCCGCCGAGGCCGCCGGCGCGCCCGACGACTACCTCGCCGAGCTGCGCGCCCGCGACTGCCGCTCCGCCTTCTGACGCGCTGAGGTCCCCCCTCCCCCGCGACGCCCCTTCCCTGCGGCGCCCCCTCCCCCGCGACGTCCCCTCTCCGCGATCATGGAGCTGGGGCACCGACGCTCCGCCCACGCCCGGCGTGTCGCCGGACCGGGTCCGTGATCACCGGCGAGGAGCCAGTCCCAGCGCCCGCGCGGCCGTGGCCACCATCCGCTCGTGCTCCCGGTAGACGTCGGCCGCGGTGACGTGCAGCAGCGTCCAGTCGTGCTCGGTCAGCCAGTTGTGCCGCCGCCGGTCGTCCCGCAGCTGCTCCGGCGTCATGTGGGCGGCGTGCCCGTCGAACTCCGCCGCGACGCGCTGCTCGCGCCAGCCGGTGTCGAGGTAGGCGCTGCGGCCGTCGGCGATCACCCGCACCTGGACGTCCGGGGCCGGGAGACCGCCGTCGATGAACCGCCAGCGCATCCGCGACTCCATCGGCGACTCGGCCAGCCCGTTCGCGTGCGGGACGAGCGACCGCAGCCGGATCACCTGGCGCAGCCCGCGCTGGCGGTCCGCCTCCGCGGCCAGTTCCGCGTGGGTGCACTCCCGGGTGGCCAGCGCGGCGTCCAGCGTCGCGAGCCCGTCGATGGCCGCCGTCGACCGGACGACGTCGCACGCCGTGCGCGCCGGCGACGTGCACCAGACGCCGTCGACGAGTTCCGCGTCGTCGGTCCCCAGGATCGACGGGTGCACCTGGATGCCGGGGCGGCGCCGGTTGGCCAGGGACGGCGGACCGAGGAAGTGCAGGACGTCGTCCCCGAGGACGTCGAAGTGCCAGAGCGCCGCGGCCGTGGAGCGGCAGGCCACCAGGTCGGGACCGACGACGAGCGCCGCGGCACGGACCTGGGCGCCGAGGCAGTCCGGCAGCTCCGCGTCGGCCAGCACTCCGCGCCAGCGGGTGCGCCGCCAGCGTCCGGAACGCAACAGCCGGCGGATCTCCCGGTCGCTGTGCGACTCCCGTGCCTGATCGGTGGTGAAGACGCCGCCCTGGCGGGCGATCGTGCGGTACAGCGAGAAGTCCATGCCGGGACCCTCGGGAGCGGACGCGTCCCCGGGCGGCGGCCCGCGTCGTCTGTGGACTCCCGAGTCAGCTGTGGACGGCGACGATCACGGACCTGGGGCGACGACGCGCCGACGCCGGACGGCGGGTCGGTGCCGGCGCTCCGTGATCGCGGGAAAGACCGGAACGAGGAACGGGAGCCGGAGCGGGAGCGAGCACCGGGATCAGGCGGTGGGGACGCGAGCGCCCCGGACGGCACCGTGCCCGGCGGCCGAGGCGTGGCGCGCCACCGACGGCTCCCCGGCCGGCAGCGCGAACGGCTCGGTGGTGGGCGTGGCCGGTGCACTGCGGCGCGCGGGCACCCGCTCGGCGAGCAGCCGGGTGAGGTCCCGCTCCACGACCCGGCGCAGGCGCGGGCCCAGCGGCCGCTCGACGAGGACGTGGATCCCCCACGTGACGGCGAGCACCGCGACCGTCACGACGGCGAGGACGACGTAGGCGGGCAGCACCGGCGCCAGCCGCTGGACGAGCGCCCAGCCGGGGTACTCGTGCACGAGGTACAGGGGGTAGGTGAGGGCGCCGGCCGTCGTCAGCCAGCGCCAGTCCAGCCGGGCGACCGGAGTCAGCGTGACCAGTGCCAGCGCGCCGATGCAGGCCAGGAGCAGGAGGGTCAGCGCGCATGGACAGCCCCGCGCCGGCGACGTCCACCGACCACGGGACGTAGTACGTCTCGCAGACCCACAGCGCCGCGCACGTGTTCAGCCCGAGCAGCAGGCCGACCGGCGCGCTCCAGCCGTCGCGGCGGACGAGGTAGAGCAGGATCCCGATGCAGAGGAACGGCGCGTAGTCCGGCTCGAGCAGCGCCACGACCAGCGTGCTCCCGGTCTGGGCACCCATCGCCCCCAGCACCGGCCACGCGAGGCAAGCAGGAGCAGCCGGTCGCGGGTGAAGCCGGCCAGGCCGAGCAGCGCGAGCAGGACGTAGAACGCGAGCTCCACCCACAGCGTCCAGAAGACGCCGTCCAGGTGGGCGACGCCGAAGGCCGACTGCAGCATCGTCAGGTTCAGCACCATGCCCGGCAGGCCCAGCTCGGACCACGTGGGCACGACGGGAGCGACCCACAGCACCGCGGCGATCAGCACGACCGCCGCCCAGTAGGCCGGGTAGAGCCGCCCGATGCGCGAGGCGAGGAACGCCGGGACCGGCCGGCCCCAGGCGCTCATGAGCACCACGAACCCGCTGATCATGAAGAACAGGTAGGGACCGAAGCCGCCGTAGACCGTCAGCCGGCTCAGCGTCGGGAAGGCCTCGCGGACGCTCTCCCCCCACCCGGGGTTGTCCCGCCCGGTGAAGTGGAAGGCCACGACCGCGGCGGCCGCGACGAAGCGCAGCCCGTCGAGCGCCCGCAACCGCCCGGCGTCCCGGAGCCGCTCCTCGTCGCGCACCGCGTCCCCCGTCCCCGCCGGGACGTGCCCCCGGTCGACCGAGGGCCGACGCCAGGGCCGGCGCGGGAGGCCACCGGTGCACGACGGGCGCGTCCCGACACGTCCGCGCCGGGTGTGACGGACGGGTTCCCTGGGAGGTCCAGGCCTCAGGCGCAGGTGTCGAACCACCAGTCGGTCAGCGTGTCCTGCGCGTCGGCCACCTCCTGGCCCGGGTCGAACAGCGCCGCGTCGGTGACCGTGCCACCGTCCGGCGCGGCCTGCGCCGCGGCGAGGTACTGCTCCAGGTAGGCCTGCGCGGTGGTCCAGGCGTCGGTCACGTCGGCCGCGGGGTCGGACTGCTGCAGCGGCGTCAGCTTCTCCTGGATGGTCTCGACCAGCTGGTCCTTCGGCAGCGCCGCCTGCACCGGCCCGAAGCTCGCGCCGGTCGCCCCGGCCTCCCGCAGCTGCGCGCAGGTGTCGCCCTTGGTCTCGACCGGCTCGTCGTGGGACGCCGAGCCGGAGGACGACGACGGGTCGTCGGAACCACAGCCGGTCAGGACCAGCGTCCCCGCGACGACGGCCGGCAGGGAGCGAAGAGGACGGGAGACGCGCACCGGGCGAGGCTAGTCAGCCGCCGCGGCGTCCCCGAGGAAGGTCTCCAGCAGCTGCCGCGCGGCCAGCGCCGGGGTGAGCTCGCCGGCCAGCACCGCCTTCTCCAGCTCGGGAGCCGACGACCGGACCGCCGGGTGCGCGCGCAGCCGGTGCTCGAGCCCGTCGCGCACCAGCTGCCAGGTCCACCGCACCTGCTGCGTGCGGCGGCGCTCGTCGAACGCACCGGAGGCGCGCGCCCGGTCCTGGTGCTCGACCACCTTCGCCCACACCTCGGCCAGCCCCTCGCCGGTCAGCCCGGCGCAGGTCAGCACCGGCACGTCCCACTCGGAGTGACCGCGCAGCATCCGGATCGCCCCGGCCAGCTCCCGGGCGGCCTTGCGCGCGTCGCCGCCGGCCGGGCCGTCGGCCTTGTTGACGGCGATCACGTCGGCGATCTCGAGGATGCCGCGCTTGATGCCCTGCAGCTGGTCGCCGGTGCGGGCCAGCGTGAGGAACAGGAACGAGTCGACCATCTCCGCGACCGTGACCTCGGACTGCCCCACGCCGACCGTCTCCACCAGCACCACGTCGAAGCCGGCCGCCTCGACGACGACCATCGACTCGCGCGTCGCCTGCGCGACCCCGCCGAGCGTGCCCGACGTGGGCGAGGGCCGGATGAACGCGGAGGGGTCGACCGACAGCCGCGCCATGCGGGTCTTGTCACCGAGGATGGAGCCGCCCGACCGGGCCGACGACGGGTCGACGGCGAGCACCGCGACCCGGTGCCCCTGGCCGGTGAGGTCCACGCCCAGCTGGTCGATGAACGTCGACTTCCCCACGCCCGGCACGCCGCTGATGCCCACCCGCCGCGCCGCCCCCGCGTGCGGCAGCAGCTCGACCAGCAGCTCCTGCGCCCGCTCGCGGTGGTCGGCGCGCCGGGACTCCACGAGCGTGATGGCGCGCGCCATCACCCGCCGGTCGCCGGCCAGCACCCCCGCGACGAGCGCGGGGACGTCGATCGGGCGTCCCGCCATCAGTGGCCCTGCACCTCAGTGGCCTGCACCTCAGTGGCCTGCACCTCAGTGGCCTGCACCTCAGTGGCCTGCACCTCAGTAGCCTGCACCTCAGTGGCCTGCACCTCAGTGGCCGAGGCGCTGCGACAGCGTCCGCAGCAGCTCCTGCGCCGCCTCGGCGATGACCGTGCCCGGCGGGAACACCGCGGCCGCGCCCATCTCCTTGAGCGTCGGGACGTCGTCGGGCGGGATGACGCCGCCCACCACGACCAGGACGTCGTCGGCACCGAGCTCGGCCAGCGCGTCGCGCAGCGCGGGCACCAGCGTGAGGTGGCCGGCGGCCAGCGACGAGACGCCGACGACGTGCACGTCAGCCTCGACCGCCTGCCGAGCGACCTCCTCCGGCGTCTGGAACAGCGGGCCGACGTCGACGTCGAAGCCGAGGTCGGCGAACGCGGTGGCGATGACCTTCTGCCCGCGGTCGTGGCCGTCCTGGCCCATCTTGGCGACCAGGATCCGGGGACGCCGTCCCTCGGCGTCGGCGAACGCCTCGGTCAGGCGGCGGGTCTCCTCCACCGGCCCGGAGCGGCCGGCCTCGTCGCGGTACACACCGGAGATGGTGCGCACCTGGCCGGCGTGCCGCCCGTAGACCTCCTCCAGCGCGTCGGAGATCTCCCCGACGGTCGCCTTCGCCCGCGCGGCGTCGACGGCGAGCTTGAGCAGGTTGGAGTCCAGCGAGCGGTCCCGCCGCCCCTCGGCCGCGGCGCGGGCGGCATCGGTGAGCCGGCGCAGGGCGTCGGTCACCGCCCCGGGGTCCCGGGACGCCCGCAGCTCCTCCAGGCGCGCCTTCTGCTGGGCCAGCACGTCGGCGTTGTCGACGCGCAGCACCTCGATCGCCTCGTCGGCCTCGACCCGGTACTTGTTGACGCCGATCACCGGCTGGCGGCCGGAGTCGATGCGCGCCTGGGTGCGGGCGGCGGCCTCCTCGATGCGCAGCTTCGGGATGCCGTCGTCGATGGCCTGCGCCATGCCGCCGTGCTCGGCGACCTCCTGGATGTGCGCCCAGGCGCGGCGGGCCAGGTCGTAGGTGAGCTTCTCGACGTACGCCGAGCCGCCCCACGGGTCGATCACCCGCGTGGTCCCGGACTCCTGCTGCAGCAGCAGCTGGGTGTTGCGGGCGATCCGCGCGGAGAAGTCGGTGGGCAGCGCCAGCGCCTCGTCGAGGGCGTTGGTGTGCAGCGACTGGGTGTGCCCCTGGGTGGCGGCCATGGCCTCCAGGCAGGTGCGGACGACGTTGTTGTAGACGTCCTGCGCGGTGAGCGACCAGCCCGAGGTCTGCGAGTGGGTGCGCAGCGACAGCGACTTCGGGTCCTGCGCGCCGGCCTCCTTCACGAGCTTCGCCCACAGCAACCGCCCGGCGCGCAGCTTGGCGACCTCCATGAAGAAGTTCATGCCGATGGCCCAGAAGAAGGAGAGCCGCGGCGCGAACGCGTCGACGTCCATCCCGGCGTCCTTGCCGGCCTCCAGGTACTCGACGCCGTCGGCCAGCGTGTACGCCAGCTCCAGGTCGGCCGTCGCCCCGGCCTCCTGGATGTGGTAACCGGAGATGGAGATCGAGTTGTAGCGGGGCATCCGCGCCGAGCTGAAGGCGAAGATGTCGCTGATGATCTGCATCGAGGGCTTCGGCGGGTAGATGTAGGTGTTGCGGACCATGAACTCCTTGAGGATGTCGTTCTGGATGGTCCCCGTGAGCTGGTCCGGCTTCACCCCCTGCTCCTCGGCCGCGAGGACGTAGAGCGCCAGCACGGGCAGCACCGCGCCGTTCATGGTCATCGAGACGCTCATCCGGTCCAGCGGGATGCCGTCGAAGAGCTGCCGCATGTCCAGGATCGAGTCGATCGCCACCCCGGCCATGCCGACGTCGCCGACCACGCGCGGGTGGTCGGAGTCGTAGCCGCGGTGGGTGGGCAGGTCGAAGGCGACCGACAGCCCCTTCTGGCCGGCGGCGAGGTTGCGCCGGTAGAACGCGTTGGACTCCGCCGCGGTGGAGAAGCCCGCGTACTGGCGGACCGTCCACGGCTGGGTCGTGTACATCGTCGGGTAGGGCCCGCGCAGGTAGGGCGGCAGACCCGGGTAGGTCTGCAGGAAGTCCAGCCCGGCGAGGTCGGCCGGCGTGGCGAGGGGTGGGACGGCGATGCCCTCGGGGGTCTCCCAGGTCGCCTCCTCGACCCCGCGCCCGGTCGTCTCCTCGAACGCCTTGGCCCAGTCGTCGGCCGTCGTCCGTGCGGCCGGGCGGCCCAGCTCGACGCCGCCGAAGTCGGGGATCCCGCTCATGCCCGCTCCTCCTCCGAGGAAGCGGCAGGAATGGCCGTTCCTGCCGTCACGCCGAGTTGGTCGTGCACCGTCCGGAGCACCTCGAGCGCGTCGCACCCGGCGTACACGTACCCGTCGACGCCGTCCACACTCGGCGACGGCTTCCCGGCCAGCCAGACGTGCTCGGCGCCCGCCGTCCGCAGCTCCGCGGCCAGCGCGGCCGCCGACTCCGCGTAGTCGCGGTCGGTGCCGCAGATGCAGGCCACCGTCGTCCCGGCGTCGGCGAACCCGGTGGCACCGTCGCCGGCCGGGGTGGCCACCCCGCCGGCCTGGAACAGGTTGCCGGCGAACGAGGCCCGCGCGGTGTGCCGGGCGACCGGGCCGAGGGTCGCCAGGTACACCTGCGGCCGCTCCCCGGCGGCGTCGGCGCGGTCGCGCAGCGCCTCGTACTCCTGCGCGGCCCGGACGCGCGGCAGCCCGCCGGTGGGGTGCGCGTCACCTGCGGTCGACCACCGCGTACCCGGGGAGACGGCCGGCTGCCGGGCGGGCAGCCTCTCGGCCAGGTTGGGGAACTCGCTGACGCCGGTGATCGCGTCGGTGCGCGTCGCCAGCCGCTGCGCGCGGGCGTCCCAGGCGGCGGCCAGGCGGTCCCGCACCAGCCCGGACGACAGCGCCGCGGCCAGCCCACCGGCCCGCTCGATCTCGGTGAACCACGTCCACGCGGCCTGCGCGAGGTCCTCGGTCAGCGACTCGACGTACCAGGAGCCGCCGGCCGGGTCCAGGACGCGGGCGAGGTGCCCCTCCTCGACCAGCAGGCTCTGGGTGTTGCGCGCGATCCGGCGGGAGAACGCGTCGGGCAGGCCCAGCGCGGCGTCGAAGGGCTGCACGGTGACGACGTCGGCACCACCCACGCCCGCGGCGAAGCAGGCCACCGTGGTGCGCAGCATGTTCACCCACGGGTCGCGCCTGGTGGTCATCACCGACGACGTCACCGCGTGCTGGCGCTGGGCACGGGCGTCGGGGGAGGCACCGCTGACCTCGCCGACCCGGTCCCACAGCCGGCGGGCGGCGCGCAGCGCGGCGATCGTCGTGAACTGGTCGGCGCTCGCCGAGTAGCGGAACTCCAGTGCGGTGAACGCCTCGTCGACCGACAGCCCGCCGTCGGTGAGCGCGCGCAGGTAGGCCACCCCGGCGGCCAGGGAGCAGCCCAGCTCCTCGACCGCGGTGGCGCCGGCGTCGGCGTACACGGTGGCGTCCACGACGACGGTGCGCCAGCCCGTCGGGGTCCGCCGCGCGACGTCGGCCAGTCGGGAGAGGTCCTGCTCCTCCCCCGAGGCGGCGTGCACGCCCAGCGGGTCCAGGCCGAGCGAGCCGCCCGGTGCGAGGTCGGTGCGGTCGCCGGCCAGCGCCAGGAGGGCCTCGGCGGCCGGGAGCCCGCCGGAGACGGCGACCGGCGCGAGGTCGAGGTAGACGTCGGCGAGCACGTCGGGCAGCGACTCCACCGGCACCGCGCCCTCGCCGAGAACCAGCCACAGGGAGGTGACGCCGTTCTCCAGGTCGGCCGCGATCGCCTCGCGTGTCGCGGCGACGTCGGGGTGCGCGTGCCGCTGCCGGACGTCCCAGCCGGCCGGCACACCGCTGTCCGGAGCGGCACCCGCACGGGCGCCGCGCACGAACGGCGGCAGCCCGGGCACACCGACGGCCGCGGGCAGGTCGCCGGCGTCCTCGGCGGTGTAGAGCGGCGAGACGTCGACGCCGGTGGCCACCGTACGGCGCAGGGCGTCCTCGACCGGGTCGGGCAGCTCCTCGCGGCCGGCCTTCCGCAGGACGCCGGCCACCAGCTCGCGCCACCGGTCGCGGTCGACGGGCGCGAAGCCGCCGGCCAGCGTCAGCTGCTCGGGGACGGCGTGCTCCGCAGGGACCTCGTCGTCGCCGGGCGTGGCGGTGTCGGTGTTGGTGGCGCTCACGAGCCCTCCTCACTGGCGCTCGTCGGCCGCGTTCGCGGCGCTGCTGTGCCCACCCGTTCGCTCGCAGGCTCGCTCACCGTGGACTCCTCCCGGTCGAGGAACGTTCTACCGTCGCTCTCCCTGCCGCGGACGCGCGGGGTGGCCCGCGGCGGGCGCACCGGCGGCGGGCGCGGAGGTGCCGGCGTCGGCGGCCAGCGCCTGCAGGGCGGTGCGCACCATCAGCCGGACGCCGACGCCGATGGCCCGCTCGTCGACGTCGAAGGTGCCGCGGTGCAGGTCGAGCGGGGGGCCGCCGCCGTGCGTGCCCAGGCGCGCCAGCGCGATCGGCAGGACGTCGGCGAACCAGCCGAAGTCCTCCCCGCCCATGCTCTGCGGCGACTGCCGGACGTTCTCGCTGCCCACCGTCTGCAGCGCCGCAGTGCGCATCAGCGCCACGGCCCGCGGGTCGTTGACCACCGGCGGGACGCCCGGCACGTACTCGACCTCGACGCCGGCGCCGGTGGGCGCCACGACCTGCTCGACCAGCCGGCGCAGCAGGTCCTCGGCGCGCTTCCACTCGTCGCGGTCGAGCACCCGCACGGTGCCGCGCAGGGTGCCCCGCTGCGGGATGGCGTTGGCCGCGACGCCGGCGTTGACCGCGCCCCACACCAGCGAGAACCCGGCCCGCGGGTCGACCTGCCGCGACAGCAGGCCGGGCAACCCGGTGACCAGACGGCCCAGCGCGTCGACCAGGTCGACGGTCAGCTGCGGGCGGGCGGTGTGCCCGCCGGGGCCGGTGAGCGTGACGTCGATGCGGTCGCAGGCCGCGGTGATCGAGCCGGTGCGCAGGCCGACCGTGCCCACCGGGATCGCCGGGTCGCAGTGCAGCGCGAACGCCCGCGACGCGCCGTCGAGGACACCGGCCGCCAGCACGTGCGTGGCGCCGCCGGGGACGGTCTCCTCGGCAGGCTGGAACACGCAGCGCACGGTGCCGGGCAGGTCGTCCATGCCGGCCAGCGCCAGCACCGAGCCGAGCGCGACGGTGGTGTGCACGTCGTGGCCGCAGGCGTGGCACATGCCCTCGCGGGTGGACGCGTACGGGACGTCCTTGAGGTCGGCCAGCGGGAGGGCGTCGATGTCGGCGCGCAGCACCACGGTCGGCGACCCGGAACCGACCTCCACCACCAGCCCGGTGCCGCTGGGCAGCCGGTGCGGCACGAGCCCGGCCCCGGTGAGCCGCTGCTCGAGGTACGCCGTCGTCTCGACCTCGGCGTAGGCCAGCTCGGGGTGCCTGTGCAGGTGGCGGCGGACGTCGACCAGCTCGGGGAGGTGCTCGTCGACCCAGGCGTCGAGCCCGGCGGCCAGCTCCTCGGGGGTCCGCGTCATGCGGCGTGCCCGCCGGCACACGCCGCCGGGCCGGGGACGGGACCATCGTGAGCGGAGGCGGGGCCATCGGGGCCGGCGGCCGGCCCGGAGGTGGGGAGGCCGTCGCGCAACTCGGCCAGGAGCGAGTCGACGACGGCGCGCAGGTCGCCGCCGGACTCCAGCGCCGCGGCGCGTTGCCGCTGGTAGGAGGCGCCGACGGCGAGCACGCGCTCCACCCCGGCGAGCTCCGCCTCGCAGCCCAGCCGCCTCGCCGTCGGCGTGAGGTCCTCGGCGAGGTCGAGCAGCGCCTGCCGCACCGGCCGCACGGTGCCCTTCTCGTCGACGACGACGTCGGCGTCCAGGCCGTAGCGGGCGGCCCGCCACTTGTTCTCCCGCAGGATCCAGCTCGGCGGGGTGGGCAGCGTGTAGCCGCGGTCGAGCTGGGTGTCGAACTGCTCGACCAGGCACTGCGAGAAGGCGGCGACGACGCCGATCTCGTCGAGGGTGGGCAGGCCGTCGCAGATCCGCAGCTCCACGGTGCCGAAGCCCGGGTGCGGGCGGATGTCCCACCACACCTCGCGCACGCTCTCGATGGCGCCGGTGGAGATCAGCGTCTCCATGTAGGTCTCGAAGCCGGCCCAGTCGGGCAGCTGGATCGGCAGCCCCGCCGTCGGCATGGCCTCGAAGACCTTGCTGCGCGCCGAGGCCAGCCCGGTGTCGCAGCCGACCCAGAACGGCGAGGACGCCGACAGCGCCAGGAAGTGCGGCACGTACTGGGTGAGCGCGTTGACGATCGGCATCGCCTTGTCCGGCGAGCGGACACCGACGTGCACGTGGACGCCGAAGATCTGCAGCCGCCGGGCCAGCCACTGCATCCGCTCGACCAGCTGCAGGTAGCGCTCCTTGGGCGAGATCAGCTGCGTCTGCCAGTCGGTGAACGGGTGGGTGCCGGCGCACAGCAGGCCCAGGCCGCGGCGGTCGGCGGCGGCGGCCACCTCGGCGACCGTGCCGGCGAGGTCGGCGGTGGCCTCCTCGACGGTCGTGCACACGCCGGTGATGACCTCGACGGTCGACTGCAGCAGCTCGTGCTTGGCCTTCGGGTGCTCCGCGGCGCCGTCGGGACGCATCTCCTCGAGGATCTCGATCGCGCCGGGGCTCAGCTCCCGCGTCTCGCGGTCGACGAGCTGCAGCTCCCACTCCACGCCCAGGCTGGAGCGCTCGGAGGAGGAGAAGGGGATCTGCACGCTGTCGAGGATAGGGAGATCGCGCGCTCCCCACCCCTCAGAGCGACACCGTCCACCCGTTCAGGCCGCGGCGTACTCCGGCGCCTCGCTGGCGGGCCGGCCCAGCAGCGCGGCGGCCGGTGCCCGGTCCAGCACGGCGGCGACCGCGCGGGGGCCGTAGAGGTCGGGGTGCACGCGCACGCAGCAGAGGTCGCGGCCGATCACCGAGATGCCGCGGCCGTCGTCGGTGGGCACCACGGCCTCGACCCGTGACCAGGGGATGCCGTGCACGTCGCCGTCGGCGTCGGCGTGGGCGAGGCCCTCGTCGGAGACGACCAGTGCCACGCGCGCCGACGCGTCGAGCAGCCGGCGGACCAGCGGCGGGCGGAACAGCGTGCCCTCCGGCAGCTCCGGGAGGGTGCCGCACAGCGGACGGCGGGCGACGCCGGCCGGGCCGTCCCAGGGCGCGGTGTCGGGGACGGCGAGCACGGCGGTCGGCTCGGCGCGGCGCAGCGCCGCGGTGACCTGCTCGGGCGTGACCGCGCGCCAGGCAGCGAGGGTGTCGGCGGCCGGGCGGAACGGCAGGCCGGTGGCCGCGCAGTAGGCCGCGTCGGCCAGCTGGGCGCCGACGGCGTCCTCGTCGTCGAGCTCGGCCTCGAGGCCGTCGACGGCGTGCGCGACCTCCTCGGGCGTCGGCCCGGCGGCGCACAGCTCGGCGAGGACGTCCCAGAGCAGGCCGGCCACCTCGGCGTCGTGACCGGTCCGGGCGTCGACGACGACGGCCACCTCGCGCCGGGCGGGGGCGAGGTCGAGGGTCAGCGAGTCGACGGCGTAGGACAGCCCGCGCTCGTGCCGGGCGCGCTCGCGCAGCCGCTCCTGCACGACGTCGGCCCCGATGGCCAGCGCGACGTCGGCGGGGACGTCACTGGCCAGCAGCAGCCCGACGCCGGGTGCGTCGGTGTGCGTCCAGACCGGCCCGTCCTGCGGGCGCGGGTGCGGCACCGGGCGCACCGGGCGCGGCCCGTCGAGCAGCGGCAGCCGCAGCCCCTCCGGCAGCGGGCCGTGGCACCACAGCGCGGCGTTGGAGCGGACGAACCAGCGCGCCGCGTGCGCCCGGACGGTCTCCTCGTCCAGGTACTCCGCCCCCGGCCCGGCCGAGACGGTCAGCCCCGGCCCGGTCAGGCCGTAGCGGGCCGCCCACAGCGCGCTGACCGTGGAGGAGCCGCTGCTGCAGCCCTCGGCCTGCAGGACGCCGGCCTCGGCGGCCATCCGCTCGGTGGGCAGGTCGGCCAGGGCGCGGCAGACACCCTCGAGGAACGCGCCGACGGCGGCCGGGCGGCCGGTGGCGAAGAAGGCGGTGCTGTCGACGTCGGTGACGGCGTTGCAGCGCAGGTGCGTGCGCGGCAGGGCGGCCATCGCCAGGTGCTCGACGAGGTGGGTCACCTCGATGGTCGCGAACGTCTCGTCGCGCAGACCCACGCCGAACACCAGCGCGGCCGTCGTCCGCTCCCGCCCGCCGGCGGTGAACACCGGGATGCCGTCGATCCGCGTCTGCTGCACCGCGCCATGGTCGGGGAGCGCGGGGCCGTCGTCCCCGGCCGACACGCGGCCGGGGACGGCTGGGACGGGTGGGTCAGCGGCGGTCGAGCCCGAAGACCGAGATCGTGCCGTCGTCCTCGTTGCTGGTCAGGAACAGCTGCCGCTGGGGGACGGCGAGCAGCCCCTCCGGGGCGGCACCGGTGGGCAGCACCTGCAGCAGCTCCGGCGTGCGCTCGCGGCCGAGGTGTACACCAGCACGGCGTCGCCGCGCTCGGAGCCGATGAACGCGTACGTGGCGCCGCGGACGGGCGCCACCTCCGCGCCCTCGAACTCCGCCCCCTTGTCGTCGCTGTGGCTGTCGGGGTGGAGCCCGGCGTCGTCGAGGGCCCGCTCGGCCGAGCCGCCGGAGGAGAACAGCACCTGGCCCGAGGTCGAGAGGACCGTCCAGCCGCGGCCGCCGCTCGGCTCGGGGGCCAGGTCGCCCTCGTCGGCGGTCCCCAGGTGCCCGTCCCGCGTCCACTGCACGGCGTCAGGCTCCCGCGGCACCGTGAGCGGGTCGTCGAAGGCCACGACGTCGTCGTCCGCGGTGTCGGCGTCGGCCCGGGTGACGGTGCCGGCGGAGAACGAGCCGACGACCCGGCGCGACCGCAGGTCGACCAGCGCCACGGCGTGTCCTCCTGCAGGGTCACCGCGGCCACGTTGCGCCCGTCGACGTCGACGAACTCCGGCTCGGGGTCCCCGGGTACAGGGCGCCGGGCAGGCCGGTGAGCCCGACGCGGCCGACCGGCCAGTGCCCCGGCCGGCCCTGCAGCTCCACCACGGACAGGAACCCGGCGGGGGCCTGCGGCAGCCCGCCCTCGACGCCGTCGACGACGAGCTCCTCGTCGCGCTGGTTCTCGATCGCGATCGCGGCGTACCGGCCGTCGGGGCTCAGCGCGATCGAGTCCGGCTGGCCGCCGAGGTCCCGGGTGGCGACGACGGTGCGGGTGCGCAGCTCGACGACGGACAGGTGCCCCGACGGCGTGGCGGAGGCCCCGTCGGTGGTGTCGACGACGACGAGGGCGTACCGGCCGTCGCGGGTCACGGTGACCGACGTCGGCTCGCCGTCGACCGGGACGGTGCCCAGCTGCCGCGGCTGCGCGGGGCGGGAGAGGTCGACCAGGCCCACCTCGCCGGCCGCCGAGTCGGTGTGGAGCACGGTGCGGCCGTCGGGGGTCACCGCGAGGATCTCCGCCACCTCGCCGGCGACGGCGAACGTCGCCACCGGGGTGAACAGCGGGATCTGCCGGCTGCCGGCGAACGGCCGGCGGTCCCCCGGTGGCCGGACGGCGGCGCCCGGGCGAGGGCGCCGCCGCGCTGGGTTAGCGTCGTCGGGTGAGCGCACCCGATCCCGCGGCCACCGCCGCCGCAGCAGCCGCCGACCTGACCGCAGCCCTCGGCGGGGGCCACGACGTCGCCGTCGTCATGGGCTCGGGATGGGCGCCCGCCGCCGACGCCTTCGGCGAGCCCGCGGCCTCCGTCGGCATCGGTGACCTGCCCGGCTTCGCCGCCCCGACGGCGGTGGGCCACGGCGGCCAGGTGCGGTCGGTGCGCGCCGGCGACCGGAAGGTGCTGCTCTTCCTCGGCCGCACCCACCTTTACGAGGGCCGCGGCGTCGAGCCGGTCGTGCACGGCATCCGCACCGCCGCCGCGGCCGGCGTGCGCACCGTCGTGCTCACCAACGCCGCCGGCGGGCTGGCGCCCGCGCACCGCGTCGGCCAGGCGGTGCTGATCGGCGACCACCTCAACCTCACCGCCCGCTCCCCGCTGGTCGGAGCGACGTTCGTCGACCTCACCGACCTCTACTCCGCGCGGCTGCGCGAGCTGGCCCGGTCGATCGAGCCGGACCTGTCCGAGGGCGTCTACGCCGCACTGCCCGGCCCGCACTACGAGACGCCCGCCGAGATCCGCATGCTGCGCACCCTCGGCGCCGACCTCGTGGGCATGTCCACGGCGCTCGAGGCGATCGCCGCCCGCGCCGCCGGCATGGAGGTGCTGGGCATGTCGATGGTCACCAACGCCGCGGCCGGCATCACCGGCGAGAAGCTCGACCACGAGGAGGTGCTCGCCGCGGGGAAGGCAGCGGCGGGCCGGCTCGGGGAGTTCCTCGTCGAGTTCATCGGCCGGCTGCCGTGAGCGGTCCGGTCCTCCTGACCGGGGCGGCCGGCGAGATCGGCACGGTGCTGCGCGAGGGGCTGCCCGAGCGCGGCTGGGCGGTCCGCGGCCTCGACGTCGTCGAGGTGGGCGAGCCGCGGCCGGGCGAGGAGGTGCTCGTCGCCGACGTCACCGACCTCGACGCGCTGACCGCCGCGGCACAGGGTGCCGCCGCCGTCGTCCACATGGCCGGCATCCCCGGCGAGTCGGACTGGGCCGCCATCGCGCACGCCAACGTCGAGGGCACCTACTGCGTGCTCGAGGCCGCCCGCCGCGCCGACGTCGGACGCGTCGTGCTGGCCAGCAGCAACCACGCCACCGGGTACACGGGACGCCCGGCGTCCGGGCTGCTGCGCGAGGACGACGGCCTGCCCCGGCCCGACACGTACTACGGGGTGTCCAAGGTGACGCTCGAGGCGCTCGGCTCGCTGTACGCCGACCGCTACGGCCTCGACGTCGTCTGCCTGCGCATCGGCACCCACGCCCCCGAACCGCCGGACCTGCGCGCCCTGGCCACCTGGCTCTCGCCGCGCGACACCGTGGCCCTGGTCGACGCCGCCCTGCGCGCACCCTCCCCCGGCTTCCGCGTGGTGTGGGGCGTCTCTGCCAACACCCGCGGCTGGTGGGACCTCACCGCCGCGCGGTCGCTGGGCTACGACCCGCAGGACGACGCCGAGGCGTACGCGGACGCGCTGCTGGCTGCGTACGGCGAGGCCGACCCCGCCGACCCGGTGCACGCTCGAGTGGGCGGCCCGTACACGCTGCCGGAGTACGACGCCGAGGGAGCCCGATCGTGACCGTCCTGGACAGCCTCCTGGACACGGCCCGCGCGTGGGCCGCCGCCGATCCCCACCCCGGCGACCGCGCCGAGATCGAGGCGCTGGTCGCGGCCGGCGACACCGCCGAGCTCGGGCGCCGCTTCGCCGGGCCGCTGACCTTCGGCACCGCCGGGTTGCGCGGGCCGCTGCGGGCCGGGCCGGCCGGCATGAACGCCGCCGTCGTCACCCGCGCCGCCGCGGGGCTCGGCGCGTGGCTGACCGCTGGCGGTTCCGGCGGCGGGGGCGTCGTGGTCGGGTTCGACGCCCGGCACCGCTCCGACGAGTTCGCGCGCGTCACCGCGGCGGTGCTGTCGGCCGCCGGGTTCGCCGTCTCGGTGCTGCCCCGGCCGCTGCCCACGCCGGTGCTGTCCGCGGCCGTCCGGTCGCTCGGCTGCGTGGCCGGCGTGATGGTGACGGCCAGCCACAACCCGCCGCAGGACAACGGCTACAAGGTCTACCTCGCCGACGGCGCGCAGCTCGTGCCGCCGGCCGACCGGGAGATCGAGGCCGCGATCGCCGCCGTCGGCCCGGCGCGGGACGTGCCGACCTCCGACGACTGGACGACCCTGGGCGACGACGTCGAGGCCGGCTACGTGGCCGCCGTCGTGCGGGCGCTGGAGCCCGGCCGGGTGCCGGCCGCCGACCGCGCCGCCGTGACCGTGGCCTACACCGCGCTGCACGGCGTCGGCGCGGCCACCACACGGGCGGTGTTCGCCGCCGCCGGGTTCGCCCCGCCGGTCAGCGTGCCCGAGCAGGACGCGCCCGACCCGGCGTTCCCGACGGTCGCCTTCCCCAACCCGGAGGAGCCCGGCGCGGTCGACCTGCTGCTGGCGCTGGCCGGGCGCACCGGCGCCGACGTCGCCCTGGCCGAGGACCCCGACGCCGACCGCTGCTCGGTGGTCTGCGACGGCCGGCAGCTCACCGGCGACGAGGTCGGCGCGCTGCTGGCCGACTGGCTGCTGCGCCGCGGCGTGCGGGGCACGTACGCGTCCTCGCTGGTCAGCGGCTCGCTGCTGCACGCGCTCACCCAGGCGCACGGCGTGCGGTTCGCCGAGACGCCCACCGGGTTCAAGTGGATCATCCGCGCCGGCACGGACGCCGAGCCGCTGGTGTTCGGCTACGAGGAGGCGCTCGGCTACGCGGTCACCCCGGAGGTCGCCCGCGACAAGGACGGCATCTCCGCCGCCCTCGCCGTCGCCCTGCTGACCGCCGAGCTCAAGGCCACCGGCCGCACGCTGGTCGACCGGCTCGACGAGCTGGCCCGCGAGCACGGACTGTTCGCCACCGGCCAGCTGTCGGCGCGCGTGGAGGACCTCACGCTCATCTCCGGCGCGATGGAGCGGCTGCGCGCCGACCCGCCGTCGCGGCTGCTCGGCCGCGCCGTCACCGCCACCGACCTGCTCACCGAGGACCCGCCGGTCGACGCCGTCCGGCTCCTCGGCGACGGCGTCCGCGTGGTGGTGCGGCCCAGCGGCACCGAGCCCAAGCTCAAGGCCTACCTGGAGACCGTCGTCCCGGTGCACGACGACGCCGGGGTGATCGCCGCCCGCGGCCGCGGCGAGGACGAGCTCGACCAGCTACGCGGCGAGATGGCCCACGCCCTGAGGCTGTAGTGGACGTCGGCGCGCTGGTCCTCGACGTCTTCGGCACCGTCGTCGACTGGCGCGCCGGCGTGGCCCGCGAGGCGGCGTGGCCCGCGAGGCGGCGCGGCTGCTGGGCCCGCACGTCGAGGACCTGGCGAGGAGCTCGCGGCTGTGCTCGGCTGCTGAGGTCAGCGCCCGTGCCGGGGCCGCTGCCGGGGCCGGCCGCGCCGGGCGGCGGCCACCGAGAGCACGGCGGCGGCCACGGCGGTGACCAGCCAGCCGATCCCGGCCAGGATGCTGCCCCGCCCGCCGGTGGCGTCCGCGCGGTCCACGTCGGCGCCCAGCGCCCGGACCCAGGCGACGGCGAGCGCGGTGCCGATCAGCCACAGCAGCACCGGCAGCGGCCGCCAGCGGCGCAGGTCGGCCATCACGACGACGGGCGCCAGCACCACGGTCCCGACCAGCACGACGATCACGCCCGGAGTGTGCCCGACGGCCCCCTCACCTGCGGCGTCGCCCCGGACGGGCCGTCGGCGGGCGCCACTCGAGGGTCCAGGTGTCCCCCACCGGCAGCGCACGCCAGCGCCGTCCGGCGTCGGCCAGGGCGGCCGCGGCGGCCGTGAGCTGCCAGGGCGGCAGGTCGAGCGCGGCGGCCTCGCCGGGCAGCACCGCCGCCCCGCGCGCCGACCGGGAGACCAGGTCGGCCACGCCCTCCGCCCGCTGGATCGCCGCCGCCCGCTCCCGCTTGAGCCGGGCCGAGCGCCCGGCGGCGCGCGGGGGCTGGCGGCCGGAGACGTGCCGCATCGTCGTCCAGACGACGCCGTCGGCGATGCAGCCCCAGATGCCGTCGGTCATGCCGAGCTCGGTCTCGACCAGCGCGTGCACCAGATCGTGCGACAGGTCGGCCCCGCCCCCTGCACCGCGGAGGGAGAAGACGACCCCGTCGTCGCGCTCGACGCGCGTCTCCACCGGACGCCGGTCGGCCAGCCGGGAGAAGGTCATCCGCACCCCTCCAGGCTGGCCGGTCCGGTCAACCGGTTTCACCAGGTCGCGAGCTGCGGCTCCCGCAGGCCCGGGTACGCAGCGCCGTCGTACCGGTTGCGGCCGGACTCGCCGGCGAGGCAGCCGACCACCACGAACAGGACGATCGGGCCGGCGATCGGGACCAGCCCCCACAGCAGGAACCAGCCCGAGCGGCCGGTGTCGTGCAGCCGGGTGACCGCCGCGCTGATCGACGGCGCGAACAGCGCCAGCGACGCCAGCAGCGTGATCGGCCCGCCCGAGAAGCTGACGTCGGTGCTGTAGGAGTAGTAGCCGTAGGACTCGTAGGACGTCGTGTACCAGGCCGTCCCCAGCGCGATGTCGGCCCAGATCGCCGCCACGCTGGCCGCCCACAGCGGCAGCGCGTAGTGCAGCCAGTAGGTGCGGCGGCCGATCCGGCCGCGGCGGACGTACCAGCTCCCCGGGTCCGCAGCCTGCGTGGTCCGGCCGCCGTGGCCCAGGTACGAGTACTCGCTCATGTCGCTCTCCCGTGTCCGGCCCGCGTTCGGGGCTCCAGGACGTCGGGACCGAGACTGGCGGGGCGGCCTTGGACGGCGGTTGCGCGGAACTGGCGGCCGACCTGCGGACCGGCTCAGGTGGGGACGGACTCCCGGCAGCCCGAGGCCAGGGCCCGCTCGGCGGTCGCCAGCACGACGACGACGTCGCGGCCGAAGCCGACGTCGCACGGGTGGGCGCCCCCGGTGAGCGCCGCGGCACCGAGCTCGTCGACCGCCGCGGACAGCGACGCGACCGGGCTCTCGGTGTCGGGCAGGAGCACCAGCCGGCCGGCGTCCCCGTGCACGCTGAACTCGATGCCCGTGGCCAGCGGCGCGACGGTGTGCGACAGCGTGACGGTGGAGGTCACCCCCGGGGTGGCGTGCTGGAGCACCAGGTGCACCGTGTCGCCGGCCCCCGCGCCGGCCTGCACGGAGACCACCGGGCCCAGGGCCGGGACCAGCAGCGACAGCGCGTGCGGGCCGATGTCCCACAGCGCCCCGTGCTGCCGGCGCCAGGCCGAGTCGAAGGGGCTGCCGGCGAGCGCGGACAGCCACGAGGCGGCGCCGCCGGCCAGCCGGGTCCGGGCCGCCTGCGTCAGCCAGGTCGTCGTCGCGGTCTGGAACCGGAAGGTGAAGAACACGACCGAGGCCACGCCCGCGGACCGCACCGCACCGGCCACCCGGTCGGCCTCGGCGACGGTCAGGCCGATCGGCTTCTCGAGCAGCAGGTGCCGGCCGGCGGCGGCCGCCTGCTCGGCGAGGGGCACCTGGACGTCGGGCGGGACGGCGACCGACACCGCGTCGACCTGCTCGAGCAGCGCGGCGAGGTCGTCCGTGCCGGGGACGTCGAACTCCGCGCCGACCTCGGCGGCCTTCGCGGCGTCGCGGCCCCAGATGCCGGCCAGCTCGGCGGTGGGGTGCGCGGCGATCGCCGCGGCGTGCACCGTGCGGGCCCAGTGACCGGTGCCCAGGACCGCGAAGCGCACGGTCAGACCGCGCCGAACTGGCGGTCCCCGGCGTCACCGAGGCCGGGGACGATGTAGGCCTTGTCGTTGAGCCCCTCGTCGACGCTGGCGGTGAAGACCCGCAGCGGCAGCCCGCTCTGCTCCAGCCGCTCGAGCCCGGCCGGCGCGGCCAGGGTGCAGAGCACGGTGATCTCCGTGGCGCCGCGCTCGGTGAGCAGCGTGCAGCAGTGCACCAGCGAGCCACCGGTGGCCAGCATCGGGTCGAGGACGAACACGTGCCGGCCGACCAGCGACTCCGGCAGCGAGGCCATGTACGCCTCGGGCTGGAAGGTCGCCTCGTTGCGCGCGAGGCCGACGAAGCCCATCTGCGACTCCGGCAGCATCCCGTGCGCGGTGTCGGCCATGCCCAGCCCGGCGCGCAGCACCGGCACGATCAGCGGCGGCGCGGCCAGCCGGTAGCCGGTCGTCGTCGTCACCGGGGTGGTGATCGGCTCCTCGGCGACGGCGAGGTCGCGGGTGGCCTCGTAGACCAGCATCTGGGTCAGCTCGCGCAGCGCGGCCCGGAACGCGGCGTTGTCGGTGCGCTCGTCGCGCATGCGCGACAGACGGGCACGGGCGAGCGGGTGGTCCACGACGGTCAACTGCACGCGCGACACCGTATCGGTCGCGCCCCCCCGGCTCAGGGCGCGACGGCGAGGAAGAAGCGGCCTCGTCCCCGCCGGAGGGTGACGAGCGTGAGGATCAGCCCGACCTCGATGACCGTCACCGCGACGGCGAGCACGAGCGACCCGAACGGCTCCCCCACCCGGTGGGCGACCACCTCGGCATGGTGGACCGCGGCCAGCACCGCGCCCACCAGCACCGCGCCCACCAGCACGGCGGCGACCACGCCGACGAGGACCGGACCGGGGTCGCGGCCCCACGAGGAGGCCGGGACGACCAGCGGTGCGACGGTGGTCCAGGTGAGCAGGGCCTGCCTCGTCGTCGTGGCCGTGTCCCACGCTGTCACGACTGCGAGGGAGGGCCGGGTGACCGGCGTCCCGCGGTGACCGGGCGCACGGGGAGAATGGCCGCATGACCCACGTGCTCGACCCCGGGACCCTCGAGGCCGGGACCCGGCCCGCCCCCGGGTCCGGAGCGCCGTTCGACGACGTGACCCGCTCGGACGCCGCCCTCCGCGCCTTCCTGCACGGCCTGCCCGGTGTCGATCAAGTGGGCGCCGAGCAGCGCGCCGCCACCCTCGGCACCCGCTCGATCAAGACCACGGCCAAGGCCTGGGCGATCGACACCGCCATCTCGATGGTCGACCTGACCACGCTCGAGGGCGCCGACACCCCCGGCAAGGTCCGCTCGCTGGCCGCCAAGGCCCGCCGCCCGGACCCGGCCGACCCCACCGCCCCCGCGGTCGCCGCCGTCTGCGTCTACGGCGACCTCGCCGGCGTCGCGGTGGAGGCGCTCGAGGGCTCCGGCGTCCACGTGGCCGCCGTCGCCACCGCCTTCCCGAGCAGCCGCGCCAGCCGGGAGGTCAAGCTCGCCGACGTCCGCGACGCCGTGGGCAACGGCGCCGACGAGATCGACATGGTCATCGACCGCGGCGCCTTCCTCTCCGGCCGCTACCTCGAGGTGTTCGAGGAGATCGTCGCGGTGAGGCAGGAGTGCGGGGACGCACACCTCAAGGTCATCCTCGAGACCGGCGAGCTGTTCACCTACGACAACGCCCGCCGGGCCTCCTGGCTGGCGATGCTCGCCGGCGCGGACTTCGTCAAGACCTCCACCGGCAAGATCTCCCCGGCCGCCACCCTGCCGGTCTGCCTGGTGATGCTCGAGGCGGTCCGCGACTTCCGCGCCGCCACCGGGCGCCAGGTCGGCGTCAAGCCCGCCGGCGGGATCCGCACGACCAAGGACGCCGTCAAGCACCTGGTGCTGGTCAACGAGACCGTCGGCGCCGACTGGCTGTCCCCCGACTGGTTCCGCTTCGGCGCCTCCAGCCTCCTCAACGACCTGCTCCTGCAGCGGCAGAAGCTCCGCACCGGCCACTACTCCGGCCCCGACCACGTGAGCATCGACTGATGGGGACCGACTGATGAGCCAGCTGTTCGAGTACGCCCCCGCCCCCGAGTCCCGGTCGATCGTCGACGTCGCGCCGTCCTACGGACTGTTCGTCGACGGCGAGTTCGTCGACGGCTCCGGGGAGTCGATGAAGACGGTCAACCCGGCCACCGAGGAGGTGCTCAGCGAGATCGCGGTGGGCACCGAGGCCGACGTCGACCGCGCCGTGAAGGCCGCCCGCCGGGCGTTCACCCGCGTGTGGGGGCCGATGCGCCCCGCCGACCGCGGCAAGTACCTGTTCCGGATCGCGCGGATCCTGCAGGAGCGGGCCCGCGAGTTCGCCGTCCTGGAGTCGCTGGACAACGGCAAGCCGATCCGGGAGTCCCGCGACGTCGACGTGCCCCTGGCCGCGGCGCACTTCTTCTACCATGCGGGGTGGGCCGACAAGCTCGGCCACGCGGGCCTGGGCCCCGACCCGCGTCCGCACGGCGTGGCCGGCCAGGTCATCCCGTGGAACTTCCCGCTGCTGATGCTGGCGTGGAAGGTCGCCCCGGCGCTGGCCACCGGCAACACCGTCGTCCTCAAGCCGGCCGAGACCACCCCGCTGACGGCGCTGCTGTTCGCCGAGGTGTGCCGCCAGGCCGACCTGCCGCCCGGTGTGGTCAACATCGTCACCGGGGCCGGCGACACCGGCCGCGCCGTCGTGGAGCACGAGGACGTCGACAAGGTCGCCTTCACCGGCTCGACCGAGGTGGGCCGCTCGATCGCCCGCGCCGTCGCCGGGACCCGCAAGGTGCTGACCCTGGAGCTCGGCGGCAAGGCGGCCAACATCGTCTTCGACGACGCCCCGATCGACCAGGCCGTCGAGGGCATCGTGCGCGGCATCTTCTTCAACCAGGGCCACGTCTGCTGTGCGGGCTCGCGGCTGCTGGTCCAGGAGTCGGTCCACGACGAGGTCATCGCCTCGCTGCAGCGGCGGATCGGCAGTCTGCGGGTCGGCGACCCGCTGGACAAGAACACCGACATCGGGGCGATCAACTCCGCCGACCAGCTCGCCCGCATCCGGGAGCTCTCCGACATCGGCGAGGCCGAGGGCGCGCACCGCTGGCAGCCGGCCTGCGAGCTGCCCGACCGCGGCTTCTGGTTCCCGCCGACGGTGTTCACCGACGTCTCCCCCGCGCACCGCATCGCCCGGGACGAGGTGTTCGGCCCGGTGCTGTCGGTGCTCACCTTCCGCACCCCGGACGAGGCGGTGGCCAAGGCCAACAACACCACCTACGGGCTCTCGGCCGGCATCTGGACCGAGAAGGGCTCCCGGATCCTCGCGATCGCCGACCGGCTGCGCGCCGGCGTGGTGTGGGCCAACACGTTCAACCAGTTCGACCCGACGTCGCCCTTCGGCGGCTACAAGCAGTCCGGCTACGGCCGTGAGGGCGGCCGGCACGGGCTCGCCGCCTACCTGAAGGAGAGCTCCTGATGTCGGACCGGCTGGCCGTCCGCAAGACCTACAAGCTGTACGTGGACGGGGCCTTCCCCCGGTCGGAGTCCGGCCGCACCTACGAGGTGCACGACGCCCGCGGGGCGTTCCTCGCCAACGCCGCGCTGGCCTCCCGCAAGGACGCCCGGGACGCCGTCGTCGCCGCCCGGGCCGCCTTCGGGAAGTGGTCGCGGGCCACCGCCTACAACCGCGGGCAGGTGCTCTACCGGGTGGCCGAGGTGATGGAGGGCCGGCACGCGCAGTTCTGCGAGGAGGTCGCCGCGGGCGAGGGCCTGTCGGCCGGCCGCGCGCGTGCCGTCGTCGACGCCGCCGTCGACCGCTGGGTCTGGTACGCCGGGTGGACCGACAAGCTGGCCGCCGTCCTCGGCAGCGCCAACCCGGTGGCCGGGCCGTTCTTCGACTTCTCGTTGCCCGAGCCGAGCGGCGTCGTCGCGGTCCTCGCGCCCCAGCGCTCGTCGCTGCTCGGCCTGGTCAGCGTGCTCGCGCCGGTGCTCGCCGGCGGCAACACGGCCGTCGTCGTGACGTCGAGGGAGCGACCGCTGCCGGCGGTCACCCTCGGCGAGGTGCTGGCCACCAGCGACGTCCCCGGCGGCGTGGTCAACCTGCTCACCGGCGACGCGGGCGAGATCGGCCCCTGGCTGGCCGAGCACGACGACGTCGACGCCATCGACCTCACCGGCGCCCCGGCCGGCCGGGCGCTGGAGCTCGAGCGGCTGGCGGCCGGCAGCATCAAGCGGGTGCTGCGTCCGCCGGCGGAGGAGCCGGACTGGACCGCCGACCCGGGCACCGGGCGGATGACACGGTTCCTCGAGACGAAGACCGTCTGGCATCCCATCGGGTTGTGAGCGGCCCCGTCCCGGGTCCCACCCTGAGCCTGCGAAGGGTGGGGAGGACGGGGTCCTTCTCCTGGCGTCCCATCGGGTCGTGAGCGGGCGGGTGCGCCGGGCCTCCGCGGAGGGGCCCGGCGCACCCGCCCGGCTCAGGCCAGGCAGGTCAGCCGTCGGCCGCCGTTGTAGGTGACCATGTCGCCGAGTGCGGCCTCGAGGTCGATCGGCGCGCCGCGCTCGGCGCCGTCGAGCTCGGCGTAGGCGCGGTGCAGGTTGCCGACGATGCGCTCCTGGTCCGACCACTCCGCGTACCCACCGAGGTCGCACTGCCGTGCGGCCTCCAGCGGAGAGAGGCCGGCGTCACGGCCCTCCCGCGCGGTCCGCTCGAGGAAGCGGAGATAGCCCAGGATCTGCGGGACCAGGGAGCCGTCCGCGACCGGCCCGTGCCCGGGCACGATCGTCGTCGCCTCGAGCGGGGCCACGACCTTCTCCATGACCTCCAGCGAACCCGCGAGCGACCCCATCAGCAGGAACGGGGTGCCGCCGTTGAAGAGCAGGTCGCCGGCGAAGAGGGTCGACCGCTCGGGGATCCACACGATCGAGTCGTTCGTCGTGTGGGCGGGCGTGCCCACGTGGCGGACCTCGCAGCGCAGGTCCCCCGACCAGAGGGTCACCCGGTCGGTGAAGGTGAGGAACGGAGGAGCGAGCTCCAGGGCGCCGGTGTCGAAGTGCGTCCAGTACGGCAGCGGCCCCTCCGGGCCGGGGACGCCGGTCTCGATGACCGCCTCCCGGGTGAGCTCGTGTCCGACGATCGTCGCGTCGGGGAGCAGGTAGTTGCCGTGCGTGTGGTCGCCGTGGTGGTGGGTGTTGACCAGCGTCCGCACCGGACGGGTGGTCACCGTCCGCACCGCGTCGAGGAACTCGCGGGTGCGCCGCTCCGTCGCGCACGTGTCGATGGAGACGGCGCCCTGGTCGGCGACGAGCAGCCCCGTGTTGTTGATCCACCAGCTGCCGTCGGGCTGGATGTAGGCGAAGACGCCGTCGTTCACCTCCTCGAGGCGCGACGGTCCGAGGTCGTGGTCGCCGTGGGACGAGCTCATGGGGGTTCCTCTCCGGTCAGGGCGCGACGGTGCGCCGGTCGTGGCCGGGATCCGGCCGGTCCCCCTCAGCGGGCAGGGGGCACGCGTGGTGCGGCGTGGACGTGGGCGGTGCCGAGCTGGCGCTTGAGCACCTTGCCGACGGCGTTGCGGGGCAGGGCGGGGACGGCGACGACCCGCTCGGGGACCTTGTGCGCGGCGAGCCGGTCACCCGCCCACGCCAGGACCTCCGCCTCCGTCGCGTCGTCCTCGGGCCGGAGGACGACGAAGCCGACGATGTGCTCCTCGCGCTCCGGTGTGCTGACGCCGACGACCGCGGCGTCGACCACCGAGACGTGCTCGAGCAGGACGCGCTCCACCTCGGCGGCCGAGACGTTGTCGACGCCGGGCTTGAGGACGTCCTCGGCACGCCCGAGGAACTCCAGCGAACCGTCGGGCAGGGCGCGCAGGTGGTCGCCGGTGGCGAACCAGCCGTCGCGGAGGATCCGGCGGGTGTCCTCCTCGCGTCCCAGGTAGCCGGCCATGAGGGAGTGGCCGGGCACCCCCTGCACGAGCAGCTCCCCCGCATCACCCGGTGCGACCTCGACGCCGTCGGGATCGACCAGGCGGGTGTGCACCCAGGGCGTGGGCCGGCCGACGGTCCCGGGCACGGCCGGCCCGTGAACCGGGTCGGACAGTGTGGGCGCGAGGGTCTCGGTCAGCCCGTACACCTGGACCAGCCGGGTGGCGAAGCGTTCCTCGAACACCACCCGCTCGTGCTCGGTCAGGTGCTGGGCGAAGAGGGTGAGCCGCAGGCCGCTGGTGTCCACACCGCCGGGACTGGCCCCGAGGACCGCGCGCACGTGCACGGCGAACAGGCTGGCCACGGTCGCCGAGACGTCCCTCGTCTGCTCCGCCCAGCGGGCGGGGTCGAACGCCGGCACGAGTGCCGCGGAGGCGCCGGTGACGAACGCCGACATCACCGAGTAGAGCAGCGCGTTGGCGTGCGAGAGCGGCAGCGTGACCAGCCAGCGGTCCTCGGCCCGCAGCCGGACGAGCTGGGCGACCGCCTCCCCGGCGAAGAGCAGGTTGCCGTGGGTGAGCATCACGCCCTTCGGCCACCCGCTGCTACCGGAGGTGTAGAGGACGGCGAGCAGGTCCCCCGGCCCCGGCCGCGCGTCCGGGAGCTCCCCCTCGGCCAGGCCCGGACGGACGTCCTCCCAGCAGATGGCGCCGTCGGCCGCTCCGCCGACGGTCACGACCTGAGCGAGCTCGGGGACCATCTCCGCGGCGGCGGCCACCACCGGCATCCGGTCCAGGGCCGTGACGCTGACACGGCAGCCCGCGTGCGACATCACGTAGGCGACGTCGTCGACGGTCGACGACGGGTGCGTCGGCACGAGCACCGCGCCGAGGTGGGCGACGGCGAACAGGCACACCAGCAGCTCGGGCACGTTGCCCAGCTGGACGTGGACCGTGTCGCCCCGGCGCACGCCGAGCTGGCTGAGCAGGCGGGCCATGGCGCGGGACTCCAGCCACACGTCCCGGTAGGAGAGGACGGTCTGCTGCCCGCCGGGACCCACCCGCACGAGGAAGGGTCGGCGCGGGTCGACCCCGGCCCGCCAGGTGAGCCGGTCGCCGACCGACCCCGACCGTCCCGGGGGGCTCACCCCCGCGCTCCCGGGGCCACCGCCGCCTCCGGCTCCGCGGTCATGTCCAGGCCGACCGACTCGTAGGCCACGATCTCCCGCTCGATCGCGGTCCGGACCTCGGCGGGCCGTCCCGCCAGGAGTGCGCCGACCAGCGACCGGTGCACCGTGGCGAGCTCCTCCCGGTCCAGGCCGTCGCTCACCGCCAGCCGGTAGCGCGACGCCTGGTCGCGGACGACCCGGGACATGTTCCGGAGCCGCGTCGAGGGGCAGCCGCCGGCCGTCGCCTCGTAGAAGGCGCGGTAGGCGAGCTCGCGGGCCACGGGGGTGGTGGTGGCCTGCCCCAGGGTCGCCAGCAGGGTGGCCGACGTCGCCTCGACGAGCGCCCGCCACTCGGGGCCCCCGTGCAGGGCCGCCTGGGCCGCCGTCTCCGGCTCCAGGAGCTTCCGGAGCTCGGCCAGCTCGTCCCGGTCGCGGGCCGACAGTGGCGTGACCCGCGCACCCCGCTGCGCCGCGAACTCGACCAGGCCCTCCCCGGCCAGCCGCTGCAGCGCCTCCCGCAGGGGCGTCGGGCTGACCGAGAAGCGTTCCGACAGGGTGGCGGTGATCAGGCGCTCGCCGGGTGCGAGCTCGCCGTCGAGGATGGCCTGCCTGATCTGGGCCTCGACCCAGTCGATCCGTGTCAGCGGTACGTCGTTCACGGCCACCAGACTGAACCCTCGCGTCTCGCGACATCCTTCACACCCGCCTCGCGACTCTGGGGACGGCGTCGAGCAGTGCCCGGGTGTAGTCCTCCCGCGGGGCGGACCACACCCGGTCGGCGTCGCCGGTCTCGACGATCGCGCCGCGGCGCATGACGGCGACGTGGTGGCTGACGTGCCGGACGACGGCCAGGTCGTGGGAGATGAACAGGTAGCTGACCCCGAGCTCGCGCTGGAGGTCCTCGAGCAGCGTGATGATCGACGCCTGGGTCGAGACGTCGAGAGCCGACACCGCCTCGTCGCAGATGATCAGCCGGGGGTTCAGCGCCAGGGCACGCGCGATGGCCAGCCGCTGGCGCTGTCCTCCGGAGAACTCGTACGGGTAGCGCATCGCCGCGCGCCGGTCCAGGCCGACCTGGTCCAGCAGCTCGGCCGCCCGTCGGTGCCGCTCCCGGCGTCCGAGCCCGGAGTGGTACCGGAGCGGCTCGGCGATGACGTCGGCGACGATCCAGGACGGGTCCAGCGAGGAGTACGGGTCCTGGAAGACCATCTGCACGTCGCGGCGCAGCTCCCGCAGGGCCTCGCGGCCGGCGGCCGTGACGTCGCGGCCGCCGAGGACCACGGTGCCGGCGTCGGGTTCGACCAGCCGGGCGATCAGGCGGCCGGTCGTGCTCTTCCCGGAGCCGGACTCGCCGACGAGGCCGAGCGTCCGGCCGGCCGCCAGCTCGAAGGACACGGCGTCGACGGCGGTCAGCCGCTCCCGTGGCCGGCCGAGCAGGTCCCGTCGCGTGACGAACGTCTTGGTGAGGTCGCGGACGACGAGGAGCGGCTCCGGGGACGCCGCCCCGAGCACCCGCAGCGGCTCGGCCATCAGGAGATCCCCCGCAGCTCGAGGTCCCGCGCCAGCAGGCAGCGGGCACGGTGACCGGAGTGGACCTCGTCGAGGCCCGGTGGGGTGACGTCGCACAGGCCCGCACGGGCGTGGTGGCACCGCGGGTGGAACCGGCAGCCGCCCGGGAGGTCGAGCGGACCCGGCACCAGCCCGGGGATGCCCCGCAGCCGCTCCCGGCCGTGCTCGGCCGGCAGGCAGGCGAGCAGGCCCTCCGTGTAGGGGTGCTGCGGGTGCCAGAAGACCTCCTCCGTCGACGCCTGCTCCACGACCTGCCCGGCGTACATGACGACGACGCGGTCGCTGATCTGGGAGATGACGCCCATGTCGTGCGTGACGAACAGGACACCCATGCCGAGGCGGTCCTGCAGGTCCGCGAGCAGCTCGAGGATCTGCTTCTGCACCGTGACGTCGAGCGCCGTGGTGGGCTCGTCGGCGATGAGCAGGTCCGGCTCGCACGCCAGGGCGATGGCGATCATCACCCGCTGCCGCATGCCGCCGGAGAAGGTGTGCGGGTAGTCGTCCACCCGCTGGGCCGCGTCGGGGATGCCGACCAGGTCCAGCAGCTCGACGGCCCGCTCGCGCGCTCCGCTGCGGGAGGTGCCGCGGTGGCGGCGCAGGACCGAGGAGATCTGCTCCCCCACGCGGAACGCGGGGTCCAGGCTGGTCATGGGCTCCTGGAAGATCATCGAGACGAGGTTGCCGCGCACGTCACTGAGCTGGGACTCCGACAGCCCCCGCAGCTCGCGGCCCGCGAGCCGGATCGAGCCGGCGGCGATGCGCGACGACCGGGGCGGCAGCAGCCCCATGACCGCCAGCGAGGTCACCGACTTCCCGCAGCCGGACTCACCGAGCAGCCCCAGCGTCTCCCCGTGCCCGATGGTGAAGGACACGTCGTCGACCACCCGGGCCCAGCCCTGGGCCGTCGCGAACTCCACCGCGAGGCCCTCCACCTCCAGCAGTGCGTCGGTCCCTGCGCCGGTCACTGTGTCGGCCTCCTGATCTCCCTGCCGAGCGAGTCCCGGACGCCGTCGCCGATCACGTTGAAGGCGAGGACCGTCACGAGGATGGCCAGGCCGGGGATGAGCACCAGGTGCGGACTCTGCTCGAAGAACCGGGTCGACCGGCCGAGCATCGAGCCCCAGGACGAGTCGGGCGGCTGCACGCCCAGGCCCAGGAAGCTGATGCTCGCCTCGAAGAGGATCGCGAAGCCCATGGCCAGGGAGATCTGCACGACGAGCGGCGAGAGCGCGTTGGGCAGCACGTGGCCGGTGATGATCGCGCGCGACGTGCCGCCCACGCTCCGCGCCGCCTCGATGAAGGTCTCCTCGCGGACCGCCAGCGTGCTGGCGCGGGTGAGCCGGAAGAACTGGGGGGCGTAGACGACACCGATCGCGATCATCGCGCTGGTGAGGTCGGGCTCCAGGATGCCGACGATGGCGAGGGCCAGCAGGAGTGCCGGGATGCTCATGACCGCGTCGGCGATCCGGCTGAGCACCACGTCCACCCAGCCCCGGAGGTACCCCGCGGCGAGGCCGAGGGGAACGCCGAGGGCGATCCCGATGGCCGTCGCCTGGACGGCCGCGAGCAACGAGATCCGGCCGGCGTAGAGCAGCCGGGAGTACACGTCCCGGCCGAGGTCGTCGGTGCCGAACCAGTGCTCCCCGTTGGGTGCCTGCAGGCGGTCGGCCAGCACCTGGGTGTCGGGGTCGTGGGTGGCCAGGAGCGGCGCCAGGAGCGCGGCCAGCGCGACGAGCACCACCACCACGAAGGCGACGACGGCGGGGCGTTCCCGGCGGAACCGGCGGACGAACCGCTGTCGTGGTGACTCGGGCCGGTCGGTCAGCGGCTGCTCCCCCGCTCCCGGCGCGGCCGTCGGCCGGATCGTCGTCACTGCGCACGCACCTTCGGGTTGACCAGGCCGTAGCTGACGTCCACGACGAGGTTGACCAGCAGCACGATCACCGTGATGAGGAGGACGCAGCCCTGGATCACGGGGATGTCCCGGTCGAACACCGCGTCCACGGCGAGGGCGCCGACCCCGTTGAGGTTGAAGATGATCTCGACGATGGTGGCCAGGCCGAACAGGCGGGCGATCTGGAGCCCCGCCACGGTGATGACGGGCATGGCCGCGTTCTTCAGGGCGTACCGGCGGACGATGGTCGCCGGCCGGAGGCCCTTGGCCCGGTGGGTCCGGATGAAGTCCCGCTCCAGGACGTCGGACATGCTGGCGCGCATCTGCCGGGCGAGCTCGGCGGCCACGGCCGTCGCGAGCGTGACGGCCGGCAGGGTGATGCTGCGCAGCCACCCGGCCGGGTCCTCCGTGAACGGCACGTACCCCCCGGAGGGGAACCACTCCAGCTTGAGCGCGAAGAAGGTGACGAGGAGCAGGCCCAGCCAGAAGTTGGGCACCGCCAGGCCCACCGACGTCGTGACGGTGAGGAGCCGGTCGGTGAGGCGGCCCTTCTGGTTCGCCGCGAGCATGCCGATCGCGGTGCCCACGACGACGGCGAGGGCGAAGGAGACGAAGACCAGCGACAGCGTCACCGGCAGCCGGTCGGCCAGGGCGTCGGTGACCGAGTAGCTGGTGTACAGCGACGTCCCCAGGTCGCCCTGGACCGCGGCGGCCAGCCAGCGCCCGTACCGCACGGGCACCGGGTCGTCGAGCCCCAGGTCCTCCCGGATGGCCTCGACCTGCTCGGGCGTCGCGGAGTCACCCGCGATGGCCAGGGCCTGGTCCCCCGGGATGACGAGGACCAGCCCCCAGACCAGCAGGGTCACGAGGAAGACCAGCGGGACGAGGGCGAGGAGCCTCCTCGCCACCATGCGGATCATGCGCTGACCGTCACCCCGCGGAAGTCGAACAGCCCGGTCAGCGTCGACTCCAGGCCGGAGACCTGCTCGGTGTGGACGAAGGTGTTCGTGGCGTTGCAGACGACGATTTGGGTGGCGTCCTCGACCATGACCTCGGACAGCTCCTGGTAGGCCGGCGCCCGGTCCTCCTGCGTGGTGGCCGACAGTCCCTCGAGCGCCAGGCGGTCGATCTCCGGGTTGGTGTACCCGCCGGGGTTCAGGGTGCCCTGGGCCGAGAGGAGCGTCGCCACGGTCTTGGCCGGATCGGTCGCCCCGGGCCAGTTGCTGAAGTACATGTCCGCCTCGCCGCCGACGAAGCGCGACAGCAGCTCGGTGGGCTCCAGCGACGTGACGGTCAGGTCGACGCCCACCTCCGCCAGCTGCGCCTGGATGGCCTCCAACTGCGCCGTGTAGAAGGGCACGTTGATCACGACGGCGTTCAGGGACAGGTCCGACTGCCCCGCCTCGGCGAGCAGCTCGCGGGCGCGGTCGGGGTCGTACTCGGGCGCCTCGATGTCGGGGTTGTGCGCCCAGTAGTCCTCGGGGAACAGCTGTGCGCTCGGCGTGCACCGCCCCGCCTGCAGCGCGTCGCTGATGCCCTGGCGGTCGATGGCCAGGCTGATGGCCTCGCGCACGCGCTGGTCCGACAGCGCCGGGCCGCTCTTGTTCAGGAAGAGGGTGAAGGACCCGAGCGACGGCGCGGAGTCCACGGTGACCCCCGGCCCCTCCGCCGCCTCGACCTGGTCGGGGTTGAGCTGGGTGGCGTCGGCCTGGCCCCCGCTGACCGAGCGGAGCCGCACTTCGGGGTCGAGCTGCATCTGGATCTCCAGGCCCCCGAGGGTCTGGACGTCCGGGGCCCAGTAGTCCGCGGACCGCTCGTACCGGATGACGACGCCGGGCTGGTGCTCGGTCACGCGGTAGGGACCCGTCCCCACCGGCTGGAGGTCGAGGTCCGGGTTCCCGAAGGCGGCGGGGCTGACCATCATCCCGGCGCGGTCGGCCAACAGCGCCGGCAGCGAGCCCGCGGGCGCGCCCAGCCGCAGGTCCACGGTCCGCTCGTCGACGACCACGACCTCGCTCACCGCCGCGAGGTCGGCCTTGAGCGAGGAGTTGGGGAGGCTCTTCGCGCGGTCGATGTTGGCCTTGACCGCCTCGGCGTCGAACGGCGTGCCGTCGTGGAAGACGACCCCCTCGCGCAGCGTGAGGCGCAGAGTCCGGTCGTCGTCGGTGAACTCCCAGGACTCGGCGAGCATCGGCTGGAGCTCACCCTCGGGCGTCACGTCGACCAGCCGGTCGTACACCGGGTAGAGGTAGACGTTCACGAACTGGTTGGTCGTGGTCGCGGGGTCGTAGTTGCTCCCCGCCGGCGTCCCGAACGAGAAGCGCAGCGTCGCGTCCTCGTCGGCCGGGCCGGCTGACGACCCCGAGCCCCCTCCGGTGCCGGAGTCCCCGTCCGACCCCCCGCACGCGGCGGTCACGAGGGCGGCGGCCATCACCACGCTGAGCATCCGGATGCGCATCTCGTCTCCCTTGACAGGTGTGATCCAGGCCATGTTTATATTCAATTGATTGTTGAGGCAAGACCTTCTTCGCCGCCCGGCCCACACACCCCCGGAGTCCTCACCGTGCAGCGCCGAGAGCTGAGCTGGCCGTCCTTCGCCGGCCTGTGGTCGCGGGCCGTGCGCGACCACGCGGCCCGGCCCTTCCTCGTCTTCGAGACCGAGGAGGGCACCGCCGTCACGTGGACCTACGCGGAGTTCGACGCGGTGGTCGGCAGGACGGCGTCCGGACTGGCCGCCCGCGGCGTCGGCAGGGGCGACCGGGTGCTGCTGGTCCTGCCGAACTCGGTGGCCTTCGTGGCCGTCTGGCTGGCCTGCTCGGTCCTGGGGGCGACCTTCAGCAGCAGCGACCCGCGGGCCCGCGCCCCGGAGCTGGCGCACCAGCACGCGCGCCTGCGGCCCCGGCTGGTCGTGTGCGGGGCCGACCAGGCAGGACAGGTCCCCAGCGGGGCGCTGGACGGCCGGACGGTCGTCGTGTCCTCGGCCGTCGACACGACCGTGGGCGGCCTGGCCCGGGACGGCGACTCCCCCGCGCCGGCGCCGGCGGTCACCGCCGAGGACGTCCTGAGCGTGCTCTTCACGTCCGGCACCACCTCGGCACCCAAGGGGGTGGTCGTCAGCCAGGGGGTCTACGCCCACACCGGCCTGGTCATGGCCGAGGCCGCCGGGCTCGGGTCGCGCTCCCGCTTCCTCGTCGCGCTCCCCCTGTTCCACGCCAACGCCCAGTACTACTGCTTCGCGGCGGCCATCGCGGTCGGCGCCTCCGTCGCCCTGGTGCCCGCCTTCTCGGCGACGAGGTACCTGACCCAGCTCGAGCGTCTGGAGGCCACGCACGCCTCGCTGTTCGCAGCACCGCTGCGGATGGTCCTGGCCCGGGGCGGGGACCGTCCGCTGCGCCGCCCACTGGAGCACATGTGGTTCGCGCAGGACCTCACCGCCGACGAGTACGCCCGGGTCACCCGACTGGTCGGCTGCCGGCCGCGACAGCTCTACGGCATGACGGAGACCGGCCCCGCGGTGCTCAGCCAGCCGGCCGGGGCAGCCGGCCCGGCGGGCCTCGGAGGCGTCACGCCGGGGTGCCTCGTCCGCCTCGGTGACCTGCACTCCGGCGCGCCGCTCCCCCTGCCGGGACACGGCGAGATCCAGGTCGGGGGCCTCCCCGGCCGCACCGTCTTCACGGGCTACCTCGACGACCCCCGCTCCAGCGACGGGGTGGTCACGGCGCGGGAGGCGGACGGACGGATCTGGTTCCGCACCGGCGACCGGGCCACCGTCGCCGCCGACGGCACGTGGTCCTTCTCCGGCCGGAGCAGCGAGCAGCTCAAGGTGGCCGGCGAGAACGTCTCGGCCGTCGAGATCGAGCAGGTCGTCGCCCGGCACCCCGGCGTCTTCGAGGTCGCCGTCACCGCGCGCCCGGACCCCGTCCGCACCGAGGTCCCGGTGGCCCACGTGGTGCCGGCGGGGGTGCCGGCACCCGACCTGGTCGAGTCGGTCCTCGCCTGGTGTGCCGCGAACCTCTCCCCCGCCAAGCGTCCGCACGAGGTCCACCTCGTCGAGGAGCTCCCCCGGACCTCGGTCGGCAAGATCCGCAAGTTCCTGCTCACGGCCGACGGTCGGCCGGAGCCCGGACCCCAGGAGGCACAGCCATGAGATGGGTGACCTACGACGCCGACGGCACCGACCGCGTCGGCCTGGTCGTCGACGACCGGATCCACGGGCTCGAGCCGGGGACCACGCTGGTCGACCTGCTCGGGGACGACGGATCGCGACTGCAGGCAGCGGCCGAGCGCGCCACGTCCGCGCCCCAGGACACCCGTCCGTTCGAGGGCGCCACCCTGCGGGCGCCGCTGCAGCCGCCGGCCATGCGGGACTTCCTGTGCTTCCTGCAGCACATGCGCAACTGCCGCGCCGGACTCGGTGCCGCGGCCCAGCTGAATCCCGAGTGGGAGCAGATCCCGGCCTTCTACTTCACCAACCCCGTCGCGGTGATCGGTCCGCACGACCCCGTGCCGGTGCCCCCCGGCTGCGAGCGCTTCGACTTCGAGCTGGAGGTGGCGGCCGTGATCGGCCGGACAGGCTCGGACCTGGACCCCGCCACCGCGGCCGACCACGTCGCCGGGTACACGATCTTCAACGACTGGAGCGCCCGGGACCTGCAGGCCCGCGAGATGCGCCTGAACCTCGGCCCGGCCAAGGGCAAGGACAGCTCGACGACGCTGGGGCCGGTGTTCGTCACGGCCGACGAGCTGGCGCCGCACGCCAGCGGCAACTCCTTCGCCCTCGACATGCGCGTCTGGGTCAACGACGAGGAGGTCGGCGGGGGCTCCATGGAACAGATGGACTGGTCGTGGGGCGAGATCGTCGCCTACGCCTCCCGCGGGACGACACTGCGCCCGGGCGACGTGCTCGGATCCGGCACCGTGCCCACCGGCTGCCTGTTCGAGCACTTCTCGATGAGCGGCGGCGACGCGGGCCAGGGCTTCCGGGGGTGGTTGGAGCCGGGTGACCGGGTGCGCATGCGCGTGGAGGGGATCGGCGAGATCGAGAACGAGGTGGTGCCCGGTCCGGCCGTGCACCCCCTGCGGACCGGGTTCTGAGGCGGCAGCGGTGTCGGACCTGGAGTTCTCCCGCGGACTGCACCACCTCGTCGACGGCTGCCACGCCTGGCTCGAGCCGGACGGCAGCTGGGGATGGAGCAACGCCGGCCTGGTGGTCGGCTCGGACGAGTCGCTGCTGTTCGACACGCTCTTCGACGTCCCCATGACCCGGTCCATGGTCGAGGGGATGCGGGAGGTGACCGCGTCCGCGCCGATCAGGACGGTCGTCAACAGCCACTCCAACGGCGACCACTGGTTCGGCAACCAGGTGTTCCCCGACGCGCGCATCGTCGCCTCGTCGGCGACCGCGCAGGAGATGCAGCACGCGGGGCCGGACCTGATCATGAGCCTCCGGGACGCGCCGGGTGGTCCCGGGCGCTTCGCCCGGGAGATCTTCGCGCCCTTCGACTGGAGCGACTGCAGTCCGCTCCGCCCCACCGAGACCTTCGACGGACGGCAGGTCCTCGACGTCGGCGGTGTCGAGGTCCACCTCCTGGAGCTCGGACCGGCACACACCGCCGGCGACAGCGTCGCGTGGGTCCCCTCCGCCGGGGTCCTGTACACCGGGGACCTGCTGTTCATCGGGGGGACGCCGATCATCTGGGCCGGGCCGCTGCGGAACTGGGTCCGGGCCTGCGACACCATGCTCGGGCTCGAACCGGTCCACGTCGTCCCCGGACACGGACCGGTGACCGACACCTCCGGGATCCGGCAGGTCCGGGACTACCTCCTCTTCGTCGAGGAGGAGGCCACGAAGCGGTACCGGGCCGGGATGAGCCCGACCGAGGCGATGCACGACATCGCACTCGGGCGCTTCGGCGAGTGGGCGGAGTCCGGCCGCATCGCGCAGAACGTCATGGCGGTGTACCTCGAGCTCGACCCGTCGCTCGAGCGCCCCGACACCCGGGAGATCTTCGCCCGGGTGGCCGCCCTCGAGGGCTACCGGGACTGAGTCGCGGTCCCGCTCCCACCGGCAGCAGCCCGCGCTGAGCGACGACCTCGCGGGCTGCTGCCACGGCGCCCTCAGCCCCGCGCGGGCGGCTCGCCGGCCCGGTCGCCGGTGAGCCGCCGCGTGGCCTCCACCTGGGCGGCGGTGGCGGCGCGCAGGTAGCGGACGACGGTCGCCAGCTCGGCCTCGTCGAAGTCCGCGCCGAGCTCCTCCAGCCGGTGCACGAGGTCGGAGAAGACCTCCTGCTGGCGGGCCAGGTGCCCGGGGTCGATCTCCACCAGGGACCGGCGGCCGTCGGTCGGGTGCGGCACCCGGCGGGCCAC
Organism: Geodermatophilus amargosae; assembly: GCF_900116515.1. Classification (GTDB taxonomy): domain Bacteria; phylum Actinomycetota; class Actinomycetes; order Mycobacteriales; family Geodermatophilaceae; genus Geodermatophilus; species Geodermatophilus amargosae. The sequence continues at coordinate 252,606 of NZ_FPBA01000002.1, forward strand.
CTGCTTGCGCTCGAGCCGGTCGAGCAGTGCGGTCACCGAGGCCGGCGCCAGCCCGGTGTGCACGGCGAGATCCGCGGGCGTCAGCGGACCGGCACGGTGGATGACCTCCAGGGCCTTGGTCTCGGTGACCGACAGCTCGGCCAGCCCGCCCACGGCCGTGTGGAACATGACGACCGCCGTGGAGAGCTCCCGGCCGGCGGCCAGTGTCTGCGCGACCAGGTCCTCGTGTGCCCTTGACACGGCCGGAGCCTAACCGTGACAGTTCGTTCGTTAGATCGAACGAACTAGGGGGAAGTGGCCATGGAGGCCATCGTGGTGGGTGGCGGACTGGCGGGGTTGACGACGGCGCTCGCGCTGCACCTCGTCGGCGTGGAGGTGACCGTCCACGAGGCCGCCGGGCCGGCCGAGGGACAGGGGGCCTGGCTCACGCTCGCCGCCAACGGCCTCGATGCGCTGGTCCCGCTCGGACTGGCCCGCGAGGTCGAGGCGGCCGGCTTCCCCACGCCCCGGATGGCCGTGCGTGCCGCCGACGGCCGGGAACTGGTCGCCTTCGACTCGTCGGCCCCCCGCCCCGACGGACTAGGGGCGACGAGCATCCGCCGTGCGGACCTGTACGCGGTGCTGCGGTCGGCGCTCGCCCGCGACGGGATCCCCGTCCACCACGGCCGGCGGCTCGGTGACGCCGGGTCGCTGGCGGGCGGGCGGGTGCGGGCGTGCTTCGCCGACGGCGCCACCGCCGACGGCGACCTGCTCGTCGGCGCCGACGGCCTGCGCTCGCGCACCCGGACGCTGGTGGACCCGGCGGCGCCGTCGGCCCGCTACACCGGCCTGCTCAACGTCGGCGGGTACGCCCGCGGCCTCGACCTCGGGCGGCCGCCGGGGGTCATGGACTTCTGGTTCGGCCGCCGCTGCTTCCTCGGCACCGTCGCCGACCCCGACGGCGACGTCTGGTGGTTCGCCAACCCGCCCGGCGCGCAGGAGCCCAGCCGCGCCGACGTCGCCGCCGACGACGCCGAGGCGTGGCGACCGCGCCTGCGCGAGCTCTTCGCCGGGGACCGGCTGCCCGTCGGCGACCTGCTCGACGCCAGCGATGCCCTCTTCGCCGGCTGGCCGACCTACGACCTCCCGCGGGTGCCCACCTGGCACTGCGACGGCATGGTGCTCGTGGGCGACGCCGTCCACGCGGCCTCGCCCGCCTCCGGGCAGGGTGCGTCGATGGCCTTCGAGGACGCCGTGGCGCTGGCCCGCTGCCTCCGTGACGTCCCCGGGGTCGACGACGCCTGCGCCGTCTATGAACGGCTGCGCCGCCGGCGCGTCGAGGCCGTCGTCCGCCGGGGGAAGCGCACGGGGGACGCCAAGGCACCGGGGCCGGTGGGGCGCTGGGTGCGGGACCGGGTGGCGATGCCGCTGTTCGCGCGGCACCTGGCGCGGCGCACCACCCCGCTCGACGCGTGGCTCACCGGCTCCCACGTCGACTGGGACACCGACGTGGCGGTCTGAGCCTGCCGGCCCCGGGTGCTCACCGTCCGCGGGGACGCCCGTCGGAGCGGTCGCGGGCGTGCAGCAGCTGCGCGGCGGTGGTCGCGACCACCAGCTGCTCGTGCGATGCCGGGTCGTCCACCGGCCGGCCCAGCAGGGTCTCGATGCGGGCCAGCCGCTGGTACAGCGACTGGCGGTGCACGTGCAGCGCCGCCGCCGTGCGGGTCCGGCTGCCGCCGGCCCGCAGGTGCACCGCCAGGGTGTGCACCAGGTCGCTGCCGGTGGCGGCGTCCCAGGCGGTGAGCGGGGCGAGGGCGTCCTCGACCAGCCGCCGCAGCGCGCGGTCGTCGAGCCCGGCGAACAGCTGCGGCAGGGTCAGCTCCCGGGTGGGCACGGTCCCGCATCCCAGCAGCGTGGCGGTCGGCAGGGCCGCGTGCGCCTGGCGCAGGGAGTGCCCGGCCTCGGCCAGCGGCACTGCCGGCCCCACCGTCGTGACCGTCCCCGTCGCGGGCAGCAGCCCGGTCAGCCACCCGACGGGATCGGTGCGGTCGGGGGACCCCGGGACGGCGACCAGCCCCAGCGCCTCCCCGCGCACCCGTCCCGCCAGCAGTTCCAGCCCCTCGCCGTGGGCGGCCCGTGCCCAGCCCGCCAGGACCGGGCGCGGGTCGGGGGCGCTGGCGGCCAGGCCCACGACCGCGGCACCCGGAGCCGGGTGGAAGTCGGCGAGCCCGGCCCGCAGCAGCAGCTCCCGCGTCCCGGGCACGGTGTCGGTGAGCAGGTCCGCCAGGAGGGCGGCGGCCGGGTCGCCCGCCGAACCGGCCCCCGACTGACCCACCGCCACCGCGGCCACGCGGGCCAGCCGCGGCGCGAGCAGGTCCAGGCCGGCGGAGTCGGTCGCCGAGCCCGCGCCCAGCGCCACCGCACCCCAGTCGACGTCCCAGACCCGGACCGGCGCCGCCGCGGCCGGGCGGCGCAGCAGCCGGTCGGTAGCCCGCTCGTCACGGACCCCGGCCGCCGCGACGACCCGGCCCGACCGGGTCACCAGTGCCACCGGGCCGCCGGTGACGGCCGCGGCCGCGGTGACCAGGCCCGGTGTCCCGCCGCCGGCGGCGAGCGCTGCGTGCACGTCGGCGAGGACGGCGTCGACCATCCGGATCCGGCGCGCGTCGGCGTCGAGGATGACCGCGTTGGCCTCCCGGCAGACCCGGATGAAGGGCACCACCTGGCGCAGCACGTACAGCGGCAGCCCGCGACGGCGCGCCTCGTCGAGCAGCTCCCCCGGCAGGTCGGGCAGCGACCGGCCCAGCTCCACGGCGACGGCCGCGACCCCGCGGCCGGCCAGCTCCCGCACCCAGTGGCGGCGGGCCCCGGCATCCACGCCGGCCAGCCCCAGGCCCGTCGTCAGCAGCAGGTCGCCCGCCGACAGCAGCGGACCGATCTCGTAGATCTCGCTGGAGTGCACCCACCGGACCGACGTCTCCGGCGAGGCCGGCGCCACGGCCTCCTCCGGAGCCGCGTCCCGTACGGCCGGGAGCGCGAGGAACTCGGCGATGGTGAGCACCGGACCCCTCTCCGACCCGACACGACGTCACGGATCACCGCGCCGATCCCTGACGGGGTGATCGTTGCGCACACCGGCCCGCTCGCCCAGCCTCGACCGCAGTCGTCGCCGCGGCACCGGTCGCGGCCCGAGTCGCGAGGAGGCCGTCGATGGCCGCTCCCCTGACACCGCTGGACCCCGCCACCGCGCGGGTCTGGCTCGCCGTCGCGCTCGAGGAGGCCCGGTCCGGGGCCGCTGCCGGCGGCATCCCCATCGGTGCGGCCCTCGTCGGCCGTGACGGCGAGGTGCTCGGTCGCGGGCACAACCGGCGGGTCCAGGACGACGACCCCTCCGTGCACGCCGAGACCGCGGCCTTCCGGGCGGCCGGCCGGCAGCGCTCCTACCGCGGGACCACCATGGTCACCACCCTGTCGCCGTGCTGGTACTGCAGCGGGCTGGTGCGCCAGTTCGGCATCTCCCGCCTGGTGGTGGGCGAGGCACGGACCTTCTCCGGCGGCCACGACTGGCTGGCCGGGCACGGCGTCGAGGTGCTCGTGCTCGACGACCCGGAGTGCGCCGACATGATGCGCGACTTCATCGCCGCCCGTCCGCAGCTGTGGCACGAGGACATCGGCGCCGACGAGCAGGACGCGGAGGTGCGGGCATGAGCAGCGCCCCGGTCCGGAGCGACGCGACCTCGCCGGAGGTCGTCGACCCCGACTACCCGATCGACCCGGTCCCGGCGTCGGCCCGCCGGTCCCTGTTCTCGCTGGCGATCGTGCTGCTCGGGTTCACCTTCTTCACCCCGACCATGCTCGCCGGCGCGCAGATCGGGGAGGCGTTCCGGGCGACCACGCTGTTCTGGGTGCTGCTGCTGGGCAGCGCCGTCCTCGGCGTCTACGTCGCGGTGATCGGCGGGATCGGGGCCCGCACCGGCCTGACCACCGTCATGATGTGCCGCTACACGCTGGGCCGGACGGGGGCCAAGCTCGCCTCACTGCTGCTCGGCGGCACCCAGGTGGGCTGGTACGGCGTCACCGTCGCGACCCTGGCCGCGCTCACGGCGGGTGCGCTGGGCTGGGAGAGCCGCGGCGCGGAGGTCGCGCTGATGCTCGTCGGCGGCGCGGTCATGGGCGTGACCGCCTACTACGGCTACAAGGGCATGTACGCCCTCTCCCTGGTGTCGGTGCCGCTGATGCTGGTGCTCGCCGGCTGGGTGACCTGGCGCTGCCTCGAGGAGGTCGGCGGCTGGAGCGGGCTGACCGGCATCGAGCCGTCCGGGTCGATGACCGTGGCGGTCGCCGTGACCGTCGTCGTCGGCACCTTCGCCTCCGGCGGGACGCAGGCACCCAACTGGACCCGCTTCGCCCGCACCCCGCGCGCCGGCTTCTGGGCCTGCGTGGTCGCCTTCCTGATCGGCGAGCTGCTCATGCTCGGCTTCGGCGCCATCGGTGCGCTGGCGTTCGGCGAGGGGGACTTCGTCCTCGTCCTCTACCAGCTCGGGCTGGTGGGGTGGGGGCTGGTGTTCCTCGTCGCGAACCTGTGGACCACGAACGACAACACCGCCTACAACTTCGGCGTCGCCGGGGCGGAGATCGCCAACTCCCCGTCCAAGAAGCCGTTCGTGATCGGCGGCGTGGTGCTCGGGACGCTGCTCGCGGTCACCGGCATCTACGACAACCTCATCGAGTACCTGGTCTGGCTGGGGATCCTGATCCCGCCGCTGGGCGGCGTGGTCATCGGCGACCACCTGGCCCGCTGGCGCGGCGGGATGAGCGGCGGTACCGAGCACCTGCCCCCGGTCGAGTGGCGCAACGTCGCGGTCTACGCAGTCGCCGCGGTCGCCGCCTGGTGGAGCAACGAGGTGCAGTGGTTCATCCCGCCGGTGGTCGGCGTCCTGGTCGCCGTCGTCGGCGTGCTGGTCGTCCAGCGCGGCCGCCGCCCGGCGACCCGGGCCGTCGTCTGACGCCGGGAACGCACCCCGGAGCCCGACCGCCCCGGGGTGCGTTCCCAGGCGGACCGGGCAGGATGGGCTCCGTGGCCAGGCCCAGCATCGTCCCGATCGCGCTCACCGTCGACGACCGAACCGGCTACACCCTGTGGGCGCCGCCGTGGGAGGAGGACGGCGAGGAGTGGCAGGCGTTCCTCGGCACCTCCGAGGGTGAGACCGCCTCCGTGCACCTCTTCCCCACCCCGGCGGCCCTCGCGGCGTTCTGCCGCACCAGCACCGACCACGACCTCGCCGACCACCCGGTCTGGCCGGTCGTGACCGGTCTCGGCGCGGAGGACCTGACGCCCGACGACGATCACCGCTACGACCTCGACGGCGTCTACGACATCGCCGCCGAGAACCCCGACCGGTGGGCCGTCGAGGAGCTCGCCGCCACCATCGACATCGTCAGCCGGCTGGCCGAGTGCCTGGACACCGCCGGCGTCGAGGACGAGGACGGCGCGACCGCGGCCCGGTCCCCCCGGGACGCCGACGACGCGGATGCCGACGCGGTGACCGACGCGGACGCCGACGAGGACCTGGCCGACGAGGACGAGACCGGCGACGACCTGGCCGACGACGACGAGACCGAGTTCCCCGCGCTGGCCGAGCTCGTGGCCCGGCCCGAGATCGGGTCGCTGGGCCTCGGTGTCGAGGCGTTCGTCGGGCGCTCCGGCGAGGACGCGTGGATCGGCGTCGGCGGCGCGCTCGACGACCTGTGGGAGGACGTCATCGAGGAGCTGTCGGCGCACCTGGACTGGACCGGCGCCGGCACGACCACCCTCGGGGCCTACCCCTCGGTGAGCGACGAGGACGGCGTCGACGTCGACGTCGACGAGGACGAGGACGAGGCCGGGGACGCGGCCGGGCCGACGGCCGCGCCCGCCGTCACCGCTACCGCCCGCGGCGCGGAGGCGACCGTCGCGCGGGGCTCGGACGGCTCGGGCAACCGGCCGGCCATGGGCTCCACGGCGGCCGCGCCGGAGGAGGCGGCGACCGCCGGGGTGAGCACCATCCGCGGCGGCAGCCGGATCACCGCGACCCCGGCCGCGGTGGCCGCGGCGGCGGAGTTCTGGGAGGCCGTCGGCATCCTGCCGGTGGAGCTGGTCGTCCCCGAGGGCTCCGGCGTCACCCTGCGCTGCTACGTCGACGACGTCGCCCGCTTCCTCGGCCGCGACGGGGAGGTGTACCTGTTCGACACCCCGTCCGACCTCGCCCGCTTCTGCGCCGGCGACGAGCAGCACGACCTCACCGAGATCGCGTCCTGGCCGGAGGTCGCCGACACCGACACGATGCCGCTGCCGGCCGAGCAGGACCGCTACGACCTCACCGAGCTGTCGGAGGTCCTCACCGAGGTCGCCGACGGCGCGGCCGGCCTGGTCGACCACCGGGCGTTCGCCCAGCCGGTCGAGGGCGTGCGCGACGTCGCCGAGTACGCGGGCCTCACCCGGGTCGACGAGCTGCTGGCGCCCACGGAGCCGCTGGGCCGCGCGGTGGCCCGTGCCGAGCGTGAGCCCGACGCCACGCTGCGCGCCGAGGACGCCGCCCCGCTGCGGGCCGCCTGGGACGAGGTCGTCGCGCAGGTCAGCGGAGCGCTGGTCTTCCGGTCGTGATGCTCGTGCTCTGCCCACTCCCCGTGGGCAGAGCACGAGCGGGCACGCACGACGACGGCGGCCGGCCCCGGTTGTCCCGGGACCGGCCGCCGTCGTCGTCCATCGGCCCCGTCCCGGGTCCCACCCTGAGCGTGCGAAGGGTGGGGAGGACGGGGTCCTTACTCAGTCACGCGCAGGTGCCGGACGGTCGCCCCGCCCGCCGCGCGAGCCCTCACCGGGGCCGCGGTAGCGGTCACGGTCGCCGGAGGGCCGGCGGGGCCGCTCGCCGTCCCGGCGGGGACGGTCGCCGCCCTCGCCGTAGGACCGGCGGGGACGCTCGCCGTCCCGGCGCGGACGCCGGCCGGCGGGACCGCCGTGCGGACGGCGCGACTCACGGGCGGGCCGCTCGATCGGCTCGACCGCCACGCCCTTGGCCACCAGGTCGGTGATCGGGGCGTCGCCGGGGCGGATGCGGTCGACACTCGGGTCGACCTTCGCCTGCCGGAACCGGCGCTTGGCCTGACCGACCTGGTCGGGCAGCAGCAGCGAGACCACGACACCGGCGGCACCGGCCCGGGCGGTGCGGCCCGAGCGGTGCAGGTAGGTCTTGTGGTCGGCCGGCGGGTCGTAGTGCAGGACCAGCGAGACGTCGTCGACGTGGATGCCGCGGGCGGCGACGTCGGTGGCCACGAGGACCGGGCTGCGCGCGTCCATGAACGCCTCGAGCGCCCGCCGCCGGGCCGACTGCGGCAGCCCGCCGTGGATCGCCTCGGCCTTGATGCCGACGGCCTGCAGGTTCTCGGTCAGCCGGTCGACGCCGAGCTGGGTACGGGCGAACACGATCGTCCGGCCGGGACGGGCAGCGAGCTCCTGGGTCACCGGCACCTTGTCGCGGAACGCGACGGTGTAGGCGAGGTGCTCGGCCGGCGGGGCGTCGTCGCCGGCCCGCTTGACCTCGTGCCGCGCCGGGTCCTTGAGGTAGCGGCGGACCAGGCTGTCGACCTCGCCGTCCAGGGTGGCCGAGAACAGCAGCCGCTGGGCGTCGGGGCGGGTCTGGTCGAGCAGCTCCTTGACGACGGGCAGGAAGCCGAGGTCGGACATGAAGTCGGCCTCGTCGACGACGCTGACCTCGACGTCGGCGAGGGTGGCCTCGCCCTGGCTGATCAGGTCCTGCAGCCGGCCGGGGGTGGCGACGACGACGTCGACGCCGCGGCGCAGCTGGGTGATCTGGCGGTACATCGAGGCGCCGCCGTAGACGGTGGCGAACTGCACGCCCATGGCCTGGCCGAGCGGGGCCAGGGCGTCGGAGACCTGCTGGGCCAGCTCGCGCGTGGGCACGAGGACCAGCGCGCGGGGGGCACGCGGGCCGCGGCGGGCGGTGAGGCCCAGGCGGGCCAGCATCGGCAGGCCGAAGGCGAGGGTCTTGCCCGAGCCGGTGGCGGCCTTGCCCAGCACGTCACGCCCGGCGAGGGCGTCGGGCAGGACGGAGGTCTGGATCGCGAACGGGGCCCGGATGTCGCGCCGCTCGAGGGCGGTCACGAGCGGCTGGGGCAGGCCCAGCTGGGCGAAGGTGGGACCGGTCGGCTCGGGAGCCGGCGCGGGGGTGTTCTCGGTGTCGAACTGGGTGTCGACGACGTCGACGGGGTCGATCAAGGACATGCGGGTGTGGGACTCCGATACAGCTCGGGCGCGTCCCGTGGTGGTGGGTGGGCGCCGTCGATCGGCGTCCTCACGGCGGCCACCGGCCCGGACGGGGCGGTCGACCTGCACGGATGCGCTCATGCCCGGACGGACCGTCCGGGAGGATGACCGGCGAGTGCCGGCACCTCCACGATAACAGCGGCGATCACCGCGCCGTTCCGGCTCCCGCGGTGGCCGTGCTCACCCCGCCCGCAGCGCGTCGAATCCCGGCCGCACCACCTCGGTGAGCAGCCGGGTCCGCGCGGCGTCGTCGAGGAAGGCCGCGGCCAGTGCCCGCTCGGTCACCGTCTGCACGTCGTCCCAGCCCCAGCCGTGGACGGCGGCGACGTCGGCCACCTCGCTGGTCACCGAGACGCCGCTCATCAGCCGGTTGTCGGTGTTGACCGTGACCGTGAAGCCGAGGGCGTGCAGCCGGGCGATCGGGTGGGCGGCCAGCGAGGGGTAGGCGCCGGTCTGCACGTTCGACGACGGCGCGACCTCCAGCGGCACGGCCTCGTCGAGGACCCGCTGCGCGACCGGGCCGAGCGGGCCGTCCCCTGGCACCTCGTCGGCGATCCGGATGCCGTGGCCCAGCCGCTCAGCGTGGGCGCCGTCGAGGGCGGCGCGGATGCTGTCGATGCCGGCGGCCTCCCCCGCGTGGATGGTCCGGTGCACGCCGGCCCGGTCGAGCAGCGCGATGGCCTCGGGGTGCCGGTCGGGCGGGAAGCCGATCTCCGGTCCGGCGAGGTCGAAGCCGACGACGCCGGCGTCCCGGTACCGCACGACGAGGCCGGCGACCTCCTCCCAGCGGTCGTTCTGCCGCATGGCACAGAGCAGCGCGCCGACGGTGATCGGCGTGCCCGCGGCGGTGGCGGCGGCGCTCCCCGCGGCGAACCCGTCGAGGATCGCCTCCACGGCTTCCTCGATCGGCGTCCCGCCCGCGGTGAGCAGCTCGGGGGCCATGCGCACCTCGGCGTACACGACGCCGTCGGCGGCCAGGTCGAGCGCGCACTCCCGGGCCACCCGTCGCACGGCCTCGGGCCGCTGCATCACGCCGACGGTGTGCGCGAACGTCTCCAGGTAGCGCACCAGCGAGCCGGAGTCGGCGGCCTCCTGGAACCAGGTGCCCAGCTTCGCGGCGTCGCCGGTCGGGAGGTCGCGGTAGCCCGCCTCGTCGGCGAGCTCGATCACCGTCTGAGGCCGCAGCCCGCCGTCGAGGTGGTCGTGCAGGAGGACCTTCGGAGCGCGGCGGATCGAGTCGGCGTCGAGCGGTGCGGGCACCCGGAGACCGTATACAGCCGCCGGTCGGGAGCCGGGGACGGCAGGGAGTGCGAGGGGACCGGTCGCGGGGGCCCGGAGGGCCTCCCGACCGGGACACGGGAGGGGTCCAGCGGCAGCCGGGACGGCACCTGGCCGCGGTGTCGTCCGGTAGGACGACGATGTCACCGGGTGCCGCGCTCCTGCCAGCGGAAGGTCAGGACGCACAGCACCAGCCCGGCCAGGCACCAGGCGCCCAGCACGAGGGCCACCCGGCCGAGCTCCCACGTCCCCGCCGGCTCCTGCGCGGCGAGCGCGTCGGGCAGGAACACCGAGCGCAGGCCCTGCGCCATCCACTTGAGCGGGAAGACCGACGCGACCGTCTGCATCCAGACCGGCACCTGGCTGAACTGGAAGAAGACCCCGGAGATGAACTGCAGCACCAGCGCGATCGGCGTCACGGTGGCCGACGCCGAGCGGCCGTTGCGCGCCAGGCTCGACACCGCGATGCCCAGCAGCGTGCACGCCGCGGCGCCGAGCGCGGTGACCCAGGCGAAGGTCAGCCAGTCCGCCCCGGAGGGCAGCTGGACGTCGTAGAAGACGACGCCGACCAGCAGCAGGATCGCGATGATGAGCACCGTGACGGCGAGGACCTGCACGACCTTGCCGACGAAGTAGGCACTGCGCGGCATCGGGGTGCCGTAGAGCGACTTGAGCGTGCCGTCGGCGCGCTCGGTCGCGATGGAGATCGCCATGTTCTGCAGGCTCGCGCCCAGGATGCCCGCGGCGATCACCCCGGCCACGAAGTACTGGATGAAGGTGACCCCGCTGCCGAGGTCGTAGTCGAGCACCGCGCCGAACACGACCAGCAGCAGCACGGGGAACACGAGGGTGAAGACCACCGACTCGCGCTGCCGGAAGAACTCCTTGAGCTCCACCCCGGCGCGGGAGCGGTAGACGGCGGCCATCGAGGGCAGCGCCGTCCTGGGCTGGGTCGTCCCCGTCGCCGGCACGGCGCTCACGCGCGGTCCTCCCCGATCATCTGCAGGTACACGTCCTCGAGGGTCGGCCGGGCCACCGCCAGGTCGGGCACCTCGCCGGGGAAGCGCGCGGCCAGGTCGCGGACGAACGCCGTCGGGGTCGCGGTGGCCTCGGAGCGCCGGGCGCCGCCCTCGGTCCAGGTGACCACGGCCGGTGCCCGGCCCCGCCCGCCCAGCTCCGAGGGGACGGCGACCTCCGCCAGCCGGCCGCGGGCGATGACGCCCACGCGGTCGGCCAGCGCCTCGGCCTCGTCGAGGTAGTGGGTGGTCAGCAGCATCGTGGTGCCGAGGTCGCGCAGCGAGCGGATCAGCGACCAGAACTGCCGGCGGGCCTCGGGGTCGAAGCCGGTGGTCGGCTCGTCGAGGAACAGCAGGGTCGGGCGGCCGACGATGCCCAGCGCGACGTCGAGCCGGCGGCGCTGACCGCCCGACAGCGACCGGCCCCGCGAGCGCGCCTTCTCCGTCAGCCCGACCAGCTCGAGCACCTCGTCGGGGTCGCGCGGGTCGGGGAAGTAGGACGCCTGGGCGCGCAGCAGCTCGCGGCAGGTCAGCTGGCTGTCGCCGGCGCCGGACTGCAGCACGATGCCCAGCTGCGCCTTCCAGCGGCGCCCGCCCGAGGCCGGGTCGGTGCCCAGCACGCGCACCTCGCCGCCGTCCCGGTCGCGGAAGCCCTCGCAGATCTCGACCGTCGTCGTCTTGCCGGCGCCGTTCGGGCCCAGCAGCGCGAAGATCTCGCCGCGCCGGATGTCGAGGTCCAGGCCGTCGACGGCGGTCGAGGCGCCGTAGCGCTTCACCAGCCCGCGGACGGAGATGGCCGCGTCCGGATCCGGCTCCCTCCCGGGTACCGCCGCGAGCCCGCCAGGGGCGGGGAGGAGGGAGTCCTGCTGCACGAGGGTCCAGTGTCCTCCCCTGTTGCGGAGCGGCGCCGACCGCCTCCGGTGCGGGCACCACCGCCCGACGATCACGGAGCTGCGGGAACGACGCACCGGTCGCAGGCGGCGTGTCGCCGCCGCGGCCCCGTGATCACCGGGAGGGGACGCCCCCGGTCCTCCTCAGACCGAGATGCGGTCCAGCAGCAGGGGCAGCGGCTCGTCGCCGGTGTCGACGCCGACCGCGTCCTCCAGCGCCTCCAGGGCCCGCGGGATGCGCGCGGCGTCGTCGGTGTGCAGCTCCAGCAGCGGCTGCCCCTCGGTCACCTGCTCCCCCACCGTCGCCGTCCAGGTGACGCCGGCGGCGGCCGAGACCGGGTCCTCCTTGCGCGCCCGGCCGGCGCCCAGCCGCCAGGCGGCGACACCGAGGGCGTAGGCGTCCAGGCGGGTGAGCGTGCCGGTGGCCGGGGCGGTCACCACGTGCCGCTCGGCCGGCTGCGGCAGCGGCGCGTCGGGGTCCCCGCCCTGGGCGGCGATCATCCGGCGCCACACGTCCATCGCCCGGCCGTCGCGCAGCGCGTCGGCGGGGTCGACGTCGGGCCGCCCGGCACCGGTGAGCATCTCCCGCGCCAGGGCCAGCGTGAGCTCGACGACGTCGGCCGGTCCGCCCCCGGCCAGCACCTCCACCGACTCGGCCACCTCGACGGCGTTGCCCGCGGCGCGGCCGAGCGGGCGGTCCATCGCGGTCACCAGCGCCACGGTGTTGACGCCGGCCGCCTCGCCGAGGCCGACCATCGTGCGGGCCAGCTCGCGGGAGGCCTCGGCGTCCTTCATGAACGCCCCGGACCCGGTCTTGACGTCGAGCACCAGCGCGTCGGCGCCCTCGGCGATCTTCTTGCTCATGATCGAGCTGGCGATCAGGGGGATCGACTCGACCGTCGCGGTCACGTCGCGCAGCGCGTAGAGCTTCTTGTCCGCCGGCGCGAGGTCGTGCCCGGCCGCGCAGATGACCGCGCCCACCTCGGCCAGCTGCCGCAGGTAGGCCTCCTCGTGCACGTCGGCGCGCCAGCCCGGGATGGCCTCGAGCTTGTCCAGCGTGCCGCCGGTGTGGCCCAGTCCCCGCCCCGACAGCTGCGGGACCGCCACCCCGCACGCGGCGACCAACGGCGCGAGCGGCAGCGTGGTCTTGTCGCCCACGCCGCCGGTGGAGTGCTTGTCCGCCGTCGGCCGGCCCAGCGAGGACAGGTCCTTGCGCTCGCCGGAGTCGATCATCGCCTGGGTCCAGACGGCGAGCTCGCCGCCGTCCATCCCGCGGAAGAACACCGCCATGAGCAGCGCGCTCATCTGCTCGTCGGGGACGGTGCCGTCGGTGTAGGCGCCGATCACCCAGCGGATCTGCTCGTCGGTCAGCCGCTGCCCGTCGCGCTTGGCGCGCAGCACGTCGATGGCGTCCATGCTCAGCCCTGCCCCCGCTCGGCCGCGGCCACGAGGTCCTCAGGGCCGAACGCGTCGGGCAGCACCTCTCGCATCGGCACGATGCCCAGGGACACCGTCTCGATGAGCATCCCCCCGCCGCCGTGCTCCCACAGCAGCTGGCGGCAGCGGCCGCACGGCATGAGCGGCTGCCCGTCCCCGCCGACGCACGCCACCGCGACCAGCCGGCCGCCGCCGGTGCGGGCGAGGTCGCTGACCATCCCGCACTCGGCACACAGGCCCAGGCCGTAGCTGGCGTTCTCGACGTTGCACCCGGTGACCACCCGGCCGTCGTCGACCAGCCCGGCCACGCCCACGGGGAACCGCGAGTACGGCGCGTAGGCGTGCGTCATGGCCTCCCGGGCCGCCGCACGCAGGGCCTCCCAGTCGACGTCCTCCACTAGTGCTCCCCTCTCCGGTAGACGAGCCCGTCGGCCTTCGGCATCCGCAGCCGCTGCGAGGCGAGCGAGAGCACCAGCAGCGTGGTGAGGTGCGGGGTGAAGGACACCAGGCCCGGTGGCAGCTCCTCGACGGTCAGGAACCCGACCAGGGCGGCCGCGGCGACGACCGCCGCGATCCCCGCCGGCAGCAGCCTCCCGCGCCGGGCCTGCACGACCGCGATCACGGCCAGCCCGATCGCGACGAGCAGGAACAGCGCGACGACGGCCGACCGGCTCCGCAGCTGCAGGGCGTCGGTGAAGCCGAACAGGGCGGCCCCCGCGGCCAGCCCACCGGGTCGCCAGTTGCCGAAGATCAGCGCCGCGAGGCCGATGAACCCGCGACCGTTGACCTGCCCCTCGCGGTAGATCCCGGCGATGAAGACCAGGAACACGCCGCCGAGGCCGGCCAGCGCGCCGGAGATCAGGACGGCGACGTACTTCAGCCGGTACACGGGCACGCCGAGCGAGTCGGCGGCGGCCGGGTTCTCGCCACAGGAGCGCAGCCGCAGGCCGAACGCCGTCCGCCACAGCAGCAGGTAGGACGCCGGGACCAGCAGGATGGCGATGAGCGTCAGCAGGCCGATCCCGCTGGTGAGCCCGCGCAGGATGCCGGCGAGGTCGCTGACGAGGAACCAGTGCTGCCGCTCCAGCGAGCCGAGCAGGTCGGGGCCGGAGGAGAGCACCGGGACGGAGAACGACGGCGGTGCGCCGTCGACCGGCGGGGACTGGGTGACCCCGCCACCGGCGGGGTTGTCGGTGTAGAGCAGCTCGGAGAGGAAGCGCACGACCCCGCCGGCGAGGATGTTGATCGCCACACCGGAGACGACGTGGTCCACGCCGAAGGTCACCGTGGCCACCGCGTGCAGCAGCCCGCCGACGGCGCCGAACAGCAGCCCGCCGACGACGGCGGCGCCCCAACCCCACTGGTAGCCGGCGAAACCGGCGCCCCAGGTGCCCAGGGTCATCATCCCGTCGAGGCCGATGTTGACCACGCCCGCACGCTCGGAGAACAGGCCGCCCAGCGCCGCCAGTCCGATCGGCACCGCGAGCAGCAGCGTCGCGGCGATCGTCGAGGAACTGGTCAGCGCCTGCTCACCGCTGATGACCCGCACCACCGAGAACAGCACCACGATGCCGACGAGGACCCAGGTCAGCCGGCGCGCACGGCCGCCGCCGGTGAACAGGTCGGTCAGCGGGCCGCGGCTGGGCCGGGTGCCACTGCCCGGAGGGGTCGCCACGGTGCTCATGCCCCGGTCTCCTGCCGCTCGTCGCTTCGCTGTCCGGCGCCGGTCGTCCGGCTCTCGCCGGCGCCGGTGCCCTCGCCGCCGTCGGCGCCGCCGCCGATCGAGGCGGCGCCGGAGGCCGCCTGCCCGGGCCCGGTGCTGCCGTCGCCGGCTACCGCGGCCCCCGTGGCCGAGCCACGCTCGGCCGAGCGGCGGGCCACCCGGCGGACGACCTCGTTGGCGACGACCACGGCGAGCACGATCGTGCCCTGGATGATCGTGACCACCGAGGCGGGGAAGTCCTGGATCTGCAGGGGCACCAGGGACCGGTCGAGGAAGGCGAACAGCAGCGCGCCGAGCGCGATCCCGACCGGCTTGTTGCGGCCGAGCAGCGCGACGGCGATGCCGAGGAAGCCCAGTCCGGAGGTGAAGTCGGTGGTGTAGGAGTGCGTCGAGCCCAGCAGGTCGGGCATGCCGATCAGCCCGGCGACGGCGCCCGACAGCAGCATCGTCTTGATCACCATGCCGCGGGAGTCGACGCCGCTGGCACTGGCCGCCGAGGGCGAGAGCCCGGCCGCGCGCAGGTCGAAGCCGAAGCGGGTGCGGTTGAGCAGCACCCCGATCAGCACGCCGACGACGACCGCCACGACGAGGAACCCGTACAGCTGGCGCGGCGGGTTGGCCAGGCCGAGCAGGCCGAAGACCCCGTTGAGGCTGGGCATCCAGCCCGACTCGGGGATGTCGGCGGTGGCGATGATCGAGGCACCCTCGGGGCTGCCCCGCAGCGGCCCGGTGAGCAGGAACGACGCGACGCCCAGCGCGATGACGTTGAGCATGATCGAGCTGATGACCTCGCTGACGCCGCGGGTCACCTTGAGCACCGCGACGATGCCGGCCCAGATCGCCGCCACCACCATGGCCACGACCACGATGAGCAGCACGTGCAGCGGGCCCGGGAGGGCGACGGCGGCACCGGCCCCGGCGGCGAGGATGGTCGCCAGCCGGTACTGGCCCTCGACGCCGATGTTGAACAGGCCCATCCGGAAGGCGATGGCGACCGCGAGCCCGGCGAGGAACAGCGGCACCGCCCGGTTGAGGACCACGACCAGCGCGGTGACCTGCTGCGACGGGGTGTCGCCGAAGTCGACCATGATCTCGAAGACCCGCAGCGGGTTGACCTGCAGGGCAGCCATGACCGCCGAGGAGATGAGGACCGCGACGACGACGGCGAGGACCGGCGCGAACAGCGAGAGGCCGATCCGGCGGAGGACGTTCACGCCGCACCCGCCGTCGTCCGGGCCCCGGTCATGTACCCGCCGAGCTCCTCGGGGGTGACCGCGGACGGGTCCAGGGTGGCCACCAGCCGGCCGCGCAGCATGACGTGCAGAGTGTCCGACAGGCCGATGAGCTCGTCGAGGTCGGCCGAGATCAGCAGGATCCCCATCCCCTCCGCGCGGGCCGCCTCGAGCAGCCGCCAGATCGCCCCCTGCGCGCCGACGTCGACGCCGCGGGTCGGGTGCGCGGCCAGCAGCAGCCGCGGGGCGGCGCTCATCTCCCGGCCGACGATGAGCTTCTGCTGGTTGCCGCCGGAGAGCGCGACCGCGAGCGTGTCCGGGCCGGGCGCGCGGACGTCGTAGTCGCGCATGATCCGGGCGGTGTCGGCGCGGGCCGCGCGGCGGTCGATGAAGGGGCCCTTCACCGCCGGGGGACGGGTCTGGTGCCCCAGGATCCGGTTCTCCCAGAGCGGCGCCTCGAGCAGCATGCCCTGGCGGTGCCGGTCCTCCGGGATGAAGCCGAGGCCGGCCTCGCGGCGGGCCCGGGTGCTCCAGGCGGTGATGTCGTCCCCGCCGAGCAGCACCGTGCCGGCGGCCAGGTGGCGCAGCCCCATGACGGCGTCCACGAGCTCGGCCTGGCCGTTGCCCTCGACGCCGGCGATGCCGACCACCTCGCCCTCCCGGACGGTCAGGGTGACGTCGTCGACGGGCGGGCGGCCGGTGGGTGCGGCGACGGTGACGTCGCGCAGCTGCAGCACCGGGGTCTCGCGGACCGTCGAGGTGCGGATCTCCGGCGAGGGCAGCTCGGTGCCGACCATCATCTCGGCGAGCTGGCGGGCCGTCGTCGTCTTCGGGTCGGCGGTGCCGACGGTGGTGCCGCGGCGGATGACGGTGATCGAGTCGGCCACCTTCCGCACCTCGTCGAGTTTGTGCGAGATGAAGATGACCGTCAGGCCCTCGCGCTTGAGCTCGGCGAGGTTGCCGAACAGCTCGTCGACCTCTTGCGGCACCAGGACGGCGGTCGGCTCGTCGAGGATCAGCGTGGTGGCGCCGCGGTAGAGGACCTTGGCGATCTCGACCCGCTGCCGGTCGCCGACCCCCAGGTCCTCGACGAGCTCGTCGGGGTCGAGGCCGAGGGCGTAGGCGTCGGAGATCTCCCGGGTCCTGCGGCGGGCCTCGGCCCGGTCGAGCCGCCCGCCGCGGGTGGGCTCGCTGCCCAGGACCACGTTCTCCAGGACGGTGAAGTTGTCGGCCAGCATGAAGTGCTGGTGGACCATGCCGATGCCGGCGGCGATCGCGTCGGCCGGGCTGCGGAAGTGGACCTCGCGCCCGTCGAGCAGGATCTGGCCCTCGTCGGGGCGGTGCATGCCGTAGAGCGTCTTCATCAGCGTCGACTTGCCGGCGCCGTTCTCCCCCACGATGGCGTGCACCTCGCCGCGCCGGACACGCAGCTCGATGTCCTTGTTCGCGACCACGCCGGGGAAGCGCTTGGTGATGCCGCGCAGCTCCACGGCCAGTGGCGTGCCGCCGCCCGGACCGCCGCCGTCCGTGGTCAGGCCGGTCGACGCGGGACCGCCCGAGGTGCCTGCTGTGGCCATGCTGGGCCCTTCCTGCGTCGCTGCGGCCCGCGGGTGCGCGGGCTCGCGTCCACTGTGCTGCACCGGGGACGCGGGATCGACCGTGCCCCGGCTGGGTGCGCGCCGCCGGCCGTGCGGGCCGGCGGCGGTGGGGATTCTCCCCGGCGCGGAGGACCGCCGGGTGTCCCCCCTCACGACGACGGCGGGCCCGGGGGGCGTGTGCTCCCCCGGACCCGCCGTCTGCGTGCGCTCCGTGGTCAGCCGGCGCGGTGGCCGGCCGGCGTCACGGGGTGGTCGGGACCTCGATCTCGCCGTCGATGATCTGCTGGCGGTAGTCGTCGACCGTGTCCTGGATGTCGTCGATGAAGCCGCCCGAGGTGGCCAGGCCGACGCCGTCCTGCTCCAGGTCGTAGGTGATGTCCGCACCGCCCTCGACGCTGCCGTCGACGTAGGAGTCGATGAACGACGACACCGCGGTGTCGACGCGCTTGAGCATCGAGGTCAGGATGACCGCCTGCAGGCGAGGGTCACCGACGGTCTGGTACTGGTCGGAGTCGACGCCGATGGCGCGCGCGCCCGCGTCGGCAGCCGCCTCGAAGACGCCCTGACCCGAGCCGCCCGCCGCGTGGTAGACGATGTCGGCGCCGGCCTCGTACATGCCCTGCGCGACCAGCTTGCCGCGAGCGGGGTCGTTGAAGCCGGTGAAGTCACCGGCCGGCGAGATGTACTGCCGGTCGATGATGATCTGCGGGTTGACCGCCTGTGCCCCGGCCACGTAGCCGGCCTCGAACTTCTGGATCAGCGGGGTCTCCACGCCGCCGACGAAGCCGATGTGGCCGGTCTCGGACTTGGTGGCCGCCGCGACACCGGCGAGGAAGGAGCCCTGCTCCTCGCTGAACAGCAGGCCGGTGAGGTTGTCGGCGCCGACCTCGGCGGCCGAGGAGTCGATGATCGCGAACGTCGTGTCGGGGTACTGCTCGACGACGTCGCCGATGACCTCGCCGTAGGCGAAGCCGACCGCGATGATCGGGTTGTAGCCCTCGTCGGCCAGCTGGGTCAGCAGGTCCGCGCGGTTGGAGGCGTCGGCGTTGGGGCTGATGTCCCGGAACTCGCCGCCGTGCTCCTCCTTCGCCGCCTCGAGGCCGGCGACCGCCGCGTCGTTGAACGAGCGGTCACCGCGGCCGCCGGTGTCGAAGGCCAGGCCGATGCGCAGGTCCTCGCCGCCGGCCTCGGCACCGCCGCCACCACCGCCGCCACTGCCGCCGGCGGGCTCGTCACTGGCGCAGGCCGCCAGGGCCATGCTGCCGGCCAGCAGCAGCGCTGCGGCCTTCATCCTCCGCGCTCGGCGCAAGACGATCTCCTCTCTGGAGGGAGCTGCCCGCACGGACACGGAGGGCGCTCCCGTGGGTCCTGGTCGCGGCCGCCCGGAGGCAGCCGCCCGGACGTGGACGACTCGGGCACGCTAACCGCGCTCCCCACCCGGGCCGCCATCCGTGCGGCGGACCGAGACGCGATCGTTGCGAACCGGCGCCGCGCGGGAGCCCGGGCCACGGCGCCTGCCCGCCCCACCGGGTGCCGTCGCGCCGGCGCGGCTACCGTCCCGGACCGTGCGGCGACGAGGGGGTGCGCGGCGCGTCCTGCTGGCCGCGCTGGTGCTCCTGTTCGCCGTCCTCGGGGCCGTTCCCGCGGCCGCCGCCCCGGGCACGCCGCGCCCCACGGTCGACCCCTCGGCCCCGACCCCGACCGCCCCGCTGTCCGGCAGGCCGCCGCAGGGCTCGGGACCCGGTGGGGTCACCGTCGGCGGTGAGGGCCTCGACACCCGCGGCACGGTCGTCGTCGACGGCGCCCCGCCGGTGCCCGACGGCATCGTCGCGGCCGGCTGGCTGGTGGCCGACGCCGGCACCGGCGACGTGCTGGCCGCCCGCGACCCCCACGGCCGCTACTACCCGGCCAGCACGCTCAAGACGCTGACGCTGCTCACCCTGGCCCACCGCCTCGACCCCGCGCTGGTCGTCGAGGGCACCGCCGAGGACGAGCAGATGGAGGGCAGCCGGGTGGGGATGGTCACCGGCGGCCGCTACCCGGTGTCGCTGCTGTTCCAGGCGCTGGTGCTGCAGTCGGGCAACGACGCCGCCAACGCGCTCGCCCGGGCCTTCGGCGGCACGCAGGCAACGGTGCAGGCGATGAACGCCACCGCGCTGGAGCTGGGCGCCTTCGACACGGTGGCCGGGACGCCGTCGGGCCTCGACGTCGCCGGGCAGTTCTCCTCGCCCTACGACCTCGCGCTGTTCTTCCGCGCCCTGGTCGCCGATCCGCTCACCGCGGGGATCCTCGCCACGCCGATCGCGGAGATGCCCGGCGTCGAGGGCCGGTCCACCGGCTTCCAGATCCAGAACGAGAACCCGCTGGCCGGCTACCCCGGCGGCCTGGGCGGCAAGACCGGCTTCACCGACGCCGCCCGGCACACCTTCGTCACCGCCGCCGAGCGCGACGGCCGGCGGCTCGTCGTCAGCGTCGTGGGCGCCGAGAACCTGCCGCTGCGCGCCGCCGACCAGGCCGCGCTGCTGCTCGACTGGGGCTTCGCCGTCCCGCCGTCGCTGGGCGGGGTCGGCACGCTGGTCGGCTCCGCGGCCGAGGTGACGCCGCCCGCGCCGACGTCGAGCACCGTCCCCTCCCCCGCCGGTCCCGCCGACGTCGCCGCCGGTCCGCCCGCGCTGTCGTCGCCCGCCTCCGACGGCCCGCCGGCCCTCGGTGCGGTGGCACTGGGCGCGGCCGCGGTCGCCGTGGTGGTCGCGACCCTCATCGGCCGGCGACGGGCGATGCGCCGGATCCGGCCGGAACCGGGGGCTCCTCCTCCGGGGCGTCGGGGACCGCCGGCTGCAGGGACGGGAGCGTCGCCGTCCACGCGGCCGTGAAGAACGCGAACCGGATGACGATGTTGATCCAGACCAGGATGCCGACCGCTCCGCCGAACGCCGACGAGGTGACGCTGCCGGAGATGAGCGAGAGGTAGAGGCTGCCCAGCAGCTTCATCACCTCGAAGCCGGCCGCGCCGAACAGGGCGCCGGGCAGCAGCAGCCGCAGCGGGTGCCGCGTCGAGGGCACCACGCGCAGCAGCCACAGGAAGACGACGACGTCGCCGACGAAGGCCACCCCGATGCCCAGCACGTTGGTGACGACCGCCCAGCCCGCCGCGTCCTGGACGCCGAAGAGCGTCAGCACACCCGCGGTCGCCTGGGTGGCGAACCCGGTCAGCCCGATGCTGGCCAGGCCGGCGGCGCCGAGGGCGACCAGCGCGACGAGGTCGGCGAGGTTGTCCTTCCAGAACTCCGGCTCGTCGGCCGTCCCCTTCCAGGTGCGCTCCATGCCGATGCGGAGCTTGTCCATCGCGCGCAGCCCGGCGTAGAGGAAACCCGCGGCTCCGAGCAGCCCGGTGAGACCGGCCGCGCCGACCGTCGAGCGAAGCTCCTCGACGATCTGCCGGCCGGTCGAGCCGGGGAACGCCTCGCGGATCGCGGTGTGGAGCTCCTTCTGCAGCAGCGCGTCCCCGGAGAGGACCAGCGCGATGATCGACGCCACCAGCAGGAGGACGGGGAAGAGCCCGAGGAAGACGAAGTAGGTGACCCCGGCGGCCATGAGGTCGCCCTGGGTGCGGGTGTAGCGGCCCCCGGCCCGGGCCAGGTGGTCGAACCACGGCCGGCGACGGCGTTGCCCGTCGACGACGGCGGTGAACCGGGTGCCGATGCCGGTGATGCGGGTCCACGGCGTGCGGACGGCGTCGTCGGTCGCATCGGCTGCGCGCGGCCGGACGTCTCTCGGTGCACCCACCGCTCCGAGTCTGGTCCCTGCGGGTGGGTGCCGCGCGAGCTCAGCGGTGCGGCCGCCCCGTGAGCGGGTACTCGCGGGCGACCGCCCAGGTACCCGTGGGCGTCTGCTCGAACTCGGTGAACGAGGTGACCCGGAACTCGGCGGAGAGGTCACCCAGGCCGGTGTAGGCCAGCTCGAGCATGTCGCGCGGCACGTCGTGGGCCACGGTCACGTGCGGGTGGTACGGGAAGGACAGCGTGCGAGCCAGCGGGCCGGAGCGGACGTCGTTGGCCAGCAGCTCGCAGTTGCCGATGCCCCGCGCGACGGCGACGAAGACGACGTCCGAGACCGGCGTGAACGTGCCGGTGCCCGACAGGTGCATGTCGAAGGGCGGGTGGCCGGCGGCGACCCGGGTCAGGTGCTCGGTGATGCCCTCACGGTCGGCGCGGGGCACCTCGGTGGGCGGCAGCAGCGTGACGTGCGGCGGCACGAGGGTGGCCTGCGGGTCGCCCACCTTCGACCGCCAGTCCACCAGCAGTTGCGCCCACGGCTCGGGCACCGGTACCAGCACCCCGACGACGGAGGTCTGCGGCGGCGTCGTCCGGCTCCGCGGGACGAACGTGTCGTCGTTCACGGGACCGCCACCGGTGGGAGGAAGCCGACCTTCTCGTAGGCCGTGCGGACGGTCTGCCCGGCGACCTCGCGGGCCCGGGCGGCACCGGCGGCCAGCAGCCGCTCGAGCTCGGCACGGTCGTCGAGCAGCTCCTGCGTGCGCTCGCGGACCGGGGTGACGAACTCGGTGACGACCTCGGCGAGCTCCTTCTTGAGGTCGCCGTAGCCGCGGCCGGCGAAGTGCTCCTCGAGCTCGGGCACCGACCGGCCCGACAGCGCGCTGTGGACGGCCAGCAGGTTGGTGACGCCCGGCTTCCCCACCGGGTCGGCCACCACCTCGCGACCGGTGTCGGTGACCGCCGAGCGGATCTTCTTCGCCGTCACCCTGGGGTCGTCGAGCAGGAACACGCAGCCGGCCGGCGGCAGGCTCTTGCTCATCTTCTTCTCGGGCGACTGCAGGTCGAGGATCTTCGCCGCGCCCTGCGGGATCCGCGCGGCGGGGACGGTGAAGGTGTCGCCGAAGCGGCCGTTGAACCGGGTGGCGAGGTCACGGGTGAGCTCGAGGTGCTGGCGCTGGTCCTCGCCCACGGGCACCTCGTCGGCCTGGTAGACGAGGATGTCGGCGGCCTGCAGCACCGGGTAGGTGAACAGCCCGACCGACGAGCCGCCGGTGCCCTCGCGCTGGCTCTTGTCCTTGAACTGCGTCATCCGGCTGGCCTCGCCGAAGCGGGCGAGGCACTCGAGCACCCAGGACAGCTGGACGTGCTCGGGGACGTGGCTCTGCACGAACAGCGTGCTGCGCTGCGGGTCCACCCCGAGGGCCAGCAGCTGGGCCGCCGACACCAGGGTGTTCCGGCGCAGCTCGTCGGGGTCCCAGTCCATCGTGATCGCGTGCTGGTCCACGACGCAGTAGAACGCCTCGGCGGTGTCCTGCAGGGCGACCCACTGCCGCAGCGCACCGAGGTAGTTCCCGAGGTGGAAGGAGCCCGCCGTCGGCTGGATGCCGGAGAGGACACGGGGAAGAGGCACGACGGCCATCAAACCAGCCGCGGGTCAGCCGACCGGTGCGCCGGGGCGCACGTCGTCCGGCCGGGCGCCGGGCTCGCCGGGGAGGACGTCGTCGAGCGCGGCGAGGAAGACGTCGTCCTCCTCGGGCGTGCCGACGGTGACCCGGATGCCCTCGCCGGCGAAGGGACGGGTGATGACCCCGCGGGCCTCCAGCGCCGCGGCGACGCCGGCGGTCGGCTCCCCCAGCGGCAGCCACACGAAGTTGGCCTGGCTGTCGGGCACCTCCAGGCCGCGACCGCGCAGGGCGGTGGTGAGCCGGTCGCGCTCGGCGACGACGGCGGCCACCCGGTGGCCGACCTCCTCCTCGCTGGCCAGCGCGGCGACCGCGGCGGCCTGGGCGAGCATCGAGACGCTGAACGGCACGTGGGTGCGGCGGACGGCGTCGGCGACGGCGGGGTCCTCGGCCACCAGGTAGCCCACGCGCAGGCCGGCCAGGCCCCACGCCTTGGAGAACGTCCGCAGCACCGCCACGTTCGGCCGCCCGCGCATGAGCTCCAGGCCGTCGGGGACGTCGGGGTCGGTGACGAACTCGCGGTAGGCCTCGTCGAGCACGACCAGCACCGTCTCGGGGACCCGGTCGAGGAACCGCCCGAGCTCCGCGCGGCGCACCGCCGTCGACGTGGGGTTGTTCGGGTTGCAGACGAACACCAACCGGGTGTCCTCGTCGACCGCGGCGGCCAGCGCGTCGAGGTCGTGGGTGTCGGGGCTGCCGCCGGGGAGCGAGGGCACCAGTGGCACCTGGAGGCTGCGGGCGCCGGCCACCTGCGCGAGCAGCGGGTACATCTCGAACGAGCGCCAGGCGAACGCGATCGCGGTCCCGGGGTCGTTGAACGACTGCGCGAGCTGCTGGCAGAGCATGACCGCGCCGCAGCCGGGGACCACCTGCGCCGGCTCGACGCCGTAGCGCTCGGCGAGGGCGGCGGTGAGGACGGCGGCGCCGTTGTCGGGGTAGCGATGGGTCTCCCCCGCCGTCTCCGACAGCGCCCGGACGACCGCCGGCAGCGGCGGGAACGGGACCTCGTTGCTGGCCAGCTTGACCGCGCGGTCGACGCCGAGCTCGCGGGCGAGGTCGGCGGGGTTGCGGCCGGGCCGGTAGGCAGGCAACGCCTGGACGGCCGGACGTGCACTCACCACGGGTTCGTCCTCCGGTGCCCGACATCTCCGGGCGCAACTCCTAGGGTGGCCCCATGCGCGTACTCGTCGCCGGTGGGGCCGGCTACATCGGCAGCGTAGTCACCGCCGCCCTCCTCGAGGGCGGCCACGAGGTCACCGTGCTCGACGACCTGTCGACCGGGCACGCCGACGCCGTGCCGGAGGGTGCCCGTTTCGTCCAGGCCACGCTGCAGGCCTCGGCGCCGGTGCTGGCCGACGTCCGGCCGGAGGCGGTGCTGCACTTCGCGGCGAAGAGCCTGGTGGGCGAGTCGCAGGTCAAGCCGGAGATCTACTGGGAGCACAACGTCGGCGGCTCGCTGGCGCTGCTCGAGGCGATGCGGGCGGTCGACTGCCGGCGGATCGTCTTCTCCTCCACCGCCGCCACCTACGGCGAGCCCGACCAGGTGCCGATCCGCGAGGACGCGCGGACGAAGCCGACCAACACCTACGGCGCCACGAAGCTCGCCGTCGACGCGATGCTGACCTCGTACGCCACCGCGTACGACTTTGCCGCGGTCAGCCTGCGCTACTTCAACGTGGCCGGGGCGGCGTACGGCCGGGGCGAGCGGCACACCACCGAGACCCACCTCATCCCGATCGCCCTGCAGGTGGCGGCGGGCACGCGCGAGGCGATGACGGTCTACGGCGAGGACTACCCGACGCCGGACGGCACCTGCATCCGCGACTACATCCACGTCTCCGACCTCGCCGACGCCCACCTGCTCGCGCTCACGGCGCCGGAGCCGGGCGAGCACCGGATCTACAACCTGGGCAACGGCACCGGGTTCTCGGTGCAGCAGGTCGTCGACGCCGTCCGCGAGGTGACCGGCCACCCGGTGCCGGTGCAGGTCGGCGAGCGGCGGGCCGGCGACCCGGCGCAGCTGGTGGCCTCCAGCGACCGGATCCGCGCCGACCTGGGCTGGAGCCCGCGGCACACCGACATGGCCGGGATCGTGCGCGACGCATGGGAGGTCGCGAGGAACCGGAGCTGATCGGCGTCGCTCACGAGCGCGGGGTGACCGGCCTCAGCCGGCCGGGGTGTCCTCCCCGGCCGGCTGCGTGTCGGGCGCCGGCGTGACCGACAGCCGCGCGATCCGCCGCCCGTCGAGCTCGAGGACGGTGAGCGTGCGGTCCTCGGCCGTCACGGCGTCCCCCACCACGGGCAGCCGCCCGAGCTCGGCGAGCACGTAGCCGGCGACCGTCTCGTACGGGCCCTCGGGCAACCGCAGTCCGGTGACCTGCGCGAAGTCGTCGAGGTTGAGCAGCCCGTCGACCTCGTGCGGCCCGCCGGGCTCCTCGTCGGCCTCGGGGGCGACGTCGTCGTCGTACTCGTCGTAGATCTCGCCGATGACCTCCTCGATGAGGTCCTCGAGCGTCACGATCCCGTCGGTGCCGCCGTACTCGTCGACGACGACCGCCAGGTGCTGGTTCTCCCGGCGCATCTCCGACAGCGCCGTGAGGACCCCCGCGGTGCCGGGCAGCCGCTTCACCTCGCGGGCCAGGTCGCCCACGGTCGCCGCGCGCCCGGCGGGGTGTGTGGGGAGCAGCAGGTCCCGGACGTGCACGAACCCGACGACGTCGTCCTGGTCACGGCCGGCGACCGGGTAGCGCGAGTGGCTGGAGTCGTGGACCTGCTTGGCCGCGCGGCTGGCGGTCATCGACGCGTCGAGGAAGTCGACCTCGGTGCGCGGGGTCATGACCTCGCGCACCTCGCGGTCGCCGGCACGGAACACCTCGTCGATGAGCCGGCGCTCGTCGCTGCTCAGCGACTCGTGCGCGGCCACCAGGTCGCGCAGCTCCTCCTGGCTGATCGCCTCGCCGCTGGCCTTCGGGTCGCCGCCGAGCAGGCGCACCAGCACGTTGGTGGACGCCGACAGCAGCCAGATCACCGGGCGGGACAGCCGCGCGATCGTGTTCAGCGGCCGGGCGACGAAGAGCGCGAAGCCCTCGGCGCGCTGCAGCGCGAGCCGCTTGGGCGTCAGTTCGCCCACGACCAGCGACAGGTAGCTGATCGCGACGGTGACCAGCACGAGGGCCAGCGGGTCGGCGAGGCCCTCCCCCACGCCGCGGCCCACCATCCAGTCGCTGAACGGCTCGGCCAGCGTGGTGGCGCCGAACGCGGCGGACAGGAAGCCGGCGAGCGTGACGCCGACCTGCACCGCGGCGAGGAAGCGGTTGGGGTCGCCGAGCAGCCTGGCCAGCGCGCGGCCGCGGCGCCCCCGCTCCGACAGCACCCGGACCTGTGTCTCCCTGAGGGACACCAGCGCGATCTCGGCGCCGGCGAACAGACCGCCGACCAGCACGAAGACGAAGACCAAGACGATGTCGAGCCAGACGTCGCTCACCGGCGGCGTGCTCCTCGCTCTGGGGGTGGTGGTCGGCGCCCATGCTGCCCGGACCGCCTCCCGCCCCTCACCCCGGGCGTCGGCCCACTCAGTTCGTGACGTCGGTCACATCACCCTCGCGGGTGATCGCTGACCACGGCTAGTCTCCACAAGGTCACGCTCCGTTGTTGTCGAGTCCGTGAGGACGTCCGCTCGTGCGCCACCGTCGGTCTTCCCCGCCGCCGTCCGCCCGCCTCACCGGCGGCATCCGGCTGCTGTCCACCCCCCTGCGCCGGGGCCGCGTCCGCCGCCTGCTGCCGGTCCTGCTGGTCGTCCTCGCCGTCGGCGGCATCGCCCTGCTGGTCCCGCTGATGGCGGCCGGCCGGGGCTCGCTGGCGACCGCCGAGTCCTCGGCGACCTCGACCACCGACGACGTCGTCGAGGCGTCCCCCGAGCGCACCGGGGTCGTGACGATGGGCGTGGACGGCGCGCCGGTCGCCCCCGGGACCACGCCCGGCGGTCCCTCCGCGCCCGGCTCCCCCGCCCCGGGCACCACCCCGCCGGGCACCACCGGCCCGAGCACCACTGGCCCCGGCTCGTCCGCGCCGGGCTCGTCGGTCCCGGGCACCTCCGCACCCGGCTCCACGACCGGGGGTTCCCCGACCGCGGGCTCCTCGACCGCCGGGTCCTCGACCCCGGGCTCCCCGACGGCGGGCTCCTCGACCGCGGGCTCCTCCTCGTCCTCTGGGTCGTCGTCCTCCGCGTCGTCGTCCTCGGCGGGCACCTCGTCGGCGGTGACCGGGTCGTCGGCCCCGGCGCCTGCCGCGGCAGGGAGCAGCACGTCGTCGTCGGCCGGCTCGTCCTCGGCGAGTGCGTCGTCGGCGGGGTCGACGACGCAGACGCCGACCTCCTCGTCGCAGGCCGCGCCTGCACCGGTGGCGAGCGCGGCGGCCGCTCCGGCTCCCTCGGTGGAGGGCGCGGTACTGGCGCTGGTCAACCAGGAGCGCGCCGCCGCCGGGTGTGCGCCGGTCGTCGCCGACGCGGGGCTGGCGGGGGTCGCTCGGGCGCACAGCGCCGACATGCGCGATCGCAACTACTTCTCGCACACCACGCCCGAGGGACTGGACCCCTTCGCCCGAGCCCGGGCTGCCGGCGTCGGCTACGCGCGGGCGGAGAACATCGCCCGGGGCCAGGCCGACCCCGCCGCGGTCATGCAGTCGTGGATGGACAGCCCCGGACACCGCGCCAACATCCTCGACTGCTCGCTGACGAAGCTCGGCGTGGGCGTGGCGGAGGGTCCTCGCGGCCCCTGGTGGACCCAGCTCTTCGGCTGACCCGTCAGCAGGCGTCGAACACGCGTCGGACGCTCCATCACCCCCGAAGAGGGGGCGATCAGCGTGTGCTCGTCTCGATCGACCGGCGGGCCAGGAGTGCCCGGATGCGGGCGACGAGCCGCTCCGGTCGCCGGAGGTCGTCGACGGTCACGTGCAGGACCAGCCACCCCGCGGCGTTGAGCCGGTTGAGCCGGCGCCGGTCGTCGAGGAAGGCGCGGCGCTCGCCGTGCCACAGCCCGTCGTACTCGACGGCCAGCCGCAGGTCCGGATAGGCGAAGTCCACCCGGGCGACGAAGCCCTCGTCGTCGAACACCCGGTGCTGGGCCACCGGTGGGATCCCGGCCCGGTGGAGCAGCAGCCGCAGCCGGGTCTCCTGCGCCGACTCCGCCAGTCCGTCGGCCAGGCGAGCGACCAGCCGGGCCTGCGCGCTCCCCCGGCAGGTGGGGAGCAGCGCCGCGGTCTCGCGGACGTCGTGCAGCGGCGCCAGGCCCGCGCCGACCAGCCGGTCGAGCAAGGCGACGGCCTCGTCCGGGTCACCGAAGCGGACCAGGTCGACCGCCGTGTCGGCGCGAGGGAGACAGCACCAGACACCGCACCGCACCAACTCCTGGCCGGGCAGCAGGGTGCGGACCCGCACGCCGGCGCCGGCGTTCCAGCGCCGCCCGGCGGGCAGGACCACCTCGACGGGGTGGTCGGGACCGGCGACGTCGGGTCCGCCCCAGAGCACCGCGGCGCTGCGCCCGGTGAACCCCGCGCCTGGCGGCGCAGTCAGCCCGACGGCGCTGACGAGCAAGCGGTGCGTGACGGGCAGGGAGGCGTCGGCGTAGACGTCCTGCCGCAGCCGCACCCATGCCGAGCTGCGCAGTTGCTTCGGCGTCAGCAGCCCGCGCCGCACGACGGAGCTGCCCCGGAAGACGCGCCCCTGGAGGCGAGCCGGACGCGCAGGCTGGATCGGCACGAGGCGACCCTGCCGCGCTCAACTGCCTCCGTCCGCGCTGTCCACAGGTCGAGGACACGTCAGTGGCCCCCTCACCCGCAGGCGAGAGGGCCACTGACGTGGGCTCGTCACCTCACGGCGACGAGCGAAGGGCGCTTACGTCAGGCCATGGCCTTCTGCAGGTTGCCGTCGATGGCCGCCAGGAAGTCCTGGGTGGTCAGCCACGGCTGGTCCTTGCTGATCAGCAGCGCGAGGTCCTTGGTCATCTGACCGCTCTCGACGGTGTCGATGCAGACCTTCTCGAGGGTCTCGGCGAACCGGGTGACCTCGGGGGTGTTGTCGAGCTTGCCGCGGTGGGCCAGGCCCCGGGTCCAGGCGAAGATCGACGCGATCGGGTTGGTCGACGTCTCCTTGCCCTGCTGGTGCTGCCGGTAGTGGCGGGTCACCGTGCCGTGGGCGGCCTCGGCCTCGACCGTGCGGCCGTCCGGGGTGGCCAGCACCGACGTCATGAGGCCCAACGAGCCGAAGCCCTGCGCCACGGTGTCGGACTGGACGTCGCCGTCGTAGTTCTTGCACGCCCAGACGTAGCCGCCCTCCCACTTGAGGGACGCGGCGACCATGTCGTCGATGAGCCGGTGCTCGTAGGTGATGCCGGCCTTCTCGAACTGGTCCTTGAACTCGGCCTCGAAGACCTCCTCGAAGATGTCCTTGAACCGGCCGTCGTAGGCCTTGAGGATCGTGTTCTTCGTGGAGAGGTAGACCGGGTAGTTCCGCGACAGGCCGTAGTTCAGCGAGGCGCGCGCGAAGTCCCGGATCG
This sequence comes from Geodermatophilus amargosae, assembly GCF_900116515.1. Classification (GTDB taxonomy): domain Bacteria; phylum Actinomycetota; class Actinomycetes; order Mycobacteriales; family Geodermatophilaceae; genus Geodermatophilus; species Geodermatophilus amargosae. The sequence goes on from NZ_FPBA01000002.1 coordinate 282,091, forward strand.
ACTCGTCGAGGTTGTACATCGCCAGGGCGACGCCGGCGCCCGGCGCCTGGAAGACCTCGTGCTCGATCGGCGCGGAGCCGTCCTTGGGCGTGAAGGTCACCGTCAGGGTGCCCTCGCCGGGGAATCGGAAGTCGGTGGCGCGGTACTGGTCACCGAAGGCGTGACGGCCCACGATGATCGGCTTGGTCCAGCCCGGCACCAGCCGCGGCACGTTCTGCATGATGATCGGCTCGCGGAAGATGACGCCGCCGAGGATGTTACGGATGGTGCCGTTCGGCGAGCGCCACATCTTCTTGAGGCCGAACTCCTCGACCCGCGCCTCGTCCGGCGTGATGGTGGCGCACTTGACGCCGACGCCGTGCTGCTTGATGGCGTTGGCGGAGTCGATGGTGACCTGGTCGTCGGTGGCGTCGCGGTGCTCGATGCCCAGGTCGTAATACTCCAGGTTGACGTCGAGGTACGGCAGGATCAGCTGGTCCTTGATGAACTGCCAGATGATCCGGGTCATCTCGTCGCCGTCGAGCTCGACGACGGTGCCCTCGACCTTGATCTTGCTCACGTCAGACATTCCCTCTCTGCAGCCCCGGCCCCTCGGGCCGGGAGTCGGTCAGTCGCGGTGCCGAGGACTACAGCTCCGCGACGTCGGCCTGCTTGGCGCGCACGGCCTCCGCCGCCTCGCGCAGCCCGGCCAGTTCGCTCTCGGTGAGGTCCCCCTCGACCACCCGGCGCACACCCTGGCGTCCGATCTCGGCCTCGACGCCGAGGTAGACCCCCGAGATGCCGTACTCGCCGTCGACCCACGCGCACACGGGCATGACGGCGCCGGAGTCCTCCATGACGGCGCGCGCCATGCGGGCCGCGGCCGCCGACGGCGCGTAGTACGCCGACCCGGTCTTGAGCAGCGCGACGACCTCGGCCCCGCCGTTGCGGGTCCGCTGGACCAGGTGCTCGATGCGGTCGGCCGCCATCACGTCGGCCAGGGGCTTGCCGTCGACGGTGCAGCGCGAGGGCACCGGCACCATCGTGTCGCCGTGCGAGCCGAGGGTCAGGGTCCGCACCGAGCCGACCGGGACGCCGAGCTCCTCGGCGACGTTGTTGGAGAACCGGGCGGTGTCGAGCATCCCGGCCTGGCCCATCACCCGCTGCTTCGGGAAGTCCGTGGCGATCTGCGCCAGGGCCGTCATCTCGTCCAGCGGGTTGGACACCACGATGACGACGGCGTCGGGCGAGGTCGACGCGACGTTCTCGGCGACCTGGCGGACGATGCCCGCGTTGGTCTCGATGAGGTCCATCCTGCTCATGCCCGGTTTGCGGGGCAGGCCCGCGGTGATCACGACGACGTCGGACCCCTCGGTGCCCTCGTACGAGCCGCCGCCGACGCCGACGACCCTCGTCTCGAAGCCCTCGATGGGGCGGGACTGGTTCATGTCGAGGGCCAGGCCCTCGGGCTTGCCCTCGACGATGTCGGTGAGCACGACGGTCTCGAAGACGTCGTACTCCGCGAGCCGGAGGGCGGTGGTGGAGCCGTAGAAGCCGGCACCGACGACGGTGACCTTGCCGTTCCTGGGCTGCTCTGCCATGGGCGTCAACCTAGACCCGGCACCCGGCGCGCCGCCTGCGGGCCGGTGCAGTCAACTGCCGGGGACCACGACGCTGAGGACCGCGACCGCGACCCCGGTCCCGGCCATGAGGACGACGTCGACCGGCCGGCTGCGGACGGCGAGGAAGCCGACCCGGCGCTCCGGCAGGACCAGCCGCAGCAGCCCGGCGCCCACCAGCGCCAGCCCGACCACCAGCAGGCCGCGCCGCCAGTGCTCGATGGCGACCATCCCGAGCCCGACCGCGACCGCCACCAGCACCGCGAGCAGCGGCAGCTGGCGCAGCAGCCCGGCCAGGAACGGCCGGCGCAGGTGGAGCGGCGGGCGGGTCATCAGGCGGTGAGGACGTCGACCGCGGCGGCCCGCTCGGCGGCGAGGACCACGTTCTGCAGCAGCATCGCGCGGGTCATCGGCCCGACGCCGCCGGGGTTGGGCGCCACGTGCCCGGCCACCCCGACGACGTCCGTCGCGACGTCGCCGGCGATCTTCCCGTCCACCCGGCTGACACCGACGTCGAGGACCGCGGCGCCCGGCTTGACGACGTCGGCGCTGATCAGGCCCGGGACGCCGGCCGCGGCGACGACGACGTCGGCGGCGCGGAGGTGCGCGGCGAGGTCGCGGGTCCCGGTGTGGCAGAGGGTCACGGTGGCGTTCTCGGTGCGGCGGGTGAGCAGCAGCCCGAGCGGGCGGCCGACGGTGATCCCGCGGCCGACGACGACGACCTCGGCGCCGGCGACCGGGACGTCGTGGCGGCGCAGCAGCTCGACGATGCCGACCGGGGTGCAGGGCAGCGGCCCGTCGACGCCGAGCACGAGCCGGCCGAGGTTGACCGGGTGCAGGCCGTCGGCGTCCTTGGCCGGGTCCATCGCCTCGAGGACGGCGTACTCGTCGACCTGGCGAGGCAGCGGCAGCTGGACGATGTAGCCGGTGCACGCCGGGTCGGCGTTGAGCTCCTCGACGACGGCGAGCACGTCGGCGAGCGTGGCCGTGCCGGGCAGCTCGCGCTGGATGCTGGCGATGCCGACCTGCGCGCAGTCGGAGTGCTTGGCGTCGACGTACCAGCGGCTGCCCGGGTCGTCACCGACCAGCAGCGTGCCCAGGCCCGGCCGGTGCCCCGCGGCGGTCAGGGCCGCGACACGGGTGGTGAGCTCCTGGCGGATGGTCGCTGCGGTCGCCTTGCCGTCCAGGATCGTCGCGGGCACCCCGACAGTGTGCCGGAGGCGTCACCGCGCCGGCCGCCGCGGCCCTACGCTCGCGGCAAGGCCCCGCACGGCCGATCCCGCGAGGAGAGCTGATGACCGAGCGCGACCCGTCCACCCAGCGGTCCGGCGCCGCCGGGCGGGGGCAGACCGAGCCCGGTCTCGACCTCGTGACCGGCTCCTCCGCGGCCGGCGGAGGCGGGTACGGCTCCCCGGGCGGGTACCCCTCGACGAGGCCGGGCTACTCGAACGAGCCGGTGGCGGTACGCGGGCCGGAGTCGCTGGGCGGGCTGCTGCTCATCCTCGCCGGCATCGCCGCGGCGGTCAGCCTGGCGCTGCGCTGGGTGACCGGGAACGGCGACACCGGCTGGCGCCTGGTCCGCCGGGGCTTCGACGAGATCGCCGGCGGGTTCGGCGGCCTGCTCGACACCGGCTTCTGGCAGCCGCTGGCCGTCGTCCTCGGGGGCGGGGTGCTGTTCCTGCTCGGCATCCTGCTGTGGCTGCCCGCTCGGACGCACCGCTTCCTCGGCTTCCTCGCCCTGCTGGTCAGCGGGCTGGCGATCGCCGGGGTGGTCGTGCCCCTCGTCGCGGAGGGCTGGCAGACGTCGGCGTTCGGCATCGGGTTCTGGTTCGCCTGCGCCGTCGGCGTCCTCGGTCTGCTCGGCTCCCTCAAGGCCCTGCTCACCGGGCGCCGCTACCGGTAGGTCAGCCCTCGACCAGGGCGCCGTACGCGGCGGCGACCTGGACGGCCTGGACGAGGTCGAGCCGGACGCCGGTGAGCTCCAGCGCCCGCCACGGCACCGCCTCGGTGGCGGCGCCCCGCAGGTCGCTGCCGCGCAGCTTCGTGCCCTGCATGCGGACCCGGTCGAGGTCGGCGCCGGTGAGGTCGCACTCGCGCAGGTCGGTGTCGGTCAGGTCCGCCTCGCGGAAGCGCTGACCGGACAGGTCGCTGCCCGACAGGTCGACCCCGCGCAGCGACGTCCAGCTCCAGTCGGTGTCGGTGCTGGTCAGCGGCCGCAGGACGGCACCGGGGAACTGCGAGCCGGTGAGCTTGCAGCCGTCCCAGACGACGTCGATGAGCCGCGCGCGGTCGAACCGGCAGGACAGGAACGCGCTGCCGGAGTGCCGCGAGCCCCCCATCCGCACGCCGGTGAGGACGCAGGAGTCGAAGACGCAGCGGCGGGTGACGACCTCGGTGAGGTCGGCGTCGTCGAAGCGGCAGCGGGTGAAGGTGACGCCGTCGAGCTCCGCGCCCCACCAGTCGACGCGGGCGAGGTCGACGTCCTCGACCTCCTCCCCCGGCCCGGGCGGACGCAGGTGCGGTCGTGGCCCCGGGGAGGGGCCCGCCGCGAGCTTGCGGGGGGTGGGTGGCACGCGGCCCCCTCGCAGGGGTCCGCTGCGGGCCTGCGAGGGGCGGGGGGCGAGGGGGTCCTTCATCTCAGTGGGCGAAGTGGCGGGTCCCGGTGAGGTACAGCGGGACGCCGGCCGTGCGCGCCGCGGCGACGACCTCCTCGTCGCGCACCGAGCCGCCCGGCTGCACCACCGCGCGCACGCCGGCGTCGAGCAGCACCTGCAGGCCGTCGGCGAACGGGAAGAACGCGTCGGAGGCGGCCACCGACCCCGCGGCCCGCTCCCCCGCCCGCGTCACCGCGAGGCGGGCGGCGTCGACCCGGTTGACCTGTCCCATCCCGACGCCGACGGTCGCCTTGTCGTGGGCCAGCAGGATCGCGTTGCTGCGCACCGCGCGTACGCTGCGCCACGCGAAGACGAGGTCGTCGAGGCCGGCGGGGTCCAGCGGCTCCCCGCACGCCAGCGTCCAGGTGGTCGGGTCGTCGCCGGCGGCGTCGATGCGGTCCGCGGTCTGCACGAGCATCCCGCCGCTGATCGGCCGGAACTCGACGGGGTCGGGCTGCTCGGCAGGCACCCGCAGCAGCCGGACGTTCTTCTTCGCGGTCAGCGCGGCGAGGGCGTCCTCGGTGAACGACGGCGCCGCGACGACCTCGGTGAACACCCCGGCCACCTGCTCGGCCATGGCCAGGTCGACCTCGCGGTTGGCGGCGATGACCCCGCCGAAGGCCGAGACCGGGTCGCAGGCGTGCGCCTTGCGGTGGGCCGAGGCGATGTCGGCGCCGACGGCGATCCCGCACGGGTTGGCGTGCTTGATGATCGCCACGCACGGGTCGCGGTGGTCGTGGGCGGCCCGCCAGGCGGCGTCGGTGTCGACGTGGTTGTTGTAGGACATCTGCTTGCCGTGCAGCTGCTCGGCGTGCGCCAGGCCCGGCCGCCCGTGCCGGTAGAGCGCCGCGCGCTGGTGGGGGTTCTCGCCATAGCGCAGCACGTCGGCGCGCTCCCAGCTGCCGCCGGTCCAGGCCGGGAAGCCGGTCTCGTCGTCGGGCGCGAGGACGCTGCCCATCCAGGAGGCGACGGCGATGTCGTAGCTCGCGGTGTGCCGGAACGCGGCCACGGCCAGCCGCTGCCGCTCGGCGAGGGTGAAGCCGCCGGCGGTGACCGCGGCGAGCACGTCGTCGTAGCGGGACGGGTCGACGACGACGGCGACCGACGGGTGGTTCTTCGCTGCGGCCCGCACCATCGCCGGGCCGCCGATGTCGATCTGCTCCACGCACTCGTCCGGCGTCGCGCCCGAGGCCACCGTCTCGGTGAACGGGTAGAGGTTGACCACCACGAGGTCGAAGGCGGCGATGCCGAGCTCCTCGAGCTGGCTGACGTGGTCGGCCTTGCGGCGGTCGGCGAGGATGCCGGCGTGCACGGCCGGGTGCAGCGTCTTGACCCGCCCGTCGAGGCACTCGGGGAAGCCGGTGACCTGCTCGACCGGGGTGACCGGCACGCCGGCGTCGGCGATCCGCCGGGCGGTCGCGCCGGTGCTCACCAGCTCGACGCCGGCGCCGGCCAGCCCGCGGGCAAGGTCCTCGATCCCTGCCTTGTCGTAGACACCCAGCAGCGCGCGGCGGATCGGGGTGCGGTCGCTCATCGGGGGCTCCTCCGTCGTCCCGGTGACGAGTCGCGCCACCGTCTCCACCAGGAGCGTGCGCTCCACGGCCTTGATCCGTTCGTGCAGGCGGTCCTCGTCGTCGCCGGGCAGCACCGGCACCTCGCGCCGGGCGAGCACCGGCCCGGTGTCCACGCCTGCGTCGACCAGGTGCACCGTGCTGCCGGTGACGTCCACGCCCGCGGCCAGCGCGTCGCGGACGGCGTGCGCGCCGGGGAAGGCCGGCAGCAGGGCGGGGTGGGTGTTGACCAGCCGGCCCTCGTAGCGGGCCAGGACGGCAGGACCGACGATCTTCATGAACCCGGCGGACACCACCAGGTCGGGCCCGTGCGCGGCGATCGCGTCGGCCAGCGCGACGTCCCAGGCGCCCCGGTCGGGGAAGTCGCGCAGCCGCACGGTGAAGACCGGCAGGCCGCGGCGGCGGGCGTGCTCCAGGCCGGGGGCCTCGCGGTCCGCGCCGACGGCGACCACCCGCGCCGGGTAGCCGGCGTCGTCGGCGGCCTCGAGCAGCGCCGCGCACAGCGACCCGGCGCCCGAGAGCAGGACGACGACCCGCGCCCGCGGTGGAGACTCGGGGCCGGGCACGACCGCGACCCTATCGACGCGGCACGCGGCCTCAGCCGAGGGACCGCCAGCGGGCGGCTGCCGCCCCGACCCCCGCGGCGATGCCGGCCTGCACGGCGACCATCAGGGCGGTGGCCACCGGCGGGGCGCCGACGTCGGCGAGCGCGCCGTTCCCGAGGGACCCGCCCGCCACCGCGACGAGGACACCGGCGGCGACGCCGAGCAGCAGCCCGGTCAGCACGCCCCACAGGCCCGCGAGCACCGAGCCGCCGTCGTCGTCGGCCATGCGGCGCCCCAGGACCGCCCCGGCGACCAGGCCGGCCAGCGCCGGGACCGCCTGCGAGACGAAGGCCAGCAGCGGCACCGCCTGGGTGTCGGGCAGCGCGGCCAGCAGCGGCAGGGCAGGGACCGGCCCCAGGCTGATCCCGTGCACCGAGACGACGGTGCCGGCGCCGACCGTGAACCCGGGTCCGGCGGCCACCCCGAGCGCCGCCGCGGCGGCGTTGGGCAGCAGCAGCGCCCCGAGCGCCAGCAGCCCGGCCGCACCGGCACCCGAGCCGCCCAGGGCGTCCTCCACGGCGGCGTACCCGGCGGTGTCGGAGGCCACCGCGACGGCCACCACCGCACAGCCCAGTCCGACGGCGGCGAGCAGCCCGGCGAGCACGGCGGGCAGCAGCGGCCGGACCGGCCCGGGCAGCCGGTCCAGCGCGGTCTCGGGCAGGTCGGTCTCGCGCAGCACGCCCCAGCCGACGGCGACCAGGGCGAGGACGGCCGCGCCGAGGGCGCAGCGGAGCAGGTCGGTGCGCGCACCCGGCCCGTCGACGGCGAGCGCCAGCAGGACGGCCAGCAGCGCGTGCACCGCGACCCCGGCCGCCACGACGCCCGCGGCCGCGCGGGCGCCGGCCGGCTCGACGAGGCGAGCGACGCCCCGTCCGGCCCGGGACAGCCCCCAGGCGACGGCGAGGGTGAGCAGCAGTGGCGCGAGGACCAGCGGACCGGACTCCAGGCGGATGCCGCCGCCGTCGGCGAGCAGCCACAACTGGCCGCCGACCCGGGCCGCACCTGCGGCCGAGAGGCCGCCGGCCGGGTCGAGCGTCTCCACCACGACGACCGCCAGACCCAGGCCGAGCAGCCCGAGCAGCGTCACCGCGGCGGTGGCGACGGCGGTGAGGGCGGCCGGGTACCAGTGCCGCCGGGCACCGGGGCCGCGCTGGGCCGGCAGGGGCAGGCGCGCCAGCAGGGAGACCACGCCCCACTCTCGCAAGCGCGACCGCCGTCTGTCCGCCGCACGCGCCGGGACCTCGCCGGCGCACGGTCCCCGGACGTCGACGAGGGCCGGCGGCAGGTGCCGCCGGCCCTCGTCGGGACGGATGCCCCTCGCGGGGCGGGAGGTCAGGGCTGGCCGTGACCGGAGGCGGTGGAGCCGCCGGGCTGGCCGTGCTGACCGGAGGAATGCTGACCGGAGGAATGCTGCCCGGAGGACTGCTGACCGGGGTCGGTCGCCGGGGACGGGGTGTACGGCTGCCCGTACCCCTGCGGCGCCTGGCCCTGAGGTGCCGGACCCGGCTGGCCGTACGGACCGGGCTGGCCGTACGGCCAGCCGGGCTGGCCGTACGGGCCGGGCTGGCCGTACGGGCCGGGCTGGCCGTACGGGCCGGGGCTGGTGGACTGGCCGGGGCTGGTGGACTGGCCGGGGTTCGTGGACCGACCCGGGTGCCCACCCTGGCCGGCGCCGAAGTCCGGCGCCTGCTGGTTGGCCCACTGGGAGGCACCGGCGAAGGCCCCGGGCAGGGCCGGCTTGTTCCGCATCTCGGGCAGCAGCCGGAGGAGGGCGAACGCCGTGACGGCCGCGGTCACGAGGAGCGCGAGCAGGCCGACGAGGCTGAACTCCCACTCGAAGGTCTGGATCCAGGCGATCAGCGTGAGCAGCAGTGCCAGTGCGGCGAGGCCCACGGTGATCCAGCTGCGCGGGAAGCCCAGGCGGACCTCGGTCACCGCCGGCAGGAGCGCCCAGACGGCGGCGGCCAGCAACAGGACGAAGCTGAAGGTGACCAGGCCGCTGAAGGAGAACCCGCTGACGTTGTAGTCGTCGGAGAAGTAGATCTCGTCGAAGTCGATCCAGGTCAGGAGTGCGAGGACCAGGTAGGCGATCGCGCCGCCGGCGACGGCGTAGTCGGCGACCTTCAGCCGCTTGAGGTCGAACCCGGCGCCGGCGGGGCGGCCGGGGCCCTGCCCGAACGGCGACGGAGCGCCGTGGGGCTGGCCGTAGGGGGGCTGCTGACCGTAGGGCTGCTGACCGTAGGGCTGCTGACCGTAGGGCTGCTGACCGTAGGGCTGCTGCGCTCCGTAGGGCTGGCCGTAGGGCTGCTGACCGGGAGCCGGCTGGCCGTGGGGCTGCTGGCCGTAGGGCGCCTGGCCCTGCGGTGCGCCGTACGGCGGCGGGGAGGCCGGGGGCTGCTGCCCGTACCCCGGCTGACCGCCCGGGCCCGGCTGCCCGGGGACCCCGGGCTGCTGGGGCGGCTGGCTGGACGTCATCGATCGGCTACCTCTCGTCACTCCAGGTACGGCATCGCGGATGCTCTCCCCCACCGTGGCCCGGGACAACCGCGCCACGCGCGCGTCTCACCAGCACGGGCGAGATCGTGACCGCCTCGCAACCGGGCTGCTCGACGCCGCTGCCCCGGCCCCCGAGGACGGGGACCGGGGCAGCACGACGGCTTGGCCGGCCTCAGGAGCCGACGATCTCCCGCATGAGACGCGCGGTCTCCGACGGCGTCTTGCCGACCCTGACCCCGGCGGCCTCGAGGGCCTCCTTCTTGGCCTGCGCGGTGCCGGCCGAGCCGGACACGATCGCGCCGGCGTGGCCCATCGTCTTGCCCTCGGGGGCGGTGAAGCCGGCCACGTAGCCGACGACCGGCTTGGTGACGTTGGCCTTGACGAAGTCGGCCGCGCGTTCCTCGGCGTCGCCACCGATCTCACCAATCATGACGATGGCCTCGGTCTCCGGGTCGTCCTGGAACGCCTGGAGGGCATCGATGTGCGTGGTGCCGATGACCGGGTCGCCACCGATGCCGATCGCGGTGGAGAAACCGATGTCCCGGAGCTCGTACATCATCTGGTAGGTCAGCGTGCCCGACTTGCTGACCAGGCCGATCTTGCCCTGCTTGGTGATGTTGGCCGGGATGATGCCGGCGTTGGAGCGCCCGGGGCTGATCAGGCCGGGGCAGTTCGGGCCGATGATCCGGGTGGAGCCGCCCTGGGCGTGCGCCCAGAAGTAGGTCGAGTCGTGCACCGGGATGCCCTCGGTGATGACGACGGCGAGCCCGATCTGGGCGTCGACGGCCTCGATGACCGCGCCCTTGGCGCTGGCCGGCGGCACGAAGATGACGCTGACGTCGGCGCCGGTCTCCTTCATCGCGTCGGACACGCTGCCGAACACCGGCACGCTGGCGCCGTCGAAGTCGACGTTCTCGCCCGCCTTCTTCGGGTTGACGCCGCCGACGATGGCGGTGCCGGAGGCGAGCATGCGCTGGGTGTGCTTGCGCCCCTCCGAGCCGGTCATGCCCTGGACGATGACCTTGCTGTTCTCGTTGAGGAAGATCGACATTCTGGTGTCCTGTCGGGAGTCGGGACGGCGATCAGGCGGCGAGCTCGGCGGCCCGGCGCGCGGCGCCGTCCATCGTGTCCACCACGGTCACCAGCGGGTGGTTGGCCTCGGCGAGGATCCGGCGGCCCTCCTCGACGTTGTTGCCGTCGAGCCGGACGACCAGCGGCTTGGTCGCCTCGTCGCCGAGGATGCCCAGCGCGCTGACGATGCCGTTGGCGACGGCGTCGCAGGCGGTGATCCCGCCGAAGACGTTGACGAAGACGCTCTTGACGGCCGGGTCACCCAGGATGATGTGCAGGCCGTTGGCCATGACCTCGGCGGAGGCGCCACCGCCGATGTCGAGGAAGTTGGCCGGCTTGACGCCGCCGAACTCCTCCCCGGCGTAGGCGACGACGTCGAGGGTGCTCATGACCAGACCGGCGCCGTTGCCGATGATCCCGACCTCGCCGTCGAGCTTGACGTAGTTGAGGTCCTTCTCCTTGGCCGCGGCCTCGAGCGGGTCGGCGGAGGCGGCGTCCTCGAGCGCGGCGTGCTCGGGCTGACGGAAGGAGGCGTTCTCGTCGAGGGTCACCTTCGCGTCGAGCGCGAGCACGGTGCCGTCGGGGGCCTTGGCCAGCGGGTTGACCTCGACGAGCGTGGCGTCCTCCTTGGAGAAGACGTCCCACAGCTGCACGGCGATGGCGATGACCTGGTCGCGGACCTCGGCGGGGAAGCCGGCGGCGTCGACGATCTCGGCGGCCTTGGCCTCGTCGACGCCCTTGCTGGCGTCGACCGGGATGCGGGCCAGCGCCTCGGGCCGCTCGACGGCGAGCTGCTCGATCTCCATGCCGCCCTCCTTCGAGGCCATGGCCAGGAAGGTGCGGTTCCCCCGGTCGAGCAGGTAGGAGAAGTAGTACTCCTCGGCGATGTCGCTGGCCTGGGCCACCATCACCTTGTGGGTGATGTGCCCCTTGATGTCCAGGCCGAGGATGTCCTGGGCGCGCGCCTTGGCCTCCGCGGCGTCGTCGGCGAGCTTGACGCCGCCGGCCTTGCCGCGGCCGCCGGTCTTCACCTGCGCCTTGACGACGACGGTCTGCCCGATCTCGCGGGCGATCGCCTCGGCCTGGTCGGGTGTCTCGGCCACGCCGCCGGGCAGCACGGGCACGCCGTGCGAGGCCAGCAGGTCACGCGCCTGGTACTCGAAGAGATCCACGAACAGGGACCGTAAACCTCGTCCCATCCGGCCGCCGCACCGGCATCGGGGGCCGTGCCCGGGCTCACGGCCCGCCGGCGGCCTCGCGCAGCGCGGCGACGACGTCGTCGGGTGCGGCGCCGTCGGCGAACCCGCGGACGCCCTGCGGGAGACCGGCGGTCGAGCCCAGGACGAAGGCGGTGACGTCGTCGACGCCGGCGGCGGACAGCCGGTCCAGCACCTCGGCGAGCAGGTCCGGTGGCGCCCCGGCCACCCCGACCGCGTCGGCGTCCTCCTGGACGACGGTCGCGGCCAGCCGGCCGGCCGAGGTGACCTCGCCGGTCAGGACCACCTCGGCGCCGGAGTCGCGCAGCGCGCGGGCGAGGGCGACCGCCCGCGGGTCGTGCTGCCCGTCGGGGCCGGCGACGACGACGCGCAGCCGCTCGCCCGCCGTCACGAGGAGGTGCGGCGCAGCCGCCAGGCGAGGACCGTGAGCAGGACGTAGGCCAGCCCCGCGGCCAGCAGCCCCGCGCCGGGGACGGTCCAGTCCAGCTCGTCGGAGGCGACGGCGTCGCGCAGACCGCCCAGCCCGGCGGCGAGCACCGTCACCGCGACGGCGAGGAAGCCGCCGACCGCGGCCAGCCGCGGCCGCAGCGAGGGGGCGAGCACCGACCCGAGCAGCACCGCGCCGGCGAGGAGCAGACCGCCGAGCAGCGCCAGGCCGGGCCGCTCGAGCAGCGCCTGCGGGCCCGGCTGCTCGACCACGACCTCCAGGCCGGTGGACGGGTCGGCGACGATCCGGTCAGGGACGTCGGCGGCCGGGAGCGCCAGGCAGAGCACCGTGAGGACGCCGAGCACGACGGCGGCGCCGGCCAGTCCGGGGCGGGCCGGGTCGAGCGCGCCGCGGTCCTCCATGACCGTGCGGTTCCACGACGCCGCGGCGAGGACCCCGGCGACGACGGTCAGCGCCAGCGCGGCGACCTGCAGCCACCACCCGCCGCCGGTCTGCACGGAACTGGTGAGCACGCGCTCGCCGGCGAGCACCTCGATGCCCGGGCGGACGGTGGAGGTGCTGCCGCGGTAGACCTCGATGAGCATCGCGCCGAGAGCCAGCGCGCCGCCGACGCCGGCGTAGGCCAGCCCGAAGCGCGGCACCCGCCCGGCCGCCAGTCCCGCTCCCACCGCCACCGCGGTCAGCGGGACGACGAGGCCGGCCAGCGCGCCGCCGAGGCCACCGGCCAGCGCGAGTTCGCGGCCGCCGACGACGAGGTAGGTCGGGAGGAGCGCGGCCACGCCCGCGGGACCGGCGAGCACGAGCAGGACGCCGACGGCGCGGGCGGCACCGGGTGGGTCCCCGACGACCAGGCCGTCGCCCGGTGCAGGCGCGACGGCACCGGCCGCGGGGCGGGCCGGTCGCCGGTCGGCAGCGGGGCCCGTGCCGGTCCGCCGGTCACCGGCCCGGGGCGACCCGGTCCTGCGGGCACCGGCGGTCGTGGTGCGGCGGGCGCCCGCCGCGCCGCGGGGCCGGTCGTCGCGGGCTGAGCTCTCACGGCCGGCCACGGGTCCCCCTTCGTCAGGATGTGTTGCGTTCCGGTATCGATCTCGTCGAGATCCCCGCACCGTCTGTGTGACCGTGGACACACCAGGGCATTACCGTCCCGTGAACAGAGCACCACTCAGGTGCTCCGCCACGACGGACCCGGGTCCCGGGACGCCGCCGCGGCCGCCGAACGGGGAGGACGTCCATGCGCGCGACCGGCGACCCCGGGTGCCGTCCAGGGTGGCACACCGACGAGCTCTCCCCGGGAACGCCACGGGCCGCCCTGCGCTCCCTGGTCACCCCCGTGGCCGTCGCCGGCGGGCTCACCGAGCTGGCCTGGGTCGGCGCGCACGCGCTGCTCTACCCGCTCGGCACCCGCAAGGAGCAGCTCCGGCTGGACCCGCGCTGCCGGCCGGGTGAGCAGCCGCCGAGCGTGCGCGCGCTCTTCGCCGCCGACCCGCTCGCCGCGCGCATCCCCGTCCTGCTCGTCCACGGGCTCATCGACAACCGGTCGATCTTCACCGTGATGCGGCGCGGGCTGCGCCGGCGCGGCTTCGCCCAGGTCTGCACCTGGAACTACAGCCCGCTGCTCGGTGACGTCGCCGAGGGCGCCCGCGACCTCGGCGAGCACGTCGAGCGCATCTGCGCCCAGACCGGCCACGACCGCGTGCACCTCGTGGGCCACAGCCTCGGCGGGCTCATCTCGCGGCACTACGTGCAGCGGCAGGGCGGCGGCCGGCGGGTCGAGTCGCTGGTCACCCTGGGCACGCCGCACGGCGGCTCGGTGCTGGCCCACCTGCTTCCGACGCCGATGGTGCGCCAGCTGCGGCCGGGGTCGGCACTGCTGCAGGAGCTCGCCGAGCCCGCGCCGGACTGGTCGACGCCGACGACCGCCGTCTACAGCAACCTCGACCAGCTCGTCGTCCCCACGCGGCTCGGCCGTTGCGACCACCCGGACCTGCGGGCGCGCAACGTCCTCGTGCGAGGCGTGGGGCACATGTCGCTGCCGTTCCACCGCGGCGTCGTCGACGAGGTGGCCGCGACCCTCGCCGGGCTGCGCCCCGCCGCTCACGCGCCGCTGGCCTCCGCCGCCTGACCGTCTCCTCACTCGTAGGAGATTTGGCGACACACAGCGTCGCCTCCCGCGGTCGGCCCTGACGGAACGTTACGGTCCGATCACGGCGCCGGTACCCACCGGCGGGCGCCCTCCCGGGCGTCTCCACCACCGTCGCTCCCCCGACGGACCGCTCCGTGCGGTCGTCCCGGGTGCGTGGACGAAGGGTGTCGGCGTGACCTCGCTCCTCGAGCCCGCGGCGACCGGCCGCCGGCCGGCCGAGCCCGAGGCGACCGGCCGCATCTCCGCCGGCCCGCTGGGGAGGGCCGGCCTGCCCCCGCTCCGCCGGCCCGCGGTCCCGTCCGTGCCGGCTCCCCGTGCCGCCGTCGAGGACTCCCCCGCCGACGAGCACGTGATCGCCGGCGAGCACGTGTCCGCTGACGAGGACGTGTCCGCCGACGAGGACGTGTCCGCCGGACCGGTCGAGGAGACCGCCGAGCGGTCCACCGAGCAGTCCGCCGAGACCGGTGCGCGCCGTTCGGTCCGCCGTCCCCCCGGCCGCCGTGGACCGCTGTGGCTGGGCGCGCTCGTCGCCGGCGCACTCGTCGCCGGCATCCCCGCCCTGTCCGGCGGGACACCGGCCCCGGCCGCGTCGGTCAGCGCCGCCGACTACGGGCTGGGCGCCGCCGACATCGGGCTGACCGGCGAGATGGAGGAGGCCGGCGTCCGCCAGGGCATCACCCAGGCCGAGGCCGCCGTCCGGCTGTCCGAGCTGGCCGCCTCCCGCGCCGCCCGCGAGCCGCAGACCGCCCTGCCCACGTCGGGCCGCCTCACCACGTGCTTCTGCATGCGCTGGGGCTCGATGCACTACGGCATCGACCTCGCCGGCCCGCTCGGCACGCCGATCCACTCGGCCACCGACGGCGTCGTGCTGCGCGCCGGCCGCGCCTCCGGCTACGGCAACGCGGTCTACATCCAGGACGCCGACGGGAACGTGCACGTCTACGGCCACATGCGCTACTACGACGTCGAGGCCGGCCAGATCGTGCACGCCGGCGACCAGATTGCCAAGATCGGCAACGAGGGCCAGTCCACCGGCCCGCACCTGCACTACGAGATCCACCGCGGCGGCATGACCGGCCGGCCGATCGACCCCGAGGACTGGCTCGCCGACCACGGCGTCACCATCTGAGCCCCACCACCTGGCGACCTCCGGCCGCATCGCCGGCGTTCTTCGCGGTCTGCGGGCACTGCAGCACCCGCAGGGCACGAGGAACACCGGCAGTGCACCCCGCCCGCCCGGTGCAGGTCCGGCTCGTGCGGTGCCGGCCACGCTCCCGCGGCGGTGCAGCACCGCAAGAGCTCAGCGAACACCGCAGGAGCGCCTGGGCCTCCGCTCCTCGGGCCTAGAGCTTGACGAGCGGGGCGTAGCGCAGGACGAGGCGCTTGGTGCCGCCGGAGCCGAAGTCGACCGTCGCCTGGGCCTTGTCGCCCGCGCCGTTGACCTCGACCACCGTGCCGAGACCGAACGCGTCGTGGCTGACCCGGTCGCCGACGTCGACGGAGATGACCTGCCGGTTGCCCGCGCCGCCGCGCAGCCCGCCGGTGGACAGCCCGGTGGCCGCGACCCGCGACTGGGCCGACCCGTAGCCGGTGCTCGGCGCCGGCGTCGGGTCTGTGCGCGCCCAGTGGACGGTGTCGGACGGCAGTTCGTCGAGGAACCGCGACGGCGGGTTGTAGGCCGGCTGCCCCCAGCTGGTGCGCACGGTGGCGCGGGACAGGAACAGCCGCTGCCGGGCGCGGGTGATGCCGACGTAGGCCAGCCGCCGCTCCTCCTCCAGCTCCCGCGGGTCGCCGAGGGCACGCAGGTGCGGGAACACGCCGTCCTCGAGGCCGGTCAGGAACACGACGGGGAACTCCAGGCCCTTGGCGGTGTGCAGCGTCATCAGCGTGACGACGCCGGCGTCGTCGCCGGTCACGGGGATCTGGTCGGCGTCGGCCACCAGCGAGACCTGCTCGAGGAAGTCGGTGACCGTGCCGCCGGGGTTGGCGGCCTCGAACTCGGCGGCCACCGAGATGAGCTCGTTGAGGTTGTCGACGCGGCCCTCGTCCTGCGGATCGGTGCTGGCCTCGAGCTCGGCGAGGTAGCCGGTGCGGTCGAGGATGCTCTCCAGCAGCGCGGCCGGGCCGGAGCCGGTCTCGACGAGCTGCTCGAACTCCTCCAGCAGGGCCACGAACTCCTGCAGCGCCTTGAGCGAGCGCGGCGCCAGCGTGGTGATCTCCGGGCAGCGGCGCAGCGCGGTGGCGAAGGCGATCCGCTCGCGGTCGGCGAACTGCTCGATGCAGGACTCGGCCTTGTCGCCGATGCCGCGCTTGGGCGTGTTGATCACCCGGCGCAGGCTGACGACGTCGGCCGGGTTGGCGACCACCTTGAGGTAGGCCAGCGCGTCGCGGACCTCCTTGCGCTCGTAGAAGCGCACCCCGCCGACGACCTTGTAGGGCATGCCGACGCGGATGAACACCTCCTCGAACACACGCGAGGCGTTGTTGGTCCGGTAGAAGACGGCGATGTCCTTGGGTTGCGCCGCGCCCTCGTCGACCAGCGCGTCGATCTGCTCGGCGACCCAGGCCGCCTCGTCGTGCTCGTTCTCGGCGACGTAGCCCTCGATGAGCTCGCCGTCGCCGGCGTCGGTCCAGAGGCTCTTGGGACGACGGCTGGTGTTCTTCGCGATGACGGTGTTGGCGGCCTTGAGGATCCGCTGCGTGGAGCGGTAGTTCTGCTCCAGCAGGATCGTCGTGGCCTGCGGGTAGTCCCGCTCGAACTCGTCGATGTTGCGGATGGTCGCGCCGCGGAAGGCGTAGATCGACTGGTCGGCGTCGCCGACGACGCACAGCTCGGCCGGCGGCACGGGACCCTCACCGGTGCCGACCAGCTCGCGGACCAGCACGTACTGCGCGTGGTTGGTGTCCTGGTACTCGTCGACGAGCACGTGCCGGAACCGGCGGCGGTAGTGCTCGGCCACGTCGGGGAACGCCTGCAGCAGGTGCACCGTCGTCATGATCAGGTCGTCGAAGTCCATCGCGTGCGCCTGGCGCAGCCGCTGCTGGTAGAGCCGGTAGGCCTCCGCGAGCACCTTCTCCGGCGCCGTCTGCGGGACGTAGGCCTCCTCGTCGACCAGCTCGTTCTTCAGGTTCGAGACCTGCGCGGCGAGGCTGCGGCCCGGGTAGCGCTTGGCGTCGAGGTCGAGGTCGCGCGCGACCATCGACATGAGCCGCACCGAGTCGCCCTGGTCGTAGATCGTGAACGACGACTTGAGGCCCAGCTTGGCGGCCTCGGCGCGCAGGATGCGCACGCACATCGAGTGGAACGTGGACACCCACATCGCCCGGGCACGCGGCCCGACCAGCCGGGCGACCCGCTCCTTCATCTCACCGGCGGCCTTGTTGGTGAAGGTGATCGCCAGGACCTCGCCCGGCTGCACCCCGCGGGCGCCGAGCAGGTAGGCGACGCGGTGGGTGAGGACGCGGGTCTTGCCGGACCCGGCGCCGGCGACGATGAGCAGCGGCCCGCCCTCGTGGACGACGGCCTGGCGCTGGGGACCGTTGAGCCCGGCCAGCATCCGGTCCAGTTCCCGGCCGGCCGAGCCGGGAGCGGAACGCTGGAGCGCGGCGGTTCCGGGGAGGGCCTGCTGCACGCTGCTCATAGACACACCACTGTAGTTCGGAGGAGCGACAGGACCGCCCGACGCCGGGGCAGCTGTGGAGACCTCCGGCCGTGCTGTGGCACACTCTGCGCCGTGCTGCTCCCCACCTCCAGCTTTTCCTACGGGCACCGGGTTCCGGTGTCCGTCGCCGCTGGCTGAGCAGCCGCCGCAACGAACGCCCCGGGCCCGAGGAGCCCGGGGCGTTTCTCGTTCCCGGGGTCCGACGGCCACCGTCCCGCCCCGGAGGAAACGATGAGCACCGCCCTTCCCAGCAGCGCCCTTCCCAGCAGCGCCCTTCCCAGCAGCGCCCTTCCCGCCGACGAGCGCATCGCCGAGCTGCGGACCGAGATCGACGCCTGCGACGCCGAGATCATCCGGCTCGTGCAGCGCCGCCTGAGCGTGTCCTCCGAGATCGGGCAGCTGCGCAGCGCCGCCGGCGGCACCCGGCTGTCGCTGTCGCGCGAGCAGCAGGTGCTCGCCCGCTTCCAGGACGCGCTCGGCCCCGAGGGCGCCACCCTGGGCCTGATGCTGCTGCGCCACGGCCGCGGGCGTCTGTAGCGGCGATGTCACACCGCGGGCGGCTGCGTCGTCTCCAGGGCATCCCCGTCGGAGAGGACGCCGTCATGACCCCCAGCAGCACCGCCCGCATCCCGCTCGACCCGCCGCGCACCCTCGTCACCCGTGCCGTGGACTGGTACTCGCGCCGCACCTTCGGCGCGACGCTCACCCCGGCCGCCGCGATGGGGCACCACCCGCGCCTGCTCGTCACCCAGCTCCGCCACGAGCAGGCCCTCGCCAGGTGGGACCGGCTCGACCCGACGCTCAAGACGCTCGCCGTCATGTCGGCGGCGGTGACGGTCGGCTGCTCGTGGTGCGTCGACTTCGGGTACTGGGTCACCGTCCAGGAGGGCATCGACCCCGCCAAGCTGCGGGCGGTACCCACCTGGCGGGACAGCGACGAGCTCACCGACCTCGAGCGGCGGGTCGTCGAGTACGCCGAGGCCATGAGCACCACGCCGATGGGCGTCACCGACGAGATGGTCGCCGGCCTGCGGCGCGACCTCGACGACGCTGCCCTGGTGGAGCTGACGACGATGGTCGCCGTGGAGAACTCCCGGGCCCGCGCCAACAGCGCACTCGGTCTGCACAGCCAGGGCTTCCGCGACCGCTGCGAGCTCCCGGCCCGGGCATGACCGACGTCCTGGCGGCCTTCGACGCGCACCGGCGGCTGCTGTTCACCGTCGCCTACCAGATGCTGGGCAGCGTCGCCGACGCCGAGGACGCGGTGCAGGACGCCTGGCTGCGCTGGTCGGCGACCGACCGGGACGACGTCGCCGACCCGCGCGCCTACCTGGTGCGGGTCATCACCCGGCTGGCCCTCGACCGGCTCGACTCCGCCCGCGCCCGCCGGGAGACCTACGTCGGCCCCTGGCTGCCCGAGCCGCTGCTCACCGGGGGTGCCGGCGACCCGGCCGACGACGCCGTGCTCGGCGACGAGGTGTCGCTGGCGCTGCTCGTCGTCCTCGAGACCCTCTCGCCCGCCGAGCGCGCCGTCTTCGTCCTCCGCGAGGTCTTCGGGGTGCCGGCGGGTGAGGTGGCCGCCGTCCTCGGCCGCTCGGAGGCCGCGGTCCGGCAGCTCGGCCACCGCGCCCGGGAGCACGTGGCGGCCCGCCGGCCGCGGTTCGACGCCGACCCGCAGGCCCACCGGGAGGTCACCGAGCGGTTCCTGGCCGCGACCACGGGCGGCGACGTCGACGCGCTGCTGGCGGCGCTGGCCCCCGGTGCGGTGCTGGTGACCGACGGCGGTGGCAAGGTCAAGGCGGCGCTGCGGCCGATCACCGGCGCGGACAAGGTGGCCCGCTTCCTGACCGCGGTGGCGTCGGACGGCGCCTCGCTGCCGGGGCTGCGGATCGGCCTGGCGGAGGTCAACGGCCTGCCCGGGGTGGCGGCGTGGACCGACGCCGGCCCCTTCGTCGCGGTGTCGCTGGTGGTCGCCGACGGGCTGGTGCAGCAGGTCTTCGTCGTGCTCAACCCGGACAAGCTGGCCGGTCTGCGGAGGGACGAGGGTCCGCCTACGCTCCGCCGGTGACCGCTCCTGCGCCCCGGAAGCCCGCCGAGCACGTCGAGCGCGTCCTCTGCGTGCTCGCCCACCCCGACGACGTCGACTTCGGCAGCGCCGGCACGGTGGCGACCTGGACGGCGGCCGGCACCGAGGTCACCTACTGCATCGTCACCGACGGCGACGCCGGCGGGTTCGACGAGACGCCGCGCGAGCGGATGGGGCCGCTGCGGCGGGACGAGCAGCGCGCCGCGGCCGCCGCCGTCGGGGTGACCGACGTGCGCTTCCTCGGGTACCCCGACGGGCGGCTGGAGCTGACGCTCGACCTGCGCCGGGACATCAGCCGGGTCATCCGGCAGGTCCGGCCGCAGCGGGTGCTCACCAGCTCGCCGGAGCGCTGGTACGAGCGGGTCGGCGCCAGCCACCCCGACCACATGACCGTGGGCGAGTCGACCCTGCGCGCGGTCTACCCCGACGCCCGCAACCCGTTCGCCTTCCCCGAGCTGCTGGCCGACGACGGCCTGGAGGCCTGGACGGTGGACGAGGTGTGGCTGGGCGCCAGCCCGCGGGCCGACCACGCCGTCGACGTCACCGACGTCGTCGAGCTGAAGTTCGCGGCACTGAAGAGCCACGTGACCCAGGTCAGCCACGTCGAGGACCTCGAGGCCTTCGTCACGGGCTGGATGGCGCAGACCGCCCGCCGCTTCGGCCTCCCCGACGGGCGCCTCGCCGAGGCCTTCCACGTGGTGCACACCGCCTGACCGCCGCGGACGCGACGACGGGGCCGGCCCCGGAGGACCGGCCCCGTCGTCGGGGGTGTCAGGCGTCGTGGTGGTGACCCAGTCCGCCGTCCTCCCCCGCGAACGTGCCCTCGGGGCCGGCAGGCGCCGGCAGCTGGAACGGCCTGCCGGGGACCCGCTTGCCCGGCACGCCGTTCACGGACTCCGTGGAGTACGCGAACGTCAGCATCGCGAAGGCGATCAGGTCGCTGTTGACCTCCAGCGCGTGCGGGTCGAGGTTCTCGATGGTGTCGCACGCCTGGTGGTAGCACGGGTCGAACTGCTCCCCGGCCGTGCCGCCCCAGATCGCCGCCTGCTCCTCGGTCTTGATGACCTCGGCGCCGGTGAACAGGCCACCGGAGGGGATGCCGGCGAGGATGAACGCCTCGTAGTCGCTCCGCCCGGAGAACTCGGTGTCGTCGTAGGGCTCACCGACATGGGTGTAGTACGACTCGTAGAGGTCCTCGATCGCGATCGAGCCCGGCGGGATGGTGACACCCTCGGGCGCCGGGAACGTCGACTCGTCGGAGTCGTACACCATGAAGACGTAGTTCGGTGAGCCGACCATGTCGTAGTTCATGTAGAGCGCGATGCGGTCCCGCTCGGCCTGCGTCAGCCCCTCGACGTAGTCCGCCGAGCCGACCAGGCCCTGCTCCTCGGCGGCCCACCAGGCGAACCGCAGTGTGTTCTGCGGCTTGGTGTCGGCCATCATCAGCGCCGTCTCGAGGATCGCTGCCGAGCCGGAGCCGTTGTCGTTGATGCCCGGCCCCTCGATGACGCTGTCGAGGTGCGCGCCGGCCATGACCACGTTGTCGGCGTTCTTGCCCGGCAGCTCGGCGATCACGTTGTGGTCGATGCGGGTCTCGGCGGGCAGGACGTTCACGTACGCGGTCGAGGTCGCCGCGGCCAGCGCGAGGCCGTCCGCGGAGCTCGCGCCGACCACGGGGATGCCGTGGGTGACCGGCCCCGGAGCCCCTGGGATCGGCTCGTCCACGCTGGTGGCGTCGGCCACGATCAGCTCTTCACGCTCCGGGGTGTTGCCCTGGTTCATGACGATGACCGCCTCGGCGCCGGCCTGCTGGGCGTAGTAGGCCTTGGTCCCGAAGAAGCAGGTGCCGCGCTGCACGAGCGCGATGTCGTTCTCGCCGCTCCAGTCGACACCTTCGAAGTCCGCGGCCTCGCAGCCGCTGGTCGAGACCGCGGTCGGGCCCGTCTCCAGGTTGATGTCGACCGCGATGACCTGGCCCTCGACCGCGCCGGAGCCGCTGCCCGTGAAGACGCCGGTCTCGTACTCGGCTGCGCCCGGGGTGAGCTGGCGGAGCACCGCCGGGAAGTTGAACGTGATCTCCACCGGGTCCAGCGTGACCGCGTAACCGGCGTCCCGGAGCAGGCCGGCCACGTACTCGACGCTGTCCGCGTAGCCGTCGGTGCCTGCGGCCCGGGTCCCCGGGTAGACCGGGTCCGTGCTGTTGTCGGCGATCTTCTGGAACTCCTCCAGGTGCTCCATGACGCCTTCGAGCGTCACGCACTCCAGGAGCTTGTCGTAGGTGTTGTTGCTGCGGTCCTCGCACCCGTGACCACCCGGCGCCCCGTGGTGCGCCGGCCACCCGTGACCACCCGGCGTCGCCCCCGCAGCGGTCGCGGGCAGCGCGAGGGCCACCAGCAACCCCCCTGCGGCCGCTGCGACGGCCTTCGTGCCGGTCCTCGCGGACCCCGTCCGACGATCTGTCATCCCGTTCCCCCTCGTCAGGTCCGCCGGGCCACGATGACCGGCGGACACGTCCCGGTTCCCGATCGGGCGAGGATGGTCCGGGGCGGTCAGGAGGTACAGGGCCGCTGCCGACCGTCGGAGGACGGCGTCCACGGGTCCGGAGCTCCCCTCGTCCGCCTGTGAGACTGCTGAGAGCCAGCTGAGAGGCGTGCCCCACCGATCACCGGAGGAGTGTGACGCCGGACACGCCACCGCCATCTCCTGACGCTGCGTGACCGGCGCGGGACGGTCTGCTGCCCGCCGGACCACCTCAGAGCAGACGGTTGGTGGCCGCCCAGCGGGTGAGCTCGTTGCGGTTGGACAGCTGCAGCTTGCGCAGCACGTTCGACGCGTGCGACTCCACGGTCTTCACCGAGATGAACAGCCGCGAGCCGATCTCCCGGTAGGTGTAGCCGCGGGCCAGCAGCTGCATGACCTCGCGCTCGCGGGCGCTGAGCAGGTCCAGGCCGGGGTCGGTGGCCGGGTCCTCGGCCGGAGCCGACGGCGTGCTGGCGGCGAAGGCGTCGAGCACGAAGCCGGCCAGCCGGGGGCTGAAGACGACGTCGCCCTCGGCCACGCGCTGCACCGCGGACCGGAGGTCCGGCCCGGAGATGGTCTTGGTGACGTAGCCGCGGGCGCCCGCGCGGATGACCGCGATGACGTCCTCGGCGGCGTCGGACACCGACAGCGCCAGCCAGCGCACCTCGGGCAGCTCCGTGCGCAGCGTCTCGAGCACGGCGCGGCCGCCTCCGCCGGGGAGGTGGACGTCGAGCAGCACGACGTCGGGACGGGCGGCCCGGATGCCGGCGATCGCGGCGTCGGCGTCGGCGGCCTCGCCCACGACGGTGACGGAGTCGCCGAGCTCGGCGCGGACGCCGGCGCGGACCATCGCGTGGTCGTCGACGAGGAAGACGCGGGTGCTCACGCGGCCGCCTCGCGCGGCAGCACGAGCTCGACCTCGGTGCCCTCGCCGGGCGCCGAGCGCACCGTCGCCGTCCCGCCCAGGCGGGCCAGCCGGCCGGTCACCGAGTCGCGCAGGCCGCGGCGGTCGGCGGGGACGGTCGCCGGGTCGAACCCGGCGCCGCGGTCGCGGACGTACACCGACACCGACTGCGCACCCACCTCGGTGTAGAGGTCGGCCGAGGTGACCCCGGCGTGCTTGGCGGCGTTGAGCAGCGCCTCCCGGGTGGCCGCGCCGAGGGCGGCCAGTGCGTCGTCGAGGGGGGCGTCACCGACGACCACCGGGTCGACGGTCAGCGCGTGGTCGCCCTCCACCTCGGCGACCATCTGCGAGACCAGCGCCGCCCAGGTGCCGCCGCCGGCCGACGACGCCGGCTCGTAGAGCCAGCTGCGCAGTTCGCGCTCCTGGCTCCGGGCCAGCCGGGCGACGGCCTGGTGGTCGCCGGCGTGCCGCTGGATGAGCGCGAGGGTCTGCAGCACCGAGTCGTGCAGGTGCGCGGCGACCGCGGCCCGCTCCTCGGAGCGGACGCGCGCGGTGCGCTCGGCCTCGCGCGAGTCCAGCAGCCGCCGCCAGAACGGCGCGGTGGCCAGCACGACGCCGACCAGGATGACGATGGTGGCGACGAAGCCGTTGCGGGCGGCGGCCAGCTGGCCGGTGGTGGCGAGCAGCAGCACCAGGCCGAGCGCGGCGAGCACCGCGCCTCCGGCGAGCACCCACCGCACGCCGGGGCGGGCCAGCGTGCTGTCGGTGTCCAGTTGCCGCCAGATGACGGCCAGCCCGCCGCCGACCAGCAGCAGCGGGGCGATGAGGTCGTTGCTGCCCCAGGTGGCGAGGTTGGTGACCAGCACGAGCGCGCCGAGGCCGAAGAACGCCAGCCCGACGGCCTGCCGGCGACTCGGCTGGGACGTGGCGCCGGGGGCCACCTCGCCCAGCGGCACGAAGAACCACAGCACCGCGTAGGCGACGACGCCGATGCCGGTCACCGCGAGGACGACGAACGCCGCACGGACGACGAGCGGGTCGGTGCGCAGGTGTGCCGCCGTCCCCGCCGCGACCCCGGCGAGCAGCCGTCCCGACCGCGGGCGCACGAGCGGCGGGCGGGTGTCCGCCGACGCGGTCACCACGGCGGTCGCCCCCGCGGACACCAGGACGCCGCCGGTCGCCGCGGGGGCGCCGTCGGGCGGCGCCGGAGCTGCTGTGGGCACGGCGACGGGACCGACCGGCGGCGGAGCACCGGCCGGCGTCCCGCCCGGAGTGGGCGCCGTCCTCGTCACGGCACCGATCGTCGCACCGCAGGGACCCCGCCCGGTACCGGGAAGACCCCGGACGGGCCGGACCAGGGTCGGATGGGGGCCTTCCCCGATGTCGCACGGGACGGCGGACGGGGACGCTCTGTGCCATGACCGCCCCGTTCCCTCCTCCCGCTCCGTCCCTCGAGCCCCCGCCACCCGTCCGGCCCACGCTTCGGCGCAGCCGCAGCGACAAGATGGTCGGCGGCGTCGCCGGCGGGCTGGCCGAGTACAGCGGCGTCGACCCGCTGCTGTGGCGCGTCGGCTTCGTCGCCCTGACCCTCGCGGGCGGCACCGGCGTCCTCGTCTACGTGCTGCTCCTGCTCCTCATGCCCAGGGCGCCGCGCCGCGCCGCCCTCGACGGCGCACCCGCCGAGCCGCCCGGGCCGCGCTCCCCCGTCGCCGGGCTGACCGTCGCGGGCCTGCTCATCGCCGTCGGGCTGATGGTCCTGGTGACCCGCTACACCGACCTCGAGCCCGGGCCCCGCGGCTTCCTCGCCACCGCGCTCCTCGTCGTCGGCCTGGGCCTGGTCGCCTCGGCGGTGACCCGGGCACGGGCGCCACGCGGCGGACTGATCGCGCTGGGCTCGGTGCTCACGCTGGCGCTGCTGTTCACCTCGGCGGTCCCCACGTTGACCGAGGACGCCGGTGTCGGGGACCGGGAGTACCAGCCGGCCACCGCGGAGGACGTCCGCCCGGTCTACCGCCTGGGCGCCGGCGACATGGACGTCGACCTGTCCCGCGTCGACGTCGACGACCTCGACGAGCCGATCGAGGTCCGCATCGAGATGGGCGCGGGCGACCTCGACGTGGTCGTCCCCGCCGACGCCGACGTCCGGATCGAGGTGGAGCACGGCATCGGCGAGACCGAGGTGTTCGGGGACAGCTCCGGTGAGGGCTACTACCGGGCGCCCGGCGGCGACGACGAACCCGAGTTCGTCCTGAGCTTCGACCACGGGGTCGGCGACCTGGAGGTGTCCCGTGCCTGACTACAGCGAGTTCCCCACCACCCCGACGGCCTGGCAGGAGCGCGCGCTGGCCGAGGACTGGCAGCACGGCTCCACCCTCCTGCCGGTCGAGCAGCCGCCCCGGCGCCGCGTCGACCTGGTGGCCCTGGTGCCCGGCGTCGCCTTCGTCGTCCTCGCGCTGGTCTTCCTCGCCGGGGTCACCGTGCCGCTCGGCTTCCTGGCCGACGGCGGGCTGCTGTGGCTGGTCCTGGTCGGCGTCGGCGTGGCGCTGATGGTCAGCGAGCTGCGGAGGGCGCGCCGCAGGCGCGGCTGACCGCACGGGGCGGACAGGACGAGGGCCCGGGGAGCGACGAGCTCCCCGGGCCCTCGCGCGTCCTCAGCCGGTGACCCGGTCGACGAAGGCCAGCGCCTCGCGCCAGAGCCGCTCGGTGGCCGCCGCGTCGTACTCGGCGGGCAGGCCCGGGTCGGTGAACAGGTGACCGTCGACCGGGTACTCGAACACCTCCAGCTCACCGCCGGCCGCGGCCACGTCGTCCGCGAGGGCCCGATCCCACTCGTCGGACCGGAACGGGTCTCCGGTCGCCCGGTGCAGCTGCGCCGGGAGCCCGGCCGGCCAGGACGGCGCCCCGAGGACCGCCATCGGCAGCGCCCCGGAGACCAGCAGCACGCCGCTGACCCGGCGCTGCGTGGCCACGGACTCGGCCATCCCGGCGCCGTTGGAGAAGCCGGCGGACACGAACCCGTCGGGCAGGTCGCGGACGGCGTCGGCCGCCCGCGCCATCAGCGCCGGGAAGCCGACCTCCTCCACGTACGCGCCGGCCGTGCCGTAGTCGTCGAAGACCCGCCCGTCGTACTGGTCGACGACGAGGACCTCGTGCCCGGCGGCCCGCAGCCGGGCGGCGGCATCGGTGACGCCCTCGCGGACGCCGAGGACGGAGTGGAAGAGCGCGACGGTCGACATGGACCCACGGTGACGGAGGGTCGGTGACACCGTCCTGTCACCGTCTCCTGCGACGATCCGGAGCGTGAACCGCACCGACCGGTTGCACGCGCTGACCGAGGAACTGCGCCGGGCCGGCCCGCGCGGGCGGACGGCGCAGCGGCTGGCGGCGTGGCTGGAGGTCTCGCCGCGCACGGTCAAGCGCGACGTCGGCGCCCTACAGCAGGCCGGCGTCCCGATCTGGGCCAGCTCCGGTCCCGGCGGCGGCTACGTCCTCGACGCCGCGGCCACGCTCCCGCCGGTGAACCTCACGCCGGCGCAGGCCGTGGCGGTCGCCGTGGCGCTGGCCGGCGCAGCGGACGCGCCGTTCGCCGTCGACGGCCGCGCGGCGCTGGAGAAGGTGCTCGACGTGCTCGGCCCGCAGGCCCGCGCGGAGGCGGAGCGGCTGGGCGGACGGGTGTGGGTGCGGTCGCGCGCGGACGGCCGCCCCGACCCGGCGCCGGTGGTGGAGCAGGCGCTGGCGAGCCGCCGCGTCGTCGCGATCACCTACCGCGACCGCCGGGGGACGACGTCGCGCCGGCGGGTGGAGCCGCACCTGCTCGCCCGCACCGGCGACCGCTGGTACCTGGTCGGCTGGTGCCGCGAGC
Source organism: Geodermatophilus amargosae (assembly GCF_900116515.1). Lineage (GTDB taxonomy): Bacteria > Actinomycetota > Actinomycetes > Mycobacteriales > Geodermatophilaceae > Geodermatophilus > Geodermatophilus amargosae. Next base: position 308,928 of record NZ_FPBA01000002.1, read on the forward strand.
GCGACGCCCCGCGCTGGTTCCGGTGGGACCGCATCGAGGCCGCCGCCCTCACCCCGGAGCCCGCACCCGAGCGCGACCCGGCCGTCTACGGAACCCCGCCTCCGGACGCGCACGCCGTCAGGTGAGGCGCTGGAACGGCCCCGTCGCAGGGGCCCACGCCGAGCCTGCGAGGCGTGGGGGGCGACGGGGTCCTCCTACTCCCACTCGATGGTGCCCGGCGGCTTGCTCGTGACGTCGAGGACGACCCGGTTGACCTCGCGCACCTCGTTGGTGATACGCGTCGAGATCCGGGCGAGCAGGTCGTAGGGCAGCCGGGTCCAGTCCGCGGTCATCGCGTCCTCGCTGAAGACCGGCCGCAGCACGACCGGGTGCCCGTAGGTCCGCCCGTCGCCCTGCACGCCCACCGAGCGGACGTCGGCCAGCAGCACCACCGGGCACTGCCAGATCTCGCGGTCCAGCCCGGCGGCGGTCAGCTCGGCGCGCACGATGGCGTCGGCCCGGCGGAGTACGTCGAGCCGCTCCTGGGTCACCTCGCCCACGATCCGGATGCCCAGGCCCGGGCCGGGGAACGGCTGGCGCCACACCATCGCCTCGGGCAGCCCGAGCTGCGCGCCGACCGCGCGCACCTCGTCCTTGAACAGCGTCCGCAACGGCTCGACGAGGGTGAACTGCAGGTCCTCCGGCAGCCCGCCGACGTTGTGGTGGCTCTTGATGTTCGCCGTCCCGGTGCCGCCGCCGGACTCGACGACGTCGGGGTAGAGCGTCCCCTGCACGAGGAAGTCGACGCTCTCGCCGTGCTCCTTCGCGTCGCCGACGACGTCGAGGGCGGCCTGCTCGAAGACCCGGATGAACTCCCGGCCGATGGTCTTGCGCTTCTCCTCGGGGTCGCTGATCCCGGCGAGGGCGGCGAGGAACTGCTCGCGGGCGTCGACCACCCGCAGGTCCACCCCGGTGACGGCGACGAAGTCGCGCTCGATCTGCTCGGTCTCGCCCTCGCGCATCAGCCCGTGGTCGACGTAGACGCAGGTGAGCCGGTCACCGATGGCCCGCTGCACCAGCGCCGCGGCGACGGCGGAGTCGACCCCGCCCGACAGCGCGCACAGCGCGCGGCCCTCGCCGACCTGCTCGCGGATCCGCTCGACCTGCTCCTCGACGACGTTCGCCGTCGTCCAGGTGGGCTCGAGGCCGGCGATGTCGAACAGGAAGTGCTCGAGCACGGTCTGCCCGTGCGCGGTGTGCCGCACCTCCGGGTGGAACTGCACGCCGGCCAGCCTCCGGTCGACGTCCTCGAACGCCGCGACCGGCGCCCCGCTGGAGGTGGCGGTGACGGTGAACCCGGGCGGCGGGGTGCTGACGGCGTCGCCGTGGCTCATCCACACCGACTGCTGCACCGGCAGGTCGCCGAACAGCCGGCCGCCGGTGGTGACCGTCAGCGGCGTGCCGCCGTACTCACGGTCGCCGGTGTGCGCCACCGTGCCGCCGAGCGACTGCGCCATGGCCTGGAAGCCGTAGCAGATCCCGAACGCCGGGACCCCGCCCTCGAACAGCGCCGGGTCGACCTGCGGCGCGCCCTCGGCGTAGACGCTGGACGGCCCCCCGGAGAGCACGATGGCCGCGGGCTTGCGGGCGATGACCTGCTCGGCCGGCACGCTCGAGGGGACGATCTCGGAGTAGACGCCGGCCTCGCGGATGCGCCGGGCGATGAGCTGGGCGTACTGCGCGCCGAAGTCGACGACGAGGACGGTCGGGAAGTCCATCAGGACGCGCTGCTCCCCTGTGCACTGCCACCGATCACCAGGTCCACGCGCTGGAACTCCTTGAGGTCGCGGTAACCGGTCTTGGCCATCGTGCGGCGCAGCGCACCGAAGAGGTTGGTCCGGCCGTCGGCCGTCTCGGCCGGTCCGAGGAGCAACTGCTCCAGCGAGCCCACCGCCGGGACCGGCGCCGAGGTGCCGCCGCGCGGCAGCCGCGGGTGCGCGGCCACGGAGTCCCACCACACGCCGCCGGCCGGTGCCTCCCGCGCCGAGCGCAGCGGCTCGCCGAGCTGCACGGCGTCGGCTCCGCAGGCCAGCGCCCGCGCGATCGCGCCGCTGGTCTCGATCCGGCCGTTGGCGATGACGTGCACGTACCGGCCGCCGGTCTCGTCCAGGTAGTCGCGGCGGGCGGCCGCGGCGTCGGCGATCGCGCTGGCGAGGGGCACGCGGATGCCCATGACGGCGTCACCGGTGGAGAAGCTGTCGGCACCCACCCCGACGATCACGCCGGCCGCGCCGGTGCGCATGAGGTGCAGCGCCGTCGTGTAGTTGGCCGCGCCGCCCACGATCACCGGGACGTCGAGGTCGGCGATGAAGGACTTGAGGTTGAGCGCCGCGCCCTGGGTGGTGACGTGCTCGGCGGAGACGATGGTGCCCTGGATGACCAGCAGGTCCACGCCGGCGGCGAGCACCGTGGGCGCCAGCTGCTCGGTGTGCTGCGGCGAGACGCGCACCGCCGTCGTCACCCCGGCCTCGCGCATCTCCTTGATGCGGGCGGTGACCAGGTCGGGCTTGACCGGCTCGAAGTAGACCTGCTGCAGCAGCGACACCGGCGGCGGCGCCTCGGCGCCGGCCTCGCGCAGCTGCCGGTAGACCGGCAGCGGGTCGTCGTAGCGGGTCCAGAGGCCCTCGGCGTTGAGCACGCCGAGGCCGCCGGCCTGCCCGACGGCGATCGCCGTCGCCGGGCTCACGACGGCGTCGCTGGGGCTGGTGACCAGCGGGATGTCGAACCGGAAGGCGTCGATCTGCCAGGCAGTGGAGACGTCGTCGACGTCGCGGGTGCGGCGGGACGGGACGATCGAGACCTCGTCGAGGTCGTAGCCCCGGCGGGCGAAGCGGTTGAGGCCGATCTCGACGGTGTCGCGGGCGGGCATCGTCAGCGTCCTCGGTAGTTCGGGGCCTCGACGGTCATCTGGATGTCGTGCGGGTGGCTCTCGGTCAGGCCGGCCGACGTGATGCGCGTGAGCTGGCCGCGCTCCTGCAGGTCGGCGACCGTGGCCGCGCCCGCGTAGCCCATCGAGGCCCGCAGGCCGCCGACGAGCTGGTGGGCGACCGTGGCCAGCAGCCCGCGGTAGGGCACCTGGCCCTCGATGCCCTCGGGGACGAGCTTGTCGTCGGAGAGGACGTCGTCGGCGAAGTAGCGGTCGCGGCTGTAGGACTGGTCGCCGCGCTTCTGCATGGCGCCCAGCGACCCCATGCCGCGGTAGGTCTTGAACTGCTTGCCGTTCATGAACACCAGCTCGCCCGGGGCCTCCTCGACCCCGGCGAACAGGCCGCCGATCATCACGGTGTCGGCGCCGGCGACCAGGGCCTTGGCGATGTCGCCGGAGTACTGCAGGCCGCCGTCGGCGATGACCGGCACACCGGCCGGCCTGCAGGCGAGGCTCGCCTCGTAGATGGCGCTGACCTGCGGGACGCCGACCCCGGCGACCACCCGGGTGGTGCAGATCGAGCCCGGGCCGACGCCGACCTTCACCGCGTCCGCGCCGGCGTCGACCAGCGCCTGCGCCCCGGCGCGGGTGGCCACGTTGCCGCCGATCACCTGCACGCCGCCGTCGCCGCCGAAGTCCTTCCTCACCCGGGCGACCATGTCGAGGACGGCCCGCTGGTGGCCGTGCGCGGTGTCGACGACGAGCACGTCGACCCCGGCGTCGACCAGCAGCCCGGCCCGCTTGTAGGCGTCCTCGCCGACGCCGAGCGCCGCGCCCACGACCAGTCGGCCGTCGGGGTCCTTGGTGGCGTCCGGGTACTGGTCGCGCTTGACGAAGTCCTTGACCGTGATGAGGCCGCGCAGCCGCCCGGCGTCGTCCACGATCGGCAGCTTCTCGACCTTGTGCTGGGACAGCAGTTGCAGCGCGGTGTCGGCGTCGACGCCGACCGGGGCGGTGACCAGCGGCATCTTCGTCATGACGTCGCGGACGAGCCGGTGCGGGTCGGTCTCGAAGCGCATGTCGCGGTTGGTGACGATGCCGATGAGCACGCCCTCGTCGTCGACCACCGGGGCGCCGGAGATGCGGTACCGCCCGGACAGCGCGTCGACCTCGGCGAGGGTGTTGTCCGGCGAGCAGGTGACCGGGTTGGTGACCATGCCGGCCTCGGAGCGCTTGACCAGGTCGACCTGCCCGGCCTGCTCCTCGGCGGCGAGGTTGCGGTGCAGGACGCCGACACCGCCGACCCGCGCCATGGCGATGGCCATCCGGGCCTCGGTGACGGTGTCCATCGCGCTGGACAGCAGCGGGACGGCGATCCGGATCCCCCGGGTCAGCCGGCTGCTGGTGTCGACCTCGGCCGGGACGACGTCGGACTCACCGGGGATGAGCAGGACGTCGTCGTAGGTGAGGCCGAGCGGGGCGAACTTCGCCGGCAGCTCGGGGCGGTGCCCGTCAAGGCCGTGGTCGTCGGGCTGCATGATCGCCGCCACCTTCTCCGTCGGGTCAGCCCCCGCCGGGCGCGCGGGAACCGTCCCCGATCGTAGGCCGGACCCTCCCGCGCCCTGGACGCCGCCGGGCGCTGGGCGTGGGAACGGTCGGCGCAGGCGGCTACCGTGGTCCTCCGGACGCGCGAGCCCGCGCGTCCGGGCCCGGGACGACCGCGCCGCCAGCCCCGAGGGAGGAGGCACCCGTGAGCCCGTTCGACGACGACGCCCCGGGGCCCGACTTCGACTCGCCGTCGGACCCGCCACCGCTGTCGATGGAGGAACGGGCCGGCGTCCTCGACGACCTGGCCGAGCTCGAGGTGTTCCGCACGCTGCTCGAGCCCACCGGCATCAAGGGCATCGTGGTCGACTGCCCGGACTGCGACGAGGAGCACCACGTCGACTGGGCGCTGATGCAGGCCAACCTGCGCCAGCTGCTCGAGGAGGGGCAGACCGGCCGGCACGAGCCGCCGTTCGACCCCGACCCCGACGACTACGTCAGCTGGGACTACGCCAGCGGCTACGCCGACGGGGTGGCCGCGGTGGCCGAGCGCGAGGAGCCCGGCTCCGGCCGCAGCGGCCGCCACGCCCGCGACGACTGAGCACCCCGTCGGCCGACCGGCCGACACCGCGGCCAGGAGCCGTCCCGACCTGCGCTGAGCCGCTCCCGTCGCTCGATCGCGGGAGCCTCCGGCCCCCACTCCTCCCGACGCCTCGCAGGGCGTCTCCCATGGAGGAGGCGGCCAGGTGCCGTCACCTGGGGCTGGACACGCGCCGAGGGCCCCCTCCGGCAGTCGGAGGGGGCCCTCGGCGTGGGGTCCTGGTCAGCTCATCATGCCGCGGCGGAAGCCCGTCGCGACCGCCTCGGCGCGGTCCTTGGCGCCGAGCTTGCGGAACAGCCGGCGCGCGTGGGTCTTGATGGTGTCCTCGGAGAGGTAGAGCTCCCGGCCGATCTGGGCGTTGCTCTTGCCCTGGCTCATGCCGGTGAGCACCTGCATCTCGCGCATGGAGAGGGTGACGGCCGGCGGGGCCTCGCGGACGGTCGTGCTGACCGTGCGCGGCCCGGTGCCGTTGAGCGGGGTGGCCCAGGCCGGGGCGGGCGCGCCGACCGAGGACAGCGGCACCGGCGAGGGCTGCGGCGGGCGGCCGTCGGCGCGCAGGCCGACCCGGGACAGGCCCAGGCCCATCTCGAGGGCGCTGGCGTCCCAGCGGAGGTACCCGCGGGCCCCCACGGCGACCGCGGCGCGCACCGTCTCGGCGTCGTCGGGCGCACCGAGCACCAGCACCGGGATGCCGGGGTGGTTCCGGATGACCTGGCTGGCCATGGTGAGACCGGTGTCCACGGCGCGCTGCGTGCCGACCAGCAGCACGTCCGGCTGCCGGATGGCCAGGCGCTGCACGAGGGCGGCGGCGTCCCCGACGACCTCGACCCGGCCCACGAAGGGCAGGGCCACCAGGCGGGCGGCGACGTCGTCACGGACCCGACGGCGCTCGTCGTACACCCACACGGTCGTGGCCCCGTGGCCCGGGCCGCGCATCCTGTCGTCGATCACGCTGTGCTCCTCGTCTCCCCCGGCCGTGGAGGGCACCCGGGTCGTCCCGAGACCCGGAACGGCACCGGCCTGGAAGACACCATGACCGGCAGTGACCGAGGGGAACACCCGTGATCACCCTGCGGAGGGAGACGGGGACCGGGAAAATGCTCGATCCCGGTGTGTTTGACCTCCGTGACCCTCGGGCACCGGCTCCCTGCGACCGGACCGCCCCCTCCGGCTCGCACTGAGCCGAGGAGGACCGACATGGCCGACATCCGCCGTCTCCCGACGCCCGTCGCCGAGGTGTGGGACTGGCAGCTGCACGGCTCCTGCCGTGGTGAGAGCACCGCGCTGTTCTTCCACCCCGACGGCGAGCGCGGCCCCGCCCGTGCGCGTCGCCAGGCCGCCGCCAAGGCCGTCTGCGGCAAGTGCCCGGTCGTCGAGGCCTGCCTGAAGCACGCGCTGAGCGTCCGGGAGCCCTACGGCGTGTGGGGCGGCATGAGCGAGGAGGAGCGGGCCCGGCTGATCGCCGCGGAGCCCGCCGCCGTCGCCGCGGGGGTCTGAGCACCCCCTGAAGACGACGGGAGGGCCGGTCCAGCAGTCGCTGGACCGGCCCTCCCGTCGTCTGCGCCTCAGGACACGCGCTCGGCGGTCATCCGCTCGTCGTGCACCCAGCCGGCGCCGGCGTCCCAGGAGGACTCGGCCGACCAGGTGAAGCCGTCGGGCCGCAGGTCGGTGAACCGCCACCGCAGCCACGGGTCCTCGTCGTCGCTGAGCAGCACGATCCCCCCGTCGCCGTCGGGGCCGCCGACGAAGCGGCGGACCCGCCCGTTGACCGGGTCCATCCAGGTGGAGCGCCAGATGCCCGGCGCGGAGGGGTCGGGGAAGCGGACCGTCGTCCCGTGGAAGGCGCGCGGGGGGACGCCGGCGCCCGGCTCCCCCGGGCCGGGCACGATCCACACGTCCTGCACCGCCCGGCCGCCCAGCACCCGCCCGACGTGCAGCTCCCCCACGGCGGTCGACCAGCGGCCGTCCGGCTCGAGGCCGGTCCAGGCCAGGTGCCAGCTCCCCTCCAGTCGGGCGAACAGGGCCACGGGCCCGGGATCCGCGGACCCCGGGGCGTGCAGGACGTCGGCCAGCATCGCGGTCATCCTTCTGTCAGCGTCCTGTCGCTTTGACAGTATGCTGTCAAACATGACCGATGTCCAGGAGGCGTACCGGCTGCTGGTCGCCGACGTCTACGAGCTGGCCGGCACGTCCCGCCGGACCAGCGAGGCGATCGCCGCGACCACCGGCCAGACCTCCGCCCGCTGGCACGTGCTGAGCGTGTTGTCGGGCGGACCGGCGACCGTGGCGACCGTGGCCCGGCGCCTGGGCCTGGCCCGCCAGTCCGTGCAGCGCGTCGGCGACGACCTGGTCGCCGACGGCCTCGTGGCCCGGCACGACAACCCCGACCACCGCACCGCCCCGCTGCTGGCCCTCACCGGCGCCGGCCGCGAGGCGCTGACGGCGCTCGTCGCCCGGGGCGACGCCGCCCGCGCCCGGGTCCTGACCGAGGCGGGGGTCACCGCCCGCGAGCTGCTCGACTGCCGGGACGTGCTCCGCAGGCTGACCGCCGCCCTGTCCGCGTCGCCCTGACCCCCGGACGACCAGAGGGCCGGCCCAGCAGCAGCTGGACCGGCCCTCGGTGCTCGTCAGGCCCCGTCCGGAGGCTCACGCCGCGCGGAGCGGGGCGTGAGGAGGACGGGGTCCTCCTCAGTGGCTGTGGCCGTGACCGTGCGAGTGGCCGTGGGTGTGGTGCCCGGCCCCCGCGTGGTCGTGCTCCTCCTCCGGCGCCTCGACGACGGCGGAGTCGGTGGTGAGGATCATCGCGGCGATCGACACGGCGTTGCCCAGCGCGGCCTTGGTGACCTTGACCGGGTCGATGACGCCGTCGGCGGCCAGGTCGCCGTACTCGCCGGTGGCGGCGTTGAAGCCGTTGCCCACCCCGAGGTCGCGGACCCTGCTGACGACGACGCGGCCCTCGAAGCCGGCGTTGTCGGCGATGCGGGCCAGCGGGGCCTCCAGCGCGCGCCGCACGGCGCGGGCGCCGGTCAGCTCGTCGCCGGACAGGTCCAGCGCGTCGATCGCGGTGGCGGCGTGCACGAGCGCCGAGCCACCACCGGGGACGACGCCCTCATCCACCGCGGCGCGGGTGGCGGCGATGGCGTCCTCGATGCGGTGCTTGCGCTCCTTGAGCTCGACCTCGGTGGCCGCGCCGACCCGGATGACGCCGATGCCGCCGGCGAGCTTGGCCAGCCGCTCCTGCAGCTTCTCGCGGTCCCAGTCGGAGTCGGTGTCCTCGATCTCGCGGCGGATCTGCGCGACCCGGTCGGAGATCGCGCCGGCCGTGCCGCCGCCGTCGACGACCGTCGTCGTGTCCTTGGTGACGGTGACGCGGCGGGCGGTGCCGAGCACCTCCAGGCCGACCTGGTCGAGCTTGAGGCCGACGTCCTCGCTGACGACCTGACCGCCGGTGACGATGGCGAGGTCGGTCATGAAGGCCTTGCGGCGGTCGCCGAAGTAGGGCGACTTGACCGCGACGACGCGGATCGTCTTGCGGATCGAGTTGACGACGAGGGTGGACAGCGCCTCGCCCTCGACGTCCTCGGCCACGATCAGCAGCGGGCGGGCGCCGGAGCCGAGCACCTTCTCCAGCAGCGGCAGCAGGTCGGCCAGCGAGCCGACCTTGCCCTGCACCAGCAGCACGAGGGTGTCCTCGAGGACGGCCTCCATCGCCTCCTGGTCGGTGACGAAGTAGGGCGAGAGGTAGCCCTTGTCGAACTGCAGGCCCTCGGTGACGTCGAGCTCGGTGGAGAGGGTGTTGCTCTCCTCGACGGTGATGACGCCGTCCTTGCCGACCTTCTCCATCGCCTCGCCGATCAGCTGACCGACCTCGGCGTCCTGGGCCGAGATGGTCGCGACGCCGGCGATGGCCGCCTGGTCGTCGACCGGGATGGCGACCTCGTCGAGGGCCTTGCTGACGGCGTCCGCGGCGGCGCGCATGCCGCGGCCGAGCTCCATGGGGTTGGCGCCGGCGGCGACGTTGCGCATGCCCTCCTTGACGAGGGCCTGGGCCAGCACGGTGGCGGTGGTGGTGCCGTCACCGGCGACGTCGTTGGTCTTGGTGGCGACGTTCTTGGCCAGCTGGGCGCCGAGGTTCTCGTACGGGTCCTCGAGCTCGACCTCGCGGGCGATCGTGACGCCGTCGTTGGTGATGGTGGGGGCGCCGAACTTCTTGTCGAGGACGACGTTGCGCCCGCGCGGGCCGAGGGTGACCTTGACGGCGTCGGCGAGCTTGTCCACGCCGCGCTCGAGTGCGCGGCGGGCGTCCTCGTTGAACTTGATGATCTTGGCCATGGGGCCCTTCCGATCAGGGGGAGAACAGCGTGGGACGACGACCGCCCCGGGACCCGGTCAGTTCGGGTCGCCGGGGCGGTCGGGTTCGAGCAGGTGGTGCGGCCCCCTGCAGCGGCCCGCGGGGAGCGGGCGAGCCGTGGGGGGCAGGGGGTCCTTCTACTTCTCCACGACGGCGAGCAGGTCGCGGGCGGAGAGCACGAGGTACTCCTCGCCGGCGTACTTGACCTCGGTGCCGCCGTACTTCGAGTAGATGACGACGTCGCCGACGTTGACGTCGAGCGGGACGCGGTTGCCGTTGTCGTCGACGCGGCCGGGGCCCACGGCGATGACCGTGCCCTCCTGCGGCTTCTCCTTGGCGGTGTCCGGGATGACCAGGCCGGAGGCGGTGGTGGTCTCGGCCTCGTTGGCCTGGACGACGACGCGGTCCTCGAGCGGCTTGATGTTGACCTTGGTAGCGGTCGTCACGAGGTGACGCCCCCTTCGGGATCGGACGGCGGGTGGTTTCGCATGCTGTGGCACGGGGGCCGGGCCTGCCGTCGCGGGGGTCAGGCGCCTGCCCGTGTCGATTGGCACTCTACCCATGAGAGTGCCAGCCGCTCAACCGGGTCGCCGGTTCGGAGGAGCGCCGTCTGCGGGAGGCTGACCGCGTGCCCGACCAGCCCGCCGACTCCGCCGTGCTCGCGCTGCTCCGCGGCCCCGAGGGGAGCGCGGCCACGGCGCGGGCGGCGGCACTGCTCGCCGAGGGCGCCGACGTCCTGACCGGGGTGGCGCGGCTGCGCGCGGAGGTGAGCCCGGAGCTGGCCGGCCCGGCGTGGGAGCTGGCCCGGCTGCGCGAGCGCGCCCGGCCGGTGTTCGGCGCCGACGCCGACCGACTGTTCCTCACCGCCGACACCCTCGAGCAGGCCGGCCGGCCCGAGCTCGCCGCCCGCCGCGCCGCCCGGCTGCTCGCTGACGGCACCGACTCCGCCGCCGACCTCGGCTGCGCGGCCGGCACGGACACCGTCGCCCTCACCCGGGCCGGCGCGCGGGTGCTCGCCGTCGACCGCGACCCGGTGGCCCGGGAGCTGACCGCCGCCAACGCGGCCGCCCTCGGGGTGGACGACGACGTGTGGGTGGTCGCCGGCGACGTCGTCGAGCTGGTGGCGGCCGCCCGTGGCGGGGAGGTGGCCGGGTGCGGTGCCGCCGTCCTCGACCCCGCCCGCCGGGCCGGCGGGCGGCGGCAGCTCGACCCCGACCGCTGGTCGCCGCCGTGGTCGACGGTGACCAGGCTGCTCGACCGGGTCCCGCGTGCGGTGGTCAAGGTGGCGCCGGGGCTGGACCACGACCGCGTCCCCGAGGGCGTCGAGGCCGAGTGGGTCTCGGTGCGCGGGTCGATCGTCGAGGCGCTGCTGTGGGGCCGCGGGGTGTCGGCGACGTGGCGGCGGGCGACCGTCGTCCGCGACGGGACGGCGCACGAGCTGACCGCCGACGCCGACCCCGGCCCGGCCGGCGCCGGCCCGGTGCGCGCCTGGCTGCACGAGCCCGACCCCGCCGTCATCCGCTCGGGACTGGTGTCCCTGGTGGCCGCGGAGCTCGGTGCCACGCTGGTCGACCCGACGATCGCCTACCTGACCTCCGACGACCGGGCCGCGAGCCCCTGGGTGAGCTCGTACCGCGTCGACGAGGTGCTGCCGTTCAACCTCAAGAAGCTCAAGGCGCTGCTGCGGGACCGCGGGATCGGCCGGGTGGTGGTCAAGAAGCGCGGCTCGGCGATCGAGCCCGAGACGCTCACCCGGCAGTTGCGCGGCCCGGGCGCGGGGACGGCGACCGTCGTGGTCACCCGCGTGGCCGGTGCTCCCACCGTCCTCCTGTGCGCCATCAACCCAGGTTGACGGAACCGGTGTCATCAACCTAGGTTGATGCCCGTGACAGGCGGACCGGTGACGGTGCCGGGTCCCGAGGACCCGGAGGCGGCGCTCGCCGCCGTCGTCGCCCTGCGCCGGCTCGCGAGCCGGCTCGAGGTGGAGGCGGTGGCCGAGGCGGTCGGCCGGGGCTGGACGTGGGCCCAGATCGGCGAGGCCCTGGGCATCAGCGCCCAGGCCGCGCACAAGAGGTTCGCCACCGAGGTCCGCGCGCGGCGCGGACACCGACCGGAGAGGACTGAGTGATGGGGATCGTCACCGCGGTACGGGACCTGCGCACGGTGCGGGCGCTGCTGACCGGCGCGGAGGCCGAGGCGCGCAGCAGTGGCGAGCGGACACCGGGGCCCGAGCACCTGCTGCTGGCCGCCACCGCGCTGCCCGACGGCACGGCGTCCGCCGCCCTGGCGCGGGTCGGGGTCGACCGGGACCGGCTGCGCGCGGCCGTCGAGGCCGCGCACGCGGCGGCACTCGCCTCGGTCGGCGTGGGGGCCGACCCCGGCGAGCCCGCGCTGCGCGGCCCGGCCACCGGGCCGATGCGCTCGACACCGCAGGCCCAGCAGGTCTTCCGCGAGGCGGTCGCGGCGGCCAAGGCGGCGCGCTCCCCGCTGCGCGGCGCGCACGTCGTGGCCGCGGTGTGCGACCTCGAGCGCGGCACCGCTGCCCGGGCGCTGTCGGCCCTCGGCGTCGACCGCGAGCAGCTCCGCGACGCCGCCCACGACGTCAGCTAGGCAGCAGAGATGACCATCTCTGCCGCTATCGGCTGACGACGTCGATCGGCAGGGAGCTGTCGGCGCCGAGGTCGGGGGCCGACGGCGCGACGCCGGCGGTGACCAGCCGCGAGCCGAGCGCGGCGACCATCGCGCCGTTGTCGGTGCACAGCCGCGGGCTGGGCACCCGCAGCACGATCCCGGCCGCGGCGCAGCGCTCCTCGGCCAGTGCCCGCAGCCGCGAGTTGGCCGCCACTCCCCCGCCGAGCACCAGGTGGTCGACGCCGTGGTCGCGGCAGGCGCGCACCGCCTTGGCGGTCAGCACGTCGGCGACCGCCTCCTGGAACGACGCAGCGACGTCCGTCACCGGCACCGGCTCACCGGCCCTCCGCCGCGCCTCGACCCAGCGCGCGACGGCGGTCTTCAGGCCGGAGAAGCTGAAGTCGTAGGGGGCGTCGCGGGGGCCGGTGAGCCCGCGGGGGAAGTCGACCGCCGACGGGTCTCCCTCGCGGGCGGCGCGGTCGATCGGCGGGCCGCCGGGGAACGGCAGGCCGAGCACGCGGGCGACCTTGTCGAAGGCCTCCCCGGCGGCGTCGTCGATCGTGCGGCCCAGGGACCGCACCTCCAGGGCGAGGTCGGGCACCAGCAGCAGCGAGCTGTGCCCCCCGGAGACCAGCAGCGCCAGCGACGGCTCGGCCAGCGGGCCGTGCTGCAGCTCGTCGACGGCGACGTGCGCGGCCAGGTGGTTGACCCCGTACAGCGGCCTGTCGAGCGCGAGCGCGTACGCCTTCGCGGCGGCCAGCCCGACCAGCAGCGCGCCGGTGAGCCCCGGGCCTGCGGTGACGGCGACCGCGTCGACGTCGGACGCGGACACCCCGGCCTCGGCCAGGGCGCGGTGCACGGTCGGGACCATCGCCTCCAGGTGCGCCCGCGAGGCGATCTCGGGCACCACGCCGCCGAAGCGCTCGTGCTCGGCCATCGACGTCGCCAGCGCGTCGGCGAGCAGCGTGTGCCCGCGGACGATCCCGACGCCGGTCTCGTCGCACGAGGTCTCGAACCCGATGACCAGCGGCTCGCTCGACGTCACCGTCCGCTCCCGCGGTCGCTCCGCTCCTCGCGCGCAGGGCTCGCTGCGATGCCCACTCCCCGTCCGCTCATCGGATCTGCTCCCGCCTCATCACGACCGCGTCGGTGTTGCTCGGCTGGTAGTAGCCGCGCCGCCGGCCGATCTCGGTGAACCCGCGCCGCCGGTAGAGGCCCTGCGCCAGCTCGTTGTCGGCCCGCACCTCGAGCAGCACCACGGGGCTGCGCCGGTCGGCCTCGGCCAGCAGCGCGTCGAGCAGCTGCGCGCCGATGCCCTCCCCCTGCCGGCCGGTGGCGACGCCGATGGTGGCCACGTGCGCCTCGTCGTCGTAGGCGATCAGCCCGGCGTACCCGACGACCGCCCCCTCGTCCTCGGCGACCAGGTAGTGCCGGGTGTCGGTGCGGGCGAGCTCGTCGCGGTACATCGCCCGGGTCCAGGTGTCGGGCGCGAAGAGCTCGTCCTCCAGCGCCAGCACGGCGTCGAGGTCGGCCAGCCGCATCGGCCGCAGGCGGGCGGTCACGGCGTCGTCACCGGCTTGAACGACGTCGGCGGGACGGCGTCGGGCCGGCGCAGGTACAGCGGCACCAGCGGACCGGCGGACGACGGGTCGTCGAGCAGGGTCGCCGCGGCGCGCAGCAGCCCGGCCGTGGTCACCTCGGCCGGCTCGACCGGCGAACCGAGCCGCTCGGCGAACCGCGGGTCGCCGGCCAGCGGGCCGGTCAGCCGGGCGTCCTCCGGGCGGACGACACCGGGGCCGTCCACCCGTGCGCCGTCGGCGTCGTAGGCAGCCCAGTAGACCTCCTTGCGGCGGGCGTCGGTGACCACGGTGCGCGCCCCCGAGCCGACCGCGTCGAGCGAGCAGACGCCGACGGCGGGGACGCCGCGCGCGTCGGCGAGCGCCGCGGCGGTGACGACGCCGACCCGCAGGCCGGTGAACGGCCCGGGGCCGAGGCCGGCCACGACGGCGTGGACGTCGGCGAGGGCCAGGCCGGCCTCGGCGAGCGCCTCCCGCACGGCGGGGACCAGCAGCTCGGCGTGCCGGTTGCCCGAGGGGACCGCCCGCTCGGCGAGCACCTCGACGTCCCCGCCCTCTGACCGGCGGGCGACCCCGGCGACCAGCGTGGGGGTCGCGGTGTCGAGGGCGAGGACGAGCACGGTCGGCCAGGTTAGTCCGGCGTTGTCGGACGACGGTGCGGTCGGGCAGGATCGCGCAGCCCACCTGATCGAGGACGAGGACGCCGATGACCGCATCCCTGCTGCTCGTGCACGGCGCCTGGCACGGCTCCTGGTGCTGGGGACCGCTCCGGGACGCCCTCGGCGACGACGTCCGGGTGCACACCGTCGACCTGCCCAGCGTGGGTGACGACCCGGCCGCCCTGGGCGACCTGTACGCCGATGCCGCGGCCGTGCGGGGCGCGCTCGAGGAGGTGGACGGGCCGGTCGTCGTCGTCGGCCACTCGTACGGCGGCGCCGTGGTGACCGAGGCGGTCACCGCGGACAGCGGCGCCGCGCACCTCGTCTACCTGTGCGCCTTCCAGCTCGACGTCGGCGACTCGCTGCTGGGCACCGTGGGCGGGCAGGCGCCGCCGTGGTGGGACGTCCAGGAGCAGGCGATCGGCGTGGTCGGCCCGGAGCGGGTCTTCTACAACGGGGTGCCGGACGAGCTGACCCGCGACTCGGTGGCGCGCATCGCCCTGCAGTCCCGCGCGTCGGTCGAGCAGCCGCTGACCAACGCGGGGTGGCGGCACACGCCGAGCACGTACGTCGTCTGCGAGGAGGACCAGGCCATCCCGGTGTTCGCTCAGGAGGCGATGTCCTCGCGGGCCGGCGAGGTGCTGCGCCTGCCGTCCGGGCACTCGCCGTTCCTCTCGCACCCGGCCGAGCTGGCCGCGCTGCTGCGCCCGGTCCTCGACCGCGCCGGCTGAGGTCAGTCCGGCCGCGCCGCGGGCCCGGCCACCCGCTCGACCAGGCCGGCGTAACAGGGGTGCGCCAGCTCCAGGTCGCCCACCTCGGCCGCCCCGACCCACCGCAGCTCGTCGTGCTCGGCGGGCTGCAGGTTGCGCGGCTCCCCGCGCCAGGCGCGCACGACGTGCACCGTCAGCGCCACCTCGCCGTCGGTCACCCGCAGGACCGGCTCGTCGTCCACCTCGGTCGCCTCGACGCCGATCTCCTCGCGCAGCTCGCGGAGGAGGGCGGTGCGCTCGTCCTCCCCCGGCTCGACGTGGCCGCCGACGACATCCCAGACGCCGGGGTACCAGCCGCGGCCGGGCGACCGGTGGCCCAGCAGGACGCGGCCGTCGCGGACGAGCAGGCCCGCGACGACGTGGTGCACGGTCACGCGTCCAGCTCGTACACGGTCTCGAGGCCGTCGACCTCGTCGACCTGCTCGCCCACCTCCCGGAACCCGAACGGCCGCGCCACCGCCTGCGAGGCCGCGTTGTCCGGGGCGATCGAGAGGCGCACCACCCGGACGTCCGGCTCGCGGCGGGCCCGGTCCAGCAGCACCGCGAGGGCGGCGCGGGCGTAGCCGCGGCGCCGGTGCTCCGGCAGCACGGCGTAACCGATCTCGACCATGCCGCGGGCGTCGGGCGGGCCGTGGAAGCCGGCGCGGCCGACCACCTGCCCGCTGTCCACGTCCTGCACCACGCCGGTCACCCACGCGGCGACGCCGGGGTCGTCGGCCACCTGCTGCGCCCGCATCCGCCAGACCGGCGCCCAGCCGGGATCGGCGAAGGCCGGTGGCAGCGGCACCGGGGCTGCGGCGTTCGCAGCGGCGAGGTCGCCGTCGGCCAGCGCGGCGAACACCGGGTGCGACAGGGCCAGGACTCCCACGCGCGGCACGACTGGCGACGCTAGCGGTCCGGCGTCCCGTGCGACCCTGGCACCGTGCGCTGGCCGGCCGCGGACCTGGTCGAGACGCCGCGGCTGCGCCTCGAGCCGATGACCGTCGCGCACGCCGACGACCTGCACCCCGTCCTCGCCGACCCCGCGCTGTACCGGTTCACCGGCGGGAGCCCGCCGACGCCCGACGAGCAACGGGCCCGGTCCGCGCGACAGGCCGTCGGCGCCTCCCACGACGGGACGCAGGGCTGGCTCACCTGGGTCCTGCGGCTGCGGGACACCGGTGCCGTCGCCGGCTTCGTCCAGGCCACGCTCACCCGCGACGGCGACGTCCTCACCGCGGACCTCGCCTGGGTGGTCGGCACCGCCGGTCAGGGCGGGGGGCTCGCCACGGAGGCGGCCGTCGCCGTCGTCGCCCGACTGCGGGCGCAGGGCGTCGCCCGGTTCGGCGCCTGGATCTCCCCGGACCACGCCGCCTCGGCCGCGGTGGCCCGGCGGTGCGGGCTGACATCCACTGCGGAGGTCGCCGACGGCGAGGTCCGCTGGGCGGGATGACCGCTCAGCCGCCGAGCCGGGCCTCCCAGCCGGCTCCGTGGGGCACCAGCACGGCCGTGCGGACGTCGTCGTCGCGGCGGTCGAGCCGCACCTCCAGGTGCTCGTCGGCCAGCCGCTCGACCAGCCCGGCCCCCCACTCGACCACGGTCACCGACTCCTCGGTCGAGGCGTCGAGGTCCAGGTCGTCCACGTCGGCGACGCTGCCGAGCCGGTAGGCGTCCACGTGCACCAGCGGCAGCCGCCCGCCGCGGTGCACGCGGGCGATGACGAACGTCGGCGAGGTCACCGGCTCGCCGACGCCGAGCGCCGCGCCGAGGCCCTGGGTCAGCGCGGTCTTGCCCGCACCCAGCGGGCCGGTGAGGACGACCAGGTCCCCCGGCGCGACGACGTCCGCCAGCGCCGCACCCAGCGCCCGGGTGTCGTCGACCGTGGGCAGCAGGTGCTCGCGCCTCACGGCGCCAGGCTCCGCGCCACCGACGTCAGGTCCTCCAGCAGCCCGGCCCGCGGCGCCCCGGCCGGGCCGAACCGGATGGCCGCCGACGGGTGGTAGGTGGCCCAGACCGCCCGGCCGCCGACGTCGTGCGGCCGGCCGCGAACCTCGGCGAGCTTCGTCCGCGGCCCGAGGAACCACTTGGCCGAGGACAGCCCCAGCGCGACGACGACGGGCGGGTCGAGCAGCTCCAGCTGGCGGCGCAGCCAGCCGCTGCAGCGGGCCACCTCCGGCGTCTTGGGGGTGCGGTTGCCCGGGGGCCGGCACTTCACGACGTTGAGCACCGCGGCCTCGGCGCGGTCCAGGCCGGCCTCGGCGAGCAGCAGGTCCAGCAGCTGCCCCGACTTCCCCACGAAGGGCCGGCCGGTGTCGTCCTCGTTCGCGCCGGGCGCCTCGCCGATCAGCGCGAACCGCGCCCGGCCCCGGCGCGGGGGGTCCCCGACGACCACGTGCTGCCGGGTGGCGGCCAGCTCGGGGCAGGCGACGCACGGCGTCGCGGCCGCGGCGAGCGCCGGCCAGTCCGCGGCCGCGGCGGCGGTGCGGGCGACCTCCTCGGCCGTGGCGTCGGACCGGGGCGGACGGGGAGCGGCCACGCGCCGACCCTACGGCGGCCGATCACGAGCGGCCTCCGGGCTTCCCTCCTCCCCCGCCGCCTGTCACCGTTGACCCGGGATCCCGCGACCGGGAGGAGCCGCCATGACGCAGCCGGACGTGTACGACGTCGCCTGCCTCGCGGGAGGCCCGCACCGGGTGGTCGACACCGCGCTGGTGGCGCTGCTGGTCACCGGCCGGGTCCGCGCGGTCGCCCCCGGGGAGCTGCAGGTGGTCGAGGCGCGGCGTCGCCACCCGGTCGAGGCCGCGGTCCTCGACGCCGTCGGTGCTCGCGGCCGGCGCTCGGTGGAGACGGTGCACTGGCGGGCCGAGGCCGACGAGCGGATCGCCGGGATGGTCCGGCGGCTGCGCGCCGAGCGCCTGCTGGGCCGGTTCCTCGGCCCCACCGCGGCCGGCCGCCGGGTGCTCGAGCGCGCGAGGGCCGCCGACGTCGGTCCGGTGCTGCACGCCGCGCTCCTGGGGCCGGGGCAGCTCGCCGACCCGGCGCTGCGCGCGGCGGTCCTGGAGCCGCCGCGGCGGCCGGTGCTCCCGGACAGCGGCGTCTCGCCGTGGGTGCTGTCCTTCGCCGACGGCTGCGACGCCGCGCAGCGGACCCGCGACGAGCTGCTCGGCCGGTCGGTCGACGCCCGGGGCTGAGCCTCAGTCGCGGACGCGCGCGGTCGTGGCGACGACCCGGCGGAGCAGGCCCGCCAGCGCGCGGGTGACCTCCTCGGGCCGCTCCAGCGTCACCAGGTGGCCGGCGCGCGGGACGACGACGTACTCGACCATCGGCCCCTCGCCACCGAGCAGCTCCACGAGGGTGTCGCTGTGCTCCTTGGGGATCATCCGGTCCTCGTCGCCGGTGAGCACCAGCGTCGGGACGCCCCGCAACGGCTGCAGCGCGCCGGTCTCGTCGAGGCCGGCCAGCGCCGGGTAGAACTCCGCGATCACGTCGACCGGGGTGCCGCCGATCATCGAGTCCACGTAGCGGCCCAGGCGCGGGTCGACGTCGGTGGAGGCGAAGGACAGCGAGCGGGTGACGGCCGAGACGACGTCGGCGGCCAGCCGGCGGGTGCGCTCGGCGATCGCCGGGCGACGGCGCATGGTGAACGCGGCGATCGGCAGCACCGCGGCGCGCACGCGGGTGAGGAACTCGGGCATGCCGAAGCTGAGGTCGGCGAGGTTGCCGCTCGACGTGGACACCAGCGCGACGCCGAGGACCTTCGTGCCGAACAGCTCCGGGGCGACGTCGGCCAGGCCCATGACCGTCATGCCGCCCATCGAGTGCCCGACCAGCACGACCGGCCCCTCGGGGACGCGCGCGTCGAGCACGGTGCGGAGGTCGTGGGCGAGCTGCTCGATCGTCGAGTGCTCGGCCGGGCCGCGCGAGGAGGACCCGTGGCCGCGGTGGTCGTAGAACACCAGCCGGGCCTCGGGGCGGTGCCCGTTGGCGGTGGCCAGCTCTGCGCCCAGCGAGCGCCGCTGGTAGGTCCACGACGCCATCGACAGCGTGTAGCCGTGGACGAAGACGACGGTCAGCGGCGCGTCGAGCGGGCCGACCTCCTCGACCGCCAGCAGCACCCCGTCCTCGGCCTGGACGAGGGCGGTGCGGTCGGCCCGGCGCGACGCGGCGCCGAGCGGGTCGTCCTCGCGCAGCTCGGCGTCGCTGGCCCCCTCGGGCAGCGCGCCCGTCGGGCTGACCCGGTCGGCGCGCACCCGGCGCGTGGCGATCCGGGCCACGGCCACGCCGACGGCGGTGGTGGCCGCCGCCAGGCCGACGACGGCGCCGGCGACCCCGACCCCCGGGTGCCGCTCCAGCGCCCCGGTCACGCCCGAGCGCGCTGGCCCCTTGCTGCGTGCCATCAGATCGCCCCCGCGGACCCGACGTGGCGGCGCGTGAAGCGCCCGCCGACCCGGGTCACCAGCTCGTAGTGGATGGTGTCGACCGCGTCGGCCCACTGCTGCGCGGTCGGCTCGCCGCGGTCGCCGGGGCCCCACAGGACCACCTCGTCGCCCGGCGCCACGGCCGCGTCGCCGACGTCGAGGACGAACTGGTCCATGCACACCCGCCCGGCGATGGTGCGCTGCGCGCCGCCGGCGAGGACCGGCGCGCGGTTGCCCGCCGCCCGCGGCACGCCGTCGGCGTACCCGACCGGCACCAGCGCCAGCGTGGTCCCGGCGTCGGTCGTGTAGGTGTGGCCGTAGGAGACGCCGGCGCCCGCGGGCACCCGCTTGGTCAGCGCCACCCGCGCGCGCACGGTCATCGCCGGCGTCAGCCCGTGGGCGCTCGCGTCGCCACCGAGCGGGTCGAGGCCGTACAGGGCGATCCCGGGGCGGACCATGTCGTACCAGGTGTCCGGCAGGGCCACGGTGGCCGCGGAGTTGGCCAGGTGGCGGCGGCCGTGCAGCCCGGCGTCGTCGGCGATCCCCACGGCCTCCTCGAAGACCCGCACCTGCGCGCCGATCGTCGGGTGGGTGGGGGCGTCGGCGTAGGCCATGTGGCTCCACAGCCCGACCACCTCGACCTCCCCGTCGGCCTGCGCGCGGGCCGCCGCAGCGACCAGGCCCGGCCAGTCGGCGGTCGTGGCGCCCTCGCGGGACAGGCCGGTGTCGGCGCACAGGTGCAGCCGCGCGGTCCGGCCGGTGGCGCGGGCGGCGGCGACCACCTCGGCGAGGCCCCACTCCGCGTTGGCGGACACCTCGACGTCGGCGGCCAGCGCGGGCGCGAAGTCGGTGCCGGGCGCGTGCAGCCAGGCCAGCAGCGGCGCCGTCACCCCGGCGGCGCGCAGCGCGAGCGCCTCCTCGAGGACGGCGACCCCGAGTGCGTCGGCGCCGCCCGCGAGGACCGCGCGGGCGGCGGGCACCAGCCCGTGCCCGTAGCCGTCGGCCTTGACCACCGCCATGAGCGGCCGGCCGACCCGCTCGCGCAGCACGGCGGTGTTCGCCGCGATCGCGTCGAGGTCGACGACCACCTCGGCCCGGGGTTCGCTCACGCTCCCGAGTCTCGCAGGCCGAGGCCGCGCACCCGGCCCACCGTCGGGGAGAGCCGCCTCACCAGGTCGCCGGCGATCAGCGGCCCCGACTCGCCGGCGGCCTGCCCCGCGCGGCCGTGCAGGTGGGCGGCCGCCGCGGCCGTCTCCGCGGGCGGGGTGCCGGTGGCGAGCAGGGCGCCGAGGATCCCCGAGAGGACGTCGCCGGTGCCGGCGGTGGCCAGGTCGGTGGTGCCGGTGGCGTTCACGAACGCCGTGCCGTCGGGGTCGGCGACGACGGTGGCGTTGCCCTTGAGCAGCACGACGGCGCCCAGGTCGGCGGCCAGCCGCCGGGCGCTGCCGATGCGGTCGGCACCCACCTCGGCGCCGAACCGCGCGAACTCGCGGTCGTGCGGGGTGAGCACGGTGGGTGCGCTGCGCCGCCGCACGAGGTCGGGCTCGCGGGCGGCCATCGTGAGCGCGTCGGCGTCGACCACCACGGGCAGGTCGGTGGCCAGCACCTCGGCCAGCACGCTGCGGGCGTCGTCGTCGGTGCCCGTGCCGGGGCCGACCACCCAGGCCTGCACGCGGCCGGCGTCGCCGGGGCGGGCGTCGGTGACGATCGCCTCGGGCCAGGAGGCGCGCACGCCGTCGGCGGCGGTCCCGGCGTAGCGGACCAGGCCGGCGCGGGTGCGCAGCGCGGCCCCGGTGCACAGCACGGCGGCACCGGGGTAGGTGGCCGAGCCCGCGACGATGCCGACCACACCGCGGGAGTACTTGTCGTCGCCGTCGCCGGGCGGCTCGAGGTGCGCGGCGACGTCGTCGTCGGTGAGCTGGTACGCCCGCGGCCGGGCCAGGTGCGGGCCCAGGCCGATGTCGACCAGGTGGACGGTGCCGGCGTACCCGCGCCCCTCCCCGACGACCAGGCCGGGCTTGACCGCGCCGAAGGTCACCGTGTGGACGGCGGGGAACGCCGTGCCCTCGACCGCGCCGGTGTCGGCGTCCACCCCGCTCGGGACGTCGACGGCCACCGGGATGCCCGGGCCGGTGGCCGCGCGTTCGGCCAGCCGCGCCGCCTCGGGGCGCAGCCCGCCGCGGCCGCCGATGCCGGCGATCCCGTCGAGGACGAGGTCGGCGCGGTCGAGCCCGTCGGGGTCGCCGGGGCCGGTGACCCGCCCGCCGGCGCGGCGCAGCGCGGCGAGCCCGGCGGGGTGCGCGCGCCCGGGGTCGAGCAGGACGGCGGTGACCCGGGCGCCGCGGGCGGCGAGGTGCGCGCCGGCGAAGAGCGCGTCGCCGCCGTTGTTGCCGCCGCCGACCAGCGCGGTGACCCGCGTGCCGTGGGCCCGGCCGAGCAGCCGCAGGCAGACGGTGGCCAGGCCGGTGGCCGCCCGCTGCATGAGGGCGCCCTCAGGGGTGCGCGCCAGCAGCACGTCCTCGGCGGCGCGGACGTCCGCGACCGTGGACAGGCCGATCACCGGTCGCCCCCCTCGGCGACGACCACCGCGGAGGCGATGCCGCCGTCGTGGCTGAGCGAGAGGTGCCAGCTGGTGATGCCGAGGTCGGCCGCCCGCTGCGCCACGCTGCCGCGCACGGCGAGGTGCGGGCGGCCGTGCTCGCCGACGGTGACCTCGGCGTCGTGCCAGCGCAGCGCGCCGGGAGCGCCGAGCGTCTTGGCCACGGCCTCCTTGGCGGCGAAGCGTGCGGCCAGCGACTCCGCGGTGCGGGCGCCGCCGGACGGCGTCGTCTGCTCGTCGGCGGTGAACAGCCGGTCGCGCAGCCCGGGGGTGCGCTCCAGCGACTCGGCGAAACGGGCCACCGGGACCACGTCGATCCCGACCCCCACGATCACCCGGTCAGTCTGCCTGGTGACGTGCCGTTCGGCCCCTCTGCAGGGTCCCGCCGCGAGCTCACGAGCGGTGAGGGGCAGAGGGGCCCTTCACTCGACGGTGACGCTCTTGGCCAGGTTGCGCGGCTGGTCGACGTCGAACCCGCGGGTGTCGGCGATCTCGCACGCGAGGATCTGCAGCGGCACCGTGGTGACGACCGGGGCGAGCAGGGTCGGCGTGCGCGGCACCCGGATCAGGTGGTCGGCGTAGGGGACGACGGCCTCGTCGCCCTCCTCGGCGATGATGATGGTGCGCGCGCCGCGGGCCCGGATCTCCTGGATGTTGGAGACGACCTTCCCGTGCAGCAGGCTGCGCCCGCGCGGCGACGGCGCGATGACCACCACCGGGGTGCCCTGGTCGATGACCGCGATCGGGCCGTGCTTGAGCTCGCCGGCGGCGAAACCCTCGGCGTGGATGTAGGCGAGCTCCTTGAGCTTGAGCGCGCCCTCCAGCGCCACCGGGAAGCCCACGTGGCGACCGAGGAACAGGATCGTGTCGGCGTCGGCCAGCGACCGGCCGAGCTCGCGCACCGGCTCCATCTGGGTCAGCACCTGCCCGACGGCCTCGGGCAGCCGCTGCAGCTCGTGGACGATCGCGGCGACCTCGTCGGTGTACTTGATGCCGCGGATCTGGGCGAGGAACAGGCCGACGAGGTAGCAGGCGACGATCTGCGCCAGGAAGCTCTTGGTCGAGGCGACGGCGATCTCCGGGCCGGCGTGGGTGTACAGGACGGCGTCGGACTCGCGCGGGATGGTCGACCCGTTGACGTTGCAGATGGCCAGCACGCGCGCCTTCTGCTCCTTGGCGTGGCGCAGCGCCATGAGGGTGTCCATCGTCTCGCCGGACTGGCTGATGACGACGACGAGGGTGGAGCGGTCGAGCACCGGGTCGCGGTAGCGGAACTCGCTGGCCACCTCGACCTCGACCGGGATGCGGGTCCAGTGCTCGATGGCGTACTTGGCGATCAGCCCGGCGTGGTACGAGGTGCCGCAGGAGACGACGAAGATCTTGTCGATGTCGCGCAGTTCCTGGTCCGACAGCCGCACCTCGTCGAGGATCAGCTCGCCGTCCTCGCCGAGGCGGCCGAGCAGGGTGTCGGCGACCGCCTGCGGCTGCTCGGCGATCTCCTTGAGCATGAACCAGTCGTGACCGCCCTTCTCGGCGGCCGCGGCGTCCCAGTCGACGGTGTAGGCGACCGGCTCGACCGGGGCGCCGTCGAAGTCGGTGACGGTCAGGCCGCGGGCGCGGTCGATCTCGACGACCTGGTCCTGGCCGAGCTCGCGGGCCTCGCGGGTGTGGGCGATGAACGCCGCGACGTCGGAGCCGAGGAAGTACTCGCCGTCGCCGACGCCGACCACCAGCGGGCTGTTGCGGCGGGAGGCGACCAGCGTGTCGGGCTGGTCCGCGTGCGCCGCGACGAGGGTGAAGGCCCCCTCCAGCCGGCGGCTCACCGCGCGCATCGCCTCGGCGAAGCGGCCGGGGCCCTCGG
Organism: Geodermatophilus amargosae; assembly: GCF_900116515.1. Taxonomy (GTDB): domain Bacteria; phylum Actinomycetota; class Actinomycetes; order Mycobacteriales; family Geodermatophilaceae; genus Geodermatophilus; species Geodermatophilus amargosae. The sequence continues at coordinate 332,824 of NZ_FPBA01000002.1, forward strand.
GCTGCTCCTCGTAGGCGGCGGCCAGCAGGTGGGCGACGACCTCGGTGTCGGTCTCGGAGACCATCTCGACACCCGAGGCCTCGCACTCGGCCCGCAGCGCGGCGAAGTTCTCGATGATCCCGTTGTGGATGACGGCGACCCGGCCGTCGGCGGACAGGTGCGGGTGGGCATTGCGGTCGGTGGGGCCGCCGTGGGTGGCCCACCGGGTGTGGCCGATGCCCAGCGTCGCCTCGGGTAGCGGGGAGTCGGCCAGGGCCTTCTCCAGGTTGGCCAGCTTGCCCGCCTTCTTGGCCGAGGTCAGCTCACCCGAGTCGGCGCCGCCCACCCGGACGGCCACACCCGCGGAGTCGTATCCGCGGTACTCGAGTCGGCGCAGGCCCTCCAGGACGACGTCCAGGGCGTTCTGGGGACCGACGTAACCCACGATGCCGCACATGTGGACAGAGGGTACCGGCGGAGGCGGACCGATCCGTCCTATCGGGCACGGGACACGGCCGGTCCGCACCACCCGTCACAGCACACCCGCCGGCCCCCGGCCGCCACGCGTCGGACCGACGCCGCGTCAGGACCAGACGGTGACCGGGCGGGAGCGGGGCACGGCGTCCCGGACGAGTCCGTACCCGGTCTCCACCGACCAGTGGCTCGCCCCGCCCTCGGAGGCGCAGCACGTCCGCGTGTCGCCGGGCACCGGGGCGGCGGTCACGTCCTCGGCGGGCAGGTGCCGGCGGACCGGCAGCAGGGTCTCGAGCACCGGTCGCGGCCGCGTGGACTCCGCGAGCGACGTCCGGAGCGGCGCCCCGGTCCAGGGCCGCAGGGCTCAGTCGACGGCGGCCACGACGGCGGCCAGGCGTTGGGCGATGTCGTCGGCGAGCTCCTGCGTGGGCGCCTCGACCATCACCCGCACCAGCTGCTCGGTGCCCGACGGGCGCAGCAGCACCCGGCCCTCGTCGCCGAGCTCCTCCTCGGCGGCGTTGACCGCACCGGCCACCGCGTCGCTCTCCACGACCCGGATGCGGTCGCGGACCGGCACGTTGACCAGCGTCTGCGGCAGCCGCTTCACCACCGAGGCCAGCTCGGCCAGCGAGGCGCCCGTGGCGGCCATGCGGGACAGCAGCGACAGCCCGGTGAGCGTCCCGTCACCGGTGGTGGCGTGGTCGAGGAAGACCAGGTGGCCGCTCTGCTCCCCGCCGAGGGACAGCCCGCGGGCGCGCAGCGCCTCGAGCACGTAGCGGTCGCCCACGGCGGTGGTCTGCACCGCGATGCCGGCGTCGCGCATCGTGTGGTGGAAGCCCAGGTTGCTCATCACCGTCGCGACGACGGTGTCCTGCCGGAGCTCGCCGCGCTCCTTGAGGCCGAGCGCGCACACGGCGAGGATCGCGTCGCCGTCGACGACCCGGCCGTCGGCGGTGACCGCCAGGCACCGGTCGGCGTCGCCGTCGTGGGCGATGCCGAGGTCGGCGCCGGTGTCCCTGACGGCCTCGGTGAGCGGGCCGAGGTGGGTGGAGCCGATGCCGTCGTTGATGTTCCATCCGTCGGGCTCGCCACCGATGACGGTGACCTCCGCGCCGGCGCGGCGGTACACCTCGGGGGCGACCGTGGCGGCGGCGCCGTGCGCGCAGTCGACGACGAGACGCAGCCCGGACACGGGCGCCGGCACCGTGGACAGCAGGTGCGCGGCGTAGTCCGCGGCGCCGTCGGTCAGGTCGCGGACCCGGCCGATGTCGCCGGCGGTGGGGCGGATGCCGTCGGTGCTGCGGCGGGAGGTGGCGACGGCCGACTCGATCGCCGCCTCGACCGCGTCGGGCAGCTTGTGGCCGCCGCGGCTGAACAGCTTGATGCCGTTGTCGGGCATCGGGTTGTGGCTGGCCGAGATCATGACGCCGAGGTCGGCGCCGGTCTCGGCGGTGAGGAAGGCGACGGCCGGCGTGGGCAGCACACCCACGCGGAGCACCTCGGCGCCTGCGCTCGCCAGGCCCGCCACGACGGCGGCCTCGAGCATCTCCCCGCTGGCGCGGGGGTCACGGCCGACGACCGCGACGGGACGCGAGGTCCCGTCGCGGCCGGCGAGCACGGTGGCGGCCGCACGGGCCACCGACAGGGCCAGCTCCGGCGTGAGGTCGGCATTGGCCCGACCCCGGACGCCGTCGGTCCCGAAGAGGCGACCCACGGCGGTGCCGGTCAGCGCTTCGAGTACTGAGGCGCCTTGCGGGCCTTCTTGAGCCCGTACTTCTTGCGCTCGGTGACGCGCGCGTCACGGGTGAGGAAGCCGGCCTTCTTCAGGGCCGGACGGTCGTCGGCCTCGACCTGGATGAGGGCGCGGGCGATGGCCAGGCGCAGCGCGCCGGCCTGACCGCTGACGCCGCCGCCGTGCAGGATGCCGATGACGTCGTACTGCTCGCCCTTCTCCAGGATCACGAACGGCTCGCGGACGAGCTGCTGGTGGACCTTGTTGGGGAAGTACTGCTCGAGGGTCCGGCCGTTGAGGCGGAACTGCCCGCTGCCGGGCACGAGCCGCACGCGGACGATGGCCTCCTTGCGCCGGCCGACGGTCTGGACGGGACGCCCGTCGGCGTCGGTCACGGTCGGCGCCGCGGTCATGGGCGAGGTCACTGGGCCACCTGCTTGATCTCGAAGGTCTGGGGCTGCTGCGCGGAGTGCGGGTGCTCGGGCCCCGCGTACACCTTCAGCTTCTTCGCCATCTGCCGGCCGAGGCTGTTGTGCGGCAGCATCCCCTTGACGGCACGCTCGACGACGCGGTCGGGATGGGTGCGCAGCTGGTCGCCGACGTTGATGGCGCGCAGACCGCCCGGGTAGCCGGAGTGGCGGTAGGCGGTCTTCTGGTCGCGCTTGGAACCGGTCAGCGCGATCTTGTTCGCGTTCACGACGACGACGAAGTCACCGACGTCGACGTGGGGCGCGAACTGGGGCTTGTGCTTGCCGCGCAGCAGGATCGCGATCTGGCTGGCGAGTCGACCGAGCACCACGTCGGTGGCGTCGATGACGTGCCAGTCCCGCGCGATCTCGCCGGGCTTGGGGGTGTACGTGCGCACGGCGCTCGTGTCCTCCGTCGTCGTCGGGGCGGCTGGTGGGATCGCCTCACCGAGCACGGGAGACGGGACGGCGCGCGCGCACCAGCCGGCGGCCGCGCACCAGCCGACGACGATACCAGCAGGCGACCGGCGGGAACGGCCCCGTCCAGAGGCTCACCCCGAGCGTGCGAGGCGTGAGGAGGGCGGGGTCCTTCAACCGTCGATGAGGTCGCGCTGCGCGGGCAGCAGGCGGTCCATCGCCGCGACGTCGTCGGGGGCGCCGAGGCCGAGGACGTCCACGCTGGCGAGGTGGCTGCCGTAGCCGACGTAGCAGCGCTGGTAGTAGCTCTCCCCCGACTCGAACCAGAAGCACGGGGCGTCGGGGATGGAGGGCAGCTGGAACGCGGTGCCGCCGAACTCGGCGTCCTCGAGCTGGGCGAAGGCCGTGTAGACGGTGTTCGTCTCCGTCGACGAGGGGAAGGCGTAGAGCGCGACGGCGTAGCTGAGGTCGGCCTCCTCGGACTGCTTGGAGTAGAAGCCGGTGAACCCGTTGGCGGTGAGCAGGTCGCGCTCGCGGAACGGGTCGATGGCCAGCCGCAGGTAGCCCTCGAGGTCGTAGGGGCCGGAGAAGTCGGTGAAGTCCCCCGGCGGGTCGAGGGTCAGCTGCTGCAGGCCGTCGGGGTCGGTGGGCAGCGAGGGCACCTGGTCCTGCGGGGTGGGCTGGAACGACTGCAGCAGCGGCACCTGGTCGGCCATCAGCCGGCCGACCTCCTCGAGGCCCTGGCCGGAGCCGGCGGTGTGGTAGGCGTAGGCCAGCATCCGGCCGACCGGCACGAACGCCTGGACGACGTCCTCGCCACCGCTTCCCTGCAGCAGCACCGCGCCGTCGAGCCCGGGCACCTGCGCCGGCTCGTAGCCGCCGGTCGCCTGGTCGTCGGCGAGCTCCTGGGCGGCCCGCGCGGCCGACTCGGGGTCGGACAGCTCGGCCACCATCGTCAGCGTGCCGCGGCCGTCGGCGGGGTCGCTGTTGCACTGGCCCCACGCGGTGACGAAGCCCCAGCGGTCGAGGATCGGCCCGGCGGTCCCGTTGCCGAAGTAGGCCGCGTCGAGGGCGCCGGAGTCACTCCACGGGCCCGACGGGAAGCAGGTCTCGGTCCGGCTCGGGAAGGTGACCTGTACCAGGGAGGTCACCGACGCGATCCGGTGCGACTCCAGCAGGGTGCCCACGGTCGGCTCCGGGGCGGGCGTGACGTCGATCGGCGGCTCCGACGGGGTGGTGGGGGCCGCCGACTCGCTGGTGGTGGGCGCGGCACTGGCCAGCGGCGTCGCCGTCCCGCTCACCGTGCTCGTGCACCCCGCCAGCAGCACCCCCGCCGCCACGGCGGCTGCCACGCCCCCCGCCCGCCGACCACGCATCCCCGTCACGAGCGGGCAGCCTAGGAGGGGTGTCGGCGCAGGTCACGCACCTGCGTCGGGATCCACCCGGTGGAGCCGTCCGGTCTCGACGTCGTAGACGGTGCCGCAGATGTCCTTGGACACCAGGTACGGGCTCTCCCGCAGCAGCCGGATCGACTCGCGGACGTCCTCGTCGGCGTCGGTGAAGGTGCGCGCCGGCCACGGCGGCCGGGCGCCGGTGGCCTGCTCGACCAGGTCGGCGAAGGAGGCGTCGTCGGTCTTCTGCAGGCCGCAGTCGGTGTGGTGCACCAGCACGATCTCGCGGGTGCCGAGCACGTGCTGGGAGATCGTCAGCGAGCGGATGGTGTCCTCGGTGACGACCCCGCCGGCGTTCCGGATGACGTGGGCGTCGCCCACCGCGAGACCCAGCAGCGGGAACAGCGGCATGCGGGAGTCCATGCAGGCGACGACGGCGACCTTCCGTGCCGGGGCCACGGGCAGGCCGCCCTGGAAGTCCCGGGCCCACTCCTCGTTGGCGGCCAGCATCCGCTCGTACTCGGGCACGTGCGCGGTTCCTCTCGGGTCGGCGGCACAGGAGGCTCTCCGCACGTTCTGCACGTGCGGACGCGGGGACAGCTTCCTATGCCCCGGGTGCGCTGTCGCGGGCGACCCGGACGCGCGCCAGCCGCGCCGGGGCGCATCCGCCAGGATGGCCGGGTGCGCACGGTCGAGGAACACCAGGCGGCGGTCGCCGCCCTGCTCGCCCCGCTCGGCGAGGAGGAGGTGCCGGTGGCCGCGGCGCACGGCCGCGTGCTCGCCCGCGACGTCGCGGCCGGCGTGCCGCTGCCCGGCCACGACAACTCGGCCATGGACGGGTACGCCGCGCGCTCGGCCGACCTCGCCGCCCTCCCCGTCCGGCTGCCGGTCGCCGACGACATCCCGGCCGGCCGGACCGAGGTCGCCCCCCTCGCCGCGGGCACCGTGCAGCGGATCATGACCGGCGGGCTGCTGCCGCCGGGCGCCGACGTCGTCGTGCCGGTGGAGCTCACCGACGCCGCGACCGACGTCGTCGAGATCCGCGACGCCCCGGCCGCCGGCACCCACCTGCGCCGCACCGGGGAGGACATCACGGCCGGGACGGTGGCGCTGGAGGCCGGCAGCCCGCTCGGCGCCGCACAGCTGGGGTTGGCCGCCGCCGTCGGCGCGCGCACGCTGTGGGTCCGCCGCCGTCCTCGGGTGCTCGTGCTGTCCACCGGCAGCGAGCTGGTCGAGCCGGGCGAGCCGCTGCTGCCCGGGCAGGTCTACGAGTCCAACTCGCTGCTGCTGTGCGCCGCCGTCGAGGACGCCGGCGGCACCGCGCGGCGGCTGCACTTCGTCCCCGACGATGTCGACCAGTTCCTGACCACGGTGCGCAGCGAGCTCGCAGACGCCGACCTGCTGGTCACCAGCGGCGGGGTGAGCGCGGGCGCCTACGAGGTGGTCAAGGACGCGTTCCGGACGCTGGGCACCGTCGAGTTCGGCAAGGTGGCCATGCAGCCGGGCGGGCCGCAGGGCGCCGGCACCGTCGACGGCGTCCCCGTGGTCACGCTGCCGGGCAACCCGGTGAGCTCGTTCGTGTCCTTCGAGGTCTTCGTCCGACCGGCGCTGCGCCGGGCGCTGGGGCACGCCTCGCCCGACCGGCTGCGGGCGCCGGCGCTGCTCACCGCGCCGCTGCGCTCCCCCGCGGGCCGGCGGCAGTTCCTGCGCGGCCGCTACGACGCCGGCCGCGTCTCCCAGGTCGGCGGGCCCGGCTCGCACCTGGTCGCCCACCTGGCCCGGGCCAACTGCCTGGTCGTCGTGCCCGAGGACGTCACCGAGCTGCCCGCGGGCGCCGAGGTCGACGTCGTCCTGATCGAGGGAGCCCTGCAGTGACCGACCGCCTCACGCACGTCGACGAGAGGGGCGCCGCCCGGATGGTCGACGTCTCGGCCAAACCGGTCACCGCCCGGGAGGCCACCGCCGCCGGCCGGGTGCTGGTGAGCCCGGAGGTGGTGGCGCTGCTGCGCGGCGAGGGCGTGCCCAAGGGCGACGCCGTGGCGGTCGCGCGGATCGCCGGCATCGCCGGGGCCAAGCGGACGCCGGACCTGGTGCCGCTGTGCCACCCGATCGCGCTGCACGGCGTCACCGTCGACGTCGAGGTCACCGACGACGCCGTGGAGATCACCGCCACCGCCCGCACCGCCGACCGCACCGGCGTGGAGATGGAGGCACTGACCTCGGTCGCCGTCGCCGGGCTGACCGTCATCGACATGGTCAAGGCCGTGGACCCGCGCGCCTCGATCACCGACGTGCGGCTGCTGGCCAAGTCCGGCGGCAAGAGCGGCGAGTGGCGGCGGTGAGCGGGCTGCCGGCCGGCGCCCGCGCCGTCGTCGTCACCGCGTCCAACCGCGCCTCCGCCGGGGTCTACGAGGACCGCAGCGGGCAGGCGCTCGCCGAGGGGCTGCGGGAGCTCGGCTTCGCCGTCGAAGGCCCCCACGTGCGTCCCGACGACGCCGACGCGCTGGCCGCCGTCCTCCGCGAGGCGGTGGCGTCGGGCGCCGACGTCGTGCTGACCACCGGCGGCACCGGCCTGTCCCCCACCGACGTCACGCCCGAGGCCACGCGGACCGTGGTCGAGCGCGAGGCACCCGGCCTGGCCGAGGCCGTGCGGCGGTACGGCGAGCCGCAGGTGCCGACCTCGGTGCTGTCCCGCGGCATCGCCGGCACGGCGGGGCGGACGCTGATCGTCAACCTGCCCGGGTCGACCGGCGGGGTGCGCGACGGTCTCGCGGTCCTCGGCCCGCTGCTCCCGCACGTGGTCAGCCAGCTCCGCGGCGGCGACCACTGAGTCGATCGTCGGCCTACCGGCCTCCACCGCGGCCAGGTGCCGTCCCCGGCCTGGCGTGAGCCCCACCGGCGCTCGATCGCGGGAGCCTCCGGCCCCCACTCCTCCCACCGCCCGCAGGGCGCCTCGCCTCGGGCAGACGGCCAGGTGCCGTCCCCGGCTTGGCCTGAGTCCCACCGGCGCTCGATCGCGGGAGCCTCCGGCCCCCTAGTCGTCGAGGACGATCCGCTCCTGCCGGCTGTAGACGTTGCAGCCGTCGCCGCGCAGGAAGCCGACCAGCGTGATGCCCACGTCGGCGGACAGCTCCACCGCCAGCGACGACGGCGCCGACACCGCGGCGAGCACCGGGATGCCGGCCATCGCCGCCTTCTGGGTGAGCTCGAAGCTCGCGCGGCCGCTGACCATCAGCACGTGCCCGGTCAGCGGCAGCCGGCCGGCGCGCAGCGCGTCGCCGATCACCTTGTCCACGGCGTTGTGCCGGCCGACGTCCTCGCGCAGTGCCACGAGCTCGCCGTCGGCGGTGAACAGCCCGGCCGCGTGCAGCCCGCCGGTCTTGGTGAACACCTCCTGCGCCGCGCGCAGCCGGTCGGGCAGCGCCAGCAGGGTGGCCAGCTCCAGGCGCGTGGCGTCGGCGGCCACGTCGTGGCGGGTGCGCGTCCGGATCGCGTCGATGCTCGCCTTGCCGCAGACGCCGCACGAGCTCGAGGTGAGGAAGTTGCGGTCCAGCGCGGTGTCCGGCGGCTCCACGCCCGGCGCCAGGTCCACGTCGACGACGTTGTAGGTGTTGCGGCCCTCGTCGTCGACGCTGTTGCAGTAGCGCAGCCCGGCGACGTCCTCGATGTCCGCGATGACGCCCTCGGTGGCGAGGAAGCCGTGCACGAGGTCGAAGTCCGCGCCCGGCGTGCGCATGGTGACCGCCAGCGGCGATCCGTTCAGGCGGATCTCCAGCGGCTCCTCCGCGGCCACCGTGTCGGGTCGGGTGGTGCGCACGGGCCCCCGGATGCGGAGCACCGGGGTGCGGCTGGTGACTCGTCCCACGATCAGCGACGGTACCCACGCCCGGCCCCTACGGTTCGTCCGTGACCGCGCCGCACCCGCTCGCGCCCTACGCGGCGGTGGTGCTCGCCGGTGGCCGGGCGGCCCGGCTGGGCGGGCGGGCCAAGCCGCAGCTCGAGGTCGGCGGCCGCACGATGCTCGAGACGGTGCTCGCCGCGGTCGCCGACGCAGCACAGCGGGTCGTCGTCGGACCGCCGCAGCCGGTGCCCGCGGGTGTCCGCGTCGTCCGCGAGCAGCCACCCGGCGGCGGGCCGGTCGCCGCCATGCGCGCGGGCCTGGCCGTCGTCGACGCCGACGTCGTCGCGGTGCTCGCCGGCGACCTGCCGTTCGTGACGCCCGCGCTGGTCGCCGAGCTGCGGGCGCGCCTCACGGCCGACGGCGTCCTGGTCGTCGACGACACCGGCCGCGACCAGTACCTGCTGGGGGTCTGGCGGACCGCGGCGCTGCGGACGGCGCTGACCGGTGCCGACGGTCCTGTCCCGGTGCGCCGGGTGCTGGCCCGGCTGTCGGTCACCCGGTTCTCCCCCGCCCGCGAGCCGGGCACGCCGCCCCCCTGGACCGACTGCGACACCCCCGCCGACCTGGCCCGCGCCCGCGCCGCCGCCGGCGGGTGACCGGTCCGGGCGAGGGGTAGGGGCTGCGCATGCGCGTCGTCATCGCCGGAGCCCACGGCCAGGTCGCCCGCCGCCTCGGCCGGCTGCTCACCGGACGCGGGGACACCGTGGTCGGCATCGTCCGCAACCCCGACCACACCGCCGACCTCGAGGCCGACGGCGTCACGCCCGCGGTGCTGGACCTGGAGTCCGCCTCCGTCGACGACGTCGCCGAGGTGGTGCGCGGCGCCGACGCGGTGGTCTTCGCGGCCGGCGCCGGTCCGGGCAGCGGCGAGGCGCGCAAGCACACCGTCGACCACGGCGCCGCCGTCCTGTTGGCCGACGCCGCCGAGCGCGCCGGGGTCCGCCCCTACCTGCTGGTGTCCTCGATGGGCGTCGAGCAGGCCCGGAACGGCACCCCGCGGGGCATGGACCCGGTCTTCGCCGTGTACCTGCAGGCCAAGCTCCGCGCCGAGGACACCATCTTGCCGCGCACGGCCCTCGACGTCGTGATCCTGCGGCCGGGCGGCCTGACCGACGAGCCTGGTACCGGACGCGTGCGGCTCGAACACGGCGTCGAGTACGGCGAGGTCCCCCGTGACGACGTCGCCGCGGTGCTGCTCGCCCTGCTCGACGCGGGGAAGACGGACGAGGTCGTGGAGCTGGTCTCCGGCGACACCCCGATCGCCGACGCCGTCGCCGCGCTCCCCTAGGTGCGCAGTGCGCGCGTCACCAGCGCGCGAGCGGCCAGGTCGGCGTCCGGCGGGTAGTCGACCCGCAGGAGGGTCAGCCCGCCCGGCGGCGCGACGACGACCTCGTCGGCCCGCTGCCGGCGCTCGAGCAGGCCGGCCGGCCACTCCGGCGCCCGGCGGCCCTCCCCCACGGCGATCAGCGCGCCGACCAGGCTGCGCACCATCGAGTGGCAGAACGCGTCGGCGGACGTGGTGACGGTCACCAGGTCGCCGTCCCGGGTCACCGCGAGCTCCAGCAGCGTGCGGATGGTCGTGGCCCCCTCACGGCGGCGGCAGAAGGCGGCGAAGTCGTGCCGGCCGGTCAGCAGGCGCGCGGCGGCCTCCATGGCGGCGGCATCGAGCCGACGGGGCCAGCCGGCGGTGTCCGCGCGGCGCAGCGGTGGCGGACCGGCGTCGCTGTCGGTGAGCCGGTAGGCGTAGTGCCGCGCCAGCGCTCCGAAGCGGGCGTCGAAGCCGGGCGGGGCCTCCTCCACGGCGGGCACGGCCACGTCGGCCGGCAGGAGCCCGCGCAGCCGGCGCACCAGCCGCTCGCGCTGGTCCTCCCAGGCCGCCCGCGGGACGTCGGCGTGCGCGACCTGGCCGGTGGCGTGCACCCCGGCGTCGGTCCGGCCGGCGACGGTGAGCCCGACCGGGATCCGCAGCACGGTGGCCAGTGCGGCCTCGAGCTCGGCCTGCACCGTGCGGCGCCCGGGCTGCCGGGCCCAGCCGGAGAAGTCCGTCCCGTCGTAGGCGACGGCCAGCCGGAGACGGACGAGCCCGCCCCCGGGGTCGGGGGCGGGCTCGTCGGGGTGGTGCTGGGTGTTCAGGAGATCACTGGGGGTCGGGTGCCGACTCGCCGCCGGGGGCGTGGGTGCCCGCGCTCGCGGCGTCGCCGATCTCGGCGGCCTCGATCTCCGCGGCCGCCGCGGCGGCCACGTCCGGCGACAGCGCCGGGTCGTCGACCACGGCCAGGTTCTCCGCGCGCGGCTGCGGGGTCACGTTCCCGTCGTCCTGGCGGTCCCCGTCGGGGTTGTAGAGATCGGTGACGATCTGCTGCGCCTCGGGGTCGACGTCGCCGCCGGTGACGGCCGGCGAGGTGTCGCCGCCGGGCCCGGTGGTCTCGCCCGCGAAGGTCGCGCCCTGGTCACCGCCGCCGGCGGAGACCCCGGCAGCGCCGGCGTCGCCGCCCGCGCCCGGCTGCTCGCTCACCTGGGCCCGTCCGTGTCCCCGGCGTCGCCCGGGGTCTCGGCGTCGGCGGCCACGACCTCGGTGGTGTCGTCGGCAGCGACCGGGTCGACGGCGACCGTGTCATCGGCGACCGCGTCGTCCGTGGTCTCGACCTCGGCGTCGTCGGCGACGGTCTCGTCGACGTCGGCCGTCTCGATGGCGTCGGCGGTGACCTCACCGGAGGCGGAGGCGCCACCGGCGCCGGCGGCGAAGCGGGTGCCGCGGGCACGCTCGGCCTCGCCGACGGCCTGCTGGCCGACGGTCAGGGCCTCGACCAGCTCGATGACGGCCATGGGGGCGTTGTCGCCCTTGCGCGGACCGACCTTGGTGATGCGGGTGTAGCCGCCGGGCCGGTTCTCGTAGCGCGGGCCGATCTCGGCGAACAGGTGGTGGACGACGTCCTTGTCCCGGATGACCGTCATGACCTGCCGGCGGGCGTGCAGGTCACCGCGCTTGGCGAAGGTGACCAGCTTCTCGGCGTACGGGCGCAGCCGCTTCGCCTTCGCCTCGGTGGTGGTGATCCGCCCGTGCTCGAACAGCGACGTGGCCAGATTGGCCAGCATCAGCCGCTGGTGGGCGGCGGAGCCGCCGAGACGGGGGCCCTTGGTGGGGGTGGGCATGTCGGTCCTTCCTCAGGCGGCCGGACGGAGCGTTCGCCGGCTGCTACCAGGTGGTGCTGTCGTCGCTGTTCTCAGTGTGGCGGGCGCTGCCGGTGCCGTGGACACCGGCCCGGCCGGGCGGCAGGTCCCCCGCCGCCCGGCCGGTGCAGCGTCAGAGCTGCTCGGTCTCCTGGTAGGAGCCGTCGTCGTACTGGACCTGGCCGTACTCGGTGCCGTACTCGGCGGTGCCGTGGTAGGCGTCGGTCTCGTAGCCCTCGTCGTAGCTCTCGACCGAGGTCGGGATGAACCCGGGCGGGCTGTCCTTGAGCGCCAGGCCCATGGCCGCCAGCTTCATCTTGACCTCGTCGATCGACTTGGCCCCGAAGTTGCGGATGTCGAGCAGGTCGGCCTCCGAGCGGGTGACCAGCTCCCCGACGGTGTGCACACCCTCGCGCTTGAGGCAGTTGTAGGACCGGACGGTGAGGTCCATGTCCTCGATCGGCATCGAGAAGTTCGCGATGTCGGCGGCCTCGGCCGGGCTGGGACCGACCTCGATGCCCTCGGCATCGACGTTGAGCTCGCGCAGCAGGCCGAACAGCTCGACGAGGGTCGAGCCGGCGCTGGCGATGGCGTCGCGGGGGGCGATCGAGGGCTTGGTCTCGACGTCGACCACGAGGCGGTCGAAGTCGGTGCGCTGCTCGACGCGGGTGGCCTCGACGGCGTAGGTGACCTTGAGGACCGGCGAGTAGATCGAGTCGACCGGGATCCGGCCGATCTCCTGGCCGGGCTGCTTGTTCTGCGGCGCCGGGACGTAGCCGCGGCCCCGCTCGACGACCAGCTCGATCTCGAGGCGGCCCTTGCCGTTCAGGGTGGCGATGTGCAGCTCGGGGTTGTGCACCTCGACACCGGCCGGGGGCGCGATGTCGGCGGCGGTGACCTCACCGGGACCCTGCTTGCGCAGGTACATGGTCACCGGCTCGTCGGAGTCGGAGCTGACGACCAGGCCCTTGAGGTTCAGGATGACCTCGGTGACGTCCTCCTTGACCCCGGGCACGGTGGTGAACTCGTGCAAGGTGCCCTCGATCCGGATGCTGGTCACGGCAGCACCGGGGATCGACGACAGGAGGGTGCGGCGCAGCGAGTTGCCGAGGGTGTAGCCGAAGCCGGGCTCCAGCGGCTCGATGACGAACCGCGAGCGCTGCTCGGTGATCGTCTCCTCGGTCAGCGTCGGACGCTGTGCGATGAGCATGGGGGTGTCTCCTCTGGGTCCTCCGGCGCCCGCCATATGACGCCGTGAGGGGGGTGGTGCGGGCCCCGGCGGACATCGGTCCGCCCGCCGGGGCCGGGTGGTGCAGTGGTGCTGTGGTGCTGCGAGCCCTTACTTGGAGTAGAGCTCGACGATCAGCTGCTCCTGGACCGGGGTGTCGATCACCTGGCGGGCCGGGACGCTGTGCACGACGGCGCGCAGCTGGCCACCGATGACCTCCAGCCACGGCGGCACGGGGCGCTCGCCGGCACGGGCCTGGGCGATCTCGAAGGGCACCATCCGCCGCGACTTCTCGGCGACCTCGAGGATGTCGTTCGCGCTCACCCGGTAGGACGGGATGTCGACCTTGCGGCCGTTGACCCGGATGTGGCCGTGCTTGACCAGCTGGCGGGCCATGTCGCGGCTCTCGGCCCAGCCGGCCCGGTACACGACGTTGTCCAGCCGCGACTCGAGGATCTGCAGCAGGACCTCACCGGTCTTGCCGGTCTTGCGGTTGGCCTCCTCGTAGTAGCCGCGGAACTGCTTCTCGAGGACGCCGTAGATGCGGCGGGCCTTCTGCTTCTCGCGCAGCTGCAGGAGGTACTCGCTGTCCTTGCTGCGGCCCCGGCCGTGCTCGCCCGGCGGGTAGGGCCGGATCTCGATCGGGCACTTCGGGGACTCGCACTTGCTGCCCTTGAGGAACAGCTTCATCTTCTCGCGCCGACACATGCGGCAGTCGGCTCCGGTGTAACGGGCCACGTCAGGTACTCCTCGTTCTTCTCGTCAGTGGCCGGTCAGACCCGGCGACGCTTCTTCGGGCGGCAGCCGTTGTGCGGCTGCGGGGTGACGTCCTGGATCTGCCCGACCTCGAGGCCGGTGGCCTGCAGCGAGCGGATCGCGGTCTCACGACCCGAACCCGGGCCCTTGACGAAGACGTCGACCTTGCGCATGCCGTGCTCCTGGGCCTTGCGCGCGGCGTTCTCCGCAGCCATCTGGGCGGCGAACGGCGTCGACTTGCGCGAGCCCTTGAAGCCGACGTGGCCGGCCGAGGCCCAGCTGATCACGTTCCCGGTCGGGTCGGTGATCGACACGATCGTGTTGTTGAACGTGCTCTTGATGTGAGCGGCGCCGTGGGCGACGTTCTTCTTCTCCTTGCGGCGGACCTTCTTGGCACCAGCCGCGGCGCGAGCCCTGGGAGGCATGTCTCTCCGGATTCCTTCTGACGTATGGCCTGGAAACACACGCGCAGCCCGTCGCTCCCGCCCTCACGGGTCGCCACGACGGGCCGCTGCGCGGCTTACTTCTTGCCGGCCTTCTTCTTGCCGGCGATGGTCTTGCGCGGGCCCTTGCTGGAGCGCGCGTTGGTGCGGGTGCGCTGACCGTGGACGGGCAGCCCACGACGGTGACGCAGGCCCTGGTAGCAGCCGATCTCCACCTTGCGGCGGATGTCGGCGGCCACCTCGCGGCGCAGGTCACCCTCGACGCGGAAGTGCTCGTCGATGTAGTCGCGCAGCCGCAGCAGGTCCTCGTCGGAGAGGTCCCGGACGCGCAGGTCCGGGCTGACGCCGGTCGCCGTCAGGGTCTCCTTGGCGTGGGTCTTGCCGATCCCGTAGATGTAGGTGAGCGCGACCTCCATCCGCTTGTCGCGGGGCAGGTCGACGCCGGCCAGTCGTGCCATGTCTCAGGTACTCCCTCAGCCCTGCCGCTGCTTGTGGCGGGCGTTGTCGCAGATGACCATGACCCGGCCGTGCCGGCGGATCACCTTGCACTTGTCGCAGATCTTCTTCACCGACGGCTGGACCTTCACCGGTGCCGCCCCTCATTCCTGTCGATCGATGGCCGCCCACGCGGCACCCGGAGGTGCCCCGTGCCGGCGGCGGTCACTTGTAGCGGTAGACGATGCGACCGCGGGTCAGGTCGTAGGGCGAGAGCTCCACGACGACGCGGTCTTCCGGCAGGATGCGGATGTAGTGCTGCCGCATCTTGCCGCTGATGTGGGCGAGCACCCGGTGCCCGTTCTGCAGCTCGACCCGGAACATCGCGTTGGGCAGCGGCTCGACGACGCGACCCTCGACCTCGATGGCCCCGTCCTTCTTCGCCATGCCCTACACGGCCTCCCTGAATCGGTGGTGCTGGTGGTGTGGTGCTGGAGTCGCGTGCGTCCATGCCGGGGCTCGACCCCAGGTCGCACACGGTGGTTGCAGAACAGGTGGTGCAGACACTCCCGCGAGGGCGTCCTGCATCGCGCGGCCACAGCACGACGACAGGACGGCGCGAGCGCCATCGGCCACTGTACCCCGCAGGAACGGGGCACTCCAACCCGGTCTCGCTCACACAGCGAGCAGCAGGCCGTGGTCGGAGGCCACCGCCGGCACCTCGCGGGCGGCGGGGTCCTCGCGTCCTCGCTCAGGTGCGGGGGGTGATCCCGAAGGGTGCCAGCCCCGCGACGCCGCCGTCCTCGGCCGTGAGGACCCAGGGACCCTCCGGTGTGATGGCGACGGTGTGCTCGAAGTGCGCGGCGCGCGAGCCGTCCTTGGTGACGACCGTCCAGCCGTCCTCGAGCTCGGCGGTGGCGGCGTCGCCCACGGTCACCATCGGCTCGATGGCCAGCGCGAGGCCCGGCACGAGCTTGGGGCCCCGGCCGGGGCGGCCGTAGTTGAGGACGTGGGGGTCCTGGTGCATCTCGGTGCCGATGCCGTGGCCGCCGTAGTGGTCGACGATGCCGTAGGCGTGCTCCTCGGCGGTGACGACCCCCTCGACGGCGGCACTGATGTCGGTCAGCCGGCCACCGGCGACGGCGCGGGCCAACCCGGCCCACATGCTGCGCTCGGTGACGTCGATGAGAGCGGCGTCCTCGGCCGACGGCGGACCGACGGTGACGGTGACGGCGGAGTCACCGTGCCATCCCTGGAGGATGGCGCCGCAGTCGATGGAGATGTTGTCGCCCTCGGCGAGGGACCGCTCCGGGTCCGGGATGCCGTGGACGATCTCGTCGTTGATCGACGCGCAGATGCTGCCGGTGAAGCCGTGGTAGCCCAGGAACGACGGGATGGCCCCGGCCGACCGTATGACGTCCTCGGCGATCGCGTCGAGCTCCCCGGTGGTCACACCGGGCCGCACGGCCGCCCGGACAGCGGCGATCGCCCGCGCGACGACGAGCCCGGCACCGCGCATGAGCTCGATCTCGTGCGGTGTCTTGATCTGGATCATGCGTCCACTCCACTTCGCCAGCAGCGGGAGGCGGGTCAGGATCCCGGCCGACATCGGCGGCGCCGTCCCCTCAGCTGTCGCTCGGCTGCCCGGGCTGCGGGGAGCGGCCCAGGGCGGTCATCACCCGGGCGGTGACCTCGTCGACGGAGCCGATCGCGTCGATGCGCGACAGCAGCCCCTCGCCGTCGTAGAACCCCGACAGCGGCGCGGTCTGTTCCCGGTAGACCTCGAGCCGGCGCCGGACGGTCTCGGGCTTGTCGTCGTCGCGCTGCACCCACTCGCCGTCGACCAGCATCCGGCGGCCGGAGAGCCGGCGCACCAGCTCCTCCTCGTCGACGACCAGCTCGACGACGCGGTCCAGACGCTGACCGAGCTCCTCGAGGGAGCCGCGCAGCTGCTCGGCCTGCGGGATGGTCCGGGGGAAGCCGTCGAGCAGGAAGCCGCCCTCCGCGTCCGGCTCGGCCAACCGGTCCTTGACCATGGCGACGGTGATCTCGTCGGGCACCAGGTCACCGGCGTCCATGTAGACCTTGGCCTTCAGCCCCAGCTCGGTCTGGCCGCTGACGTTGGCGCGGAAGATGTCGCCGGTCGAGATCGCCGGGACACCGAGCTGGCCGGCGATGACCTGGGCCTGGGTGCCCTTGCCCGCACCGGGCGGACCCAGCAGCACGATGCGCACTACTTCAGGAACCCTTCGTAGTTGCGCTGGTTGAGCTGCGTCTCGATCTGCTTCACGGTCTCCAAGCCCACTCCCACCATGATCAGCACTGCCGTCCCGCCGAACGGGAAGTTCTGGTTCGCACCCTGCTGCGTGACCGACAGGAAGAAGTTGGGCAGCACCGCGACGATCCCCAGGTAGATCGACCCGGGCAGGGTGATCCGGGACAGCACGTACTGCAGGTACTCCGCCGTCGGCCGACCCGGGCGGATGCCGGGGATGAAGCCGCCGTAGCGCTTCATGTCGTCGGCCCGTTCCTCCGGGTTGAAGGTGATCGACACGTAGAAGTACGTGAAGAACACGATCAGGCCGAAGTACAGCGCCACGTGGACGGGACTGCTCTGGTCGATGACGTAGTTCTCGAAGAACTGCCGGACCGGGCCGGTCTCGTCGCCCTGCAGCTGGGTGATCAGCTGCGGCAGGTACAGCAGCGACGAGGCGAAGATGACCGGGATGACGCCGGCCTGGTTGACCTTCAACGGCAGGTAGGTCGAGGTGCCGCCGTACATGCGGCGGCCGACCATGCGCTTGGCGTACTGGACCGGGATGCGGCGTTGTGCCTGTTCGACGTAGATGACCGCGCCGATGATCAGCAGGGCGAAGGCGCAGACGACGGCGAAGACGACACCGCCGCGGGTCTGCAGGATCGAGCCGCCCTCGGCCGGGATGCGCGCGGCGATCGAGGTGAAGATCAGCACGGACATGCCGTTGCCGATCCCCTTCTCGGTGAGCAGCTCGCCGAGCCACATGATCACCGCGGTACCGGCGGTCAGGGTGACGACCAGCACGACCGTCGTCCAGATGCTGTCCGACGGGATGATGTCCTGCTGGCAGCCCGGGAACAGCTGACCGCTGCGGGCCAGGGCGATGATGCCGGTGCTCTGCAGGACCGACAGGGCGATCGTCAGGTAGCGGGTGTACTGGGTCAGCTTCTGCTGGCCCGACTGCCCTTCCTTCTTCAGCTGCTCGAAGCGCGGGATCACCACGACCAGCAGCTGCACGATGATGCTGGCGGTGATGTAGGGCATGATCCCCAGCGCGAAGATCGACAGCCGCAGCAGTGCACCGCCGGAGAACAGGTTCACCAGCGAGTAGACGTCGCGCTGGCTGCCCGCCTGGGCCTGCTCGAGACAGCTGTTGATCGCCTGGACGGAGACGCCCGGCCCGGGCACGGAGGCGCCCAGCCGGTAGATGGCGATCATCGCCAGGGAGAACAGCAACTTTCGCCGGAGGTCTGGCGTCCGGAACGCCGCGGCGAACGCCTGCAGCACGTGCCCTCCCCTGCTCGGTCGGATGAGGTTAGCAACGGCGGAGGAGCCCCCTGCCCCCGCCACTCGCGAGCGCGCGGCGGGGGCCTGCGGGGGCCGCATCCGGCCCGCCTGCCGGAGCGGCAGACCGGGCAGCAGACGACCCCCGGGAGCTGTCGTGCTCCCGGGGGTCGTCGGCGGTCAGATGCGGGTGGTGCTGCCCCCGGCCGCGGAGATCTTCTCGGCAGCGGAGGCGGAGAAGGCGTGCGCGTGCACGGTGACCTGGACACCGCCCAGGTCGCCGGTCCCGAGGACCTTCACCGGGTGACCCCGGCGCACCGCGCCGGCGGTGGCGAGGCTGTCGGGGTCGACGTGCCCGCCCTGTGGGAACAGCGCCGCGATCCGGTCGAGGTTGACGACCTGGAACACGACCCGGTTCGGGTTCTTGAAGCCCGACATCTTGGGCAGCCGCATGTGCAGCGGCGTCTGACCGCCCTCGAAGCGCGCGGAGGTGTTCCCGCGCGCCCCGGTGCCCTTGGTGCCGCGACCGGCGGTCTTGCCCTTGGAGCCCTCACCACGGCCGACTCGCGTCTTGGGGGTGTGGGCGCCCGGGGCCGGACGCAGGTGGTGGATCTTGATGGTCATGAGGGGTCCCTGCTCAGATCTCTTCGACGGCGACGAGGTGCGTCACCGTGGCGACCATCCCGCGGATCTCGGGACGGTCCTCCTGCACGACCGTGTCGTGGATCCGCTTGAGGCCCAGCGAGCGCAGCGTCTGCCGCTGGTTGGGCTTCGAGCCGATCGCCGACCGGACCTGGGTGACCTTCAGCTGCGCCATGTCAGACCCCCTGACCCGCACGCGCCCGGAGCATGGCGGCCGGGGCGACGTCCTCGAGGGGCAGCCCGCGACGGGCGGCGATCTCCTCGGGGCGGACGAGGTCCTTCAGCGCCTGCATCGTGGCGTGCACGATGTTGATCGGGTTCGACGAGCCGAGGCTCTTGGAGAGCACGTCGTGGATGCCGGCGCACTCGAGCACGGCACGCACCGGGCCACCGGCGATGACACCGGTACCGGGGCTGGCCGGCTTGAGCAGCACGACGCCGGCCGCCGCCTCACCCTGCACCGGGTGCGGGATGGTGCTGGCGATGCGCGGCACCTTGTAGAAGTGCTTCTTGGCCTCCTCGACGCCCTTGGCGATCGCCGCGGGCACCTCCTTGGCCTTGCCGTAGCCGACGCCCACGGTGCCGTCACCGTCGCCGACGATCACCAGGGCGGTGAAGCTGAAGCGCCGACCACCCTTGACGACCTTCGACACGCGGTTGATGGCGACCACGCGCTCGATGTAGTTGCTCTTCTCGGCAGGCGCGCCGCCGGGCCCCCGCCCGCCGTCACGACGGTCGCGGCGGTCGTTACCGCCGCCGGCGCCGCCGCCGCGTCGCTGTGGTCCTGGCATCAGACGTCCCTCTCGATCTGCTGGTGTGCGGTGCTGTTCATCAGAAGTCCAGCCCGCCCTCACGTGCGCCGTCGGCCAGCGCGGCGATGCGGCCCTGGTAGCGGTTGCCACCCCGGTCGAAGACGACCTTGGTGATGCCGGCGGCCTGGGCACGCTCGGCGACCAGGGCCCCGACCCGGCGGGCCAGGACGGACTTGTCGCCCTCGGCCTGACGCAGGTCGGCGTCCAGCGTCGAGGCGCTCACCAGCGTACGGCCGACGGTGTCGTCGACGACCTGGACGTGGATGTGCCGCGAGCTGCGGTTGACCACCAGACGCGGACGCTCCGCCGTGCCGGCGACGCGCTTGCGGAGCCGGTTGTGGCGCCGCAGCCGCGAGACGCGGCGCGAGGTGCTGATGTCGGTGCCGACGGGCGTGTGCACCCGGGCCCCCTTGGCCCCGCTCTGTGAACTGGTCTGTGCCATCACTTACCCGTCTTCCCGACCTTGCGCTTGACGACCTCGCCCTGGTAGCGGACGCCCTTGCCCTTGTACGGGTCCGGCCGGCGCAGCTTGCGGATGTTGGCGGCCACCTGGCCGACCTGCTGCTTGTCGATGCCGGTGACCCGCAGGCGGGTCGGCGACTCGACGGTGAAGGTGATGCCCTCCGGCGCACGCACGGGCACCGGGTGGCTGTAGCCGAGGGCGAACTCCAGGTCCGACCCGCGGGCCTGGACGCGGTAGCCGACGCCGACGATCTCGAGGGTCTTGGTGTAGCCCTCGGTGACGCCGGTGATCATGTTGGCGATCAGGGTGCGGGACAGGCCGTGCAGGGCCCGGCTCTCGCGCTCGTCGTCGGGCCGCTGGACGCTCAGGGTGCCGTCCTCGCCGCGGTCGACGGTGATCGGCGTCGCGACGGTGTGGGCCAGGGAGCCCTTGGGCCCCTTCACGCTGACCGTCTGGCCGTCGACGGTGACGTCGACACCGCCGGGCACCGGAATCGGCAGTCGTCCGATCCGTGACATCTCGCTCGCTCCTCTTACCAGACGTAGGCGAGGACTTCCCCGCCCACGCCCTTCTTGTTCGCCTGCCGGTCGGTCAGCAGCCCGGTGGAGGTGGAGATGATCGCCACCCCGAGGCCGCCGAGCACCTTGGGCAGTGCAGTCGACTTCGCGTAGACCCGCAGGCCCGGCTTGGACACCCGGCGCACCCCGGCGATGCTGCGCTCGCGGTTGGGGCCGTACTTCAGGTCGATCACGAGCTCCTTGCGGGTGCTGCCGTCCTTCTCGACCTCGTCGACGCGCCAGCCGGCGATGTAGCCCTCCTGCTGGAGGATCTCGGCGATGTGCGTCTTGAGCTTCGACGACGGCATGGCCGCCGAGTCGTGGTAGGCCGTGTTCGCGTTGCGCAGCCGCGTGAGCATGTCCGCGATCGGGTCGGTCATCGTCATGGGTGTCGTGCCTCTCTCGCCGCGGTTCCGCACGCGTCCCTCGCATGGGCCTCTCGGCGACCGGGTGGTGCTGTGCTCCCGCCCCGCGCGGTCAGCGCGCGGGGCGGGTCCGTGCGACTACCAGCTGGACTTGGCCACGCCCGGCAGCTCGCCGGCGTGCGCCATCTCCCGCAGGCAGATCCGGCACAGGCCGAACTTGCGGAAGACGGAGTGCGGTCGCCCGCACCGCTGGCAGCGGGTGTAGCCGCGGACCGCGAACTTGGGCTTGCGGGCCGCCTTGTTGATCAGCGCCTTCTTGGCCATCTGGGTGTCTCCCTGCTCCTCTGTCCGGGGCCCGGCTCAGCGGATGGTGGTGACGACGGTCTGGCCGGCAAACGGGAAGCCCAGGAGGCGGAGCAGCTCGCGACCCTCCTCGTCGTTCGTGGCGGTGGTGACCAGGGTGATGTCCATGCCGCGCGGCCGGTCGATCTTGTCGACGTCGATCTCGCGGAACATCGACTGCTCGGTCAGACCGAACGTGTAGTTGCCGTGCCCGTCGAACTGCTTGGCGTTGAGGCCACGGAAGTCACGGATGCGGGGCAGGGCCAGCGCCAGGAGCCGGTCGAGGAACTCCCACATGCGGTCGCCGCGGAGGGTGACCTTGGCGCCGATGGGCATGCCCTCGCGCAGCTTGAACTGGGCGATGGACTTGCGCGCCCGGACGACGGCCGGCCGCTGCCCGGTGATGGCGGTGAGGTCGCGGACCGCGCCGTCCATCAGCTTGGCGTCGCGGGTGGCCTCGCCGACGCCCATGTTGACGACGATCTTCGTCAGCCGCGGGATCTGCATGACGTTCTCGTAGCCGAACTCCTCCTGCAGGGCAGGCAGGATCGACTCGCGGTAGTGCGCCAGGAGGCGCGGGAGCTCACGGGTGGGTGCAGTCATCGTCAGAGGTCCTTACCGGTCCGCCGCGACACCCGGATGTTGCGGCCTTCCTCGTCCTTGCGGTGGCCGACCCGGGTCGGCGTCCCCTCGGAGTCGATCACCATCACGTTGCTCACGTGGATGGGAGCCTCCTGGGTGACGATGCCGCCCTGCTGCGCACCGCGCTGGTTCGAGCTGATGCGGGTGTGCTTCTTCACCCGGCCGACGCCCTCGACGAGGACCTTCTGCAGCTTGGGGTAGGCGGCGATGACCCGGCCGCGGGCACCCTTGTCCTTGCCGGCGAGCACCACGACGGTGTCGCCCTTCTTGACCTTCATCGACGGCGTCTTCTTGTCGTTGGCCATGGTCAGAGCACCTCCGGCGCGAGCGAGATGATCCGCATGAAGCGCTTGTCGCGCAGCTCGCGGCCGACGGGGCCGAAGATGCGGGTACCGCGCGGGTCGCCGCTGTCGCGGATGATCACCGCGGCGTTCTCGTCGAAGCGGATGTAGGAGCCGTCCGGACGACGACGCTCCTTGGCGGTGCGGACGACGACGGCCTTGACCACGTCGCCCTTCTTGACGCCGGCACCGGGGATGGCGTCCTTGACGGTGCCGACGATCACGTCGCCGATGCCCGCATAGCGCCGCCCGGATCCGCCGAGCACCCGGATGCAGAGGATCTCCTTCGCACCGGTGTTGTCGGCGACCCGGAGCCGCGACTCCTGCTGGATCACGTCCTACTCCCAATCTCAGTGGTGACAGCCGGGCCAGAACGGTGAACCGGCTGTCCGGCACCCACGTGCGGACGCACCGGCAGCGCTTGCCGCCGGTGCGTCCGACACGGGTACCGGGATGTGGCGCTCACCCGGAGGGGCGCCAGTGGTCCAGGGTACCCGGTCCCGCGCCCCGCTCCGGAGGGAGTGGGTCACAGGGCCGCGTGGACCCGGACGGGTCCTACTTGGCCTTCTCGAGGACCTCGACCAGCCGCCACCGCTTGGTGGCCGACAGCGGCCGGGTCTCCATGATCTGCACGCGGTCACCGATGCCGGCGACCCCCTGCTCGTCGTGGGCCTTGAGCTTGCTCGTGCGGCGGAGGACCTTGCCGTAGAGGCCGTGCTTCACGCGGTCCTCGACCTCGACCACGATCGTCTTGTCCATCTTGTCGCTGACGACGAGGCCCTCACGGACCTTGCGGTACCCACGACCGGCCAGGCCGGGGCCGCTGGCGACAGCGGCGTTGTCGGTCTCGCTCATGCCACACCCTCGTTCGGGGCGACCGAGAGACCCAGCTCGCGCTCGCGCATGATCGTGTAGATCCGGGCGATGTCGCGACGCACGGTCTGCAGTCGCCGGTTGTTGTCCAGCTGGCCGGTGGCCACCTGGAACCGCAGGTTGAACAGCTCTTCCTTGTGCTCACGCAGCCGCGTGGCGAGCTCGTCGGCCGAGAGCTCGCGCAGCTCCGGGGCGGTCAGACCGGCGGCCATCACACCTCTCCTTCGCGCGTGATGAAGCGGCACTTCATGGGCAGCTTGTGGATGGCGCGGCGCATGGCCTCGCGGGCGACGGGCTCGGACACACCCGACAGCTCGAACATGACGCGGCCCGGCTTGACGTTCGCCACCCACCACTCCGGTGAGCCCTTGCCGGAACCCATGCGGGTCTCGGCCGGCTTCTTCGTGAGCGGACGGTCAGGGTAGATCGAGATCCACACCTTGCCGCCACGACGGATGTGGCGCGTCATGGCGATACGGGCGGACTCGATCTGCCGGTTGGTCACGTAGGCCGGCTCCAGGGCCTGGATGGCGTACTCACCGAAGTTGATCTCGGTGCCACCCTTCGCCCGGCCGGAGCGGCCCGGGTGGTGCTGCTTGCGGTGCTTGACGCGCCGTGGGATCAGCACGTGTCAGCCCTCCGTCGTCTCGTTCGCGGTCGACTCGGCCGCGGCGGTCCCCGCGGGGCCCGCGGCCTCGCCGAGGGTCTGCTCGGACCCGAGCTCGCCCGAGGTCACGGCCACGCTGCTCTCGTCCGCCGTGGTCTCGGCGGCCGTCTCCGGGCCGGTCGAGGACTCGGCCGCAGCGCGGCCGGCCTCGGTGCCACCGGCGGTGGTGCCGCTGGAGCCCGAACGGCGCGGACGCTGCGGACGCTCGCGGCGCTGCTGCCGGGCGGCGAGGGCCTCGAGGGCCTCGCGCTCGGCACGGGAGCCGCTGACGTCACCCTTGTAGATCCACACCTTCACGCCGATGCGGCCGAAGGTCGTGCGGGCCTCGTACAGGCCGTAGTCGATGTTCGCCCGGAGGGTGTGCAGCGGGACACGACCCTCGCGGTAGAATTCCGACCGGCTCATCTCGGTGCCGCCCAGGCGCCCGGAGCACTGCACCCGGATGCCCTTGACCTGCGGGCTGCGCTGGGCCGACTGCATGGCCTTGCGCATGGCGCGGCGGAAGCTCACCCGGCTCGACAGCTGCTCGGCCACGGCCTGCGCGACCAGCTGGGCGTCGGCCTCGGGGTTCTTCACCTCGAGGATGTTGAGCTGCACCTGCTTGCCGGTGAGCTTCTCCAGCTCGCCGCGGATGCGGTCGGCCTCGGCGCCGCGGCGGCCGATGACGATGCCCGGCCGGGCGGTGTGGATGTCGACCCGGACCCGGTCACGGGTGCGCTCGATCTCCACCTTCGAGATGCCGGCGCGCTCCATGCCCTTGGACATGAGCTTGCGGATGGCCACGTCTTCCTTGACGTAGTCCTTGTAGAGCTTGTCGGCGTACCACCGGGACTTGTAGTCGGTGGTGATGCCCAGGCGGAACCCGTGCGGGTTGACCTTCTGACCCACTAGCGGGTCCCTCCCCTCGTGTTGGAGCGCTGCTGCGTGCCCTGCTGCTGCCCTGTCTGCTGCACTGCCGGACCGGACTGGCCGGTGCGGCGGCGGGCGGTGCGCGACTTGCCGGCGAGCTCGGCGCTGGCGCCGAACTCGCTCACCTCGACGGTGATGTGGCTGGTCCGCTTGTTGATGCGGTAGGCGCGGCCCTGGGCGCGCGGCCGGATCCGCTTCATGGTCGGGCCCTCGTCGACGTAGGCCGCGCTCACGACGAGCGCCGCCGGGTCGAGCCGGAGGTTGTGCTCGGCGTTGGCGACGGCGCTGGCGACGACCTTGGCCACCGGCTCGCTGGCGGCCTGCGGCGCGAACCGCAGCAGCGCCAGGGCCTCGTCGGTGGGCAGGTAGCGGATGAGGTCCACCACCCGCCGTGCCTTCATGGGGGCGACGCGGACGCCACGGGCAACGGCCCGGGCGACCTGCGTCTCCTCACCCAGCTGGGAAGTCATCTCGTGTCTCTCTCTCAGACCAGGCTCAGCCGCGCCGCGACCGGCGGTCGTCCTTGACGTGACCCCGGAAGGTCCGGGTCGGGGCGAACTCGCCGAGCTTGTGCCCGACCATGGCCTCGGTCACGAAGACCGGGACGTGCTTGCGCCCGTCGTGCACGGCGATGGTGTGGCCGAGCATGTCGGGGATGATCGTCGAGCGGCGGGACCAGGTCCGGATGACCGTCTTGGTGCCCTTCTCGTTCTGGACGTCCACCTTCTTGAGCAGGTGGTCGTCGACGAACGGGCCCTTCTTCAGGCTGCGTGGCATGTCTGTCGGACTCCTCTACCCGCTCAGCGCTTCTTGTTGGTGCGCCGGCGGCGCACGATCAGGGCATCACTGGCCTTGCGCTTGCGCGTGCGGCCCTCCGGCTTGCCCTTCGGGTTCACCGGGTGGCGGCCACCGGAGGTCTTGCCCTCACCACCACCGTGCGGGTGGTCCACCGGGTTCATGGCGACACCGCGGACGGTCGGGCGCTTGCCCTTCCACCGCATGCGGCCGGCCTTGCCCCAGTTGATGTTCGACTGCTCGGCGTTGCCCACCTCGCCGATGGAGGCGCGGCAGCGGACGTCGACGTTGCGGATCTCGCCCGAGGGCATCCGCAGCTGGGCGAACCGGCCCTCACGGGCCACCAGCTGGACGCTGGTGCCGGCCGAGCGGGCGATCTTCGCGCCGCCACCGGGGCGCAACTCGATGGCGTGCACCACCGTGCCGACCGGGATGTTGCGCAGCGGCAGGTTGTTGCCCGGCTTGATGTCGGCCGCAGGGCCGCACTCCACCGTGTCGCCCTGCTTGAGCCGGGCCGGCGCGATGATGTAGCGCTTCTCGCCGTCGGCGAAGTGCAGCAGCGCGATGCGGGAGGTGCGGTTCGGGTCGTACTCGATGTGCGCGACCTTCGCCGGCACGCCGTCCTTGTCCGCCCGACGGAAGTCGATGACGCGGTAGGCGCGCTTGTGGCCGCCGCCCTGGTGGCGGGCGGTGACCTTCCCGTGCACGTTGCGCCCGCCGCGACCGTGCAGCGGTCGGACCAGCGACTTCTCGGGATGGTCGCGGGTGACCTCGGCGAAGTCGGCGACGCTAGAGCCACGGCGGCCCGGCGTCGTCGGCTTGTACTTGCGGATAGCCATTGCTGACTCAGTCCTCTATCTCTGGTCCGATCGGTCCAGGCGCTCAGGCGCCGGGACCACCGAAGATCTCGATGCGGTCGCCTGGGGCCAGCGAGACGATGGCGCGCTTGGTGTCCTTGCGCTTGCCCATCTGCGTGCCGCGGCTGCGCTTGCGCTTGCCCTGGCGGTTGATCGTGTTCACGGCGAGGACCTTCACGTCGAAGACCTGCTCGACCGCGATCTTGATCTGGGTCTTGTTCGCCTCGGGCAGCACCACGAACGTGTACTGGTTGTCGTCCAGCAGCCCGTAGCTCTTCTCCGAGATGACCGGCGCCAGCAGGACGTCCCGGGGGTCGCGGACGCTCATGCCTTCTCCTCGGTGCTGTCGGTGGCCTCGTCGGCCACGGAGTCCTGGGCGGTGCCCGGGTCGACGTCCAGGTCGGTGGTGCCCTGGGCCGGCTGGATCGACGGGATGGCGCCGGGGATGTCCGGCGTCGTCAGGTCGGGCTTGACCAGCGAGGTGCCGCCGCTGCCACCGTGGCCGCCGTGCGGACCGGCGACGAACTCGGCGAGGGCGGTCTCGGTGAAGACGACCTCGTCGCTGACCAGGACGTCGTAGGTGTTCAGCTGGCCGGCCTCGATCAGGTGCACGCGCGGCTCGTTGCGCAGGCTCACCCAGTTGAGGGTGTCGTCGCGGTCCAGGACCACGAGCACGCGCTTGGCGCTGGTCACCGCGTCGAGCGTGGCCAGGGCGGCCTTGGTCTTCGGGGCGTCCCCGTCGACGAAGGTGCTGACGACGTGCACGCGGCCCTCGCGCGCCCGGTCCGAGAGAGCACCGCGCAGGGCGGCGGCCTTCATCTTCTTGGGCGTCCGCTGTGAGTAGTCCCGCGGCTGGGGGCCGTGGACCGTGCCACCGCCGGTGAACTGCGGCGCGCGGATGGAGCCCTGACGGGCCCGGCCGGTGCCCTTCTGGCGGTAGGGCTTGACGCCACCACCCCGGACGGCGCCACGCGTCTTCGTCGCGTGCGTGCCCTGGCGGGCCGCGGCCAGCTGGGCCACGACCACCTGGTGCAGCAGCGAGACGTTCGCGGTGGTGTCGAAGAGGTCACCGGGCAGCGTCACGCTGCCGGCGGTCTCCCCCGCCGGCGTGCGGACGTCGACCTGGCGGTCGGCGCGCGCGCCCTCGGTCGCGGTCGACTGGGTCACTTGGTGTCACTCCCCACGGGGCCGCCCTTGACGGCCGAACGGACGAGCACGAGCCCGCCCTTCGGACCGGGGATCGCGCCCTTGATCAGCAGCAGCCCGCGCTCGGTGTCCACCTTGTGGACCACCAGCGACAGGGTCGTCGTCCTGACGGCGCCCATGCGCCCGGCCATCTTCAGGCCCTTGAACACGCGGCCGGGGGTGGAGGCACCACCGATCGAGCCCGGCGACCGGTGCTTGCGCTGGGTGCCGTGTGCCGCGCCGAGGCCCTTGAAGCCGTGACGCTTCATGACACCGGCGGTGCCCTTGCCCTTGCTGGTGCCGATGACGTCGACCTTGGCCACACCGTCGAACACGTCGACGGTCAGCTCCTGGCCGGCCGTGTACTGGCCGGCGTCCTCGGTGCGCAGCTCCACCACGTGGCGGCGGGGCGTGACCCCGGCCTTCGCGAAGTGACCACCCTCGGGCTTGTTCACCTTGCGGGGGTCGATCTCACCGAAGCCGAGCTGGACGGCCGAGTAGCCGTCGACCTCGGGGGTGCGCACCTGCGTCACCACGTTGGGGCCGGCCTTGACCACGGTCACCGGCACCATGCGGTTGTTCTCGTCGAAGACCTGGGTCATCCCCAGCTTCTCGCCGAGGAGTCCGCGGAAAGTACTCGCCATGACTGGTCTCGGTCCTTACTGGATGTTCACGTCGACCGAGGCCGGCAGGTCGATGCGCATGAGCGCGTCGACCGTCTTCGGCGTCGGGTCGAGGATGTCGATGAGCCGCTTGTGCGTGCGCATCTCGAAGTGCTCGCGCGAGTCCTTGTACTTGTGCGGCGAGCGGATGACGCAGTACACGTTCTTCTCCGTCGGCAGCGGCACCGGGCCGACGACGCGCGCACCGGTCTTCGTGACCGTGTCGACGATGCGCCGCGCCGAGGCGTCGATGGCCTCGTGGTCGTAGGCCTTCAGCCTGATGCGGATCTTCTGTCCCGCCATCGCTGTCTCTCGCTCCTGCCGATCGCTGTTCTGCTAGCTGGGGAACGCCGGGTGCGTCCGGACGTCATCCGGTCTGGCCCCAGCGGATGAGTGGCGGTGCACACAGCTGTGCGCGTCCGGCCACCCGAGGACGGGCGGCGGCCGCAACCGGCCGCCGCCCGTCAGAGGTGTTACTTGACGATCTTCGTGACGCGACCGGCGCCGACGGTGCGGCCACCCTCACGGATGGCGAACCGGAGGCCCTCCTCCATGGCGATCGGCTGGATCAGCTCGACCGTCATCTCGGTGTTGTCGCCCGGCATGACCATCTCGGTGCCGGCCGGCAGGGTCACGACGCCGGTGACGTCGGTCGTCCGGAAGTAGAACTGGGGACGGTAGTTGTTGAAGAACGGCGTGTGACGGCCACCCTCGTCCTTCGAGAGGATGTAGACCGAACCCTCGAAGTTCGTGTGCGGGGTGATCGAGCCGGGCTTCACGACGACCTGGCCGCGCTCCACGTCCTCGCGCTTGATGCCGCGCAGCAGCAGACCCACGTTGTCGCCGGCCTGGCCCTGGTCGAGCAGCTTGCGGAACATCTCGACGCCGGTGACGGTGGTCGAGGTCGAGTTCGGGCGGATGCCGACGATCTCGACGGTCTCCGACACCTTGACGATGCCGCGCTCCACGCGACCGGTGACGACGGTGCCGCGACCGGTGATGGTGAAGACGTCCTCGACGGGCATGAGGAACGGCTTGTCGATCTCACGCTCGGGCTCGGGGATCGCCGTGTCGACGGCGTTCATGAGCTCCATGAGCTTGTCGCCCCACTCGGCGTCGCCCTCGAGGGCCTTCAGCGCCGAGACGCGGACCACGGGGACGTCGTCGCCCGGGAACTCGTACTCGCTGAGCAGCTCGCGGACCTCCAGCTCGACGAGCTCGAGGATCTCCTCGTCGTCGACCATGTCGGCCTTGTTGAGCGCCACGACGATGTAGGGGACGCCGACCTGGCGGGCCAGGAGGACGTGCTCCTTGGTCTGCGGCATCGGGCCGTCGGTGGCGGCGACCACCAGGATGGCGCCGTCCATCTGCGCCGCACCGGTGATCATGTTCTTGATGTAGTCGGCGTGCCCGGGGCAGTCGACGTGCGCGTAGTGACGGTTCTCCGTCTGGTACTCGACGTGGGCGATCGAGATCGTGATGCCGCGGGCCTTCTCCTCGGGCGCCTTGTCGATCTGGTCGAAGGCCGACGCCTCGTTGAGGTCCGGGTACTTGTCGTGCAGGACCTTGGTGATCGCCGCGGTGAGCGTGGTCTTGCCGTGGTCGATGTGCCCGATGGTGCCGATGTTGACGTGCGGCTTGGTCCGCTCGAACTTGGCCTTGGCCACTGGGTTCCTCTCCTCGTGGTGTCGCAGTCGTGCTGACGCTGGGGTGGGCTTGCTGGGGGGCCGGGCGGGGGCTACCCCGCCCGGCGGGTCACTCGCCGGTGGCCTTGGCGATGATCTCCTTGGCCACGTTCTGCGGGACCTCGGCGTAGGTGTCGAACACCATGGTGTAGCTCGCCCGCCCCTGGGTGCGGCTGCGCAGGTCGCCCACGTAGCCGAACATCTCCGAGAGCGGGACCAGGGCCCGGACGACGCGGGCGCCGGAGCGCTCCTCCATCGCCTGGATCATCCCGCGCCGGGAGTTCAGGTCGCCGATGACGTCGCCCATGTAGTCCTCGGGCGTGACGACCTCGACGGCCATCATCGGCTCGAGCAGTGCCGGGCTGGCCTTGCGCGCGGCCTCCTTGAAGACCATCGAGCCGGCGATCTTGAAGGCCATCTCGGAGGAGTCGACCTCGTGGTACTGGCCGTCCACGAGGGTGGCCTTGACGCCCACCATCGGGTAGCCGGCGAGGATGCCGTACTGCATGGCGTCCTGCATGCCCTGGTCGACCGAGGGGATGTACTCCTTCGGGATGCGACCACCGGTGACGGCGTTGACGAACTCGTAGGTCGGGCCGTCGGCGGCGACCTCGAGCGGCTCGATGCTCACCTGCACCTTGGCGAACTGGCCGGACCCACCCGTCTGCTTCTTGTGGGTGTAGTCGACCTTCTCGACCGCCTTGCGGATGGTCTCGCGGTAGGCGACCTGCGGCTTGCCGACGTTGGCCTCGACCCGGAACTCGCGCCGCATGCGGTCGACGAGGATCTCCAGGTGCAGCTCGCCCATGCCGGAGATGACCGTCTGACCGGTCTCCTCGTCGAGGCGGACCTGGAAGGTCGGGTCCTCCTCGGCCAGCTTCTGGATGGCGGTGCCGAGCTTCTCCTGGTCGCCCTTGGTCTTGGGCTCGATGGCGACCGAGATGACCGGCGCGGGGAAGGTCATCGACTCCAGGATCACCGGCTTCTGCGGGTCGCAGAGGGTGTCCCCGGTCGTCGTCTGCTTGAGGCCGTTGACGGCGACGATCTCGCCGGCGCCGACGCCCTGACGCTCCTCGCGCTTGTTCGCGTGCATCTGGTAGATCTTGCCGACCCGCTCCTTGCGGTCCTTGGTGCTGTTGAGCACCGGGGAGCCGGAGTCGAGCTTGCCCGAGTACACGCGGACGTAGGTCAGCTTGCCCAGGTGCTGGTCGGTCTGGATCTTGAAGGCCAGCGCCGAGAACGGCTCGTCCTCGTCGGCGTGCCGCAGGACCTCGGTCTCGCCGTCGAGGGCGGTGCCCACGATCGCCTCGATGTCCAGCGGGCTGGGCAGGTAGTCGACGACCGCGTCGAGCAGGGGCTGGACGCCCTTGTTCTTGAACGCGGTGCCGGTGAGCACCGGGTTGACCTGGCCGGCGATGGTGGCCTTGCGGATGGCCGCCTTGAGGCGGTCGACCGTGATCTCCTCGCCGCCGAGGTAGTCCTCCATCAGCGAGTCGTCGAAGTCCGCGATGTTCTCGAGCAGCTTCTCGCGGTACTCGGCGGCCTGCTCGGCGAGCTCGGCGGGGATCTCCTCGATGGCGTAGTCCTCGCCCATCTTGGTCTCACCGCGCCAGGTGAGCGCGCGCATCTGGACCAGGTCGACGACACCGATGAAGTCGGCCTCGGCACCGATCGGCAGCTGCAGCACCAGCGGGTTGGCCGCGAGCCGCTCGATCATCATCTGCACACAGCGGAAGAAGTCGGCACCGGTGCGGTCGAGCTTGTTGACGAAGCACATGCGCGGGACGCCGTACTTCTCCGCCTGCCGCCACACCTGCTCGGTCTGCGGCTCCACGCCGGCGACACCGTCGTACACGGCCACGGCACCGTCGAGCACGCGCAGGGACCGCTCCACCTCGACGGTGAAGTCGACGTGGCCCGGGGTGTCGATGATGTTGATGTCGTGGTCGTTCCAGGAGCACTTGGTCGCGGCGGACGTGATGGTGATGCCGCGCTCCTGCTCCTGCTCCATCCAGTCCATCGTGGCCGCGCCGTCGTGGACCTCACCGATCTTGTAGTTGATGCCGGTGTAGAAGAGGATGCGCTCGGTCGTCGTGGTCTTGCCGGCGTCGATGTGCGCCATGATCCCGATGTTGCGGGTCTTGGCGAGCTGGGCCGCGTTGCTGGCCATCTGTCGTCTCCTCTTTGTATCTGGTCCGCGTGCGGGTGTCCGGGGGTGGCCCGGCGTTCCCGCCGGCGGGTGCTGGTGGACGGGTGCGTCACCAGCGGGGTGCGACTACCAGCGGTAGTGCGCGAAGGCCTTGTTCGACTCGGCCATCTTGTGCGTGTCCTCGCGGCGCTTGACCGCGGCACCGAGGCCGTTGCTGGCGTCGAGCAGCTCGTTCATGAGGCGCTCGGTCATCGTCTTCTCGCGGCGGGCGCGGCTGTACTGGATGAGCCAGCGCAGGCCGAGGGTGGTGCTCCGGGAGGCGCGGACCTCGACCGGGACCTGGTAGGTCGCACCGCCGACGCGGCGGCTGCGGACCTCGAGGGCCGGCTTGACGTTGTCCAGCGCACGCTTGAGCGTGACCACCGGGTCGGTGTCGGTCTTGGTACGGGCACCCTCGAGGGCGCCGTAGACGATCGCCTCGGCGACCGAGCGCTTGCCGTCGACCAGGACCTTGTTCACCAGCTGGGTGACCAGCGGCGACTGGTAGACCGGGTCGGCGACCAGCGGACGGCGCGGCGCGGGGCCCTTGCGCGGCATTAGCTCTTCTCCTTCTTCGCGCCGTACCGGCTGCGAGCCTGCTTGCGGTTGCGGACACCCTGGGTGTCGAGCGAGCCGCGAATGATCTTGTATCGCACGCCGGGGAGGTCCTTCACACGGCCGCCGCGCACGAGCACCATCGAGTGCTCCTGCAGGTTGTGGCCGACGCCCGGGATGTACGCGGTCACCTCGATGCCACTGGTGAGGCGGACGCGAGCGACCTTGCGCAGCGCCGAGTTCGGCTTCTTCGGCGTCGTCGTGTACACGCGGGTGCACACGCCGCGACGCTGAGGGGAGCCCTTCAACGCCGGGGTCTTGGTCTTCTCGACCTTGTCCTCGCGGCCCTTTCGGACCAGCTGGTTGATCGTGGGCATGGGTGGCCTGGATCTCCTACCTGCGCTGGGTCGTGCTGTGGACGGTGCTGCTGTCGTGTCGCCGGTGCCGGTCCTGCCGGGGTCGTCCGCCCTGGTCATGAGCCATCATCCGGCCCCCGCGGTCGGGCGTGTCGCCCGTCCCGGGACCGGTCGTGATCGGACCGGACAGGTCGCCCCCCGCGACTCGGCGCCGCCACCTCCGGGACCGTCCGTCGTGGACGGCTCACCGGGGCGGACCCGCGGCCTGGAGGACGGACCTCCGGACACCCAGGCGCACCGCGAACGGGAGCAGGCCCAGGACACCCTGGGCACGGCTGCCCACGATACCCGCGGTCTCGGAGCCGGTCAAAGCCGGGTCCCGATGGCCGAGCGGGCAGGGCCTGCCAGCCTCCCGGGCCCGCTCGACGGGGCCAACGGCGCGGTGTCGCCGGCCATTCCCGGCGGCCGCGGGGGCCGTCCGCGACGGTCCCGGGGGAGGTCGCACTGTACCGCGGCGGAGGGCCTCCGCCAGGCGTGCGGCACCGGCGTGGACGTCCCGACGGCCGCGCGACTGTCGGTGGGTCCCCCTACCGTCGGTCCCAACGAGACCACTCACCGCAACGGAGGCTACGGTGCAGATCGACTCGGCGCGAGAGCTCAAGGCCCGGCTGTCCGCCCGGCTGTCCGAGGGTTTCCCCCTGGCCACCGCGAGCGGACTGGGCGGCCGGCTGTGGACCCGGCCGGCCATCGGGCTGACTCCGGTCGGGCCGGGGAGGGCACACCTGGCCATCCGCGTGGCCGCCCAGGACGACGCCCGGGTGCTGCTGACCGGCCTCGACGACGCGGTGCGCGCCGAGGTCGACGTCCGCGTGACCGGGCCGATACTGCCCTTCTCCTCCCCTCCCCCGGCCGACCTGCAGCGGCGCGCCCGCCCGCTCCGCCCGGGACTGTCGGTGGCGCACCCCGCGGTGAGCGCCGGGACGCTCGGGGGCTTCGTCCGTCTCGGCGGCCGCCTGGCGATCCTGTCGAACAACCACGTGCTGGCCGCGGCCGACGCCGGCGCGGTGGGCGACGCGGTGCTGCAGCCCGGGCCGGCCGACGGCGGGGTCGCCACCGACCGGGTCGCCACGCTGAGCGCCTTCGAGCGCTTCTCCGACGGCCCCAACCGGGTCGACGCCGCGGTCGCCGTCCTCGACGAGGGCGTCGACGCCGAGCCCGGCCTGGTGCCGGGTGGGCCGCTGGCGGCCACCGTGGCCGACGGCGAGGAGGTGGAGCCCGACGAGGAGGTCGAGAAGGTCGGCCGCACCACGGGGCACACGCGCGGGCGGGTCACCGCCGTGGAGGTGGACGGGGTCGCCGTCCAGTACGACGACGGCGTGCACGTCTTCGACGACCAGATCGAGATCGAGGGGCTGTCGGGGGCCTTCTCCGAGGGCGGGGACAGCGGCTCGGTCATCTGGCGCAGCGCCGACCGCGTGCCCCTGGCCCTGCTGTTCGCCGGCAGCAGCGAGGGGGGTAGCGGCGGCGCCGGGCTGACCTTCGCCAACCCGCTGTCGACGGTGCTGGCCACCCTGGGCGTGGAGTGGGTCGCCTCCTGACCGCTCGAGGTCGTTCCCCCGGGTCAGGGGGATGTCGCTCCGGGCGGGAACGAGGCACGATGGGGAGGTGACCGAGCCCGCGCGGCCGTCCGGGACCCCCCGAGTCCCGGGCACCCGGCACGCGGGCGTCAGCGAGGAGACCTCGTGACCGACCGTGCCGCCGCCCGCGCCGCCAAGACCACGCTCGCCGGTCAGCTGTCCGCTCAGCCCGGCGTCGTCGGGATCGGGCTGGCGCGGCGGGACAGCGGCTACGTGGTCAAGGTCGACGTCGCCGACGCGGCCGCGGCCGGACTGGTCCCCCGCGACGTCGACGGCGTCCGCGTGGTCACCGAGGTCGTCGGCGTGATCCGGCCCCTGCGCAGCCGCACCGCCTGAGCCGCTCCCGCACGTCCCGGGGGCCGCCGCCCCCGCTACGGTCGCCGGTGGCGCCGACGCGGGCGCCGCCGACCAGAGGAGTGCAGGTGCGCATCGGCATCCAGGCCAGTTACGCGGGGGGTTTCCAGGAGACGGCGGCAGAGATCGTCGACCTGGAGGCCGCGGGGCTCGACCTCGCCATGTGCGCGGAGGTCTACACCTTCGACGCCGTCAGCCAGCTCGGCTACCTGGCCGCCGTCACGCAGCGGGTCGAGCTGATGAGCGCCATCCTGCCGATCTACAGCCGCACGCCGGCCCTGACGGCGATGACCGCGGCCGGGCTGGACTTCGTCTCCGGCGGCCGGTTCACGCTGGGGCTGGGCGCCTCGGGCCCGCAGGTGATCGAGGGCTGGCACGGCGTCCCCTACGACGCGCCGCTGCAGCGCACCCGCGAGGTCGTGGAGATCTGCCGCCAGGTGTGGCGGCGGGACCGGCTGGTGCATGGCGGCCCGAAGTACACCGTGCCGCTGCCGGCCGACCAGGGCACCGGCCTGGGCAAGCCGCTGAAGCTGATCAACACCCCCGTGCGCGAGCGGATCCCCGTCATGCTGGCCGCGCTCGGCCCGAAGAACGTGGAGCTGGCCGCCGAGATCGCCGAGGTCTGGGAGCCGATCTGGTTCATGCCGGAGCGCGCCGACGACGTCTGGGGCGACTCCCTGCGGGCCGGGACGGCCAAGCGCGACGCCGAGCTCGGCGACCTGCAGGTGATCTGCGGCGTGCCCGTGGCGATCGGCGAGGACGTCGACCACCTGCACGACCACGTCCGGCCGCAGCTGGCGCTCTACGTCGGCGGCATGGGCGCCAAGGGCAAGAACTTCTACAACGACCTGGCACGGCGCTACGGGTACGAGGAGGCGGCCGAGACCGTCCAGGACCTCTACCTGGGCGGCAAGAAGGACGAGGCAGCCGCGGCACTGCCCGAGGAGTTCGTCCGCAAGGTGTCGCTCATCGGACCGGAGTCCTACGTGGCCGAGCGGGTCGCCGCCTACGCCGAGGCCGGCGTCACCACCCTCGCGCTGCAGCCGCTCGACGACAGCCGGGAGAGCCGGCTGCGCACCGTGGAGACCATGCGCCGCCTCGCCGACGGCTAGGAGAGGCGTTGCGTCACGTGACGCCTCGGCGCCCGGGCAACGGCGAGGTCCCCTGACCCGTCGGGGACGGCAGGCACCGGGAGTGGCCCGGTCGCGGGGCCCGGAGGGTCCCCGACCGGGACACGGGAGGGGCTCCGCGGCGGCCGGGGACGGCACCTGGCCGCGATGGGAGCCCGGTAGGGCGACGTCATACGCAGAAGGGCCCCGCAGATCTCGCGATCTGCGGGGCCCTTCTCACGTGCTACCGGGGATCAGCCCCGCCAGTCGTACTCCTCGAGACGCACGGCCTCACCGGAGCCCGACCCGAACACGTCCGGGCTGTAGTACTGCCCGTCGTCGTACCCGGCCATCGTGTAGACGGCGGCGCGGGCCTCCTCGGTCGGCTCGACCGTGATGTTCCGGTAGCGGCTGATGCCCGTACCCGCCGGGATCAGCTTGCCGATGATCACGTTCTCCTTGAGGCCGAGCAGGCTGTCGCTCTTTCCCTGGATCGCGGCGTCGGTGAGCACCTTGGTCGTCTCCTGGAAGGAGGCGGCCGACAGCCACGACTCGGTCGCGAGCGAGGCCTTGGTGATGCCCATGAGCACCGGACGGGCCGAGGCCGGCTCGCCGCCCTCGGCGACGACGCGGCGGTTCTCGGTCTCGAACAGCGTCCGCTCGACCAGCGCACCGGGGAGGAACTCCGTGGCGCCCGAGTCGATGATGGTCACCCGCTTGAGCATCTGGCGGATGATCACCTCGATGTGCTTGTCGTGGATCGACACGCCCTGGCTGCGGTAGACCTCCTGGACCTCGCGGACGAGGTGCAGCTGCACCTCGCGCGGGCCCATGATCCGCAGCACCTCGTGCGGGTCGACTGCACCCTCGGTGAGCTGCTCGCCGACCTCGACGTGGGCACCGTCCTCGACCCGCAGCCGCGACCGGCGCGACAGCTTGTCGTAGACGACCTCGTCGGAGCCGTCGTCCGGGGTGATGGTCAGCTTCCGGAACTGCTCGCCGTCCTCGATCCGGACGGAGCCGGCCAGCTCGGCGATCGGGGCCTTGCCCTTGGGGACGCGGGCCTCGAAGAGCTCCACCACACGCGGCAGACCGTGGGTGATGTCCTCACCCGCGACACCACCGGTGTGGAAGGTGCGCATCGTCAGCTGGGTGCCGGGCTCACCGATCGACTGGGCGGCGATGATGCCGACCGCCTCGCCGACGTCGACGAGCTTGCCGGTGGCCAGCGACCGGCCGTAGCAGGTCGCGCAGGTGCCCAACAGGGACTCGCAGGTCAGGACGCAGCGGACCTTGACCTCGGCGACACCGGCGTCGACCAGGGCGCCGATGAGCACGTCACCCAGGTCCTCACCGGCCCGCGCGACGAGCGTGCCGTCCTCGGCCGTCACGTCGGCGGCCAGCGAGCGGGCGTACACGCTGGTCTCGACGTGCGCGTCCCGGGTGAGCCGGCCGTCGATCACGGTCGCGATCGGCATGATCACGCCGCGCTCGGTGCCGCAGTCCTCCTCGCGGATGATGACGTCCTGCGAGACGTCGACCAGCCGTCGGGTGAGGTACCCGGAGTCCGCGGTGCGGAGCGCGGTGTCGGCCAGGCCCTTGCGCGCACCGTGCGTGGAGATGAAGTACTCCAGCACGGACAGACCCTCCCGGAAGTTGGCCTTGATCGGCCGCGGGATGATCTCGCCCTTCGGGTTGGCCACCAGACCGCGCATGCCGGCGATCTGGCTGATCTGCATCATGTTGCCTCGGGCGCCCGAGTTGACCATGACCCAGACCGGGTTGGTGGTCGGGAAGTTGTCCACCATCGCCTGGCTGACCTCGGCCCGCGCGCGGGTCCAGATCTCGATGAGCTCGCCACGGCGCTCGGAGTCGGTGATGACACCGCGCTCGTACTGCCGCTCGATGCCCCGCGCCTCGGCCTCGTGCCGGTCGAGGATCTCCTGCTTGGCCGGCGGGGTGACGACGTCGTCGATGGCGATCGTGACGCCCGAGCGGGTCGCCCAGCGGAAGCCGGCCGACTTGAGGGCGTCCAGCGTCGCCGCGACCTGCACCTTGGGGTAGCGCTCGGCGAGGTCGTTGACGATCGCCCCGAGCTCCTTCTTCGGCACCTGGTAGTTGACGAAGCGGTAGTCCTCGGGCAGGGCCTCGTTGAACAGCACCCGGCCCAGGCTCGTGCGCACCAGCGAGGGGGCACCCGAGGTCCAGTCCTCGGGCTGCTCCCAGGGCTCGTTGACCTTGCCGTTGTCGACGCCGAACACCTCGTCGAGGCGGATCAGCGCCCGCTCCTGCAGACCCAGCGCACCCTTGTCGTAGGCCATGATCGCCTCGGCCGTCGACGCGAACGCCGCCGGCTGGCCACCGTCGGCCTCGTACCGGCTCGGCACCAGGGTGGTCAGGTGGTACAGGCCCAGCACCATGTCCTGGGTCGGCGCGGTGATCGGACGACCGTCGGCCGGGCTCAGGATGTTGTTGCTGGACAGCATGAGGATGCGGGCCTCGGCCTGCGCCTCGGCCGACAGCGGCAGGTGGACCGCCATCTGGTCACCGTCGAAGTCGGCGTTGAAGGCCGTGCAGACCAGCGGGTGGATCTGGATGGCCTTGCCCTCGACCAGCTGCGGCTCGAACGCCTGGATGCCCAGGCGGTGCAGCGTCGGCGCCCGGTTGAGCAGCACCGGGTGCTCGGTGATGACCTCCTCGAGCACGTCCCACACGACGGGACGGGCGCGCTCGACCATGCGCTTGGCGCTCTTGATGTTCTGCGCGTGGTTGAGGTCGACCAGCCGCTTCATGACGAAGGGCTTGAACAGCTCCAGCGCCATCTGCTTGGGCAGGCCGCACTGGTGCAGCTTCAGCTGCGGGCCGACGACGATGACCGAGCGGCCGGAGTAGTCGACGCGCTTGCCGAGCAGGTTCTGGCGGAACCGGCCCTGCTTGCCCTTGAGCAGGTCCGACAGCGACTTGAGCGGGCGGTTGCCCGGGCCGGTGACCGGCCGGCCGCGGCGGCCGTTGTCGAACAACGCGTCCACGGACTCCTGGAGCATCCGCTTCTCGTTGTTGACGATGATCTCGGGCGCGCCGAGGTCGAGCAGCCGCTTGAGCCGGTTGTTCCGGTTGATCACCCGGCGGTACAGGTCGTTCATGTCGCTGGTGGCGAAGCGGCCACCGTCGAGCTGCACCATCGGGCGCAGGTCCGGCGGGATGACCGGCACGCAGTCCAGCACCATGCCCATGGGCGAGTTGCGGGTCTGCTGGAACGCCGCGACGACCTTGAGCCGCTTGAGGGCCCGCAGCTTGCGCTGGCCCTTGCCGTTGCGGATGGTGTCGCGCAGCGAGGCGGCCTCGGCGTCGAGGTCGAAGTCGGCCAGCAGCTTCTGCAGGGCCGCGGCACCCATGCCACCCACGAAGAACTCACCGAAGCGGTCGCGCAGCTCGCGGTAGAGGCCCTCGTCGGCGATGAGCTGCTTCACCTCGAGCTTGCGGAAGGTGTCGAGCACCTCCTCGAGGCGGTCGATCTCCCGCTGGGCGCGGTCGCGCAGCTGGCGCATCTCGCGCTCGCCGCCCTCGCGCACCTTGCGGCGGACGTCGGACTTGGCGCCCTCCGCCTCGAGCTCGGCCAGGTCGGCCTCGAGCTTCTGCTGGCGGGCCTCGACGTCGGCGTCGCGCCGGCTCTCGAGGTTGTGCTTCTCCGCGCTGATCTCGGCCTCGATGGTCGGGAGGTCGCGGTGGCGCGCCTCGTCGTCGACCGAGGTGATCAGGTAGGCGGCGAAGTAGATGATCTTCTCGAGGTCCTTGGGCGCCAGGTCGAGCAGGTAGCCCAGGCGCGAGGGCACGCCCTTGAAGAACCAGATGTGGGTGACCGGCGCGGCCAGCTCGATGTGGCCCATCCGCTCGCGGCGGACCTTGGCCCGGGTCACCTCGACGCCGCAGCGCTCACAGATGATGCCCTTGAAGCGGACGCGCTTGTACTTGCCGCAGTAGCACTCCCAGTCCCGGGTGGGACCGAAGATCTTCTCGCAGAAGAGACCGTCCTTCTCCGGACGCAGCGTGCGGTAGTTGATGGTCTCGGGCTTCTTCACCTCACCGTGCGACCACTGACGGATGTCGTCGCCGGTGGCCAGACCGATGCGGAGCTCGTCG
This sequence comes from Geodermatophilus amargosae, assembly GCF_900116515.1. Lineage (GTDB taxonomy): Bacteria > Actinomycetota > Actinomycetes > Mycobacteriales > Geodermatophilaceae > Geodermatophilus > Geodermatophilus amargosae. Next base: position 372,895 of record NZ_FPBA01000002.1, read on the forward strand.
AAGAAGTTGACGTCGAGCACTGAGTGGACCCCTTTCCCGGGGCTCGGTTACTGCTTTTTCGATCGGAAGGTCGGGGGCGCCGGCCGGCCCACCGCGGTGGGCCGGCCGGCGGCCGATCACACGTCCTCGACGCTGGAGGGCTCGCGGCGGGACAGGTCGATGCCCAGCTCCTCCGCGGCCCGGAACACCTCGTCGTCGGTGTCGCGCAGCTCGATCGCCTGCCCGTCGCCGGACAGCACCTCGACGTTGAGGCAGAGCGACTGCAGCTCCTTGAGCAACACCTTGAACGACTCGGGGATGCCCGGCTCGGGGATGTTCTCGCCCTTGACGATGGCCTCGTAGACCTTGACGCGGCCGAGGATGTCGTCGGACTTGATGGTCAGCAGCTCCTGCAGCGCGTACGCCGCGCCGTAGGCCTGCATCGCCCAGCACTCCATCTCACCGAAGCGCTGGCCACCGAACTGGGCCTTACCACCCAGCGGCTGCTGCGTGATCATCGAGTACGGGCCGGTCGACCGGGCGTGGATCTTGTCGTCGACCAGGTGCAGGAGCTTCAGGATGTACACGTAGCCCACCGAGATCGGCTCGGGGAAGGGCTCCCCGGAGCGGCCGTCGAACAGCCGCGCCTTGCCGGTCTCCTGCACCATCCGGTTGCCGTCGCGGTTCGGGATCGTCGAGCCCAGCAGGCCGATGATCTCCTCCTCGCGGGCGCCGTCGAACACCGGCGTCGCGGTCCGGGTGCCGGGCTGCGCCTCACGCGCCTGCTCGGGCAGGTTGGCCGCCCACCCGGGGTCGCCCTCGACCTGCCAGCCGGACTTGGCGATCCACCCGAGGTGGGTCTCCAGGACCTGGCCGACGTTCATCCGGCCGGGGACGCCGAGCGGGTTGAGGACGATGTCCACGGGGGTGCCGTCCTCGAGGAACGGCATGTCCTCCTGCGGCAGGATCTTCGCGATGACGCCCTTGTTGCCGTGGCGCCCGGCGAGCTTGTCGCCGTCGGAGATCTTGCGCATCTGGGCGACGTAGACCCGGATCAGCTCGTTGACGCCGGCGGGCAGCTCGTCGCCGTCCTCGCGCGAGAACACGCGGACGCCGATGACCTTGCCGGACTCACCGTGCTTGACCTTGAGGCTGGTGTCGCGGACCTCGCGGGCCTTCTCGCCGAAGATCGCCCGCAGCAGCCGCTCCTCGGGGGTCAGCTCGGTCTCGCCCTTGGGCGTGACCTTGCCGACGAGGATGTCGCCGGGGACGACCTCGGCACCGATGCGGATGATGCCGCGCTCGTCGAGGTCGGCGAGGACCTCCTCGGAGACGTTCGGGATGTCCCGGGTGATCTCCTCGGCACCGAGCTTGGTGTCGCGGGCGTCGACCTCGAACTCCTCGATGTGGATCGAGGACAGGACGTCGTCCTGCACGAGGCGCTGCGACAGGATGATCGCGTCCTCGTAGTTGTGGCCCTCCCACGGCATGAAGGCGACGAGCAGGTTCTTGCCCAGCGCCATCTCACCCTGGTCGGTGCACGGCCCGTCGGCGATGACCTGGCCGACCTCGACCCGCTGGCCCTCGTCGACGACGGGGGTCTGGTTGATCGAGGTGCCCTGGTTCGAGCGGCGGAACTTCAGCAGCCGGTAGGTCTGCCGGGTCCCGTCGTCGGCCATGACGGTGACGTAGTCGGCGGTCGAGTCCTCGACCACACCGGCCTTCTCCGCCACGACGACGTCGCCGGCGTCGACGGCGGCCCGCAGCTCCATGCCGGTGCCGACCAGCGGCGCCTCGCTGCGCAGCAGCGGGACGGCCTGACGCTGCATGTTCGCGCCCATGAGCGCGCGGTTGGCGTCGTCGTGCTCGAGGAACGGGATCATCGCCGTCGCGACCGAGGTCATCTGCCGCGGCGAGACGTCCATGTAGTCGACGTTCTCGGGGACGAGGTAGTCGACCTCACCGCCCTTGGTGCGGACCAGGACGCGGTCCTCGGCGAACCGGCCCTGCGCGTCCAGCGGCGAGTTGGCCTGGGCGACGACGAAGCGGTCCTCCTCGTCGGCGGTCAGGTAGTCGATCGAGTCGGTGACCGTGCCGTTGACGACCCGCCGGTAGGGGGTCTCGATGAAGCCGAAGGCGTTGACCCGCCCGTAGGCCGACAGCGAGCCGATCAGGCCGATGTTCGGGCCTTCCGGCGTCTCGATCGGGCACATCCGGCCGTAGTGGCTCGGGTGCACGTCGCGGACCTCCATGCCGGCCCGCTCACGGGACAGACCACCCGGGCCCAGCGCCGACAGGCGGCGCTTGTGGGTCAGGCCCGCGAGCGGGTTGGTCTGGTCCATGAACTGCGACAGCTGGCTGGTGCCGAAGAACTCCTTGATGGAGGCGACGACCGGCCGGATGTTGATCAGGGTCTGCGGCGTGATCGCCTCGACGTCCTGGGTCGTCATCCGCTCGCGGACGACGCGCTCCATGCGGGAGAGGCCGACCCGGATCTGGTTCTGGATCAGCTCGCCGACGGTGCGCAGGCGGCGGTTGCCGAAGTGGTCGATGTCGTCGACGCCGTGGTCGGGCTCGCCGGCGTGCAGCCGCACGACGTACTCGATGGTGGCGACGATGTCGTCCTCGGTCAGCGTGGAGGTCGGCTGGGGCACCTCGACGCCGAGCTTCTTGTTGACCTTGTAGCGGCCGACCTTGGCCAGGTCGTAGCGCTTCGGGTTGAAGAAGAGGTTCTCCAGCAGGGCCTGGGCGCTCTCCCGCGTCGGCGGCTCGCCCGGCCGCAGCTTGCGGTAGATGTCGAGCAGCGCCTCGTCCTGCCCGGCGATGTGGTCCTTCTCCAGAGTGGCGAGGACGGTGGGCGACCACTGGAAGTGCTCGCGGATGCGGTCCTCGGTCCAGCCCAGCGCCTTGAGCAGCACGGTGACCGGCTGGCGGCGCTTGCGGTCGATGCGGACGCCGACGGTGTCGCGCTTGTCGACGTCGAACTCCAGCCACGCACCACGGCTGGGGATCACCTTGGCGCTGAAGACGTCCTTGTCGGAGGTCTTGTCCAGGGTCTTGTCGAAGTAGACGCCGGGGCTGCGCACGAGCTGGGAGACCACGACGCGCTCGGTGCCGTTGATGACGAACGTGCCCTTGTTCGTCATGATCGGAAAGTCGCCCATGAACACCGTCTGGCTCTTGATCTCGCCGGTGGTGTTGTTCATGAACTCGGCGGTGACGAACAGCGGCGCCGCGTAGGTCATGTCCTTGTCCTTGCACTCCTCGAGGGACGCCTTGACGTCCTCGAAGCGCGGGTTGGAGAAGGACAGCGACATCGAGCCGCTGAAGTCCTCGATCGGGGAGATCTCCTCGAGGATCTCGGCCAGGCCGCCGACGGCGGCGGCCTGCTCCTCGGGCGAGAGGGTGGCGCGCCACTCGGGGCTGCCGACCAGCCAGTCGAAGGACGCGGTCTGCAGGGCGAGCAGGTCCGGGACCTCGAGGGGCTCGGAGATCTTCGCGAACGAGACCCGGAGGGGGGCGCCGGGGATCTTCTGCTGGTCGGCCTCTCCGGTGCGGGGGCCGGCCTGGGGAGTCTGGTTCTGCTGGCCGTAGCCGCCGGACTCGGTGGTGCTGGGGGAGATGCTGGTGGGGCGAGAGCCTGCCAAGATGCGTCCTTCCAAGGACCTCACGACGTGCGGGCGGTGGGTGCTGGTTCGTCCTGGGTCGTCGTCGGTTTCGGCGGGGCTGTCCACGGCGTCCGGCCCGCTGGGTCGACGGGGTCGTCGCCGGGGTGCCGGGTGATCCCGGGCACCCCAGGTGACCCGTCTCGGCGGGCAGGCAGTCAGGGGGCAGCGCAACAGAGAACCCTACCCCTGCTCGCGAACGCTGTCCACGTCGGGGGGAGTGGCGACCCACACCACGTCCCCGGTAAGGACGGCGCCGACACGACGGGCGGCATTCCGCGCGCCGATGATGCCAGTCCGGGTGCCCCGTTGTCGCCGCCACGCCGGAAGAGGACCGCGGGGCGGGACCGCCGGAGGTCGTGAGCAGCGTCAGGTCGCTGGTCCCCCACTCGCCGTCGACGCGGGTCGGCGGCAGGGTCGGCGGGACGTCGCTCCAGGTGTCCTGGCTGCCGGACGACCTGGTCAACCCCCGGAACCGGACCGCAACGCCCGCTGTCGACATCCTCGTCCCCCGGCTCCGTCGCCGGCCGGACCAGCGCGTCCGGCTCCGACCACTCAGGGGTGACGAGGACGGCCGGGGGCGGTCGCATGCCTCACCCCCTCCACCTGACACGGGTCGCTGTCACGTCACCCGCATGCGACAGGGGCCGCTCCCCCGGAGGAGAACGGCCCCTGTGGCGTTCTGGGTTGTGCAGGTCCCCGGCTCGGGCCGGGGACGGTGTCACGCGACGGTGACGTACCCGGCCATCGGAACGGCCGGGCAAGGGGTCACTTGACGGTGACGGTGGCGCCGGCGCCCTCGAGAGCGGCCTTCGCCTTCTCGGCGGCGTCCTTGGCGACCTTCTCCAGGACCGGCTTCGGCGCGCCGTCGACCAGGTCCTTGGCCTCCTTGAGGCCGAGCGAGGTCAGGCCGCGCACCTCCTTGATGACCTGGATCTTCTTGTCACCGGCAGCCTCGAGGATGACGTCGAACTCGTCCTGCTCCTCGGCGGCGGGGGCACCGCCGTCGCCACCACCGGCGGGCGCAGCGGCCGCGACGGCGACGGGGGCAGCCGCGGTGACCTCGAAGGTCTCCTCGAACTGCTTCACGAAGTCGGACAGCTCGAGCAGCGTCATCTCCTTGAACGCGTCGAGCAGCTCCGTGGTGGACAGCTTGGCCATGATCTCTCCTTCTGGGGTCAGTCGGTGCTGGCCGCGGCGTCCGCGGCGTCAGCGGTGTCGGTGGGGGTGTCGGCAGCAGTGCCATCGGTGGCCGGGGCGTCCGCGGCAGCGGTGTCGGCGGCCGGAGCGTCGCCCTCGGCGGGCTTCTTCTCCTGCAGCGCGGCGGCCAGACGGGCGACCTGCGACAGCGGGGCCTGGAACAGCCCGGCGGCCTTGGTGAGGTTGCCCTTCATCGCGCCGGCCAGCTTGGCCAGCAGCACCTCGCGCGGCTCGACGTCGGCGAGGGCGGTGACCTCGGCGGGGCTGACGGTGCGGCCCTCGACGACGCCGCCCTTGACGACGAGCAGCGGGTTGGCACGCGCGAAGTCACGGATGGCCTTGGCGGCCTCGACGACGTCGCCCTCGATGAAGGCGATCGCGGTCGGGCCGTTGAGCAGCGGGGCCAGGTCGGTGTGCCCGACCGAGTCCGCCGCCCGCTTCGTCAGGGTGTTCTTGACGACGGCGTAGCTGCTGCCCGCACCGAGGGAACGACGCAGCTGGGTCAGCTGCGTCACGGTCAGCCCGCGGTACTCGGTGAGCACGGCCGCGCTGGACTTCTGGAACCGCTCGGTGATCTCGTCGATCACCGCGGCCTTCGCCTGCGTGGGCATGGGCCTCCTCTCGTCTGACGGGCGACCACTCGTGCGCCGTACGAGAGCGGGCGATCGGGGCCCGGAGACGACGAACGCCCCGGCGCAGGCGCACGGGGCGAGGGACGGCGGGCACGGGGCGCCGCGTCGATCGATCCGTCCTCCTGCGCGGGCCGCCCGGTGGATCCGGGACCTTCGATCGCACGCGGACGTGCGACGACCAGCGGTCGTGGGGGGAACGTCGATGAGCATACGCGACCGCGCGGCGGGGGCGGCGGCCGGTGCCCGGGAACGGCAGAGGCCCCGCCGCGCGCTCGCGCGCGGCGGGGCCTCCGGGGACCGCAGGGGTCCTCACGCGGTGGGCTCGTCCACCGTCAGGTTGCGGGTGCGGTTGGGGTCGACCGGGATGCCCGGGCCCATGGTCGTGGAGATGGTGACCTTCCGGAGGTACCGCCCCTTGGCGGCGGCCGGCTTGGCGCGCAGCACCTCGTCGAGGGCGGCGGCGTAGTTCTCCACGAGACGGGTCTCGTCGAAGGAGGTCTTGCCGATCACCAGGTGCAGGTTGGCCTGCTTGTCGGTGCGGAAGTTGACCTTGCCGCCCTTGATGTCGTTGACGGCCTTGGTGACGTCGGGGGTCACGGTGCCGGTCTTCGGGTTCGGCATCAGGCCGCGGGGCCCGAGGATGCGGGCGACGCGACCGACCTTGGCCATCTGGTCCGGGGTGGCGACCGCGGCGTCGAAGTCCAGGAAGCCGCCCTGGATGCGCTCGATCAGGTCGTCCGAGCCGACGACGTCGGCGCCGGCGGCCTCGGCCTCGGCGGCCCTGTCTCCGGTCGCGAAGACGATGACGCGGGCGGTCTTGCCGGTGCCGTGGGGCAGGTTGACCGTGCCGCGGACCATCTGGTCGGCCTTGCGCGGGTCGACGCCCAGCCGGATCGCCACCTCGACGGTCGCGTCGTAGGTGGTCGGCGAGGTCTCCTTCGCCAGCCCCGCCGCCTGCAGCGGGCTGTAGAGGCTCTCGCGGTCGACCTTGGCTGCCGCCTCGCGGTACTTCTTTCCGTGCTTCGCCATGGTGGTGTCCTCTCCCCCGGGCGCGTGGCCCGGGGATCTCGTGGTGTGCGGGCCTGGCGCGGCCCTCCCACAACTGCTCGGGCTCGGACGAGCCCGGATGGTGCAATGCCGCCGGTGACCGGCGGCTTCCGTCAGCCCTGGACGGTGATGCCCATCGAGCGGGCGGTGCCGGCGATGATGCGCTCGGCCTCGTCCAGCGAGTTGGCGTTGAGGTCGGGCATCTTGGTCTGCGCGATCTCGCGGACCTGGTCGCGGGTGACGGTGGCGACCTTGGTCTTGTGCGGCTCGCCGGAGCCCTTCTCGACACCGGCGGCCTTGAGCAGCATGCGCGCGGCCGGCGGGGTCTTGGTGACGAAGGTGAACGAGCGGTCCTCGAACACCGAGATCTCGACGGGCACGACGTCACCGCGCTGCGACTCGGTCGCCGCGTTGTACGCCTTGCAGAACTCCATGATGTTGACGCCGTGCTGGCCGAGCGCCGGACCGACGGGCGGCGCGGGGGTGGCCGCACCGGCCTTGATCTGGAGCTTGATGACCGCGGTCAACCGCTTCCTGGGGGGCATGACTTCCTTCTTCGTGACGGGATGGAACGGCCGCGTCGTCGGGTCCCGCCGCGAGGGTAGGAGCGGCGGGGGGCGACGCGGTCCTTGCTCAGATCTTGGCGACCTGCGTGAACGAGAGCTCGACCGGCGTCTCCCGGCCGAAGATCGAGACCAGCACCTGCAGCTTCTGCTGCTCCGCGTTGATCTCGTTGATGGTCGCCGGGAGGGTGGCGAAGGGGCCGTCCATCACGGTGACCGACTCGCCGACCTCGAAGTCGACCAGCGTCGTCGGCGCTGCTGCCGCAGCCGGCGAGGCGGCCTCGGCCGCCTTGGCCGCCTGGGGCGGGGCGTCCGGGACCAGCAGGTTCACGACCTCGTCGATCGACAGCGGCGAGGGCCGGGAGGTGGCACCGACGAAGCCGGTGACGCCGGGGGTGTTGCGGACCGCGCCCCAGGACTCGTCGTTGAGGTCCATGCGGACGAGCAGGTAGCCGGGCAGCTTCTTCCGGTTGACCTGCGTGCGCTTGCCGTTCTTGATCTCGGTGACCTCCTCGGTGGGCACCTCGATCTGGAAGATGTAGTCCTCCATGTCCAGCGACTGGATGCGGGACTCGAGGTTGGTCTTCACCTTGTTCTCGTAGCCCGCGTAGGAGTGGATGACGTACCAGTCGCCGAACTGGGTGCGCAGCGTGCGCTTGAGGGTCTCCCGGGGGTCCTCGTCCTCCGCCTCGGCCTCGGCCAGCGCCTCGGTCACGATCGGGTCGTGGTCGGAGGCGGGCGCGGCCAGCGGATCGCCGACCAGGCTGTCGCGGCCACCGTTCTCCACCGCCGGGGTCACGTCGGCCACGCCGGTGGCGGTGTCCTGGTCGGTGGTGTCGATCGAGCCCTCGGCCGAGCCGGGCTCACCGGCACCGGTCTCGAGGTCCACGCTGCCGCGGACGTCCATGCGCGCGTCGTCGAGGTCGATGGCCTCGACGTCGCTGTCGGTGTCGAAGGGCTCGCGGGGGTCGGTCACGGGGATCTCTTCCTTGTCGGGGTGCGTGCAGGCGCGGGGCGGTCAGCCGAAGACGGCGAGCACGCCCTGCGCGAAGAGGACGTCGAGGCCCGCGACGAGCGCCACCATGAACGCCACGAAGATGATGACCACGGTGGTGTAGGTGATCAGCTCTCGGCGGCCCGGCCAGATGACCTTGCGCAGCTCGGCCACGACCTCGCGGAGGAAGCGGCGCAGGCTCCGCCGGCGGCGCACCTCGTCGGACCGGGCGCGCTGCGCGGCGGACCGCGACCGGGTGCCGGCACCCTCGGCCGCGCGGCCGGAGGCGCTGCTGCCGGACGCGCTGCTGCCGCCGGTGCGCTCGCGGGCGGCACGGCGGGTGCGCGGGGCGACCGTCTCGTCGTCCTCGTCGTCGCCGGCGGTGATCCGGCCGCCCCGGCGGCGGGCCGGGGTGTTGACGACCTTGTCCTCGCCGGCCTCGGCCTCGGCGGCGACCTCGTCCTCGGCGGCCTCCAGCTCGGCGGCGTCCTCGACGCCCGGCGCCTCGCGGTCGAGCTGCTCGTCGGTCAGCTCGGCGTCCGAGGCGGAGCGGGGGTCCTCCCCCGGGTCCGGCTTCTCGCTCACTGCGCCTCGCTCGCGTCGTGGTGGTGGCCGCTGCTGTCGGGCCGTCTGGTGTCGTGCTCGCCGGTCGGCGACCGTGTCCGGGGTGCCGGGGCACGGTCGGTGCCGGGTCGTGCTGCGCGCCGGCACGGGCCGGCGGCACGGGCAGGGGTGACAGGACTTGAACCTGCAGCCTGCGGTTTTGGAGACCGCTGCTCTGCCAGTTGAGCTACACCCCTAGTGCCCGGGACCGGTGCCACGTGTGCGGTGGTCCTGAGCGCCCCGGGACGGCCGGACCCGCCGGTCCGACGCGGTTCCCGGGAGGTTCCGGGGCACGCCGGTGGCGGGGGTCGATCGCCCCAGGGATGCCAGTGTACGGGACCGCCGGACCCGTCCGTGACCACGCTCCGGACGGCGTCTCCCGCTCTCCTCCCCGGCGGGCGACGAGTCCGGCACGCAGCCGCGGTCCGACCGGTGACGACGACCCCGAGGAGGACCCGTGACCACGCCGGCCGTGCACGCCCCGTGCGTCTCGCTCGACGGCTCCGCCGCCGGTGCGGGCCGGGACGCCGAGAACCCGCTGGGGATCGGCGGCGAGCGCCTGCACGGGTGGATCGTCGCCGAGGGCCCCGAGGCCGCGCCCGAGCGGGCGGTGGCCGCGGCGGGCGGCGCCGGTCACGCACGTGGTGCCGCGCCGGCGCGGGGATGCCGTCCGGAACTGACGGGCCCGTCCGGCGCGTCCTCCGGCAGGATGGGCACATGACCGCCGTCTCCCCGTCGGAGCCCGCTGCCCCCTCCCCCGCCCAGCGCCGCGTCTCGCAGCGCATCGGGTCGATCGCCGAGTCCGCGACGCTCGCGGTCGACGCGAAGGCCAAGGCGCTCAAGGCGGCGGGCAAGCCGGTCATCGGCTTCGGCGCGGGCGAGCCGGACTTCCCGACGCCGGACTACGTCGTCGAGGCGGCCATCGCGGCCTGCAGCCGGCCCGCGATGCACCGCTACACGCCGGCCGGCGGGCTGCCCGTGCTCAAGGAGGCGATCGTCGCCAAGACCGCCCGCGACTCGGGCCTGACGGTCACCCCGGCACAGGTCCTGGTCACCAACGGCGGCAAGCAGGCCGTCTACGAGGCCTTCGCCACCATGCTCGACCCGGGCGACGAGGTCCTGGTGCCCGCTCCCTACTGGACCACCTACCCCGAGGCGATCCGGCTGGCCGGCGGCGTGCCGGTGCCCGTCGTCGCCGACGAGGACAGCGACTACCTGGTCACGGTCGAGCAGCTCGAGGCGGCCCGCACCGAGCGGACCAAGGTGCTGCTGTTCGTCTCGCCGTCGAACCCGACCGGCGCGGTGTACCCGCCCGAGCAGGTCGAGGCCATCGGCCGGTGGGCGCTGGAGGCCGGCCTGTGGGTGCTCACCGACGAGATCTACGAGCACCTGACCTACGGCGGGGCCACCGCGCCGTCGATGCCGGTGGTGGTGCCCGAGCTCGTCGACCGCTGCGTCGTCGTCAACGGGGTGGCCAAGACCTACGCGATGACCGGCTGGCGGGTCGGGTGGGTCATCGGGCCGACCGACGTCGTCAAGGCCGCGACCAACCTGCAGTCGCACGCCACCTCGAACGTCGCCAACGTCTCCCAGGCCGCCGCGGTGGCCGCGCTGACCGGCGACCTGTCGGCGGTCGACGAGATGCGCACCGCCTTCGACCGGCGCCGGAAGACGATCGTGTCGATGCTGCGCGAGATCCCCGGAGTCGCCTGCCCGGAGCCGCAGGGCGCGTTCTACGTCTACCCGTCGGTCAAGGGTCTGCTCGGTCGCCCGATCAACGGCCGGACCGCGTCCACCAGCGCCGAGCTCGCGGAGCTGCTGCTGGAGCAGGCCGAGGTCGCCGTCGTCCCCGGTGAGGCGTTCGGGACGCCGGGCTACGTGCGGATGTCCTACGCCCTCGGCGACGACGACCTGGTGGAGGGCGTCGGCCGGCTGCAGCGCCTGCTCGGCTCCGCGGGCTGAGGCCGCGGCTCAGTCGGGCAGGTCGTCCTCGTCGAGGGCACCGGCCGCCACCAGGACGTCGGTGGCGGCCGGGAGGTCGGCCAGCGCCGTCGCCAGGTCCGCCGGCGTGGCGATCGACCAGGCGTTGACCTGCACGTAGCAGCGCAGCGCCGCGTCGAACGGCGCGGGACCGGCTGCCTCGCGGGCGGCGAGCAGCGCGGCGCCGCCCTTGTCGTAGACGGTCTCGAAGTACGCGTCGGTGTCGGCGAACTCGTCCATCGCCGCACCGACGTCGCCCGGGCCCGCCAGCACCCGGTCGAGGGCCTCCTGCGAGACCTGCCCGTCGACGCGCTCGGCGTAGGTCGCGAACGCCTCGTCCAGCCACGGGTCACGGAACTGTGAGTCGCCGACCATGCCGTAGAACCACATGTGCGCGACCTCGTGCTCGAGGACGGCCCGGCTGGCGCCGGCCAGCAGGATCGAGCTCGGGTACTCGATGCCGCCCCCCGCGTCGGGCAGCAGCGGCACCGTGAGCGTGTCGTAGGGGAAGGCCCCGAACCGGTCGGCGAGCTCCGTGACGTCCTCGCTGGCCCAGTCGGCCAGCTCCCCGGGACCGGTCTCCGACCCGGGCAGCACCCCGGTGGTGATCTCGACGCCGCCGGGTGAGGTGAGGGTGGCGGTGCGGAACTCGCCGACGGCGACGCTGACGTCGCGGGCCACCGGCTCGCGGGAGGTCCAGGTGCGCCGGCCGTCGTCGGGCTCCGAGGGCTCGCCCTGCGCGCCGGTCATCAGCACGGTGAGCTCCTCGGGCGCCGAGACGGTGACCGTGGTGTCGGCGACCGGGCTGCTCGCGGTCTCGCCGAGGATGCCGACGAAGGGGTCGCGCGCCCAGCCGACGCCGGGCTCCCACGCCAGCAGGGGGAAGCCGCTGGCCCACCAGGACACGTCCTCGGCCGTGCCGAGCCGCTCGAACCCGCTGCCGCCGAGGGAGACGGTGAAGTCCAGCTCCACCTCGGTGGACTCGCCGGCCCCGAGCTCGCCGTCGAACTGCAGGACGTAGAGCCCACCCGGTCCCTCAGCGCCGGCGTCCTCGTAGCCGGCCTGGTCGACGTCATCGCCGCGGACGTCGTCGACGGTGATCCGGTTGCCCCGCTCGGCGGCGCCGGGGCCGTTGGGCACCAGCCGGAACACCATCTCGTCGGTGTCCACGTCGGGGGTGAAGACGACGGTCTCGGTGCCCGTGACGGTGCGCCCGTCGTCGGAGAGCCGGAAGTCGAGGTCGACGACGGGCCGGTCGGGGTCGGGCGCGGCACGCTCGGCCGGGCAGGCGGTGTCGTCGCTCTCCTCGCCCTCGTCGGGCGGGGCGGGCGAGGAGGGGGCGGCCGACGGGGTGTCGTCCGCGGCCAGCGTCTCGGTGAACGAGGTGCCGCAGCCGGCGAGCAGGAGCAGCGCCGCGACGGCGGCCGGGACGGTCCGCCGCCGCGTCATGCCAGTGCGACGGTGGCGCGCGCCAGGGACAGGACCTTCTCGCCGGCGCTGGTGACCGTGAGGTCCACGCGGACGCGGCCGCCGTCGAGGACGGCGCCGACCTTCCCGCGGACGGTCACCTCCGCGCCGGTGTCGTCGTCGGGGACGACGACCGGGCGGCCGAAGCGCACCTGGTACTCGACGACGGCGCCGGGGTCCCCGGCCCAGTCGGTGACCGTCCGGGCGGCCAGGCCCATCGTGAGCATCCCGTGGGCGATGACCCCGGGCAGGCCCACGGAGGTGGCCACCCGGTCGCTCCAGTGGATGGGGTTGAGGTCGCCGGAGGCGCCGGCGTAGCGGACGAGGTCCGCGCGGGTGACGCGGTGGGTCTGCTCGGGCAGCTCGGTGCCGACGGCGACGTCGGCAGACCGCAGGCGGGCGCTCATGCCGTGCCCCGGGCCACGAGCATCGAGGTCGCGGTGCAGACGGCCTCGCCGTCCTCGGTAGCGACGTGGACCCGCGTGCTGAGCAGGTCGTTGCCGGCCACGCTGCGGACCGTCTCGATCGTGGTCGTGCTCACCAGCCGGTCGCCGGCGCGGATGGGCCGGTGGTGGGTGAAGCGCTGCTCCCCGTGCACCACGCGGCTGTAGTCGAGGGCCACGTCGGGGTCGGCGAGGACCACGTCGGCCGCGCCGAGGGTGACCACGATGGCGAAGGTGGGCGGCGCGACGACGTCGGGGTGCCCGAGCGCGCGGGCGGCCTCCGGGTCGGTGTGCACCGGGTCGGCCGCGCCGACGGCGGCGGCGAACTCGGCGATCTTCGCCCGCCCGACCTCGTAGACGGCGGAGGGCGGGTAGCTGCGCCCGACCAGTCCTGCGTCCAGCGCCACTCCCGCCCTCCCTCGCTCCGTGCGGACCCGTGTCAGCGGGTCTCGCGGTGGACCGTGTGCTTGCGGTCGCGCGGGCAGTACTTCTTCATCTCGAGCCGGTCGGGGTCGTTGCGCCGGTTCTTGCGGGTGATGTAGTTCCGGCTCTTGCACTCCTGGCAGGCCAGGGTGATCTTCGGACGGACGTCGGTGGCTGCCATGGGGAGCGCTCCTAGCCTTGTGGGGACTGCTTCGTCGGGCCGGCCGCGGTGGCGGCCGGGGGCCCGTGGCGGCGGGTGCCGACACGGCGACGGACCCCGGTCGCCCGAGGTCCGTCTGGAGTAGCGGTGACCGGACTTGAACCGGTGACACAGCGATTATGAGCCGCTTGCTCTACCAGGCTGAGCTACACCGCCGGATGACCGAACGGCCCGGTCTCACGACTGGACCGGCTGGCCGGAGCCCCTTTACGGAATCGAACCGTAGACCTTCTCCTTACCATGGAGACGCTCTGCCGACTGAGCTAAAGGGGCGTGCTCGAAGAGCCGGGGAGAACTGTACCTGATGCCCTCGGCCTCCCTGCAGGGGCCTGCCGCGAGCCTGCGAGCGGTGGGGGCAGCCGAAGGACCCCGTCCCTCCCACCCCTCGCGGGCTCGGGGCGAGCCTCCGGACGGGGCCGTGCTCAGGCGCGGACGAAGAGCCGGCGGTGCTGGGCGCCCGGCGCGGCCGAGCGGACGCCGGTGCGCGCGAGCAGCCACTTCTCCAGCACGTCGTCCGCGAGCGGCCGGCTGACCAGGAAGCCCTGCAGCTTGTCGCAGCCCATCTCGGTGAGCAGCTTGCGGGTCAGCTCGTCCTCGACGCCCTCGGCCACCACGCGCAGGCCGAGGTTGTGCGCCAGCTCGATGATCGAGCGGGCGATGAACGACTCGCCCTGGCTGGTGGACATGCCCAGCACGAAGGACTTGTCGATCTTGACCTCGTCGATGGGCAGCTGGCGCAGCTGCGACAGCGACGAGTAGCCGGTGCCGAAGTCGTCCATCGACAGCCGCAGGCCCAAGGCGTGCAGGTCGGTCAGGACGTTGCTGGAGCGCACCGAGTCGTCGACGACGCTGCCCTCGGTGAGCTCGAGGATGAGCAGCTCACCCGGGACGCCGTGGCGGCGCAGCGCCCGCTGCACCCGCTCGACGAGGTCCGGCTCGGCCAGGCAGCGCGCCGAGAGGTTCACCGCCACGGACAGGGCGATGTCCTGGTCCAGCCACCGCCGGCAGCGCGCCAGCGCCAGGTCGAGCACGTGGTCGGTCAGCGGGCCGATGCGGCCGATCTGCTCGGCGAGGTGGATGAAGTCGTCCGGCGGGATCGCCCCGAAGCGCGGGTGCGCCCAGCGCACGAGGGTCTCCACCGACACGATGTCGGAGGTCCGCGCGTCGATGATCGGCTGGAAGACGACGCTGATGTGCCCGTCGGCCATCGCCTGCTCGAGCTCGGTGCCCAGCTGCAGGCGCCGCAGGCTCTGCTGGTCGAGCACCTGGTGGTAGCTGGCCACGCCGCTGCTCTCCGAGGCGGCCGCCAGCAGCGCGACGTCGGCCCGCTGCATGAGCGTGCCCGAGTCGGTGCCGTGCACTGGTGCGGCGGCCACGCCGACGGTGAGCGTGACCTCCAGGTCCAGGCCGGCGACGCGCGCCCGGGTGGAGGTGGCCTCGCGCAGCCGGCGGGCGGCGCGGTCGGTGGCGGGCAGGGACAGCCCAGGCAGCAGGACGGCGAACTGCTCGCCCTCCATGCGCGCCACGAGGGCGTCCGGCGGCGCGTGCTCGCGCAGCAGGCCCGCGGTGACCAGGAGCAGCTCGTCGGCGGCGGCGTGCCCGAGGGTGTCGACGATCTCGGTGTGGTTGTCCAGGGCCGCCAGCACCAGGCCGGCCCGGGCGCCGACGGGGTCGGCGTCGAGGAGCTGGTCGATCTCGGCGGCCAGCCGCTGCCGGTTGGGCAGCCCGGTGAGCCGGTCGTGGTCGGCGTCGTAGCGGATCTGGGTGAGCAGCTGCTGCTGGCGGATGGCCGCGTTGACGTGCGTGAGCATCGAGTCCAGCGCGGAGCGGTCGGTGCCGGTGAAGGACACGACGTCGCTGCGCCGGTCGCAGACCTCCAGGTAGCCGGGCTCGCCGGCCGCCGTCGCCACCGGGGCCCCGAGGACCTCCTCGGCACCGCGGCGGGCCAGGGCGGCGGCCTCGGCGGGCGTCGCCCGCCCCGCGGCCACCAGGACCGGCTCGGACGAGCCGGGCGTCAGCACCCGCTGGCGCAGGACGTCCTCGGGGTCGGCCGGCCCGTCGTACCAGCTGACGCCGCCGTCACCGGCCACCACCAGCCGTGGCGGCTCGTCGAGGTAGGGCGGCAGCCACAGCCCGACCTTGTCGGCGTTGAGCAGTTCCTGGACCGCCAGGACGATCTGCAGCGGCCCGTCGGCGTCCGGCCGGACCTGCTCGACCCGGCGGGCGAACTCGTAGACCTGCTGCACGGTGCGCCGCTCGCGCAGGGCCGAGGCCGACAGCCGGAAGACCGCGATCATCGCCGCGAGGATCGGCAGGATGAGCAGCCAGGCCCAGCCGTTGTCGCGGGTCAGCAGGACCGCCCCGACGCCGGCGGCCACGCTGAGCGGCCCGACGAGGAACTGCGGCACCAGGGCGCCGATCCAGAACTGCCGGTCCAGCCGGCCGTCGATCAGCGTGATGATGGCGGCGACACAGCCCGCCGAGACGATGTCGGCGACGGTGACGGCCACGACCAGGGCGGCCCAGGTCAGCGGCGAGTCGATGTCCGCCGTGGGGAAGAGCTGCAGGACCGCCACCGCCGCGGTCACCTCGAGGACGGCGAGCGCGACGTTGAAGACCGTCTTCATGGGCGCGTAACGCTGGTGGACGAGGACGACCACGACGGCGGCACCCCGGACGACGGCGGCCCACAGACCGCCGAGCTCGACCAGGGCGATGACGACGACCAGCTCGATCGGTGTCACCTGGAAGGTCTGGCGCCGCACCTCGAGGTCCAGTTGGACCGACTCGGTGATGACGAAGGCGAGGAAGAGCGCCAGGAGCCCGAACACCGAGACGGGCTGCCAGGTGGGCAGCAGGACGAGGGCTCCGAGGACCAGGGCGAGCACAGCCAGCGCACCGATCGGCAGCCACGGCCGGGGCGCCTTCACGGCAGGCTGCGCGGGAGCGGGAGCCACGGGCTCGCAGCGCTCGACGGCATGGGCCTGGGGCTCGGCCAACGTGACCCTGTCTTCTGGATGGGGCGGGCGTCGGCAGAGGCTAACAGCGCACGCCGTGTCCGTCCTCACCCTTCGGGGGCGGTCGCCGGACGCCGGCGACCGCCACCCCCGAGGCGTTCCCCGGGGTCACACGCCCCAGCGGTTGCCGCGGCCCCACCGGTTGCCGCGGCCCCACCGGTTGCCGCGGCCCCAGCGGTTGCCGGGCAGGGACTGGGTCGAGGACATGGTGGTGCTCATGACGCCTCCTCAGGCATGAATGGACAGCACTCGGATTGCGGCTGTCACCCAGGCGCGGGGGCAGAGCGTCGTTCGTGTACGGACCGCGCCCGGAACCCTCGTGCCCTCACTCGGGCGAGGCAAGCACGCAGGATCACGAGGGGGTGACGACCCGTTATGTCGTGACTCAGCGTGTCGGATGATCAGCAAGACGTCATCGGACGGGTGACATGTGAGACCCATGGGGTGGACCGGTCCTGTGGACGGCAGTCCGTGGGCTGCGTCCGTCCCTACGCTGCGCGCCGTGCGGGGTGCGGCAACGGCGGGGCGGGAGCGCGGCTCGGCGCTGCCGTTCGTCCTCGTCTGCTGGCTGGTGGCGGCGTTCATGGCCCTGGGTGCGGTCGCCGCGTCCGACGCCTTCCTGGAGCAGCAGGACCTCCAGGCGGTCTGCGACGGCGCGGCCCTGGCCGCGGCCAACCGCACCGACGAGGGGCGGGTCTACGCCGTCGGGGTGGGCGAGACCCTGCCGCTGACCGCCGAGACGGCCCGGGCCGCCGTCGCCGACCACCTCGCCGACGGCGCGACGCCTCTGGACGCGTGGACGGCGGAGACCGACGGCACGGAGGTGACGGTCCGCTGCGTGCGGTCGGTGGAGATCGCCTTCGGCTGGCTGTTCCTCGCCGGCCGACCCCTGGAGGTCGACGCGGTCGCCGGGGCGCGCGCACCGGCGCTGGGCTGAGGCCGGCGGACGCGAAGCGGCCCCCGACCTGCTGGTCGGGGGCCGCTGTGCGTGGGTGTGGCGGGTGAAGGATTCGAACCTTCGTAGGCTAAGCCGACGGATTTACAGTCCGCTCCCATTGGCCACTCGGGCAACCCGCCGTGGTGCCACGGGAGAAGGGTACAAGACGGGCCGACCGAGGCCCGACGGGTCCCGCCGCGGGTCAGCCCCGCGCGGGAGGAGGAGCAGACATGGCCGACTCGTCGTTCGACGTCGTGAGCAAGGTCGACCGCCAGGAGATCGACAACGCGCTCAACCAGGCGGGCAAGGAGCTCTCCCAGCGCTTCGACTTCCGCGGGACCAACGCGAGCATCAGCTGGGCCGGGGAGGACGGGGTCCTGCTGCAGGCCGACACCGAGGAGCGGGTCACCGCCGCCCTCGACGTCTTCAAGGACAAGCTGATCAAGCGCGGCATCTCCCTCAAGGCCCTCGACGCCGACGAGCCGCAGGCGTCGGGCAAGGCCTACAAGCTCTCGGCGCGCATCAAGCAGGGCATCGAGTCCGACGTGGCCAAGAAGATCGCGAAGATCATCCGCGACGAGGGCCCCAAGGGCGTGCAGGCGCAGATCCAGGGCGACCAGCTCCGGGTGAGCGGCAAGAAGCGCGACGACCTGCAGGCCGTCCAGCAGCTGCTGCGCGCCCAGGACCTCGACGTCGCCCTGCAGTTCGACAACTACCGCTGACCCCCGGCGGGCCCGACCGACGGCGCCGGGCCGGTCAGTCGCGGCCGGGTTCCTCCGCCATGCGTTCCAGCCGGGCGATCCGCTCGGCCATGGGCGGGTGCGTGGCGAACAGCGCCGCCAACCCGGAGGCCCGCACCGGCGCGGCGATCATGAGGTGGCTCTGGGCCACCAGCCGGTCCTCCGGGGGCAGCGGCCGCGCGTCGGCGCCCTCGGAGATCCGGCGCAGGGCGCTGGCGAGGGCCTGCGGGTCGCCGCAGAGCCGGGCGCCGTCGGCGTCGGCGTCGTACTCGCGGCCGCGGCTGACCGCCAGGTGCACCAGCCCCGCGGCCAGGGGACCGAGCAGCACGAGCATCAGCGTCCCGAGCACGCCGGCGCTGTCGCGGTCGTCGTCGGGGCGGTCGCCGAACAGCGAGGCGAACGTGGCCAGCGAGGCCACGTAGGTCACCACGCTGGCCAGGGCGCCGGCGATGCAGCTGACGAGGACGTCGCGGTTGCGCACGTGCGAGAGCTCGTGGGCCAGCACCGCCCGCAGCTCGCGGCGGTCGAGCAGCTCGAGGACGCCCTGGGTGCAGCAGAGCGCGGCGCGGCGCGGCGTGCGCCCGGTGGCGAAGGCGTTGGGCTGGTCGGTGGGGCTCACGTACAGGCGGGGCATCGGCTGGCGGGCCTGCGTGGCCAGCTCGCGGACCATCGCGTAGAGACCCGGCGCCTGGGTCTCGGTGACGGGGATGGCCCGCATCGCACGCAGGGCCAGCCGGTCGGAGCCGTACCAGGCCCAGCCGTTGACCCCGAGGGCGACGACGAGCGCGACGAGCAGCCCGCTCCGGCCGCCCACCACGGCACCCGCGGCGAGGGCGAGACCGGCCACCAGTCCGAGCAGGAGCGCGGTCCGCACCCCGTTGCCCCATCGCCGCACCCTCCGAGAACGGAACGACGGGGACCGCCGTTCCCCGGCGTCCCCTGCGATGCCGGTCACGGACGGGACCGGTCCGGAAGAGGCTCCCCCCGGAGGACGTTGTGCTCGGCAGTCCGCCCCGCGCAGGCCCCGTCCGTGGTCCGCGTCACGTGACCAGCCGCGACACCGCCCCGTAACCTGGGTGGTTGGAGGTACCACGCCCGATGACTGCTCTCGAACCGTCCACCACGCCCGGCAGCTCGGCCCCCGGTGGGCTCGTGAAGAGCGTCGTCGAGCTCGACCGCGTCGTCATCCGGCTCGCCGGTGACTCCGGCGACGGCATGCAGCTGACCGGTAACCGCTTCACCAGCGAGACCGCGTCCTTCGGCAACGACCTGTCGACGCTGCCCAACTTCCCCGCCGAGATCCGTGCACCGACGGGGACCCTGCCCGGCGTCAGCTCCTTCCAGCTGCACTTCGCCGACCACGACATCATGACGCCGGGCGACGCCCCGGACGTGCTGGTCGCGATGAACCCCGCGGCCCTCAAGGCCAACCTCGCCGACCTCCCCGGCGGCGGCCTCGTCATCGTCGACAGCGACGAGTTCACCCCGCGCAACCTGGCGAAGGTCGGCTACGCCACCAACCCGCTCGAGGACGGCTCGCTCGAGGCCTGGCAGGTCGTCAGCGTCGGGCTGACCAGCATGACGCTCGAGGCGCTCAAGGACTCCGGGCTCGGGAAGAAGGAGGCCGAGCGCAGCAAGAACATGTTCACCCTCGGCCTGCTGAGCTGGATGTACCACCGGCCCACCGAGGGCACCGTGCGCTTCCTCGAGCGGCAGTTCCGCCGCAAGCCGGAGATCGCCGCGGCCAACATCGCGGCCTTCCGCGCGGGCTACAACTACGGCGACACGACCGAGGCCTTCGCCGTCTCGTACGAGGTCAAGCCGGCCCCGATGGCCCCGGGCCGCTACCGCAACATCTCCGGCAACCAGGCCCTCGCTCTCGGGCTGGTGGCCGCGGGGCAGCGGTCGGGCCTGCCGGTCTTCCTCGGCGCCTACCCGATCACGCCGGCGTCGGACATCCTCCACGAGCTGTCCCGGCACAAGGCCTTCGGCGTCCGGACCTTCCAGGCCGAGGACGAGATCGCCGGCATCGGCGCGGCGCTGGGCGCCTCGTTCGGCGGTGCCCTGGGCGTCACGACGACGTCGGGCCCCGGCGTCTCGCTGAAGTCCGAGGCGCTCGGCCTCGCGGTGATGACCGAGCTGCCGCTGGTCGTCGTCGACGTGCAGCGCGGTGGCCCCTCCACCGGACTGCCGACGAAGACCGAGCAGTCGGACCTGCTGCAGGCGATGTTCGGCCGCAACGGCGAGGCGCCGCTCCCGGTCATCGCGCCCCGCTCCCCCGGCGACTGCTTCGACGCGGCGCTGGAGGCGGCCCGGATCGCGCTGAAGTACCGGACGCCGGTCATGCTGCTGTCCGACGGCTACCTGGCCAACGGCGCCGAGCCGTGGCCCGTCCCGGTCGCCGACGAGCTGCCCGACCTGCACGTGGAGTTCGCCACCGAGCCCAACGGCGCGGCCGCCGACGGGACACCGGAGTTCCTGCCCTACCTGCGCGACCCGGAGACGCTGGCCCGCCCGTGGGCGGTCCCGGGCACCTCGGGCATGCAGCACCGCATCGGCGGGCTGGAGAAGGCCGACAAGTCCGGGAACATCTCCTACGACCCGGCCAACCACGACCTCATGACCCGGCTGCGGCAGGCCAAGGTCGACGGCATCGCCGCCGACATCCCGGCCACCGACGTCGACGACCCCACCGGGAGCGCACGGGTCGCGGTCATCGGCTGGGGCTCCACCTACGG
The DNA here is from genome assembly GCF_900116515.1 of Geodermatophilus amargosae. Lineage (GTDB taxonomy): Bacteria > Actinomycetota > Actinomycetes > Mycobacteriales > Geodermatophilaceae > Geodermatophilus > Geodermatophilus amargosae. The sequence goes on from NZ_FPBA01000002.1 coordinate 393,543, forward strand.
GCCGATCGGGGCCGCCTGCCGGCAGATCCGCAACTCCGGTCGCGAGGTCGCCCAGATCCACCTGCGGCACGTCAACCCGATGCCGGCCGACCTCGGTGAGGTCCTGGGCCGGTACGACCGGGTCGTGTGCCCCGAGATGAACATGGGGCAGCTCGCGCTGCTCCTGCGCGCGAAGTACCTCGTCGACGTCCAGAGCCACACCCAGGTGCGCGGGCTGCCCTTCCGGGCCGCCGAGCTCGCCGCGGTGGTCCAGGACGTCATCGACTCGGTGGACCCGACGACGCAGACCCCGACCGCCACCACTCCGAACTCCGGGGGCACCCAGTGACCACCACGCCGCACGCCCACGACCTCGGCATGCCGGGGACACCGATCGACGCGCGCATCCAGCAGGCGATCGCCGACTCGGTCGACAGCCAGGGCGAGAAGCAGACGGCCCTCAAGGCCAAGGACATGAAGACCGACCAGGAGGTGCGCTGGTGCCCCGGCTGCGGTGACTACGTCATCCTCAACGCCGTCCAGAGCTTCCTGCCCTCGCTCGGGATCGCCCGTGAGGACATGGTCATCGTCTCGGGCATCGGCTGCTCCTCGCGCTTCCCGTACTACATGAACACCTACGGGATGCACTCGATCCACGGCCGCGCCCCGGCCATCGCCACCGGCCTGGCCGCCTCCCGGCCGGACCTGTCGGTGTGGGTCGTGACCGGTGACGGCGACGCGCTGTCGATCGGCGGCAACCACCTGATCCACGCGCTGCGCCGCAACGTCAACATGACGATCCTGCTGTTCAACAACCGGATCTACGGGCTGACCAAGGGCCAGTACTCGCCCACCAGCGAGGTCGGCAAGGTCACCAAGTCCACGCCGATGGGCTCGCTGGACCACCCGTTCAACCCGGTGTCGCTGGCCATCGGCGCCGACGCAACCTTCGTGGGCCGGGCCATGGACTCCGACCGCAAGGGCCTCACCGAGGTTCTGCGGCAGGCCGCCGAGCACCAGGGCACCGCGCTGGTGGAGATCTACCAGAACTGCAACATCTTCAACGACGGCGCCTTCGACCTGCTCAAGGACCCGGCCACCGGCACGCAGTGGACGATCCCGCTGGTCCACGGCGAGCCGCTGGTCTTCGGCCCGGACGGCGCCTCGTGCGTGGTCCGCGGCGACTTCGGCGGGCTGCGGATCGCCGAGACCAACCAGGTCGACGCGAGCGAGATCGTCGTCCACGACGCGACCCGCGAGGACCCGTCCTACGCGTTCGCGCTGTCGCGGCTGTCGAGCCAGGACCTGCGCTACACGCCGATGGGTGTCTTCCGGTCGGTGCGCAAGCCCGCCTACGACCGGATGATGCTCGACCAGCTCGAGGAGGCCCGGACCCAGGGCGCCGGCGACCTCGACGCGCTGCTGGCCGGCAACGACACCTGGACCGTGTCGGCCTAGGTGAGGACCTTCCTGCCCCCCCACCGCTCGCGGCGGGCCCCTGCAGGAAGGCCACTGAGCGGCCCGCCTCCCCCCAGGAGGCGGGCCGCTCGGCGTCTCAGGACCCGGCGAGCAGCTCGGCCAGCACCGGCAGGGCGCGACCGAGCTCCACGCGGGACGGCGCCGCGAAGCCGAGCACCAGTCCGGCGGCCGGGTCGGCCGGCCCGGTGCCGGTGCGGTGCCGGCCGAGCCCGTCGACGGCGAGCCCGCGCCCGCTCGCGGCGGCGACCCCCGCCTCCTCGGCCGCGCGACCGCCCAGCGGCACGAACACGTGCGCCCCGGCGGGGTCCCCGGTCACCGGCACGCCTGCCCGGGCCAACTCCCCCACCACCAGCCCGCGGCGCTCCGCGAGCTCCCGGCGCAGCCGCCGCAGGTGCCGGGCCAGGTCGCCCGAGGCGGCCAGCGCCGCGAACACCCGTTGCCCCGCGCGGGCCGGCCGGGTGCCGGTCGCGGTCCGGGCGGCCACCAGGCAGGCGCGCAGCTCCGGCGGCGCCACGAGCCACCCGGTGCCCAGGGTCGGGCTGAGGACCTTGCTGCTGGTGCCCAGGTGCACGACGACGTCGGGCGCGAGCGCGGCCAGCAGCGGGAGCGGCGCGACGTCGTAGCGCAGCTCGCCGTCGTAGTCGTCCTCGAGCACCCACCAACCCTCGGCGCGGGCCCGGGCGACCAGCGCGACCCGCCGCGCCGCCGGCATCCGCCGGCCCAACGGCCACTGGTGCGCCGGCGTGCAGTAGACGGCGGCCAGCCCCTCCGTGACGGCGTCGACCACCAGGCCGTCGTCGTCGACCGGGCAGGGCACCACCTCCACCCCGGCGGCGCGCAGCGCCCCGGCCGCCCGCTGGTAGCCGGGGTCCTCGACGCCGACCCGGCTGCCCGGCGGGAGCAGGCGGGCGATCTCGCCCACCGCGGCCGACGTGCCGCCGGTGGCGAGCACCGCCGACGGCTCGACCGGTAGCCCGCGGTGGCGCAGCAGGTGACCGGTGACCGCGGCCTGGAACGCCGGGTCGGCCGCCGGCTCGGGCCGGGCGTCGGGGTGCAGGTCACCGGCCGCCCGCCAGGCCCGCCGCCAGGCGGCCCGGTCGAGCACCTCCAGGCAGGGCGAGCCGGCCCGCAGGTCGACCACCGACGCGCCCGCCGGCCGCACCGCGGGGCCGGGCACGGACGCCACGGGGCCGGCCGGGGCGGCGCCGACGACGAAGGTCCCCGCGCCCCTGCGCCCGGCGGCCCAGCCCTCGGCGACGAGCTGGTCGTAGGCGGCGGCGGTCACCGTGCGGCTGACCCGCAACGCGGCGGCGAGCTCGCGGGTGGAGGGCAGCCGGTCCCCGGGGCGCAGGACGCCGCCGGCCGCCGCGGTCCGCAGGGCATCGGCGAGCTGGACGGCCAGAGGTCGGGCGGCGGCGCGGTCGAGGACGACCGGGGGCATGTCCACGCGCGTCCCCCGTTCTGGAGTGGCCTGGTGGATCGGCAGCGTACTGGCCCTTCCGGGTGGCCAGTCGGCCCCGCAGAGTGGATCCGTGAGCACCGCACCGCCGCTGTCCCCCACCGCCCGCAGCACCGTCCGCCGGGGCGCGAAGCGCGCCCGCACCGACCGGGCCGAGCTGTACGCCGTCCTCGACGCCGGCCTGGTCGGCCACCTGGGGGTCGTCCTCGGCGACGCACCGGTCGTGCTGCCCACCGGCTACGGGCGCGACGGCGACACCCTGTACCTGCACGGGTCGACCGGCGCGGCCACGCTCCGCGCAGCGGCGGCCGGGGCGCCGGTGTGCTTCACCGTCACCCACCTCGACGGCATCGTGTACGCCCGCTCGGCCTTCCACCACTCGGTGAACTACCGCTGCGCCGTGGTGCACGGGGCCGCGCGGCTGGTCACCGACCCCGGGGAGCGGCTGCACGGCTTCGAGGTGCTGACCGAGCACCTGGCGCCCGGCTCGTGGTCGGCCACCCGGCAGCCGGACCGCAGGGAGCTGGCCGCCACGGCGCTGCTGGCCCTCGACCTCGCCGAGGCGAGCGTCAAGGTCCGCACCGGGCCGCCGGGCGACGACGAGGCCGACCTCGCGACCCCGGTGTGGGCGGGCGTCCTGCCGCTGCGCACCGTCGTCGGGACGCCCGAGTCGGACCCGCTGCTCCCCGAGGGCGTCCCCGTGCCGGAACGGGTGCTCAGCCGGCAGGTGTGACGCGCAGGAGGAGGTCGTCACCGCCGTTGTCGGTGGTCACGTACAGCGCGCCGTCGGTGCCGAGCAGCGGCGTCCGGATCCGGCCGTAGGCGTCCTCCAGTTCCGGCACGCGGAACTGCTCGACCAGTTGCCCGGCGTCGTCGAGGCGCAGTGCCAGCAGGCCGGTGTCCTTCTGCACCCCGACCAGCAGGACGCCGTGGTAGCCGCCCCAGCCGGCGCCGCTGACGAAGTCCGCGCCGCTGGTGGCGATGGTGGGGTCGCCCGAGGACCAGACCGCCGGGACGGCGCCGGGCAGGTCGAGGTCGGTCATCGGGACGCTCTCGTCGTAGCCGCCGTCGTCGCCGTCCGGGTCGTAGCCGTAGTTGCCGCTCGGCACCGACCGGTTGACCTCGTCGTCACGGTCGGTGCCCTGCTCGACGGTGAACACGTCACCGGTCCCCGGGCGGACGGCGATGCCCTGCACGTTGCGGTGCCCGTAGCTGAGCAGCAGGCGGGTGACCGGGTCGGGGTCGTCGGCGAACGGGTTGCCCGGAGCGGGGCCGCCGGTGACGGCGTCGACGCGCAGCACCTTGCCCGCCAGGGTGGCGCGGTCCTGCGGGTTGCTGCCGACGGCGTTGTCGCCGGTGCCCACGAGCAGTGCGCCGTCGGGGGCGAAGCGGACCCGGCAGCCGCCGTGGCGGCCGGTGCGCTCGTTGACCGGGATGTCCCCGACCAGCGGATCGGCCACGCGGGTGGCGCGGGTCCAGCCGTCGTCGACGGTCCAGGCGACCACCTGGATCTCCGCGCCGCCGTCCTCCTCGACGCCCTGGCAGGTGTACAGCCGCCGGTTGTCGGCGAAGGCGGGGTCGAGGGTGAGGCCCATGAGGCCGGTCTCGCCGTCGGCGAAGAGGTCGCCGAGGTCGGCGTCGAGCTCGCGGGCGGTGCCGTCGGGCAGCACCGCGGTGAGGCCCCCGCCGCGCTCGTCGACCAGCAGGGTGCCGTCCGGGGCCTGCGCGACGTCCCAGGGGTGGTCGAGCCCGTCGAGCACGGTCTCCACCCGGAGCGCGGGCAGTCCGCCCGGCGCCGCCACGCCGCCGTCCGGGACGTCGGTCGCGTTCTTCGCCTCCTGGCCGCCCGGCAGGTCGCCGGTGCCGTCCCCGGAGCAGCCGGTCAGCAGGAGGACGGCGGCCAGGACTGCGGCCCTCGTGCAGGGTCCCGCCGCGAGCTTGCGAGCGGTGGGGGGCACGGGGGTCCTTCGTCAGCTGGTGCGGGTGACCACGTAGTCGCAGAGGGCCGACAGCGCCTCGCGCACCTCGCCGGCGGGGACCGCGGACAGCGACGCGCGGGCGCGGTCGGCGTAGTCGCCGAGCACCGCGCCGGCCCGCTCGAGCGCCGCGGACTGCCGCAGCAGCGCCAGGGCCTCGGTGTGCTCGGCGTCGTCGGACAGCGGGCGGGCGACCAACTCGCGCAGCCGCGCGTCGGCGGGGTCGTCGCCGGCCAGCGCGATCAGCGCCGGCAGGGTGGCCACGCCCTCGCGCAGGTCGGTGCCGGGCGCCTTCCCGGAGGCGCCGTCCTGGCTGACGATGTCGAGCAGGTCGTCGGAGAGCTGGAAGGCGACGCCGACCTCCTCGCCGAAGCGGGTCAGTGCGGTCACCAGGTCGGGCTCGACCCCGGCGAAGCGGGCGCCGAAGCGGGCCGAGGTGGCCACCAGGGAGCCGGTCTTGTCGGCGAGCACCTCCAGGTAGTGCGCCACGCGGTCCTCCCCGTCCCGCGCGCCCACCGTCTCCCGGATCTGGCCGGTGACCAGCCGCTCGAAGGTCCGCGCCTGGATGCGCACGGCCTCGGGGCCGAGGTCGGCCAGCAGGTCGGAGGCACGGGCGAAGAGGAAGTCGCCGGTGAGGATGGCGACGCTGTTGGTCCACCGGCTGTTGGCGCTGGGCGCCCCGCGGCGGACGGCGGCCTCGTCCATGACGTCGTCGTGGTAGAGCGTGGCCAGGTGGGTGAGCTCGCACACGACGGCGGCCTGCACGACCTCGGGCGCACCTGCGTCCCCGAGCTGTGCGGCCAGCAGCGCCAGCATCGGCCGGAAGCGCTTGCCGCCGGCGGCCATGAGGTGGCCGGCGGCCTCGGAGACGAACGCGTGGTCGCTGGCCACCGCGGTGGCCAGCGCGGCCTCCACGTCGGCCAGCCCCTGCGCCAGCGAGTCGCCGAGGGCCCCGCCGGGGAGCCAGGGGCCCATGGTGGAGGCAGGGGTCGAGATGCGGTGCCAGACCTCGACCGGGGCGATCCCGTCGACGGTGGCACGGGGTCCGGTCATCAACCGACGAAGATAGCTGCCTGATCGGCGAGACCGAGCACCGCCCCGGGCACGATGCCCAGCACGAGCGTGGCCGCGGCGGTCACCGCCAGCACGACCGTGGTGGGCATCCCGGGCACGCCGACGGTGGGCCCGTCGGCGGCCGGCTCGGAGAAGTACATGAGCACGATGACCCGCAGGTAGAAGAACGCCGCCACCGCGCTGGCCAGCAGCGCGACCAGGGCCAGCGGCCAGGCGCCGTCCTCGATGGCGGCCCGGAAGACGGCGAACTTGCCGGTGAAGCCGCTGGTGAGCGGGATGCCGGCGAGCGCGAGCAGGAACAGGCTCATGACCGCCGCGGTGATCGGCGAGCGCTGCGCCAGGCCCGCCCACTGCGACAGGTGCGTCGCCTCGCCGTCGCCGCTGCGCACGAGGGTGAGGACGGCGAAGGCGCCCAGCGTGGTCAGCCCGTAGGCCAGCAGGTAGAACATGACGGCCGGCAGGCCCGACCCGGCGGGGTCGCCGCTGCCCGGGTAGCCGAGGACGCCGGTCAGCAGGAAGCCGGCGTGCGCCACCGACGAGTAGGCGAGCATCCGCTTGAGGTCGGTCTGGGTGAGCCCCAGGACGGCGCCGACGACCATCGAGACGATGGCCACGCCGTAGACCAGCGGGCGCCAGGTCCACTCCTCGGTGCCGAAGGCGACGTAGAGCAGCCGGAGGATCGCCCCGAAGGCGGCGACCTTCGTGCAGGCCGCCATGAACGCCGTCACCGGGGTGGGCGCGCCCTGGTAGACGTCGGGCGTCCAGGTGTGGAACGGCGCGACGCTGGCCTTGAACAGCAGGCCCACGATCAGCAGCGCCAGGCCGAGCACGGCCAGTGTGCCGCCGCCCTCCCCCGCCACCGACTCGCGGACGGCGGAGAGCCGGACGCTGCCGGTGGCGCCGTAGACGAGGGCCACGCCGTAGAGGAAGAACGCCGAGGCGAAGGAGCCCAGCAGGAAGTACTTGACCGCCGCCTCCTGCGACAGCAGCCGGCGCCGGCGGGCCAGGCCGCTGATCAGGTACAGCGGCAGGCTGAGCACCTCGAGCGCCACGAACATGACCAGCAGGTCGTTCGCCGTGACGAACAGCATCATCCCGCCGATGGCGAAGGTGGCCAGCGGGTAGACCTCGGTCTGCACCCGCTGCACGGTGAGCAGCTCGCGGTCGCGGACGCTGCCGGCCGGCACGGCGGCGGAGACGACGAAGGCCGACCGGGCGGGGTCGAGGTTGCGCTCGGCGAACAGCAGGATCGACAGCGCCCCGAGTGCGGCGATGGTGGCCTGCAGGAACAGCCCGGCACCGTCGACGGCGAGCGCGCCGCCCGCCGTCACCTCGCGGGTGCCGGCCAGCAGCAGCGTGGCGACCAGCCCGCCCAGGGTGCCGACCAGCGCGACGGCGACCTGCACGGGGTGCCGGCGGTCGCGCGGGCCGAAGGCCTCGACCAGCACGCCGATGCACGCGGCGCCGAAGACCAACAGCAGCGGGGCGAGCGCGGCCAGCGACAGGTCGGGGGCCTCGATCGTCATCAGTCGGTCCCCTCGGAGGTCGCGGTGGTCCCGGCCGGGTCGGCGCCGACGTCGCTCATGGTGGCGGCGACCGCCGGCTCGATCAGCCGGATCAGCGGCTGCGGGTAGACGCCCAGCGCGATCACCAGCGCCACCAGCGGGGCGACGACGGTCATCTCCCGGCGGGACAGGTCACGCAGCCGCGACGTCGCCCGGGCCGGGGCCGGGGCGGGGGCGGTGAGCGTCGCCGTCGCGGACGACGTGGCACCGTGCCCGCCGGTGGACGGTGCGGTGGCGTCCCCGGCCGGCTCGTCGGCCGCCGGGAACAGCACGCCGCGCTGCGGGCCGTGCATCGTCCGTTGGTACAGCAGCAGGACGTAGATCGCAGCCAGGATGATCCCGACGGTGGCCAGGATCGTGAACACCGGCCGGGTGGGGAACGAGCCGATCAGCACGAGGAACTCGCTGACGAAGCTGTTGGTGCCGGGCAGCGCGAGCGAGGCGAGCCCCGCGACGAGGAAGACGCCGGCCAGCTTGGGCGCGGCGCTCGCGACGCCGCCGTAGTCGCCGACCAGGCGGGAGCCGCCGCGGGCGATGAGCATCCCGACGACGAGGAACAGCAGGCCGGTGGCGATGCCGTGGTTGACCATGTACAGCACCGCGCCGGTGCCGGCCTCCGTGCTGAAGGCGAAGACGCCGAGGGCGATGAAGCCGAAGTGCGCGATCGAGGTGTAGGACACCAGCCGCTTCATGTCGCTCTGCCCCATCGCCAGCAGCGCGGCGTAGAGGATCCCGGCGACGGCGAGCACGAGGACGAACGGGGCGAACTCCCGCGAGGCGTCCGGGAACAGCGGCAGGCAGTAGCGCAGGAAGCCGAAGGTGCCGACCTTGTCGAGGACGCCGACGAGCAGCACCGAGCCGCCGATCGGGGCCTCGGCACCGGCGTCGGGGAGCCAGGTGTGCAGCGGGACCAGCGGCGCCTTGATCGCGAAGGCGACGAAGAACCCGAGGAACAGCAGCCGCTGCGCGGCCGGGTCGATGTCGAGCTGGCGCAGCGACTCGAAGGCGAACGTCCCCTCGCCGGCCGCCTCGCTGACGACGTAGAGACCGATGACCGCGGCGAGCATGACCAGGCCGCCGACCAGGCTGTAGAGGAAGAACTTGACCGCCGCGTACTGCCGGCGCGGGCCGCCGTAGCTGCCCACGATGAAGTACATCGGGACGAGCATCGCCTCGAAGAAGACGTAGAAGAGGAACACGTCGGTGGCGGCGAAGACGCCGACCATGCAGGCCTCGAGCAGCAGCAGCCAGGCGAAGAACGTCCGCATCGACCGGCGGGCCGGGGGCTGGTCCTCCCACGAGGCCAGCACGACCACCGGCACCAGCACGCCGACCAGCAGCAGCATGACCAGGGCGATGCCGTCGACGCCGAGCGCGAAGTCGACGCCGAAGCCCTCGATCCACGGCACCGACGACGTCAGCTGGAAGCGGTCGCCGTCGGGGTCGAAGGCCAGCGTGGCCAGGACCGCCAGGACGAGCACCACCAGGCTCACCCCGAGGGCGAGCTGCCGGGCCAGCGCGGTGCGCTCGCGGGGCAGGGCGGCGACGACGGCCGCGCCCACCGCGGGCACCGCCACCATCGCGACCAGGAGCAGGGAGTCGCTCACGCCGTGCTCCTCGTCGTCGCGGTCCTCATCGCCGGGGTCCTCATCGCCGGGGTCCTCCCGTGGTCGGTCGTCCTCGCCTGCAGGACCCTGCTCACCCGGCCGTCACCGCCAGCAGCGCCCCGGCCACCAGCACCGCGCCGCCGAGCATCCCGAGCGCGTAGGACCGGACGAAGCCGGTCTGCGCCCGGCCCAGCCGCGACGACGAGCCACCGAGCGTGGCGGCCAGGCCGTTGACCGCGCCGTCGACCCCGCGGTTGTCCACCCACACCAGCGCCCGGGTGAGCCACTGGCCGGGCCGCATGAACAGCGACTCGTTGACCGCGTCGGCGTACAGCGACCTGCGTGCCGCTCGGACCACCGGTGAGACGCGGGCCGGCGCGACCTCGGGCACCTCGCGGCGGCCGACGAACAGCCACGCCGCGAGCACACCCACCGCCATCACCGCGGTGACGACGATCCCGACGACGGCCGGCGCCACCACGTGCTCGGCCTCCTCGGGGACGCCGAACACCGGCTCGAGCCAGTCGCCCAGCGGCGCCACCACCACGAGCAGGAAGCCGGCGGCGACCGACCCGACGGCCAGCAGCGCCATCGGCAGCGTCATCACCGACGGCGACTCGTGCGGGTGCACGCCGGGCGTCCACCGCGGCCGGCCGAAGAAGGTCATGATCATCAGCCGGGTCATGTAGAAGGCGGTCAGCCCGGCACCGACGACGGCGACCGCGCCGAGCAGCCAGCCCGACCAGCCGCCGCGGTCCAGCGCCGCCTCGATGATCGCGTCCTTGGTCCAGTAGCCGGACAGGAACGGGAAGCCGATCAGCGCGAGGTAGCCCAGGCCGAAGGTCACGAAGGTGACCGGCAGCTTCCTGGCCAGCCCGCCGAAGCGGCGCATGTCCACCTGGTCGTCCATCGCGTGCATGACCGACCCGGCACCGAGGAACAGCCCGGCCTTGAAGAAGCCGTGGGTGAGCAGGTGCGCGATCGCCGCCGCGTAGCCGGCCGGGCCGAGGCCCACGGCCAGGAACATGTAGCCGATCTGGCTGACCGTGGAGTACGCCAGCACCTTCTTGATGTCGTCGTACGCACACCCCACGACCGCGCCGTAGAGCAGGGTGACCGCGCCGACGGCGAGGACGACGGTGCGGGCGGTCGGCGTGAGGTCGTAGATCGGCGCGGAGCGGGCGATGAGGTACACGCCGGCGGTGACCATCGTGGCGGCGTGGATGAGCGCCGAGACCGGCGTCGGGCCCTCCATCGCGTCGGGCAGCCACGCCTGCAGCGGGAACTGGCCGGACTTGCCGCACGCGCCGAGCAAGAGCAGCAGGCCGAGGGCGGTGAGCGTGCCCCCGGCCAGGGCGCCGGCCCCGCCGAAGACGCCCTCGTAGGACACCGTCCCGAGCTGGGCGAACATGACGAAGATCGCCAGGGCCAGGCCGACGTCGCCGACCCGGTTCATGACGAAGGCCTTCTTGGCGGCGGTGGCCGCGGCCGGGCGCTCGTGCCAGAAGGCGATGAGCAGGTAGGAGGCCAGGCCCACGCCCTCCCAGCCGACGTAGAGGGCCACGTAGTTGTCGCCGAGGACCAGCAGCAGCATCGCCGCGACGAACAGGTTGAGGTAGGCGAAGAACCGGCGGCGCCGCGGGTCGTGCGCCATGTAGCCCATCGAGTAGACGTGGATGAGCCCGCCGACGCCGGTGATGAGCAGCATGAACGTCGCCGACAGCGGGTCGATGAGCAGCCCCGCGCTGACGTCCAGCGAGCCGACGGAGACGAAGGTGAACAGGTCGGCCGTGACCGAGCGCTGTTCCTCGCCGGCGAGCTGGAACGTGATCAGCAGGGCGACGACGAACGCCGCGACGACGGTCGCCGTCCCCAGCAGGTGGCCCCAGCGGTCGGTGCGCCGGCCGCCGAGCAGCAGGACCGCGGCGCCGAGCAGCGGCAGCGCGATCACCAGCCAGGTGGCGGACAGCAGGCCTTGGGCCGCGACGGTGTCCATGGGTGCGCCGGCTCCCGTCAGTACTTGAGCAGGTTGGCGTCGTCGACCGACGCCGACCGGCGGGTCCGGTAGATCGACATGATGATCGCGAGGCCGACGACGACCTCCGCGGCGGCGACGACCATGACGAAAAACGCCATGATCTGGCCGTCGACGGTGCCGGTGGACCGCGCGAAGGTGACCAGCGTCAGGTTCACCGAGTTGAGCATCAGCTCGACGCACATGAAGACGACGATCGCGTTGCGCCGCACGAGTACGCCGACGGCGCCGATGGTGAACAGGATCGCGGCCAGGACCAGGTAGTACGTGAGCGTCATCGGTGGTCACCGCCCACGACGCCGTCGGTCGTCCCCAGGGCGGCGTCGGGGCTGCCGAGCTGGGCCCGGCCGGTGGGACGGGGCATCTGGTCGACCTCCCGGGCCTCCATGCCCGTGGCCAGGCTCTCCTCGGCGGTGCTCCCGTCGGGGAGCAGCGCGCCGGTGGCCACGGAGTTGGCGCGCGCGAACACACCGGGGCCGGTCAGCGTCTGCGGCCGGTCGGTGAGGAAGCGGGCCCGCGAGAGCTCCTTCTGCGACTGCCGGCTGCCGGGCTCGCGCTCGATGTGCGCCAGCACCATCGCGCCGACCGCGGCGGTGATCAGCAGCGCGCTGGTGACCTCGAAGGCGAGCAGGTAGCGGGTGAACAGCAGCTCGGCGATCGTGTCGATGTTGCCGGTGCCGCCCTGCGCGTCGGACAGCCCCGTACCCGGGGTGTCTCGGGTGGCGCGGGCGATCCCGGCACCGACCAGCGCGGCGAACCCGACCCCGAGGACGGTGGCCGCCACCCGCTGGCCGCGCAGCGTCTCGACCACCGAGTCCGAGGAGTCGCGGCCGACCAGCATGAGCACGAAGAGGAACAGGATCATGATCGCGCCGGTGTAGACGATGATCTGCACCGCGCCGAGGAAGGGCGCGGACTGGACGACGTAGAAGACGCCCAGCGAGAGCATCGTGGTGACCAGCCACAGCGCGGAGTGGACGGCGTTGCGGCTGAAGACCATCCCCAGTGCGCCGGCCAGCGCCACCGGCCCGAGGATCCAGAAGACGACGGCCTCGCCGGTGCTGATGACGACGTCGGTCATGCCCGCTCCACCGTGACCGGCTCGGCGGCCGAGCCCTGCTGCGGGTCGCGCAGGTAGTACGCCTTCTCGTCGTCGCCGAGGTGCATCGCGTGCGGCGGCGCCTCCATGCCGGGCAGCAGCGGGGCCATGAGCTGTTCCTTGGTGTAGATCAGGTCCTGCCGGTTGTCGTCGGCCAGCTCGAAGTCGTTGCTCATCGTCAGCGAGCGGGTGGGGCAGGCCTCGATGCACAGCCCGCAGAAGATGCAGCGCAGGTAGTTGATCTGGTAGACGCGGCCGTACCGCTCACCGGGGCTGTAGCGGGCGTCCTCGGTGTTGTCGCCGCCCTCGACGTAGATCGCGTCGGCGGGGCAGGCCCAGGCGCACAGCTCGCAGCCGATGCACTTCTCCAGCCCGTCGGGGTGCCGGTTGAGGACGTGCCGCCCGTGGTAGCGCGGCTTGGTGACCTTGGGTGTCTCGGGGTACTGCTCGGTGGTCACCTTCTTGAACATCTGGGCGAAGGTGACGCCGAAGCCCTGCCCGGGCGCCGGCAGCAGGCTGCGCCGGGGCGCGGGTGCGCCGTCGCCGCGGCCGGCCCGCTCGACCTCGCCGCGCGACGCCCGCGCCAGGCCCTTCGACCCGCCGCCGGTGGTGGGGTCCTGGTCAGGCATCGGGGTCCTCCTGGACGCTGGTGGCGGTGCTGCCCGTGCTGCTGCCGGCGGCACGGCGGCCGCTGCTGACCACGCCGCCCTCGGCGCGGCCCGCGCCCGCGGGCTCGGCCACCCGGTCGGCACGGCGCAGCCGCGGCGACGGCGGCACGGTGAGGTCCATGGGCGGCACCGGGAAACCGCCCTCGGCGCGGGCGGGGCCGGTGCGCTGAGCCGGCCGGCGCCGCGGCCCGGCCGGCAGCAGGACCTCGGCCTCGGGCTTGGGGTCGGTCGCGTGCACGCCGCCGGCCGCCGCCTCCTCTGCCATGACCCGGGTGTCGCGGTTGGCGGCCCGGCTGGCCAGCGCCAGGGCGAGGAGCACCAGCAGCGCGATCGGCACGCCCACGAAGACCGCCACCTCACCGGTGGACAGGTCGGCCTCGCGGGAGACGGTGCGCATCGTGGCGACGACGAGGATCCAGACCAGCGCCGTCGGCACCAGCACCTTCCAGCCGAAGCGCATGAACTGGTCGTAGCGCAGCCGGGGCAGCGTGCCGCGCAGCCAGATGAAGACGAACAGCGCGACGCAGACCTTGAGGAAGAACCACAGCAGCGGCCACCAGCCGGAGTTGGCCCCGTCCCAGATCGACAGCGGCCACGGAGCCCGCCAGCCGCCGAGGAACAGCGTCGCGGCCAGCGCGGAGACGGTGACCATGTTGATGTACTCGGCCAGGAAGAACAGCGCGAACTTCAGCGACGAGTACTCGGTGTGGAAGCCGCCGACCAGCTCGCTCTCGGCCTCGGGGAGGTCGAACGGCGCGCGGTTGGTCTCACCGACGACGGCGATCGCGTAGATGACGAAGCTGACCGGCAGCAGCACCGCGAACCAGCTGGGCCCGGTGAACTCCAGGCCGAAGAACGACAGCCGGTTCCCGTCGGCCTGCGCGGCGACGATCTCCGAGGTCGACATCGTCCCGGCGTAGAGGAACACCGCGACGATCGACAGGCCCATCGCGATCTCGTAGCTGACCATCTGCGCGGCGCTGCGCAGGGAGCCCAGCAGCGGGTAGGTCGAGCCCGAGGCCCAGCCGCCGAGGACGATGCCGTAGACGCCCATCGCCGAGCAGGCCAGGACGACGAGCACGCCGATGGGGGCGTCGGTGAGCTGCAGCGGCGTGCGCTCGCCGAAGATGCTGACCACCGGGCCCAGCGGGATGACCGAGAAGGCCAGGAACGCCGGGATCGTGGCGATGACCGGCGCGAGGAAGTAGACCGGCTTGTCCGCGAGCGCCGGCATGATGTCTTCCTTGAACGCCAGCTTCAGCCCGTCGGCGAGGCTCTGCAGCGACCCGCGCGGCCCGACCCGGTTGGGGCCGGAGCGCTGCTGCATGCGGGCGACGACCTTGCGCTCGAAGACGATGGCGAACAGCGTCATCAGCACCAGCACCGCGAAGACGCCGACGATCTTGACGAGCACGATCCACCAGACGTCGTTCCCGAAGTCCTCGAGCGTCGGCTGCTCGGGCGAGGCCAGGACCACGGGGGCGAGGATCACGACCGCACCCCGGAGGCGGTGGCGCCGGTGCGGACCCCGCTGAGCCGGACGAGCCCGCCCGGCGGCGTCCCGAGCCCGGTCCGCACCTCGCTGCCGGGCGAGCGCATGGGCAGCCACACGACGCCGTCGGGCATCTCGGTGACGGCCACCGGCAGGGTCACCGACCCGGCGCTGCCGGTGACGGTGAGCAGCTCGCCGTCGGCCACGCCGAGCCTGGCGGCGGCCTCGGCGCCCAGCCGGGCCACCGGCGGACGGGCGGTGCCGGCGAGCTCCGGCTCGTCGCGCTGCAGCGTGCCGACGTCGAGCAGCTGCCGCCAGGAGGCGAGCAACGCCTCGCCCTCGCCGGGTTCCGGCGCCACGGCCGGCGGGACGTCGAGGCCGGTGCCGTCGGCGCGGGTGCCGGTGTGGCCCAGCGCGGCGAGCTCGGCGCGGGCGGACTCCGGCGTGGGCAGCCGCAGGTCGGCGTCGAGGTGGTCGGCCAGGCCGTGCAGGACCCGGCCGTCGGTCAGCCGGCCGGTGCCGTGCAGCGTGGCGTCGAAGGAGCGCACCCGACCCTCCCAGTCGAGGTAGCTGCCGGCCTTCTCCGGCGCCGCGGCCACCGGCAGCACGACGTCGGCGTGCTCGGTGACGGCGGTGGGCCGCTGCTCGAGGCTGACCACGAACGACGCCGCGGCCAGCGCCTGCACCGCGAGCGCCGGGTCGGGCAGGTCGGCGGGGTCGACGCCGCCGACGACGAGGCCCGCCAGCCGGCCGTCGCGGACCGCGCTGAGGATGCCGGTGGTGTCCCGGCCGGGCGTCGCGGGCATGTCCACGGGGTCCACGCCCCACAGCGCGGCCACCTCGGCGCGGGCCACGGGGTCGTCGACCGGCCGCCCGCCGGGCAGCAGCGCGGGCAGCGCGCCGGCCTCGACGGCGCCGCGCTCACCGGCCCGCCGCGGCACCCAGGCCAGCCGGGCGCCGGTGGCGCGGGCGAGGGCGGCCAGCGCGGTGAACGCGCCGGGCACCTCGGCCAGCCGCTCGCCGGCGACCACCACCGCGCCGGGCCGGCGCAGGGCCTCGACGGCGGGGCCGCCCCAGCTGCCCTCGGCCAGCGCGGCCAGGGCGCGGGCCTCCTCGCCGGGCCGGGTGACCAGCACGGTGGCCTGCAGCTTCTGCGCGGCGCGGGTGGCGAACGGCGCCAGGTCGTAGACGGCCAGCGAGCCCGTGCGCACGGCGCGGCGCAGGCGGAGGAAGACGATCGGCGACTCCTCCTCCGGCTCGAATCCGGCCAGCAGCACGGCGGGGGCGGAGGTGAGGTCGTCGTAGGTGACCGCTCCGCGCCCCGGGCCGGTGCCGGCGACGTGCGCGGCGAGGAACGCCTGCTCCTCGGCCGAGTGCGCGCGGGCGCGGGCGTCGACGTCGTGGGTGCCCAGTGCGACGCGGGCGAACTTGGCGTAGGCGTAGGCGTCCTCGACCGTCAGGCGGCCGCCGGGCAGCACGCCGACCCCGCCGGCGGCCCGCGCGGCGCGCAGGCCCTCGGCGGCCGCGGCCCAGGCCTCCGGCCACGAGGCCGGCTCGAGCACGCCGTCGCGCCGCACCAGCGGGGTGTCGAGGCGGTCGTTGGTGGCGGCGTAGCGGAACGCGTAGCGGCCCTTGTCGCAGGTCCACTCCTCGTTGACCGCCGGGTCCTCCCCCGCCAGCCGGCGCATGACCTTGCCGCGCCGGTAGTCGGTGCGCATCGAGCAGCCCGAGGAGCAGTGCTCGCAGACCGAGGGCTCGCTGCGCAGGTCGAAGGGCCGCGACCGGAACCGGTACTGCGCGCTGGTCAGCGCCCCGACCGGGCAGATCTGCGTGGTGTTGCCGGAGAAGTAGGAGGAGAACGGCTCGTCCTCGTAGACGGCGACCTGCTCCAGCGCGCCCCGCTCGAACAGCTCGATGAACGGGTCGCCGGCGACCTGCTGGGAGAAGCGGGTGCAGCGGGCACACAGCACGCAGCGCTCGCGGTCGAGCAGGATCTCGCTGCTGATCGGCAGCGGCTTGGGATAGGTCCGCTTGACGTCGACGAAGCGCGTCTCGGACCGGCCGTTGCTCAGCGCCTGGTTCTGCAGCGGGCACTCGCCGCCCTTGTCGCAGACCGGGCAGTCCAGCGGGTGGTTGATCAGCAGCAGCTCCATCGTGCCCTGCTGCGCCTTGTCGGCGACCGCGCTGGTCAGCTGCGTCTTGACCGCCATGCCGTCGGTGACCGGCATGGTGCAGGAGGCCACCGGCTTGCGCTGCCCCTCGACCTCGACCAGGCACTGCCGGCAGGCGCCGACCGGGTCGAGCAGCGGGTGGTCGCAGAACCGCGGGATCTGGATGCCGACCATCTCGGCGGCCCGGATGATCAGCGTCCCCTTGGGCACGGCGACGTCGAAGCCGTCGATCGTGCAGTGGACGGCGTCGGGCGGGGTGTGCGGGCCCGGGGCGCCCGGCGGGACCGCCGGCGCGGGTTCGGGGGCGGTCGGCGTGAGCGTCATGAAGCAGCTCCCACGGGCTCGAGCCGCAGCGAGCGCCCGAGGCGGGCCTGCTCGGCGGCGGGCAGCAGGGCGACGTAGTCGTCCCGGAAGTACTTGAGGGAGGAGGTGATGCAGCTGGTCGCGCCGTCGCCGAGGGCGCAGAACGACCGGCCGAGGATGTTGTCGCAGGTGTCGGTGAGCAGGTCGAGGTCGGCGGCGGTCCCGCGGCCCCCGGCCAGGCGCTGCAGCACCTGCACCAGCCAGTAGGTCCCCTCGCGGCAGGGGGTGCACTTGCCGCAGGACTCGTGCGCGTAGAACTCGGTGAAGCGGAGGGTGGCCTCGACGATCGAGTCGGTCTCGTCGAACACCATCAGCGCCGTCGTGCCGAGCATCGAGCCGGCGGCGGCCACCGAGTCGAAGTCCAGCGGGACGTCGAGGTGCTCGGCGGTGAAGTACGGCGTCGAGGAGCCACCCGGCGTCCAGAACTTCAGCTCGTGGCCGGGCCGCACCCCGCCGGCCATCGCCAGCAGCTCGCGCATCGTGGTGCCCATCGGCGCCTCGTACTGCCCGGGACGGACGACGCGGCCCGACAGCGAGTAGATCTTCGGCCCCGGCGACTTCTCCGGGCCGAACCGCTTGAACCACTCCGCCCCGCCGCGGACGACGAACGGCACGGTGGCCAGCGTCTCCACGTTGTTGATCACCGTGGGGGCGCCGTAGAGCCCGGCGACCGCGGGGAACGGCGGCTTGAGGCGCGGCTGGCCGCGGTAGCCCTCGAGCGAGTCGAGCAGCGCCGTCTCCTCGCCGCAGATGTAGGCGCCGGCGCCGGCGTGCACGACCAGTTCGAGGTCGTAGCCCGAGCCGAGGATGTCGCTGCCGAGGTAGCCGGCCGCGTAGGCCTCCTCGACGGCGGCCACCAGCCGGCGGTGGGCGTGCACCGCCTCGCCGCGGACGTAGATGACGGCGAACCGGCAGCGGATCGCGTAGGCCGAGATGACCACGCCCTCCACCAGGGAGTGCGGGTCGGTCATCATCAGCGGCAGGTCCTTGCAGGTGCCCGGCTCGCCCTCGTCGGCGTTGACCACGAGGTACTTGGGCATCGCGGCCGGCCCGGTGGGCGTCTCCCCGGGCTTGGGCTGCGGGATGAAGCTCCACTTCATGCCGGTGGGGAACCCGGCGCCGCCGCGGCCGCGCAGGCCGGAGTCCTTGACCAGCGAGACCAGCTCGTCGGGCTGCATCGACAGCGCGGTGCGCAGCGCGGCGTAGCCGTCGAGGGACTCGTAGGTCGACAGCCGCCAGGGCTGGTCGGCGCCCCACCGCGAGGTGAGGACGGGGGTGAGGGGCACGGTGCTCAGGCCTCCCGGCTCGGAGGTGGATTCGGGCTGGGCGACCCGGTGGCAGCGGGCCCCTGGCCGGAGGTGCCCGGCTCGGTGCCCGCGGGGGTGTCAGGGGTGGGACGGGAGCCGCCGGGGGTGCGCCGGCCGTACTCGGTCCCGCGGTCGGGGTGGGTCTGCGCGGCGCCGGCCCGCTCGGCGGGGTTGTCGGCGGCCGCGACGCGCGCGTCGGCCGCCTCCTTCTCCGGCGTCTGCCCGGCGTCCCCGGACGGGTCCACGGTGTCCGCGGGCTCCCCGGTGTCGGCGGGCTGGGGCTCGGGGCCGGTCATCGGCGGCGCGGCCTCGCCGCGCTCCTCGGCCAGCCGGACGCCGGCCAGGGTCGGACCCCACTCCCCCGGCGCGTCGACGGCGGCGCGCGCGGCACCGGCGTCGGCGTGCTGGGAGAAGCCGGCCAGCTGCCGGGAGACGCCGCGGAAGTCGGTGAGCGGGGCGCCGCGGGTGGGGTGCGGCTTCTCGCCCCGGCGCAGCGCCGCCACCAGCGCGCGGGCGCTGTCGACGTCCTGCTGGTCGTAGAACTCGTAGTCGACGGTGACCACCGGCGCGTAGTCGCAGGCCGCCAGGCACTCGGCGTGCTCGAGGGTGACCGAGCCGTCGGCCGCCGTCTCGTCGTGGTGGACGCCGAGGTCGGCGGAGAGCGCGTCCATGATCCGCTGCCCGCCGAGGACGGCGCACAGCGTGTTGGTGCACACGCTGACCAGGTGCCGGCCTGTCGGTCGGCGCTTGTACATCGTGTAGAAGGTCGCGACCGCGCCGACCTCGGCCTTGGTCAGCCCCAGCTCCTCGGCGCACAGCGTGACGCCCTCGGGCGAGACGTAGCCCTGGTAGCTCTGCACCAGGTGCAGCATCGGCAGCAACGCCGAGCGCGGCTGCGGGTAGCGGGCCATGATCTCCCGCGCCTCGAGCCGCGTCTGCTCGGTCAGCGGCGGCAGGTCGGCCGCTGCCGGCTGGACGGGGCTGTCGACCAGCCCCGTCGTCGCCGCGCCCTCTGCCGATCCGGGGAGGGCGCTCACCGGTCGACACCTCCCATCACGGGGTCGATGGAGGCGATGGCGGCGATGACGTCGGCGATCATGCCGCCCTCGCTCATCGCCGCGGTCGCCTGCAGGTTGACGAAGCTGGGGTCGCGCACGTGCACGCGGAACGGCCGCGTGCCGCCGTCGCTCACCACGTGGTAGCCGAGCTCCCCGCGCGGCGACTCGACCGGCACGTACACCTGCCCGGCCGGCACCCGGAAGCCCTCGGTGACCAGCTTGAAGTGGTGGATCAGCGCCTCCATGGAGGTGCCCATGATGTGGCGGACGTGGTCGAGGGACTGGCCCATGCCGTCGGCGCCGAGCGAGAGCTGGGCAGGCCAGGCGATCTTGCGGTCCTCGACCATGACGGGGCCGGGCTCCAGCCGGTCGAGCGCCTGTTCGACGATCTTGAGCGACTCGGTCATCTCCGCCATGCGCACCAGGAAGCGACCCCAGGCGTCGCTGGTGTCGGCGGTCGGCACCTCGAAGTCGTAGGTCTCGTAGCCGAGGTAGGGGTCGACCTTGCGCAGGTCCCACGGCAGGCCGGCGGCCCGCAGCACCGGCCCGGTGACGCCCAGCGCCAGGCAGCCGGTGACGTCGAGGTAGCCGACGTCCTTGAGCCGGCGCTGCCAGATCGGCTGGCCGGTGAGCAGCTTGTGGTAGCCGGCCAGCCGCTCGGGCATGACGGCGAGCCATTCGCGGATGGACTCCTCCACGCCGGCCGGGAGGTCCTGGGCGACGCCGCCGGGACGGATGTAGGCGTGGTTCATCCGCAGGCCGGTGATCTCCTCGAGCAGGTCGAGGCACAGCTCCCGCTCACGGAAGCCGTTGGTCATGCCGGTGAGCGCGCCGAGCTCCATGCCGCCGGTGGCCAGGCCGACCAGGTGCGAGGCGATCCGGTTGATCTCCATGACCAGGACGCGGATGGTCTGCGCCCGCTGGGGCACCTCGATGCCGAGCAGCTTCTCGACGGCCATGCAGTAGGCGGCCTCGTTGTACAGCGGGGCCAGGTAGTCCATGCGGGTCACGAACGTCGTGCCCTGCGTCCAGTTGCGGTACTCGACGTTCTTCTCGATGCCGGTGTGCAGGTAGCCGATGACCACCCGCGCCTTGGTGACCGTCTCGCCCTCGAGGTCGAGGACCAGCCGCAGGACGCCGTGCGTCGAGGGGTGCTGCGGCCCCATGTTGACGACGAGGCGCTCCTCGCCGCTGTGGTCCACGCCGAGGGTCTGGTCCCAGTCGCCGCCGGTGACGGTGTAGACACGGCCCTCGGTCGTCTGACGGGAACCCGCGTAGGGGTCGTAGCCGGTCGCGGTCACCGGTAGCTCCGTCGGGTGTCCGGCGGCGGGATCGTCGCGTCGTGGTACTCCACCGGCACGCCGCCGAGCGGGTAGTCCTTGCGTTGCGGGAACCCGTCCCAGTCGTCGGGCATGAGGATCCGGGTCAGCGCCGGGTGGCCGTCGAAGACGATGCCGAACATGTCGTGCGTCTCCCGCTCGTGCCAGTCCGCCGTCGGGTAGACCGAGGACACCGACGGCACGTGCGGGTCCTCGACGGTGACGGCGACCTCGAGGCGGATCCGCCGCCGGAAGGTCATCGAGGTCAGGTGGTAGACGACGTGCAGCCGCGGCCGGCCGGCGCTCGCCGCGGGGCCGCCGCTGTCGAGGTAGTCGACGCCCGAGACGCTGCTGCACAGCTCGAAGCGCAGGGCGTCGTCGTCACGCAGGGCCTGCACCAGGGTGAGCAGGTGCTCACGGGCGACGAAGTAGGTGATCTCCCCGCGGTCGACCAGGACGCGCTGCACGGCGGCGGCGTAGGTGGCCGCGCCGACGGCGTCGATCAGCGCGTCGGTGACCTCGTCGAACCAGCCGCCGTAGGGCCGGTCGGTGGAGTGCAGCGCCACCGCGCCGCCGGGCTCGACGCGCACGAGGCCGCCGAAGCCGGAGGTGTCACCGCTGCCGCTGACGCCGAAGGCGCCCTTGCGGAAGCCGCCGCCGCTCGAGGACGCACCCCGCGAGGCGTCGGCGCCGCTGCGGTCGCCGGGGCCGGTCACCGGGACCCGCCGCGGGGGCCGGGCAGCAGGACGGCGTCGCCGCCGCGCTGCTCGATGGCGAACTGGCCGGTGCGGCCGAGGGCCGCTGCCTGCTCGTAGGCCGCCCGCTTGGTCTTGTCGGCGCGGATGCTGGAGGGCATCTCCACCAGCAGGTCGGGGGCACGGCCCTCGGCGCGGGCCTCCTCCATCTGGCGGGCCCGCCGGGCACCGAGCGGCTCGTTCTGGATCTTGTGGTGCAGCTTGAGGATGGCGTCCATCAGCATCTCCGGACGCGGCGGGCAGCCGGGCAGGTACATGTCCACCGGCACGACGTGGTCGACGCCCTGCACCACCGCGTAGTTGTTGAACATGCCGCCGGAGCTGGCGCAGACGCCCATGGCGAGCACCCAGCGCGGCTCGGGCATCTGGTCGTAGATCTGCCGCAGGACCGGCGCCATCTTCTGGCTCACCCGGCCGGCGACGATCATCAGGTCGGCCTGGCGCGGGGAGGCCCGGAAGACCTCCATGCCGAACCGGGCGAGGTCGTAGCGGCCCGCCCCGGTGGCCATCATCTCGATGGCGCAGCAGGCCAGGCCGAAGGTGGCAGGCCACAGCGAGGACTTCCGCGTCCAGTTGACCAGCTTCTCGACCGTGGTCAGCAGGAAGCCGCTCGGCAGCTTCTCCTCGAGACCCATGTCAGCTCCCTGCGTTCGGTGCCACGACGTCCACCTGGACGGCCGTCAGTCCCACTCGAGGCCGCCGCGGCGCCAGACGTAGGCGTAGGCGATGAAGACGGTGGCGATGAACACGACCATCTCGACCAGGCCGAACAGTCCCAGCGCGTCGTTGGCGACGGCCCACGGGTAGAGGAAGACGATCTCGATGTCGAAGACGATGAAGAGCATCGCCGTGAGGTAGTACTTCACCGGGAAGCGGCCGCCCTGCAGCGGCTGGTCGACCGGCTCGATGCCGCACTCGTAGGCCTCGAGCTTGGCCCGGTTGTAGCGGCGGGGGCCCACGAACGGCGCCACCGTCACCGAGAACAGGGCGAAGGCCGCGGCGAGCGCGAACAACCCCACGATGGGCACGTAGGCGGACAGCACGGGGCCTCCCCTCGGGTCTCCGGTGCTTGTGAAGAAATTCACAAACGTGCTCTCACGAGCCTATGCCGCGGTCCTGCGGATCGGAAGCGCGGGGGGTGAGTGAGTTCACGTCGGCGCGTCACGGTCTGGTCACGGACGCAGACCGCCGCGCGGTCACACCGAGGGCGTCAGCCTCGTGAGCAGCGCGATCGTGCGGTCGAAGCGGTCGCCGTCCCGGCCGTCGGAGAGGTTGCCCATCAGCCGCAGCGCCGCGTCGACCATCGCCGGGCGCTTGAGCCCGTGCGCCGTGGCGAAGCGGACCAGGCCGGGGCGGTCGAGCGCCGCCAGGAAGGCGATCCCGAGGCGGTGGTGGCGGCCGTAGGCCTCCTGCAGCCGCGCGGGGTAGCGGCGCAGCACGGCCTCCCGCGCCGGGCCCTCGGGCGCCGCCAGGGCCGCGGCCGCGGTCTCGCCGGCCATCCGTCCGGTCTCCAGCGCGTAGCTGATGCCCTCCCCGTTGAACGGGTTGACCACGCCTGCCGTGTCGCCGGCCAGCAGCAGCCCGCGCGTGTAGGCCGGGCCGCGGTTGAGTGCCATGGGCAGGCCCGCGCCGCGCAACGGGGTGACCGCGTGCTCCTCGCCGAGCTGCCACTCCGGCGGCAGGGTGGCCAGCCACCGCCGCAGCACCGTGCGGGGGTCGGTGTCGCCGCCGCGCCGGGTGTCGAGCAGGCCGAAGCCGACGTTCGCGGTGCCGTCGCCCATGCCGAAGGACCAGCCGTAGCCGGGCATCGAGTCGGCGGTGGGGCCCTCGGCCGAGAGGTCGAAGGAGATGTCGAGGTAGGGGTCCTCGCCGCGCGGCGTCTCGACGTAGCGGCGGACGGCGACGCCGAGCGGGCGGTCCTCGCGGCGGGTCAGCCCGATCGCCTTCGCCAGCCGGCCCGAGAGCCCCTCCGCGGAGACGACGAGCGGCGCGCGCCACGTGACCGGCTCCCTGCCCGGACCCGCCTGGGCGCGCACGCCCACGACCCGGCCGGCGTCGTCGAGCAGCGGGTCGGTGACCGTCACCTCCTGCTCGAGCCGGGCGCCGGCGGCCACGGCGTGCTCGGCGAGCATCGGGTCGAGGTCCTTCCGGGCGCGGATCAGCCCGTGGCCGGGCCAGGAGGACAGCCGCGGCCAGTCCACCTCGACCACCCGGCCGCCGCCGAAGACCCGCAGCCCCCGGTGTCGGACCCAGCCGGCCGCCGGCGAGACGTCGACGCCCATCTCGTCGAGCGCCTTGACCCCGCGGGGCGTGAGGCCGTCGCCGCAGACCTTCTCGCGCGGGAACCGGGCCTTCTCCAGGACGACGACGTCGCGGCCGGCACCGGCGAGCGCCCAGGCGGCGGCCGATCCCGCGGGCCCGGCGCCGACCACCACGACGTCGGCACTGCCCCCGCTGGTCGGACTCGTCACGCGCCGGCTCCCTCGTCGTCGTCGGCCCCGGGTGGACCGGCGTCCGAGCCTAGGCGGGGCCCGGACCGGAGGCGGCGGCGAGCGCGGAGCGGACCTCGTCGTCGGAGGTCTCGCCGAAGTCGTCGTAGTGGCGGCCCACGGCGCCGAACGGCTCGGGGGTGAGCGGGCAGACCACCTCGTCGGCGTCGAGCGCGGCGCAGGCGTCCGGGACGCCCACCGGGACGGCGACGACGACCGCGGCGGGGCCGGCGGACCGGACCGCGGCGAGCGCGGCGCGCATGGTCGAGCCGGTGGCCAGGCCGTCGTCGGCGAGGACGACGGTGCGGCCGGCGAGCACGGGCGGCGGCCGGTCGCCGCGGTAGGCCCGCTGGCGGCGGCGCAGCTCGGCGAGCTCGGCGCGGACGACCTCCGCGGCGGCGTCGGGGTCGACGGCGACCCGGGCGAGCACCACCTCGCTGCGGACGCTCTCGACGGTCTCCCCCACCGCGGCCAGCGCGCCCATGGCGAGCTCCGGCCGGCCGGGCAGGCCGAGCTTGCGGACGGCGACGACGTCGAGCTCCGCGCCGAGGGCGGCGGCGACCTCCGCGGCGACCAGCACGCCGCCGCGGGGCAGGCCGAGGACGAGCGCGTCGGGGCCCAGCGGCACGGCGGGGGCGCGGGCGGGGTCGGTCAGACACGCGGCGAGCTGCCGGCCGGCGTCGCGCCGGTCGCGGTACGGGCGGCCGTCCACCCGCAGCGCCTCAGACGGGCTGCGGCCCGGTCGGGGGTGGAGCCGTCGGGTCGGTCGGGCTCGGCTGCGGCAGCGGGGCCGGCGACGGCGGCGAGATCGGGTCCACCGGGGACGGTGACGGGCCGGGGGGCTCGGGCATCGGTGTCGGTGTCGTCATGGACCGACGCTAGCCCCGTGAGCACTCCGCGCGGCCCTCGTCCGCGCGGGACGGAGAGCGGACCCGGCGGAGGGCCGCAGGCGACGATCACGGGGCCCCGACGGCGACACGTCGCGCGACACCGGCGCGTCACACCCCCGGCTCGGTGATCGTCGCCAGAGGTGCGCCGGGGAGGCAGCTGACGACGGCGGCCGGGGACGGCGGCTAGGGCCGGCGGGCGCGGTGCAGGGCGACGACGCCGCCGGTGAGGTCGCGCCACTCGACGTCGGCCCAGCCCGCGGCCTGGATGCGGGCGGCCAGCGCCGGCTGGTCGGGCCAGGCGCGGATGGACTCGGCCAGGTACACGTAGGCGTCGGGGTTGCTGCTCACCACGCGGGCGATCACCGGCAGCGCCCGCATCAGGTACTCGGTGTAGACGGTGCGGAACGGCGCCCACGTGGGGCTGGAGAACTCGCAGACGACGAGCGTGCCGCCCGGGCGCACCACGCGGGCGAACTCGCGCAGGGCGGCGTCGGGGTCGGCCACGTTGCGCAGCCCGAAGGAGATGACCAGCCCGTCGACGCTGGCGTCGCCCAGGGGCAGCGCCATCGCGTCGCCGGCCACCTTGGGCACCGGCCGCGCGGCACCGGCTCGCAGCATCCCCTGCGAGAAGTCGCAGGCGATCGCGTGCACTCCCCCGGCGGCCAGCTCGACGGTGGAGACGGCGGTGCCGGCGGCCACGTCGAGGACGACGTCCCCCGGCCGGGCGCCCAACGCCTCCCGCGTGGCGCGCCGCCAGGACACGTCGCGGCCGCCGGAGAGGACGGTGTTGGTGAGGTCGTAGCGGCGGGCGACGCCGTCGAACATGGCCGCCACCTCGTGCGGCTGCTTGTCCAGACCGGCCCGCCGACCGGCGGTGTGTGCGCTGTCTCGCCGGTCTGCCACGGCGGACGACGCTACCGGCTGCCTACGCTGGGGAGCGTGACGGCAGCGGCGGTGACCTCGCGGGACGCCGTCGCGCCCCTGTACAGCACCGTCGAACTGCCCGACTCCCCCGACCTGCTGGACCTGCTGCCCCGCGAGGGGGCGCTGTCCTGGGTGCGCCGCGGTGAGGGCCTGGTCGGCTGGGGCGAGGCCGACCGCCTCGAGGTCTCCGGCCCCGGTGCGCTGGCCGAGGCGGCCGCCTGGTGGGCCGAGCGCAGCGCCGGACCGGCCGCCGACGACGGCGTGGGCGTGCCCGGCTCCGGCCCGGTCGTGTTCGCCAGCATCGCGTTCGACCCGGCCGCGGGGACGTCGGTGTTCGTCGTCCCGGAGGTCGTGGTCGGCCGCCGCGGCGGCGTGGCGTGGGTGACCACCACCGGCGACGCCGACCCGCGCGACGTCCTGCCCTCCTCCCGCGAGCCGCTGCTCCCGCCGCCGTCCCGGCTCCGGTACGCCGACGGCGCCCTCGACCCGGCCACCTGGTGCGGCGCGGTCTCGGCCGCCGTGGGCCGCATCGGCGACGGCGACCTCGCCAAGGTGGTGCTGGCCCGCGACCTGCTGGTCACCGCCGACGTGCGGCTGGACCCGCGCCGGCTGCTCGACCGGCTGGCCGAGCGCTTCCCCGACTGCTGGACCTTCGCCGTCGACGGGCTGCTCGGCGCCACCCCCGAGCTGCTGCTGCGCCGCACCGGCCGGCAGCTGTCGGCGCGGGTGCTGGCCGGCACCGCCCCCCGTGGCGCGGGCGCCGAGGACGAGCGGCTGGCCGCGGGCCTGCTCTCCAGCGCCAAGGACCGTGCCGAGCACGCCCTCGCCGTCGACTCGCTGGTCCGGGCGCTGGACCCGTACTGCACCACGCTGTCGGTGCCCGACGGGCCCTCGCTGCTCACCCTCGCCAACGTCCGGCACCTGGCCACCGACGTCGTCGGGACCCAGCGCCGTTCGGGCGTGCGCGGGCGCGCCGGGCTGCTGGAGCTCGTCGACGCCGTCCACCCGACCGCCGCCGTCTGCGGCACGCCGCCGGACCGCGCCGCGGCGGTCATCGCCGGGCTCGAGGGCATGGACCGCGGCCGCTACGCCGGTCCGGTGGGCTGGCTCGACGGGCGCGGCGACGGGGAGTTCGGCCTGGCCCTGCGCTGTGCGCAGCTGAGCGACGAGGACCCGTGCTCGGCGCGGCTGTTCGCCGGCTGCGGCATCGTCGCCGGGTCCGACCCCGCCGCCGAGCTGGCCGAGACCCAGTCGAAGTTCGCCGCGTTCCAGGCCGCGCTGGAGAGCTGATGCGGCTGGTCCCGGACCTGCGCTGGGACCACAACGCGCACTACTGGCCGCTGCTGCTGCGCGCCCTGCCGGACCGCTGCGAGCGGGTGCTCGAGGTGGGCTGCGGTGCCGGCGACCTGGCCTGCGTCCTCGCCGGGCGGGCCGCCGCCGTGGACGCCGTCGACCGGTCGCCGGCGATGGTCGCGCTGGCCCGCGCGCGGGTGCCGTCGAACGTCCGCGTCGTCGAGGCCGACGTGCTGGCGGTGCCGCTCCCGGCGGACGGCTACGACGCCGTCGTCGGCGGGAGCGCGCTGCACCACCTGCCGCTCGACGAGGCACTGCGCACGCTCGCGGCCGCGGTGCGGCCCGGGGGTGTGCTGGCGATGGTGGCGCTGCCCCGCACGGACCTGCCGCGGGACCTGCCGGTCGAGGCGCTCGCCGCCGTCCTGGACCGGGTCGTGGGGCTCGGGCGCCGGGTCCGCGGCCGTCCGAGCAGCGGGACGCCCGGGATGCCGGTGCGGGACCCGGTGCTCACCACCCGCCAGGTGCGGTCGCGGGCGCGCGCGGTGCTGCCCGGCGTGCGGGTGCGCCGGCTGCTGTTCTGGCGGTACTCGCTGGTCCGGCGCCGCCCCGGCTGAGCGGCCCCCGGAGACGACGAGGGCCCCGGCCGCTCGCTGCGGCCGGGGCCCTCGTCGGGGTCGTGCGGGCTCAGCCCGCGTAGTTCACGTGCACGTGGTCGAAGTGGTTCGCGGTCACGCCGCCGCGGTCCTCCATCGGCTTCCACGAGCCGGTCGGCGAGGTGAGGATCCGCTGCTCCCAGATGACGTACTCGACGCCGAGCTCGTCCCAGTGGTCGACGTGGTACTGGGCGATCGCGTCGCCGAGGGCGGCGTCGGTCATGACCATGTAGTCCACGGCCAGGCCGGACGGGTGCCCGTTCGGGTCGACGGCGCTGGCGC
The DNA here is from genome assembly GCF_900116515.1 of Geodermatophilus amargosae. Classification (GTDB taxonomy): domain Bacteria; phylum Actinomycetota; class Actinomycetes; order Mycobacteriales; family Geodermatophilaceae; genus Geodermatophilus; species Geodermatophilus amargosae. The sequence continues at coordinate 421,480 of NZ_FPBA01000002.1, forward strand.
GGGTGCCGCCGAGGGCGATGCCGGCGGCGCCTGGCACGTTGCTGACGACGGCGTCGGCCGCGGCCTGCGCCTGCGGCTTGATCGGGCCGGCGGTGTTGGTGATGCGGGCGGTCGCCGCCGTCGGGGCGACCTCGGGTGCGGCCTGGGCGAGCGGCGGGGTGGCGACCGGGGCCGAGTTGCCGGCCGCCGCCGCGGGAGCCGCCGGTGCCGCGGGCGCCTCCGGTGCCGCGGGCGCCTCCGGTGCCGCGGGAGCCGCCGGTGCCGCGGGCGCCTCCGGTGCCGCGGGCGCCTCGGCGGCCGGGCCGCTGACGGCCAGGACCTGCCCCGGGTGGATGCGGTTCGGGTTCGAGCCGATGACGTCGGCGTTGCGCTGGTACAGCTCGCGCCAGCTCTGCTGGTGGGCGGCGGCGATCTTCTTCACCGTGTCGCCCCAGCGGACCGTGTAGTCCTCGGTCGTGGCGTCGTCGGCCTCGGCGGCGGGTGCCTCGGCGGGCGCCGCGGCGGCGGGCTGCTCGGCGGGGGCGGCGGGTGCCTCGGCGGCGGCCGCGGTGGTGCCGGCGGCCAGGTGCCTCCCGCAGGAGCCCCACGCGCCGATGCCCTGCCCGGCGAGGACCGCCTCGGCGATCTGCACCTGCTGGGCGGGGGTGGCGAGGTCGGCGCGCGGGGCCAGGTCGGTGCCGCCGAACGCGGCCCAGGTCGACGGGCTGAACTGCAGGCCGCCGTAGTAGCCGTTGCCGGTGTTGGTGCTCCAGTCGCCACTGGACTCGCACTGGGCAACGCCGGACCAGTCGTGGTCGGCGGAGGCCGAGGCGGCGGGCGTGCTCAGGACGCCGAGCCCGACGGCCGCGGCGCCGGCGGCGACGGGGGCCTTGGCGATGACGGTCTTGGTGCGGACATAACGGGGTGCGCGGTGCTTGGCCATGGTGGTGATCTCCCGATCGCCGCCGGCGAGGTGAGCTGTCGGGTTCGGGCGATCGGTGCCCGGCCGCGGTCCGCGGCTTCACCCCGAGACGCGCTCGGACAGGCCCCCGTGGCCGTCGCGCGCCGGAAGTGGTTCCCCCACCCCTGCCCTGGGGAGTTGACGTGCGCGACCGGTGGGCAGGGTTTGGCGGACCGGCGCCGCGCTCTCTCGTTTGCTGAGCGCAGCCAAAACGTTACATATCGTCATGTGGACTGTCGTCGTGACGACGGTCACACCGCGGTTCGAGTGGGGCCGCGGGATACCGCGTGACGTCGGCGTGATCTCGCTCCCCCACCACCCCGGGAAACGGAACCCGCTGGTCGTGGCGTGCGGCGCCCCGACCACCGTCCCGTGCCGAACGCCCGGCCGACGGCCCGGACGGCCGGATCGCCGTGACGGGGGACACTCCGGCCAGGCCCCGTCTCCCAGGCCGACCTCCGCGGAGCCGTGCCGCGAGGACCCCATGCCGTCCCCGGTCCTGCCTAGGGTCCCCGCATGGACATGCGACTCGAGGTGATCGGCATCCCCGTGAGCGACGTCGAGGCCGCGAAGGCCTTCTACGTCGAGAAGGTCGGCTTCGGACTCGACCACGACGTGAGCCCGGCCCCTGGCATGCGGGTGGTGCAGATGACGCCGCCGGGCTCCCCCTGCTCGGTGGTCATCGGCGAGGGCATGCCCCTGGGCGAGCCCGGTACGACCAAGGGCGCGCAGCTCGTCGTCGAAGACGTCGACACCGTGCGCCGGCGGCTCGCGGAGCGCGGCGTCGAGATCAGCGAGGTCCAGCAGCTCGGTCCCGAGGGGTCCCCCGGCTCGCGGTTCGCGTTCTTCACCGACCCCGACGGGAACGGGTGGTCGCTCCAGGAGATGCGGCGCTCCTGAGGCCGCTCAGGCCAGCGCGCGGGTCGCGGCGTCGCGGAGGGAGGTGGCGAGGTCGGCCTCGGCGCGCTGGTCGGTGCGGACGACGACCACCCGGGGACCGCCGAGCGCCAGCGCGGCGGGCAGATCGGCTGCCGACGTCACCGGCGTCGCCTCCCACCCCATCGCCCGCGCGACGCCGACCAGGTCGCGGCCGTGCGGGGTGCCGAAGACCCGCTGGTAGTCGCGGACGTATGCCGGACCTCCCGGCTCGAGCTGGGCGAAGATCCCGCCGCCGTCGTTGTCGGGCACGACCACCGTGAGGTCCGGGCGCACCTCGCCGTCGCCGGTCAGCAGCCCCTGCAGGTCGTGCAGGAACGTGAGGTCGCCCATCAGCGCCACGGCCCGGCCGCCGTGCGCCAGCGCCGCCCCCACGGCCGTGGAGACCGTGCCGTCGATCCCGGCGACGCCGCGGTTGGCCAGGACGGTGAGGTCCCCGCGAGGCACGGCGAGCCGGTCGACGTCGCGCACCGGGGTCGAGGAGCCGAGCACGAGCAGCGCCCCGGCCGGCAGCGCGGCGACGACGTCGCGGGCCAGCCGGGCCGCGGTGAGACCCGCCTCGGCGCCGAGGGCGGCGTCGACGACGGCGCCCACCCGGCCGGCGGCCGCGCGCCAGGCGGCGGCCCAGTCGCCGCCGGACGGCGGGCCCGACGGCGGCGCGGCGCGGGTCACCAGGGAGGCCGAGCGGCCGGCGTCGGGCCAGCGCGGCGTGCCGACCACCGTCTCGACGCGCACCCGCGGGTCGGCCAGCAGCGCCGACACCGGCCGGGACAGCGTCGGCCGGCCCACGACCACCACGCGCTCGGGCCGGTGCGCGTCCAGCCAGCCGGGGGCGCCGAGCAGCAGCGCCCCGCCGCGGACGGCGTCGTCGGTCCAGGCCCCGCCGCTGGGCTCGGCCACGACCGGCCAGCCGGCCGCGGCGGCACCGGTGGCCCAGGCGCGGCCGGTGGCCGGCGGCCCGTCGCCGGCGACGACGAGCGTGCGCGGCCCCTCCCCGATGGGCCCGGCCGGGGCCGGGGCGCCCGCCCCCGCGGTCCACGGGGCGCCGTCGTCCCGGCCGGTCCACGGGCCCTCCAGCACCGGCTCCCCGTCGGGCAGCAGCGGGTCGCGGAAGGGCAGGTTCAGCTGCACGGGGCCGGGGTCGCCGGACAGCGCGCCGGTGGCCGCCAGCAGCGCCCGCGACACCACCGAGCGCCAGTAGCGGTTCTGGGCCGCCTCGCGCCCGGCCTCGGGCACGCCGACGTCGGCCGCCCAGCGCACCGCGTCGCCGTAGAGCCCGGGCTGCTCGATCGTCTGGTTGGCGCCGGTCGCGCGCAGCTCCGGCGGGCGGTCGGCGGTCAGTGCGACCAGCGGCACCCCGCTGACGTCGGCCTCGAGCACCGCGGCGTGCAGGTGGGCGGTCGCCGTCCCCGACGTGGTGAGCACCGGCACCGCCCGGCCGGAGGCGCGGGCGAGGCCGAGTGCGAGGAAGGACGCCGTCCGCTCGTCGATGCGCACGTGCAGCCGCAGCCGCCCGTCCCGCTCGGCGGCGGCGAGCGCGAGGGCGACCGGCGCCGAGCGCGACCCGGGCGCGACGACGGCGTCGCGGACCCCGCCGCGGACCAGCTCGTCGACCAGCACGCGGGCCAGCGCGGTGGAGGGGTTCACGCGGCGAGCACCGCGGCCAGCCGCTGTGTCCAGCGCGCGGTCACGTCGTCCGGGGCCGGGACGTCGGCCAGCCGGCCGGGGTCGGGCCGGGTCACCGGCAGCGCGCCGTCGACCGGCAGGAGGGAGGCGTCGGTGACGTCGCCGTCGAGCAGCGCGACGGTGGCCAGGCCGCAGGCGAAGGGCAGCTCCGGGAGCGCGGCGGCGAGTGCCACGCCCGCGGCGATGCCCACCGAGGACTCCAGCGCGGAGGAGACCACGCACGGCAGGCCGTGCGCCTCGGCCACGCGCAGCGCCGCGCGCACCCCGCCCAGCGGCTGCACCTTGAGGACGACGACGTCGCCGGCCTCCCGCAGGTCGACGCCTAGCGGGTCGTCGGCCCGGCGCACGCCCTCGTCGACGGCCACGCGGACGTCGACCCGGCGGCGCAGCGCGGCGAGCTGGAGGAGGGTGGCGCAGGGCTGCTCGACGTACTCGAGGCCCACCCGGTCCAGCTCACGGATCCGCGCCACCGCGGTGTCGACGTCCCAGGCGGCGTTGGCGTCCACCCGCACCGCACCCGCAGGGCCGAGCGCGTCGCGGACGGCCTCCACGCGGGCCAGGTCGTCCGCGGCGGACTGACCCGGCTCGGCCACCTTGACCTTCGCCGTCCGGCAGCCCGACGCCGTCACGATCGCGTGCGCCCGCTCGGCGTCCACGGCGGGGACCGTCACGTTGACCGGCACGGAGGAGCGCACCGGCGCGGGCCATCCCTCCAGCGCCGCCTCGGCCGCGGCGGGCCACCAGCGCCGGCTCTCGGTCACGCCGTAGTCCCAGAACGGGGAGAACTCGCCCCAGCCGGCCGGCCCGTGCACCAGCACGCCGTCGCGGACGTCGATGCCGCGGAAGCGGGTGCGCATGGGCACCGACCACACCGCCACCCGGTCGATCCCCGCGGGGAGGCGGGCGACGGTGATCACGCCCGCCAGCGTATGGCCCTCCTGCAGGGGCCCGCTGCGAGCCCGCGAGCAGCGGGGGCAGGAGGGCCCTCCCACGTACCCTCGTTCGACGTGCCCCGGCAGCTGACCGTCCTCCCCGCGCCGGACTCCCCCGACGCCGTGCTCGGCACCGTGCTGCCCGCCGTCCGCGCCGCGCTCGACGGCACCGCGCCGCTGGCCGTCCTCCCGTCGGGACCGGCCGCGGCCGCGGCGCGCGAGGTCCTCGCGCCCGGTGAGCCGCTCGAGGACGGCGCCGACCTCGTCGTCGTCACCTCCGGGTCGACCGGTGGCGGGCGGGGGGTGCTGCTCCCGGCGTCGGCACTGGCCGCCTCGGCCGGCGTCACCGCCGACCGGCTCGGCGGGCCGGGCGCCTGGCTGCTCACACTGCCGGTGTCGGCGATCGCCGGGCTGCAGGTGCTGGTGCGCTCGGTCCTCGCCGGGACCGTCCCGACCGCGCCGGCGCCCGGTGAGGACCTGGCCGCGGCGGTCGCCCGGATGCCCACCGGCCGCCGCTACACCGCGATGGTCCCCACCCAACTGCGCCGGTACCTCCACCGCGAGCCGGAGGCGTTGCGCGCGTTCGACGCGGTCCTCGTGGGCGGCGCGGCCACCGACCCCGCTCTGCTGGCACGGGCCCGCGAGGCCGGCGTCGCCGCGGTGACCACCTACGGCATGACCGAGACCGCCGGCGGCTGCGTCTACGACGGCGTCCCGCTCGGCGGCGTGCGCGTCCGCGTGACCGGGGACGGGATCGTCGTCGGCGGCCCGGTCCTGGCCCTGGGCTACCGGCGCGATCCGGAGGGCACGGCCACCGCGTTCGCCGGCGGGGAGTTCCGCACCCGCGACGCCGGCTCGCTCGGCCCCGACGGGCGGCTCACCGTCCTCGGCCGGCTCGACGACGTCGTGGTGACCGGCGGGGTCAACGTGGCTCCCCAGGCGGTCGAGGGCGCACTGCGCGAGCACCCGGCCGTCGCCGACGCCGTCGTCTTCGGCCGGCCCGACGACGAGTGGGGGCAGCGGGTGGTGGCCGCCGTCGTCCCGGTGCCCGGTGCCGCGCCCGACCTCGCGGCGCTGCGACCCTGGGTGGCCGAGCGGCTGGGCGGCCCGTCGGCGCCCCGTGAGCTGCACCTGATCGGGTCGGTGCCCACGCTGCACACCGGCAAGCCCGACCGCCGCGGCGTGGCCGCCCGGCTCGCGCGCGACGGTGGCCTCCCTGCGGGGTCCCGTGCCGAGCTCGCGGGGCGCGGGGGGCAGGGGGGTCCTTCGTGATGGCGACGCCCGCGCAGTGGGTCGCCGGCGCCCGGCCCCGCACCCTGCCCGCGGCCCTGGCGCCGGTCGTCGTGGGCACCGGCGCCGCGGCCGCGCTCGGCGGCTTCCGGCTCGTGCCCGCCCTGCTGGCACTGCTGGTCGCGCTCGCGCTGCAGGTGGCGGTCAACTACGCCAACGACCACTCCGACGGCAAGCGCGGCACCGACTCCGACCGGGTCGGGCCCATGCGGCTGGTCGGCTCCGGGGCGGCGTCGGCCCGGTCGGTCCTCGTCGCGGCGCTGCTGGCCTTCGCCGTCGCGGGGGTGGCGGGGCTGGTGCTGGCGGCGCTGTCGAGCTGGTGGCTCGTCGCCGTCGGCGCGGTGTGCATCGCCGCCGCCTGGACCTACACCGGCGGCCCGCTGCCCTACGGGTACCGGGCGCTGGGCGAGGTCTTCGTCTTCGTCTTCTTCGGCCCGGTCGCCGTCGCCGGGACGACGTTCGTGCAGACCGGCCGGGTCGAGGGGCTGGCGCTGGGCGCCGCGGTGCCGGTCGGGCTGCTGTCGACGGCGCTCCTGGTGGTCAACAACCTGCGCGACGTCGAGGGGGACGCCCGGGTGGGCAAGCGCACGCTCGCGGTGCTGCTCGGCGACCGCGCGACCCGGGTGTTCTACGTCGGGCTGCTCGCGGTCGCGTTCGGCGTCGTCGTCGCCATCGGGGTCGGGCGTCCCTGGGCGCTGCTCGCGCTGGTCGCCGTCCCCTTGGCCGTGCCGCCGTCGCGGGTGGTGCTCTCCGGCGGGCGCGGGCCGGCGCTGATCGCCGCGCTGCAGGCCACCGGGCTGCTCACCCTCGCCACCGGCGTGCTCCTGGGCGCGGGCCTGGCGCTGTCGGGGTGAGCGGGGCTCAGGCGGCTCTCTCGCCCGGGATGTCGCCCGACAGGCGGGCGCGCAGCTCCTCCTTGCGGGCGCGGCGGGCGAGGCTGCGGGCGGCCAGGCCCTCGGTCAGCCGGTCGCGCACCGGGCGCAGCAGCACCAGCGAGACCGGCATCGACAGCAGCAGGCCGAACAGCAGCGCCGGGAAGCCGGGCAGCCCGACCAGCCAGATGAGCGCGATGAGGGCGGCGGCGATGACCAGCCGGCCCAGCGTGTAGGCGAGCAGCCACGGCACGATCCGCGGCGGCGTCGCGGGGCCGCCGGTGGGGGCGCCCGGGGTGGTGCTCTCGGCCATGCTGCTGTCCTCCTGCGTGCGGTCGGGCGTCATCCCGTCCGGCCCTCCCACTTGGTGGAGAGCACGACGGTCGTGCGGGTGCGGGCGACGCCCTCGATCCTGTTCAACGCGTTGATGGCGGCCTCCAGTGCCGGGATGTCGGTCACCCGGACCTTGAGCACGTAGCCCTCGCTGCCGGCGACCCGCCAGCAGTCCTCGACCCCGGGCATCTCCCGCAGCGCCGCCTCGACGCCGGTGTCGTCGACGGCGTCGCTCTCGATCACCCCGACGAGCGCGGTGACGTCCAGTCCCAGGGCCGCCGGGTCGACGACGGCACGGTAGCCGGTGATGACCCCGGCGGCCTCCAGCTTGCCGACGCGCTCGTGCACGGCGGGCGCGGAGAGCCCGACCTGCCGGGCCAGCTCGGCGTAGCTGGCGCGGCCGTTGGCACGCAGCAGGTCGATCAGCTGCCGGTCCACGGCGTCGATGGGGCGCTCCGTCCTGGTCGTCCGCGGCCCTGGGCGGAGACCGCTCCCCCGAGTATCCCCACGCTCGTACGCTGGGCGGGAGGGACGCTCTCGAGGAGGGGAAGCCGGGTGCCGGTCGTGCTGCTGGTGGTGGCGTTGATGGTGGTCGTGCTCGTCGTGCGGGCGACGGCCGCCGCCGGCAGCGAGGTGCGCGGGCCACGGCCCGCGCGTCGCCCGCGGACCTCGGGCACGGCCCGCCCTGCGGCACCCGACGACGACCCGGAGTTCCTCCGCGAGCTCGCCCGCCGCGTCCGCCGCGACGACTCCCCCGCCTGACGCGGCCCCCGGCCCCGCGGCGGGGTCCCGCCGCCGGCCTACGCGCGGCGGGGGCAGCGGGGTCCTGCGACCAGGTGGCCCTCCGACCAGGCGGCCCTCCGACCAGGCGGCCCTCCGACCAGGCGGCCCTCCGACCAGGCGGCCCTCCGACCAGGCGGCCCTCCGACCAGGCGGCCCTGCGACTAGGCGGCGTGGCCGCCGAAGAGGCGCCGCCAGCCGCGCGGCCCGGGCGGTTCGGGTTCGCCGTCGGAGACCGTCCCCGGCACGGCCGGGACGGCCGTCATGCGCGCGGTCGCGTCGGCCTCGCCGGCTGCGAGACCCTGGTCGACGGGGCCCTGGTCGACGGGGCCCTGGTCGGCGGCGGCCTGGTCGGAGGCCTGCTCGACGAGGCCGTCGCCGGCGGTGCCCTGGTCGGTCGAGCCGGGCCAGCCGAGCCCGCCGCCGGTGGTGGTGTCCCCGGGCCAGCCCAGGTCGCCCTCGGTCCCCTGGGCCGTCGCCGAAACGGCGTCCGGGGCGTGCCGGGTGGTCGGCGCGGCGGCGCGGGAGGCCAGCGCCGCCGCCACGATCGGGTCGGTCCCGGCATCCTCCGCGGCGGCGTGCCTACCCACGACGGCCCTCCCGGCGTGCGCCCCCCGTGCGTGCGGTCATGGCGACAAGTGGAGCACGCAGAGGGCGCCCAGGCCGCCCATCCCCTGGATGCGAGGGACAGGAGGGGACTGCTGGGACGGGCGGGGCGAGATTCAGTTGACGCCGCCGTAGCTGTGCAGCCCCGACGACACCATGTTTACGTAGAGCAGGTTGAAGACCATCACGCCGAGGCCGACGACGTTGACCCACGCCGCGGGGCGCCCGCGCCAGCCGGCGGTCGTCCGGGCGTGCAGGTAGGCGGCGTAGACGACCCACGCGATGAACGCCCACGTCTCCTTGGGGTCCCAGCCCCAGAAGCGGCCCCAGGCGCTCTCGGCCCAGATGGCACCGGCGATGACGGCGAAGGTCCAGATCGGGAAGCCGAAGACGGCGGTGCGGTGCGCGACGCGGTCCAGCGTGGCGGCCGAGGGGATCCGGGCGACCAGCCGCGACGACGACGCGTCGCCCCCGCGGGCCTCGAACCGGCTGCGGACCAGGTACAGCACGCTGGCGATGCCGCTGACGAAGAAGACGCCGAAGCCGAGGATCGCCGTCGTCACGTGCACGGCCAGCCAGCTCGAGCGCAGCGCCGCCACCAGCGGGGCACCCTCGACGTAGAGGAACAGCCCGATCGCGACCAGGCTGACCACGACCGGCGCGAGGACGAACATCCCCAGGTGCCGCAGGCCCGGCGAGCGGACGGCGAGCACGACGAAGGCCACGACGGCGACCAGCACGACCGCGGTGGCGAACTCGTACATGTTGCCCCAGGGCAGCCGGTCGACGGCGAGCCCGCGGGCGACCAGGACCCCGGCGTGGGTGAGCGCGCCGAGGACGGTGAGGAGCATCGCCACCTGCCCCCAGCGGCGCACCGCCGGGGGGTCGTCCAGGGCGGGCGTGTCCGGGGTGTGCGCGTCCGGGCCGGCCGGCTCGTCGGCCGGGGCTCCGGCGCCGACCAGCGCGCGGGCGGGCGCCGGACGGCGGCCGAAGGCCAGCTGGGCGCAGAAGGCGACGACGGCCAGCGAGTACAGGCCGACGCTGGCGGAGAACAGGGTGTCCGACAGTCCGGACAACTGGTCGGCGGTCACTCGGGTGTGCCTCCGGTCTGGGGTGCGGCCCCGGACGGGGCGCGGGTCGTGGCACGGGCGGCCAGGGCCGCCCGCAGGTCGTCGGTCAGCGCCGTGAAGCGCGGTGCGCTGTCGCCGCTGCCGCGCGCCAGCGCACCGACCTCGAGGACGGTACCGCCGTCGTCCGGCCGGCCGGTGGTGCGTACGAAGACCCGCTCCCGGCGCAGCAGCAGCATGCCGAGCAGGCCGGCGAGCACCGCGATCGCCGCGGCGAGCACCCACACCTGTCCCGGGTCGTGCGAGAACTGCAGGGCGGCGAACTCCTTGTAGCCGCTGAGGGTCACCGACGTCCCGTCGGGGAGGGTCAGCGACTCCCCGACCGACAGGTTGCCCCGGGCGACCTCGCTGAGCCGGCCGCGCTCGATCTGCGAGGCGTCCAGCGAGTACACCGACTGCGGCAGGCCCGAGTCCAGGCCGAGGTAACCCTGGTAGGCCACGATCGCCACCTGCGGTGCGAGCGGGCGCGGGTCGATCGAGGTCAGGATGCCGCCCTGCACCAGCCCGGTGGGCGCGAAGAAGCCCTGCAGCGCCAGCTGGTCGTCGGTGCCGGCGCCGAGGTCGGGGAGCTTGAGCGCGCCCTCGCTGGCCATCGTGCGCTGGTCGGTGGGCAGGAACGGGTTCGAGACGTCGTCGAAGCTCGTCCCGTCGGGGAGGGTGACGGTGAATGTCGGGCTGAACCCGTGGCCGGTGACGTAGACGCGGTCGCCGTCGATGCGCAGCGGGTCGTTGACGCCGATCGTCGTGGGCCGGCCCTCCTCGCCGGGAGCGCCGTAGGTGATGTCGGCGGTGAACGAGGAGGCGGTGAGGTCCTCCTCGTACTCGGCGCGGAAGTCGCCGAGGCCCACGCAGATCGGCGTCAGGTCGCTGCCCTCGACCAGCGCGCCGGAGGAGTGGGTGTCGTACTGCTGGAAGGAGTTGCAGAACCGCTGGCCCTCGGTGACCAGGATGCTGCCCTCGTAGCCCCAGAGCTTGCCGCCGGCCAGCGCCAGCAGCAGGCCGACGAGGGCGAGGTGGAAGACCAGGTTGCCGGTCTCCTTGAGCGCGCCCTTCTCGGCCGACAGCTCGGCGGCGCCGTTCCGCTCGCGCCGGACGACGCGGTAGCGGCGGACGCGCAGCTCCTCCTCGACCGTGTCGAGGACGTCGGCGGCCGGCAGCGCGGTGGCCAGCTGCGCGGAGTCGGGCAGGCGGGTCAGCCGGCGCGGCGCGGGCGGGGGCGCGGCACGCAGCGCACGGGCGTGCTCGAGGGCGCGCGGCAGCACGCAGCCGATGAGCGAGACGAACAGCAGCAGGTAGACCGCGGCGAACCACGGCGAGCTGAACACGTCGAAGAGGTAGAACCGGTCGAGCACCGGCGCGAGCGTCGGGTGGTCGGCGAAGTACTGGCTGACGTTGCTCTGCGACAGCGAGCGCTGCGGCAGCAGCGAGCCGGGGATGGCGGCCAGCGCGAGCAGGAACAGCAGGATGATCGCCGTCCGCATCGCGGTCAGCCGCCGCCACTGGCGCAGCAAGAACCCGCCGGTGCGGCGCAGCGCGGACGGGCGGGCCGGCGGGGTGGGTGCTGCCTCCGGCCGCGGCGGCGCGGTGATCGTCACAGCGGGGTCGCCTCCCCCAGCCCGGTGACGGCCAGCCAGGACCGCAGCCAGGACATCATCTCGGTCCAGGCGCCGGTGACCAGGAGCAGGCCGACCACGACGAGCACCGCACCGCCGAAGCGGGTGACCCCGCGGGCGTGCCGGCGCAGGAACGTCGTCGCCCCGACGGCCCAGCGTGCGCCGAGCGCCACGAGCACGAAGGGCACGCCCAGGCCCAGGCAGTAGGCGACCGACAGCAGCGCGCCGCGGCCGGCGGTCGCCTCGGTGTAGGCCAGCGAGTAGACCGCCGACAGGGTCGGGCCCAGGCACGGCGTCCAGCCCAGCCCGAAGACGACGCCGAGCAGCGGGGCGCCGGCCAGCCCGGCCGCCGGACGCACCGACAGGCGAGCGGTGCGCTGGAGGAACGGCAGCCAGCCGAGGAAGCCGAGGCCGACCAGGATGACGACGGCGCCCATGACCCGGGTGATGACGTCGTCGTACTGGACGAGCAGCCGGCCCAGCCCGCCGAACGCGGCGCCGGCGGCGACGAAGACGGCGGTGAAGCCGAGGACGAACAGCAGCGCGCCGAGCACCATGCGCCCGCGCGGAGGGCGCTCGTCGGTGCGGACGGCGGTGGCGGTCGCGGTGCCACCGCCCGCCGCGGGGGCCGGGGCGGGCGCCGTGCGGGCACCGCTGCCGACCAGCCCGGTGACGTAGGACAGGTAGCCGGGCACCAGCGGGAGCACGCAGGGCGAGGCGAAGCTGACCAGCCCCGCCAGCGCGGCGACCGCGGCGGCCACCAGCAGCGGGCCGTCGGTCACCAGGTCGCGGATGCCGTCCACTCAGCCCTCCCCGAGCAGCCGGTCGAGGACGGCCCGCAGGTCGTCCTGCGCCACCTCGCCGGTGTAGACGGCGGCCACCCGGCCCTCGCGGTCGAGCACGATGGTGGACGGGATCGCGTTGGCCGGGTAGTCCCGGAACGCCAGCGCGACCTCGCCGGCGGGGTCGTAGAGCGAGGGGAACTCGATGCCCTCGCTGTCGACGAACGCCTGCGCGAACTGCTCGTCGGTCTCCTTGACGTTGAGCCCCACGAAGGCGACGTCCTCGTCGCGGACCTCGGTGTAGACCTCCTGGAACTGCGGCGTCTCCACCCGGCAGGGCGGGCACCAGGAGCCCCAGAAGTTGAGGACGGCGACCTGCCCGGCCAGCTCGTCGGAGTCCCAGTCGCCGCCGCCGAGCAGCGTGCCGCCGAAGTCGGGCGCGGACTCGCGGTCGCCCTCCGGGATCACCTCACCGGCCGGGGTGGCCGCGACGAAGCGGAACTGTCCGCCGTTGCTGACGTCGACGGCGCCGGCGCCGGTGCTGCAGCCGGTGAGCAGCGCGGCGGACGCGAGGACGGCGGGGAGCACGCGCCTCATGCGCCGGGGACCGCGTCGGGGTCGGTGGCACCCGCGGGCTCGGCGTAGCCGATGTGCGCGACCCGGTCGCCCTCGTAGGTCACCGAGGTGACGCTGGCCAGCCCGCACTGCCGCCGTCGTGGGTCGTGGGCGTACCGCCTGCCCTCGAGGTGCAGGCGCAGGGTCCAGATCGGCAGCTGGTGGCTCACGCAGACCGCCGCGCTGCCGCGCGCGGCGTCGCGGGCGGACTCGACGGCGAGCAGCATCCGCGCGGCGATCTCCACGTAGGGCTCGCCCCACGACGGCCGCACCGGGTTGCGCAGCTTCCACCAGTCCCGCGGGCGGCGGGCCACCCCGGCACCGCCGCCGACCTTCGTGCCCTCGAAGGCGTTGCCGGCCTCGATCAGCCGCTCGTCGACGGCGACCGGCAGGTCCAGCGCGTCGGCGATCGGCGCGGCGGTCTGCCGGGCGCGCTCGAGCGGGCTGGAGACCAGGTGCGTGACGTCGCGGCCGGTGAACCACTCCGCGGCGCGGCGGGCCATGTCCTCGCCGGCCTCGGACAGCCGGAAGCCGGGCAGCCGGCCGTAGAGCACGCCGGTGGGGTTGAACACCTCCCCGTGCCGGAGCAGGTGCACGACGGTCGTCTCCATCAGGGCTGCAGCTCCTGGGCGTCCTCGGCATCCGCGGGGTGCGGGGCGTCGGCGGGGTCGGCGGCCGCGGCGGCGCGGGCGGCGGCGGGCAGGGCGTCGAGCACCCTCTCCACGGCCTCGTCGTCCATCGCGGCGCTGACGAACCAGGACTCGAACGCCGACGGCGGCAGGTACACGCCGCGGGCGAGCATCTCGTGGAAGAAGGCCCGGTGCGCCGCGGTGTCCTGCGTGCGGGCGTCGTCGTAGTCGTGCACCTGGCGCTCGTCGGGGACGAAGAAGACGGAGAACATCGAGCCGGCCTGCTGCACGCGGTGGGGGACGCCCGCGGCGAACAGGGCCGCGCTGGCCGCGCCGCGCAGGGTGACCGCGACCTGGTCGCAGCGCGCGTAGACGTCGTCGGTGCACAGCCGCAGCGTGGTGAGCCCGGCGGCGACGGCCACCGGGTTCCCGGACAGCGTGCCGGCCTGGTACACCGGCCCGATCGGGGCCAGCTGCTCCATCAGGTCGGCGCGGCCGCCGAACGCCGCGGCCGGCAGCCCGCCGCCCATGACCTTGCCGAAGGTCATCAGGTCGGCGTCGACGGGGTCGAGGCCGTACCAGCCCGAGCGGGACACCCGGAAGCCGGTCATGACCTCGTCGAGGAGCAGCAGCGCGCCGTGCTCGGCGGTGATCCGGCGCAGCGCGGCGTTGAAGCCGTCCCGCGGCGGGACGACGCCCATGTTGCCGGGCGCGGCCTCGCTGACGACGACGGCGATGTCGGACCCGCGCTCCGCGAAGACCGCCTCGACCGCGGCGACGTCGTTGTAGGGCAGCACGATCGTGTCGGCGGCCGCGCCGGTGGTGACCCCGGGGGTGTCGGGCAGGCCGAGCGTGGCGACGCCGGAGCCGGCCGAGGCCAGCAGCGCGTCGACGTGGCCGTGGTAGCAGCCGGCGAACTTGACCACCAACGACCGGCCGGTGGCGCCGCGGGCCAGCCGCAGCGCGGAGAGCACCGCCTCGGTGCCGGAGTTGACCAGCCGCACCCTCTCGACCGGGGCGACGCGGTCGACGATCTCCTGCGCGAGGTCGAGCTCGCCCTCGGTGGGCGTGCCGAAGGAGAACCCGCGGCGGGCGGCCGCGGTGACCGCCTCGACGACGACGGGGTGGCCGTGGCCGAGGATCATCGGCCCCCACGAGGAGACCAGGTCCACGTAGCGGCGGCCGTCGGCGTCGGTGAGCCAGGGGCCCTGCCCCTCCGCCATGAACCGGGGCGTGCCGCCGACGGCGCGGAAGGCCCGCACCGGCGAGTTCACCCCGCCGGGGGTGACGCGCTGCGCGCGGGCGAACAGGTCGGCGGAGACGGGTGCCGTGTAGTCGTACCGCGTCGTGTCCAGCGAGGTCACGGCCCCAGTGTCCTCCTGTTCCCCGGGCGGCCGTCGGGGGTGTCGGGCCCCGCGCCGTGTGACACTCCGCTCTCCGGCGCGGTGCTCGACGACGCCGTGCTCCCCGGCGCATGGTCGAGCAGCGCGGCGGACAGGGCCGCCGGGTCGCGGGTGGGCACGAGCACGGTGCGCCCGTCGGTCAGCCGCAGCGGCAGCCCGGTCCGTCCGCGGGGCAGCGACCAGCCGCCGCCGAGGACGGGGGCGCCGGCGTCGACCCCCGCCGTCCCCTCGCGGACCGCGCGGAGGTGGGCGGCGTCGACGTCGGCCAGCGGCACCCGCTCGCGGCCCACGGACAACGCTCGGTCGGGACCGGCGCCGGCGACCCGCACCGTCCACACCCGGCGGGCCGCCGAGCAGCCGAAGGCGACGATCCCCGGCACCGCGACGACGGCGAGGACCCACAGCAGTGGCGGCACGTCGGGGCCGGGCAGGACCACGTCCAGGACCACGAGGAGCCCGAGGACCCCGGCGACCAGCCACAGCGGCCGCCAGGAGCCCCCGGGCTCGACGTACGTCATCGGCGGCCGGTCACCGGCGCAGCAGGCGCGCGGCCTCGACCGCCCAGTAGGTCAGGACCTGGCCGGCACCCGCGCGGCGGATGGCGGTGAGCGTCTCGAGGATCGCTCGCTCGCGGTCGATCCAGCCGTTGGCCGCGGCCGCCTCGACCATCGCGTACTCACCGCTCACCTGGTAGGCGCTGACCGGGACGTCGACGGCGTCGGCGACCCGGGCGACGATGTCCAGGTAGGGCAGCGCCGGCTTGACCATGACGGCGTCGGCGCCCTCGGCGAGGTCCTGGCGCACCTCGCGCAGCGCCTCGTCGGCGTTGGGCGGGTCCATCTGGTAGGTCGAGCGGTCGCCGAACTGTGGCGCCCCCTCGGCCGCCTCGCGGAAGGGCCCGTAGAAGCCGGAGGCGTACTTGGCGGCGTAGGCCAGGATCGGCGTCTCGGGAAACGCCCGGGAGTCCAGCGCCCGGCGGATCGCCGCCACCTGCCCGTCCATCATCCCGCTGGGCGCGATGACGTGGGCGCCGGCCTGCGCCTGCGCGATGGCCACGGCGGCGTAGCGGTCCAGCGTGGGGTCGTTGTCCACGAGTCCGGCCGGCGTGACCACCCCGCAGTGCCCGTGGTCGGTGTACTCGCACAGGCAGAGGTCGGCGATGAGCACCAGCTCGTCGCCGAGGTCGTCGCGCAGCTGCCGCAGCGCCACGTTGACGATCCCGTCGGCGGCGTCGGCCTGCGAGCCCACGGCGTCCTTGTCCGACGGGATGCCGAACAGGACCAGCCCGCCGATGCCGGCCTCGGCCGCCTCGTGCGCGGCCTTCCGCAGCGAGTCCGGCGTGTGCTGGACGACGCCGGGCATCGAGCCGATCGGCACCGGCTCGGAGATGCCCTGCTTGACGAACACCGGCAGCACCAGGTCGGCCGGGGCCACCCGGGTCTGCGCGGTGAGCCGCCGCAGCGCGGGCGTCGACCGCAGCCGGCGCCCGCGCGCGAAGCCGGGGTCCGCCCCGCGCTGCGCGGGGTCCACCGGTGCGGAGGTCACTCGCCCTCACCCTCCCGCTGCGCCTCGGCGTAGGCGGCCAGCGCGTCGACCAGCGGCACGACCGCGGCGGTCTCGGGCTGCACGTCCACCCGCAGGCCGAACTCCTGCGCGGTGGCCGCGGTGGCCGGGCCGATGACGGCGACGACGGTCTTGGCGTGCGGCTTGCCGGCGATGCCGACCAGGTTGCGCACGGTGCTCGACGAGGTGAAGCACACCGCGTCGAAGCCGCCGCCCTTGATCGCCTCGCGGACGGCGGCGGCCGGCGGGGCGGCGCGCACCGTGCGGTACGCGGTCACGTCGTCGACCTCCCAGCCGCGCTCCTTGAGACCCGCGGTGAGGGTCTCGGTGGCGATGTCGGCGCGGGGCAGCAGCACCCGGTCGATCGGGTCGAGGACGTCGTCGTACTCGGGGAAGTCGGCCAGCAGGCCCTCGCTGGACTGCTGCCCGGTGGGCACCAGCTCCGGCACGATGCCGAACGCGCGGACCGCCTCGGCGGTCTGCTCGCCGACGCAGGCGACCTTCACGCCGGCGAAGGCGCGGGCGTCGAGGCCCAGCTCGGTGAACTTCTCCCGGACCGCGCGCACCGCGTTGGCCGAGGTGAAGACGATCCAGCCGTAGCGGCCGGTGACCAGGCCCTTGATGGCGCGGTCCATCTGCGCGGGGCTGCGCGGGGGCTCGACGGCGATGGTGGGCACCTCGACCGGCACCGCGCCGTAGGCCCGCAGCCGGTCGCTCATCTCGCCGGCCTGGTCCTTGGTGCGCGGCACCAGCACCCGCCAGCCGAACAGCGGCCGGCTCTCCCACCAGGAGAGCTTGCCGCGCTTGTCGACGACCGAGCCCACGGTGGCCACGACCGGCCCGCTGACGGCGTCGAGGCCCGCGGTCTTCTCCGCGACGGCCGAGAGCTTCGCGACGACGCTCTTCTGCCCCGTGCCCGAGCCGCCGGTGGTGACGACGACCGCGGTGCTGCCGGACAGGCCGCCCTCGACCAGCCGCGCGGCGGCGTCGGGGAGCTGCTCGGCGCCGCCCTGCAGCACCACCGGGGCGCCGAGGGCGCTCGCTGCGCGGGCCACCGCCGGCAGGTCGACGTCGCCGTCGCGCAGGTCGGCGGTCAGCGAGGTGCCGCCGAGCGCGACGCCGGCGAAGGCCGGGACCGCGGTCGAGGGCGCGACGCCGGGGACGACGTCGAAGGGCACCGAGGTGCGGCCGACGGCCAGCGCCTCCTTGACCACGGCGTCGGAGGTGAACGGGTCACCGGCGACCAGCCGGACGACGACGTCGCCGTTCTTCGCGGCGGCGACGGCGCCCTTGGCGACCTCGGCCGACTCGCCGGAGACGACCGTCGGCTCGACGCCGGGGCGGCTCTCGCGGACGGCGTCGAGGAGGGCGGCGGGTACGTCGGGGTCGACGAGCAGCGCGGAGGCCTCGGCCAGAGCGGCCGTGGCCCGGGCGGTGAGCATGCCGGGGTCACCGGGTCCGGCGCCGACGAAGACGACGCGGCCGGGGGTCTTGCGGAAGCGCGTCATCACGAGCTCCTGGTCCTTGTTGGTGTCGTGGCCCTGGAGAGGGCGTGGGTGGGGGTCTGGGGAGCCGGGCGCTGCTGCCCGACGGGGGTGGTCACCGTGCGGCGGCCATCAGCTCGGCCGCGCCGCGGTCGAGCAGGTCGGCGGCGAGCTCGCGGCCCAGCCGCTCGGCGTCGCCGACCGGGCCGGTGGACGAGCCGCGGACGCCGTCGCTGCCGTCGATCGCGGTGACCGAGGCACGCAGGTACAGCTCGGCGCCGTCGTCGCCCTCGGCCAGCTCGGCGTAGGCGGCGACCGGGGCGCTGCAGCCGGCCTCGAGGGCGGCCAGCGTCGTCCGCTCGGCGAGCACGCAGGCGCGGGCGCCGGCGTCGTCGAGGGCGGCGAGCAGCTCGAGGGTGGACTCGTCGTCGGCCCGGCACTCCACGGCCAGCGCGCCCTGCGCGGGGGCGGGCAGCACCTGCAGTGGGTCGAGGGTCTCGGTGACGGCGTCGAGCCGGCCGAGGCGGGCCAGCCCGGCGCGGGCGAGGACGACGGCGTCGAGGTCGCCGGGCACGACACGGGCCATCCGGGTGTCGACGTTGCCGCGGATCGGCACGACCTCGAGGCCCAGACCCAGCGCCCGCAGCTGGGCGACCCGGCGGGGGGCGCCGGTGCCGATGCGGGAGCCTGCGGGCAGCTCGCCGAGGGTGAGCCGGTTGCGGGCGACGAGCGCGTCGCGCGGGTCCTCCCGCGGCGGGACGGCGGCCAGCACCAAGCCCGGCTCCGGCGCGGTGGGCAGGTCCTTGTAGCTGTGCACGGCGACGTCGACGGTGCCCTCGAGCAGCGCCGCGCGGATGGCGGTGACGAAGACGCCGGTGCCGCCGAGCTGGGTGATGGCCGCGGCCGACCGGTCGCCCTCGGTGCTGATGTGCACCAGCTCGACCGGCACGCCGCTGGCCGCGGTGATCGCGTCGGCGACGGTCTGCGACTGGGTGCGGGCGAGCTGGCTGGCGCGGGTGCCCAGGCGCAGCGTGCGGGTGGTCGTGGTCATGCCGCACCGCCCGGGTGCAGGTCGTCGGGGTCGACGGTGACCGCCTCGGCCAGCCGTCCGCCGTCGGCGGGGACGTCGGTGTCGATGCCGAGGCCGAACAGGGCCCGCAGCGCGTCGGCGTAGTCGACGCCGCCGGGGGTGCCGGCCAGCTCCTTGACCCGCACCGTCGGCTCGTGCAGCAGCTTGTCGACGACGCGGCGCACGGTGCGGGCGATCTCGCTGCGGGCGCGGGCGTCGAGGTCGGGCAGCCGGCTGGACAGTCGCAGCAGCTCGGCCTCGACGACCTCGGCGGCCTGGCTGCGCAGCGCGGAGACGGTCGGGGCGACGGCGGCGGCCTGCTGCTCGGCGCGCAGCAGCGCGGTCTCGGCCTCGATGAGCGCGTGCGCGGCGGAGACGTCGTCGGCCGCGACCGGGTCGGCGCCGCCCGCGGCCGAGCGCTCGCCCTGCAGCAGGGCCAGGTCGACGAGGTGCACCCCCGGCAGCGCGGCGACGCCCGGGTCGACGTCGCGGGGCAGCGCCAGGTCGACGACGGCCAGCGGCCGGCCCGCGCGCGCGGCCATGCCGCCCGCCACGGCGTCGGTGCCGACCACCAGGCCGGCGGCACCGGTGCAGGTGACCACCACGTCGGCGTCGGCGATGGCCTGTTGCAGGTCGGCGAGCTCGGCGGTGCCGCCGTCGACGGCGGCGGCCAGCCGGGCGGCCGACTCCGGCGAGCGGCTGGCGACGGTGACCAGCGCGCCGCGCCGGGACAGCGTGGTGGCGGCCAGCGCGCCCATCGAGCCGGCGCCGACGACCAGCGCCGGGCGCCCGGCGAGCGGGCCGACCCGCTGCTCGGCGTGGTCGAGGGAGACGGTGACCAGCGAGGCGCCGGCGCGGTCGATGCCGGTCTCGGAGTGCACCCGCTTGCCCACGCGCAGCGCGTGCTGGGCGACCGGGTGCAGCGCGCGGCCGACCGTGCCCTCCTCCTGCGCGAGGGCGTAGGCGGCGCGCAGCTGACCGAGGACCTGGGTCTCGCCGACCACCATGGAGTCCAGGCCCGCGGCCACGGTGAACAGGTGGGCGACGGCCTGGTCCTCGTAGTGGACGGTGACGTAGGGCGAGAGCTCCTCGACGCCGGCGCCGGCCTGGCGGGCGAGCACACGGCTGACCTCGGCGACGCCGCCGTGGAAGCGGTCGACCTCGGCGAAGACCTCGACCCGGTTGCAGGTGGCCAGCACGAGCGCCTCGCTCACGTGGTCACTCCCGACCAGCTCGTGCAGGGCCTTGACCGCGTCGTCGCGCGTCATGGCGAACTGCTCGAGCAGGGCGACCGGCGCGGTCTGGTGGCTGATGCCGACGGCGAGCAGGCTCATGCCATCCCCCCGGCGGGGGCGAGCGCTGCCGGGGTGGTCTGCCCGGGGACACCCCGCTGCTTGTCGAGGAACGCGAGGACCTGCAGCTCGACGGAGAGGTCGACCTGGCGGACGCCGACCCCCGCGGGCGCCGACAGCGCCACCGGTGCGAAGTTCAAGATGCTCCTCACCCCGGCCGCGGTCAGCCGGTCACAGACCGGCTGCGCCACCTCGGCCGGTGTCGCGATGACCCCGATCGTCGCCCGCGTCCCGGTCACGACCGCGTCGAGCTCCTCCATGGGCCGGACCAGCAGGTCCCCGACCCGCTGCCCCACCCGTGCCGGCGAGGCGTCGAAGAGGCCGACGAACTCGAAGCCGCGGTTGCCGAACCCGCCGTAGCCGGCCAGGGCCGACCCGAGGTTGCCGATCCCGACGAGGACACAGGCGTGGGCGGTCTCCATGCCGAGCACGGCCGCGATGCGGTCGCGCAGGGTGGACACCTCGTAGCCGACCCCGCGGGTGCCGCAGGGACCGAGGTGGGAGAGGTCCTTGCGCAACCCGGCGGGGTTGACGCCGGCCGCCGCGGCGAGCTCTCCGGAGGAGATGGTGCCACGGCCGCTGTCGACGAGTCCGGTCAGGACCCGCAGGTACACAGCCAGCCGGGCGACGGTGGCCTCCGGGATCCGGGGCCGCGACTGCATCACGGGCCTACTCCACAGCGGTCGCGCCCGGGCGCCGGCGGGAGCCTGCGGGGGCGGACGACATCGGGGATCCGGGTGGTGGACCACCCGGCGACAGCCACGGTAACCGCTTGTGAACGCAGGAACAAAGTCGCGCGAGCAGGCCCGGGCCCAGGGCCTGCGTGGATGCGCGGCGCTGTGTCCGAGACCATACCCACCCGGGCGTCGGTCGCCCCTCCCGGGTGGCCCGTCAGGAGATCCCGAGGTCCCGGCGCAGGCGGGGGACGTCGACGGTGAAGTAGGAGTGCTCGCGGCCGTCGAGCAGCACCACCGGCACCCGGTCGCCGTACTCCGCCTGCAGCTCCGGGTCGGCGTCGACGTCGACCTCGCGGGTACCGACGCCGGCCTCGGCGGCGATCCGCCCCAGCGTCTCTGCCGCGGTGACGCACAGGTGGCAGCCGGCCCGGGTCAGCAGCTCCAGGCGGGCGGCGGGCTCAGTCACCGGCGTCCTCCTCCTGCTCCTCCGTCGCCGGCAGCCCCAGCTCGCGCAGGCGGGCCCGGCTCACCTTGCCGGTGAGCGAGTGCGGCAGCGCCGGCCGGAAGGTGATCGACGTCGGCACCTTGTAGCGGGCCAGGGCGGCCGCGGCGTGCGCCCGGAGCTCCGCGGCGGTCGCCTGCGCCCCGGGCGCCAGGACGACGACCGCGCGGACGGCGGCCCCGGTCCGTGCGTCGGGGACCCCGATGACCGCGCTCTGCGCGACGGCGGGGTGGGCGTCGAGGACCCGCTCCACCTCCGCCGGGTAGACGTTGAAGCCGCTGACCAGCACCAGGTCGCTGCGCCGGTCGACCAGGTGCAGGTCGCCGTCGCCGTCGCGGTAGGCGAGGTCGCCGGTGGCCAGCCACCCGTCGTCGTCCGGGCCGTCGGCGCCGTCGGGCCAGAAGCCGGCGAACAGGTTCGGGCCGCGCACCTCGATCTCCCCCGGCCCCGTCTCGTCGACGTCACCGGTCCGGTCCGCCGAGACGTCGCGGAGGACGACCTCGACGCCGGGCACCGGGCCGCCGATGCAGGCCGGCTTGGCCCGGCCGGTCGCCAGGGTGCTGGCCACCACGGGGCTGGCCTCGGTGAGGCCGTAGCCCTCCCACACCCGGACGGCGGCACGGTCGCGCATCGCCGTCCAGACCCCCTCCGGCAGCGGCGCGGCACCCGAGGAGGCCATCCGGACCGCGGCGAAGGCCCGCCGCAGCACGGCGTCGCTGCCGTCGGCGTCGGCGGCGGCCACCCAGGCCTGGTACATCGGCGGCGCACCCGGGACGGCGGTCACCTGCTCGCGCTGCATGACCTCCAGCGACGCCCGCGGGTCGAAGGCCGACTGCAGCACCGCGCACGCACCCGTGGCCGCGACCAGGCCGAAGCCGGCGTTGAGGCCGTAGACGTGGAACAGCGGCAGGACGAGCAGCACGCGGTCGTCGGGGCGGACCGGCGGCGGCTGCATCGCCAGGCACTGCTGCTGGTTGGCGCGCAGCGCGCCCGCGGTGAGCATCGCGCCGCGGGGCCGGCCGGTGGTGCCGCTGGTGTAGGCCAGGAAGGACAGCGCCGCGGGGTCGTCCGGGTGCACGGGTGCCGGGCCGTCGTCGTCGGGCGGCCCAGCCACCACGGGGACGCCGGCGAGCGGGGGGCGCCCGGCCGCCACGACCAGCAGGGCGGCGCCGGAGTCGGTGAGCAGGTGCTCGAGCTCGGGGTCGGTGTAGCCGGTGTTCACCGGGACGACGACCAGCCCGGCCCGCAGTGCGCCCAGCACGGCCCGCAGCCAGTCGACGCCGTTGGGCAGCTGCACCGCGACCCGGTCCCCCGGCGCCAGCCCGCGCGCGCCGTAGCCGGCGGCGGCACGGTCGACCAGCGCGTCGAGCTCCCGCCAGGACAGCCGCGTCCCGCCGTCGACGACGGCGGGAGCGTCGGGGCGGTCCTCGGCCGCGGCGCGCACGAGCGCAGCCAGGCCCGTCGGAGCCTCGGTGCCGGTCACC
Source organism: Geodermatophilus amargosae (assembly GCF_900116515.1). Classification (GTDB taxonomy): domain Bacteria; phylum Actinomycetota; class Actinomycetes; order Mycobacteriales; family Geodermatophilaceae; genus Geodermatophilus; species Geodermatophilus amargosae. The sequence goes on from NZ_FPBA01000002.1 coordinate 444,155, forward strand.
GGCGGGTTCACGGGCACCTCCTGCGGGCGGTGGCCGGTCCCTCCGGGGAGGTACCGCGAGGTACCACTCGGCCGGCCGACGTGGACGGTTCGCAGTGATGTTGTCACCATGGGCGAGGACCCGCAGCACCGCGGGACACCGCCGAGCCGGCTGGACCCCCGTCGGGCGAGCCGCCGCGACCCGGCGGGCCGACGAGGAGGTCGACGTCCCGCATGCCGCAGTCGCGCCCGGTGGACGAGCGGCCGTCCGCCGTCCCGGCCGGGCGGCGGCCCGGGCCGCGTCCCCGTCCGACGCCCTACCCGCGCGCCGGCGCGGAGGGCGCGCCCGGGCCGGCCGCGGACTCCGCTCCGGAGGCGGAGGCCGAGGAGGACGACGGCGCCCTCGCCGAGGAGCTGGCGGCCCTCGAGGAGGACCTGCCCGGCGACCGGGTGGACGTCTGGGCGCTTGTCCGGCAGGCGCAGGACGGAGACGCCGAGGCGTTCGGCCGGCTCTACGACCACTACGTCACCCTGGTGTACCGGTACGTCCTGCACCGCGTGGGCGACCGCGCGCAGGCCGAGGACTTCACCAGCGAGACGTTCGTCCGCGCGCTGCGGCGGATCGACTCGCTGTCCTTCCAGGGCCGCGACGTCGGCAGTGGCTCGTCACCATCGCGCGCAACATCATCCGCGACCACGTGAAGAGCAGCCGGTTCCGGCTGGAGGTCACCACCGCGGACATGCGCGACGCCGACCAGGCCACCGACGGCCCCGAGGACGCCGTCGCCGCCCGGCTGACCAACGAGCAGCTGCTCGCGTGCATCCGCCAGCTGGGCGGCGAGCAGCAGGAGTGCATCTCGCTGCGCTTCCTGCAGGGGTTGTCGGTGTCGGAGACCGCGGCGGTCATGGGCAAGAAGGACGGCGCGGTCAAGGCGCTGCAGCACCGGGCGGTGCGGCGGCTGGCCGGTCTGCTCCCCGAGGGGCTCCGGTGACGGGCATGACCACCTCCGGGGGACGTCCCGTTGCCACCCACCGGCTGGGCGTAACGCGGGGGGCTGCGCGTCGTTGCTCCGGTCGGCCACGGCCCCGACCGACCGGAGGACCCAGGTGAGCGACCGGCACGATGCCGCGGGAGCGTCCCGCCGCGCGTCCGTGCACGGGCGCGAGGCGGCCCTCGAGGACCGGCTGCGCGCACTCGCCATCGACCTCGACGACGAGCCGTCCCCGGACTTCCGCGCGGCCACCCGCGCCCGGCTGGTCGCGATGGCCGCCGTCCGCTCGCCCGAGCCGGAGCCGCGCCGCCGTCCGGCTCGGCTGGGATCGGCCCGGCCGGCGCGCCGCCCGGCCTGGCGGGCCCGGCTCGCCGCCGGGGTCGCCGGCGCGGCCGTTGCGGTCACGGCCCTGGGCACGCTGGTCGCGCTGTCCACCGACGCGGAGCCGGGCGACACGCTGTACGGCCTCAAGCGGGGCACCGAGCAGACCCAGCTCGCGCTGGCAGGCGACGAGCGCGGCCTGACGCTGCTCGAGTTCGCCACCACCCGGCTGCAGGAGCTCGACCGGCTGGTCGAGGGCTCGGCGGGGGCACCGCCGGTCGACCTGGTGCTCGACACCCTCGCCACCATGGACGCCCAGACCTCGAGGGCGCCGCCCTGGTGCTCTCGCAGGCCGTCGCCGGCGGCGACGCCGGTCCCCTCTCGGTCATCAGCGGCTGGGCGCAGGACCAGGGCGACGGCCTCGCCGGCCTGGAGGGCGCCCTGCCCGCCGGCGCGGAGGACGCCGCGACCCGCTCGCTGGGGCTGGTCGGCGACGTCGGCACCCGCGCGGCGGAGCTGCAGGCCGCCCTCGACTGCCCCACCGGCGCCGCGGTGGCCGGCACGGACGACCTCGGCCCGGTACCCGCACCGTGCGCAGCCCCCGCGACGCCGGACACGGCCGCCCCGGCGGACCCGAGCGCCGGGACCGCCGAACCCGGCGCCCCGGTCAGTGACGCGCCGGCTGCGCCGTCGTCGTCCGCGCCGTCGTCCCCGGCTCCCTCAGGTCCGCCCGCGGCGCCGTCCACCGGCAGCGGCGGCGGCTCCGCGGGGTCGACGGGCTCCGGCGGGAGGGGCCCGGGCGGTGGGACGGCGCCCTCCGGCGGCGGCAGCAGCACGCCGCCGACGTCCCCGCCGGCACCCGGTGGGGGCCTGCCCCTGCCGGTCCCGACGCTCCCGGTGCCGGGAGGTGGCGGTCAGCCGTCCGCGCCGACCACGGCCCCGACCGCGACGCCCCCGCCGATCCTGGACGTCCCGCTGCCGGTCTGCATCCGCCCGATCCTCTGCTGAGGTCCGGCTCCGGGACCTCGGTGACCGCTCGATAGTGTCGGCCGGTGCCGCCCCGAGGGCGGCGGGACCACTCCAGGGGAGGGAGCCCGTGCCGGGTCTGCCGTTCCGCGGCCGCCGCACGCCGGACGCCGGGGCACCGACCGAGGACGAGATCCGCGCGCACGTCGCGGGCGCCGCGTCCGCGGCCGCAGCGGAGGTCGAGCCGGTCCCGGCGGTGGTGGCCGACCGCACCGCCGCCGCGTTCTTCGACGTCGACAACACGATGATGATGGGCGCCTCGCTGTTCTGGTTCGCCCGCGGCCTGGCCTCCCGGAAGTACCTGAACTCCCGCGCCATCGCGCGCTTCGCGTGGCAGCAGGCGAAGTTCCGCGTCGCCGGCAACGAGAGCGCCGGCGACATGCACACCATCCGCGAGACCGCGCTCGCCTTCGTCGCCGGACGCGAGGTCTCGGAGATCGTCGATGCCGGCGAGGAGATCTACGACGAGCTCATGGCCGACCGGATCTGGTCGGGCACCCGCAACCTCGCCCAGCAGCACCTCGACGCCGGGCAGCGGGTGTGGCTGGTCACCGCGACGCCGGTCGAGCTGGCCCGGATCATCGCCCACCGGCTCGGGCTCACCGGCGCCCTGGGCACGGTGGCCGAGGTGGTCGAGGGCCGCTACACCGGCCGGCTGGTCGGCGAGCTGATGCACGGGGAGGCCAAGGCCGAGGCGGTGCGGGCACTGGCCGAGCGGGAGGACCTGGACCTCTCGCGCTGCACCGCCTACAGCGACTCGGCCAACGACCTGCCGATGCTCACCCTCACCGGCACGGCGGTGGCGGTGAACCCCGACACCGAGCTGCGCGCCGTCGCCCGCTCGCGCGACTGGACCATCCGGGACTTCCGCACCGGCCGCAAGGCCGCGCGGATCGGCGTCCCCACGGTCGCCGCGGCGGCTCTCACCGGCGGCGCCGTCGGCGGCGCGCTCGCCTTCCGCCGGAGGAGACTGCTCTGAGGAGCGGGGGCCCGGAGGGTCCCCCGACGAGGAGCAGGCGGGCGCGCTCGACGGGCCGGCTGCGGATCCCGGTCGCGGGTGCCACCGTGAGCCGCCCTGCGAGGCGCCGTGAAGAGCGGGGCCCGGAGGGTCCCGAGGAACGGCAGGGAGGGCTCAGCGCAGCAGGGGAACGGCACCTGGCCGCGGTGGGAGGCCGGAGGCCGACCGGATCAGCTGAAGACGGAGGTGCGCTGCAGGAGGAGCTGGTAGATCGACTGCTGGATCGTCTCGCGGACCTGGTCGGTCAGGTTGAACACCAGCATCGGGTCCTCGGCGGCCGCGGGGCCGTAGTGCGCCGTCTCGATCGGCTCACCGAAGGCGATGAGCCACTTCGACGGCAGCGGCACCAGCCCGAGCGGGCCGAGCGCGGGGAACGTCGGCGTCACCGGGAAGTACGGCAGGCCGAGCAGCCGCGCGAGCGTCTTCGCGTTGCCGATCATCGGGTAGATCTCCTCGGCGCCGACGATGGCGCACGGGACGATCGGCTTGCCGGTCCGCAGAGCCGCTGTGACGAAACCACCCCGGCCGAACCGCTGCAGGGTGTACCGCTCGCGGAAGGGCTTGCCGACTCCCTTGAACCCCTCGGGGAAGACGCCGACCAGCTCGTCGCCGCACAGCAGCCGCTCGGCGTCCTCGCTGCACGCGAGCGTGGCGCCGAACTTGCGCGCCAGCGAGCCCACGACGGGGAGGTCGAACACCAGGTCGGCGCCGAGCAGCCGGAACCGGCGCTGCGCGGGGTGGTCGTCGTGCAGCGCGACGGTGGCCATGAGCGCGTCGACCGGGACCGTGCCCGAGTGGTTGGCCACGATCAGCGCACCGCCCTCGGCGGGGACGTTCTCGACGCCGTGGGTCTCCACCCGGAACCAGCGGGAGAACAGCGGCCGCAGGACCGGCAGCAGCACGTGGTCGGTGAGGTCGGTGTCGAAGCCGAACTCGTCGGTCTCGTACTCGCCGGTCAGCCGCCGGCGGAGGAAGTCCAGCCCGCCGGCCACCTGCTCGTCCCAGCTGGGGTCCGACGCCGGCGGGACGTGCCGCTGCCCGTCGTCGTCGGGGCGCAGCCGGATCACGCGGGCCTCAGGCATCGCGCACCGCCCGCAGCCCCGGCGAGGCCGGTGCCGGCCGCAGCCGTCCGTGCACCGTCGTCCCCACCGAGGAGGCGACCGACCCGGCGCGCGCGACCAGCTGCTGGGCACGCGCCGTGACGTCGACGACCAGTTCCGGCGGGATCACCGGCGGGGCCGTGTGGGCGTAGTCGGCCAGCGCCTCGGCGGTGGTGTAGCGGGGTGTGTAGCCGAACTCGGTGTGCAGCACGGTCGTGTCGACCACGCGGCCGAAGCTGAGGAAGCGCATCTGCTCGGGTGAGTAGTCCACGAAGCCGAAGCGCCGGGTGAGCCGGCCCAGGGAGCCCAGCGCCGGTGAGGGCACTGGCAGCTGCAGCCGGCCCAGCCGGCGGATGACCTGCGACAGCAGCAACGTGCCCTCTCCCCCCACGTTGACCGTGCCGGCGAAGTCCCCGGTGGTGGCCTGGGCGAGCACGCCGAGGGCGTCGTCCTCGTGCAGCAGCTGGACGCGGGCGTCGTAGCCGAGCGCGGTCGGGACGACCGGCATGCGCAGGAACCCGGACAGCACCGAGTCGATGCGCGGGCCGATGAAGTTGGTGAACCGCAGGACAGCGACCCCGACGTCGGGACGGCGGCGCGAGAAGGACCGCACGTAGCCCTCGATGTCGAGGCTGTCCTTGGCGAACCCGCCCGAGGGCACCCGCCGGGCCTGCATCGCCTCGGTGAAGACGGCGGGGTCGCGCGGCGAGGCGCCGTAGACGGCGCTGGTCGACTTGAGCACCAGCCGGCGCACCGAGGGTGCGCGCTGGCAGGCGGCGAGGAGCTGCATCGTGCCGATGACGTTGAGCTCCTTCATCGGCCCCCGGCCGCCGGACCCGGCGGGCGTGGAGCTGATGTTCATGTGCACGACGGTGTCGACCGACGCGGTGTTGATGACCTTGCCGATCAGCGGGTTGCGGATGTCGGCGCGCACGAACTCGGTGCGGCCGAGGCGGCGGAGCAGCTCCGCCGACGGGGGGACGGTGTCGACCCCGATGACCCGGTCGATGGCCGGGTTGCGAGCGAGCTCGGCCGCCAGCGCACCCCCCAGCCACCGGCTGACACCGGTGACGAGGACGACGGCAGGCGGCACGAGCGTCAGCTCACTTCTTGTTGCGACGTTGCACGCGGGTCTTCTTGAGCAGCTTGCGGTGCTTCTTCTTCGCCATCCGCTTGCGGCGCTTCTTGATGACCGAACCCATGTCCTGCTCCCGACGTCGTTGCCGCGTGTCGCGCCGGGGCCACGGGGGGCGGAACCGGACGCCACGCGAGTGTGGATCAGCTCGTGTGCGACGGCTCCGGCCGGGGCCGGGGTGTCGCTCGGCGTCCGAGCCTACCCGGCGCCCCCGCGGCGACGCTGCCGCGGGAACCGGGCCGGACGGATCTCACCCGAGCGGGTCGGGCGAGGGCGCCGATCGACGGTGCGATCGAGCAGTACGTGAGGTGTTGGAACGGCCGCCCTCACGCGGAGGACGGGGTCCTCGCTCAGGCGATGTCGGTGTAGGCGTCGCGCAGGTAGTCCTGGACGGCGCGCTCGGGGACGCGGAACGACCGGCCGACGCGGACGGCGGACAGCTCGCCGGCGTGCACGAGGCGGTACACGGTCATCTTCGAGACGCGCATCATGCTCGCGACCTCGGCGACGGTCAGGAAGGTGACGGCAGCGCGCGGCTGCGGGACGACCGGGCGGCCGACGGGCATCGCGGCCGGGTGGGCCGGGCCGACCGGGCGCGCCATGGCGGCGGCCGGGATCGGGCGGGCCATGGGCCGCGGGCCGGGGACGGCCGGGCGGATGTAGGCGGCGTTGGTGCGCTGGGGCATGGTCATGATCGGCTCTCCGGACCTAGCACGAGTCGGGCGCCGGCTTCCCCACCGGCTACGGGACACGCACGTGCTGATACAGAGAGTAAGGGGACCCGCGTGACAGAAGCGATGGAAGAAACGGACACCGGGAACGGTCCGTCCCTGGCAGAACTACACGTATGCAACTCGCTTCACAGCCGTATCGGCGCGTCTCCCCGTCGATGTGTCGACACGGTAACGCAGAGTCCCCCCGAGGAGCCCCCGCGCGGGTTATCGTCACCGGCTCCCGTCAGCGGCGGGACGGCGTCACCGGTTCCCGTCGGCCCGGCCCAGCTCGACCGAGCGGGCGGCAGCCGCCTCGATGGCCGCGATGAGCGCCGAGCGCACCGAGTGCCGCTCCAGCTCCCGGATGCCGGCGATGGTCGTGCCGCCCGGGCTGCTCACCGCGTCGCGCAGCTGGGCCGGGTGCTCCCCCGACTCGCGCAGCATCACCGCTGACCCCAGCGCGGTCTGCACCACGAGCTCCGTGGTCAGCGCCCGCGGCAGGCCGAGCAGCACGCCGGCGTCGACCATCGCCTCGACCAGGTAGAAGAAGTAGGCCGGGCCGCTGCCCGACAGCGCCGTCACCGCGTCCTGCTGGTACTCCGGCACCCGCGCCACCCGGCCGACGGTCGACAGCAGCGCCTCGGCCTCGTCCAGCTCGGCCTCCCCCGCCGACGCGCCGGCCGACAGCACGCTCATCCCCTCGTCGACCAGGGCGGGGGTGTTGGGCATGACCCGCACCACCGGCACACCGGCCGGCAGCGCCGCCTCGATGGTGGCGGTGGAGATGCCGGCCGCGATGCTGACCACCAGGTGCCCGTCGTCCACCGCCGGCGCGAGCAGGGTCAGCAGGCCGGGGAGGTCCTGCGGCTTGACCGCCAGGAGCAGCACCCGCGCGCGGGCCGCCGCCTCCTCGATGTCGACGACCTCGACGCCGTAGCGCGCCGCGAGCTCGCGTCCCCGCTCCGGGTGCCGCTCGCAGACGACGACGCCGCCGGACCCCGACCGCTTCACCAGCCCGGCCAGCAGCGCCTCGCCCATCTTGCCGCCGCCGAGGACCGCCAGGCCCTGTCGCTGTGCCATGCCGTTCTCCCAGCTCTCGGTGTGCGCCGGACCTCGCGCCGGACCCCGCGCCGGACGGAGCCCCGGACCCCCGTCGGACCGTAGTGCGCGCGGGTGTGCCACCTCCCGGCCACGGGTAGCCGCGCCCGCATGGCAGGAGAACTGGACGGGATGAAGGTGGCCGTGCTCGCGACCGACGGCGTCGAGCAGGTCGAGCTCGAACGGCCGTGGCAGACGCTCGAGGAGGCCGGCGCGGAGCCCGAGCTGGTGTCGCTGGGCAGCGGCACGATCACCATGTACCAGCACATCGACAAGGGCGACCAGAAGAAGGTGGACACCACCGTCGCCCTGGCCGACCCCGAGGACTACGCGGCGCTGGTCCTGCCCGGCGGCGTCATCAACGGCGACTTCGTGCGGGCCGACGCCGACGCCGTCGCCTTCGTGAAGGCCTTCTTCGAGGCGGACAAGCCGGTGGCGGCCATCTGCCACGCGCCCTGGGTGCTCGCCGAGGCCGACGTCGTCCGCGGCCGGCGGATGACGTCGTGGCCCTCGCTGCAGACCGACCTGCGCAACGCGGGTGCCGAGTGGGTGGACGAGGAGGTCGTCGTCGACGGCAACCTCGTCACCAGCCGCAACCCCGACGACCTCGACGCGTTCGGCGCGGCGATCGTCGAGCAGTTCGCGCAGGCCGGCACCGAGGACGACGACGAGGACGAGTGAGCCGCGGCCGGGCTGCCCGGTGGCGCCTCAGGTGCCGGCGAGCAGCCCGGCGGCCGGGGCGATGGTGAGCAGCGCCCCGGCGAAGACGAGGACGGCGACCAGCCGCAGGCCCGTGGGCTCGCGGCCGGTGCGCTGCCGCCACGCCCCGACGCCGGCGACCAGGCCGGTGACCGCCAGCGGGGCGAGGACCACCGCGACCTGCGGCAACTGCTCCCAGACGACGGTGGCGAGGAAGTAGATGCCGACTCCGGCAGCGAGGGCCAGGACCAGCTCGCCGGCGAAGCGCAGCCAGGCCAGCGCCCCTTCCCGGGCACCGAGCGGCTCGTCGAGCACCTCGGTCTCCCCGGGCCGGGTCACCGGGATCGGGCCCGTGGCCGGCGCGGCGTCCGGCGCGGCACTGCCCGGGACACCCGGCTTGCGGGAGGGCCGGATCCCCGGGATGGCCGCCGTCGAGGGCTCGGACGGGCCGCGGGTGGCCCCGGCCGGCGCCCCCGCGACGCGGCCGGTGTCCCGGGCCTTCTCCACGCGGCCGGCGTCCCGGGCCTCACGGCCGGTGTCGGAGACCCGGCCCGTGTCGCGGGACAGCCGGCCGGTCTCGGAGACCCGGCCGGTGTCGCCGGCCCGGCGCCCGGGGTTGGGTTGCTCGGTCTCGTCCTCGGGCTCCCGGCGGCGCTGCTTGATCGGGAGGTCGCCGGTGTCGCCCCGGCGCCGGCGCACGCTGCGCGGGGCCTCGATGCCGGCCTCGCGCAGGATGTCGGCCAGCGGACGGCCGCCGGTCTCCGGACCGCGCCCGGGATCGGGGTCCCTGCGGGGCTGTGCCATCACGCGTCTCCCAAGGAGTCCAGTCGCCGCAGGATGACGCCCTCGCGCAGCGCCCACGGACAGATCTTGACGGAGGGTAGATCCAGCGCCTGCATCGCGGCCTGCGCCACGACCGCGCCGGCCGGCACCTGGTGGGCGCGGTCGGGAGACACACCGCGCAGCTCGGCCAGGCCGCGGGACTCGATGCGGGACACGAACCCGATCAGCTGACCCAGGCCGTCGAGGGTGAGCTGCCGGTCGACCCGCAGGCCGGCCGAGTAGGGGGCCGCGCCGGTCAGCCGCGCGAGCGTGCGGAACGTCTTGCTGGTCGCGGCGACCAGGTCCGGCGGCCCGGCCCCGCGCAGCTTCTTCGCCGCCGGCCGGAGGACGTCGGCGGCGTGCTCCTGCAGGGCCTCGAGCTTGGCAAGGTCGGGCTTCCTGCCCGCGGCGGCCTCGGGCAGGAAGCGGCGGGTCATCCGCCCGGCGCCGAGCGGGACCGACAGAGCGACGTCGGGGTCCTCGTCCACACCGCTGGCCAGCTCCAGCGAGCCGCCGCCGATGTCGAGGACGAGCAGCCGCCCGGCGCTCCACCCGTACCACCGGCGCACGGCCAGGAAGGTCAGCCGCGCCTCCTCCTCGCCGCTGGTCACCTGCACGTCGACGCCGGTCTGAGCGCGGACGCGGTCGAGCACCTCCAGGCCGTTGACCGCCTCGCGGATCGCCGAGGTGACCAGGGCGAGCACCTCGTCGCAGCCCTGCTCCTCGGCCCGCTTGCACGCCTTGCGCACCGCGTTGACCAGGGCCTTCTCGCCGGCCTTGGACAGGAAGTCGTCCTTGCCGACGTGCTCGGCCAGCCGCAGGACGGACCGGTCGTCGTAGGTCGGGGTCGGGTGGCCACCGCGGTGGGCGTCGACCACAAGCAGGTGGACGGTGTTCGAGCCGATGTCCAGAACGCCGAGCCGCATGCGGTCAGTCTGCCGGTCGGGGTCTCCCTAGGCTGGGCCGGTGCAGGACGCGCCCCCGGAGGTCGACCCGGACTTCGCCCGCGAGTGGATCGAGTTCCCGGACCCGGCCGACCCGCGGCACGTGGTCCGGGCCGACCTGACCTGGCTGGCGTCGGCCTGGACCTGCGTGTTCGGCCGCGGGTGCGCCGGCGTCGTCGAGGGCCGGGCCGACGACGGCTGCTGCAGCCACGGCGCCTTCTTCACCGACGAGGACGACCTCTCCCGCGTGACCGCCGCGGTCGCCGACCTCACCGACGAGGACTGGCAGCTCGCCCCGGTCGGCCGCGGCGCCTGGACCGAGGAGGACACGGCAGACGACGAGGGCGGCGTCCGATCCCTCCGCACCCGCCTGGTCGACGGCGCCTGCGTCTTCCTCAACCGGCCGGGCTTCCCCGGCGGCACCGGCTGCGCGCTGCACCGCATGGCGCTGCGCGAGGAACTGCACCCGCTGACCACCAAGCCCGACGTCTGCTGGCAGCTGCCCGTGCGCCGCGAGCAGGAGCACGTCGAGCGGCCCGACGGGACGTCGGTGCTGGTCAGCACGATCGGCGAGTTCGACCGGCGCGGCTGGGGCCCGGGCGGTGCCGACCTGCACTGGTGGTGCAGCGGCTCCCCCACCGCGCACGTGTCCCCCGAGCCGCTGGTGGCCACCTACGCGGCCGAGCTCACCGCACTGCTGGGCCCGGCTGCCTACGCGGAGCTGCGCCGGCTGACCGAGGCCCGGCTCGACCTCGGCCTGGTCGCCCCGCACCCGGCCAGCCCCGCGCCGGTGCCCCTCACCCTGCAGCGCCGGCGGCCGCGCGACTGACCGGAACTCCCCAGTCCGAGTGCGGCGAGGGGGCCGTGACGGCGCCTGCCGCCACTACCCTGCTCGGGACGACCGCGACGACCGGACGGCGGGAACTGTGAGCGACGGACAGGCGGCGAGTGCCGGCGCGCGCGCAGGCGGGTCGTCGGCCAGCGGCCGGGCGTCGGACAACGCGCTGCGCGCGCTCCTGCGGATCCCGGTGTTCCGTCGCATGTGGGCGGCGATCGCCGTCTCCAGCCTCGGCGACTGGCTCGGCCTGCTGGCGACCACCGCGTTGGCCCAGCAGCTCACCCGCGACGAGTCGCTGGGCGTCCAGGGCGCGGCCATCTCCGGCGTCATCCTCGTCCGGCTGCTGCCCGACCTCCTCCTCGGCCCCATCGCCGGCGCCCTGGCCGACCGGCTGGACCGCCGCACCACCGTCGTCGTCGGTGACCTGCTGGCCTGCGCGCTGTACCTGTCGATCGGGCTGAGCTACGAGCTGACCTGGCTCTACGTCGCGCAGTTCCTCGTCGAGGCCGTGGGCCTGTTCACCAACCCGGCCAAGCAGGCGATCTGGGTGGCGATCGTCCCGCGCGAGCGGCTGGCCGTGGCCAACCAGGTCTCGCTGTTCAGCGTCTACGGCGCGGTCCCGGTGGCCTCGCTGCTGTTCGCCCTGCTCTCCACCGTCGCCCGGGTGTTCCCGGGCAGCGGCCAGAACGGGGACGCGCGGACGGCCATCGTCGTCGCCCTGCTGTTCAACGCGGCGACCTTCGCGGTCTCGGCCACCACCGTGCTGCTCTCGCGCCGGCTCATCCCACCGACACCCACCGACCGCCAGGCGTCGTCGAACGTGTTCTCCCTCATCGTCGAGGGCGTCTCGTTCCTGCGCGGACAGCCGCTGATGCGCGCCCTGTACGTCGGCGTCATCGGCGCGTTCGGGGCGGGCGGGCTGATCATCGGCGTCGCCCAGCTCTACATCGCCACCCTGGACGCCGGCGCCGCCGGTTACGGCGTGGTGTTCGGCATCGTGTTCACCGGCCTGGCCCTCGGCATGCTGGTCGGGCCACGGATCCTGCCGACCATCCCGCGGCGCACCCTGTTCGCCCGCTCGATCGGGCTGGCCGGGATCGCGCTGCTGGCGATGTCGCTGATCCAGGACTTCGTGCTGGCCACGGGCGCGGCGTTCCTCGTCGGCCTGTTCGCCGGGATCTCCTGGATCATCGGCTACACGCTCATCGGCTTCGAGGTCGAGGACCGGCTGCGCGGCCGGGTGTTCGCCTTCGTCATCTCCTCGGTGCGCGTCGTCCTGCTGCTGGCGGTCGCCGTCGGCCCGGGCCTCGCCGGCGTGCTCGGCACCCACGACCTGCGGGTCGGCGAGCTCATGCTCACCCTCACCGGTCCCGGGCTCACCCTGATGATCGGCGGCGCGCTGGCCCTGCTGGTCAGCGCCTATGCCGTCCGCCAGGTCGTCCCGCGCGGGCGCCCGGGCACCCGTGCCCGCGACGTGTTCCGCCTGCTGTGGGGCAGCTCCGACATCCTCTCGGCCTCGGCCAGCGGGACCGGCCTGTTCGTCGTCGTCGAGGGCGCCGACCGCGACCTGACCCGCCGCTACACGGCCGACCTCGCCCAGGTGCTGCGCGAGTCCGGGTGCGCCGTCGTGGCCACGCACGAGCCCAGTGACACCGCGCTCGGCCGCCAGGTCCGCACGCTGCTCTACCCGCCGGCACCGGACCCGGCGGCCCGCGTGACCGACGGCGAGGGACACCCGGTGGCCGCCTACACCGCAGCGCTGCTGGCCGCGGCCGACCGCGCCGAGCACGTCGCCACGGTGATCCGGCCGGCGCTCAAGCGGCGCGAGGTCGTCGTCTGCAACCACTACGTCGACACCTCGATCGCCTTCCAGGGCGCCGGGCAGGGCCTCGACGCCGACCGCATCTACCGCACCTCGCTGTGGGCCACCCGCGGCCTGCTGCCCGACCTCACCGTGGTCGTCGACTCCCCGGTCACCGCCGGTCCCGCCGACGCCGACGCCGACGCGGTGCGCGCGGCCTTCCTCGACCGGGCCGACGCCGCCCCCGACCGCTACGTCGTCGTCCCGGGCGAGCTGCTGGGCACCGACGGGTCACCGGAGGGCTCCGGGCTGGTCTCCAGCGCCGTCCGCCGGAAGATCTCCGCCCTGCTCGTCCAGCGCTACCCCGAGCTCGGCGACGCCGGGGCCGACGGCGCCTCGGGCGCGGCCGACCCGCCGGTCGGCGCGGCACGGACCGGTACCGGGAGGATCGCCGGGGGCTCCGTAGGCTGACCGCCGTGAGCGCCCCGGTGACCCCGCCTCCGGTGACGTGGACCCCCGAGGACACCGAGGTGGTCGAATGCTGCCTCTGCGGCATCCCCGGCCGGCTCGTCCACGACCTCGCGCCCTTCGGCGTCGTCCGCTGCCCGTCGTGCGGCCTGGTGTTCATCAGCCCCCGGCTGCGTCCGGAGGCCCTCCAGCGGCTCTACGACGACGTCGGCTACTTCGAGGGCGGCGTGTACGGGGGTGGCGTCGAGGCAGGGGGCGCCGAGGACGGCGCGTCGTCGCGGGACCGCCGGTTCGACCCGGCGATGCTCTTGCAGCGCACCTGGACCGCCGGCCGCCTGGCGCTGCTGGACCGGGTCCGAGGCCGGTCTCCCGGCGGGCGGCTGCTCGAGGTCGGCGCCGGCTACGGCCTGTTCCTCGACGCCGCGCGCAGGGCCGGCTGGGACACCAGCGGGGTGGAGCTCTCCCGCACCGGCGCGGAGCACGCCACCGGGACCCTCGGCCTCGACGTCTTCTGCGGCCAGCTCGCCGACGCGCCGCTGGGGCCCGGCTTCGACGTCCTCTGCGCCTGGGACACCGTCGAGCACGTGCCCGACCCGCTGGACTTCTGGCGGACGGCGCGCTCGCTGGTCGCCGACGACGGCGTCGTGCTGTTCTCCACGCCCTACGTCTCGTCGCTGCCGGCCCGCCTGCTGGGCACCCGCTGGTGGACCCTCAAGCCGGCCGAGCACATCTGGCACTTCACACCGCGCACGCACGCGATGCTGCTGGCGCGGGCCGGGTTCGCGCTCACGCGCGTGGTGCGCAGCCCGCTGGCGCCCAGCAACGCCGGCCGCCTCGACTCCCTCGTGGGCGTCGCCCGCCCGATCCCCCGCTAGGCGGCCGTTCCCTCACCGGCCGGGACGACCTCGACCTGGCCGCTGCCGGTGCGGAAGGTCTGCCGGTAGGCCCGCGGGGAGACGCCGCGGCGCCGGCTGAACTGCTCGCGGAAGCCGGCGGCGGTGCCGAACCCGACCAGCCGCGCGATCTCCTCCACCGGGGCGTCGCTCTCCTCGAGCAGCGCCTCGGCCGCCGCCAGCCGCTGCGCGAGCAGCCAGGCGTGCGGCGTCGTCCCCGTGGTGGCCTTGAACCGGCGGGCGAAGCTGCGCGGGCTCATCAGCGCGCGGCGGGCGAGCACCTCGACGCTGATGTCCTCGGCCAGGTGCGCCCGCGCCCAGTCCAGGACCAGCCCGAGCAGGTCGTCCTCGCACCGGGCGACCGGCTCGTCGATGTACTGCGCCTGCCCGCCGTCGCGGTGCGGGGGGACGACCATCTCGCGGGCCAGCCCGTTGGCCGCCGCGGCGCCCCACTCCCTGCGGACGAGGTGCAGGAGCGCGTCCACGCCGCTCGCCGTCCCGGCGCCGCTGATGATCGTGCCCTCGTCGACGTAGAGGACCCGCGGGTCGACGTCGACGGCCGGGTAGCGGGCGGCCATCTCGCCGGCATGGCGCCAGTGGGTGGTGGCCCGTTTCCCGTCGAGCAGGCCCGCCGCCGCGACGACGAAGGCGCCGGTGCAGTGGCTGACGATCTGGCCGCCCCGGGCGTGCACGGCGCGCAGCGCCTCGAGGACCGACGGCGGGACCGGGTGGGACAGCTTCTCCCACGCGGTGACCAGGACGATGTCGGAGACCGCCAGCCGCTCGAGACCGTGCTCGACGTACAGGGTCAGCCCGGTGTCGGTGCGCACGAGTCCCGGACGGTCGGTGACCACCGCGAAGTCGAAGCGCGGCATGCCGAGACGGCGGTAGTCGTAGCCGAACACCTCGGCGGCGACGCCGAGGCCGAAGGCGCCGAGGACACCGTCCCCGGCGAGCAGACTGACGACGAGCGGGCGGTCCTCGGCCATGGCGGGAGTATGGCAGGAACGACGCGATCGGTGTCACCTCTGCCACTCGTCGGTCCCGCGGACCCCGAGCACGCTCGTCCCATGCTGCTGATCACCTGCCCCGTGACCCGGACCGACGAACTGGTCGCCGACCGGCGGATCCGGTCGGTCACCAACCACCCGACCCACGTCGCGCTCTCGGTGGAGTGCCCCTCCTGCGGGGGCGTGCACGTCTATCGGACCGGCCGCCGGTGGGAGTCCCGCCCGGCCGTTGCCGCTCGACCTGCGCGCGAGCTCTCCCACGCCTAGGATCGAACACATGAGCGAATCCAACGTGAACACCGGTCAGGCCGGCGACCCGACGGCCGAGAAGGACCCGTCGGACTGGGTGACCGGGGACGAGCCGGCCACCGGCGCCCAGAAGAGCTACCTGCACACGCTGGCCCGCCAGGCCGGTGAGGACGTCCCCGAGGACATCACCAAGGCCGACGCCTCGAAGAAGATCGACGAGCTGCAGGAGGAGACCGGCCGGGGTCAGTGACCCCGGCCGGCACGACCTGGACCCGTCCCGGGTCCCACCCTGGCCCTGCCGGGGTGGGGAGGACGGGGTGGCCCGATCAGATCTCGAACTTGTAGCCGAGACCGCGCACCGTCACGAGGTGCTTGGGGTTGGCCGGGTCGGGCTCGATCTTGGCGCGCAGGCGCTTGACGTGGACGTCGAGGGTCTTGGTGTCGCCCACGTAGTCCGAGCCCCACACCCGGTCGATCAGCTGCCCGCGGGTCAGCACCCGGCCGGCGTTGCGCAGCAGCAGCTCGAGCAGGTCGAACTCCTTGAGCGGCAGCCCCACCGGCTCGCCGTCCACGGCCACCACGTGCCGCTCGACGTCCATCCGCACCGGGCCGGCCTCCAGCGCGCCGTCGGCCGGGGCCTCGACGTCCCCGCGGCGGCGCAGCACGGCGCGGATACGCGCCACCAGCTCGCGTGCCGAGTAGGGCTTGGTGACGTAGTCGTCGGCCCCGAGTTCCAGGCCCACGACCTTGTCGACCTCGGAGTCCTTGGCCGTGAGCATGATGATCGGGACGTTGCTGCGGGAGCGCAGCGCCCGGCACACCTCGGTGCCCGGCAGTCCCGGGAGCATGAGGTCGAGCAGGACGATGTCTGCACCTGCGCGGTCGAACTCGGCCAGGGCCTCGGGGCCCGTGGCGGCCACGACCGCCTCGAACCCCTCGCGGCCGAGCATGTAGGACAGCGCGTCGGAGAAGGACTCCTCGTCCTCCACCACGAGCACTCGGGTCATTGCCGTCCTTCCTGGAGGACCCCGCCGGCGTCGGACGCCGCAGCGGGAGGTGGGGGGCGGTCCTCGACCGCCAGGGGGATGCGCAGCGTGAAGGTGGAGCCGAGGCCCTCCTCGCTCCACACGCTGACCGAGCCGCCGTGGTTGCTGGCCACGTGTTTGACGATGGCCAGGCCCAGGCCGGTGCCGCCGGTCTTGGTGGCCCGCGACTGGTCGACCCGGTAGAAGCGCTCGAAGACCCGCTCGCGGTCGGCCCGCGGGATGCCGATGCCGCTGTCGGTGACCGCGATCTCGGCGAACCCGCCGCGCGCCCGCGCCCCGACGGCGATCTTCGTGTTTTCGGGGCTGTAGGCGACCGCGTTGGCCAGCAGGTTGGTCACCGCCGTCGCCAGCTGGGGCTCGACGCCACGCACCAGGAGGCCCCGCGTTCCGCCGACGGCGATGGTGATGCCCTTGGCGGCGGCGGCCAGGCCGGTGCGGTCGACGGCCTCGGCGAGCACGGTGTCGACGTCGACCGGCGTCAGCTCCGGCAGTGGCTCGGCGCCCTGCAGGCGGGACAGGTCGATCAGCTCGCGGACCAGCCGGGCCAGCCGGTCGGCCTCGTGCGCCATGCGCGCGGCGAAGCGCTGCACGGTGTCGGGGTCGTCGGCGGCGCCCTGCATGGCCTCGGCGAGCAGGCCCAGCGCGCCGACCGGCGTCTTGAGCTCGTGCCCGACGTTGGCGACGAAGTCGCGGCGGACCGCCTCGACGCGACGGGCCTCGGTGACGTCCTGGAGGACCAGCGCCACGGGGCCGGGCACGGCCGACGCCGAGGCGTCGCCGGGAGAGGTGTCCAGCCGGATGCCGTGGGCGCCGACCAGCCGCGTGCCGCCGCCGACGACCTCGCCGGGCAGCGAGACGTCCGAGCGCCGGCTCCCCCAGCGGCGGACCTCGCGGACCAGGTCCTGCAGGGCGGGGACGACGAGCCTGCGGTCGCGCACGATGCCGAGCCCGCGCGCCGTCGGGTTGGCCACGACGACGGCGTCGTCCTTGTCGAGCAGCAGCACCGCGGGGTCCATGAGGTCGAGCAGCCGGCGGGCGAGCTGCGCCTCGGCGGCGCCGTCCCGGTCGGCGTCGCTCCCGGCGCGCTCGGCTCTCTCGGCGCCGCGGCGCGCGAGCAGCACGCCGACGGCCACCACGAGGGCGCCGACGACGACACCGGTCACGAGGGCGACCAGCGGGCTCACAGGGCCGATGCTAGGCGGCTCCAGGACCTCGTCATCCCCCGTGTGGGTGGCGACGCAACCCGGGGGACCGACTGTTCACGCCGGGGTGTCCCCGCGTTCACCGACCACTCCCGTCGCGTGCCTCGTGAGCACCTACCCTCGGAGACGTCGGGGCGGCACACCGAGCAGATGGTGACCGGCCGGCGGCACCCGGCGGACCGCCGGCCGACGAGGAGGACCCGTGCGCGAGCACTACCGCGAAGAGCTCGAGGACATCAACGCCTGCCTGGTGGAGATGTCGAACTCCGTCGGCTCCGCGATGACCAAGGCCACCACCGCACTGCTCGACGCCGACGTCGCCCTCGCCGACCTGGTCATCGCCGGGGACGAGCACATCGACGCGGTGCGCGAGAGCATCGAGGAGCGCTGCTTCACCCTGCTGGCCCGCCAGCAGCCGGTGGCCACCGACCTGCGCACGGTCACCACGGCGATGCGCATCGTCGGCGACCTCGAGCGCATGGGCGACCTCGCGGTGCACGTGGCCAAGCTCGCCCGGATGCGCTTCCCGGAGTCCGCCGTCCCCGCCGAGGTGCGGCCGATCTTCCTCGAGGCCGGCCACGTCGCGCAGAGCCTGGTCGCCCAGGTCGGCACCGTCATCGCCAAGCTCGACGTCCAGGGCGCCGCCCAGCTCGAGAAGGACGACGACCTGATGGATGAGCTGCACCGTCAGCTGTTCACCGAGCTGCTCAGCCCCGGCTGGCCGCACGGCATGGAGTCGGCCATCGACATCACGCTGCTCGGCCGCTACTACGAGCGCTTCGCCGACCACGCCGTCAGCGTCGCCCGCCGCGTCGTCTTCCTGGTCACCGGCGAGCGGGACATGGTCGCGCTGCCCAACTGAGCTGCGCACATCGTCGGCCTCGCGGCCGACACCGCGGCCAGGTGCCGTGCCCCCGTCGAGCTGAGCCGTTCGCGCTCACTCCTCGGGGACCCTCCGGGCCCCCTCGTCAGCGCTTGCCCTGGTTCTTGACCGCCTCGATCGCGGCGGCCGCGGCCTCGGGGTCGAGGTACTCACCACCGGGCTTGACCGGCTTGAGGTCGGCGTCGAGGTCGTAGCGCAGCGGGACGCCGGTGGGGATGTTCAGCCCGACCACCTCGTCCTCGCCCATGTCGTCGAGGTGCTTCACCAGCGCGCGCAGGCTGTTGCCGTGGGCGGCCACCAGCACGGTGGCGCCGCTGCGCAGGTCCGGCACGATCGCGTCGTACCAGTACGGCAGCATCCGGACGACGACGTCGGCCAGGCACTCGGTGGCCGGGCGCACCTCCGGCGGGAGGAACGCGTAGCGCGGGTCGGCGTCCTGCGAGTACTCGCTGCCGGCCTCGATCGGCGGCGGCGGCGTGCTGTAGGACCGGCGCCAGACCATGAACTGCTCCTCGCCGTACTCGGCGAGGGTGGCCGCCTTGTCCTTGCCCTGCAGGGCGCCGTAGTGCCGCTCGTTGAGCCGCCAGGAGCGCCGCACCGGGATCCACTGCCGGTCGGCCGTGCCGAGGGCCAGCTCGGCGGTGGTGATCGCCCGCTTGAGCAGCGAGGTGTGCAGGACGTCGGGCAGCAGGTCGTGCTCGGCGAGCAGCCGACCGCCGCGGGCGGCCTCGGCGCGGCCCTTCTCCGACAGTTCGACGTCGACCCAGCCGGTGAACAGGTTGGCCTTGTTCCACTCGCTCTCGCCGTGGCGGAGCAGGACCAGGGTGCCGGGCGCGCTCGCCGCAGACGTCGTCACGAGCCCATCCTGCCCGACCCGGGGAGCGCCGGGCCCGGCGAGGTGTCATCCGGCCAGCAGCGGCCAGAGCACCCAGGCCTCGTAGAGCACCGGCGGCGCCAGCCCGGCCAGCAGCCACGGGCTGAGCACCCGCCGGGAGGCACCCCAGCGGACGGCGGCCACCAGCGCCACGCTGCAGACCAGCGCGACCGCCAGCCACAGCGCGGTCGCGGCGACGTCGACGACGAACAGCTGGGTCAGCACGAGCTGCACGGCACACAGCAGCAGGGGGTAGACCAGGCCGGAGGCAGCCACCACGCCGATCAGCGCGCGGCCGAACCGTTCCTGCGCGGCGGGCTGCTCCTGCACCTCTCCCACGCTATGCGGAGGAGGTCTCCTGCGCCCCCGGCCGGCGTCGACCGGGCAGCCAGACGAGGACGACGACGGCGGCGACCGCCGCGGCGGCCGCGGTCCCGACGGCGGTCAGGTGCATCGCCGAGACGAACGCCTCGCGGGCGGTGTCGGCCAGCGCGTCGGCGGCCTCCGCGGCCTCGGGCTCGCCGGCCGCCCGCGCCCGGTCCGCCGTCGCCCGGGCCACCTCGAGGGTCGCGGCGATCGAGGTGCTCGCCTCGCCGCGCAGCCCGGCGGGGAGCACGTCGACGGCGCGGCCGAGGTTGGAGGCGTAGGCGGTGGCCAGCAGCGAGCCGAGGATGGCCACGCCGAGCGCGCCGCCCACCTGGCGGACCGTGTTGTTCACCGCCGCGCCGGCGCCGGCCTTCTCCCGCGGCACCACCGACATGATCGACTCGGTGGCCGGCGCCATGACCGCGCCCATGCCGAGCCCCTGCACGGTGAGCGTGGTGAGCAACAGCCACAGCGGGGCTGCCTCGTCCAGCAGCTGGAAGCCCAGGAACGACAGCGTGATGAGGACGAAGCCGGTGGTGCAGACGGCCTTGGCGCCGAACCGCTCGGCCAGCCGGGAGCTGCTCGGCGCCATGACCGCCATGCCCAGCGCGACCGGGATCAGCGCGGCGCCGGACTGCAGGGGGTCGTAGCCGCGGGCGCCCTGCAGGTAGTAGACGAGGTAGAAGGTCGCGCCCATCAGCGCGAAGAAGTTCAGGCCCAGCGCGGCGGCCGCGGCGGAGAACGCTGGGTTGCGGAACAGCGACACGTCGAGCGCCGGGTGCGCCGAGCGCCGCTGCAGCCAGACGAACAGCACCATGAGCAGCGCGCCGCCGATCAGGGGGACCAGCACCCCCGGCGTCGCCCAGCCCACCCCGGACCCGCCGTGGATGATCCCGTAGACCAGCCCGGCGAGGGCCGCGATCGACAGCAGCACGCCCGGGACGTCGAGCCGGCCGGGGTCCGGGTCGCGCGACTCCGGCACGAACGCCAGCGTGCCGGCGACGCCGAGCAGCGCGACCGGCACACCGATGAGGAAGATCGCGCCCCACCAGAAGTGGGTCAGCACCGCGCCGCTGGCCAGCGGGCCCCCGGCGACGGCGAGGCCGGCCGTGGCCGCCCAGATGCCGATGGCGCGGCCGCGCTCACCGGCCGGGAAGACGTTGGTGATGACGGCGAGCGTCGTCGGCTGGACCGCCGCGCCGCCGATCCCCATCACCGCCCGCCAGGCGATGAGCTCCAGCGGACTGCCGGAGAAGGCGGCCATCACCGAGCCCCCGGCGAAGATCGCCAGCCCGATGAGCAGCACCCTCCGGCGGCCGATCCGGTCGCCGATCACGCCCCAGGAGAACAGCAGGCCGGCGAAGACCACGATGTAGGCGTCGACGGCCCACTGGAGCTCGCCCTGGGTGGCCCCGAGCTCCCGCTGCAGGGTCGGGATGGCCACGTTGAGCGTCGTGTTGCCCGTGATCACCACGAGCAGGCAGACGGTCATGGTGGCCAGCACCCACCAGCGGCGTGCGTAGCCGGGGCGCTCCTCGACGGCCGACGTGGCCGGCGCCCGGGTGACGGTCATCCCCCGCCGTCCGGCGCGGGTGCCGCCCCGTCGCCGTCGTCGGGCCCGGTCCGGCCCGCCTGCGCGAACGCGGCGAAGGCCTCGAGGTTGCGCAGCGACTCGCCGCGCTTGACCCGCCACTCCCACTCGCGGCGGATCGAGCTGCCGAAGCCGATCTCGAGCATGGTGTTGAAGTGGTCGTCGGCGTAGCTGAGGACCGCACCGAGCAGCCGGTCGAGCTCCTCGGGGGTCACCGCGGCGTGCGGCACCCGGCCGGTCAGGTAGACGTCGCCGACGCGGTCGACCGAGTAGGCGACGCCGTACATGCGCGCGTTGTGCTGCAGCAGGTAGGTCCACAGCTGCTCGCGGTTCTCGTCGGGCTGGCGGCAGACGAAGGCCTCCACCCGCAGCGCGTGCTCGCCCACGATCAGCCCGCACACCGTCTTGAGCTTCTTGCTGCCGGGCAGGTCGACCAGCCACCGTCCGGGCGCGGGGTGCTCGTGCACCAGCTCGGCGTCGCGCAGGGTCCGGTCGATGACCGCGTCGAGGGCGGCGACGACGTCGGCGCGGGGGGGCGGGTCTCCTCCGGCGCCCCCGGTCACCAGGCCACCTGCGTCCCCAGGTGGACGCCGGCCACCGGCCGCAGCGCCCGCCGCGCGGCACCGGCCATCTCCGCGGCGGCCGAGGCGTAGGCGTCCACCAGCGCGTCGGCGGTGCGGTCCCAGGAGAAGGCGGCGGCGTGCCGGCGCGCCCCGGCGCCGAGCAGCTCCCGGCGCTCGAGCACCGCGCGGACGGCGGCCGCGTAGGCACCGGGGTCCCGTCCGTCGACCAGGACGCCGGACACGCCGTCGCGCACCGCCGTCCGCAGCCCGCCGACCGACGCGGCCACCACCGGCGTCCCGCAGGCCTGCGCCTCCAGCGCGACCAGGCCGAAGGACTCGTTGTGGCTCGGGACGACGGCGACGTCGGCGGCGCGGTAGTGCAGGGCCAGCCGGTCGGGCGGCTGCGGCGGCAGGAAGCGCACGAGGTCGGCGATGCCGAGGGAGGCGGCCAGCTCCTCCAGCTGCCGCGGCGCCTCGAGCCCCGACCCGCTGGGCGCCCCGACGACGTGCACCTGCAGCCGCGCGCGCAGCGCCGGGTCGTCGTCGAGCATGCGGGCGGCGGTGGTCAGCAGCAGGTCGGGCGCCTTGAGCGGCTGGATGCGGCCGACGAAGGTCAGGACGACGGCGTCGGCGGGCACGCCCAGGGCGCGGCGGGCGGCGGCGCGGTCGCCGGGGGTGAAACGCTCGAGGTCGACGCCCGGGGGGACGACGAGCGTGCGGCGCGAGTCGGCGCCGTAGTGCTCGACGAGCTGCCGGGCCTCCTCCTCGGTGTTGGCCACCAGGCGGTCGGCCTCGGCCACCACCTGCTCCTCGCCGATCACCCGGGCACGCGGCTCGGGCCGGTCGCCGTCGGCCAGCGCGGCGTTCTTCACCTTGGCGAGGGTGTGCGCGGTGTGGATGAGCGGCACGCTCCACCGGTCACGGGCCAGCCACCCGACCTGACCGGACAGCCAGTAGTGCGAGTGGACGACGTCGTAGTGGCCTGGCTCGTGCTGGGCCTCCTCGCGCAGCACCCCCGCGGTGAAGGCGCACAGCTGGCCGGGGAGCTCCTCCTTGCCCAGGCCCTCGAACGGGCCGGCGCTGACGTGCCGCACGGTCACGCCCGGGCTCATCTCGACCACCGGCGGCAGGTCGCTGGAGGTGGCCCGCGTGAAGACGTCGACGGCGATGCCGCGGGCGGCCAGCCGGCGGGACATCTCGACGATGTAGACGTTCATGCCCCCGGCGTCGCCGGCACCGGGCTGGTCGAGCGGGCTGGTGTGCACCGAGATCGTCGCCACCCGGCGGGGCACACGCGGGGTCAGCAGGCGGCGAGCAGGCACACAGACCTCCTGCCTCGCCCGGCCCCGGGCGCCGGCTCGGCACCCCTGTCGACTCTCCATCCTGCAACAGCGTCAGGATGACCACATGCCCGGTGTAACCGATGTCTCCTCCTCCGGTCCGCGCGCGCTGCCGGGGAGCGGCCGCACCGCCGTCGTCACGGGTGCCTCCAGCGGCATCGGCGCCGCCACCGCGGAACGGCTGGCCGCCGAGGGCTTCGACGTCGTCCTGGGTGCCCGGCGGATGGACCGGCTGACCGCGCTGGCCGAGCGGATCGGCGCCCGCGCGCTGCCCCTCGACGTCACCGACCCCGCGTCGGTCGAGGCGTTCGCGACGGCGCTGCCGCGGGTCGACGTGCTGGTGAACAACGCCGGCGGCGCGTTCGACGCCAAGCCGGTGGCCGAGGCCGACCTGGACTCCTGGGCGCGCACCTACGACGTCAACGTGCTCGGCACCGTCCGGCTGACCAAGGCGCTGCTCCCCGCGCTGCGGGCCTCCGGCGCCGGTGACGTGCTGTTCGTCGGCTCGACGGCCGGGCTGGTCAGCTACGAGGGCGGCAGCTCCTACACCGCGGCCAAGCACGGCGAGCACGCGCTGGCCGTGGCGCTGCGGTTGGAGCTGGTCGCCGAGCCGGTGCGGGTCATCGAGATCGCGCCCGGGATGGTGCACACCGAGGAGTTCTCGCTCAACCGCACCGGCAGCCAGGAGAAGGCCGACGCCATCTACCGGGGCGTGCGCGAGCCGCTGGTAGCCGAGGACGTCGCCGACTGCATCGCCTGGGCGCTCACCCGTCCGCACCACGTGAACGTCGACCTGCTCGTCGTCCGCCCGCGCGCCCAGGCCGCCCAGCACAAGGTCCACCGCGAGGCCGACTGACCGAGCCGCGGGCAGCGACTGCGGGGAAGTCGCTGCCCGGAGCGCGCCGCAGGCAGCGACTACCCCGCAGGTGCGCGGTCGGCCCACCTGCGGACGGCGTCCCCGGTCCGGTAGACGGCGTCCGCAGCGTCCCGGACGACGGTCCACCGACGCTCTCCCGGACGCCGGTGCGCCAGCAGCTCCCGGTGCTCCCGCGCGCGTCGGCCGTCCTCCAGGAAGGCGTGCACGCCCCACGTCCGCACCGCCGGGTGGACGACGCCCGACGACACGGTGACGTCGATCCCGGCCAGCACGGGTGTCCGGGTGCAGCGCGCGAGCAGGTCGTCGACGAGCCGCGAGGCCTCCTCCACCAGGGCGTGCACGTCCGGCTCCTCGCCCCTCGGCGTCGCACCACCGGCGCGTAGGTCGCTCCACCATCCGCGGACGGCTGCCCGTGCGCGGCGCAGGCGGTGCGGCCGGAGCAGGTCGAACCGACTCGGCGCGGTCGAAGGCGGTGAGCACGGAGGGGCGCGCCAGCGGCTCCAGGTGCGGCGCCCAGCGTGCAGTCGCCCCGTTGACCGCCCGGAGCAGCCCCCGCCGTCGTCGACGAGGACGACGGGCCGGACCGGCCCCTCGCCCCACCGCGCGGTCACAACCGCGTGGGCTCGGGGACCAGGGTGACGCCGAAGCGCTCGCGGACGGCCTCGATCACGCGGTCGGCGAAGGCCATGAGCTCGGCCGCGGTGGCCCCGGGCTCGGTGGTCAGCGCCAGGCTGTGCCGCGACGACGTCCCGACCCGGCCCGCGCGGGTGCCGCGGCCGAAGCCGGCCGACTGCACGAGCCAGGCGGCGCTGAGCTTGACCATGCCGTCGCCGGCCGGCCAGCTCGGGCAGCCGGGGACGGTCCGCGCAGCCGGGACGACGGGGTTGGTGAAGAAGGACCCGGCGCTACGGGTGTCGGGGTCGGCCGGGTCGACGACCATGCCCTTGCCCCGGCGCAGGTCGAGGACGGCCGCGCGGACGTCGGCCAGCGGCGCCCGCCCGCCCAGCTCCACGCCGACCCGCTTGGCGAGCTCCGCGTACCCGACCGGCCGGGACAGCGGCCCGGCGTCCAGCGCGAAGGTGACGGTGAGGACGACGAACCGGCCGGGCTCGCGCTTGAGCCGGCTGTCGCGGTAGCCGAAGGCGCACTCGGCGGTGGTCAGCGTCCGCTCGCGCTTCTCGGCGCGGTCGTAGACGCGGACCGCGGTGACCGTCTGCGCGACCTCCTGGCCGTAGGCGCCGACGTTCTGCACCGGGGTGGCGCCGGTCGAGCCGGGGATGCCCGACAGCGCCTCCATGCCGGCCATCTCCGCCTCGACGGTGAGCGCGACCAGGTCGTCCCAGTCCTCACCGGCCTGCACCTCGAGGACCTCGCCGCGCCGCTCGACGCCGCGGCTGCGCACCGCGACGACGTCGCCGACCCACCCGTCGTCGGGCGCGACCAGGTTGGAGCCGCCACCGAGCACCAGCAGCGGCCGGCCGGCCTCGTCGGCCTCCCGGACGGCGGCGACCAGCTCGGCGGCGTCGGTGACCTCGACCAGGCGCTCGACGGGGCCGCCGACCCCCAACGTGGTGAGGTCGGCGAGACGGGCGTCGGATCGGACGAGCACCAGCCCACGGTAGCCGCGCGAGGCGGGGACACCGGGGACGCCGACTACCCTCGGCACCGGTGAGCGAGGCGGGCAGCGGGCACAAGCGCCGGGCTGAGCTGGCCCCGAAGAAGGCCCACCCCCGGCTGGCGGCGGGCCGGGCGCGGGCACTGGGCCTGCCCACGCGGGGCACCACGAACGCCAACCGGCTGCGCCGCGTCGACCGCTGGCTGGTCGCCACCCAGGTGCCGCGGCTGCGCGACGCCGCACGCCCGCTGGTGGTCGACCTCGGCTACGGCTCCTCGGCGGTGACCACCCTGGAGCTCGCCGAGCGACTGGGCCCCGAGGTGCGGGGGCTCGAGGTGATCGGCCTGGAGATCGACCCGGCGCGGGTCGCCGCCGTCGCCGGGGACCGCGACCCGCCCCGCGTGGACTTCCGCGTCGGAGGGTTCGAGCTGGCCGGGCTGCACCCGGTGCTGGTGCGGGCCTTCAACGTGCTGCGCCAGTACGACGAGGCGTCGGCCGCGCGGGCGTGGGGGACCATGTGCGCCGCGCTGGGCCCCGGCGGGCTGCTGGTCGAGGGCACCTGCGACGAGTGGGGACGGCGCTCGACGTGGGTGGCGCTCGACGCCGACGGTCCGCTGACCCTCACGCTGGCGGCGCGGGTCTCCGACCTCGACCGCCCGTCCGACCTCGCCGAGCGGCTGCCCAAGGCGCTCATCCACCACAACGTGCCCGGGCAGCCGGTGCACGACCTGCTGCGCGCCCTCGACACCGCGTGGGCCTCGGCGGCGGGCCTGTCGACGTTCGGGCCGCGGCAGCGCTGGGTCGCGGCGGTGCAGGCGCTCGCCGACGACGGGTGGCCGCTGGTGGGGAGCAGCCGTCGCTGGCGGCACGGCGAGCTGACCGTGCGCTGGTCGGCGGTGGCGCCGCGGTGAGGCGCGCACGGCCGGAGGTGCTCCCGCCGGGTCCCACCGAGGTCGACGGCGGGACGGCCGAACTGCTGGGTGACGCCGACCGCGACGGGTCCTGGGTGCTGATGGTCGACGGCACCCCGCAGTCCCACGTCGACCTCGACGAGCCCGCCCACCTGGAGTTCGAGTACGTCCGCCGGATGGGCCACGTGCTGGACCTGGCCGCGCCGGAGGGCGAGCCGCTCGACGTCGTCCACCTGGGCGGCGGTGCGCTCACGCTGGCCCGCTACGTCGCGGTGACGCGCCCGGGCTCGCGGCAGCGGGCCGTGGAGCTTGACCAGCGGCTGACCGACCTCGTCCGCACGCACCTGCCGCTCCCCCGGGGCGCGCGCGTGCGGGTGCGGGCCGGTGACGCCCGCGCCGGGCTGGCCGCCCTCCCGACGGCGAGCGCCGACGTCGTCGTCAGCGACGTCTTCGCCGGCGCGCGCACCCCCGCGCACCTGACGACGGTCGAGTACGCCGCCGAGGCGCACCGGGTGCTGCGGCCGGGCGGGGTGCTGACGGCCAACGTCGCCGACGGCCCGCCGCTGCGCTTCGCCCGGGGCCAGGTGGCCACCCTGTGCGCGGTCTTCCGGCACGTCGGCCTGCTCGCCGAGCCGGGCACGCTGCGCGGGCGGCGGTTCGGCAACCTCGTGGCGGTGGCCTCGGACGCGGAGCTGCCGGTGTCCGCGTTGACCCGACGTTGCGCGGGCGACCCGATGCCCGCGCGGGTGGTGGCCGGCGACGACCTCGGCCGGTTCGCCGGGCACGCCCAGCCGGTGCACGACGCCGACGCCGCGCCCTCACCGGAGCCGCCTCCGGGTGTCTTCAGCCGCTGACCAGGGTCTTCCCCGATGTCCGCGGCGGCCGGCCGCGCCTACTGTCGGCGCATGACGTACCCCGCACCCGTTCCCAGCCGGCTGACCCGCGACTCGCGCAACAAGATGATCGCCGGCGTGTGCGCCGGGATCGCCCGCCGCTACGGCATCTCCACCGGGGGCCTGCGGCTGGCCTTCGTCGTCTCCTGCGTCCTGCCCGGCCCGCAGTTCATCGCGTACCTGGTCCTGTGGGTGCTGATGCCCCGGGACGACCGCTACTGACCCGCCGCACCCGCGGCGGGCCGGCTCACCAGCTGCTGTTGCCGCGTTGGACCCCGCGGACGGCAGGGCGCACGTCGACGAGGTAGACCACGGTGGCGATGACCGCGGGCAGGCCGAGGAAGCTCATCGGCCCCTGTAGGTAGAGGATCACGGCCGACAGCGCGGTGATCGCCGCCCAGGCCGGCTTGGTGAGCTTGCCGACGGCGACGAAGCCGGCGGCCGGGCGGATCACGGCGTCGACGAACGCCCAGGCGGCGACCGCGAGCATCACCAGCCGCAGGCCCTCGACGAGCGCGAAGTCGAACCCCATGCCCGGGAGGGTACTCGCCGGGGGCGACGTCGGGCCGCTCCGACGAGGACCCCCACCCCCGGACATGACAGGGCCCCGGAGCGCAGGTGCAGCTCCGGGGCCCTGGTCAGTGGCCCCCTCCAGGGCACCGCCCCGAGCTCGCGAGGGGTGGGGAGGAGGGGGTCCTTCGTCAGTCGGTGCTCTTGGTCGTGCGGGTGCGGGTCACGCGGGCCGAGGTGCCGGTGGCGGCCTTGGTGCGGGCCGCGGTGGTGCGCTTCGCCGGCTTGCGGGCGGCCTTCGCGGTCGCCTCGTCGGCGGCCTCGGCGGTCTCCTCGATCACGGCCTTGGCCTGCTCGGCGGCCTGGTCGACGACCTTCTCCGCCTTGGCGGCGGCCTTGGTGGTCTTGCCGGCGGCCTTCTGGACCAGCGAGGTGACCTCGTTCGAGGCCTCGTTCACGACCTCGGCGGTCTCCTGGATGGCGTCCTCGACGACGTCCTCGACCTTGTCGACGGCCTGCTCGGTGCGGACCACGAAGCGGCGGACGCCGGGCTGGCGGCGCAGCTCCTGCAGGACGTCGGCGCCGCGCTCGGCCAGCTGCTCGACGGCGGCGTTGGCCTGGGTGCGGGCCTGCTCGACCAGACCGGCGACGGTGCTCACGACCGTGTCGGGACGGACGGCGACGGCCAGCTGACGGCTGTTCTCGCGGGCCTGGGCGACGGCCTGCTCGGCGCGGGTGCGGGCCTCCTTGGTGGCCAGGTCGACCTGGACCTGGGCCTCGCCGGGAAGGGCCTCGGCGCGGGTGCGCAGCGTGGCCAGGACGGTGCGGGCCTGCTCGACGGCGAGGTCACCGGCGCCGACGGCGACGAGGAGCGGGCGGCGGCTGCGCTCGGCAACCTGCTCGAGCAGGGTGGTGGCGGTGGTCATGCGGACTCCTTGGAGGGATTCGGGTCGGGTGCGGGCGGGACGCCCGGTGCGGTGCCGGCGGTGCGCGCGGGGCTCGGCGGGGTGCCCGAGACCGCGTACTCACGGACGTAGGTCTCGTACAGCTCGATCAGCACGGCCTTGTGCCGCTCGGAGAGCTGGTCGTCGGACCGGATGGCCGCGACCGTGTCGGGGTTGCCGGCCCGCCGGTCGAGGATGCCCGCCTGCTCGTAGAGCGACTCGGCGGAGATCTTCAGACCCCGGGCGATGGCGGCGAGGATCTCCGCCGACGGCTTGCGCAGCCCCCGTTCCACCTGGGACAGGTAGGGGTTGCTCACGCCCGCGGTGCGGGCGAGCTCGCGCAGGGACACCCGGGCCGCGCTGCGCTGCTCCCGGATGTACTCACCCACCTGCGAGCGCACCGCCGAGACCTGCTGGGCCTCGGCCGCGACGGTCTCCGCGACGCTGCCGGCGAGGAGGTCCACCTTCTCGCGGACCGACCTCACCTGACCGCTCACGAACTCGCCGGGGGTCTGCACGTACTCGACGGTAACCAGGGGTGCTAGCAACTGCAAGCGGTCCTGCTAGCACCGGCCCGTGAGTCCTCTCACACCCGGCGTGTCGCCGTCCGCCCGCAGGTCAGCCGGCGAGGACCGCTGCGGGCCGGACCTCGCCGACGACGCCGTCGCCGCCGGTCACGGGCGTGACGGTCCACGGGGCCAGCAGGTTGGCGTCGACCCCGAGGCGGCGCAGCGCGGCGGCGAGCAGCGGCGCCCGGCCACGGTCGCCGCCGTCGTCGAGCTTGTAGGCGATCGCGCCGCGGCCGGGCAGCGCGGCGACGTGCACGCCGTCGGCACCGCCCTTCACGAGCAGGCCGGGGACGGCGGTCATGAGCTCGGTGTCGTCCCGGCCGGTGCCGGCGACGTACCAGGGGTGGGCGCGCATCGCGTCGGCGACGGCTCGCTCGGGGCTCCCCGGCTCCGCGTCGACCAGCGAGCGCAGTCCGCGCGCGAGCCCGGTGAGCGACAGGCCGTGCTGCGGCGCACCGCACCCGTCGACGACGACCGCGGCCACCTGCTCCCCCGCCGCCTCGCCGAGCCGCGCCTCGATCGCCTGCTGCAGGGGGTGCTCGCGGTCGAGGTAGCCCTCGGTCGGCCAGCCCGCGGCCACGCAGGAGGCCAGCATCGCGGCGTGCTTGCCCGAGCAGTTGAAGGCCAGCCGCTCGGGCTCCCTGCCGGCGACCTGCCAGGCGGCGCGGGTCGGCTCGTGGCCGGGCAGCGCGGGCGGGCAGCCCAGCGCGTCGGGACCCAGGCCGGCAGCGTCGAGGATCCCCGCGGCGACGTCGCGGTGGCCGTCCTCACCGGCGTGCGAGCCGCCGGCGATGGCGAGCTCCTCGCCCGAGCGAGGCTGCCAGCCGGCGGCGAGGTAGGCGGTGGCCTGCACCGGCTTGTTCGACGAGCGCGGCAGGACCGGGCGGGCGACGTCGCCGGCCGACCAGCGCACCGCGCCGTCGGGACCCAGGACGACGACCGCGCCGCGGTGCACGGACTCCAGGAACCCCGAGCGCCAGACCTCCACGAGGACCGGTGCGTCGGGCCATGACGACATCCGAGCTCCCTCTCGGCCTCCCTGCAGGGGCCCACCGCGGGCCTGCGAGCGGTGGGCGGCAGGGAGGTCCTTGCTCAGTGCCGGCCCTCGTCGGCCAGCAGGGCGGCGACGTCGGCCTCGCCGCTGCGGTAGCGGCGGGCCAGCTCCCCGGCGAGGGCGTCCATCACCTGCTGCACGCCGCGGCGCCGCTCCGACAGCGACCCCTCGGCGGCGGCGAGCGCGCGGGCGGCCCGCTCGAGGTCGGCGTCGGGGAGGCCCGCCACGTCGGACAGGTCGACGTCGGGGGTCAGGCCGTGCACCCAGGACTCGTAGACCTCGGGCGCGGCCGGCTGCACCGTCTGGTGCCGGCCCAGGCCGTGCGCGGGACCGCGGCCCTTCTCGGCGAGGATCTCCGGCAGCAGGTCCACCAGCGAGCGCCCGTCGTGCTCCGCGCGGCGCTGCAGCTCGCGGCGGACGATGTCCAGCCGGCCCTGCAGCAGCCGCCGCGTGTAGGAGAGGTTGACCTCCTCCTGCTCGGCGCGCCGGCGCAGCCCGCGCACCTCCCCCATGGCGCGGGACTCCACGCCCTCGAGGAGGCCGGGGTCGAGCAGCGCGTCGACGGCCGCACCGCCGGCGGGCGTCGGGGAGGGGCTCACGGAGGTCACCGCCCGATGGTGGCAGACCGGACCGCGCGGACCCGGTCGCGGGCCGCCGCCCGGGTGTCGTCGACGGCCGCCGCGGCGTCGTCGGGGTCGATCGACGCGCGCGAGCCGCCCACGGTCAGGTCGGCGTCGGGGGCCACCGACTGCTTGACCAGCGCGAGCGCGACGACGCCGAGCTCGTGGTGGCGCACGACCGTGCCGGTGCGGCCCACCTCGCGGGCGCCGTTCAGCACCGGGGTGCCGGGGGCGGAGAGGTCCTCGCTGACGCCGTCGAGGTGGAGCAGGACCTGCCGCCGCGGCGGGCGGCCGAGGTTGTGCACGCGCGCGACGGTCTCCTGTCCGCGGTAGCAGCCCTTCTCGAGGTGGACGGCGCTGCTCAACCACTGCAGCTCGTTGGGGATGGTGCGGTGGTCTGTGTCGACGCCGAGCCGCGGCCGGCGGGCCTCGACGCGCAGCGCCTCGTAGGCGTCCAGCCCGGCGGGGGCGGCGCCCACGGCGGTGAGCGCGTCGGCGCGGGCGGCGACGTCGGCGCGGGGCACGAGCAGGTCGAACGCCGTCGCGCCGCCGTCCCCGAGGGGCGGCATCCGGCGCACCCAGCCGCCGTCGGGCAGGGCGGTGACGGCGTACGGGGCCTCCGGCACGGGCAGTCCGGCGGCGGCGAGCACCTCCGGCGCGCGCGGGCCGACGAGGGACAGCAGCGCCCGGTCGGCGGTGACGAGCGCGGGCTCGACGCGGAGCAGGAAGCGCATCCGGTCGAGGAAGGTCTGCAGCGCCGCGCCCGTGCCCGGCTCGACGTCGGCCCAGGTGGTGCCGCCGAGCTCGGCGAGGACCAGGTGGTGCTCGACGTGGCCGTTCGGGGACAGCACCAGCGCCTCGGCGCCGGTGCCGTCGGCGAGCCGCTCGAGGTGCTGGCTGGTCAGGTTGTGCAGCCAGGTCAGCCGGTCGGCGCCGGGGATCGCGAGCACGTCGCGGTCGCTGCGGTCGACGAGACCGGCGCCCTCGGCGAGCAGCCGCTGCTCGCGCAGGGGGTCGCCGTGGTGGGCGGCGACGGTCGTGCCCTCGGCGAGGACGGCCCCCGGTCGCGTGGCCAGCGGGGAGGTGGTGGTCATGACTGCTCCGTCACTCCTGGGGTGTCCCGGACTCTCGACAGCGGCGGCACGTGCCCGACAGCGCGACGTGCCCCACGTCCAGGGTGAAACCCAGGTCGGCGGCCAGACGTTCCGCCGCCTCCTCCAGCAGCGCCGGGTCGGCCGAGGAGATCTCCCCGCAGGAGGCGCAGACGACGTGCAGGTGCGGGTGCTCGGAGGCGTGGTAGACCGGCGCGCCCTTGCCCAGGTGCGTGTGCCAGACCAGGCCGAGGCGCTCGAGCAGCTCCAGCGTGCGGTAGACGGTCGAGGTGTCCGGAGCCGCGCCGCCGGGCCCGGCCTGTTCGCGCAGTCGCGCGCCGATGGCCTCGGGCGTGGCGTGGTCGAGCTCGGCGACGGCGGCCAGGACCTGCTGGCGCTGCGGCGTCAGCCGCAGGCCCTGGGCCCGCAGCCGCTCGGCCAGCGGGGCCGGACCGGGCTCGGTCGTCACACCGCCGAGCCTAGGAGGACCTCCGTGCCCGCCACACCCCGCACGCCCGGCGCGGGTCCCTGCGGCGAGGCCGTCAGGAGACCGCGCTGCGGGCGCCGGCCAGCACCCGCTCGAGCGACTCCAGGTGGCGGTCGGGGATGGCGTGCCCGCCGCGCGGCGGGAGGAACCGCGCGACGGTCGCACCGGTCACCTCGGCGGCGGCCGCGGCCTCGGCGCCCAGCTCCCGCACGACCGGCGCGTCGCCCCACGACCGGCTGGCCGCCAGGTGGGCCATCGCCGCGGCGCTCTCCGCGCGCTCGCCCACGCAGTCGAACGGCTTCTCCGTCGCCCACAGCTTCCGGAACCCGTCGGCCAGCGAGGGGTCGGCGAGCGGGTTGCCGCCGAACATCCCCTCCGCCTCGGCCGGGGTCAGGAAGACCGCGAAGCAGAGGAAGGTGAACAGGCACTTGTCGCAGTGCAGGCACCAGCGCTGCTCGGCCTGCCCGCCCAGGTGCCGCTGGGTGTAGGAGCGGTTGCAGCTGAGGATGTCCGCGCGCAGCGGCAGCGCGGCGACGGCGGCCACGGTGGCCAGCTCCGACAGCTGCCGGGTCAGGCTGAAGTACCCGGCGCCGACCTCGGTGGCGGCCGCGGCGAACAGGCGCTCGAACTCGTAGGACTTCGAGTACTGGTGGTTCACGCTCGCGCCGTCGACGGTGAGCGTCTCCTCGTCGGCCGACCGCTCGTTGGCGAACACCACCGGGTCGTAGCCGCCGAGGACGGCGACCAGCGTGGCGATCGAGGAGTTGATCGCGGTCACCGGCACGTGCCCGTTGAGACCGCCCTGCGCCGTCCGCTCGGCCAGCAGCGGGTCGAGCCTGCGCCGGACCTCGACCAGCGGGACACCGGCCGCGCGGGCGACGTCGCGCTGGGCGCCGGTCGGGTTGACCGCCAGCGCCGTCCCGTCGGGGATGACGACGAGCGCCAGGGCGGAGTCCTTGCCGCCGCCCACCGGCAGCAGCGCGCCGCGCCCGCCGCCGGCCGGGGCCGGTCCGGGCTCGCGCACCTCGACGTCGAACTCGACGCGGTGTGGCACCGGGAGCCGGTTCACCGCGGCGAACTCGCCGAGCCCGTGCGTGTAGGCGGCCTGCGCGACGGCGAGCTGCGCGGCGGTGAGCGGCCGCTCGACGGTGACCCGGCCGGGCGCGGCGAGCTTGTAGTAGCTGGTGCCCATGACCAGGTGCACCAGGTCCAGCGCGGCGTCCAGCTGCGCGGGCGCCGGGCCGTTCAGGAACGTCGGGTCGAGGGTGAGCCGCTCGGTGAACTCGTCGTCGCCGAGCCGGTAGGTGAAGGCGGCCTCGCCGGTCGCGGGGTCCAGGGACCGGCCGGCGACGACGAACGCGCCGGTGTCACGGACGCCCGGCTCAGAGCGCACGGACGCACTCGGCGCCGGCGTCGACGAGGATCTGCTCATAGGTGGCTGCCAACTCCTCGAAGTCGCGGAAGCGGTTGTAGCTGGGGGCGCCGGGCGAGAGCAGCACGACGCCGCCGGGGGCGGTGCCGGCGATCGCCGCCGCGACCGCCTCGGCCAGCGACGCCGTCTCGGTCAGGCGCACGGCGGCACCGGCTGCCTCCCGGCGGACGTCGTCGGCCAGCCGGGCTCCGGTGTCGGGGACGGTCACCAGGGCGACCTCCTCCCGACGGGCCACCAACGTCGCGGCCAGGCCCGTGTAGTCCAGGCCCCGGTCCTGGCCGCCGGCGATCAGCGTGACCGGGCGGCCGGCCAGCGCGTCGAGGGCGGCCAGCACCGAGACCGGCGTGGTGCTCAGCGTGTCGTCGACGAAGGTCACGCCGCCCAGCGTGGCCACCGGCGAGAGACGGTGCGGCAGCGCGCGGAAGGCCGCGACGGCGGCAGTGACGTCGTCGGCGCGGGCGGCGAGGTCGAGGCCGAGGAGCGCGCACGCGGCCAGCGCGACCTCCACGTTGCTGCGGTTGTGCGCGCCGGGCAGGTGCACCGGCTGCACGCGCGCGGCGAGGCCGGCGGGCAGCACGTCGGCGGGGTCGACCAGCTGCGCGGCGTCGAGGTGCTCCTCGGCCAGCGGCCGGGCCTGGGCGCTGACGACGACCGACCGCTCCGGGCAGGAGGAGAACACGCGCAGCTTGTCGCGGTAGTAGGTCTCCGCCGAGCCGTGCCAGTCCAGGTGCTCGGGGGCCAGTGAGGTGAGCGCGCCGCGGCCGGCGAAGTCCGGGACGGCAGCGGCCTGGTAGCTCGAGATCTCGACGACGAGCGTCCGGCTGCCCACCTCGGGCAGGACGTCGAGCAGCGGGGTGCCGATGTTGCCGGCGTGCACGGCCGGGCGGCCGGCGGCGGTGAGGACGGCGGCCGCCAGCGCGCTGGTGGTGCTCTTGCCCTTGGTGCCGGTGACGCAGAGGACCGGGACCCCCCGCGCGGCGGCCTCGGCCAGCGCGACGCCGGTGCCGGTGGTCACGAGCGTGCGGTCGGCCAGCGCCCGCGCGTCCTCGCGGTAGGGGCTGATCCCGGGCGACCGGAACACGACGTCGCAGCCGGCCAGGTCTGCGACGTCGGGGGTGGCGGCGACACCGCCCGGCAGCGTCGCCGGGTCGACGGGGCGGCTGTCGGCCACCAGGACCGAGGCGGCACCGGCCGCGAGCGCCGCCGAGACCGCGGCCCGGCCCTCGCGGCCGTGCCCCCAGACCCCGACGCGGCGGCCGGCCAGCTCGGCCGGCCGGAGGGAACGCTCCCGCGGGGGCGGTGCCGGGCGGGGGTCCACGCCGACCACTCTACGGACGGCCCGGCCCACGCACGGCGACGACGAGGCCGTGCCGATAGGCTGCCCCACGGTGTGCCGGGAAGTCTGGTCGGCGGTGTCCGACCCGACCCACCACCCCGGAGCTCCCCCATGAACGCACCACACGGCTCCACCCGGGTCTTCGCCCGCGGCTCGTGGACCGAGGCCAGCCGCATCGCCGGCGTCCTGCGCAAGGAGACCGTCGGCGGTGTCCTGCTCCTCATCGGCACGGTGATCGCCCTCGTCTGGGCCAACTCGCCGTGGTCGGCGGCCTACGAGGCCCTGCGCGACACCCGTGTCGGCCCCGCCTCGCTCCACCTGGACCTCAGCCTGGGCACCTGGGCCGCGGACGGGCTGCTGGCGATCTTCTTCTTCGTCGCGGGCCTGGAGCTCAAGCGGGAGTTCGTGGCCGGCGACCTGCGCGACCCCCGCCGGGCGGCACTGCCGGTGGCGGCGGCCGTCGGCGGCATGGTGGTGCCCGCGGTCCTGTACGTACTGCTCAACCTGGGCGGTGACGGCGGCCTGCGCGGCTGGGCCATCCCCACGGCCACCGACATCGCCTTCGCCCTCGCCGTCCTCGCGGTCATCAGCACGCACCTGCCCAGCGCGCTGCGGACCTTCCTGCTCACCCTCGCCGTCGTCGACGACCTGCTGGCCATCACGATCATCGCCGTCTTCTACACGTCGGCCCTCGCGGCGGGCTGGCTGGCGCTGGCCCTGCTGCCGCTGGCGGTCTTCGGCTTCCTGGTGCAGAAGCGCATCCGCTCCTGGTGGCTGCTGCTGCCGCTCGCGCTGCTCACCTGGGTGTTCGTGCACGAGTCCGGCGTGCACGCGACCGTCGCCGGGGTGCTCCTGGCGTTCACCGTGCCGGTGGTGCGCAGCGACGCCGCCGGCGGGCCGGACGCCGGGCCGGGGCTGGCCGAGCACCTCGAGCACCGGTTCCGGCCCCTCTCCGCGGGGATCGCCGTCCCGGTGTTCGCCTTCTTCGCGGCGGGGGTGACCGTCGGCGGGCTGTCCGGCCTGGTCGAGTCCCTCGGCGACCGGGTGGCGCTGGGCATCGTCGTTGGCCTCGTGCTGGGCAAGGTGCTCGGCATCGTCGGCGCGAGCTGGCTGGTCACCCGGTTCACCCGGGCCGAGTTCGCCGACGACCTGGGCTGGCCCGACCTGGTCGGGGTGGCCCTGCTCGGCGGGATCGGGTTCACCGTGTCACTGCTCATCGGCGAGCTCGCCTTCGGACTGGGCTCCGAGCGCGACGACCACGTCAAGGTCGGCGTGCTGGTCGGCACCCTCCTCTCGGCGCTGCTCGCGACGGTCGTGCTGCGGCTGCGCAACCGGCGGTACCGGCGGATCGAGGAGCTCGAGTCCGTCGACGCCGACGCCGACGGCATCCCCGACGTCTACCAAAGCGACACGGTGCGCGACCGGGCCGGCCACGACCCCGGCCGGAAGGTCGCGCCGCCGCCCGGGCGGCGACCGGGCGATTCGGCTGACGGCTGAACAACGCCGTTGCCGACCGCGGAACTGCGACGTACCGTCGAGGCACGCGAGAGGGGAGGTGGTCCGAACAATTGAATTCTCATCGGACTCGTGAGGTGGCTGTCCGCTAGCCGCCGTCCAGATGGGCCGATCGTTCGGAGTGGAATCCGAACGGTGGCACGTCATCGCCCGTCCGTCGTACGGCGGCGAGCGAGAACCGGACAGTCATCCGACCCCCGGGCTGCCGACACTTGTCCAGTCGGCCCGTGAGCTGCCGCCCCAGGTGGCGCCGCGGAGCAGCCCGGGGGTTGTCCGTCCCCGGGTACGGATCACCACCCCGAGATCGACCCAGACCACCGCGGGGGAGGAACGGCGGCCGTGCAGACCGCTGGGCGCACCGCGCCGGACGGCCGCTGGGTCGTCGAGGCCGTCCGCGCCGCTCCCCGTGACACCGTCGCCGCGCTCGTCCCGGCGCGCTTCGCCGCCTACGCCCGCGTCTTCCACCCCGCCGTCCGCTACGACGGCGACGACGACGTGCACGTCCGCTGGGACGAGGTCGCCGCGGCCAACGGCACCACCGCGCACCGGCTCATGCAGTGGCCCGGCATCACCGGCTCCTGGGACTACCTCGGCGAGGCCGACCAGCCCGGGCTGTGGAACGACGCCCCCGCCGAGGGCCACCTGGTCGCGCACGTCGCCCGGGAACTGGCCGCCGTCCTCGTGGAGCAGACGACGACGCCGGGCGAGTGCTGGTTCGGCTGGGACGACGGCGGCGCCGCCGACCTCCCCCGGCTGCGTCTCCCCCGCGCCGACCTGCTGCTGACCCGCGGGCCCGTGCAGCGGGCCGCCACCAACTTCGCCCCCGAGCCACGCGAGCAGAGCGCCGCGCTGTGGTGGCCGGCCGACCGCGCCTGGTGTGTCGTCACCGATCCCGCGCTCACCAGCACCTACGTCGGCGCCGGTGTGACCGCCGTCGACGCGCTGCTGGCCACCCGGCTCGAGGTGGCACCGGCCGGCCCCGGCGACCCCGTCACGCCCGACTGCGACCCGGTCAACCCCGTCGCGCCGCACGCCTAGGCCCGCGCCGGCACCGGGCCGCCGGCGGTCGCGGCGACCACCTCGTCCCACGGGGTGGCGGTCAGGCCGAAGGTGTCCGTGGTCCCGGTCGCGTCGACGACGTACTCCTGGTCGAACTGGTGCCGGACGTCGACCACCTCCCGCATCATCGGGGAGAACCAGCCGACCGCCGTGAGCACCGGCCACGGGATGCCGCTGACCGGCACCGGTGCCCGGCCCATCGCCCGGGCGAGGTCGCCGAGGGCCTGGCGCTGCGAGCGCGGCGGGGTGCTCGGCACGTGCCAGGCCCGGCCCAGCGCTCGCTCGTCGGTGCCGAGGGTCGCCAGCGTGGCCGCGACGTCGGGCAGGTAGGCCCAGCTGCGCGGCGCGTCGGGGTCGCCCACCACCCAGGCGCGGCGGCCGCGGCGCAGCGCCGGGAGCTGACGCACCAGGTGCGACTGGGTGGCCGGCACCTGCGGCCCGACGAAGTCCGCGGCGCGCGCCTCGGTCATGCGGATGCGACCGGCCTCGTGCGCGGCCAACGCCTCGCGCCACATCCCGATCCGCACCCGGCCCTTGGTGTCGGTGGCCGCCAGCGGGCTGTCGGGGCTCATCGGCCCGGCCGGGCGGCCGTAGACGTAGAGGTTGGCCATCGTGACGAGCACGGCGCCGGTGCGCTCGGCCGCGGTGAGCAGCGCCGCGGCCACCGGCGGCCAGTCGGTGGTCCACCGGTGGTAGGCGGGGTTGACCGCGTTGTACAGCGCCGTCGCCCCCTCGGTGGCCGCGGTCAGTGCCGCGGCATCGGTGGCGTCCATCCGAAGGTGCTCGACCGCACCCGCCGAGGTGCCGCCGCTGCGTGACAGCACCCGCACCCGGTGACCCCGGGCGGCCAGCGCCTCCGCCGTCGTCGTGCCCACGGGGCCCTTGCCCACGATCACATGCAGTGCCATGCCGGTCTCCTCGCCGTTTGACGAGAGCGGTGCTCTCGTTCCGGAACGACGATCTCGCACGTTCCTGCCCTCTGTCAAGATCACTGCTCTCTCTTGCGGACGGCGCTCTCGACACGGCAGGATCCGCAGGTGCCCACCGCCCGCGAGCGCGTCCGCGCCGAACTCACCGCCGAGATCGCCGGGGCCGCGCGCCGCCAGCTCGCTGAGGTCGGCGCGGCCGCGCTGTCGCTGCGGGCGGTGGCCCGCGAGGTGGGGATGGCGTCGTCGGCGGTGTACCGCTACTTCCCCAGCCGCGACGACCTGCTGACCCGGCTGATCATCGACGGCTACGACGCCCTCGGGGAGGTGGCGGAGGCCGCCGACGATCCGGCCGCACCCCTGGAGCAGCGGTGGTCGGCGGTGTGCACCGCCGTCCGCGCCTGGGCGCGCGCCCACCCGCACGAGTACGCGCTGCTCTACGGCTCGCCGGTGCCCGGCTACGCCGCGCCGCGGGACACCGTCCGGGCGGCGTCGCGGGTCGGCGTCGTGCTCGGCGGGATCCTGGGCGAGGCCGCCCGCGCCGGCCTGCTGCACGGCGACGGCGGCCGCGAGCCCGGCCTGCTCGGCGACGCCGCCGTCGAGGTCCTCGGCCAGGACGCCCCGGGCATCGACGACGCCGTCCGCGTGCGCGCCCTGCTGGCCTGGAGCTCGCTGTTCGGCACGATCAGCTTCGAGCTGTTCGGCCACCTCGTCGGGTCGGTCGAGGACGCCGACGCCTACTTCGCCCGCGTCGTCGCCGAGCTGGGCGCCCTGGTCGGCCTCGACGCGACCTAGAGCTGCGCGAGCTCCGCCTCGAGGTCGTCGAGGCCGAGCGACCCCTGCGACAGCGCCGCCATGTGCCACGCCTTGAGGTCGAAGTCCGCGCCCCGCGCCCGCTGCGCCGCCGCGCGGCCGGCCAGCCAGGCCCGCTCGCCGAGCTTGTAGCTGATCGCCTGGCCGGGCAGACCGAGGTAGCGGATCAGCTCGCTGTCGAGGAACGCCGGGTCGCTGCCCAGGTGCTCGCCGGCGAAGGCCCGCGCGAGCTCCGGGGTCCACGGCCGGCCGCGGGAGCCGGCGAGCACGCCCTCGGCGTCGTCGGGGACCGGCAGCTGCAGGTGCATACCGATGTCGATGACCACCCGGATCGCCCGCAGCTGCTGGGCGTCGAGGTAGCCCATCCGGGCGCCCGGCTCGGTCAAGTAGCCCAGCTCGTCCATCAGCCGCTCGGCGTAGAGCGCCCAGCCCTCGACGTTGGCGCTCACCGACCCGAGCGACGTCTGGTACGTCGACAGGTCGCGGGAGACGTAGGCCCACTGCGCCAGCTGCAGGTGGTGGCCCGGGACGCCCTCGTGGTACCAGATCGACACCAGGTCCCACAGCGGGAACCGCTCGCGGCCCAGCGTCGGCAGCCACGTGCGCCCCGGACGGGAGAAGTCCTGCGCCGGGCGGGTGTAGTACGGCGCCGCCGCGCTGCCGGGCGGCGCGATCATGGCCTCGACGTGGCGCACCGGCTCGGCGAGGTCGAAGTGCGTGCCGTCCAGCGCGGTGATCGCCTCGTCCATCATCGACTGCAGCCGCTGCCGGATCGCCTCCACGCCGTCGACCGCGGGGCCGTGCTCGTCGAGCCAGCGCATCGCCTCGACCGGCGTCGACCCGGGCCGCAGTGCCTCGGCCTCGGCGCGCTGCTCGCCGAGGATCCGCCGGTACTCCGACCAGCCCCAGGCGTAGGCCTCCTCCAGGCCGTTCCCCGCTCCGAGGTCCGAGCCGTTCCATCGCCGCGCGGCGATCGCGTAGCGGTCCCGGCCGACGGCGTCCGGCGTCCCCTCGGCCTTCGGCAGGTACTCGTCGCGCAGGAAGTCGCGGACCTCGGCCACCGCGGCGTCGGCGTCGCGCGCGGCGGCGTCGAGCTCGCTGCGGACCGCGTCGGGCCCGGTGCCGGCCAGGCGGGCGAAGAACGGCCCGCTCAGCCACTCGTCGAGCTGACCGACGACGGTGGACACCTGGCGCGGCGCCACGAGCAGCCCGCGCCGGGCGCCCTCGCGCAGCGTCTCGAGGTAGCCGCGGTAGGCGCCGGGCACCCGGGCCATCCGGCGGGCGACGACGCCCCAGTCGTCCTCGGTCGTCGTGGGCATGAGCAGGAAGACCTGGCGGATCGAGTGCACCGGGCTGAACAGGTTCGACAGCGCGCGGAAGCCCTCGCCGGCCTCGTGCGCGGCCTGCTCGGCGCCCAGCCGCTCGCGCAGCAGGCGGGCGCAGCGGCGCTCGACCGCGTCCCCGTCCATCGCGTCGGGGTCCAGGGCCGGGTCGGCGGCGAGGACGGCGTCGAGCTCGGCGAGCGTGCGGCGGGTCAGCTCGGCCTCGGCCTCGAGCCCGGCAGGGCTGGGGTCGGGCAGCCGGTCGTCGCCGGGGCGGGTGCCGAGCGACGTCGCCACGATGGGGTCGAGGTCGCAGACGGCGTCGACGTAGCGGTCGGCCACCTGCCGGGGCGTGCCGGCCGGCCCGGTCACCGCAGCCGCTCCAGCCGCGCCGACATCGTGGGCCGCAGCGGCGTATCCGCCCCGGCGCGGTCGATCGCGTACATGAGCGCTCCCTCGACGATGCCGTACAGGCGCACGGCACGGGTGGTCTCCGGCGCATCGGGGGTCCGGGCGACGACGTCGCTGGTCAGCTCCCAGCTCGTGGTCGTGCGCGCCGTCCCGACGTAGAGCTCGATCAGCCCGTCGGGACTGGCGACCAGCAGCTCGACGTCGTCCTCGCCGCGGGGGCGCCAGAAGCCGGACTCGCGCAGCGCCGGGCCCTCGACCCTGCCGTCGTCGCCGACGAGCCAGGTCCGCGACTCGTAGGCGAGGAAGTCACGGCCGTCGTGCGCGAAGCGCACCCACTGGCCGAAGCGGCGGTCGCCGGCAGCGTCTCCGGCAGTCGTCCCGGCGAGCACGCCCTCGCCGTGCCACTCCCCCAGCAGCGGCAGCACCGACAGCAGGCCGTGCGCCACCTCGGGGCCTTCGCGGACGTCGACGGTGTCGACGACGGGCAGGTCGGTCGGGCCGGTCACCGGCCGGCGTCCCGGGCAGACATGCCCGCCACGGTAGTCAGCGCCCGCGGGCGGCGCGTCCGGGTGGGGACGGCGGCACGCGCGCGGGCTCGCGCCGGGCGCGGGGACGGCGGGCCAGCCGGTGCACGGCGACCCCGCACGCGAGCGCCATCAGCAGCGCGAGCGCGACGAGGACCCAGGCGGCGACCACGACGCCACGGTAGGCAGCCGCCCGGCGCACCGCTGCCGGACCCGCCGTACCGGGGAGGATGGGGCCGTGCCGTTCACGGGAAGCCACCCCGCGGCCGTGCTGCCGCTGCTGCGCACGGGCCTGCCGGCCTCGGCGCTGGTGGCCGGCTCGCTGGCTCCCGACCTGCCCTACTACCTGCCGGTCGACCCCGGCGTGCCGACCCACACCGCCCTCGCCGTCGTCACCACCGACGTGCTGCTGGGCGCGCTGCTGTGGGCGCTGTGGCACGGGCTGCTCTCCCGCCCGGTGCTCGCCTGGGCACCGGCGTCGCTGGTGGCGCGGCTCCCGGCGCGGGCGGCGCCCGGGGTGCGCCGGCGGCTGCGCACCCCGGGCCAGGGCGTCCGGACGCTGGCCGCGCTGGCCGCCGGCGCGGCCACCCACGTCCTGTGGGACGAGTTCACCCACCCCGGGCGCTGGGGCGCCGAGCACGTCCCGGCGCTGGCCTCGACCTGGGCGGGGGTGCCCGGGTACTCCTGGGCGCAGGACCTGAGCGGGCTGGCCGGCGTGCTGGTCCTGGCCGGCTGGCTGGTCCGCTGGTGGCGGCGCACCCCGGCCGGGC
The DNA here is from genome assembly GCF_900116515.1 of Geodermatophilus amargosae. Taxonomy (GTDB): domain Bacteria; phylum Actinomycetota; class Actinomycetes; order Mycobacteriales; family Geodermatophilaceae; genus Geodermatophilus; species Geodermatophilus amargosae. Next base: position 486,804 of record NZ_FPBA01000002.1, read on the forward strand.
CGGCGGTGTCGCGTCCGCTGTGGTGGCTGCCCTGGACCGTCCTGGCGGTCGCGGCCGGTGCCGCCGGTGCGGTCGCGGCCGCGGACGGAGCCGACGTCCGGTCGGCCGCGGTGGCGGCCACCTTCACCGGCGGCGGCGTGGCGCTGGGTGTCGCCGTCCTGCTGGCGCTGGCCTGGACCCTGCGCGGGCAGACCGGACGCGGCTGAGCGTCCCGGCTCAGGCCTCCTCGGGGTCCGTGCCCCGGACGGCACGGCCGCCGTCGACCGGCAGCACCACCCCGGTGAGGAAGGCGGCCGCGTCGGAGAGCAGGAAGGCGACGACGTCGGCGACCTCCTCCGGCGTCCCCACGCGGCCGAGCGGGTGCTGGGCGGCCATCTGCGCCTCGGTGCGAGCCGCCTGGTCGGCGCCCTGGCCGGCCAGCAGCGCCCGGTAGCGCGCGGTGTCGATCGACCCCAGCGCGACGGCGTTGACGCGGATCCCCGCCGGGCCGGCGTCCACCGCCAGTGCCCGGGTCAGGCCCTCGACGGCGGCCTTCGCGGTCGCGTAGGGCAGCGCGCCGCGCACCGGCCGCTGCGCCTGGTGGCTGGAGACGTCGACCACGGCCCCGCCCGTCCCCGCGCGGGCGAACCGGCGAAGGGCGGTCGAGCACCCGGTCACCACCGGCGCGAGGTCGGCCACGACGAGGCCGAGGACGGCGTCCGCGGGGTCCCGGCCGAGGGTGGCGTCCCGGAACACCGCCGCGTTGTTCACCCAGCCGGCCAGGGGACCGGCCGCCTCGGCGCGGTCGGCGGCCTCCTCGGCGACCGCCTCGTCGGCCGCGTCGCCGGTCACGGCCACCAGCCCGTCCGCGGGCCGCTCCGGCGGGTCCCGGTCGAGCACGACGACGGTCGCGCCGTCGCCCAGCAGCCGCGCCGCGACGGCGCGCCCGATCCCGCGGGCGCCGCCGGTCACCACGTACGACCTGCTCACGGGCCCATCCTGGCCCCGGGGACACGACAGCGCCCCTCCCGGCCGGAACCGGGAGGGGCGCTGGGCCCTGCAGCTACTCGAGGACGACGGTGGTCTCGGTCAGACCGACCTCGGCCTCGACGACGCGCTCACCGCGGCCGACGGGGGCCAGCGACCGCAGCTTCCACTGCCCCGGGGCGGCGAAGAAGCGGAACTCCCCCTCAGGGCTGGTCACCACCTCGGCGGTGAACTCGTCGGTGGCGTCGAGCAGCCGGACGTACGCGCCGGCCACGGGGGCGCCGTCGTGCCAGACCTGGCCCTGGATCACCGTCTGGGTGCTCAGGTCGATGCCGGCCAGGGTGCCGCCCTGCTTCGGTGCTCCGCACATGTCAGCTCACTTCTCGATCGGCACGCCGACGAGCGAGCCGTACTCGACCCAGCTGCCGTCGTAGTTCTTGACGTCCTCCTTGCCGAGCAGCTCGCGCAGCACGAACCAGGTGTGGCTCGAGCGCTCGCCGATCCGGCAGTAGGCGATGGTCGCCTTGCTGTCGTCGAAGCCCTGCTCCGCGTAGAGCGCCTCGAGCTGCTCGTCGCTCTTGAACGTGCCGTCCTCGTTGGCCGCCTTGCTCCACGGGATGTTCTTCGCCGTGGGGACGTGGCCGCCCTTCTGCGCCTGCTCCTGCGGCAGGTGCGCCGGGGCGAGGATCTTGCCGGAGAACTCGTCGGGCGAGCGGACGTCGATGATGTTCTTCGAGCCGATCGAGGCCACGACCTCGTCGCGGAAGGCGCGGATCGAGAGGTCCGGGTCCTGGGCCGTGTACTGCGTGGCCGGGCGCTCCACGGCGTCCTTGGACAGCGGGCGGCCGTCGAGCTCCCACTTCTTGCGGCCGCCGTCGACGAGCTTGACGTCCTGGTGGCCGTAGAGCTTGAAGTACCAGTAGGCGTAGGCGGCGAACCAGTTGTTGTTGCCGCCGTACAGGACGACGGTGTCGTCGTTGGCGATGCCGCGCGAGGACAGCAGGGCCTCGAAAGCGCTCTTGTCGACGAAGTCGCGGCGCAGCGGGTCCTGCAGGTCCTGCTTCCAGTCCAGCTTGACGGCACCCTCGAGGTGGCCGCCGTCGTAGGCGCTGGTGTCCTCGTCGACCTCGACGAAGACGATGCCGGGCTGGCCGAGGTGTTCCTGGGCCCAGTCGGCGGTGACGAGCACGTCGTTGCGGCTCATGGGGGACTCCTCCGTGTGGTGGGTGTGCGGACGATCAGGCGGTGCGGGCGGGACTGACCCGCCGGACGGTCGGGTGCGGCTCCTGTCCGCCGGCGCCGGGGACCCGCGCGGGTGACCGCGGGCCGCGCACGTCGGCCGTGCGGGCAGGACTCGGGGACATCGATGGGCTCTCCGGACGGCGGTCAGGGCACGTCTGGGCGGAGCGGGGCCGCCCTCAGGAGGCGCGACACAGGCAGCTGCCGACGCGGCACAGGTCGACTGTGCGGCGCGAGGTCAGCAGGGTGCCCACGGGGCGAGGGTAACCGATCACGACCGGACCCCCGTGTGGGCGTCGACGAGGGCGGTGAGCTCCTCCGGCCGCGGGGCGCCGCTGCTGCGGCCGAGCAGCCGCCCCTCGCGGTCGACGTAGAACAGCGTCGGCGTGCGCCGCACGTCGAGCTCGCGGACGGCGGCGAGGTGGCTCTCGGCGTCGACGTGGACGTGGGCCAGCCCCGGCCGGGTGGCCTGCAGGTGCTGCAGCCGGGCACGCGTGGTCCGGCACGGCCCGCAGAACGCGGTGGAGAACTGGACGACGGTCAGGTCGGCGTCGGCCGGCCGCACGCCGAGGCCCTTGAGCACCGCGACGGGTCCGCCCACGCGCTCCTCCTCCGCCGGTCGCGACCGGCCGTCGCGGGTGCGCGGTCGCCGCGGCGGGCTCCGCCGGTCGGGTACCGCTCCTCCCCCGCACGAACCCGACCGGACCGGTGTGCATTCCCGGGCGGGCTCAGGACGCGCGCAGCACCGTGTCGGTGGCCTCGGCGGTGACGTCGACGCCGTCGTCGGCCGGCCGCAGGCCCGTCAGCCGCAGCCCGAACGGCAGCTCCACGGGGTAGCGCAGGTCCAGCAGGTCGGCGGCCCGGTCGACGACGAGGTCCGGGACGTCGACCCCCGCCGCCTCCGCCCCCTCGACGTCGACCACGAGGTCCTGGCCGTCGAGCGACACCGTGCCGACGGCGGTGAGCGGCACCGAGTAGCCGAGCACCTCGACCGTGCGGGTGACGCGGAGCCCGTCGCCCTCGCGCGCCAGGCGGGTGTCGCCGCCGAGCTGCCGCGCGAGCAGCGCGTAGGACAGCGTCGCGGTGCCGTCCACCCGGTCGACCGGCACCTCCCGCACCGACCCCGACAGCGCGTCGGACAGCGGCACGTGGGCCCCGCGCAGGCGGATGTCGGCGCGGGTGCCCTCGGGCTGGCCGAGTTCCGCGGCGGTCAGGGTGACCCGGACGTCGTCGTAGGTGCCCGACACCGCCTGGGTGAGGAACGGCCACCCCACGAAGTCGACGTCCGGGGTCCCGGCCAGCCCGCCCGAGTCGCGCAGCGCCTCGGCCACCCGGTCCTCGGCGACGCCCTCGGCCACCGGGTCGGCGACGAGCGCGAGCACCACGAGCAGCGCGAGGACGACGAGGAGGGCGCGCACCGGCTCAGACGACGGCCAGCGCCAGGAGCACCGGCGCGCAGACGGCCAGCGGCAGGACCGCCTCGACCGCGACCCCCGCTCCCGTGGCGCCCCGGCCCCGGGCCTCGCCGAGGACGAAGGAGGCGGCGGTCCCGGCCAGCGCGGCGACCAGTCCGAGCACCAGGCCGGTGGTGACGCCGGAGACGACGTCGACCAGCTCCCCGGTGCCGCTCTCGAGCAGCGCGACGGCGACCCCGGCCGCGACGGCGAGCAGCAGCCCCGGCACGCCGCGGTCGGCCCCGTCGGCGAGCATGGGCCGGGGCAGGACGGCGTCGACGAGGTGGCCGGCCACCAGCGCGGCGCCGACGACCAGCAGCGGCGAGCCGGTGGGGTCACCGTCGTCCCCGGCGACGTGGGGCAGCAGCAGGAGCGCCAGCGCGCAGCAGGCCGCGACCAGCAGCGCGACGCTGCCGAGCGAGCCGACGACGTCCGTGCGCGGCGGCCGGCGCAGCATCTGGTGCAGCACGGCGGCGATCATCGCGGGACCGGCCACGGCCAGCAGCAGTCCGGGACCGGGCCGGTCCCCGGAGGGGGCGAGCAGGCCGACGGCGAGGTCGGCGCCGACCGCGGCCGCGGCCCCGAGGACCGCGACGCCCACCGCACCGGCCGGTGCCGTGGCGGGCGCCCACGCGGCCACCAGGACCGCCTGCAGCACCAGGACGGCGGCCAGCCGGCCGTGCTCGCCGAGGAGGTCCGGCGCGAGCAGCAGGAGCGCGACGGCGGCTCCCGAGACGACGGCGGCGGCGACGTGCCGCGCCCGGGTGGCGGGCCGGGTGTCCAGCGCCGTGGTCACGCGCCCTCCTGCCCGGTGCCGCCCGGCAGCCCCGCCGGTGCCGTCGTCTCCTGATCGCACCGATCGTCGCAGACACCCCGGGCCCGGCGCGCCCGAACAGCCGAGCGGGGCCGGCGTCCCCGGCGTGTCCCGGCCCCCGCGACGGCTCCGGGTGAGGTCGGTCACGGATCCCACACCGAGCGGTACGTGGGGTGACGGCAACACGTCGGTTATCCTGCTGTCTCGGTTCGACAGCGCCGTCGACGCCCTCCCCGAGGAGACGACATGCGACTCGTGCTCATGACCGCGGCGCGTCAGGCCACGACCGAGGTGCTGCCCGCCCTGGGCCTGCTCGGCCACCAGGTGCGCGTCGTGGCCCCCGAACTGTCGAGCCTGCTCGACGGCGACTCCGGCGACGTCGTGCTCGTCGACGCCCGCCACGACCTCATCCAGGCCCGGACGCTGTGCGGCCTGCTGTCCTCCACCGGGGTCGCCTCCGCCCTCGTCGCGGTCCTCTCGGAGGGCGGGCTGGTCGCGCTGTCGGCCGACTGGGGCGTCGACGACGTCCTGCTCGACACCGCCGGGCCGGCCGAGGTCGACGCCCGGCTGAAGTGGGCCACCGCCCGCCGGCTGGCCGCGGCCACCCCGGCCGACGGCGCCGACGGCGGGGTCACCCAGGCCGGCGAGCTGGTCATCGACGAGCACAGCTACTCGGCCAAGCTCCGCGGCCGCCCGCTCGACCTCACGTACAAGGAGTTCGAGCTCCTCAAGTACCTCGCCCAGCACCCGGGCCGGGTCTTCTCCCGCGCCCAGCTGCTGCAGGAGATCTGGGGCTACGACTACTTCGGCGGCACCCGCACCGTCGACGTCCACGTGCGCCGGCTGCGCGCCAAGCTGGGCACCGAGCACGAGGCCCTGATCGGCACGGTCCGCAACGTGGGCTACAAGCTCGACCAGCACGTCGCCGACGCCACCGCCGCGGCCGCCCGCGCCCAGGCGGAGGAGCCCGTCACGACCACCGTGTCCGACGCGCGCGACACCGCTCCGCTGCTCTGAGCGCCGCCGCCGTCTCCGGCTCCGCGCGGCTCGACCCCGCGCGGACCGCGGCCGTCCTCGCGCTGCTGCGCGCGGCGGCCGAGGCCGACGGCGTGCGCCCGCTGTCGGAGGAGGCCGAGCTGCGGCTGCAGCACGGCGGCCCGCCCGGTGGCCACGACGTCCTGGCCACCGACGCCGACGGCGCGGTGACCGGATACGCCCGGCTCGAGCTCGGCGACGGCACCGAGGACGCCGAGGCCGAGCTCGTCGTCGCCCCCGGCGCCCGGCGGCGCGGGACCGGGCGGGCGCTGCTCACCCGGCTCGAGGAACTCGCGGCCGGCCGCCCGCTCCGCGTCTGGGCGCACGGCGACCTGCCGGCCGCCACCGCACTGGCCACCGGCCGCGGCTACACCCGGGCCCGCGTGCTGCTGCAGATGCGCCGCCCGCTCGGCGACGCCGACCTCACCGAGGGCCCGGCGCTCCCGGCCGGGGTGTCGGTGGCCGCCTTCCGTCCCGGCCGCGACGAGGCGGCCTGGCTGCGGCTCAACGCCCGGGCCTTCGCCGCGCACCCGGAGCAGGGCGCGTGGACCCCGGAGGACCTGGAGCTGCGCGAGGCCGAGCCCTGGTTCGACCCGGCCGGGTTCCTGCTCGCCTGGCGGGGCGACCGGGACGCCGGCGGCACGCTGCTCGGCGCGCACTGGACCAAGGTGCACCCGCCCGGCGACGCCGGCCCGGACGCCGTCGGCGAGGTGTACGTGCTCGGCATCGACCCCGACACCCAGGGGCTCGGGCTGGGCCGGGCACTCACCGTCCGCGGCTTGGCGCACCTGCGCGGGCGCGGGCTCGACGAGGTGCTCCTCTACGTCGAGGAGGACAACAGCGCCGCGGTGGCCCTCTACGGGCGCACCGGCTTCACGCCGTACGCCGTCGACGTCTCCTGGCGGCGCACTCCCTGATCCCCGGACCGGGTGCAAACGGTCCTTCCTCCCGCACCGCGGGTGTCCGCCGCCACAGGAAACGCCCGGGTTCACCTGCTCGACGTGACGCCGTTCTCACCCGGTCGGGAAAGCCTCCGCGGGCGTTCACCGCTCGTTCACCGAGCGACCCGGGACCGGCCACCTCGGCTGCCTACCGTCCCTCTTCGTTGGTCCCACCGTGCCCGGCAACGAGGTCCGGGTCCCCCTTCCGAAAGGCACTGGGTTGAAGCTCAGCACCAGGTCGCGCGCCGTCGTCCTCAGCACGGCGCTGACCAGCACCCTCGCGCTCGCCGCGTGCGGCGCCGCGAACGAGACCAACAGCTCCTCGGGCGGGGGCGGCGGCAGCGGGTCGAGCGCCGCGGAGCTGAGCGGCGACCTCGTCGGCGCCGGCGCCAGCAGCCAGCAGGCGGCGATGGAGGCCTGGCAGGCCGGCTTCGAGGGCGAGTACCCCGAGGTCAGCTTCAGCTACGACCCGGTCGGCTCCGGCGGCGGCCGCGAGCAGTTCATCAGCGGCGCCACCGACTTCGCGGGCTCCGACGCCCCCCTCGACGAGGAGGAGCTGACCGCTGCGCAGGAGCGCTGCGGTGGCGGCGAGGTCTTCGAGCTGCCCAACTACATCTCGCCGATCGCGGTGATCTTCAACCTCGAGGGCGTCGACGAGCTCAACCTCTCGCCCGACACGATCGCCCGGATCTTCACCGGTCAGATCACCACCTGGAACGACCCGGCCATCGCCGAGGCGAACCCGGACGCGCAGCTCCCCGACACGGCCATCACCCCCGTGCACCGCGGTGACGACTCGGGCACCACGGACAACTTCACCGACTACCTGTTCCAGACGGCCGGTGACGTGTGGACCGCCGAGCCCGACGGCGTGTGGCCGCTGCCCGGCGGCGAGGCCGCCAACGGCACCTCCGGCGTCGTGGGCGTCGTCGAGAGCACGGCCGGCGCCGTCACCTACGCCGACGCCAGCCGCGCCGGTGAGCTCGGTGTCGTCAACGTCGGCGTGGGCAGCGAGTTCGTCGCCCCGACCCCCGAGTCCGCGGCGGCCGTGGTCGAGAACTCGCCGGCGCTCGAGGGCCGCGGCGAGTACGACTTCGCCATCGAGGTCAACCGCCAGACCGAGGGCTCGGGCGAGTACCCGGTCGTCCTGGTGAGCTACCACGTGGGCTGCGTCGAGTACGACGACCAGGCGACCGCCGACAACGTCAAGGCCTTCATGTCCTACGTGATCAGCGAGGACGGCCAGCAGGCCGCCGGTGAGAACGCCGGCAACGCGCCGATCTCCGACACCCTGCGCGAGCAGGCGCAGACCGCGGTCGACGCCATCACCGCCGCCGGCTGACCGAGCACGCCACCAGGTGGCCCGGGGCGTCGATGACGCCCCGGGTCACCGCCCCGCCCGGAGACGGGCACTCCCCGCACCACCGATCGACCACCCGGAGCAGCGGTGACCGCCACGAAGGCCCCGACCGAACCCCCGAAGCAGCGCGTCGTGCGCCGGCCCGGTGACCGCATCTTCGCCGGCAGCGCCAAGGGCTCCGGCATCTTCATCCTGCTCGTCCTGGCCGGCGTGGCCGCCTTCCTCATCAGCGAGGCGATCCCGGCTCTCACCGCCCCGTCGGAGGACATCCCCGGCGGCGAGGGCCTGGCCGGGTACGTCGGCCCCCTCATCCTCGGGACGCTCCTCGGCGCCGTCCTCGCCCTGCTCGTCGCCACCCCCCTCGCGGTGGGCATCGCGCTCTACATCACCTACTACGCGCCCCGGCGGGTCGCTGCGGGCATGGGCTACGTGATCGACCTGCTCGCGGCCATCCCGAGCGTCGTCTACGGCTTCTGGGGCCTCGCGGTCCTCGCGCCGACGCTGGTGCCCTTCCACGTCTGGGCCGCCGACCACCTGAGCTGGATCCCGTTCTTCGCCGGGCCGGCCTCCGCCAGCGGGCGCACGATGCTGACCGTCGGCCTGGTGCTGGCGGTCATGATCCTGCCGATCATCTCGGCCATCGCCCGCGAGGTCTTCAGCCAGGCGCCGGCGCTGCACCGCGAGGCCGCCCTGGCCCTCGGCGCGACGCGCTGGGAGATGATCAAGATGGCGGTGCTGCCCTACGGCAAGTCCGGCGTCATCGCCGGCGCCATGCTCGGCCTCGGGCGGGCCCTGGGCGAGACGATGGCCGTGGCAATCGTCCTGTCCGGCGGTGCCGGCGCCACGCTCAACCTGATCGGCAGCTCCAACCCCTCGACGATCGCGTCGAACATCGCCCTGCGGTTCCCCGAGGCCACCGGCCTCGGGGTCAACGTCCTGATCGCCAGCGGCCTGGTGCTGTTCGTCATCACGCTCGCGGTCAACATGCTCGCCCGCTGGATCGTCAACCGGCGCGCCGACTTCTCCGGAGCCAACTGATGAGCACCGAGACCCAGTCCCCCGTCCGGGTCACGAAGGAGCCGCCCAGCGGCTCGATCCGCCCGCGACGCCGGCTGCCCCGGTTCGCCGCGCTCGGGCTCTACGTCGCCGGGATCGCGCTGGGTGCGCTGCTGTCGGCCCTCACCGGCTTCAGCATCGCCCTCACCGTGATCTACGGCGCGATCCTGGGCGCGCTGGCCGTGTACGTCGGGTCCCGGGTCGTCGAGGGCCGTCGCAAGGCCACCGACCGGCTCGTCACCGCGCTGGTCACCACGGCCTTCGCCGTGGCGATGGTGCCGCTCGTCTCGCTCGTCTACACCGTGCTCGACAAGGGCCTGGCGCGCTTCGACGGCGCGTTCTTCAGCAACTCGATGTTCCGGGTGGTCGGCGAGGGCGGCGGCGCCTACCACGCCATCCTCGGCACGGTGGTCATCACCGCGCTGGCCGCCGTCATCTCGGTGCCGATCGGCCTGCTCACCGCGATCTACCTCGTCGAGTACGGCTCCGGCCGGCTCAAGCGGGCGATCACGTTCTTCGTCGACGTCATGACCGGCATCCCGTCGATCGTGGCCGGTCTGTTCGCCTTCGCGCTGTTCACGCTGGTCTTCGGCAACGACGTCCGGCTCGGCGTCATGGGGGCCGTGGCGCTCTCGGTGCTGATGATCCCGGTCGTCGTGCGCTCCTGCGAGGAGGTCCTCAAGCTCGTCCCCAACGAGCTGCGCGAGGCCAGCTACGCCCTGGGCGTGCCGAAGTGGCGCACGGTCGTCAAGGTCGTCCTGCCGACCGCCGTCGCGGGGCTGGGCACCGGCATCACCCTGGCCGTCGCCCGCGTCGTGGGTGAGACCGCGCCGCTGCTGGTGACGGTGGGCCTGATCACCGGCACCAACCTCAACCCGTTCGACGGACGGATGGCGACGCTGCCCGTGTTCGCCTTCTACCAGCTCACCCAGCCGGGCACCGCCACCCAGGCGTTCCTGGACCGGGCCTGGACGGCGGCGCTCGTCCTCATCATCCTGGTGATGGTCCTCAACGTCGTGGCCCGCCTGATCAGCCGTCTGTTCGCCCCCAAGACCGGTCGCTGACCCGACCCCCGACCCGGAGGATCTCCACGTGGCCAAGCGCATCGAGGTCAGCGACCTCAACATCTACTACGGCAACTTCCTCGCCGTGGAGGGCGTCAACGTCTCCATCGAGCCGCGCAGCATCACCGCGCTGATCGGGCCGTCGGGCTGCGGGAAGTCGACCTTCCTGCGCTCGCTCAACCGCATGCACGAGGTCATCCCCGGCGCCCGCGTCGAGGGCAAGGTCGTCATGGACGGCCAGGACCTCTACGGCTCGGACACCGACCCGGTCGACGTCCGCCGGCAGATCGGCATGGTCTTCCAGCGGCCCAACCCGTTCCCGACGATGTCGATCTACGACAACGTCATCGCCGGCAACCGGCTCAACAGCAAGAAGATGAAGAAGTCCGAGGCCGACGACCTGGTCGAGCGCTCGCTGCGCGGCGCGAACCTGTGGAACGAGGTCAAGGACCGTCTCGACCGGCCCGGCTCGGGCCTGTCCGGTGGTCAGCAGCAGCGGCTGTGCATCGCCCGCGCGATCGCGGTCGAGCCCGACGTGCTGCTCATGGACGAGCCCTGCTCGGCCCTCGACCCCATCTCGACGCTCGCCATCGAGGACCTGATGGCCGAGCTGAAGGACCGCTTCACCATCGTGATCGTCACGCACAACATGCAGCAGGCGGCGCGGGTGAGCACGTCCACCGGCTTCTTCAACCTCAACGGGGTGGGTCAGCCCGGTCGGCTGATCGAGTTCAACCCGACCGAGAAGATCTTCAGCAACCCCGACCAGAAGGCCACCGAGGACTACATCTCGGGCCGCTTCGGCTGAGTGAGGCCCCCCTGCAGGGGGGCCAGACGAGGGCCGCCGCGGGACTCCCGCGGCGGCCCTCGTCGTCTGCAGAGCCGGTGTGGCGCGCGCCGCGTGTACACGCGAGGGCGCCGCTCAGCTGCAGCGGACGGGGCCCGCGCTGGTGGTGCGAGCCGCCGCGGTGGTGGTCTCGGCGGCCGGCGCCGGCGCCACGGCCGCAGCGGGAGCGGGGACCTGGACCGGGACGACGCCGGAGTAGCCGGGGCCGAGCACCAGCTGCACGGTCTCGCCGATGGCGTCGCTGGGCTGCAGGACCGCGCCGGGGACGGCGGCGGCCACGGTGCGGGCCTGCTCGACGACCCCGGGCCCGTGGCGGACGACGGTCTGGTTGACCGTGCCGCGCTCGTTGCCGACCTCTCCCACCGTGAAGCCCTGCTGGCGCAGCAGGTCGCCCACGGTGCCGGCCAGCCCGCTGGTGGCGGTGGCGTTGAGGACGTCGACACGGACCGCGGCCGGTGCCACGGACAGCGGCTGCGCGGCCGGGCTCGCGGGCGCCTGCTCGGCGCCGGTGTCGACCGCGGGGCCCTCGGCGGCCGGGGCAGCGGCGGCAGCGGGATCCTCGAGGGGAGCCGTGGCGGCCGCGGCGACCGGGGCGGTCGGCTCGGCGGGAACGGCGCTGTCCTCGATGACGCCGTCGAACAGCGCGCGGGTGGCCGCGCCGTCGAGCAGCACGTACGCCTGGTCGCTGCCGGCCGGCACGTAGCCGACCTGCGCCACCGGCAGGCTGGCGCGCTGCACGGCGTCGCCCTCGAGGCCGCCGAGCGCGGAGGCCAGCGTGCGCAGGTCGCCGAGCGTCGTCTGCTCGTCGACGGTGAGGGCGTCCGCGGCGCGGGTCAGGAAGCGGGTGAGCTCGTAGGTGTTGGCGAGCGTCCCGACGGTCAGCGCCGAGCGCAGCGTGGCCGACAGCAGCTGCTGGCTCCGCTCGGCGGCGGCGACACCCGTGACGTCGGACCCGGCGTCCCCCGGCGCGAGGTAGCGGGTGGCCTGGGCGCCGGTCAGCTCCGAGGTGCCGGCCGGCAGCGGGGCGGCGGACGCGGCGTCGGCCGGGCCGGCGGTGGGCAGGCAGACGCTCACCCCGCCGACGGCGTCGACCATGGCGGGCAGCCGGCCGAGGTCGACGGCGAGGTAGTGGTCGACGCGCAGCCCGGACATCTGCTGCACCGCGCGCACCATGCACGCCGGGCCGCCGGCCAGCAGCGACGTCGCGAAGGCCTCGGACACCGGCTCACGCAGCGAGCCGTCGTCGGCCCGGCAGCCGGGGGTGTCGACCAGCGCGGTCGGCGGCACGCTGACCAGCACGGCGCGGTCCTCCCGGGCGGCCACGTGCACCAGCATCGTGGTCACCGACGCCGGGCCGTCGGTGCCGGGCAGGTCGGTGCCGACGACGAGGTAGGTGGTCGCACCCTCCTGCAACTGCAGGGCGATCACCTCCGGGCCCTCGGGGGCCAGCGCGCCGACGCGGGCGATGCTGCGGTCGACGTAGGCGTAGAGACCGGCGTGGTAGCCGACGACGAGGCCCAGCAGCACGCCGAGGACCACGGCGGCGCGGACGAGCCGCCGGCGTCCGGGGCTGCGCGGCGGGCGGTCGGCGAGCGGGCGCCGGGTGCTGCCGGCACCGGACATCGCCGGGCCGTCGAGGCCGGGGATCGGCGGGCGCGCGGGGCGGCCGGGCAGCGGCGGGACCGGCCGGGAGTACTGGACCCCGCCGGTGCCGGGCAGCGGCGGGACCGGTCGCGAGTACTGGAGCCCGGAGGCCGGGGTCCCGGGCAGCGGAGGCACCGGACCCGACCGGTGGACGGCCGGCAACGGCGGCACCGGGCCCGACCGGTGGACAGCCTGGTCGCGAGGCGTGCCGGGCAGCGGCGGCACCGGCTGGGGCCGGGCGGCCCCGCCGAGCGGGGGCAGCGGCGGGACGGGGGCGGAGCGCTGGACACCGGCCGCGGCGCCCGGGACCGGCGGCAGCCCGCGACGGGGACCGACGGAGTCCTCGAGCGCGGCGGCCGGGTCCGGCCGCTCCTGCCGGACCGCCTCCGGTGCGGCCGGTGCACCCGGCACGGGCGGGAGGGGGCCCCGGTGCGGGGGCAGCGACTCACCGGGCTCGAGCGGGATGGGCACCTCGCCGGTGCGCCGCGCGGCCCGGCGGCCCGTGGCGCCGCCCTGGCGGGCCAGCAGCTGCTCGACGGTCACCGGACCGGGCGCGCCGCGGCCCGCGCCCCGCCCGTCCCGCCCCCGCTCGTCCCCCACCGGTGTCGACATCCCATCGTCGTGGCGTGCCAAGCCGTCCGTGTCGTCGCGCGCTGCACGCGCGGCAGCACTCAACGATACGGCCGCAGGCCTCCGAGGACCGGTCATCCGCGACGTGACCCGCCGGAGGAGCCCGTCGCCCGGGCCCCCGTTCGGGCGGGAACCGGCTGCTCGGGGCGGCAGGGCACCCCGTCCGGACGTAGCGTCGGCCCGTGAGACTCCCGTCGATCCCCGGTCCGTCCGACGTCTTCACCGCCGTCGAGAGCCTGCGCGAGGGGGTCGCCGAGGCGCTCGCGCTGGTGCCCCGGGTGGCGGCGGCGGTGGGCCGGCTCGAGGGGCTGCTGGACCGGGCCGACGCCGTGGTGGGCCGCGCGGAGGGCCTGGTCGACCGGGTGGACGACGCGGTGACCGCACTGGACTCCACCCGCCGGCGCGCCGACACCCTCGTCGCCGGTGCCGGCTCCACGATCCAGGCGGCCGACCGGGCCATCTCCGCGGTGGGCGAGACCCAGCGGAGGGCCGACGACGCCATCGGCAACGTCGAGAAGACCCAGGAGCGCGCCGACACCGCGATCGGGAACGTCGAGCGGACCCAGCAGCGTGCCGACGGGGCCATCGGCGCCGTCGAGGCCACCCAGCAGAAGGCCGACGCCGCCATCGGCGCCGTCGAGGCGACCCAGCACAAGGCCGACGCCGCCATCGGCGCCGTCGAAGCGACCCAGCACAAGGCCGACGCCGCCATCGGCGCCGTGGAGGCCACCCAGCAGAAAGCCGACGCCGCCATCGGCGCCGTGGACGCCATCACCGACCGGGCGCAGGGGACGGTGGAGCGGGCCGAGGGCGCGGTCGGCGGGGCCGAGGGACTGGTCGGGCGGATCGACCCGCTGCTCGCCGGCTACGAGGAGCCGCTGGCCCGGCTGGTGCCGTCGGTGCGCCGGCTGGCCGAGACGCTGGAGCCGCACGAGGTCGAGGCCCTGGTCACCCTCGTCGACCGGCTGCCGACCCTGGTGACCCACCTGGACGAGAGCATGATGCCGGTGCTCGAGTCCCTCGGCGACGTCGGCACCGACGTGCACGACCTGGTCGACACGATGCAGGACATCCGCGAGGTGGTGAAGGGCTTCCCCGGCTCGAAGCTCTTCCGGCGGCGCGGCCGGGAGGAGATCGCCGAGGACGGGAACGACGAGGGGGCCCAGGAGCGCACCGGCTCCTGAGCCCCCTGCGGGTCCTGCTCGTCAGGTCTCGGTCGGGTACCCCAGCGCGCGGGCGACGTCGCCGATCCGCTCGTAGGTCTCGCCCTCGGGCAGCCGCTGGAGCTCCTCGACGATGGCGTCGGGCGCCCGGTGGTCGAGCGCGGCCTCGACCAGGCCGGGTCCGTCAGCGGGGAAGTCGGCCCGCACCAGCCAGCGCGCCAGTTCGGCACGGGCCACGACGGCTTCCTCGGTCATCCCCACCGGGACCCCGCCCACCAGGGTGCCGGAGGGGTTGGCGGTGAGGTCGGGCTCGCCCTCGGCCACCGGCTCCACCTCGCGGAACTCCTCCGAGCGCGTGGCGTGCTCGGCCTTGAGCATCCCCTGGATCTCGTGCTCGAGTTCCTCGTCGAGCCGCGGGTTGTGCTTGGTGCTCCGCGACGACACACCGGCGAACCGGTCGTCCATCTCGCTCATGGGTTCCTCCTACTCCTTCTCGAGCGCGGACGGCTTGTGCACCGCCGTGTTGCCGCTCTTGTCGCTCTTGACCTCGTACTGGGGGTCGTCGGAGCTGGCCTTCACCTTCCGGCCCCCCGCCTCCGTCTCCTCCGTGATCTTCCTGGTGACGGTCCCCTCGGCCTTGCTGCCGTGGCTGTTCCAGGTGACGTGGTCACCCTTCTCCAGGTCATCGGCCATCTGTCGGACCTCCGTGGTCTTCCGGCACGAGCATCGAGTCGTGCCTCCCCGGTGCCCGGGGTCCGTCGGGGACACACATGGGCGCGCCGGGGGGACGTACACGCCCACCGGGCGACGTAGATCACTCCCGCGGCAGGGTGCATCACCCGCTCGTGCGGTGGCAGAACCGCCCCGCTCACGTAGCGTGGTCACCGACGGGGAGCGATCGGGCAAATCTGCTGCTGAGAGTCGAGCAGCAGTGACGCTCAGTGAGGTGCCTCGTCCTCGATCGCCGGCCCGGTCGACCTCATTCCCCCGGGGTCGGCCGGGTCGGCCCCTGCCGCGCCCGGTCCCTACGCTCGCCGCCGTGACAGAACCCGCCGGCAGCCGGCCCCAGGGCGGCCCTCCCGTGGGGCGGCCCTCCGAGGGGGAGGCCCACCTCCCGGGCAGTCCCCGACCCGTCGACGTCCTCACCGTCGTCTCGGTCGTCGAGGTCACGCCGTCGGTGCGCCGCGTCGTGCTCTCGGGGACGCCGGACGCCGTCGCCGCGACCGGGCCCACCGTCAACCTCCTGGTACCCCGGGTGGGCGATCCGGACCCGCGCTGGCCCGCCGTGGCGCGCGACGGGCGGATCGTCTGGCCGGCCGGGTCGCACGGCATCAGCCTGCGCAGCTACACCGCCCGCCGGCAGGACCCCGGTCGCGGGGAGGTGGACGTGGACTTCGTGCTGCACGGTGACGGACCGGCCGCCGCGTGGGCCGGCGCCGCGGCTCCCGGCGCCCTGCTCGGCGTGGCCGGCAGCGGCGCGCTGGGGGACCGTCCGGCCGGCACGCTGCTGCTCGCCGGGGACGAGACGGCGCTGCCGGCGATCAGCCGGATCCTGGCCGCGGCCGACCCGGCCTCGCGCGGCGTCGCCCTGGTCGAGGTGGCCGGCCCCGAGGAGGAGCAGACGCTCGCCCGGCCGCCGGGGGTCGAGGTGCGCTGGCTGCACCGCGGCGGCACGCCTCCGGGGGAGAGCACGCTGCTCGCCGACGCCGTCGCCGCGCTCGATCGCCCGGCCGGCGACGACGTGTTCGCGTGGGTGGCCGCCGAGTCGGCCGCCGTGCGCGCGGTGCGGGCCGACCTGCGCAGCCGCTGGGGACTCACGCGCGCCCAGCACCACGCGATCGGCTACTGGCGGCGCGGCCGCGCCATGTCCCCCTCCGGCTGAGTCCCCCTCCGGCTGAGCCTCCCGGGGACGGTCACCCACAGGGAACTCACAGGTGGCGTCCAGTGCGACTGCAGCCCCAGCGCGGATCCTGAGAGCATGACCACAGCAGCCAGGCGTCCGACGGGAGTTGTCGTGACGGGAGCCCGCAGCGCTCGACCCTCCGCGCCGGAGGCGCGGCTCCTGGTGGTCGACGACGAGCCGAACATCCGCGAGCTGCTCTCCGCGAGCCTGCGCTACGCCGGGTTCGAGGTAGCGACGGCCGCCGACGGGCAGCAGGCGCTGGCCATGGCCTCGACCTTCCGCCCCGACCTGCTGGTGCTCGACGTCATGATGCCGGGCCTGGACGGCTTCGGCGTCGTCCGCCGCCTGCGGGAGAGCGGCCGGCACACGCCGGTGCTGTTCCTCACCGCGCGCGACGCGGCCGAGGACAAGGTCTCCGGGCTCACCCTCGGCGGCGACGACTACGTGACCAAGCCGTTCAGCCTCGACGAGGTCCTCGCGCGCATCCGGGCGGTGCTGCGCCGCAGCACCGGCCAGCAACGCGCCGCCGAGACCAGCCGGCTCACCTTCGCCGACATCGAGCTCGACGAGGAGTCGCACGAGGTGGTCAAGGCCGGGCAGGTGGTCAGCCTGTCCCCCACCGAGTTCAAGCTGCTGCGCTACCTCATGGCCAACGCCGGGCGGGTGCTGTCGAAGGCGCAGATCCTCGACCACGTGTGGAACTACGACTTCAACGGCGAGGCCAACGTCGTCGAGTCCTACATCTCCTACCTGCGGCGTAAGGTGGACACCACCGAGCCGCGCCTGCTGCACACCATCCGCGGGGTGGGCTACACCCTGCGGCTGCCACGCGGCGCGTGAGCACACCCGCCGGGCTCCCCGGAGCAGCCGTGCGCAGCGGCCCCCGCCTCCCGCGGGTGCCGCTGCGGATCACGCTCGTCGCGGTGCTGCTGGTCCTCGTGGCGATGGCTCTCGTCGCCACCGGGGTGACGGCGACCTCCCTGCTCAAGCGCTACCTGGTCGTCCAGCTCGACCAGCAGCTCGAGCGCACCGTGCGCGACATGCGGGCCGTCGAGGGCGTCCTGGCCGGCTGCTATCGCGGTGGGGACCTGCGGTTCGTGGACCCCGACAGCGATACCTACCTGGCCTGCGTCGTGCCCGGTGACGAGGACCCGGTCGTGGTCTCCGGCCCGCTCCGTACCGATGAGCTGCCCGACCTCGACGCCGAGGAGGTGGCCGAGATCGCCGTCCTCGCCACGAGTGCCGGCGGTCCGCGTGGCGAGGGCGGCGGCCCCGACGGCCCCAGGGCGGAGACCGTGACCTCCGGCGACGGCGACACGTACTGGCGGGTCGCGGCCGTACGGCTGCCCGACGGGACGACCGTCGTCGTCGGCGGGGACCTCGACCGCGACGACAGGGTGATCGCCCAGCTGGGGCGCATCGAGATCGTCGTCGGACTCGTCGTGCTGGTCGCGCTGGGCGTGACCGGGTACTGGCTGGTGGGCAGCAGCCTGCGCCCGCTGGCAGAGGTGGAGCGCACCGCCCAGGCGATCGCCGCCGGTGACCTGTCCCAGCGCGTGCCCGACGGTGACGACCGCACGGAGGTCGGCCGGCTGTCCCGGGCCCTCAACGGGATGCTCTCCCGGATCGAGAGCGCATTCCGGTCCCAGCAGGCCTCCGAGGAACAGGCCCGGGCGTCGGAGGAGCGGATGCGCCGGTTCGTCGCCGACGCCAGCCACGAGCTGCGCACCCCGCTGACCTCGATCCGCGGGTTCGCCGAGCTGTACCGCCAGGGCGCGGTCACCAACCCCGAGGGGGTCGCCCGCCTCATGCAGCGCATCGAGAGCGAGGGCGGCCGGATGGGCGTGCTGGTCGAGGACCTGCTGCAGCTCGCCCGGCTCGACCAGCAGCGGCCGCTGGACATCGCCCCCGTCGATCTCGCCGAGGTCGCCAGTGACGCCGTCCACGACGCTCGCGTCCTGCAGCCCGACCGGCCGGTCAGCCTGCACCTGGACGACTCGCTCACCGAGGTGCCGGTGGTCCTCGGCGACGAGGCCCGGCTGCGCCAGGTCGTGGGCAACCTGGTGACCAACGCGCTGGTGCACACCGCCGATACGGCCCGGGTCACCGTCTCGATCGGCGAGGACACCAGCGACGGCGGCGACCGGGTGGTGCTGCGGGTGGCCGACGAGGGCCCCGGCCTGGCGCCCGGGGACGCCGCCCGGGTCTTCGAGCGCTTCTACCGTGCCGACGCCTCGCGCAGCCGGGGGGCCGGGGGGACGGGGCTCGGGCTGTCGATCGTGGCCTCGCTCGTGGCGGCGCACGGGGGCGACGTGCACCTCGACACCGCGCCCGGACGAGGCGCGACCTTCACCGTGCGGCTGCCGCGCTCCGGTCCCGAGCTGCCCGACGGGGTCCCGGGCAGTTCCCCGGCGAGCGGGGCGTGGGGACTGCCCGGCGGTGCCCCCGGCCGGCCCGCCGACCCCGCGGGGCTACCGTCCGCGGGTGAGCACTGACAGCGGAGGAGCCCCGTACGACGCCGTCCTGATGGACGCCGTCGCCGACCTCGGCGGGGCCCTGCGCGGCCTGGTCGACGCCTCGGTGCGCACGTCGGTCCCGGCCGCCGAGCTGTCCGCGGTCGCCGCGGTCGTGCGGGAGGTGACCGGCCGGCTGGGCGCCGAGGTCCGCCCGCCCGGCCGGCTGTCCGTGCTCGACGACCCGGTGCAGTTCCGCCGCGTCTACAACCCGGTGACCGGGCTGGGCAGCGCGGTCGCCCCGCCGCTGCGGCTGCGCGAGGAGCCCGGTGGCGTCGTGGGCGAGGCTGTCTTCGGCCTGGCCTACGAGGGGCCACCCGGCTACCTGCACGGCGGGATGAGCGGACTGGTGATGGACCAGGTGCTGGGCGCGGCGACGATCCGCGCGGGCCTGTGGGGCATGACCGCCCGGCTGGAGCTGGACTACCGCCGCCCGGTGCCGCTGGACACCCCCGTCGTCTGCCGCGCCCGGGTGACCGAGGCCGGCGGCCGCAAGTCCGTCGTCACCGGCACGATCGCGCCGGCGGACGAGCCGGACCGTCCGCTGGTCGAGGCACGGGCGGTCTTCGTCCTGCCCCGGGAGGAGCTGCGCGCCGAGTACTTCGCGCAGGTCACCGACGCCTCGGGCCGGCACGCGCCGCCGTCGCGGCCCACGGACGCGACCGCCCCCGGGAGCGGGGAGTGAGGGACGTCGAGGTCGCCGCCACCGCCGCGCGGGCGGCCGCGGACGTGCTCGTGCGGCTGCGCGCGGGCGGGCTGACCGGGCGGGCGCTCGGCGACGCCGGCGACGCCGCGGCCCAGGAGGCGATCACCGCCGTCCTCGCCGCCGAGCGTCCCGACGACGTCGTCTTCAGCGAGGAGGCGGCCGACGACCGCAGCCGGCTCGAGGCCGGGCGGGTGTGGATCGTCGACCCGCTCGACGGCACCCGCGAGTACGGCGAGACGGACCGGTCCGACTTCGCCGTGCACGTGGCGCTGTGGGCCGGCGGGACGCTGACCGCCGCCGCCGTGGCGCTGCCCGCCGTCGGGGAGGTGCTCGTGACCGACCCGGCCCCGGCGCTGCCGCCGGCGGTCGTCCGGGCGCCCCGGATCGCGGTCAGCCGCACCCGCCCGCCCGCGCAGGCCGACGCAGCCGCCGGCGCGGTGGGCGGCGAGCTGGTGCCGCTGGGCTCCGCCGGGTTCAAGGTGACCGCGGTCGTGCGCGGCGAGGTGGACGCCTACGTGCACGCCGGCGGGATGTACCAGTGGGACTCCGCCGCGCCCGTCGCCATCGCCCTGGCGGCGGGGCTGACGGCGCTGCGGCTGGACGGGTCACCGCTGCGCTACAACGAGTCCGACCCCTCGCTGCCGGACCTGCTGGTGTGCCGCCCGGAGCTGGCCGCCGGCCTCCTGGCCGCGGTCCGCTGAGGGGCGCGCCGGGCGGCCGAGGGCCGGGCGAGGGGCCGGGCCGGGCTCCTCAGCGGCGTGACGGACACTGGGAGGGTGACGACCCCCGACTACCGGCTCACCCAGTTGGAGACGCTCGAGGCCGAGTCGATCCACGTCATCCGCGAGGTGGCCGCCGAGCTCGAGCGCCCGGTGCTGCTGTTCTCCGGCGGCAAGGACTCCATCGTCATGCTGGAGCTGGCACGCAAGGCGTTCGCGCCGGCGCGCATCCCGTTCCCGGTGATGCACGTGGACACCGGGCTGAACTTCCCCGACGTCCTGGAGTTCCGCGACAAGCGGGTCGCCGAGCTCGGCGTCGAGCTGGTCGTCGCCTCCGTGCCCGACGCGATGGCCCGCGGCCTGGTCAGGGAGGAGCCCAACGGCTCCCGCAACCGGATCCAGACGCCGGTCCTGCTCGAGGCGGTCGAGGAGCACGGCTTCACGGCGCTGTTCGGCGGTGCGCGCCGCGACGAGGACAAGGCCCGGGCCAAGGAGCGGGTGTTCTCCTTCCGCGACGAGTTCGGCCAGTGGGACCCGAAGAACCAGCGCCCGGAGCTCTGGGACATCTACAACGGCCGGATCCACCTGGGCGAGTCGATCCGCGTCTTCCCGCTGTCGAACTGGACCGAACTCGACATCTGGCAGTACATCGCGCGCGAGGGCATCGAGATCCCCGCGCTGTACCTGGCGCAGGAGCGGGAGGTCGTCGAGCGGCAGGGGATGCTCTACGCCGTCAACGAGTTCGTGCAGCCCCGCGAGGGCGAGCAGACGTCCCGGGAGACCGTCCGCTACCGGACCGTCGGCGACGCCAACCTCACCGC
The DNA here is from genome assembly GCF_900116515.1 of Geodermatophilus amargosae. Lineage (GTDB taxonomy): Bacteria > Actinomycetota > Actinomycetes > Mycobacteriales > Geodermatophilaceae > Geodermatophilus > Geodermatophilus amargosae. Next base: position 507,679 of record NZ_FPBA01000002.1, read on the forward strand.
CGCGGTGCGCTCGCAGGCGACGACGGTCGCCGACGTCATCGCCGAGATCGCGGTGACCCGGATGACCGAGCGCGGCGCCACCCGCGGCGACGACAAGGTCAGCGACGCCGCGATGGAGGACCGGAAGAAGGAGGGCTACTTCTGAGCGGGCCTCGCCGTTCCCCGCGGCGCGCTCGCGCGCTGCGCCGGCGGTGGTAGCGGAGCAGCACGACGACGGTCACGGCGAGCAGCAGGAACCCGGCCGGCCAGGCGACCGCCTCGGGCGCGGCGACGCCCAGCGCCTCCGCGACGACGTAGGCGACCGCGTAGCCGGCGACGACCACCAGCAGGAACGGCACGAAGATCACCAAGCCGCCCACGCCGCCCCCCTCCGCGGACCCTGGTGGCACCGCTCACACCAGCGTCCCCCGTTCCGGCCCCGGCCGCCGCGCCGGGAACCGGCTGGGGATGATGGAGGCCATGTCCGAGCAGTCCGCCGTCGACGTCCACTCCCCCGCCGCCGCGCAGGCGGCCGAGCTGGCGACGGCCCGCAAGGACATCATCCGCATCGCCACGGCCGGGTCGGTCGACGACGGCAAGAGCACGCTGATCGGCCGGCTCCTCTATGACAGCAAGGCCGTCTACGAGGACCAGTACGCGGCGATCGAGCGGGCGAGCAAGGGCGACTACGTCGACCTGGCGCTGCTCACCGACGGCCTGCGCGCCGAGCGCGAGCAGGGCATCACCATCGACGTCGCCTACCGGTACTTCAGCACCCCGCGGCGGACGTTCATCCTGGCCGACACCCCCGGGCACGTGCAGTACACGCGCAACATGGTCACCGGCGCCTCCACGGCCGACCTCGCGATCGTGCTGGTCGACGCCCGCAAGGGGATGCTCGAGCAGAGCCGGCGGCACGCCTTTCTCGCCTCGCTGCTGCGGGTGCCGCACCTGGTGGTCGCGGTGAACAAGATGGACCTCGTCGACTGGTCGCAGGAGACCTTCGAGGCCATCAGCGACGAGTTCAGCGCCTTCGCCGCGCGGCTCGACGTCCCCGACCTGACCGTCGTCCCGATCTCGGCGCTGCACGGCGACAACGTCGTCAGCCAGTCGGAGAAGGCCCCCTGGTACCAGGGCCCCTCGCTGCTGCACCACCTTGAGCACGTGCACGTGGCCAGCGACCGCAACCTCGTCGACGTGCGCTTCCCCGTGCAGTACGTCGTGCGGCCGCAGTCCGACGCGTTCCACGACTACCGCGGGTACGCCGGGACCATGGCCAGCGGCGTGCTCCGCACCGGCGACGAGGTGCAGGTCCTGCCCAGCGGCCTGACGACGACGGTCGCCGCCATCGACGGCCCGCGCGGCCCGGTCGAGGAGGCCTTCGCGCCGATGGCGGTGACGGTGCGCCTCGCCGACGACCTCGACGTCTCCCGCGGCGACCTGCTGTGCCGCCCGGGCAACGTGCCGCAGGCGACCCAGGACCTCGACGCCCTCGTCTGCTGGATGGCCGACGAGCCCTTACGGCCGCGCCAGCGGCTGGCGGTCAAGCACACGACCCGCACGGTGCGCGCGATGGTCAAGGAGCTGACCTACCGGCTCGACGTCAACACGCTGCACCGCGACCTGGAGGCCGGCGAGCTCGGCCTCAACGACATCGGGCGCGTGAAGCTGCGGACCACCCAGCCGCTGTTCGTCGACGACTACAACCGCAACCGGGTCACCGGCCGGTTCATCCTCGTCGACGAGGCCACCAACGCCACGGTCGGCGCCGGGATGCTGCCTCCCCACCGCTGACGCGGCCGGCGCTCAGCCGAGGCGGACGGGGAGGGTCTCGAAGCCGCGGAGGGTCTGCAGGTCGCGGCGGACGGGGCGGCCGGCCACGCGCAGCCGCGGGAAGCGCTCGCTGAGCACGCGCAGTCCGACCACGCCCTCGAGCCGGGCGAGGCCCGCCCCGAGGCAGTAGTGGATGCCGCCGGAGAAGGCCAGGTGGTCCCGGGCGTTGGCGCGGGTGACGTCGAAGCGGGCCGGGTCGCCGAACACCCCCGGATCCCGGTTGGCCGCGCCCAGCAGCAGCGTCACCCGGGTGCCGGCCGGCAGCCGCGTCCCCGCGACCTCGGTCCCCCGGGTGATGGTGCGGCCGGTCAGCTGCACCGGGCTGTCGTGGCGCAGCACCTCCTCGACCGCGCCGTCCCAGCCCGCCGGGTCCGCACGCAGGGCGTCCCACTGGTCGCGGTGGGCGTCGAGCAGGACGACGGCGTTGCCCAGCAGGTTGACGGTGGTCTCGAAGCCGGCGCCGAGCAGCAGCATCACCGTGGCGTGCAGCTCGCGCTCGGTCAGCGCCTCGTCCTCGGGGAGCGTGACCAGCCGGCTGACCAGGTCCTCGCCGGGGTCCCGCCGCAGCCGGTCGAAGTGCCCGCGCAGGAAGGCGTGCATGGCCCGCAGCCCGCGCTCGGCGGCCAGGTACCGGCGCAGCGGCAGCCCGGGGTCGAGGGTGGCGGCCGCGGCGGCGCCCCAGCGCAGGAAGTCCTCGCGCCGCTCGACGGGGACGCCGAGCAGGTCGGCGATAACGAGCACCGGCAGCTGCGCGGCGTAGGCCTCGACCAGGTCGACGACGTCGCCGCGGCCGGTCAGCCGGTCGAGCAGGGCCTCGGCGGTGCGCTGCACCATCGGCTCGGAGGCCAGCGTGGCGCGCGGCGTGAAGGCCCGGCTGACCAGCCGGCGGAAGCGGGTGTGGCCGGGCGGGTCGGTGACCAGCATCGACGGCGGCTCGGCCACGCCGGTGGCGTCCAGCTCGTCGCCGAAGCGCAGCGCCCACCGGATCAGCGCGGGGGCCTGCGAGCGGTCCCACCCCACCCCGGCGGCGTCCGAGCGCAGCACCTCGGTGGCGACGGCGTGCGAGGTGGTCACCGGGCCGAGCGCGCTGCGGGACAGCGGCCCGCGGGCGCGCAGCCGCTCGTAGAGGTCGTAGGGGTCCTCGCGGGACGCCCGGTCGCGCAGCAGGAGGCCGACGGGGTCGCCGCGGCGGGCGGCACGGGCGAGGTAGACCGCCGGGAGCCCGTGGCGCACGGCGTAGCGGGTGGCCGTGCGCACCGGCCGCAGCACGGCGAGCGGCGCAGGTCCGGCCGGTGGACCGGCCGCCCGGGGCGGGCGGGGGGACGTCGTCGTCATGGGCACCTCCCGCCCGGCCGGTGCCGGGCGGTGGAAGGACCCCGGCCCCCTCACCCCTCGCACGCTCGGGGTGAGCCCCGGGCCGGGGCCGATGGTCGCTCTGCTACGCGTCCGTGTCCGGGGGCGCGGGCGTCTGGCTGGCGTCGCCGTCCCAGTCCTTGCCGGCCTTGTACGCGTGACCCGAGGCGCTGTCGGTCTGGCCGGCGACGGTCTCGACCATCTCCTCGTCGGACAGGCCCTCGCCGGCTGCCTCGGTGTCGCTGGTGGGCTCGCTCATCCTGTCTCCATCCGTCGAACGGCTTCGGTCTCCCCAGCCCTCCCCGGACGGCCCGGCGGTCAAACTCCGGAGCCCGGCCCGGGCGCGAGCACGAACCAGACCCGCTTGCCGCCGTCGACGTCCTCGACACCCCAGCGGTCGGCGATCGCGTCGACGATCTGCATCCCCCGGCCGCGCGGCTGGTCACCGCGCAGCTCCCCCACCACCGGGCGGATGGCCGAACCGTCGGACACGGCGATGCACAGCCAGCCGTCGGAGTACTCCAGCTCCAGCGCCAGCAACCCGTCCCCGCCGGCGTGGTCGACGACGTTGGCCACGACCTCGGTCACCAGGAGCGCGACGTCGCCGGTGTCCTGGGGAGCACGCCAGGCCCGCAGGACCTCACGCACGAGGTGGCGGGCCACCGGGACGCTGCGTGCCGACGCCGGCAGGTCCACCCGTGTGGTGAGTGTCGACATCGTCTCCCCTTGCAACCCGGCGACGACATGTCGGCGGTGTCCAACTGAGTCGTGTACGACCTTCGCAGGCCTGGCGCGCACCTCCCCCGGCACAGCCCGGGGGTGATCCCGAGGACACCGCCGTCGCGGCGCTGGAGCAGCTCGTGCGCGAGATCGACCGGTGCGCGGGCGAGCTCGAGGACGCCCGGACGCGCGCCGAGCAGCTGCTCGCCCAGCGCCGCTCCGGGCAGACCTGGCTCGACATCGTCTCCGGCGAGTCACGCCCGCTCGTCGTCGAGCGCATCTCCACGGTGCTGTCCGCGCTGGCCGGCGCCGGGTCGTCGTGGCGCAGGGCGCAGGCCCGGGCCCTGCAGGCCGAGCAGGTCAGCATCAACCGGATCGCCGCGATGTTCGGCGTCACCCGCCAGCGGATCTCGGCGCTGCTCCGCGACCAGCCCAGGTCCCCGGACGGCGCGATCGAGGCCCCGTCCGCCTGAGCGGTCCGCAGCCGGCTACGCGGTCAGGGCGTCGATCGCCTTGTAGACGCGCTGCTCGGAGATGGGCCGCGGCATGCCGAGCTGCTGGGCGAACAGGCCCACGCGCAGGTCCTCGACCATCCAGCGGATGCGAGCGACCGGGTCGTCCGGCGCGCCCGTGGGCGGCACCTCGCGCCGCAGCTGCTCGTACTCGGCGGTGACCGCGGCGACCTGCTCCGTCCACAGCGCGTCGCGCACCGCGTTGGCCGGGAGCTTCTCCAGCCGCAGCGCCATGCCCCGGAGGTAGCGGACCAGGTCGGGCAGCCGCAGACGGCCGGCATCGGCGACGAAGCCGCGGTGCAGCAGGCCGGCCATCTGCCGGCGCAGGTCGGCGATCGCGGCCTCGGGGACCCGCCGGCCCGGCGCGGCACCGATGGCGACGGCGACCTCGCGGGCCTGGGTCAGCACCTCCTCGACCCGCCGGACGGCGTCCTGCGTGATCGGCAGCAGCTGCTGCTTCGCCGTCGCCACCAGGGCGGCGAACGCCGCCTCGTCCCGCGGCGGCCCGCCGGCAGCGGCGAGCAGCTCGTCGGCCGCGGCGTCGACGCAGTCGTCGACCAGCGCCGGGATCTCGCCGTCGGGGTTGAACTGCAGCGCCAGGCGGCTCCTCGGGCCGAGGCCCTTGACCACCTGCCGGGTCGGCGAGCCCGCGACGAGCACGAGCAGCCGGCGCGCGCCCCGCCAGGTCAGCCGGGTGGCCTCGGCCTCGGTGGCCACCACCCGGACGCCGGCCGCCGCCCCCTCGTCGACCAGCGCGGGGTAGGCGGTGACCACGTGACCGCCGCGGCGCACCTGGACGGTGCGCGGCAGCTCGCCGATCGTCCAGGCGGTCAGCCCGGTGCGCTCGAGGTCGGAGGCGGCCCGGGCCAGGCTCGCGCGGCTGGCCGGGGCGACCCGGGCGCGCAGCGAGCCGAGCTCCTTGCCCCGCGCGAGCTCGCGCCCGCCGTCGTCGAGCACGCGGAACGTCGCCCGCAGGTGTGCGGGCACCTCCGCGGGCGCCCAGGCGTCCGGCGGGACGACGACGGCCGCGGACCGGCGCAGCTCGCGCTCCAGCGCCGGGAGCAGCGGCTCGGTGGGGCTGATCCGCGGCAGGACCTCGCGCACGCGGTCGGGGATCGGCACCAGCGCCCGGCGCAGCTGCTTGGGCAGCGTCCGCAGCAGCGCCGTCACCAGCTCCTCCCGCAGGCCGGGGACGGTGAAGGCCAGCGACTCCCCCGACGTCCGCTCGGCGACGGCGTCGAGCACCGCCAGCGGGACGTCGACGGTGACGCCGTCCTGCGGGGAACCGGGGGCGAAGGCGTAGGAGAGCGGCAGGGTGAGCCCCTGCGTCAGCGGCACCTCGTCGGGGAAGTCCTCGACGCGCACCTGCCCGGCCGCGGCCGCGTTGGTGAGCACCTCCGGGGTGAGGGTGAGCAGGTCCGGCGTCGCGCGGCGCGCGGACTTCCACCACCGGTCGAAGTGCCGGGTGGAGACGACGTCGGCGGGGATGCGCGCGTCGTAGAGCTCGAACAGCGTCTCGTCGTCGACCCGGATGTCACGGCGGCGAGCCCGCTCCTCCAGCTCGGCGACCCGCTCGATCGCGCGCTGGTTCTCGGCCCAGAACCGGTGGTGCGTCGTCCACTCGCCCTGGACGAGCGCGTGCCGGACGAACAGCTCCCGGGAGACGACGGGGTCGATCGAGCCGTACTGCACGCGCCGGCCGACGACCAGCGGGATGCCGAACAGCGTCACGCGCTCGGTGGCGACGACGGAGCCGCGCTTGGCGTCCCACCGCGGCTCGGAGTACTCGCGCCTGACCAGGTGCCCGGCAAGCCGCTCGACGTCGTCGGGGTCGACGCGCGCCACCGTCCGGGCGAACAGCCGGCTGGTCTCCACGAGCTCGGCGGCCACGACCCAGCGCGGCGGCTTCTTCGCCAGCGGGGTGCCCGGGGCGATGACGAACCGGGCACCGCGGGCGCCCAGGTACTCGCGCCCGCCACGGCGGCGGGGTGCGTCCTTGCCGCCCCGGGAGTCCTCCACCTGCAGGCCGACCTGGGACAGCAGCCCGGCGAGCAGGGCGACGGAGATCCCGCGCTCGTCGGGCTCCGCGGCGAGCGCGCCGGGGGTCATGCCGAGGCGGCGGGCGGTGCCGCGCAGCTGGCCGTGCAGGTCCTGCCACTCGCGGATGCGCAGGTAGTGGAGGAACTCGCGCTTGACCGTGCGGCGGAACGCGCTGCCGGAGAGCGCCTCCTGCTGCTCGGTCAGGTACCGCCAGAGGTTGAGCAGCGTGAGGAAGTCGGAGTGCTCGTCGGCGAACCGCGCGTGCATCTCGTCGGCGGCCTGCTGGTGCTCACTCGGCCGCTCGCGCGGGTCCTGGATCGTCAGGCCCGCCGCGACGACGAGCACCTCCTCGAGGACGCCGCGCCGGTCGGCCTCGACCACCATGCGGCCGAGGCGGGGGTCGAGCGGGAGCTGGGCGAGGGCGCGCCCGGTCTCGGTCAGCCGCCCCTCGGCGTCCAGGGCGCCGAGCTCCTCGAGCAGGGCGCGGCCGTCGGCGATCGCACGCCGGTCCGGCGGGTCGACGAACGGGAAGTCCTCGACCGCACCGAGGTCGAGCGCGGCCATCTGCAGCAGCACCGACGCCAGGCTGGTGCGGAGGATCTCCGGGTCGGTGTACTCGGGCCGGCCCTCGAAGTCCTCCTCGGTGTACAGGCGGATCGCGACGCCCTCGGCCACGCGCCCGCAGCGGCCCGAGCGCTGCCGCGCCGACGCCTGGCTGACCGGCTCGATGGGCAGCCGCTGCACCTTCGTCCGCGCGCTGTAGCGGGAGATGCGCGCGGTCCCGGGGTCGACGACGTAGCGGATGCCGGGCACGGTCAGCGACGTCTCGGCGACGTTGGTGGCCAGCACGACGCGGCGGCCGGTGTGCGGCTGGAAGACCCGGTGCTGGTCGGCGGCCGACAGGCGGGAGTAGAGCGGCAGCACCTCGACGCCGGGGAAGCGCTCGGCGAGAGCGTCGGCGGTGTCGCGGATCTCGCGCTCGCCGGCGAGGAACACCAGCACGTCCCCCGGGCCCTCGTGCGCCAGCTCCTCGACGGCGTCGCCGATGGCGGTGACCTGGTCGCGGTCGGGGTCGGCGGCCGGATCGCCCTCGGGGGCGTCGGGGTCGACGACGGGGCGGTAGCGGACCTCCACCGGGTACGTGCGGCCGCTGACCTCGACGACGGGCACGTCGGCGCCGTCCACGGAACTCTGCCCACCGTCACCGAGTCCTGCGAAGTGCTTGGCGATCCGGTCGACGTCGATGGTGGCCGAGGTGATGACGACCTTGAGGTCGGGGCGGCGCGGCAGGAGCTGGGCCAGGTAGCCCAGCAGGAAGTCGATGTTGAGGCTCCGCTCGTGCGCCTCGTCGATGATGAGCGTGTCGTACTGGCGCAGCAGCCGGTCGTGGGCGATCTCGGCCAGCAGGACGCCATCGGTCATGAGCTTGACCAGCGTGCCGTCACCGACCTGGTCGGTGAAGCGGACCTTCCAGCCCACCGCGCCCCCCAGGGGCGTGTCGAGCTCCTCGGCGATCCGCTCGGCCACCGTGCGCGCGGCGATCCGGCGCGGCTGCGTGTGCCCGATCCGGCCCCGCACGCCGCGGCCGAGCTCGAGGGCGATCTTGGGCAGCTGCGTCGTCTTGCCCGAGCCGGTCTCCCCGGCGACGACGACGACCTGGTTCTCGCGCAGGGCGGCGGCGATGTCGTCGCGACGGGCACTGACCGGCAGCTGCTCGGGATAGGTGATCACCGGGAGGGCGGCCCGCCGGCGCGCGATGCGCTCCTCGGCGGCGGTGACGTCGGTGGCGATCTTCTCGAGCGCACGCTCGCGAGCGGCGTCGTCGCGGGTGCGCCTCAGGCCCTCGAGCCGCCGGCCGAGCCGGTGCTCGTCGTCCAGGGTCAGCGCGGCCAGCCGGGACCGGAGGTCCGTGAGGGTCGCGGTCACGGGCGCGCTCGGCTCTCTTCCAGGTGAGGGGACGGCAGGCGGCGACCGGGGCCGCCGCCCCCAGGATCGCACCGGGTCGGACCCGCGCCGCCGGACGTCCGGCGCATCAGGTGCAGGTCGGACAACGCCACGGGGGGACGGACCCTTCCCGGCAGCGCGCTCCGGGCGCCTCCGCCGTTCCTGTCGCGCACGTCACCGATGCATGTAAGCTGCAACTGGTTGCATGTGTCCCGCAACCAGTTGTAGCGTCCACCTGTCTTCGCCTCCTGCCCCCCGGAGCCCCCGTGTCCAGTTCCTCCCTCCCCGGCGCCGGCCCGTCCACCGCGCCGTCGCCGGAGCGGACGGCGGAGGTCCGCAGGCTCTCGGAGCAGATGCCGCGCTTCATGCGCCTGGTGCACGCGTTCAAGAGCCTCCCGGCCGCCACCGACGGCCGGGAGCGCGCCGCCCTGGTCCTGCTGTTCCCGCTGACCCGCCTCGGGCCGCTGCGCCAGAGCGCACTGGCCGAGCTCGTGCACGCCGACCCCTCGACGGTCAGCCGGCACGTCGGGTGGCTGGTCGAGCAGGACCTGGTGCGGCGCGTGGCCGACGAGACCGACGGCCGCGCCACCCGCCTGGTCGTGACCGACGCCGGCCGCGCCGCCGTCGAGCGCCTGGCCGAGGAGCGCACCAGTCAGCTCTGCTCGATGCTCACCGGCTGGTCCGACGCCGACCTCGCCGCCCTCACCGGCCTGTTCGGGCGCCTGCTCGACGACCTCACGGCAGCGCTGCCGTCCGATCCCCGCTCCCCCTCCGCACTCCCCGTCCCGAGAGAGAACCCATGACCCAGACCACCCGTGCCAGCGCGGACGACCGGAGGGACGCCCGCGCGGCGGCCGCCGCGCCGGACGCCAGTGGCGTCTTCAGCCACCGGCAGATCCTCACGATCATCGTCGGGCTGATGGTCGCGATGTTCCTCGCGGCGCTCGACCAGACCGTCGTCGCGACCGCGATCCGCACCATCGCCGACGACCTGCAGGGCTACGACCTGCAGGCCTGGGCGACCACGGCGTTCCTCATCACGTCGACGATCTCCACGCCGCTCTACGGCAAGCTCTCCGACATCTACGGCCGGCGGCCCTTCTACCTGTTCGCCATCGCAGTCTTCGTCGTCGGCTCGGTGCTGTGCGGCATGGCGACGTCGATGTACGAGCTGGCCGCCTTCCGCGCGGTCCAGGGCATCGGCGCCGGTGGCCTGATGTCGCTGGCGCTGGCGATCATCGGCGACATCGTGCCGCCGCGGGAGCGCTCCCGCTACCAGGGCTACTTCATGGC